>CAVZQX010000020.1:0-318758 GCA_963777475.1 uncultured Alphaproteobacteria bacterium
CGCCTTTGCCCACCCTACGCGCTGAAGTGACGCTATCTGCCGATGTCGGTCTTGTCGGCCGTCACCAATTGCTCCCTCCGCTTGTTCCAGGCGAACAGCAGGTCCGCGAAGCGATCATAGGCAAAGCGCGTGACCGGCAGCATCAGCCGATTGCCGAACAGTTTCGCCAGGAACCCTTCGCCCGGCGTGACCCGCCAGATCGCGATCGCGACATCGGCGCCGACGATGAGTTTTCCCGCTTCGTCGGTGGCGTGCAGGCGGCGGCGCACGTCGTCGAACGAAGCGCCATAGGGGACAAGCGCATAGGGCCTTTCGTTGATGTCCCTGAACGAGATGTTGCCGGCGCGGACCGCCGGAAGGAGCTTGCTGCGCTGCCAGTCGATGCCACCGTTGCAGATGGGGCAGTGCGTATTGTACCAGACAACAAGGCGACGTCCGGTCATGATGTTCCTTTAGTTGCGGATTTTTTGGGGCGATGACCCACGCGAGGTCATGACCGGGCTTCAGCCGGCGATTGATGTTCGGTAATGCGTGGGGCTTTTTTGCGATGGATGCTCGGCGGCATCGTGCGGGAAGCCGCGCTTCTTCGCGGCGCGGCTGGCAGGCTTGTCGGGATCGGTGTTGCCTGCCGTCACCAATGCCCCTTCCACTTGTTCCAGGCGAACAGTGCGTCGGCGAAACGATCATAGACAAAGCGCGTGACCGGCAGGATCACGGGATTGCCGAACAGCGTCGCCAACCAGGCTTCGCCAGGCGTAATCCGCCAGATCGCGATCACGACATCGGCGCCGACGATGAGTTTGCCGTCTTCGTCGGTCGCGTGCAGGCGGCGACGCACGTCGTCGAGCGAAGCGCCATAGCTGCCACGGCTGATGAGCGCCTCAGGCTGCTCGTTGATGTCCTTGAACGCGATGCGGCCGACGCGAATCGCCGCAAGCAATTTGTTGCGCTGCCAGTCGATGCCGCCGTTGCAGACGGGGCAGCGCGTGTTGTACCAGACAACGATGCGGCGCCCGGCCATGGGGTCCTCCGGTCAGCGGGTTTTGGCGATGACCGAAAAGTGGTCATCGCGGGGTTAATCTAGCGTCCATTTTCCGGAATGCGTGGGGCTTTTTTGGGATGGATCGGGGCAAGCCTGAGCGAGCGGCAGACAGGCGCCTCGGCAGGCCAGAAAAACGTAGGGTGGGCTAAGCGTAAGCGTGCCCACCATGGATCAGCCGGATGCAGTCGCGGTGGGCTCGGCGCGAGATGCGCCTTAGCCCACCCTACTCGTCTCGGATGCAAGATTTCAAACAGCCATTCGGTGTCATCGCCCGGCTCGACCGGCGATCCAGTATTCCAGAGACGGCAATGCTTACACGAGACGTCACGGCGTACTGGATGCTCCTCCTTCGCGGGGCATGACGATCGAAGGATGTGACTCCGCATTCCCGCGGCGCGAAAAGCGCCCGAGCTGTTGCGAACATCACCCTCGAAGATCAGAGGGCGCAGGGAATGCCGGGTGACGACCTCACCCATGGCCCGCCTGCAACAAAAAACGCAGGCGGCAGTCACCACAGGTTCGGCCGGATCAACCGGCATTCCCTGCGCGACGGTTTACGGTTTATATCGAGCTCTCCCCGGTGACCATCGCTTGGTTGCCACCGTCGTCCCTGAGAAGCTTGCTTCTCGAGACCTTAGCGCCTGCTTCGGAGCGCCAGGACCACACGACTTCGCCGTCCGCAAGCAAACTCACTCGTCCAGTGAATCGCCGCGTCCATCGCATCCCGCTTCCCACGTCCGTGACGATCGCGATACGCCCCTTGTGGAGACGGGACGGGCGAGAAGATGCTTGTGATTTGCCCGACGCCGCAAGCGCGCTTCACTGCGACACATTGGCACGACGGGCAATTTGCGCATGGCGCGCATGCGCGAATTGCCCGTCGTGCAAAATCGGTTCGCCGATCGGGCGGATCGCTCGTGCGACACACGCCGTACATGCCCGGCGAAAGCGGGTATCCAGGGTGGAAACGCGCTCAAGAATGATGGCACGGCGCACACGCGCCTTCATCTTACTGCGTCATAACCGGCTTTTTCCCTCATCCTGAGGAGCTTGCGCGAGCAAGCGTCTCGAAGGACGAGGCCGAGAATTGCGCGCGGGGGGCCTCATGGTTCTCCGAGCGATGCGAAGCATCGTCCGGAGACGGCGCAAGAGCGCCTCCTCACCATGAGGGTCTAATCACGCAGTAGGATTCACTCACCCTACCTGCTCTGGTTCGCTGTGACGATGCGCGACGAAAGCGTGACGAGGCACATCAGCGCGGCCAATATCCAGAACGCGGTCGGGAGGCCGCCGACCTTGGCGACGAAACCGACAGCAGCGGGACCGACAAGGATGCCGGCATAGCCCGCCGTGGTGATCGCCGCGACCGCGAGCCCGACCGGCATCACCTTCTGTGCGCCCGCCCGGCGGAACAGGATCGGCACAAGGTTCGATGCTCCCAGGCCAATCAGAAGGAAACTCGCCATCGCGATTGCCGCGACGGGCGCGACCAGCAGGGCCGCGAAGCCCGCGACCGCCAGCAGGCTTCCCCAGAACAGCGTGGCGCGGTCCCCGACACGCGCCACGACAGCGTCTCCGCAGAGCCGACCGGCTGTCATCGCCATCGAGAACAGCATGTAGCCCATCCCGCCTCGCGCCTCGGAGACCAGGCCCGCACCGATGACGAGCAACGCTCCCCAGTCGAGGATCGCGCCTTCGACAAGGAAGGTGATCGCCGCCAGCAGAGCAAGTAACAACACGATTCCGCGCGGCCGCACGAACAGCGGTCCGACTTGCGCCCGCGCCGACCGCAGCAGACGCGGCCAGCTCACGAGCATCGCGATCAGCATCAGAACCGAACAGATCAACGTGCTCGCGCGCGCTCCGAGGTGCAGCGACAGCAAGGCCGTCATCACGGCGGATCCGGCGAAACCACCGATACTGAAGAGCGCATGAAAACCCGACATCAGCGGGCGTCCCGCCGCGCGTTCCACCTCAACCGCGTGGATGTTCATGGCGACGTCGAGGGAACCGAGCGCGGCGCCGAATGCCAGGAGCGACAATCCGAGCGTCAAGGGCGAGCTGGCGATCGACAGCAGCGGCAGCAGGGCAGCAAGGCCAAGGCCGCCGATAATGATCATCGGCTTGCTGCCGTACCGCGCGCTCAAGGCGCCGGTCAGCGGCATCGCGGCGACCGAACCGATACCGAGGCAAAGCAGCAGCAACCCAAGAATGCCGTCATCAATCATCAGCCGCTGCTTCGCGAGCGGGACGAGCGGCGCCCAGCATGCGATGCCGAAACCGGCCACCAGGAACGCAAGCCTTGTCGCGAGCCGGGTCGCCGGCCGATCGGCAGAGGGCATCTTAAAAACTCCGGAGCCAGGTGATCGGTGCGGTTGCGATCAAGAGCGGATTCGGGTTTCGGGTGAGAACACCGAGGCTGTGCATCCAACCGTCCGCGCGACCAAGGACCTTAGCGCGGTGGATGGGTTGAGCCATTCGCGAAGCCCATGATCATTTCCGCAAAATGAACTTGACGGGTATCGCGGAGTTTATCATCGGGCCGGACCCGGTGGTTCCCGTCCATCTTATGTCGTACCCCGCGAAAGCGGGGTATCCAGTACGCCGTGCTCTCTCAATTCGATCACTGACGTCTCTGGAATACTGGATCACCCGCATTCGCGGGTGACGACGGCTGGTAGGCGGCGCGTAGGCGGCCTACCTGGAACACCAGACAAGGGGCCGAAACAGCGACACTTGAAAAAGCGACACTTGGCGGGTCTTGCGCCGCTACCGCTTATTTCTTCTTCGCGCCGGTCCGGCTGATGTTCTTGATCGCGAGCGGCGGGCGGCCGGATTTTTCGGCGATCTCGCGGTCCTGCTCGAGGATATAGCCGCGCACGGGCTCGTCGCCGTCCAGACCGCCAACGAGTTCCGCCGGCACGCGCCGGTTGGAACGCTGCGAGCCGTCTTCATAGACGACGTCGAAAAAGGCCAACTCGCCTTTGGGATTGGTCCCGGGTTTTTTCGCCATGGCGGGCTTTTCCCCGATCCGCGCGCCGCTGTCAAAGAAAAAGAGCGGCTTGCTGCGTCTATGGTTACGAGCGACGACAGCCGCGATTTGAGGCGCGGATTCGAGCCGACCCGTCCGCCATAGTTCAAAGAGCGAAAGCGGAAGGGGTAATCCGCCGTTACAAACGGGGCAGCGCGTGCTGTACCAGACGACAATGCGGTGCCTGGTATATGGTGCTCCTCATTTAACTGACGACGCACGGCTGCTGCTGATAGATGCGGTGATCACGCCGCAAGCGTGGAATTTTTCGAGAGGATGCATGCTCAGAAGCTGAAGAATCTTGATAGGAATAAAATCTCGTTGACCAAACACGCCCGGGTCACTTGGTATGCGTCGTTCAGATTTCATGGTGGTCATCAGGGACACTGGGTTTTCCGTACCCAGCTCAAAATCTAGTGAGGCTTCCCGGAACCTGCCCTTGCCCAGACGTGGCAAATCAGCCAAGGTTCCACCTCCGATTGACTCTGTAACCCCAAATTGGCGCCTGTCTGGCGCAATGCTTGCATTGAGAGAGTTCCGGTGCCCTTGTCCGCGAGTGCGACATTAGAGGGGTACGCTATCTTCGCGCGCGTGCCGCTTCATACATACGTAAGAAGCTCTTGTGGGGCTGTTTGGGGCTGTTGGGGCAGTAGCACAGGCGGCAGAAGTGTCTGTAACGGGAATGGTAGCTCCATTCAGGCAGCTTGCATCGAAGGCGGCGACAATGCGGGCATATTTTACTATGTTACCGGAGTTTGTCACCAAACAGCGAACCGCATTCTTTGGCCAGCAGGTGTTGTTCTGCCAGATGGAGCGCATGCGGATATCCGTTCGTCCTATTTTCTATATGATGAATACGGGAAAAATTTCCCGGGCTGGCCGCTTTGGCCGGACCGTGCGAATATCTGTTCCCACGGCAATTCCGGACCTTCTTCCGGCACTGGGAGTTCTTCCCATTCCCCATCGCCAAGGAGCAGTTCAATGACTTTCGGATTCCAGCAGGGGGGACCAAATCCGCGATCACGGATGGCGCGGCTTCTAGAAGCCGGACTTGGACATTCTGTTGATCTAGAAACTTGCGATCAATTGATTGATCTGCAAGCACAGCTTCAGACACGCCAACAAGAATTGGCGCGGCTGTTGCTTACGAAAGAGATAGGCAGAGAAAGATATATCTCCGAGTTAGACCGGGTCATGAAGGACATCTCCTCGATTGGCGAAAAGATATTGGGCCAATCTGAATTTCACAAAGTCTTCGGAGAATTCAGGGTCCACAACCTAGGCGACGCCGAGAAATTTGTTTCTGACCCTTCAGATCGTCGCTAGCTTCTGTCGCCTTGTCATCTCATCAACGACGCGGCCGAAGCCTCGCTGCCACTTGGCAAAATCGCCAAGAGATAACGCGTGCCCTTCGCGACACCCATCCTCATTTTCGCAACTTCAATTGATCGGTATCGCTTCGCTCCACCCATCCTTCGTGCTACTTCGGGAAATTCGAGCGGCGACGGCGAATCAGACCCAGATTTCGATCAACGACAATGATCGCGCGGCGACTGAACCGGAACGGCAGATTAGGCCTTCGGTCACAAAATCCGTCCGACGCGCGCTAAAGAAGATGTAGAAATCGCAGAGCCGGTTCGAGCCAACCGAAAATTTCAGGATACGACGTAAACAGGTGCTGAAGTAGCAATACGCCGCCTCCGCCCCCAACTCCGCCATACGTTGTTGCCTTAGAAGCTCGCTTGAGAAAGCGACCAAGCGCAGGTCCAGTCGCTTTCCCGAGCTTCCCAAATTCCTTGATGATGCTTTTTTCAGATTCCTTGCCAAATTCTTCGACAGATTTTTTCGCTGTCGTTCCCGCCCAAGACGTTAACGGATCGATTCCTGCGCTTTTCAAAGCCAGGGATAATTCGACAGTTCGCTTCAGAACGTTATTGATGCTTTCCAGCAGGTCTTCGGCGAGTTGCTCATTGCCGACGGTTAGCGTCTCTTCCCAATCGACAATCGGCGCCCGCGTCGCTTCCAGCGCTTCAGGAATAGCCGGATCGACAAATTCTCTCGCGTCGTCCGTTTGCAACTCTGTGACAACGGTCTCGACAATTTGTGGCACCTCCGTGACCTGCTCCGTCGTAAGCTTCTGTTCAGCAGCATTACGAACGAATGCACGCCATTTTGGAAACTGGCGTACCGCCCGTTCATACTGGAGAACTAACCTGCGATAACGAGCTGCTAGCAGATCAGGCCATTCTATATCCGTCGCCGGGCAAGGTCGTTTAATACTTCGTTCGCATGGCCCAAGCGAAATAGCAGCGCCTGAGATGGCATGGCATCCGGAATGCGATCAGCAAGGCGGCGCAGATATTCGGCCGGCCGATGATCAATATTTTGGATCGCTGTGACGTCGGCTGCCAGTTCCGCCAAATCTTCACGCAACGCGCCTAAAGCAGCAAGCAATGACGACTCATCGAGATCAGAAGGGAGCAAAGCGACCGGTAAGGTAAGTTTGCCACCCTGCCAAAGCGGCTCGATCGCGGCCGGCCGAGTTTTGGGGACCTGTGGAGCCGGTGCTGATTGAGTTCGTTTTTTGGCTTCTTCAATCCGACCCTTGATATCAGCGTTCACTGTTGCTGCATTCCGGCTCCAAAAATCATCTGGAGTTGCGGTAAGTTCGAAGACAACCTCGTTCTCAGCCTCGCCTCCCAGCGTCTTATCTAGATGACCTTCCATACGTCCTAATAGCAAGGCCTCGTACCATCGAATCCAAATGTCAAAGCCAGCTTGTTTGGCCGCGCGCGACCTTTTTAGCGAGTCCCACGAACGGCGCGCCCAAATTGGAAAGTTCAAACGAAAATTCTCACCCCGACGTACGTCTTCGATCCAAAGCCGCTCCGAAATAAGCCCTGACGGGGATTTAAGATGCCGAGATTTGATCCAATGCCCGTCCACCGCCGCGCTATTCCAATACGCTGCAGCGTCTTGGCTCTCGGCCGCTTCTTGCAAGGCGAAAGCAGCTCCGTTCAATCCGAGGTCTGAGTTTCTGGCTATGGTGCGGCCGCCGGAGCGAGCATAGGCTCTGATGATCCGAGCGACGGAATAAGCGGCAGCGTCTGCGATAGGGCGAGCGTTCGTTCGAGTGTTCGGCGTCCTAGCAAAATCAACGGCATTAGCTGCCACGCCTGCAGCCACCAATGCCCTCTTCCGTCTGAACCTTTGTCCCGCCCAAAGAAAAAATGCGGCTCGAAATGTTTGAAGGAGCAACGCTAACGTAGCTTCCTCCGAGAGACCTCTAGACAGAAAAAAACTTCTTTATTTGAGGGACGCGATGCGCGGTGAAGATCAGCGATCGGAAGTTCTTTTCAGCTACGTCCGCTTGGAGAGCCGCATCCCGACCGATCATCCGCTGCGCGCGATCCGTACGCTGATCGATGAGGCGCTGAACGGACTGTCGCGAGACTTCAACAAACTTTACGCGCGAGACGGACGGCCGTCGATCCCGCCAGAGCGGCTGTTGCGGGCGCTGCTGCTGCAGGCGTTCTACACGGTGCGCTCGGAACGGCAGTTGATGGAGCAACTCAACTACAATCTGTTGTTCCGGTGGTTCGTCGGGCTCTCGGCGGATGATCAGGTGTGGAATGCGACGGTCTTCTGCAAGAACCGGGACCGGCTGCTCGACGGCGATATCGCGGCCAAGTTCTTTGCGAGCGTGTTGAACCTGCCTCAAGTCCGCAAGCTGCTCTCCGGCGAGCACTTCTCGGTCGACGGCACCCTGATCGAGGCCTGGGCGAGCATGAAGAGCTTTGTGCCGAAGGACGGCGGCGATCCGCCATCGGGAAAAGATCATGGCAGCGGTGGGCGCAACGCCGAGCGCGACTTTCATGGCGAGAAACGCAAGAATGACACGCATTTCTCGACCACCGACCCCGACGCCCGCTTGTTCCGCAAAGGCGCCGGCAAGGAGGCCAAGCTCTGCCACATGGGGCATCTGATGATGGAGAACCGCAATGGCCTCATCGTCGATGCGCGCCTGACCGAGGCCAACGGCACAGCGGAGCGCTCGACCGCGCTCGACATGATCGAGGACAATGCCAGGCCGGGCAGCACCGTGGGCGGCGACAAGAACTATGACACCGCCGACTTTGTCGCCGGCTGCCGTGAACGCGGCTGCACGCCGCATGTCTCGCAGAACAATGCCAACCGCCGCTCCGCGATCGACGCGCGCACGACCCGCCATCCCGGCTATCGCATCAGCACGATCAAGCGCAAGCGGATCGAGGAACCCTTTGGCTGGATGAAGACCGTCGGCGGTCTGCGCAAGACCCGGCATCGTGGCCGCGGCTTGGTGGAATGGTTCTTCGTCCTCACTGCTGCCGCCTACAATCTCATTCGCGTTCGCAAGCTGCTCGCCGCGACGGGATGAGTCCGTCTGGGGCGCCGAATATGAGGCAAAACCGCAGCCCATACCGCCCATGCAACGCGAATCGCGAACCATCACTCCGGTTTTTTCCCCGCAAACACCACGAAAATCGATCTCATAATCGAGATTTTCAGCACCCTGCTAGAATTGTACGTCAGCGGCAAGAGGCGCAAGGCGATTTGGAGCCCGATTGCCGGATCCAAATTACTATTCTTGAGTAACCACACCTCTAGGCCTCTCACCCCTGAAAGTTTATGCGCAATATTCAGACGCGGTTTCGCCGGCATGGTAGCGAATTCCCCAACAACCAACTTAGAATGGAATTCCCCAATTTGCGTCACAAAGCAAGAAAAAACCCGGCGCGACGGCCGGGCTTTCGATTTCCGATATATCGTGTGAACGATCAGTTATCCAAAAAGCTCCGCAGCTTCCTTGACCTGCTCGGATGCTTCAACTTCCTCAGCGCCTTCGCCTCGATCTGCCGGATGCGCTCTCGCGTCACCGAGAACTGCTGGCCGACTTCTTCCAGGGTGTGGTCGGTGTTCATGCCGATGCCGAAGCGCATGCGGAGCACGCGTTCTTCGCGCGGCGTGAGCGAGGCCAAGACACGCGTCGTCGTTTCGCGCAAATTCGACTGGATCGCGGCGTCGATCGGGAGGATCGCGTTCTTGTCCTCGATGAAATCGCCGAGGTGGGAGTCTTCCTCGTCGCCGACCGGGGTCTCCAGCGACAGCGGCTCTTTGGCGATCTTCAGGACCTTGCGCACTTTTTCGAGCGGCATGCCGAGCTTTTCGGCTAACTCTTCGGGCGTCGGCTCGCGGCCGATCTCGTTCAGCATCTGGCGCGAGGTGCGCACGATCTTGTTGATGGTCTCGATCATGTGCACGGGGATGCGGATGGTGCGCGCTTGATCTGCAATGCTGCGGGTGATCGCCTGCCGGATCCACCAGGTCGCATAGGTCGAGAACTTGTAGCCGCGGCGGTATTCGAACTTGTCGACCGCCTTCATCAACCCGATGTTGCCTTCCTGGATCAGGTCGAGGAACTGCAGGCCGCGGTTGGTGTATTTCTTGGCGATCGAGATCACCAGGCGAAGGTTGGCCTCGACCATTTCCTTCTTGGCCTGGCGCGCCTCGCGCTCGCCCTTCTGCACGCCGTGCACGATCTTGCGGAATTCGCCGATCTCGAGCCCGGTCAGCGCCGCCAGCGACTGGATCTCCTGGCGCAATTCCTTGATGCGGTCCTTCTCGTGATGGACGAAATTCTTCCAGCCCTTGGCCGAGAGTTTGGAGACGCGGTTGAGCCAGCGCGGATCGAGCTCCGAGCCCTGGTAATTGCGCAGGAAATCCTCGCGCGCGACGCCGTGGCTGTCGCCGAGGCGCAACAGACGGCCTTCGAACGACACCAGCTTCTTGTTGATGTCGTAGAGCTGCTCGACCAGCGAATCGATGCGGGCCTGGTTCAGCCGCAGCGACTTCACCTCGACGATGATCTCGTCCTTCAGCTTCTTGTACTTGCGCTCCTGCGCCGGCGACAGCGTCTCGTTCTGCAGCTGGTTGGAGATGTCCTGCTCTTGAAGACGGCGCAGCTTCTTGTAGTTGTCGGCGATCTTGTCGAAGGTCTCGACCACCTTCGGCTTCAGCTCGGCCTCGATGGCGGCGAGCGACATCTGGTTTTCGAACTCGTCGTCGTCCATGTCGGAATCGGCCGTGGACTCCGCCGAATCCTTGCCCTCGCCCTCGCCCTCAGGGGCGGGCGCGGGGCGGAACGGGGTCGGCGATGGCGGCGCCGCGGGCGGCGCGACATGGGCGGGCGCGGCCTGCGTGACCACGCCGACCACCACTGCCGCCGCGGCGGCCTCGCCGTTCGCGATCGGCTGGCCGTCGGGGCCTGTGGGCGCGCCGATCAGCGCCGGGTTCATGTTGTTCTTGGCGTCGGGGCCGGCATAGGTCGCTTCGAGATCGATGATGTCGCGAAGGAAGATCTTGCCTTCGTTCAATTCGTCGCGCCAGATGATGATGGCCTGGAAGGTCAGCGGGCTTTCGCAGAGGCCCGCGATCATCGCCTCGCGGCCGGCCTCGATGCGCTTGGCGATCGCGATTTCGCCCTCGCGCGACAGCAATTCCACGGTGCCCATCTCGCGCAGATACATCCGCACGGGATCATCGGTGCGCTCGCCGGGCTCGGACTTCTTGACCTCGGTGACGGCCTTCTGGGTGACCTCGACCAGCTCGTTGTCGGTGTCGTCGTCGGCCGCCTCTTCCTTTTCTTCCTCGTTGTCGGCGTCGTCCGCCTCGGTCACGTTGATGCCCATATCCGACAGCATCGACATGATGTCCTCGATCTGTTCGGGCGCGGTCGAGTCGGAGGGCAGCACTTCGTTGAGCTGATCGAAGGTCACGAAGCCGCGCTTCTTGGCCTGCTTGATCATCTTCTTGACGGCGGCATCCGTGAGGTCGAGCAACGGCGACGGGGCGTCGGCGGATTCCTTCTCAGGGGCGTCCGCTGCCTTGTCGTCCTTTTCCTTGTCTTTCACCTGCAGCGTCTTTGCCTTGCTGGCCATTCATTGCTCCCAACAGCGCTCGACGCGAGATACACGGCGGCGCCAGACTTGATCTACTCGAACTTGCTCTCGACGCGGAAAGGGCGGCGCAATGCTGTCGCCACCCCCCGCATGCTGTCCCGCTGGTTTCGCCGTCTTTGCCTGTCGTGTATTCCGCAAAAGTTAGTTACCGGTTTTGCGATCGGAATACGCGCCAGTTTTTTTTCTGACACATTTTCCGAATGTGAGCCGGCCCTTGATGTCGAGTGAACATGCAACAAGGCCGTTAAGCTTCGATTAACCCTGTTTTTGCAGCCAAACCATGGGTTTGGCGAGTTTTTTCGCGGTCCCGGCCCGGGCCGTCCGCATCATTTTTCGATCAAACGCTCCGTTGGAACCGGCCGGACAGCTCGCCAAAACCCTCGATCTGGGCCTCGGTTCCTTCCAGGGATTCCAGCCGGGCGCTCACATCCTTCAGCCACACCATGTTGGCCTCGGTGGGCTCCTCGCCCAAGGCCAGTTCGGCGTCCTTCTTTTCCCTAAGTAAGGCGTGAGTTTTCTGATGCAAGACAACAAGTTGGTGCCAGGTGGAAAGAACGTCCTCGCGCGCCGCGCCCGCGCGCGCGCCCCACACCGCGGCAGTTGTGATCGCCCGCTCAACCCTTTGAAGAATTTGAGATAATCCGGCTGCCCCGAGGTCGGCGCGGATCTTCTCGGCCTGTTCGGAGGGGTCGGGCGACTGGTGATGGTCGTGGGCAAAGGCCGCGATGATACCGGCGCGCAGCTTGTGGGCCTCGGGGTGGGCGAACTCCAGCGCCGCCACCTCTTCCAGATGCTCGTGCAGGAGCCAGGGGTGGTTGATCAGGCTGAGCAGGATCAGCGCCTCGCGGCGGGAGATCGCGCTGCGCTGGCCGCGCATGATCGGGCTGATCGCCAATTGCGGGCTTGAGGCCTGATAGGGCCCGCGGGCAAGCGCCGGGCTGGCTGTGGACATCCCCTGCCCGCGGCCGGTGCGGGGGACAAATCGGCCCACTGAACCGGGTGGGCGGGGCTGAAACCGGCGGCCTGATTCGCTGCCGCGGCCGGCATAGCCGCGCGCGGATTCGGGGGCGAAGGTACGCTGTAGCCGCTCCGCCAGGTGCTGGCGATAGTGGCGCCGCACCACCTCGTCGCGGATGCCGTTGGTGAGTTCGCCGATCCGCGCTTCCAGCGCCGCGCGCCGCTCGGGGGTGGCAAAGCTGCCGCTTTCGATCTCGCGCGACCAGATCATGTCGGCGAGCCCGCGCGCCGCGGAAATCACCTCCTCGATCGCGCCGCGCCCGCCCGCGCGGGCGAGGTCGTCGGGGTCCTGCCCCTCCGGCAGCAGCGCAAAGCGCAGGCTTTTGCCGGGCTTGAGATGCGGCAGCGCCAGATCGGCGGCGCGCCACGCCGCCTTCTGCCCGGCCTTGTCGCCGTCGAAGCAGAGGATCGGCTCGTCCGCCATCTTCCAGAGCAGCGCGAGCTGGTTCTCGGTCAGCGCGGTGCCGAGCGGCGCCACGGTTCCGGCAAAGCCGGACGTGACCATGGCGATGACGTCGACATAGCCCTCGACCACGATCAGGGCCGCGCCGTTGTGCGCGGCCGTGCGCGCGGTGGAGAGGTTGTAGAGATTGTCGCCCTTGTGGAACAGCGGCGTTTCCGGGGAATTCAGGTACTTCGCCGGAACGTCCTTCTCCAGCGCGCGGCCGCCGAACGCGATCACCCGGCCGCGCACATCGGTAATCGGAAACATCACGCGGTCGCGGAAGCGATCGTAGGGCAGTGGGATATCGTCGCCGGCGATCAAGAGCCCGGTTTCCACCATGTCCTCGACCGGAATGCCGTGGCTTCCGAGATGCTCCTTCAGCGCAAAGCGATCGGGCGGCGCATAGCCGAGCCGAAACTGCAGTTGCGTCGCCGGCGAGATGGCGCGGTCGCCGAGATAGCCGCGCGCTTTGGCGCCGTTGCGCGAGGCCAGCGTGGCGGCGAAGAATTTTGCGGCGAGTTCCATGACGTCATAGAGCGTCTTGCGGCGCTGCCTCGTGACGCTCGGCATCAGGGGTGGCCGCCGGCAGCGGCAGCCCGGCCATTGCGGCGAGCCGTTCGACGGCTTCGGGAAAGGAGACGCCCTCGGTCTCCATCGTGAAGTTGATGATGTCGCCATGCTTGCCGGAGGAGAAGTCGTAATAAAATCCCTTCTGGTCGTTGACGGTGAAGGACGGCGTCTTCTCCTGCTGGAACGGCGACAGCCCCTTCCACTCGCGCCCGGCCCGCTTCAGCTTCACGCGCTTGCCCACGACTTCCGAAACCGGAAGCCGGGCGCGCAGATCTTCGAGGAACTGGTCCGTGAAGCGCATGGGCGATTGTGTGATGAGTGGGGGCTGGTGCCAACCGGATAGGCATATAGGGGCGGGCCGTTAAAATACGAAGATTGTTGGTGTTGTCCGGGCTATTCACAGGGGCGTCGTCATTCCCGGACGCCCGAAGGGCGAACCCGGAATGACGGCTAGAGCCGTCAGTTCTTCAAAAACCGGCCCGACGCAATCCGCGGCAGGTCCGTCACCGGCCAGTTGTAGACATAGGTCCAGGCCTCGCTCACCGCGCCGTCGTCGAGCGCGACCTGCAGCATTTGCCTCAGATACTCGGTCGGCTGCGCAAAACCTTCGCCGCAGGCCTCATACATGTCGAACTCGCGCAACATCGCCTCGTGCTCGCGCAGGCGATAGAGCTCGCCGAACACGGTGTCGGCGGCATCATCCGACAGCACCAGTCCCGGATAGTGCTTCACCAGGTAAAGCCGGCCGCGGCAGGTCGCGCCCCCGAGAAAATCGGCGTTGGCCGACAACAGCCGCGCCATCGGATGGTCGAAGCCGCGCATCAGGGTGCCGTAGACGAACAGGCGATCGGAGGTCATCAAGCCGCCACGACCTCGTCGGTGACCACGAAAGAATTTCGCCAGATTCATGCGGCCGAAACTCGTGGTCAGCGCGACGTCGGCGGCGTCGCGGCCCGTCGCCATCAGGATGCGGCCGATCCGCGGCATGTTGTGCCGGGCATCGAAGGTGTACCACTGGCCCGACAGATAGACCTGATGCCAGCCGGAGAAATCCATCGGTGCGGGATCCGGGGGAACGCCGATATCGCCCAAATAGCCGGTGCAATAGCGCGCCGGGATGCCCATGCAGCGGCACAAGGTCAGCGCCAGATGCGCGAAGTCGCGGCAGACGCCCGCGCGCTGCTCGTAGACGTCATGCGCCGATTTCATGTGATGGGCGTGCTCGTAGCCGAAGGTGACGTGACGGTTCACGTACTCGTTGATCGCCTGCACCCGCGCCCAGCCCGGTTTGGTGTTGCCGAACAGCGACCAGGCGATGTCGGTGAGCTTGTCGGTCTCGCAATAGCGGCTCGGCATCAGATAGAGCAACAGCTCGTCCGGCAACTGGTCGATCGGCACCTGCTGCGCGGCCGGATTGACCACGTCGGGCAAACCGGAATCGCGCACCAGCGCGCTGCCGCGCAAGGTCACGCCGCCGGCAGGCGCCACCAGCCGCCCGCAGACATTGCCGAAACTGTCGCGGTAGAAGCCGATCGGCACGTCGGGCTCGGCCACGATGGCCTCTGTCCCGACGATGTCGGAATAGCGCGAGGGATGAATCGAGAGCATGATCACCATCGGCGTCGGCTGCACAGCCGTGTAGGCAATCTCAAAGCCGACCTTGATCTCCATCGTTCAAACCTCTGCTTCCATTGACGCTGGTGCTTCGTCGACCGACACGACATTGATGTTCACCTCCATGTGGGTGAACGCGTCCGCCGGACCGAGATAGGTGCCATGCAGCGGGATCGCCTGGCCGGGATCGCGCGCGACCGCGACGCGGATCAGGTCGCGGGTGCCGACGATGCCGTTGGTCGGATCGAACTCGATCCAGCCCGCGCTCGGCAGATACACCTGCACCCAGGCATGGGTCGAGCCGCCGCCGACATAGCCGTGGTCGCGATCGCCGGGAATGAAGATGTAACCCGAGACGAAGCGCGCGGCGATGCCGAGCCGGCGCAGCGCCTCGATCATGAACAGCGCGTAGTCGCGACAGCTACCCGATCCCGTCTGCAGCGTGTCGAGCGGATGCTGGGTGCCATGCTCATGCCGCTTGCGATAGCTGAAGGCCTCGCGGATGCGATAGGTCATGCCGGAGAGAATCTTGAAGGTCGGGGTCGGCGCCTCGGCGTCGAGGAAGTTGCGCGCCCATGCCGACAGCTCGCCGTCGGGATCGCTATATTGCGGCTCGATGTAGCGGACCAGATCGGGGAATTCGTCGCGGTCGTAGACGAAGGGATAGAAATAGGCGGGGTCGTCCGCGGTCAGCGCGAACTCCTCGGCCCCCTTGTGCTCGACGGTGACGGTGGAGGTGAAGGTCAAGCGTTCCGAACGCTCGTCGAAGGTCGCGATCGCAACCGAGTTGCCGAACACGTCGTGGATCCAGCGCAACGACATCGGCTGCGGCACGATGTCGAGCCGGCTTGCGAGCACGCGCAAGTCATGGCCGTCACGCGGGCGCAGCATGATGCGGTGCTCGCCGAACGCCACCGGGTGCGCATAGCGATATTCGGTCTTGTGGTGAATCGTGAGTAACGGCATCGTCGGGCAATAATCGTGATTTTGGGCGGTCTAATCTATAGCGATTGCTGCTCATTTCCAGGTCGGAATGATGGTTCGATAGGCAACAAATGATGGCTTCTGAGGGTGCGGGCGAAACATCGTTGCTGCTGGGACAGCAGGATCTTCCTCCGGTCCATGAACATAATGCCGCCGGCCGATCGCCGTTCCTGCTCACGTGCGACCATTATGGCCGGCTCCTTCCCCGCGCCCTCGGCGACCTCGGCGTGGCGAAAATCGAGCTGACGCGGCATATCGCCTGGGACATTGGCATCGCCGGCGTGGCGGACGCGCTGTCGGATCATCTCGGCGCGCATCTGATAGGGCAGCGCTACTCGCGGCTGGTGATCGACTGCAACCGCCCGCCCGGCGCGCCGAGCTCGATCCCGATGATCAGCGACGCCACCACGATTCCCGGCAACGAGGGCATCCTGTTCGAAGCCGCCGAGGCGCGGCGGCGCGAAATCTTCGATCCCTATCACCATCGCATCGACGCGGTCATCGGCGCCCGATTGCACGACCATGTGCCGACCGTGCTGGTGGCCCTGCACAGCTTCACGCCGGTCTATGCCGGGATGGCGCGGCCCTGGCATATCGGCGCGCTCTACCACCGCGACACGACCTTGCCGCCGCTATTATTGAAACATCTGCGCGCCGAGGGCGATCTCGTGGTCGGCGACAACGAGCCCTATGCGGTGAGCGATCTGACCGACTACACCATTCCGGTGCACGGCGAGGTGCGCGGCCTCTTCAACACCGGCATCGAAATCCGCCAGGATCTGATCGCTGACGAGGCCGGCCAGCAGCAATGGGCGGAGCGGCTGGCGCGGATTTTCCGCGAGATCGAAGCGACGCTGCGCGCGGAGGGGATGATCTAACTCAGCTCTACCTTGTCCGCGTCAGCGCCAGCCAGATGCCGCCGCCGATCATGAAGCCGCCGGAGATGCGCGACACCAGCCGCGTCCGCCGTTCCGAGAAGAATTTTCGCGCGCGCCCAGCAAGCAACGCATAGATCGAATCGGTGATTGCGCCGGTGATCATGAAGGTGACCCCGAGCAGCGCCACTTGCGAGACATGGTCCCTGTTCATGTCCATGAACTGCGGAATGAAGGCGCCGAAGAACACCAGCACCTTCGGGTTTGACAGCAGGACCAGAAAACCCTGCAGGAAGAACCCGCCGCGCGGCGGCGGCGGCGGCGCGTCGGCCTTCACGCCTTGGACCGGGAAGCGGATCAGCTTGATGCCGAGCCAGACCAGATAGGCGGCGCCGGCAAAGCGCACCCAGTCGAACCAGTAGCCCATGGTCGCCATCAGCGAGGTCAGCCCGATCGCGACGATACCGATCACGATCGCGAGCCCGGCCTGGACGCCTGCGATATTGGTCAGCGCCGCGCGGGTGCCGTGGCGCAGGCCGTTGGCGATCACCAGCGTCACCACCGGCCCCGGCACCAGCGCCAGCGCGATGCAGGCGGTGACGAAAACGAGATAGACCTGCAGGGACATGGGAGGGCTCGTTGGAGGAGAAGATCGCTGCATTATGCACGATCGGACGCGCGGCGGAAGCCACGCTCTGCGATCCTTCCACATGGACAAGCTTTACCGTACGACGCCACGGTTCGGCTTCGTTGCAATCAGACCCTATCCCTCGCAAAGGTTGGCGTTGGCTCGGCGTCGGCTGAGTATCTACGCGGCGCGAAATCGGAATGACGGGCAACGTCCGCGAGATCTTCTGGCATATCCGCCCATGGCGGGCGGCGAGCAGCATCTGCCGATTGCCAGATGTCGCGCCTGCGCGCGGCTACCCGCACCGCGCGCCGCGCGCGGCTGAGCCGGTAGACCAAGCTTCCCGTCAGGCTCGCCAGCGCCAGCGCCCCCAAAATCACGAGCAACAGCATCGGAAACGAGTCCGCCGGTTTCTGGGGCGGTGCCACGGCTTCCGCAAGCGCCACAGGGGCGGGCGCAGGCAAGGGCTCCGCCTGCGGAGTTGGGCTCGCGTCCGCGACCATCGTCGCGGCTGTTTCCGGTGCGGGATTTACCGACGAATTCGCAGCTGACGGTTCGGGCCAACGCGACGCCACCAGAGACTGCGGCACGCTGTCGACAGGCGCCGTCGCGCTCGGACCAGCACCTGCGCCTGGATTCTGATTGCCTTCCGGGTTTGCTGCGATCGGCGTGGTGGCTGGCGCCCGCCGCGCGTCGGTACCGCCGCCGTCTTGTTCGCCGCGCACGCGCGACGAGGCTAGTTCGTCGTATGCGTCCGCGGCCGAACGCGGCGCTGTCGTTTCGTTTGTTCGCGATGGCGCTGCAGCGTGTGCCGATGATTCGACTTGTGCGGATCCTTTGCCTTCTCCGCGCAGATACCAGCAATGGCGCTTGGTACCGTGCTCGAAGCGGTAATGCCAGCGCTGGCCCTGCGGCGCTGTATTCCCGGGCTCAGTCAGGCAATCGTCCGCCGCACCGGCCGCGTGAGAGGGGATGGTCGCGATCGGAGCGCCCGCGAGAACGCTGGCGAAGATCGCAGACGCGAATTTCGCGGTTCGGTTTACCATGTGTACCTTCAGTTACGCCACACAACATTACCTGTGGCGGATTTCGGCAAAGACTTGGGCCACAATGGGCCGAAACTTCCGACAAGAAGAGGCAAGATTTAGAATCGCTCCAAGCCGAGTTCGGGTCGAATGACGAGCGCGACACCTTGATGATGGAATGTAACGCGCGGTCTGCAGCCGGCGAAAAGCGCGCGGAGGCTATATCTAACGTGGTTTCATGCCGAGCGGCGCTTCGAGATCGCGGGCCCGAATCGACCGGTTGCGACTATCTGGATCTCTTGGTCGCGCAGGATGCAGCCGCAATCCAGCACCGCTTCCGCGCATGCTGTGCCACGAACGCGCCGCACGAAGAGCCAAATGGTAAATTCAAAGTGTCCCTGACCGACGCACCACGGGGGACACCAATGCGCTGCGAACGCAGGCCGAAAAACGAAGATGCGGAGACGATAGCCTACACGTTCCACTTTCAAATGGCGCACAACGGCGGGAGACAAGCTTGCAGCGTTAAGGTGCAGGCGCCCACCATTCACGACGCCACGACATTCTTTCGGCAAAACTGGCCGATGATCGAAATCCATGGCGCGAGATGGTCTAGCCACCAGATCAGGCGATGACCGGACAATCAGGCTGGCCATGCCCGGATATCAGCAGCCCGCTTGATCGACTCGGTCTTCCACTCGATGAATTTCAGTGCTGAAAAACAGCAGACATTAACAACTCGTCGCGTGTAATTCGCGTTCGAAATAGCGCCGCACGTGAAGTCCGACAGGAGATGTCTGTGCATCAGAGCGGCGCAAAATGCCCGCCAGCGCGGGGTTTAACATTAACATAGGCGACGCGGCCGCTTTGACGTGGTCGCACTTGCCGCTTGGTCGACCGGGGTGCCGAAAGACTCATTGCGAAAATGGGATAGCGGCCCAACATTCGGCCAATGACGCAGCTGGCAGATCGCATCATCGAACACTACGAGAAGCACGCAACGGCGTGGGATGGCGACCGCCAGAATAGCGGTTGGAACGATCAGGTCTGGCACGACCGCTTCATCGACAGCCTCCCGGCAGGCGCAAGCGTATTGGACCTGGGCTGCGGTTCGGGAAGACCTGTCGCACAGCATCTGCACGAGCGTGGCCTGCATGTGACCGGCGTGGACGCTTCTCCCACCATGATATCGCTGTGCCGGAGCCGTCTGCCCGATCAGCAGTGGATGGTCGCCGACATGCGGCGGCTGTCGCTGCAAGACCGCTTCGACGGCATCCTGGCATGGGACAGTTTCTTTCATCTCGATCCCGGCAACCAACGCCGAATGTTTGCGGTGTTTGCGGCGCATTCGGCCGACCGGGCGGTGTTGATGTTCAACACCGGGCCTGAACATGGCGAAGCCGTCGGCAGCTATCGGGGCGATCCGCTCTATCATGCGAGTCTCGCTTCCAGCGAATACGTCGCCCTGATCGGCGGGATCGGCTTTGCGGTGATCGATCATGCCGTCAATGATGCGCGGGCGGGTGGACGCACGGTGTGGCTTTGCAGGCGGCGGTGAAGCTTCTCAAGGCTCGCGCGGCCTGGCGAAAATCGTGATCGCGGCTGCCAGCTTGATCTTGATCGAAATCAATATGCTGCGGCGTGGATACGGGATTACTCTCGGATCGGTTCTGCGCACTGGGAAGTCTGATGAACTTTCATTCATTGGCGTTTTGGCATGAACAGCCGCATCTGTTCGTGAACACGCCGCGGCCCTCGACCAGCTATCGCGCGCTTGTCGCGCTGTTGCCGCTCGCCGTCGGCATCACGATGGCGCTGCTGCCGCCGCCGCCGGGACTGGCGCAGTACAGCTGGTGGTATTTGTCGCTGTTCGTCACCGTCATCATCGGCCTCATCGTCGAGCCGGTCCCAGCCGCGGCAGTGGGCTTTCTGGGGGTGACCGCGGCGGCGGTGCTGTCGCGTTTCGTGCTGTACTCGCCGGCCCAATTGGCCGTGGCCGGCTTCAATCCCAACAGCGCCGCGATCTCCTGGGCGCTCAGCGGCTTTTCCAATGCGACCGTGTGGCTGATCTTCTCGGCCTTCGTGTTTTCGCTCGGCTATGAGAAGACCGGACTCGGCAAGCGGATCTCGCTATTGCTGTTGTCGCGTCTCGGCGGACGCAGCCTGACGCTGGGCTACGCCATCATGCTGGCCGATCTCGTGCTGGCGCCGTTCACGCCGTCGAATACGGCGCGCAGCGGCGGCACCATCTTCCCGGTCATCAAGAACATTCCGGAGTTCTATCAATCGCTGCCCAACGATCCCTCGTCACGGCGCATCGGCAGCTACCTGATGTGGACGGCAATCGCATCGACCTGCATCACCTCATCGATGTTCCTGACCGGTCTTGCGCCCAATCTGCTGGCCGTGGAGCTGGTGCAGAAGACCGCGCATGTCGATTTGAGCTGGGGGCGGTGGTTCATAGCCTTTCTGCCGGTGGCGGTGGTGCTGCTGCTGACAACCCCGGCGCTGGCCTATGTGCTGTATCCGCCGGAGATCAAGATATGTCCGGAAGTGCCGGAGTGGGCGCGCAACGAGTTGAAGCAAGCTGGCTCGATGTCGTCCAAGGAGATCGTGCTGATCGGCCTCGTATTGCTGGCGCTGGGCTTGTGGATCTTCGGCGCGAGCTTCATCGATCCGACCACGGCGGCGCTCCTGGTGGTGGGATTGTTGGTGGTGACCCGCACCATCAGCTGGTCCGACGTCCTGGAGGACAAGCCGGCCTTCAACACCCTGATCTGGTTCGGCACCCTGGTGGCGCTGGCGGGCGGATTGGCGCAGACTGGCGTGGTGGCGTGGCTGGCCGGAGCGGTCGGACCACCTCTCGCCACCCTGCCGCCGCTGTCCGGACTGGTCGGGCTGATCGTCATATTCTTTCTGCTGCACTATCTGTTCGCCAGCGTCACCGCGCATGTCACGGCGCTGTTGCCGCTGATGCTGACGGTGGCGGCGAAAATCCCGGGCTTGCCGATGGACAAGGCCGCGCTCGCGTTGTGTCTGACGCTCGGAATCATGGGAATCATCTCGCCCTATGGCACCGGCCCGAGCCCGGTCTATGCCGGCAGCGGTTTTCTGCCGGGATCGGACTACTGGCGGCTGGGCGCCATCTTCGGTGGCTACAATCTTCTGATCTTCCTCGCGGTCGGTGTGCCGACCCTGCTTTTCCTCATCTGAGCGGACGCCCCATGGAGCATTTTGACGCCGATATCCTGATCCTCGGTGCTGGCGGGGCCGGCCTGCGGGCCGCGATCGCCGCCGCCGAATCCGCCCCGGATCTGACCATCGCGCTGGTCTCGAAAGTCTATCCGATGCGCAGCCACACGGTGGCGGCGGAAGGCGGCTCGGCCGGCGTGGCGCAAGCCCATGACAGCCTCGACAACCACTTCAACGACACCGTCTCCGGCGGCGACTGGTTGTGCGAACAGGACGTCGTCGAATATTTCGTCGAGCACTGCACCCGCGAAATGGTGCAGCTCGAACATTGGGGCTGTCCATGGAGCCGGAAGCCGGACGGTCACATCAACGTGCGCGCCTTCGGCGGCATGAAGATCGAGCGCACCTGGTTCGCCGCCGATCGCTCAGGCTTCCATATTCTCCACACCCTGTTCCAGACCTCGACCAAGTTCCCTTCCATCAAGCGCTTCGACGAATATTTCTGCGTCGATCTTCTGGTCGATGACGGCCGCGTCCAGGGTGCGGTGGTGCTGTCGCTGTCGACCGGCGAATTCACCGCCATCCATGCCCGCGCCGTGGTGATCGCCACCGGCGGCGCCGGCCGCGTGTTCCGACAGAACACCAATGGCGGCATCGTCACCGGCGACGGCATGGCGCTGGCCTACCGGCACGGCGTGCCGCTGCGCGACATGGAGTTCGTTCAGTATCATCCGACCTGCCTGCCCGGTACCGGCATTCTGATCACCGAGGCGTGCCGCGGCGAAGGCGCTTTCCTGCTCAACAAGGAAGGCGAGCGCTATTTGCAGGATTACGGGCTGGGGCCAGCCGAGGCCAAGCCGCGCAACAAATACATGGAGCTTGGGCCGCGCGACCGCCTGAGCCAGGCGTTCTGGCACGAGCAGCGCAAGGGCCGCACCGTCACCACGCCGCAGGGCGAAGCGGTGCTGCTCGATATGCGCCACCTCGGACCCGCCAAGATCAGGGAAAGGCTGCCGCTGATCGTCGATCTGGCCAGGGAGTTCATGGGGATCGATGCCACGATCGCGCCGATCCCGGTGCGTCCCGCCGTGCATTACACGATGGGCGGCATCCTGGTCGATATCCACACCGCCGCGCCGCTGTCAGGCCTGTTCGCGGCCGGCGAGTGTTCCAGCGTCGGCATCCATGGCGCCAACCGGCTCGGATCCAACTCGCTCGCCGAACTCTCGGTGTTCGGCCGCGTCGCCGGCGAGCAGGCGGCTGAATTTGCCCGCGGCAGTTCGGCCGCCGCCTGCCGAACCGAACAGGCGGACGCCGTGCAGGCCGAGGCCCTGGCTTTGCTCAATCAGAAGGGCCGCGGCGAGCATCACGCCAGTCTGCGGGCCGAGATGGGCGCCAGCATGGAAAAGGGCTGCGGCATCTACCGGCTGGGGCCGGAGATGCAGGAGACCTGCGACAAGCTTAAGGAGCTGCGCCAGCGCTATGCCGGCATCACGCTGGAAGACAAGTCGCACGCCTGGAACACCGATTGGGTCACGGCGATCGAACTCGGCTTCCAGCTCGAAGTGGCGGAGGCGATGGCGCATTCGGCCTTGGCCCGCACCGAATCCCGTGGCGCTCACCAGCGTCTGGACGGCTTCGAGCAGCGTGACGACGCCAATTTCCTGCGTCACAGCCTGGCCCATTATCAGGGCGCGGCCGCGCCCACCATCAGCTACGGGCCGGTGACCATCACCAAGTCACAGCCCGGCCAGCGCGCCTATGGCGCGGCCGGCGAGCACGAAGCGGCCGCGCACAAGGACGCGGCCTCGCCGGTCGGGCATCCGCCAACGCCGAAGGATATCGCGCATGTCTGACACCACGATTTCTTCGAAGGTCCCTGCGAAGATCATTGAACTGCGCGTGCTGCGCTACCGCCCGGCGTCGGACCGCGAGCCCGCCTTTGTCAATTATCGTGTCGCCTACTCCGACGACATGTCGGTGCTGCAGGCGCTGCAATCCATCAAGGATACCCAGGATGGCAGCCTGTCGTTCCGCTGGTCGTGCCGGATGGCGGTCTGCGGCAGCTGCGGCATGATGATCAACGGCGAGCCTAGACTAGCCTGCAACACCTTCGTGCGCGACCTTGCTCCCAACACTGTGATCATCGAACCGCTGCAGAATTTCCCGATCGAGCGCGACCTCGTGGTAACCGTCGGCGATTTCGTCAAGAAAATCGAGAGCATCTATCCCTACATCATCCCCAAGGCGCCAAAGCCGATCGAGGATGGCGCCTATCTGCAGACGCCCGCGCAAATGGCATCGTATGAATCGTTCAGCGACTGCATCAATTGCATGCTGTGCTACGCCGCCTGCCCGCAATTCGGCGTCAATCCCGATTTCATCGGCCCCGGGGCGATGGCCATGCTGCAACGCTACAACGGCGACTCCCGCGACGGCGGACGGCAATTCCGCCTCGACCAGATCCACGGCGAGGACGGGGTGTGGGCCTGCACGGCGGTCGGCATCTGCTCGGAGGTATGCCCCAAACAGGTCGACCCCGCCAACGCCGTCAATCAGAACAAGACCAATAGCGCGCTCGACTTCTTCCTGCATTACCTTCAGCCGCGGAGCCAGCCATGAGCGAGCGACGCCCGTTCCACCGGCAGCAAGCGCGCCGCTGGTGGGCCCATAAGCCCTATCTTGCCTACACCGTGCGCGAGCTATCCGGCGTCGCCGTCGCGTTGTATGGTGCCATTCTGCTGGCGGGCCTGATCTGCCTGTGGCGCGGGCCGGAGGCTTATGCGGACTATCAGCGAATTCTGCGTAGCGATGGGGCTTTCGCGGTCCATCTGGTTTTGCTCGCCGCGGTGCTCTGGCACGTCGTGACCTGGTTTCAGATCCTGCCCAAGACCATGCCGAAGCTGATCCTGGGGGGCCGACAGGTGCCGCAGCGGCAAATGACCGCGATCGCGCTCTTGGTCGCCATGGTCTGTTCCGCCGCTCTGCTGGTTGTCGTCGTTGCGATAGGAGCCATATCTTGAGCAATACCGTCTTGAGAACCACCGTCTTGAGACCCACCGTTCTGCAACACCCGGCGCCGAAACGATCCATTGCGCCGGTGTTCTGGCTATTGTTCGGCGCCGGCGGCATGTTGTCGGCTCTGTTCGGCCCGGCGCTGATCATCCTGACCGGCTTCATGCTGCCGCATGGCTGGGGCGTGCCGGCGAGCTTTTCTGATTATCCCCATGTTCTCGCCTTCGTCCGACATCCGATCGGCAAGCTTTTGGTGCTGGCGGTGATCGCACTGTTCTTCTGGCATGGCGCCGAACGGCTGTTTCTCACCCTCAAGGATATGCGCGCGGGCCCGCTGCTGGTATTGCGCCTCTTGACCTACGGCGTCGCAGCCCTGCTGACGCTGGTGACGATCGCGTTGCTGCTCGCGATCGGCTTTTGACCCACCTCGCAACCGATTCCATTCCCCGGAGGACATGCACTTGCTCGACCTATCCTCGTCACAGCTGACCGCTGGCCCGATCCCTGACTATCTCCGCAACGTCTATACCTGGGCCTATCTCACGCCCTGGCTGACCGGGTTCCTGGATCGGCAGGTCGTGGTCCAGGCTATTCTCTGGGGCAACGCGCAGCGCTTGATCGGCGATGTGCTGGCCGCGGTGAAGCCGGGGGACCATATCTTTCAGCCGGCCGCGGTCTATGGCAGCTTCTCCCGTCAACTCGCCGAGCGGATCGGACGGCAATGGCCGTCTCGACGTCCGCGATATTGCACCGTTGCAGGTCGCGCTGACCCGGCAGAAGCTCGAAGGTCTGCCGCAGGTTCACGTCGCCTGCCGCAATGCGGTCGATCCGGAGCCACGGGAATTCGACGCCGTCACCTGCTTCTTTCTGCTGCACGAAGTGCCTGACGACGTGAAGGTGCAGATCGTCCAGGCGATGCTGCAGCTGGTAGGCCCGGGCGGCAAGGCGATCTTCATCGATTATCATCGGCCGCATCGTTGGCATCCGCTGAAGCCGGTCATGCAACGCGTGTTCGCGTGGCTCGAGCCGTTCGCGCTGACCATGTGGTCGCGGGAGATCGAGAACTCTCGCCGGGACGAGCGCCGCAGCTTTCCGCTGGAGCAAGCGCACGCGTTTCGTCGGGCTCTATCAGACGGTGATCGCGGAGCGTGTCTGATTTCGGACGCCAGCGCAGGCCGCCCTGAACAGCATTGGCCCGGCGGCCTGTTCGCCGGCTCATCCTCACCATCGCGCGAAAGTGATGCGATCGGCCTGGTGCGCCATCCTGCAAAGGCCAAAAAACGCTCTCAGAAGGGGTTTCTGGGCATCGATGCACCGCAATAAAGGGCGGCCTTAAATCGAACCACTTTGACCGGGCTGACTAGATTCCGAAGACAGCGAGTTAGGTGTATGGTCTTCACGGCCCATCACCGATTACCCTCGCCGAGATCCGCGTCAACAGAACAAAATCACGGCATGCCACGTTGAGGTCAAAGAGGCGCTGTGGTCTGATCTGACCACGGCTGGTAGATTGCCCTAGGAGATGGAGTTGGAGTTTGATCTTTGTCCGATGCCCTGATTAGCCTGGTCCCAAGCTGCGGCCCGTGGATCATCTTTGGTATTGTTGCGTTCGAAAGCGCCGGCGTGCCGCTTCCCGGAGAGACAATTCTCGTTGCCGCTGCACTGCTGTCCGCCACCACTGGCGAGATCAACATCGTCGTCGTGGTGCTGGCGGCTGCCGCGGGTGCGATTGTCGGCGACGGCCTGGGATACGTGGTCGGGCGCAGGCTTGGCGCGCCGCTTCTTCGCCGATACGGCCGTTACATCGGCCTCGATGAGGATCGACTGCTGATCGGCCGATATCTTTTCCTCCAGTATGGCAATGCCGTCGTGTTCTTTGGACGCTTCATTGCCGTGCTACGCATGTTTGCGGCGCTGTTTGCAGGCGCCAACAGCATGCCGGCAGCTCGTTTCTTCTTCTTCAATATAACTGGCGGAATCTCCTGGGCCTGCCTGTTCGGCTTCGGTGCTTATGCAGTCGGCGGCAAAATCTACAAGATTTCCGGAACGCTGAGCTTGATCTCATTGTGCCTGTTTATTGCGGCGGGATGCACACTTTCGATTTTCGTTCGGCGAAGTGAAGTTACGCTGCGCCGCCTGGCCGAGGTAGCTCTGCCAGATCATTCGTGAGGATGACCAACCTCTGCCAAATGGCGCATCGCAACATGCGGCCCTGAAAGGCATGTTGGTCGCTTTGGCCTGGGGCACTCTTGCGGGTTCACGGCTCAACCCCCGCCGAGCGCCGCCATCATCCAATGCGTCATTTCGTGCGACGCCAGAAACTTGAGCGCCGAACCCTGCAGCTCCGGTGCTTCCGCCTTGCCTTGCGCCACCGCGACCAGGAGATCGCAGCGGTGCGACACCGCGATGCCGACCGCCGCATGGTGCGAGCCGTCGGCCATGTCGAGATCGTAGGCCCGCGAGCGGCCGGACATCTCGGCAACGCGAATGACCTTGCCCGGCGCCCGCGGCACGAAGTTCGGACTGATCATGTCGAGATCGGCGACGCGGTCGACCTCGTCGTCATCGGCAACGCCGGTGTCGCAATTGCAGAAACCGATCTTGGGCCGCACGTAGAGCTCGACGCCCTCGCCGCAGACATCGCTGTTGCAGCGGAACGCGCGGCCCGCGGGCCAGGCGTCGCGCGGAAACGGCCAGGCGATCTCCCGCCAATGAACGTCGCCAATGCTTCCGCCTTGCGGCTGCACCTTCTGATAGGCCGCGACGCCCGACAAGGCGCCAAAGGCCAGCGCCGCGATCAGGATGACAAGCCAGCGCAGCATGACGCGAACCCTCTCAAGGTAGCCCGGCCACCGCGCGCGCATCGCCGGTCAGTTCGAGGATGTGCATCCCGGTGTTGGCGCGATCGACGATATAGACATAGCCGCGATCGTCGGTCTCGACATTGTTGGTCTGGATCGCGACCTTGCAGCGCTCCTGGCCTTCGAGGTTGACGCAGCGCTTGTCGGTCGCCGCCGTGATCGAGGGGATGAAATAGCCGACTTCCTTGGGGTGGTAGGGATCGCGAATGTCGAGCGCGCGGACGCCGGCGTTGAAGAAGGCGATGAACGCCATCTTCTTGTAGTAGACCGGCGCCATGCTCTCGTTCGAGGAGTGCGAGCCGAAGCGCCCGCCACGTTCGCAGAACGAGCCGCTCGCCTCCGGCACGGTGTAGCTCGAGATCATCATCGGCCGGCTTTCGACCGTGACGTCGGCGAACCACACCATCTGCCGCGGTTCGCTGCATTCGTTCTGGATCGCCTCGTCGACGATCATCACGATGTCGCGGCTCTGGCCGTCCTTGTCTTTTGCGAATTCCGCAATCGGCATGCCCTTCATCGGAAAGGTGGTGTGGGCGCCGTTGAAGGCGGACATCATCAGCCGCGAGACTTCCGGGTAGCGGAGGTTTTCGGGCGTCGGCTCCTTCGGCCCGTTGATCAGCTTGTCGCGATCGACGATCTGCAGCAGGCCGCCCTTGTCGGTGCCGTAGCCGAAATAGACGCGGTTGCCTTGCGGACCCAGCGAAATCGGCCCGTGCACCTCGGTCGGCACCGCGCCGGTCGAGCCCGGCTCCTGGCCGGGAAGCCCGAAATCCCTGATCTTGACCGGGTGCGCGGGGTCGGAGAGATCGTAAACCTGCGTCATGCGGCGGGTGCGCCAGCCCGGCGCGCCAGACACGAGATACGCAATGCCGGTATCGCATTCCCACCAATTCTTGTGCGTGTCCTTCAAACCCTCCCCGATGTGGGTAACGAGAACGGGATTGGCGGGATCGGCGACGTTCCAGATCTCATGCCCCTCGCTGCCGACCGCGCGCAGCATGTAGACCGCGTTCGGATCGCCCTTGGGCAGGCTCTTGCCGTCGCAGACGCGCACCATCTGCGCGCCGCCGCCCTCGTACTTGCCTTCCTGTCCGGGAATGTGATGCAGATATTTCGGGTGCGCGGGATCGGTGACGTCGACGATCGAGGTGCCGTTCGGCTCGGCCTTGCCGGTCAGCGGATTGACCGGATCGGGAATCGCGTCGGTTCCGCCGTGATGACCGATATAGGCGATCCAGCGGTCGCCCTGATGATGGATGGTCGGCTGGTAGGCGCTGCGTCCCTGCAGGTCGTTGTACCCGACCAGCTTCATGTTGGAGGCCTCGGGCGGGGCGCCGATCACCTGCTGCTGCGCCTGCGCGCCGCGGGCGCACAGGGAAACCGAGACAAGAAGAGAACTGAAAACGAGAACTGCCAGTTTGACGTGACCGGTCATGCTTTTGTCCACCCTGATTGCCGAGGCCAATCTCTGTTGGCTGATTTCTGTGAAGACATCATAGCGGAGCGAATGCGGATTGCACTACGCCTGATCAATCGAAAGCGAGCGAAAGGCCCAGGTCTTTTGAACGACCTCGCGCCGGCGATGGTTCGGCGCGTCTGATTTTCCGCGCCTTTGACCCGGTCGGAAAATGCCGCTTGACAGGCAACCATTTGGTTGCCTATTATGCACCCCATGGATGAGGTCTTCAAAGCGCTGGCCGATGCCTCGAGGCGGTCGCTGCTTGGACAGGCTTCACGCCAGAAACGGTCAGACCCTGAACGAACTCTGCGACGGCCTCGCCATGACGCGGCAGGCCGTGACCAAGCACCTTGCGATTCTCGAGGACGCCAACCTCGTCACCACGTTCAGGCACGGCCGCGAGAAGCTGCACTATCTCAACCCGGTGCCGATCCATCAGATCGGCGAACGGTGGATCAAGAAATTCGAGCGCGGCAAGCTCACCGCGCTCAGCGAATTGAAACGGCAACTGGAGAAGCGCGATGAGTAAACCGGAATTCGTCTACACCACCTACATCGAGACCACGGCGGAAAAGCTCTGGCATGCCCTGACCGACGGCGACTTCACCGAGCGCTACTGGTTCGGCCACCGCGTCGCTTCGGACTGGAAGGTGGGCTCGCCTTATCAATTCACCAAACAGGGCGCGCCGACGCATCGCAGGGCAAGGTGCTGATCTCCGATCCGCCGAAGCGGCTGGCCTATAGCTGGGACTCCTGTTCGCCGGAGGCGAAGCACGAAGGCACCTCGCGCGTCACCTTCGATCTCGAACCGCGCGGCAAGGTCGTCAAGCTGACGGTGACGCATGACGACCTCGACGAGGGCGGCAAGACCTTCCGCGATATTTCCGGCGGCTGGCCGATGGTGATCGCGAGCCTGAAGAGCCTGCTCGAGAGCGGGCGCGCCGCTGACGATCGACCGTGCCGCCGACTGCGGAGGAAGCCGCCGATGCCCAAGCCTGAATTCATCTACGTCACCTATATCGAGACCACGCCGGAAAAATTGTGGCAGGCGCTGACCGATCGGCGATTTCACCGAACGCTACTGGTTCGGCACTGCGGCTGAGATCGGACTGGAAGGTGGGCTCGACGTTCGAGATGGTGCGGAGCGACGGCACCGTCTCCGACGCCGGCAAGGTCGTCGAATGCGACCCGCCGCGGCGGCTGGCCTATACGTTCGTCAATCTGTCGGACGAAGTACAAAACGAATTCCCGGCGCTCGCGACATTCACGATCGAGCCCTATGGCAAGCTCGTCAAGCTGACGCTGACCCATGAAGGCTTCGCCGAGGGCAGCAAATTCTTCGAGGGCATCTCCAAGGGATGGCCCGCCGTCCTGTCCAGCCTCAAGAGCCTCCTGGAAACCGGCACCGCGCTGGACTATCCCCTCCGCCGCGCTGAGGCATCGAGAGCTGAGATGCGATGAACATCGACAACTTCAAACCGGCCACCGTCTACACGATCTACATCGCCTCGACGCCGGAGAGAGTGTGGCAGGCGCTGACGTCGGCCGAATTCAGCCGGAAATATTTTTTCGGCAATTCGGTCGAGGTCGATTTGCGGGTCGGCGGCGCCTTCATCGTGCGCACGCCGGACGGCGCGCTGCACATCATCGGCGAGGTGATCGAATGCGATCCGCCGCGCAAGCTCACCGTCACCTTCAACGTCAACTGGCCGGAGCTGATCGAAAAGCTCGGGCCGACGCTGGTGAGCTACGAGATCGAACCCGCCGGCGACGCGGTCCGGCTGACCATGACCGAGTCGCACGACCGGCCGCTCGGCGACGACATCCTCTCCGGCGGCCGCCAGGGCTGGCCCGCGATCCTCTCCAGCCTGAAGAGCCTGCTGGAAACCGGCGAGCCGCTGGTGATCCAGATGGCGCCGCCGCAGCGGATGCTGGAGGCGCTGAAGGCGATGGGGATCGGGACGCCGTAGGCCCCCACAACCACACTCGTCATACGCGGGCTTGACCCGCGTATCCATCGATCTTCAACAAAGAGTTCATTCGAAGATCCGGGTCAAGCCCGGTAATGACGGAGAAGTCGCCGCGCGCAAGGTTCGCTCCCTCGCCCCGCCCTTTCGCGGGGAGAGGGTTGGGGTGAGGGCTGCTCTCCGCGAATGCAGAACGCGCGACAGGCACCGTGCCTTGCCCCCACCCGAAATTCGCTGCGGCGAATTTCGACCTCCCCGCAAAAGAGGCGGGGAGAGGTTAAGAAGGGCGGGCAGAGGCAGAGCGAGCCGATCTCGCCGCGCTGCTGGGGCATGCAAGCAACCGACTGGCGTGTCCCGAACACGGAGGCTACCTTCCCGAGACAAAAAACCAGGGGAAACGCCAAAAGTGTACGACACCATCATCGTTGGTGGCGGCTCGGCGGGCTCGGTCCTGGCCCACAGGCTCTCCGCCAGGAGCGCCAACAAGGTCCTGCTCTGCGAGGCGGGACAGGACACGCCGCCCGGCAACGAGCCGCCCGAGATCCGCGACAGCTATTCGGGCATGGCCTATTTCGATCCGCGCTTCCACTGGACCGAGCTCAGGGTCACGACCCAGCTCGTCAGCCACAACAACCCCGAAGCGCGAACGCCCGCCGCTGCGCAAATACGAGCAGGCGCGCGTGCTGGGTGGCGGGTCCTCGATCAACGGCCAATTGGCCAACCGCGGCGCGCCGACCGACTACGACGAATGGGAGGCGCGCGGCGCTGCGGGCTGGAGCTGGAAGGACGTGCTGCCCTACTTCAGGAAGGTCGAGCGCGACCTCGATTTCGACGGGCCGTTCCACGGCAAGGACGGCCGCATCCCGGTCCGCCGCATCCCGCAAGCGCACTGGACCCGGCACTCGCAAGCCGTCGCCGAGGCCTGCAAGCTCGCCGGCTACGCGTTCGTGCCCGACCAGAACGGCGAGTTCGTCGAGGGTTACTTCCCGGTGACGCACTCCAATCAGGCCGAGCAACGCGTCTCGGCAGCGATGGGCTATCTCGATCGCGAGACGCGCAAGCGCGCCAACCTGACGATCTCGACCAACACGCTGGTCAAGGAGCTATTGTTCGAGGGCACGCGCTGCGTCGGCGTGCAAGGCGCAGGTCGACGGCCGGGAACAGGAGTTCCGCGGCCGCGAGGTGGTGCTCTCGTGCGGCGCGATCCATTCGCCGGCGCATCTGTTGCGCGCCGGCATCGGCCCGGTCGGGCACCTCAAGGACGATGGGCATTCCGGTTCTGATGGGCCTCGAGGGCGTCGGCCAGCGCCTGATGGATCATCCCTCGATCGCGCTGTCGTCCTTTGTCCGTCGCGGCGCGCGCATGAACGAGCACACCCGGCGCCACATCCAGGTCGGGCTGCGTTACTCCTCGGGGCTGTCAGGCGTGCCAAAGGGCGACATGTTCGTTGCCGTGCTCTCGCAAGTCGGCCTGGCATGCGGTCGGTGAGCAGATCGCCTCGCTGCTCGCCTTCGTCAACAAGACCTACTCCGAGACCGGACAGGTCAAGCTCGCCTCGCGCGATCCGCTGACGGAGCCGATCGTCGAGTTCAACCTGCTGTCCGACCGGCGCGACCTCGACCGCCTGATGAGCGGCTTTCGCAAGATGGCGGCGCTGCAGATGAGCGCGCCGGTCAGCGCGGTGACCGACAAGCCGTTCCCGGCCTCGTACTCCGACCGCGTGCGCAAGATCGGCGTGGTCAACGCCAAGAACAAGGTCCTCACCACGATCGCCGCCGCGCTGATGGACGGGCCGGCGGCGCTGCGCCATTACATGATCGACAACTTTGTCGTCGAAGGATTCACGTTCGACCAGGTCATGCGCGACGACGAGGCGCTGGAAGCCTTCGTGCGCAAGGCGGCGATCGGCGTGTGGCACGCCTCGTGCTCATGCCGCATGGGCCGGCGCGGACGATCCGATGGCGGTCGTCGATACGCAGGGCCGCGTCAAGGGAGTGCAGGGTTTGCGCGTGGTCGACGCCTCGATCTTCCCGGTGGTGCCCTGCGCCAACACCAACTTCCCGACCCTGATGGCGGCGGAAAAGATCGTCGAAACGATGCTAGTGAAGCCTTGCCCTGGCATCGCCAGAACTGTCGGAGGTGACCACGCATGGGTAAGCGGATCAGTCGCTGCGTCGAACTGCTGGAGCAGGATCAGGCGATCTATTATGACGGTCCGCATAGCGGCCACGTGCTGACCCATGCGCAGGGCCGCATCGATGCCGCCACCTGGGCCGACTACATGAATGTCGGCATGGAGCACGGCTGCTTCGACATGGCCGGCCTTGCCGAGTACATGCGCGGCATGGTCGATGCCGGGCCGACACGGTCGGGGCACCGCACGCCGGCGGTGATCGTCGAGGCGCCGGTGAACGGCATCGACGCCGCGCATGTGCGTTACAACGCCTGGCAGTTCCGCCAGATCCTCGGCCGCGGGGTGCACGGCATCCTGCTGTGCCAGGCGGAAACCGCCGACGCGGTGCGGGCGTTCGTGGAATCCTGCCGCTATCCGCACCACACGCACGGCGTCGATCCCGCGATCCCCTCGCCGATGGCGCGGATGGCAGGGAGCGAACGGGCGAAGGACGGCGGGACCGACCCGGCCGGCCGCAAGTGGCTCGGCATCGGCACGCGCGGCCGCGGATCGGAAACCACCGCGGCGCCGATCTGGGGCCTGTCGACCGAGGAATACATGGAGCGCTGCGATCCCTGGCCGCTCAATCCGAAGGGCGAGCTGCTGCTGGGCGTGAAGCTGGAAAGCCCCGAAGGCGTCGCCAATTGCGAGGAGATCCTGCGCGGTGCCGGGGCTGGGATTTGCCGAGATCGGTCCGGGCGATCTGAGCCTGTCGCTCGGCTACCTCACGATTCCCCGCGAGCCCTACCCGCCGGAAATGCAGGCGGCGCGCGACCGCATCCTGGCCGCCTGCCGCAACAACGGCGTCGCCTTCCTGCAGGGCTGCACGCCGGACAACGTGATCGCCCGGATCGACGAGGGCGTGCGCGTGATCGCCGGGCACAGCGAGGCAGCCGCCATCAAGGGCCGGGCGCACCAGAAGCGGAAGTTGCCGGTGTAATCCTGGGTCCTGTCGGCAGGGCCGACCTGCTCTGAAACTGCTGCGCATGGGAGGATACCGATGCAAGGGTCGAAGGAATCGCCGCTGGCATTTCGCAGGGGTCGGCGCGACTGCTCGCTCCGCTGACGAGGTGATCGGGTAACTTCTGCCCTTCTCTTCATGCATCGCCGCAGGGCTGGTCTACGCGTCGATGAAGTCGAACGCATCATGCCAGCGCACCACGCGGGCGGTGGACGGCGAGGGAAAGTGCGCCGTGCACATCAGCGTCGACGTATCGCAGAAGCGGCCGAACAATTCCCGCCTCGACTTTCCCGCCTGGGCGGAGTCGTAGTCCGACATCATGCCCAGTTCGGGATATCGGGCTTGCAGCGGCGAGTGGATCATGTCGCCAGTAATGACGGCATCGGCGCCGGGCTTGCCGACCTGCACCGAATAGTGGTCGATGGTGTGGCCGGGCGTCGGGATCAGCGTCACGAGGTCGTTGAACGCGTGCGCGCTCTTGACGATATCGACGCGGTTGGCGGCCACGATCGGGAGCACGGAATCGGTAATCCATGGACACGTTGCCGGGTCGTCGTTCTGGCGCTTGGTCCAGTAGGCAAGTTCGCGGTCGGCGAAGACGTAGCGCGCCTTCGGGAAGGTCGGCACCCACCGGCCGTTGTCGAGCCGCGTGTTCCACCCGACATGGTCGGTGTGCAGATGCGTGCACATGACAAAATCGATATCGTTGACGCCAAATCCGCTGGCCGCGAGGTTCTTCTCGTAGCGATCGGAATTCATCATGTGCCAGAAGCTGCGCGTCGGTCGCGGCTTGTGGTTGCCGACGCAGCTATCGATCATGATGGTGTGGTGAGGTGTCCGCACGATGTAGCTCTGGATGCAGAGCATCAGCTGATCGCTGGCATCGAGGAAGGTGGGCTGCAGCCACCCGCGATTCTCGTCGAGAAGCTCCCGCGTCAGGGTCGGAAAAAATTGCATCGCCTGGAAGAATGGACCCTCCTGCTCGACGATGCGGTGGATCGTGACGCTGCCTATTTCGATCTCGGCGGGCAAGATGGGCCTCCGTCGTGCAATCGACTGACGGTTGCCATATACGCGTGCTCCAGCCGGCGCGGCAGGTCGGCCTCGCTTGTTCTGGCTTCCAGCACGATCGATCCGCGCGCGAGCGCATAGACGCGATCGGCGAGCGCGAGAGCTTTCTCGATCAACTGCTCGACCAGCAGCACCGCGGTCCCGCCCTCGCGCAGCCGCTGCACCACCACCAGCACGCGATCCACCAGGACCGGCGACAGCCCGGCCGAAGGCTCGTCAAGCATGAGCAATTGCGGCCGTCGCACCAGGCCCTGCGCCACCGCCAGGATCTGCTGCTGGCCGCCGGAAAGCACAGCCGCGCGTTCGTGGCGTTTGGCGGCGATTTCGGGGAACAGCGCGAACACCTCCTCGACACGCAACGTGCGCTCGCCGCGCGGCAGGTCGTAGGCCGCCAGCAGCAGGTTGTCGAGCACGCTAAGCTGCGTAAACACGCGGTGTCCCTCGACGACATGGGCGAGCCCGGCCTTGACGGTATCGCGCGGACTGGCGCCTGCGAGATCGCGCCCGGCGAAACGCACACTTCCCGACCACGGCAGCAGTCCCGACACCGCGCGCAGCAGCGTGGTCTTGCCGGCGCCGTTTGGACCAAGCAGCGCCACCACCTCGCCCGCGCCGACGTGAAGGTCGACGCCGTGCAGCACACCGATCTTGCCGTAGCCGGTCGAGAGGCCGGCGACGTCCAAGAGCGGATCAGGCGCCGAGATAAGCATTGACCACCTCCCGATGGGCGCGGATTTCGGCCGGGGTCCCGGCCGCCAGTATCTTGCCGAGATTGAGCACGGTAACGTGATGGCAGATGTCGAAGATCAGATCGGGATGGTGCTCGACCAGCAGCACGCCGGTGCCGGCCCGGGCGACCGCCAGCAGCAGCGCGCCGAGCCGCGCAATCTCTTCGACCGAGAGTCCGGCCGCAGGCTCGTCGAGCAACAGGAACTTGGGCCGCAGCATCAATGCGCGCGCGATCTCCGTGAAGCGCAACTCGCTGTGCTGCAGCCGATCGGCTCGCACCGCCGCGAGCCGCTCCAGCCCGACCGCCGCCAAAGCCAGCATCGCGGTGTCGCGCAACATGGCTTCGTCGCGCCGATGGCGCGGCAGCGACAGCAACGATTCGACGAAGGTGCCCTCGCCGTCGATGCTGCCGCCGATCATGACGTTCTGCAGCACCGAGGCGGAGCCGACGATGCGCGGGGTCTGGAACGTGCGCGCAACCCGCATCTGCGCGCGCCGATGGTGCGCGAGCACGTGCATCGCGGCACCGTTCAGCCTGACTGCGCCGCGCTGCGGCGCGTAGTAGCCCGAGATGACGTTCAGCGTCGTGGTCTTGCCGCTGCCGTTGGGGCCGATCAGTCCGTGCACCTGACCGGGCCGGATCTCGAGATCGAGACCGTCGATCGCGCGCACCCCGCCGAAGCTCAGCGCCACCTGCTCCAGTGTCAAAGCACTCGTATCGGGGGCCGCGCCAAGCAGCCGCTCGACCAGATCGGGTCGCGGAACGATCGCGCGGTCGCTCTCGAGCGGGCGGCGGTTCTTGAAATCCAGGATCTCGGCAATTCCGCCCGGGATCGCCAGCACGATGACGAGCAGCAGCACCGCATAGAGAAACGTCGACCACGCGACCAACGGTGCGGCGAATTCCGGCAGCACGGTCAATAGAATCGTGCCGAGCAGCGGCCCGAAAATCGAGCTGCGCCCGCCGATCAGGATCGCGATGAAGAACAGCACCGACAAGTCAATCGTGAACGCGTCCGGCGTGATGTAGGATTGCAACGTTGCGAATAGCCCGCCGGCAACCGCAGCGACGGCGCCGCTGAACAGGAACACCGCACCCAGCAGGGCGGATTTTGAGATGCCGCACGCTTCCGCCGCGACCTCCGCGTCGCGGATCGCGGTGAGCCCGCGGCCGAAGCGGCTTGCCGCAATATTCGCCGTCATCCAGGTGCAGATCGCTGCGAGGCCGAAGCAGAAATAATAGAAGCCCCATTGCGAGGCGAACGGGTCGGGGAAGATCGGTCCGGCAACGCCTACGCCGCCGCCGGTGACGCTCTGCCAGGCCAACGCCACCTGGGTGACGATGGTGGCGAAGCCAAGCGTCGTGATGGCGAAATAGAAGGTGCGCAGCCGCAGCGCCGGCAGGCCGACGATCAAGCCGAAGATGGCGCCCACCACGGCTGCAATCGCCAGCGCCAGATAGGGCGGCAGCGCCGGCATGACGTTGCCGGCCACGAGCACGCTGGTCGTATAGGCGCCGAGCGTGAGCAGGGCCACCCAGCCGATCGCGATCTGGCCGGCGAACCCGACGACCAGGTTGAGGCCGGACACCAGCACCCAATAGACGCAGGCGCGGGTTGCGATCACGCCCCAATAGCCGCCGGCGAACAGCGGCAGCGAGACGCCGACAACGAGCAGGGCCAGGAACGGCAGCGCCGCACTGAGCGTGCTCACGGAGCCGAGCACATTGGCGCGGCTCGGGCGCAATGGTGTCACCTGTGTATCCATCACACGCGGCGCCGCAGGGCCGGGCTGGCGATGCCCTCGGGGCGCGCCAGCAGGACGATGATGAATACCGTGAACACCGCCACCGATGCGAAGATACCGCCCACCAGGAAGTTCGCGGTTTGCTGAAACAGTCCGAGCAGGAGGCCGGCGACCACGGCGCCGCGGTTGTTGCCCATCCCGCCCAGCGCGACCGGGACGAAACCATAGAAGGTCAGCATCGGCGCATTGGCGAAGAAGGCGAGCAACATCTCGCCGCCGGCAAAGCCCGCCAGCGCGCCGATGACGCCGGCAAGTGCATAGCTCATCATGCGCAGCTTTCGTTCCGGCAGGCCGAGTGCGCGGGCGGCATAGTTGTCCTCGGCGATCGCCAGAAAGGCGTGGCCGATCAGGGAGTGGCGATAGAGCAGCTCGAGGCCCGTGATCACAGCCGCGCAGGCCAGCATCGGCAGCCAGAACTGCTGATCGAATTCGCCGTGGGCGATGGCGAGCAGCCGCGGAAACGGCTGCGGCTCCGTGCTCCACTCGATCGCGGTGAACTGCTGAATCATCAGCGCCAGCGCCAGCGTGGAGAGCACGTAGAGATGCTGGTCCAGGCTCTTGAGCACCGGCCGCACGGCGACGATCTCGGTCACGACGCCGAACACCGCGCCGCCGGCGAGCGCAAGCAGAAAGCCTGCGGCCACCGGCATGCCCATGCGGGCGATGAACAACGAGCCCAGCACGCCGCCGAGCATTCCGAGCGTGCCCGCGGTGAAGCTGAACACGCGCGAGGCGGAGAACATCACATTATAGGTGATGGCGATCAGCGCGTAGATGCAGCCGATCGCCACTCCCGACAAGACAATCGATTCGACCATCGGCTCAAGCGCCGTAACCGGGAGCCAGCTTGAACGCGCCGTTCTTGAGCGAATTGGCCTCGACCATGACCACCTCGTTATCCGGGTAACCGTTGTGGCGATCGGGCGTAAAGGAGATATCGCCGTAGACGCCGGCAAACTCCGTGAGCTTGTTGAGATAGCCGACGATCTGGTCCGGCTCGGTGCCGGCGTTCTTCATCGCCTCGGCGACCATTCGCGGCGAGTCATAGCCGACCGCGATCCACCACAGCAGCGTGTCGCTGGTCTCGATGTTGGCGCTCTTCAGACGGTCGATGAAAGCGTTGGTGCGATCCGAAAGCGTGCCGCCCGCGGCGTAGCAAACCGGCCGGAAATTGTTGGGGTATACCTTGGCCCAGTACTCGGGCTTTTCCAGCAAGGCCTGGGTCTGGCCGGAGCCGAGCGTGGTCTGGCCGACGATCGGCACGTCCCATCCCATCTGCCCGCGCGTATTGATGATGCGCGACAGGAAGCCGGCATTCACGCTCCAGGGCATGATCGCCTCGGCTCCCGCCGACTGCATGCGCAACAGCTCGGGCCTGAGGTCCGGATTGGCGGCGTCGACGTTGCCCTGATAGACGACCTCGGCGCCCACGCCCTTGAGCATCGGCACATAGGCGTTGACCGACGCAGTACCGTAGCCGGTGGTATCGCTGACCACAGCGACCTTCTTTTTCTTGAGCACGTCGACCACGTAGTGGTTGGCGGCGGCGCCGATCTGCTGGTTGGTCGGCGCGTTGCGGAAGCACATCGGATATTTCTTCGGGTCGGTCAGGGTATCGACCCAGCAAGGATGGACCTGCGGCGTGTTCGCGCGCGCGAGCAGCGGCACGACCGCGAGCAACTCGCCGGAATTGACCGGGCCGAAGACGACGCTCACCTTCTGCCCGCGCGTGAGCTCCGCTGCGCCATTGACGGCCTTGGTCGGATCGCTTTGGGTGTCGCGGGTGATCAATTCGATCTGCCGCCCGTCGATGCCGCCGGCCGCGTTGATCTCCTGCACCGCCAGCTGGATTCCGCGATTGATCCCGACCCCGGTTGACGACGAGGGACCGGTGAGCGCCGGAAGATAGCCGATCAGGATCGGCTCTTTTGCCGCGATGGCCGGCTTGACCATGGAGCCTGCAATGGCGGCAGCGCCGGACGCCAGCGCTTGACGACGAGTCATCGACATCTTGATTTTCTCCCTGAGCGTGCCTTGGTTCACTCGAAAAGCCCGTCGAGGTTTCTTGGACCCCAGTTTCTCGGACTTCAGTTCCTTGGATTTCCGCGACCGACTATAGCCTCGGCTTGTTGGTCCGCATAGCGCGCTGCCTGCATCAAGAAGTCGAACTCGGGTGTTGTGGTCGTGCGATCCGCCGTATCGGTCCGCTTGTGTTGCTGTGAACGCGTCCTTTAGTGGCACAAAAATGTCATGGACGCGGTTGCTGTTCTTGCTCTGGAAATTGTGCAGTGCACGAACTCCGTCATGGCCTGGAGCCGCCGAGCCTGCATCGGCCGTTGGGGCAAAAAGCGGACCAGGTTATTGCGTGTGCCGTAGGCATGCTAACTGGCAGGTGACGATCATTCCGCGCCTTCCACGAGCAGGTTCAAAGCGTTGGTAGGCATGATCCACCGCCGCCACTCAGGGTCCTCCGTCGCGCCGAGGCCGCGGTAAAATGACTGTGCCAACACATTGTCGTTCAGCACGAACCAGCAGAAGCGCACGTGCCCCGTCGCACGGGCGTGCAGGGCCATTCGCCGCATCAGCCTTTGGCCGACCCGCCCACCTCGGCACTCGGGATCGACATAGAGCCACTTCAGCATCAGAAGCGGTTGCAGCGTATGCATGAACGGGATCTCGTAGTGGACCGCCATTCCGGCGAGTGACCCTGCGCCTGCGTCTGCGACGTAAGCGCCAAACTCGGGCCGCTTGCCGAAGCCACGGCGAAGCAGCTCCCCTTCGTCGAGGCTGAAATTCTGACCACGCTCAAAGCTGACGATCGCACGCATGAGCCGAAGCAGCTCCGGTGCGTCGCTCTCGTTCATTGGCCGTATCGTGATCGCGGTGGTCGTTTGGGGGCGGGATTTTGCAGACTTCTCCATGTAACGCGCCTTTGACGGGTTGTGGGCGGACGAGGATAAGCTCTATGCCCAACCTAATTCCGCAATCATTAGACGAGGCCAGTGCAGAGGTCAGCTTGGTAGATGCGTTCCCGGCGGCTTTGCCCTCTGGACATGAACCTGCGGCAACGTCCAAACTCGCCGGGCACAGAGGAGCTACCCCGATGACTATTATCGATTCCCAGATCCATGCCTATGAGGCGAACACGCCGAAGCGACCCTGGCACAGTGTGCCGAACTGGCCCGATCACGTCACCGGCGACGAGATGGTGGCGGCGATGGACAAGGTCGGCGTCGACGGCGCGATCTTCATCTCCGCCTTTTCGATGTACCGCTACGACGCCAGCTATGCCGTGGAGGTGCAACGGGCCCATCCCGGCCGGTTCGGCATCGTCAAGCCGGTCGACCCGGACGATGCTGGCGTGGCCGATGTCGTCGCCGACTGGAAAAAGACGCCGGGCACGGTCGGAATCCGCATCATGCTGACCAAGGAGGCCAAGCGCGAGCCGGATGATCCGGGCCTCGACCGGATCGCGCGCGCCGCCGTTCGCTACGATTTTCCGGTCAACATGCTGTGCTGGGGCAACCTCGACGCCGGCGCTGCGCTGATCGATCGCAATCCGGACACGCGATTCATCCTCGACCATCTCGGCATCATGCAGCCGCGCGTGCCGCCGGCGCCGCCACAGCCGTGGGCCGATCTGCCGAAGGTGCTGGAGCTCGCCAAGCGGGCGAACGTGGTGATCAAGGTCAGCGGCGCCTGCACGCTGTCGCGGGAGCCGTATCCTTTCCCGGACATCTGGGATCCGCTGGCCCGTGTGTTCGATGCCTGGGGATTCGACCGCTGCCTGTGGGGTACCGACTGGACCCGCGCGTTCGCCGTCGTCAACTTCGAGCAGGCCGTCAAGCCCTTCCTCGAGACCACCCGCCTGAGCGACACCGAGCGAGCCATGCTGATGGGCGGCGCCTGCGCCAAGGCCTATGGCTGGTCGCCGAAGAAAGGGTAGCACCGGGTGAGAGAGGTCGCCGTCGCTAGGCTGGCGATGACTGACGGCAGCACCCAGTGCAGGTGCCGGGCACTGAACCACGCAGGCCGCCGCAAGGCGGCTTGCTTTTGATGTGAGCGTCGCCTGCGGCGTGTCTGTTCGTGACCCAAACGGAAGTCGTGCAGCTTCATTAAAAGTTGAGTATTAGGCAGCGCGAAAGGTTGATAAATTCGGATTATGCAACCGAGCGTGAGACTTTAGAGGTTAGGAAGCCCAGCGTGCGGCTGACCACTTGTGCATCATCAAACTCTGAGATGACCAGACGCTATACGCGCCTGTTCACAGCATTTACCATCGCCCCTCTTGTTCCGGTGTTGTTGTATTATTGTGTCCTTCCAAAAGTATTCGTGCTATTGGTCGGCGCGGCTGTGTCCTATTGCGCCGAGATTGTCGTTGGCATTCCTCTTTATTTGCGGGCGCGGCATCTCAGTCGCTTGACGCAGAATGCTTGCATTTCGGGAGGCGTCATTTCCGGCGCGGCGTACCCAATCGTTTTGACCGTACTTTACTTGATTGAAAACTGGTCGGGAATGCTCATAGAGCAATTTTGGTATGTTGTAATTCAGCTCATGCTTGGAACAGGGATAGTCTTCGGAATTTTAGGCGCGATTGCTGGTTGGGTGTTTGCCATACTCGCAGGTGTTCCAAAAATTGTAGATCAAACTCCACCAAGCCGTTGACCTTGACGGCGATGGTCACTTCCGTTCTCGGCACATCGCGTCGTTTCGTTGCGCTGAAAAATATTGCCCCATGCACGATGTCGGCCGTGCGCTGCGGCGCCATCCAAAATGCGTTACACGGCCGACCGATAAGGCTCACTTCTTGTCGACCGGCTGGAATCCCGTTGCCTTCAAGACGGCGGCGGCGGCGGGGGAGGACATGAAGCTGATGAATGCCTTGGCGGTGTCCGGCGCTTTGCTGGCGGCGACGATCCCGGCGGCCATCACGGTGGTATTCTGAATCTCGGCAGGCAGCGGACCCGCCAGATCGACGCCGGGCGAGATGACGATCTCGGTGATCTGGCCGATCTGCATGTCCACGTCGCCGTTCGCAACTCCCAGGAACACGTTCTCGGGAACATCGCCCTCTGACCGGTCGAGCCTGAGCTTCGGCTTCAAATCCTGGGCTATGCCGAGCCGCTCCAGCATGCCGGCCGTATAGATGCCGGACGTCGAGCCGGTTATCGGGTCGCGATAGCCAATCGACCGCGCGGCAAGCAGGGTCCGTTTGAACGCCTCGATAGTGCTGATATCCGGTTTGGGCGCGCCCTTGCGGATGGCGACGCCGAGCGAAATTCCCGCGATATCGACGAGGCTGCCTGGGACGACCTTGCCGCCGCTTGCAAGCTTTTGCAACTGCGATCTGGATACGATGACCACATCCGCGGCCTCGTCCTTCAGAACCCGGCCAACAATTGCGCCGGCTGGACCATATTCAATCGTTGCCGTGTTGCCGGATGACTTTTGAAAATCCGGAAGCAGTTGCGACAATGCGGCCTTCACTGAGCCCGAAGCGAGAATCCTGATTTCGGCGGCATCGGCAGTGCCACCGGTGCGCATCGCTGCGATCAAGGCAAAGGCAGCTATTGCGATCCTGAGACAGCTCATGAGGGGCTCCAGCCGTTCCAAGTTTGTTGCATGCCGGGTGGCGACAAGCGCGCGGTTCACGGTTTTGCTTGCATCGAAAGCCGGCCGAGCAGGACAGACAGATCGTCGGTCTGATCGAGCGCCCACAGCGCCTGCAAGATTGCGTCGGTCTGCTGCTGCGGCCAGCGCTTGCCGACGTTGCCGCGGAATTTCCGTTCGACCTCGGATCTGGTCATTGGCCGTTCCGTGAAGCCCGGCGCGTAGTCCACTTCGCGCGAAATTCGCTGCCCGTCGGCGAGAACCGCCGTCACCCGCGTCGGAACCGCGGCGCCGACCCGGGCCGTGAGCTTGGGGTCCTCGCTGACCGTGATCTTCTGCATGAAGGCAAGGATGCGTGGATCGCCGAACAGTTGCCGGCGCGAAGCTTTCATTGGTGATGTCACCGTCGAACATCGCCCGTGCCGTGATGTAGGGCAGGCTATGGTCGGCGGTCTCCCTCGTTTTCGGCGACCATTTTTCGGGTTCGCTGCCGGTCCGTTGATAGCCCCGGGCGGTCGTTGCGATCTCGATCGCGGCGATGCGATCAAGCGATCCCACTTCCTTGGCGACTTCGATAGCGGCGACGATGGCGGTCTGGGTGTAGATCACCGCAGGGTAAGGCTTGATGGCGCACTGAAGAATCCGGAACGGGACGCCTCGCCGGCCGAATGTGTCGGGGTCGACGTTGCCCGGCCCGGTCACCTGCTTGAAGAAGCCGGATTGTCCTTCGAAAATGGGCGCCGGGCCGGTCAGCCCGCCACGCGCCAGAAGCGTGGCGAACACCGCATTGCGCGCGGCTTCGGCGTCCGCGAATCCCTTCCAGTCCGACAGCGTCTGCACCCGGGTCTGGGCCAGCGGAATATGGTCGTTGACGGCGAGATTAACCGCTTGTGTCAGTTGCTCGGGCTTGAGCTTCATCAGCTTGCCGGTGGCGAGCGCCACCGCGGGAAGACTCATGACCGTCGGGTCCCAGCCACGCATCGCGATGTCGAGGGCGTCGACCAACCGGCAGTTTACTTCATAGGCGATGACAATCGAGGTGATCAGCTCCTGCGCGCTCGCCCGCTCGGCCTCCGCCACCGCGAGGCATGCCGTAATATGATCGCTCGGATGAACGGCAAAGCGTCCGACATAGGTGTCGTTGAAGTCGAAGTAGCGGCAAGCGGCGCCGTTGGCGAAGGACGCCAGGTCGACTGTCGTGCGCCTGTTGGTGCCGATGATGGTGGCGTTACCGCTGACAGCCAGCGCGACGTCGCGGCAAATGCCGACCGGCCTCTCGTCGAAGGCGCCAATTCCACATCCGATGGTATCGATGACGTGCGTCTTGACCCGTTCGATGGTCGCGGCGTCGATATCGTCAAAGCGCAGGCCATCGGCATAGGCGGCCAGTCTTTCCGCAAGCGGGCGGACCGGCTGCTGCGACGGCGGCTGTGCCGGGTGTTTTGCGCGTCCGCGATCGGCGCAGCGAGGGGGAGTGCGGCAGCGCTCGCTGCCAGATGCAGAAAGGCTCTGCGAAGGAGCTCCATGACGTTTCCTCAATGTCGGGCAGGCCGGCCTTCGCCGCTTTCCCTTGTTGCTTTTGAACAGCAATAGAGAGGTTGCCAGTCGAGGTAAAGTCGGGTGCGAAGTCGCCCATGAACTGGAACGGACATTTGGCAGCTCGTAACGCCGGCCAGGGTCGTGTCCGCTGGAATGATGACGTGGATACGCCCAGCGAAATGCCGTCGTCGTTCGCCCGCGCGAGGCGGAACTTATTTCACTGCAAGCCGTTCCCTCTTCGAGGACATGATCCTCAAGGGAGACATCCGATGGAATTGATCCTTGTCATCGTTATTTTGGTGTTGCTGTTTGGCGGCGGCGGATACTGGGGTCGCCGTAGAGGTCATTGGTAGGAGTTGGACGCGACGTCCACAGCACGCACGCGCTTTATCGCGCCGGCGGATTGCCCGTTGGCACCTTTGAGAGATGGCGACGGAACTCGTGCTTATCGGGGAAGACCGAAAGTCACCGGCGCACCGTCGGAACGACGTGATCGACGAACGACGTGATCGACCCGGGCCGACATCGACCGCGATAGCCTTCACATCACTGTTGCCTCAGTGTTCTAGCCTGCACGTACAGGGTTAGGAAGCTGACATGGCCCGCATCGTCGTCCTATCGGACATCCACCTTTCGCCGACGCACGGTTTCTTCTGGGAGAACTGGTGCGTGGCGCGCGAGTTTGCCGACGCCGCGAAGGCCGATGCGGTGATCGTCAATGGCGATCTGGCGATCAACGGACCGGACAGTGACGCCGAGATCGCCTTCGCAGCCACGGCGCTCGGGAACCTGCGCACGCGCGTCATGGCGCTACCTGGCAACCACGATGTCGGCGACGAGCCACCCGGCCAGGACCCGGACCAGATCATCGATGCAGACCGGCTCGCACGATGGGACAGCTCTTTTGCCACCGATCGCTGGGTTCTGGATGCCGGAGACTGGCGCCTGGTCGGAGTCAACGCGCAGCTTTTCGGCTCGGGCCTCGCGCGGGAACAAGCACAGGATCAGTGGCTCGACGAGCAGTTGAGTACCGCCGGGCGGCCCACCGCGCTGTTCCTGCACAAGCCTGTCTTCCTCGAAGGTCCAACCGACGATGACGTGAGTCCCTCGTGCATGGTGCCGTCGGCTCGCGCACGACTGCTCGACAAGCTCAATCGGTCCGAGGTGCGTCTGATTGTCAGCGGTCACCTGCATCAACATCGCGAACGCACCATCGATGGCCAGCGGCATCTATGGGTACCTGCCGTCGCCTTCGCTGGCGCGCAGGCGCTTGGCGGCGATGGCCGTTGCGGCGTCACGGTGCTCGATTTCTCACAAGACAGTGTCGAGGTCGCAATCGAACGGCCACGCGGGCTGGTCTCGCACGACCTGGCCGCGATCAAGGGTCACGGCCGCTATCAGTTCCTGCGCGATATGCCGCCTTGTCCTCCGCCGCACGCCGGCTGACATGGAGCTCGCCCCGCTCCCGGGCAAGATGGGCGCTTAGGGAAGTTCCTGCCTGGCCGCTGGGTCGCCAAAGATTCCGAGTTTGTGAGCGCAACGACCGAACGACCGCTTCTGTGACCGCAAGAAGACCTTAGTCGGTTTTCCGATGCTCGCTATCGTCTATAACGAGGTTCGTCGTCCAATCGAGGCCGGTCGGGTCAGACACCGTGATTACTTCAAGATCAGAGAGTTTGGCCCACTCACCTCGCGCCATTCATCGATGCCGACGGCCAGCGCCAATATTTTCATGTGGGCGGCTTGTCCTCGACCACAATGGTGAGCGGCAAGGAACGAGAGCATGCAAATCAAACGCTGGAGACGTTTCGGCTTGTTGGCGTCGGCTATTTGGGTGATCGTGGGCAGTCTGCTGGCGTCCTGGAGCGAAACCTGGATCACAGCTTGGAGACTTTATTGCTCTTTCACGGCCGACCCTACGTGCGTAGGCACTACCCACTTCCTCGTGGTACACTGGGGTGCGATTGCGGGCATCGTGATCTATCCCCTTGTCCTAGCCTGGATCGTTGCCGAACTCATTGCCCTGGGGCGGCGGATACAACGATCCAGGCGCGGTGTCTAAACAGGGATAGCAGCCCGCGCCCCTCTTCTGTGGCGGACCCGCCTCATGTCTGCCGCTTGACGACCCCGGTCGGGGTGGCGAATCCCTCGATGGTCCGAATTCGCTTTTCGAGCCACCATCCATATTCGGGCGTCCAGTCCTCGAACTTCCGGTTGATGCCGAGATCGTGGGCCCAGTGTTGCGCGATGTTGGGATTGAATTGGGATTGCCGGCCGATCGCGATCAGGTCGGCCTGCCCGTTCTGAAGAATCGCTTCCGCCTGCTGGGCTTCGAGAATGATGCCCACTGCCATCGTCGCGATGCCCACTTCGTTGCGGACCCGTTCGGCGTACGGCACCTGGAAGCCGAGGCCGCGCGGGACCTGGGCCGCCGTCGCCGAGCCTGAAATGCCGCCGGAGGAGCAATCGATCACGTCGACGCCGCGGGCCTTCAATTCGCGGGCGAAGACAACGGTGTCATCGAGATTCCAGCCGTCCCGGGCGCCGTCGACGGCGGAGACGCGGACAAACAACGGCATCGTCACAGGCATTTCACGCCGCACCGCCTCGACGATCTCGAGCGGCAGGCGCATGCGCCCCGCGCGATCGCCGCCGTATTCATCGTTGCGCGTGTTGGAAATGGGGGAAAGATACGAGGCGAGCAGGTAGCCGTGGGCGGTATGGATCTCGATCGTGTCGAAGCCCGCCTTGACCGCATTGCGGGCGGCTTGCGCCCAGGTGCGCACCATCGCCCGGCACTCTTCAGTGGTGAGCTGGCGCGGGGTCAGCCATCCCGGGGCGACGGGCTCGCTGGTGGGGCCCACCGGTTGCCACACCTTGGCGCCCGCCTCGATCTCGCGTGCCGTGAGCGGCCCCATGCCGTCCATGGCGCGCTGCGAGGACGCCTTGCGCCCGCCGTGGGCGAGCTGAATGCCGATCGCGGCCTTCTCACCCTTCATGAAGGCGATCAGGGGCTTGAAGCTTTGCACCTGTGCATCGTTCCAGATGCCGAGGTCATGCTCGTTGATCAGGCCAACCTCTTCGACGGCGGTCGCCTCGACGAAGACGAGCCCAAAACCTCCGAACGCATAGCGGCCGAGATGCACGTTGTGAAAGGCACCGCAGCTGTTGCCGGGCGCAGCGCGGTAGTGGACCATCGGCGGCACGACCAGGCGGTTCTTGAGGGTCAGGCCACGGATCTTGAACGGCTGGAACAACATTGGCTGTGCACAGTCGTTACTGCCGGCGACCGAGGCGGACATGGAATTTCCTGTTGAGCTGAGTTGAGTGGCCTGCGCGCGGCTTCGAATAATTCGCTATTTTGAGACACAGGTCCAGCCGGCCTCGCGGGAAGCTGGCAGCTACAAATGCGCGGCTGAAATGTCCCTGTTGGCACAGGCGGACATCGGGCGACGTGAGCATCCACACTGACGCTCTCGTTCGCGAGCAGGATCAGCGCGTCGCCCGCTCCATCGCCAATTCCGCCTCGAGGCTCGCGAGATCGCGATAGATCGAGGCGACCGCGAGCACGCGACCGCCGCGTTTGTATTGCAAGCAGGCAATCCTTCGCGGCGATATTGCCGTCGATGGCAATCTCGTCCCACTTCTCGGCGTGACCGACATAATTGATCGGCACGTCGTAATGCTGGCTCCAGAAGAACGGCACGGCATCGAAGACTTCGCGCTGGCCCAGCATGTTGCGCGCCGCGGTCTGGCCCTGGCGTTCCGCCACCACCCAGTGCTCGACGCGGATGTTTTCGCCGGAATGCGGATCCGGCCAGCGCGCGATATCGCCGGCGGCATAAATGCCGGGGACGCTGGTTTCGAGATAGGCATTCACCGTGACGCCGCGATCGATCGCGAGCCCGCACCTTTCGGCCAAGGCGAGACGCGGCCGCACGCCGACGCCGACCACCACGAAATCGGCCTCGAGCACGCCGCCACTTTTCAATGTCGCGCGCTTGCCGTCGATCGCCGTTACGGTGTCGCCGAGATGAAAGATGACGCCGTGCTCTTCGTGCAGCGCGCGAACGAAATCGCCCATCGCGGGTCCGAGCACGCGCTCCATCGGCCGCTGCTCGAGGCCAACGACGTGAACCTCGATCTCCCTGGCGCGCAGCGACGCCGCGACCTCCAGCCCAATGAAGCTCGCCCCGATCACAATGGCGCGGCGCGCGCCTTCGCTCGAGGCAATGATCGCGCGGCAATCGGCCAGCGAGCGCAACACATGGACATGCGGCTGCTCCGCGCCCGGAATCGGCAGACGCACCGGCTCCGCGCCGGTCGCCAGCAGCAAGCGGTCGTAGGGAATGGTTTTGCCGTCGGCGAGAACGACGTTGCGGGCTTTGGGATCGATCGATGTGACTTCTGTTTTCAGCCGCAAATCGATGGCGGCTTCGGCGTAGAAACTTTCGGGGCGCAACGGCAGCCAATCCTCGGGCGCGCTGCCGGCGAGATAATCCTTCGACAGGTTCGGCCGATCCACCGGCGCTGCCGCCTCGTTGCTCAGCATCACGATACTGCCGCGATAATCCTGCCGTCGCAGCATCTCGGCGGCGGCAAAGCCGGCCGCACCCCCGCCGACAATCACGATCCGGCCGGGCGCATCGACCGCGCCCTTGACGCGCGGTTTGGGCTGCTCGCGCTTTTGCCGGACGAAAATGCGCTCGCCCTGGTGCTCGACCTGCCAGACCGCGATAGCACTCAAGGCCGGCGCGCGGGCCGCTTCTCCGGTCCTAAGATCGAAACAGGCGTGGTGCCAGGGACAACGGATGTTCTCGCCGTCCACCAGGCCCTCGGCGAGCGGCCCATGATAATGGCTGCAGTGGGCGTCGATGGCGAAGATCTCCGATCCCGACACGCACCAGCAGCACGTCTTGGTCGCCGACATGCCCGAGCAGGGTCGCGCCGGAGAATTCCGAGAGCGCGATCCCTTGGGACAGATCGGGACCGGCGGGTGCGGCTTGTTGATCTGCCATGGCTTTCCTCCGCTTGGTTTAAAATTACCCCGACAGCGCCGCCTTCACGAGACCGCTGGCCTTACCAAAATCCATCTGGCCGGCGTATTTCGCCTTCAGCGCGCCGATCACCTTGCCCATGTCCTTGATCCCGGCCGCGTTGGTCTCGGCGATGACGGCCGAGATCGCGGCCTTGACGTCGTCCTCCGACATCTGCTTCGGCAGGTAGGCGGAAATGATCGCGATCTCCTCGCGCTCCTGCGCCGCGAGCTCGGCGCGGCCGCCCTTGTCGTAGAGCTCGACCAATTCCTGGCGCTGCTTGATCATCTTCTGCAGCACGCCAAGCAGATCGGCGTCGGAAAGCGGTGGCTTGCCCTGCCCGCGCGCGTCGATGTCGGCGTTCTTGATGGTCGAATTGACCATGCGAAGGGTGGAGAGCGTGCGCTCGTCCTTGGCCTTCATCGCCGTCTTGACCGCGTTGTTGATGTCCTCGCGCAGCATGGTCTTGGTCCTTTTGAAGTCTTGAGCGCCTGATCTAGGCGGTTCGCGCCCCTGAAACAACTCGGTTCCGGGCGGAAATCGGCCTGATACGGCGCTGGCCCAGCCCTCCCGACCGCCCAATATGCCCCAAACGCATGTGAATCGGCGCCCTTCGGCTTTGACGCGGGCATGCGCGGCGACTATGTAAAGGGCTCATGACAACAATCGAAAACGACGCCGCCTGGCCGGACCATAAACCGACCGCGCTCCTCGTGCTCGCCGACGGCACCGTGCTGGAAGGCTTCGGCCTCGGCGCCGAAGGCCACGCGGTGGGCGAGGTCTGTTTCAACACCGCGATGACCGGCTACGAGGAGATCCTCACCGATCCCTCCTATGCCGGGCAGCTCATCACCTTCACCTTCCCGCATATCGGCAATGTCGGCACCAACGACCAGGACATCGAGACGGTGAACATGGCGGCGACGCCGGGCGCGCGCGGCGTGATCCTGCGCACCGCCATCACCGCCCCTTCGAACTACCGCGCCTCGCGCCATCTCGATTCCTGGCTGAAGGACGCGCGGCATCATCGGCCTTTCCGGCATCGATACCCGCGCGCTGACCGCGCTGATCCGCAACAAGGGCATGCCGAATGCCGTGATCGCCCACGCCAAGAACGGCGAGTTCGACCTGCATGCGCTGAAGGAAGAAGCGCGCGAATGGCCGGGCCTCGAGGGCATGGACCTGGTGCCGATGGTGACGTCGGCCCAGCGCTTCACCTGGGACGAGACGCCCTGGGTATGGGACCGGGGTTTTGGGCGGCAGACTGGGCCCGAGTTCAACGTCGTCGCCATCGACTACGGCATCAAGCGCAACATCCTGCGCCTGCTCGCGGGCGTCGGCTGCAAGGTCACGGTGGTGCCGGCGACCACGCCGGCCGAAGACATTTTGGCGATGAAGCCCGACGGCGTGTTTCTCTCCAACGGGCCCGGGGATCCCGCCGAGACCGGCAAATATGCGGTGCCGGTGATCAAGAGGGTGATCGCGTCGGGCACGCCGACCTTCGGAATTTGTCTGGGCCACCAGATGCTGGGCCTCGCCGTCGGCGCCAAGACGAAAAAGATGCATCAGGGCCATCACGGCGCCAACCACCCGGTCAAGGACGAGACCACTGGCAAGGTCGAGATCACCTCGATGAACCACGGCTTCGCGGTGGACCAGGCGACGCTGCCGAAGGGCGCGACCCAAACCCATATCTCGCTGTTCGACGGCTCCAATTGCGGCATTCAGCTCGAGGGCAAGCCGGTATTTTCCGTGCAGTACCACCCCGAAGCCTCGCCGGGCCCGCGCAACTCGCACTATCTGTTCACGCGGTTCGCCGATCTGATGCGCGCGAAGAAGGGCGGGTAGCAGCCGAACGAACGTCAACCTCATCCGCGAGGTGCCCGGCCGAAGCCGATCACAACTTATAGTTGATAATCCTGTTCGCCAAATCTAGAATACGGCTTGGAACACCAAATCGGGGTGAGCGGTATGCCCGACGAGAACTCGATCGTGGATAGCGGCTCTTTGGAAAGAGAACGCCTTGAACTTGAGCGCTACAAGGCCAAACTCGATTTCCGAAAATTCATTTGGGGCAGCGTGTTCGCCGCCATCGTGATCGCAACTATACCCCCGTCGTTTCAATACGCAACGGCCCATCTTGAATACGTCAAGGGCGAAGCAGCAAGGTTGATGCAAGCCCAGCAATTCCGCGACAGCTACGTCAAGGATTTCCTCAACACGGCGCTAAATCAGGATATCGAGCAGCGCATCCGGTTCGCGAAGTATTTTTCGTCGGTTTCATCTGAAAAAGATGATTGGGCCAAGTACCTCGACGACCTGACCAAACTCCGGGATGCCAAGAAGACGGAAATTGATAACCTGGAGCAAGCTTGGCAGAAACTCGCGGATCAACCAGGAGCTGACGTTAACAAAGTGAATGAGGCACGGCGTCACCTCGACTGGGCATATGCTGAGGTCGGCTACGCCGCGCCGAACAGGAGCGCTATCGCGAATCCGCGGGCATCCGACGATTCCAGAGGACCTGGGCTATCGCTGGCATCAATCCCGGCTGGAAAGCGCGAGATTGCGCAAAAGATTCTGGACAGGTTCGCTGCGGCCGGCTTCGGCCAATTTCAACAGGTTGCGGCACTTGCCAACGCGATTGCCGACTCAAATCTAGATCCCCTAGCCCACATAAGTGCACCCGACGACAGTTGGGGCCTGTTTCAGTTGAACAGAAATGGCGGCCTTGGTGTAGGCTTCACGCCGGAACAGCTGCAAGACCCTGAAACCAATGTGGCCATTGTGGTGAAAGAGGCGCAGAGACATCCCACCTTCCGGGCCGCAACCTCCCTTGATGATGCCGTGGATGCTTTTGTACGGAGCATCGACAGACCGCCAAACCCGAGCGGCGAAGTTATCAAGCGCCAACAAATCGCCCGGCAACTTTTTCGAAGCTAAGGGAGCGTAATGCTCCAAAGTGCCCGGATGCGGCGCAGCGCGAAGCGGTGCGCTGCTGATCTGGGGCCCATGCAACATCCGACACGCGCGCGACTGGGTCCCGGCGCTGCGGAGCAGCGCTGAAGAGGCGTTGCACCGCGTCCGGGACCGGAGAGTCCCGGTAGCGACGCGGCAAGGCGCGCCTTGCGTCCAAGATTGTTGTATACTGCGTAAATCTTCGGTCACCCGCGACCGCCTGAAAGGACACGCCATGAAAAGCGCAGCTGCAATACTCGCCCTCGGCGTCTTCTTTGGAAGCGCCTGCTGCGACCTCGCTTTTGCGCAAAATTCTGTCGGTGGACCAACGAGGCAGCCTGCCATCGGGGGGCCTGTGAAACAGACCTCGCCGGTGTTGCCGGGAAACAAGGCTGGCTCGACCGCGACGACGCCACCCTCGACTGTCAAATGTGTCAAAGGTTCGTGCAAAGGCTAGAGCCTTTTCCGTTCCGATTAAATCGGAACGGAGCTCCAGTTTTTGTTTTGACGCGTTTTCTTGGACAATGAACCGGGGCCCACTTCGCCGGAAAACGCTTTGGTCCACCACCGATAGCGGCCGATTTTCGCAGTGCGCGAGGGAACCTGTACCGCTGACACCGGTTTGATCCGCGCGTCATGTTTGTCGCGGAGCCATGCAGCATGCCCCTGGTCAGCGCCGATGTCGAACCACTTGCCCTGGTCTTCGAGGACGACGGTCTCGTCCCGAACAATCCGATGCCGTTCCTGGTCTACAAGGGCGCGATCACGCTGGACCACGCCCATCCCGAACGAACCATCGAAGGCCTGTTCGGCACCAATGGCTGGGGCGACATGTGGCGCAACGGCGTCTACGACTATCTGCATTACCATGCGACGGTACACGAGGCGCTCGGCGTCGCGAGAGGACACGCGCGGGTGCGCTTCGGCGGCGACCGCGGCAAGGAATTGGACATCTCAGCCGGCGACGTCGCCATCCTGCCCGCCGGCACCGGACATCAATGCCTGTCCGCCAGCCCTGATTTCTCGGTGGTCGGCGCCTATCCGCCGGGACCCAAGATGCAGATCACGCGCCCGACGCCGGAAAATCATGCCAAGGCGCTGAAGACGATCCCGCAAGTGAAATTGCCAGAGGCCGATCCGGTGATGGGGGTGGATGGTCCGTTGGTGAGGTTGTGGCGGCGGTAGGGTGGGCAAAGCGCAAGCGTGCCCACCATCTTTATTAGTGCGCTACCGCGGCATCCAATCGGTCGGCACGGCGCGCAAGCGCGCCTTTGCCCACCGCGACGCAGGTTCCGGGAGCAACGTCACGGCTTTTGCGCGATAAACCAACCAGAGCTTTTCAAGCCCAGCACTTGCCGAAACTGATCAATCCACATCGCGACGGCCAAGATGCTGACAATAACGCCGAAGGACCCGAAGGCGGCGCGTCCGGCCATCTCGCTTGGAATGAACCCTGAGCCGCCGATGCTGCCGCTGAACTGGCGTTCGCCGGGACCGAAGCCGACCCAGTCGAAGGTCAGCGCGAAGCAGCTGACCATGAGCGTCGCCAGCCAATTTCGCCACTTGTCGTATCCCGGCGGCAAGACGAGGAGAACTCCACCGAACACGAAGATCAGGCAGACGGGCACGGCCATCAAATCGTCCGCGGAAAATGCAGTCGCGTGGATCGCGTGATAGATGGCAGGTACCGTGGTCGCCACGCAGCTCGCGGCGATGACGAGCCGAAACCCGCGCCCGCCACCGCCGGCGGCCGGCGCCGCACGGGCCGCGCGCGCCCTTAAAAACTTCGAAAGTGCCAGCAGGGCGGCGCAGGCGATGGCGAAAATCGAAAATAGCATGAGGTCGGTGCGGACGCGGCCCGTGGACGGCGATAGTTCGGCCGAGGCAAATGCCGCGCGATCTTTCCGGGATGGATCGTAGCGCACCTCGACGTGACTGCCCTTGGGATGTTGCGTCGCCCAGGATTGCAGGCATTCCACGTCTGCCTCGGAGAAGAAGCTGCGCGATCTCAGCGTCGCCGTCCGCGCTTCGCCGTTGACGTCGAATTGCACATGGCCTTTGAGATACCATGCCGTGCTGCCGCCGTCCTTTGGATTGCGCTGCGACGCGTCGACGTCCACCCGCTCGACGACCGCCGACACCACCGGCCAGCGTGCTTGCGTGATCTCGCCATAGCAATCGATCAAGGTGACGCAGCCGGCAAAAATCGCGCAAAGCCCGGCGAACAGGCCCAACAAGGCGGCGACGCCGGAGCCCTTCATCGGCTGCTGGGGAGGTGCGTCAGTCAGATCGGCCATGGCGTCTCGATCCAATCGAGCGGCTATCCTAGCGCGACACCCATAGGCGCTGACTTTTAAAAAAACCGGACGCGATTTCTCACGTATTTTGCGCGCGCGCCCAACCGAGAGTTAACCAAGGCAGAGCGTGCCCGTCATTCTCGCGCGCGGCACAAATCAGTGCGCACGGCGCGCGAAGTGTGCGCCTTTGCCCACGCTCCGGTCATTGCGAGCGAAGCGAAGCAATCCATGGTGCGGCAAAGCAAGAGATGGATTGCTTCGTCGCTTGCGCTCCTCGCAACGACGGTCGGGGCAGCCCCTACGCCGCGTTGCTGCCTTCCTGGCGGCTGGCCTCGAACAGGAACCAGGTGCGGCGCTCGGTCTCGTCGATGAAGGTCTCCAGCAGCCCGGCGGTGCCGGAATCCGCGTGGTCGTCGCACAGCTTGTGCGCTTTGCGCATCGCGGCCGCCATGTGCTTGTTGTCCTCCATCAATTCGCGCAGCATCTCGCGCGGCGGGACATATTCCTCGTTATTGTCGTTGATGGTCTGCAGCTTGCCGATCTGGCCGATCGAGCGCACCGTGGTGCCCCCTAGCTTGCGGACGCGTTCGGCGAGCTGGTCGGTGGTCGCGAAGATCGCGTCCGATTGTTCGTCGAGCATCAGGTGATAGTCGTGGAAATGCCGGCCGCTGACGTGCCAGTGGAAATTCTTGGTCTTCAGGTAGAGCGCGAAGGCGTCGGCCAACAGCGTATTGAGCGACGCCGAGATCTTGTCGACCGCCTCCGGCGGCATGTCGGTGGGGGTATCGAGTTCGGGCGAGATTTTATCGGACTTTGCTTTGCTCACAATGCACCTTCCTGTTAGGAACCGGCATAGACACGGCAGATCGGACCGATTTAACGCAAAAACACGACGCCGGTTCCGTGACGGAACCCCGTTTGCGGACCCCCTTAAAGCCCATGGACGATTGGATCGAATATTACAATTCCACGCATACGATCTATGCGAGCAAGCTGCATCGCGACCTGCATTTCGAGATCATTGCGCGGGACATCATCGGCTACATCGCCTCGAAGGACGCGGTCGTGCTGGACTATGCCTGCGGCGAGGCGCTGTCGGCGGCCAAGGTGGCGGAGGCGTGCCACATGCTGTTCCTGGCGGAGCCCGCGCCGGGGGTGCGCGGCCGGCTGATCGCCCGCTTTGCCCCCAACACCAGGATCAGGGTGCGCTCGCTGGAAGATTTGCGGAAAATGCCGGAAAAATCCATCGACCTGGTGGTCATGAATTCGGTCGCCCAGTACATGACGCCGGACGAGCTGGACACCGCCTTTGCCGTCGTCCGCCGGCTCATGAAGCAAACCGGCCGCCTGGTGATCGGAGATATCCTGCGCCCCGAGGTCGGCATGCTCACCGACGTGATCGCGCTGCTGCGCTTCGCGGCCAAGCACGGCTTCCTGAAGGACGCCCTCGTTGGCCTGGTCTCGACCGCGCTGTCGGACTACCGGCTGTTGCGCGCGAAGGTCGGCCTGCAGCGCTACAGCGAGGCCGAAATCACCGCAAAACTCGCCAAGAGCGGATTCACCGCCTCGCGCGCGCACGTCAATATCGGCCACAATCCCTGGCGCATGACCTTCGTGGCCCGCCACGCCTTCGCAAGGCTCGATGAGGCCGGGTCTTGACGGGAACGGTTAGGGTTAACGCACGGCGGCGATAGCTCGCGCCGGCGTGATCGGCGATGGTGGGGACGGCCCGGTGGCGGAATAGCGTCGACGCGGGAGCGAGGCATCGCTCTTTATCCTGGTTCAAGTCCAGGCCGGGCCTCCAGCCTTCGCTGCGTTGCAGCTTCGGCTCGGCAGGCCAGCCCATGACAAAGGCTTGCCGCGCCGTAGCCCGAAGGGCGAAGGCGGGAGCCCGCAGGGCGAAGGCGGGGGCCTCCAAATGCCGGTTGATGACCCCCTAAAACCCTTTCGCGGCTGCGGAATCTGGTCTAAAGACCACCCGCGCGCGCAAGCAACGCGCTGTTGGCAATGGGGACGCGCGGCAGGCGCGCCCTTTTTTTGTGCCCTTTTCCCAGTCCGTGAGACTTGATGCCCAAAAGAACCGACATCTCCACCATTCTGATCATTGGCGCCGGTCCGATCGTGATCGGCCAGGCCTGCGAATTCGACTATTCGGGGACCCAGGCGGTCAAGACGCTGAAGGAGGAGGGCTACCGCATCGTCCTGGTCAATTCCAATCCGGCCACCATCATGACCGATCCGGAATTGGCGGATGCCACCTATATCGAGCCGATCACGCCTGAAATCGTCGCCAAGATCATCGAGAAGGAACGCCACGTCGTCCCCGGCGGCTTTGCGCTATTGCCGACCATGGGCGGGCAGACCGCGCTGAACTGCGCGCTGTCGCTGCGCAGGCTCGGCACGCTCGCCAAATTCGACGTCGAGATGATCGGCGCCACGGCGGATGCCATCGACAAGGCGGAAGACCGCCAGCTGTTCCGCAACGCGATGGAACAAGATCGGCCTGCAGACGCCGAGATCGCGGCTTGCCAACGCCTCGGCGCTGAAGAAGTCCTATCGCGACAAGTATCTCGCCGATCGCGAAAAGCTGTAGCGGCAGCGCGCTGGAAGAGTGCGAACGGCAATGGGTGCTCGGCGAGAACGAGCGGAAGAAGCGCTACCAGGAGCATGCGCTCGGCGAGGCGCTGATGGCGCTGTCCGAGATCGGCCTGCCCGCGATCATCCGCCCCTCCTTCACCATGGGCGGCACCGGCGGCGGCATCGCCTACAACAAGGAGGAGTTCCTCGACATCATCGAGCGTGGGCTGGATGCCTCGCCGACCAACGAAGTGCTGATCGAGGAATCCGTGCTCGGCTGGAAAGAGTTCGAGATGGAGGTGGTGCGCGACAAGAAGGACAACTGCATCATCATCTGCTCGATCGAGAACCTCGACCCGATGGGCGTGCACACCGGCAATTCCATCACGGTGGCACCTGCGCTGACCTTGACCGACAAGGAATACCAGATCATGCGCGATGCCTCGATCGCGGTGCTGCGCGAGATCGGGGTGGAGACCGGCGGCTCCAACGTGCAGTTCGGCGTCAATCCGGCCGACGGGCGCATGGTGGTGATCGAGATGAACCCGCGGGTGTCGCGCTCCTCCGCGCTGGCCTCGAAGGCCACCGGCTTTCCGATCGCGAAAGTCGCGGCCAAGCTCGCGGTCGGCTACACGCTCGACGAGATCGCCAACGACATCACCGGCGGCGCCACGCCGGCCTCGTTCGAGCCGACCATCGACTACGTCGTCACCAAGATCCCGCGCTTTGCGTTCGAGAAGTTTCCCGGCGCCTCGACCACGCTGACCACCTCGATGAAATCGGTCGGCGAAGTGATGGCGATCGGCCGCACGTTTCAGGAGAGCCTGCAAAAGGCGCTGCGCGGCCTGGAGACGGGCCTGACCGGGTTAGACGAGATCGAGATCGAGGGGTTGGGGCGCGCCGACGACAAGAACGCGATCCGCGCCGCGCTCGGCACGCCAACGCCGAACCGCATCCTGCAGGTCGCACAGGCGATGCGGCTCGGCTGGTCCAATGAGGACATCTTCAACTCCTGCAAGATCGATCCGTGGTTCCTCTCCGAGATGCGCGGCATCGTCGAGATGGAAGACAAGGTCCGCAAGTACGGCTTGCCCAACAACGCGTTCGGCATGCGGAGCCTGAAGGCGATGGGCTTTTCCGACGCGCGGCTGGCGGTGCTGGCCGAGACCACGGAAGCCGAGCTCACCGCCAAGCGCCACGCGCTCGGCGTTCGCCCGGTGTTCAAGCGCATCGACACCTGCGCGGCCGAGTTCGCCTCCCCCACCGCCTACATGTATTCGACCTATGAGGCGCCGTTCGCGGGTCAGCTGGCGGACGAGAGCGCGCCATCGGACAAGAACAAGGTCATCATTCTCGGCGGCGGACCGAACCGGATCGGCCAGGGCATCGAGTTCGACTATTGCTGTTGTCACGCCTGCTTCGCGCTGCACGACGCGGGCTATCGAGACCATCATGATCAACTGCAATCCGGAAACGGTATCGACCGACTACGACACCGCCGACCGATTGTATTTCGAGCCGCTCACCGCCGAAGACGTGCTCGAGATCATCGACACCGAACGGAAGAACGGCACGCTGCATGGCGTGATCGTGCAGTTCGGCGGCCAGACGCCGCTCAAGCTGGCGCGCCCCCTGGAGGCGGCCAACGTGCCGATCCTCGGCACCTCGCCCGACGCCATCGACATCGCCGAGGACCGCGACCGCTTCAAGCGCGTGCTCGACAAGCTGCATCTCAAGCAGCCGAAGAACGGCATCGCCTATTCGGTCGAGCAGGCGCGCCTCGTCGCCGCCGATCTCGACCTGCCGCTGGTGGTGCGCCCCTCCTACGTGCTCGGCGGCCGCGCCATGCAGATCATCCGCGAGGACAACCAGCTCTCCGATTACCTGCTCGGCACGCTGCCGGAGCTCGTGCCCGCCGACGTCAAGGCGCGCTATCCCAACGACAAGACCGGGCAGATCAACACCGTGCTCGGCAAGAACCCGCTATTGTTCGACCGCTATCTGTCGGATGCCATCGAAATCGACGTCGATTGCCTGTGCGACGGCAAGGACACCTTCATCGTCGGCATCATGGAGCATATCGAGGAGGCCGGCATTCATTCCGGCGATTCCGCTTGTTCGCTGCCGCCGCTATTCGCTCGATGCGCCGACCATCACTGAGCTGGAGCGGCAGACCCGCGAGCTTGCGCTCGGCCTCGAAGTGGTCGGCTTGATGAACGTGCAATACGCCATCAAGGACGGCGATATCTACGTGCTCGAGGTCAACCCGCGCGCGTCGCGCACGGTGCCGTTCGTTGCCAAGGTGGTCGGCATCCCGGTGGCCAAGATCGCGGCGCGGATCATGGCCGGCGAGAAGCTCGAGGATTTGCACCTGAAAAAGCCCAACCTCAAGCATGTCGGCGTCAAGGAATCGGTGTTCCCGTTCGCCCGCTTCCCCGGCGTCGATACCGTGCTGGGACCGGAGATGAAATCGACCGGCGAGGTCATGGGCATCGACCGCTCGTTCGAGGTCGCGTTCGCCAAGAGCCAGCTCGGCGGCGGCACCCGCGTGCCGCGCAAGGGCACGGTGTTCGTCTCCGTGCGCGAGATCGACAAGACCAGGATCGCGGATGCGGTCCGGCTATTGTATTCGCTCGGCTTCAAGGTGATGGCGACCTCGGGTACGCAGCGCTTCCTCACCGATCACGGCATACCTGCCGAAAAGGTGAACAAGGTGCTGGAAGGACGGCCGCATATCGTGGACGCCATCACCAATGGCGATATCCAGCTGGTTTTCAATACCACCGAGGGGCCGCAGGCGCTGGCGGACAGCCGCTCGCTCCGGCGCGCTGCCCTCTTGCATAAAGTGCCGTATTACACCACTCTTTCGGGTGCCGTGGCGGCAGCCCAAGGCATCCGCGCCTACCGCGACGGGGACCTTGAGGTCCGCACGCTGCAGAGTTACTTTTCCGAGAACTGATCATTGGCGGGGCCAAGGCGCCCGCTAAATGATTGGCCATAAAGCCGGTTGGCTGGAACTCATCGCCCGAATCGATGTTGAATCGGCCCTTTACGGGGCCGAAAGTTAATAGATTGGCGGGTTGGGTTATCAGCCACGAATGCCTGGTCTGGCGAAAGCCCGGTCTGGAAGACGATTCGTGCGTGCCGTTTGCTCGGCCCGCGCGATTGAAGGACAGAGAAGATGATGGAAAAGGTTCCGATGACCGCCGGCGGCTATGCCGCCCTCGAGGTCGAATTGAAGCAGCGCCAGTCGGTGAATCGCCCGCGCATCATCGAGCATATCGCGGAAGCGCGCTCGCATGGCGACCTTTCGGAAAACGCGGAGTATCACGCCGCGAAGGAAGAGCAGTCCCACAATGAAGGCCGCATCGCCGAGCTCGAAGACAAGCTGGCGCGCGCCGACATCATCGATATCTCCAAACTCTCCGGCGACACCATCAAGTTCGGCGCCACGGTGACGCTGATCGACGAGGACACCGACAAGAAGACGGTGTGGCAGATCGTCGGCGAGGTGGAGGCGGACGCCAAGAAGGGCCGCATCTCCATCACCTCGCCCCTGGCGCGCGCGCTGATCGGCAAGAAGAAGGGCGCCTCCGTCGAAGTCGTAACGCCGGGCGGCGCCAAGGCCTACGAGATCACCAAGGTCGAGTGGCGCTAGAACTTTTCGCTTGCCGCTCCGAAAAAGGGCCGCGTCTTTCACGCGGTCTTTTTGCCGCGCCGCAAATCGCGTCATTTCCCGCGGCGGCTATGCTGCGGCAATGGTTCAATTCGAAAGCTGTTGATTTCACAGCGCCGGTGACGAACACAAAATATTGCTGTAGTGCTTAATTAGTGTAGTGCGGGACTTCTGGGGTCAACACAGGGGGATTTGACATGGACGAGGTGTTCTCGAAATGGCGGCCAACGGCGCTCAGCCTGTTTCGTTTCATCGCCGGGCTCGCGCTGTTTCAGTTCGGCGTGGCAAAAATCCTGAAGATTCCCGATCCTGCCCTATTTTGCCAACATCCCTCCACTGATCCAGGCCGCTGGATGGATCGAGCTTGTCATCGGTGGGTTGCTGATGATCGGACTGTTCACGCGCATTGTCGCGTTTATCCTGTCCGGCGAAATGGCGTTCGCTTATTTCCTCGGCCATGTGATGAAGACCGGCGCGCCGGTGCTGCATCCGCTCAACAATGGCGGAACGCTGGCGATCGTGCTCTGCTTTGCCTGCCTTTACATCGCGACAGCGGGCGGCGGGCCCTACAGCGTCGATGCGATCATAGGAAAGAAAGGCTGACGGCGAACCTCGCCCGAGCCCACACTGCATTCCAGGACGATACGAAGTATCGCACTACGATGTGCAATTGCACATCGGAGAATCTCGAGATTCCGGGTTCGCGTCGGAGCCAGTCATCGGTCGCGCGTTCGCGCGTCCCGTTGTGCGCCCCGGAATGACTGGCTTCACCCCCGCCCCCTCACTTCCAGCGGCACCGCCGCTTCGTATTTCGAATTGTGCAGCACCAGCGAGGTGCGGACGTTGCGCACATGCGGCGCCGCCGTCAGGTGCGTGACGAAATTCTGGAACGTTGCCATGTCGGGCGCGACGCATTTCAGGATGAAATCCACCTCGCCCGACAGCATCCAGCATTCCCGCACCAACGGCTCGGCGCGCACGAAATTCTCGAACGCGCGCAAATCGGCCTCCGCCTGGCTCGACAGATGGACGGAGGCGAACACGGTGACGTCGAAGCCGAGCCGGCGCGGGTCGAGCAGCCCGCGATAACCCTGGATGTAGCCCTCTTCCTCCAGCGTCCGCACCCGGCGCAGGCAGGGCGGCGGCGAGATGCCGACCCGCTTGGCCAATTCGACATTGGTGATTCGGCCGTCGGCCTGGATCTCGCTCAGGATTTTGAGATCGATCTCATCAAGATTCTTCGACACGGTACTCGGGTCCTGGAACTGCAAAAAAGAGGGCGGCGGCGCCGACCGCAACACTCTTAGCGCAGCTTGGGCAGATTGCGCAATTTTATTGCGCGTGCACTGCGCCATTTCTGCTGGATGAGGGGAAAATTCGCCGTGATGGATTGCAATTCTTGCATAGCTTGCCAGATGTCCTAGACTTGGATCTGACACTTTCGGTGCCGTTGCGATGCCTTTCCAGGCTCATTCCGCTCAGGCGCTGGGCCTAATCCCTCATGAGAGCATCCGCGCCATGCCCGCTCCGATTCATGCCAAGGTCGTCATCATCGGTTCCGGCCCGGCCGGCTACACGGCTGCGATCTATGCCGCGCGTGCGATGCTGGAGCCGGTGCTGATCCATGGCATCCAGCCCGGCGGCCAGCTCACCATCACCACCGACGTCGAGAACTATCCCGGCTTTGCCGACGTCATCCAGGGTCCCTGGCTAATGGAACAGATGGAAAAGCAGGCCGCCCATGTCGGCACCAAGATCGTCACCGATCTCGTCACCAAACTGGAGACGGCGCAGCGTCCGTTTCGGCTTACCTGCGATAGCGGCGATGTCTATCTCGCTGAAACCGTCATTCTCGCCACCGGCGCGCAGGCGCGCTGGCTGGGCTTGCCGTCGGAAGAGAAATTCAAGGGCTTTGGCGTCTCGGCTTGCGCGACCTGCGACGGATTTTTCTATCGCGGCAAGGAAGTGATCGTGGTCGGCGGCGGCAATACCGCAGTCGAGGAAGCGTTGTTCCTCACCAACTTCGCTTCGCTTGTGACCATCGTGCACCGGCGCGATCATTTCCGCGCCGAGCGCATCCTGCAGGAGCGCCTGTTCAAGAACCCGAAGATCAAGGTGGTGTGGGACAGTGCGATTGACGAAATCCGCGGCGCCGAGAAACCGGCCAAGGTGACCCACGTGCGGCTGAAAAACGTCAAGACCGGCGCGCTGACGGAATTGCCTGCCGACGGCGTCTTCATTGCGATCGGGCACGCGCCCGCGACCGAGTTGGTCCTCGGGCAGGTCAAGCTCAAGCCGTCGGGCTATGTCGAGGTGGCGCCGAACTCCACGGCGACGTCGGTGCCCGGCCTGTTCGCGGCCGGCGATGTCGCCGATGAAACCTACCGACAGGCGGTGACGGCGGCGGGCCTCGGCTGCATGGCCGCGCTGGAGGCCGAACGCTTTCTCGCGCTGCGCGCGAGCGAACGGGCGGCCGCGGAATGAAGAATCAAAATGCCTAGAACACGCGATGGATTTACCGACATGGACTGGGACAAGCTCAAGGTGTTTCACGCAGCAGCGGAAGCGGGCAGCTTCACGCATGCCGGCGAGCAGCTCGGGCTCTCGCAGTCGGCCGTGTCGCGGCAGGTCTCTGCGCTGGAGCAGGAACTCTCGGTTTCGTTGTTCCACCGCCATGCCCGCGGCCTGATCTTGACCGAGCAGGGCGACCTGTTGTTCCGCACCGCGCATGACGTGTTCATGCAGCTGCAGGCGGCGCGCGCCAAATTGACCGACAGCCGCGAGCGGCCGAGCGGCGACCTCAAGATCACGACGCCACCAGCCCTCGGCATCAACTGGCTGATCCCGCGACTCCAGGAATTCACCGCGCTCTACCCGGAGATCCGGATTTCCATGATCGTCACCGACGAGGACCTCGACCTGTCGATGCGGGAAGCCGACGTCGCGATCCGCACCCGCAAACCGACCCAGCCGGACCTGATCCAGCGCAAGCTGTTCTCGATCGGCTTCCACGCCTATTGCTCGCCCGAATACATCAAGCGCTTCGGCACGCCGCGTACGCTCGACGACCTCGACGCGCATCGCATCATCACGCTGAGCGATGCCCAGGTGCAGCCGCATCTGCAGAACCGCAACTGGCTGATCGAGGCCGGGCGCAACGGCTCCGGGCCGCGCGAGGCCTATTTCAGGGTCAACAACATCTTGGGCCTGGTGCGCGCCTGCCAGCAGGGGCTCGGGATCGCGGCGCTGCCGGATTACCTGGTCGAGGAAAACAACCGCCTGGTGCAACTTTTCGGCGAGTCCGATTCGATTCAGCTCGACACCTATTTTGTCTATCCGGAGGAGCTGAAAACCGTGGCGCGGGTGCAGGTGTTCCGCGACTTCGTCGTGAGCAAGGCGCAGCGCTGGCCGTCTTGATTATCGCTCGATAAGCCCCCGATCTCCGCATGACTGACATGCGACCTGGACGGTTGCCGCATCGCCTCAGCGCGGAACATAATGCTTGCGCACTGAGCATTCGCGTTGCGCACATGTCCCCCTCCTCCAGTGGCGCGGAAGTTCAGTAATCCCTCTTGGAAGGTGATTGTGTCGGCCTCACGTGGCCAATACCTCAAGCCGGGCTCGTTCGAGCCCGGCTTTTTTTTGCAAGCCGGCGTTTTTTGCATGCGTCGCAACATCGCCCGCATTGTTGACAGTGCTGCTGCCAACGATCATTGTATCGTGATGATCACCAAGGCGTGCGCATTGCTGCAGTCGAAAAAAAGTCCCCGGCCGGGGACTTCGGATCGACGCGCGCGATAGAGACTTCGCCCAGAAGACTTCGCCCAGAAATTGATCCGTAAACCCCGCCGCGAGCTGCGGGGTTTTTTGTTGCTCCCGTCTCCGGCACTCAACCTCAAGGAGACTGAGCCATGAACGACTTTCCAAGCCGATTGCGACCCCGATTGCAGGGCCTTTGGCTGCCGCTGGTCACGCCTTTTCGCAACGGTGAGCTTGACGCGCCGTCGTTGCGGCGGCTGGTCCGGCACTATGCGGGGAGTCCGATCGACGGACTGATCCTGGCGGCGACGTCGGGCGAAGGCTTGCTGCTCTCGACCGCCGAGCTCGAGCGGCTGGCCATGCGCGGTGCGCGAGGAGCTTGACGAGCGCCGCCGCGATCTGCCGGTCTGCCTCGGGCTCGCCGGCGCTGCTACGGCGCAGATGCTGGACATGCTGGACGAGACGGCGGCCTGGCCGATCGACGGCTATCTGGTCTCGAGCCCCTATTACCTACGTCCCTCGCAGCGCGGGTTGCAGCAGCATTTCACCGCGCTTGCCGATCGCGCCTCACGGCCGCTCGTGCTCTACAACATTCCGTACCGCTCCGCCGTCAACCTCACCAACGAGACGCTGCTCGCGCTCGCCGAACATCAAAATATCGTAGGCCTGAAAGATTGCTGCGCCGATCGCGCCGCGTCGATCGAGCTGTTGCGGCTGCGGCCGGCCGGCTTTCGCGTTCTGACCGGCGAGGACGCGCAATATCACGACGCGCTGCTCGACGGCGCCGATGGCGCGGTGCTGCTGTCGGCCCATCTCGAGACCGGCACGTTCGCAGCCGTCCTGCGCGCACCTGAAGGCGGGCGACCGCGATGCCGCGGCCGCGTGCTGGCAGGATGTCTGCGAACTGACCCGGCTCCTGTTCACCGAGCCGAGCCCGGCGCCCGCCAAATACTGGCTGGCGCGAACCGGGCTGATCGATTCCGCGCAAGTCCGCTCGCCGATCGTGGAAGTGAGCCACGAACTCGCCGCACGGCTCGATCAGGAAATCGCGCGGCGAACGGCGGCGCGGCATCCGGTGGGCGGTGAGCGCGTGGCATGACCAAGGGGCCCGGTTCGTTTCCGACAGCCGCGCTTGGTTAAGACGCGGTGTCGCCGCCGCCTCAAATGCGACGTGGATGGCGGCCGCGGCCTTAGCGTTTGAGGCTCGATGAATCCCCTTGAACAGCAACGGACGGGGGAAACAATGCGCAGCCAAACTTCTCAAAGTCGGAAATCGGCGCGGCGGGAGCGGATGCAGGATTTCCTGATGCTGTCGTCGTTTGGATTCTGGACGGTGCTGCTCGGCTTCGCGCCGGTATTTGCCATCCACTCGCTGATGGGAAGCCAGCTCGTTCAGTGATTTTGAAGTTCTGATCATATCGGTATCATCCACCGTCTTTGCGAGCCACCGGCTCGGCGCAAGGCGCCGTCCGGTGCAAGCAATCCAAAGCCGCGTACGCCGTGCGATGGATTGCTTCGTGTGCGGCGGCCTCCTCGCAAATGACGGGGACGCGCTTGCGCGCGGAGATCATGCTTAAAGAAAATAAACCAAACGACGCTGTTCCTGGTTAATCCACGGTAGCACCTGCGTTCAAATTACGAGCCAAACCGCCACCGGCTTTTAAAATTTCTCGCGTATCAATATCCCCATAACAAAAAAAACGCGGGGGCGTTGTGATTACGCAAGATAATAATTTGGTTCGTGAACAACAGGGCTTTACCACCGAGGACATTCTGTGGGCGCTCGGCATCTGGTCGGTGATCCTGTGCCTGTCGCCGGTAATCGTATTCTACATGCTGATGGTGGCCTGAGCTTCACAGAAAATAAAACGCGCGGAAGCCGCGCGTCTTTATAAGCCCGGTCAGGCGGCGAAGTTACGCCGCCTGCTTGTGCATCGCGCCGCCTGCCGGCGCCGAGCCGCGGATCGCCTTCACCGAGCGTTCGATCGCGGCCCACAGTCGTGCGATTTCGTGCGCTCCACGGCCTTCGGCATCGTATTCGCGCACGCCTTCGCCATGGCCGAGCGCCATCAACAGGTCGGCGCGGTTGGTGATCTGGCCGCCCCACACTGGCGCGCGGAATTTGGCGAGCGCTTCACGCGCGATGGCGACGATCGGGCTCTCGGCATCGTCCCGGCGCGCCGGCGCGCCGTTCAGCACCACCGCATAGGGCTTGCGCGCCGCGCGACAGTTCTGGATGGTTTCCTGCACCGCGTTGACGTCGAACACGCCGGGCCGGGCCGGAATGATCACCATGGTGGCGTTCTTGATCGCGTCGTCGACGACGGCGGACAGATTCGGCGGCGTGTCGATGAACACCCATTCGACACCGTCGCGCCTGGCGGCCGCGACGATCCCGCTCACGGAATTGACGGCCGTCTTGATCGGCGGTTCGTTGGTGCCGCGCAGTTTGTGCCACAGCGTCAACGAGCCCTGCGGATCGGCATCGATCAACAGACACGGCTTGGTTGACTTGATCTGCGCAGCGAGATGAGCGGCCAGGGTACTCTTTCCCGAGCCGCCTTTACGCGAAGCAAAAACAATAACGTTCATACCTTGGCCTCCAGATTGACCCCAGGAGGCGAAATTGAATCAGCGCGCTGATTCGTGGAAGAAGAATTTGGTAACAATTGAGGCAAAGCCACTAATTAGTAAGTGTGTTGGTTTTTGAGTCACACCCAAGGTTGCAGCAGCGATAGAGAGAAGAACCCGAGGGACGTTTGACAGGGGCCTCGTGTGCTGTTCTTGGAAGCCAGGCTGGCGTTCAACCTTCCGGTGCATTCGTGTCAGCCGGCGGTTTGCGAAAAACTCGCTTCGCGCAAGGGTGACAAGCGCCGGCGAACAAGACGGCTTCCGGACTCGGCGAAAGGCTTGCTCGCCTTCAGGTGGCGTTGGACTTGGCCGGCTTCTTGTGCTTTTTCGACTTGGCGCTAACGCCCTTGTGCGCCGACACCGGCTTGATGCTCAGCGGTCTGCCGGCGGGCGCCTCCGTAGTTTTACTGGGTTCGGAGTCCGGCCGGAAGAACACCCGGCAGCCCGGCGAGAGCTGGGCCTTGTTGCGGATCATGCAGACGGTGACGCGGTCGACGTCGGGGATTTCGGCGCCGCAAAGCCGAAACGCGTCGTCGCTGCAGGCCTGTTGCTCCTCGTCGGTGTAGGCGTGGCCCAAGCTCGGCAGCGTCACAGCCGCAATCACGGTCGCGAGCCAAAGACCGGCCTGCGAATTTGTCGATCGCGCAGCGAACATAAATCCCCTCCCCCGTCCCCTGTGAGGGAATTGTGGGTGAAGGCTTGCGGCTTGGCAAGGCGAACAATTCGCGAAGACGCGCAGCAGTCTCTGGCAGCCGGTGCGGCATTCGCCCGGGGTAAATGGTCTCCTTCAGTTCTGAAAGGGGCGGAACGCGGTCACTCACATCGCTCGTTGAACCAACGCAAGCGTCACCTGCCCGCTGGCTTCGGCTTGAGAGCTTCCAGTTCAGCTTCCAGCCACTCCTTGCACTGGCTGTCCAGATGGTCAGGCCATGGATAGCCGAGCTTGAGCAGTTCGCTTCTCACACCGCAGTCTTTGGAATCCCATCCGGACGCCGAGAGTTGAATTTTCCGACAGCTACGAGGCGATTTATAAGCGTCTGACCCACGATTGGAGAGCGGTGTTATCCCCACGGCAGGGACGGCGGCAACGCAGCCAACCGATTTGCTGGATCAATCGAATCCCAAGGCGAAATCCACAGAGAAAGCGGTTTTGCGGATTTTCGTCTTGTGACGTCCAGCTTGGGTATCAAGACGAACTACTTCCTTTCGGCGAAGATCGAGAAGATGGGTTCCGGATCGCGTGTCACGACAAAGACGAACAATGGTATGATTAGCTCGGGCCGCAGCAAGATCATCTTCCGCCGGGCCGGGGGCGATCAGAATTGTTGGACGGTACGGGGCGCGGGGCTTCGGTCCCGCGCTTTTTGCTTCGCGTCTGTGAGTCTGTGCAGGATTTGAGCTCAGTCCACTCGGGGAGTGCAGATGTGGAAGTATGTGATCGCCTTGGTGCTGTTGCTTCATGGCGTTACCGGCCCGAGTGGACCGGCGATGCGCGGTCGCCTATCGTGGCGGCGATCATCAGCGCTGCGAGGCGGCCGAGGCGGCTGTTGTTCACGATCCCGGCGGCGCTGGGGCCTTGTTTCGGCGCCGCCGGGGTTCAGATCAAACCATGGGAGCCAGACAGATGACCGTAGATATCGACCTGTTGGATGCCGAACTAAAGGTCGCTCAAACAGAGTGCGATGACATTGATACGGCGATAGCTCAAATAGCCGCTGACGATGCCGACGCGAAGGCGAAATTCACCGAGCTCAGCGAACGGCGCAAAATTGCCGGTGAGCGATTGTCGCGGATCTCAACAGCTCTTACCGAAGCGAGATCCGGCAGCGCATGATTACAACACGCCGCCTCGACTGATTTTCCGGTCCTACTACCGTGACACCCAATTTTGCTGGAGTCCCGGCAGCCGGTCCTGCCCACGAAGACTTTCGATGTCGAGCCGAATTTTGACAGGGCTGGTACAGTTGGGTGGGCTCGAACCACCGACCTCCTGTTCCACAGACAGGCGCTCTAACCAACTGAGCTACAACTGCATCCCTTGCGGCCACCCCTTGAAGAAAAGGGGTGCCGAACGGGGCGGAAACTAGGTGCAACGCCGGATTTTGGCAAGGCCGGCAAAGGCCTACTTCCGCGTCATTATTGGCGGAATTACCGCTGGCTTCGGCTTGCCGAAAAAACCCCGGCCGCGCCGCTCAAAACAAAAGCCCGGGCAATCTGCCCGGGCCTTTGACAATGAAAACGACGGATCGATCAGGGGCGGCCGGCTTGTAGAGCTTCGACGCGCTGGCCTTGATCGGCTCGACGGTTTCAGTCGCGACCTTCTGGCTGAGCTCGGCGAGTTCCTTGGCTTGCGCCGCGAGCGTCTCGTATTGCTTGCGGGCGTGCGAGGTCCACAGCTCCATCGCCTCCGAGGGCGATTTGACGCTGAGCAGTTCCTGCGCGAAGTCGAGCGCTGTGGAGGTATTGGCCTTCATGAACTCCATCAGCTTAGCCGAATATTCGCTGGCGCCCTTGCTGGCGCTGGTGAATACGGCCTCGATGGTGCCGTTATGGGTTTCGGCGGCGTCCTTGAATTTGGCGTAGCTGTCGCGAGCCTGCGACACGCCCTTCTCGGCAAACGCACGCATCTGCTCGGGAACCTCGAACGGAATGATGGAGGCGGAGAATGGATCATTGGTCATGGCATGTGTCCTTCGCATACGGGGGTGAAATGCATGTGACCCCTTTGCGCGCCGGGCGGCCAAGATGCCGGGTACGTCGAATTGGATCACTGAACTTGGGGTGGCTTACTGGAACTCGGGTGCCTTCTGAAGCGATTACCACCATAGCGCGATATAGTGTCAATTTTGTGCATCGCAATGCAATTTTAAGTGCAATGCCGCATGCCAGACCCTGCAGGGATGCGCCAGTCCGCAGGGTCTTGGGGAGCCATCCGGCCGCGCCGCGAAAGCTCCGCCGCGCCTGAGCGCGCTAGATTATTGTTTCGGCATGATCTTTTCGGAAGACGGTGCCCACCCCGCAATTCCAAATGCGGGGCAGGCTCTTGCGCTGACGCGGCCCCGTCGGGTCCGGATCATGCTTTATACCTTAGGCTTATTCTAAACCTTCTTCTAAACCTTGGGCTTGGCGGCCTCCATCGCCGCCCGGCTCACGATCTGGCCCATTTCGCTGGCCTGCTCCGCCAGCGCGCGCATCTGCGCCTGGACGTACTCGCTGTGCAGCTTCATCACCTCGGCCAGATCCTTGGCGTGCAGCAGCGACTGCGCATAGTCCAGCGACGCCTGTACGTTCTTCTCGGCATAGGTGATCGCCTTGGCGCCGATGTCCTTGGCCCCGGCGCGCACCGTGGCGCCGCGTTCCTCGATCGTGCCCGCGGTCGCCTGCGCCCCTTCGAGGAATTTCCCGAACGCCTTGCGCGCCTGCTCGACGCTGGCTTCCGCCATCGATCGCATTTCCTTCGGGATTTCGAAATGCTCACGCCCTTGGTCGCTCATGTTCCCACTCCCTCGTTGTCGAGGCCGGCTGCGGCCCCAATTCTTGCTTTTGCTTGACCGGCCGACGCCATCTGCAGACTAACCCCGAAAGGCTTCGCCGGCATGACGCAACGCCGCTTGTTACCTCATCGTGGGCCTGTCGGCCTCATTTGCAAGATGCAACGAGAGTGCCGGCCTAAAGTTCAGCCACATCCAGATTAAGGTTATCCGGGGCTTTGAGCGCTTCAGCGGCGCGTGGGCCGTGGATTTGCCATTCCCGGCAGGCGATACTAACCATCCGTTAAGGCTGTCATCCTCCGGCCACAGCTCACGGAGCGTCATCGTCGTGCAACAGGGCGTCGACAACCAACGATGAACACCAGGGAATTGCAGTTGCAGGGTCTCGGCGATGCACGGCTCGCCGCGCATGCCACCAGCGCCCTGCCCGCCTGGCTATGGTCTTCGGACGGGACCAGGGTGCTGTGGGCCAATCCGGTCGGCGCCCGCCTGTTCGGCGCGGCGAATGCCGCTGACCTCACCAACAAGAGGTTCGGACCGGCCGACCCGCACCGCCGCCAGGTCGCGCAACTCGCCGGACGCCTGTCGCCGGCCGGCGCCGTCCGGCTCGAACGGCTGCGTGGCTTCGGCGCGAAGCTCGGCACGCTGATGACCTGCGGCTGCGCGCGGCTCGATTTTCCCGATGGCGGCCACGGCGTCCTGATCGCAGCCGCCGAAATCAGCGGCCGCGCCATGCCGCTGATCGAGCGGCTGCAGCGCCTGGTCGAAGGCGCCGACATCCCGCTTCTGGCGTTTGCGCGCGACGGCATGTTCGTCGGCGCCAGCGCGACCGCGCGGGCGCTGTTCGGCTTTCGCAATCTCTCCGAGGCCGGCCTCGAGCAGGCGCGCAGCGAGGCCTTGGCGCAGGGCCGCGTCGAGATGCCGATTCCCATCGGTCACCTGGTGCTGCAGCGCGTCGGCAGCGGCGCCGACACAGGTCTCATCGCATTGATCGCGCTGCAGGCCGCGGCAGTTCCGGATGCCTTGTCGCAGGATGCGCAGCTCTTGGAATTTGCGCAGCCCTTGGAACCAGCGCCGCAACCGGTCGTCGCGCCACCGGATTACGAACAGCCGGCGATGTCGGGCGAGGCACCGGCCGAATTTGCCCTGGTCGACGAGTTCGCCGAGCCGCTCGAGGCTGCGCCGGAAGCGCCGACCGTGCAGCGCGTCCCCGCGGCCGAACCATGCGCGGAGCCGCCGCAGCCGGATGCAGCAGCGGCGGATGCCGAGCCGTCGCCCTATGTCGAAGCGGTTGCCGATGAGCCCGCGGTTCTGCCGCTCGAAATGCCGCCAAGTCCGGACTGTCTCGCGCCGGCCTATCGCGCGCTGGACTATCCCGCACTGGGCGAGCCCGCGCGCCTGCATCCGTTGCGCTTCACCTGGAAGATGGATGCCGACGGCCGCTTCTCCCTCGACCAAAGCGAATTCACCCATTTGATCGGCCCGCGCACCGCGGCCGGTTTTTTTGGGCGACCGTGGCGCGATATCGCGGAACGGTTTTCGCTTGATCCCGAAGGCCGCGTCGCGCGCGCGGCCGCAACCCACGACACCTGGACCGGCATCGTGCTGAACTGGCCGGTCGATGGCGGCGAGCGGTTGCCGGTCGAGCTCTCCGGTCTGCCGGTGTTCGATCGCGCCCGGAAATTTGCCGGCTACCGCGGCTTCGGCGTGTGCCGAGACCTCGAAGGCCTGACCCGGCTTGCCGCGTTGCGCCGCTTCGAATTGTCGATCGTCCCACCGGTCAAGCGAAGGCTTTCGGCTGACATCGTTGAGACGGATTCCGAGCAAGCTTCTGCCGCAGATATGCCCACCGATCCCGATGTGATGCCGTCCGTTCCTCCGGAATCGCCGGCCCCCACCATTACCGATGAGACTTCACCGCAAACCGATTTGGACAAAGCCGTGGAACCGCCCAAAAATGTTCTGCCGTTCCGCCCGGTCGGCGAACCGAGATTGCCGGCACTGACGCCGGTCGAGAACAGCGCCTTCAACGAATTGGCGCGGCAATTATCCGCGCGACTCGAACACGACGATGACGGCCCGCCTGCGACGCCGGCAGCGCCCACACCAACTGAAACGGCGGTCGACCCTGCACCGGCCCCGCCCGCGCCTGAACCGCCGCGCGAGCAATCCTTCGAGCCATCCTTCGAGCCATCCTTGGGCGACACCCCGCAATGGCTGCAGCGGCCCGAGCCGCCCGCGCGCGGCGACAGCCGGCGCGACCGCGCGCTGCTCGACCTGCTGCCGACCGGAATTCTGATCTACCGGCTCGACCGCCTGCTCTATGCCAATCCGGCGTTTCTCGAGCGCATGGGCTATCCGGCCCTGCAGGCGCTGGAAGAGGCCGGCGGATTGGACGCGCTCTATGTCGAAGCCGGCGTCTCGCAGGCCAGCAGCACGTCGGAGGCAGGAACCCCGGTGACGATCTCGGCGACGCAGCCTTCGGCCGAGCACGAGCAGCCGACCGAGGCGCGCCTGTTCACGATTTCATGGGACGGCAATTCCGCACTCGCCCTGATGTTCGCGCCGACGCAAGCTTTGGCCGCGCCGCCCTTGCCCGCAGGGCCCGTGCCTGCCAGCCCGCCGCCGCTCGCCGGCGGCGCGGACGCCGAGGACCTTGCCGCGATCCTCGACACCACCGCCGAAGGCATCGTGATGTTCGACGCGGAGGGCAACATCCACGCCTGCAACCGCAGCGCGGAGGCGCTGTTCGGCTATGACGGCGCCGACTTCGTCGAGCACCACCTCACCGAGCTGTTCGCGCCGGAAAGCCAGCGCGTGGTCGCCGAATATCTGGAAGGCATCAAGGGCACGGGCGTTGCGAGCCTGCTCGATCACGGCCGCGACGTGCTCGGCCGCGTCGCCAGGGGCGGCATCATTCCGCTTTCGATGACCATGGGACGGACCCGCATCGACGGGACGAATTTCTTCGCGGTGTTCCGCGATCTGTCGCAGAGCCGGAAGGGCGAAAGCGAGCTGCAGCAGGCGAGGCGCCTTGCCGAGCGCGCGGCAGCGGCCAAAGCCGACATGCTGGCCCGGATCAGCCACGAGGTCCGCACGCCCTTGAATGCGATCATAGGCTTTGCCGAGGTGATGATCGCAGAGCGGTTCGGCACGCTCGGCAACGAGCGCTATGCCGAATACCTGAAGGATATCCGCGCCTCCGGCGAGCGCGTGATCGCCATCATCGACGACCTCACCGAGCTGTCGCGCGTCGAGACCGGCAAGCTCGACCTTGCCTTCACCAACCAGAACCTCAACGAGCTGATCGAGGCTTGCGTTGCGGCGATGCAGCCGCAGGCCAATCGCGAGCGCATCATCATCCGTACTTCGCTGGCGCATGCGCTGCCCTCCGTGATTGCCGATGCCCGCACGCTGCGCCAGATCACGATGAACCTGATCGGCACCTCGATTCATCTCGCCAATCCCGGCGGCCAGGTCATCGTCTCCACCGCGTTTTCGGATATGGGCGAGGTGGTCTTGCGGGTCCGCGACACCGGCCACGGGCTCAACGACAGTGAGGTCGCCGCTGCGCTGGAGCCATTCCGCACCCCGCCGCCGTCGGATCAGGCTTCCGATTCCTCCGGCGTCAGCCTGTCGCTGACCAAGGCGCTGGTCGAAGCCAACCACGCGCAATTCCACATCAAGACCGGCGGACATTCCGGCACGCTGATCGAAGTGGTGTTTGCCCGCGCGCTGGCGCGGGCGTGAGCCGGGCTTTCGCGGGCTAAACTCCTACACCGCCCTGCTATGCAGCTGCTTCGATGCGTCGAGATGCGCATCGAAGGCGGCCGCGACGCTGCGCACCAGGAAGCGCGATTGGTCGGCAACCGAAAGCTGCGTGCCGTCGAGTTCGACGACGCCGTGGGAGATCAACTCATTCAGGCGCGGCGCCGATTGCAGCATGGCTTCCGCCGCCGATCCGTGCCGGGCGCAAGTGGCATCGAGGTCGACGCCGAAATCGCACATGATGCGCTCGATGATGTCCGCGCGCAGCCGGTCGTCGGCCGTCAGCGCATAGCCCTTCACCGTCGCCAGCCTGCCGGCGGCGATGGATTGCGAATAGGCCTTGATCTGAACCTCGTTCTGCACATAGCCCTGCGGCAGGCGCCCGATGGCGCTGGCGCCGAAACCAAGCAGCACGTTGCCGGTGTCGGTGGTGTAGCCCTGGAAATTCCGGCGCAGCGTTCCCTCGCGCTGAGCTGCGGCCATCGCGTCGCCAGGCAGCGCGAAATGGTCGAGACCGATCTGCAGATAGCCCGCCTCAGTTAGCGCGTTGGCGATGGCGCAAGCCTGGTCGTAGCGCTCGACGCTGTCGGGCAGCCAGCCCTCGTCGATCTTGCGCTGGTATTTCTTGAATGCGGGGACATGCGCATAGCCGAACACCGAAAAACGGTCCGGGCGAAGCTCGACACAGCGCCGCACGGTGTCGAGACAGGAGGCGACGGTCTGGTGCGGCAGCCCATAGATCAGGTCGAAATTGATGCCCGAGATGCCGGCGCGGCGCAGGTTTTCGGTCGCAGCCGCGGTCTCTTCAAAACTCTGCACCCGGTTGATGGCGCTCTGCACGAGAGAATCGAAACTCTGCACGCCGAGACTGGCGCGGTTGACGCCGCCGAGCGCGAGCGCGTCGATCATCGGCTCGTTAAGCGTACGCGGATCGATCTCGACCGCGATTTCGGCCGATGGCGGCACGAAGAAGGATTGCCGGATCGAGGAGATCAGGTCCGCGAAGGATTCAGGGGACATGATGGTCGGCGTGCCGCCGCCGAAATGGACATGATCGACCGCTAGACGGCAATCGATCTGGCGCGAGACCAGATCGATTTCGCAGCGGAGCGCCTGCGCGTAAGCCGCGATCGGCTCGTCGCGACGGGCGACGGTGGTGTGGCAGCCGCAATACCAGCACATCGCCCGGCAGAACGGCACATGGAAGTAGAGCGAACCGGTCGCGGCCCTCGGGATCGCCTTCAGCCATTCGGCGTAGGTCGTGGGACCGATCGCGCCCGAAAAATGCGGCGCTGTGGGGTAACTCGTATATCGCGGCAATCGCTCCTGTCCGTAAGCCGCCGCCAGATCTGACCGCATTCGAAAAACCTGTTCTGAAAGAATTTTGGACCGTCGCTTCGGCCACCCCGACCAACGGTTACAAATAGGGCAATGCGGGAGAACGACTTTGCGCTGGCTCAAATCGGAACCGGAATTCCGCGGACCGAAAAAAACGACGGACTCGCCGGCAAAATTTGCGCTCGCGCAAAGGACCTGCTGCGTTTTCGGGCAAGAATTATGTGTTGAACGACGAACTGGAGCCGGTGCGATGGGCCTATACGTTCTGCAAGTTATGCTCTGGATTTTGGATATTCGCGGTCATATCCCCAAATTTGAGGATTACCGCCCTGTCCCAACCGGACGTTCGCCCGCCGCCAGCCCACTGGTTCGAACCTTGACTGTCCTCGTGGTCACGGTCGCCGTTGTCGCCTTGGCGGTATGGGCCGCGGTCTGGCTTGCGATCCATTTGCTCTAGTTAACGACCGATCTCAACGCGCCTTTGGTCAGTATTGACCGCCGCCCCAATAGCAACCGCCGACGCCACCGAGACACGGCCCCGCCACGCGGGAATTGCGGCGGATCACCTTTGGTATCAAGTCCTCGAAAGCGCGTGGGCGATAGTCATCGAACGGCGCGTCGCGACGATATCTGGGATAGCGATCTACTCGCGCCGCGCCAGGGTTCGCTGCCGACCTCGAAGGCGGTTCACCCCTCGCGTCGCGACGCGGCGTTGAAGCCGCTGGACCCGCAGGGGCAACCAATGGAGGTGCGGGAGCCGCCGAGGTTGGCGCGGGAGGAGCCGATGCAGTTGCGGAAGGAGCGGGCGCGGTGGCAGGAGGGGCCGACGCGGTGGCAGGAGCAGCCGGGGCTGCAGACGCCGGCGACGGGGCCGCCGCCGGAGGCGACGGGATTGGGGCGGGCGGCGTCGGCGGCGCCGCCTCCTTGGATTGCTGCAAGATCCGCTCGTTGACGAACGAACTCACCGACGACATCGCCTTGTCCGCGCTGTCGCGGACGGCGGCCACGCCATCGAAATATCCCGAAACCTGGTGGCCGATGGCAACAAAGCCGCGCACGGCGTAGAACAGCAACATGGCAAGGAGGGCGATCCCGACGAACCGTATGGGATGCCGCAGCGGAAAGAAAACAATGCGCGCGACGAAAACCAGCGCTCTCGGCCAGGCGGGCGCAACCGGCTCGCTCGCCATCTGGTGCAGCGGCTCGCTGTTTTGCACCATATCCTCGTCCTGGGGCGCGAGTTTGCCGGTAAGCTCGATAGCCTCGGCAATCTGGCGAAAGCTCTGACCTTCTTTCCTGAGCGCGCTGCCGGCGTCGCGGAATGCCGAGTCGCCGAGCATGCCGGGCTGATCCATGCGTTTGATACCGGCCACGATCCTGGGCCGCAGCAGCAATCGACGCTGTTCGATCAGCTCGGCCATTTTCGCGAAGCTCAGCCCGGCATCGCTCAGCGTCTGCGCGGCGCGGTCCTTGGCCGCCTGGGCCACGGTAGGATCCTCCGCGTCCATCTGCTCCATGGCCTGTTTCAGGAGTGCCAAGTCATCGATCATCGCAAAACCGCTCCGGCGACAGTCGCATCGATGGCACAGCTCGTTCGCAATCTCCCGTTGCCGCCGCGAACCGTTGCGCCCGAAGGTTTCCGACACTCGCCGGCCTTGCTGGAACCAGACCGAGGCCGTCAGTCGCAGCGGTATCGACGCTCTTCATTGCGAACTGCGCAGCCATGCTGCACTTGTCGTGACGGGCAATCTTACCAGGGAACGGCAGACAATGGCCAGCCGGACCGCTTGGGGCGGCTTTCCGTGCAGAACCGGCATTAGGGAGCCCAACTAAAGTGTCCTCGATGTCCGCGGTCCATGCACCCTCCAGCATCATTCTCCGTATTCTTACGTGGTTCTTCAATCCCGTTGCATCGTATTCTTGCGATGGATTCACCGACCATTGACTCCGCTTCGTTACCGCCGCTTAGCCCCCAACAGGCACATTGAGCCTCAGGATGGAAAGCGCTGCGAGCGGAAATCGATGATTCTTGAGACGAATCTTGCGCGGATGTTTGCGGCGCTCAGCGCCACGAACGCGGCGATCTTGCGCGCCACATCCGAGGACGAGCTGTTTCAAAGAGTTTGCGATGCCGCCGTGTTCGGCGGCAAGCTGCTCGGCACCTGCGTGCTGATGGCGACGTCGGAAAATCAATTGCAATTCGTTGCCGGCGCCGGAGCGGGAGCCGACATCCTTCGCGCAACGATAAGCTCGACCGACGAGCATTCGGACGACGGTCAAGGGCTTGCCGCGTCCGCATTTCGAGCCGGTCGAAGTTTCGTGACCAACGACTATATCAACGATCCCAGGTTCCGGCGATGGCATGAAACGGCAAGGCGCATCGGCGGCAGATCGGCGGCAGCGGTGCCGATCAGAAAATCCGGAGCTTGCGTCGGCGCGCTGTTGTTTTTTCTCGATCAGCCGAACGCCCTCAGTGACGAGACCATCGGTCTGCTCGAGAGCATGGCGGAAAATGTGTCCTTTGCCCTCGACAATTTCGAACGCGAGCGCGCGAGAGCACGTATTGCGCGTCTGTTCGCCGCGTTGACCGCGACCAACGAAGCAATCCTGCGCGCGCAATCCGTGAGCGAAATGTTCGAGATGGTCTGCCATGCCGCCGTCGATCAAGGCAAGCTTCTGGGCACGGCGATCTTCACGCAGCCCGACGGCTCTTCCTGGCTCGAGATCGCAGCCCATACCAGCGCCTTCCCCGAGGTCACCGCGAGACTTCGATTCTCGTCGGACCCGGCGATTCCCGAGGGCCAGGGTATGGGAGGCACGGCTTTCCGCACCGGCAAGCCTTGCATCAGCGACGACGTTCCCAATGACCCGCGTTCGCGGCCATGGCTTCCGCTGGTCAAGGCTTCGGGCCTGAGGGCGTGCGGCGTCTTTCCGCTGTTCGCCGGCGCACGAACGGTCGGCGTCATCTACTTTTTCTTCGGAAGCGGCGTCGGTCAGCTGGACGAAGAGATGTCCAAGCTGATGGGGAGAATCTCCGAGAACATCTCGTTCGCCTTGGAGGTGTTCGAGCGCGAGGCCAATCGTCGCCTTGCCGAGGAGCAAAAGGAGCACCTCACGCGGATGTTTGCCGCGCTCAGCGCCGCCAACGAGGCGATCCTCCGGGCCAAGACGCGGGAAGAGCTTTGCGATCTCGTCTGCGAGGCGGCCGTGCTCGGTGAAACGTCCATGCGCAATCACATCTTGCTCGTCGAGCCGGGCGGCACATTGCTTCGCGTCGTCGCGATGGGAAGCCCGGGGGAAGACAATATAATGGGCCTACTGGGCCCGATATCCGGCTCGGAGTCGGAGGGCCTGTCCTTGGGCGAAATCGCGTTCAAGTCGGGGCGGCCCAGCATCAGCAACGACTACATGGCCGATCCCCGGATGACGCGTTTTCGCGCGCGGCACCAGCAACTGGGCACACGTTCGGCCGCAGCGTTCCCACTGATCAAGGGCGAAGCGGTGTTCGGGCTCTTTATCGTTCAGTCGACCGAACTTGGCACCTTCACCCCCGAATTGATCGATTTGCTGCGACGGCTTGCCGACAACGTTTCGTTCGCGCTTGCGAATTTCGATCACGCCGAGGAGAAGGCGCGCGCCGATCAACGGATCGAGTATCTGGCAACCCACGACAGCCTGACCGACTTGCCCAATCGCGTGATGTTCAACCAGCTCATGCATTTCGCGATCGAGGCGGCACGGCGCCACGATCGGCGATTTGCGGTGCTGTTCATCGATCTCGACAGGTTCAAGGTCATCAATGATTCGCTGGGTCACGAAGCCGGCGATATTTTGCTGGTGGAAATCGCCAACAGGCTGCGCAGCAGCCTGCGTGCCTGCGACGTCGTCGCCCGGCTGGGCGGCGACGAGTTCGTGGTCGTTCTGGAGGAAACCGCGGAATGTCACGAGATCGAACACATCGCCCGCAACCTGTTGTCTGTTCTCGCCCAGCCGCTGCTGTTGAGCGGCCATGAGTGCCACACCACGGCCAGCATCGGCATCGCCATGTATCCGACCGATGGCGCCGATGTGCAGACGCTCACCAAGAATGCCGACATCGCGATGTACCTCGCCAAGGAGGACGGCAAGAACGGCTTCCGCTTCTTCTCCAAGGAGTTCAAGACCCAGTCGATCGAGCGCCTGACGCTGGAAACCGCGCTCCGCCACGCCCTCGAACGCGATCAGTTCTCGCTGCATTATCAGCCGAAGGTGGATATGACGACCAGGCAGATTACCGGCGTCGAGGCGCTGTTGCGCTGGACGCATCCCGATCTCGGCATGCTGCCGCCGATGCAATTCATCCCGCTCGCCGAAGAGACCGGGCTGATCGTTCCGATCGGCCGCTGGGTCTTGAAGGAGGCCTGCGCGCAGAACACGGCCTGGCAGCGCCGCGGATTGCGGCCGATCTCGATGGCGGTCAATCTCTCGCCGAGGCAGTTCGCCGACGAGCACCTGTTGCGGGATATCGATGGGGCGCTGGCGGCAAGCGGCATGTCGCCGGCGCTGCTGCAGCTCGAGGTTACCGAGAGCATGATGATGCAGAACGTTTCCCGGGCGATCAAGGTATTGAAAGCGATCCAGCAACGCGGCATCCGTCTTGCGATCGACGACTTTGGAACCGGCTATTCGTCGATGTCGCTGATGAAGCAATTCCCGATCGACACCATCAAGGTCGACCGTTCCTTTGTTCGCGATCTGGCTGACGATTCCGAGGATCAGGCCATCGCGCAGGCGATCATTCGCATGGGCAAGGCGCTCGGGATGACGGTGATCGCCGAAGGCGTGGAAACCATCGAGCAGGAGACCTTCCTGCGCGATCACGCCTGCGATGAAATGCAGGGTTTTCTGTTCAGCAAACCGGTCCCGCCGCAACAACTGGCCGACCTGCTTCGATCCGCGCCCGTGCGTGTCTCCCCGCCGCTTCAGCCCGAGCTCTCCACCCACTCCGAAGCGCCCGCAAGAAGGCAGCGATCGGCGCGCTGACGACCGATTACCGGGGCCGCAAGCCAATCATGATCGGCGCATCGACGATCTCGGTCGCGCGAGGTTTCATCTGGAGCTGACGCGCCTGGGACGCGCCTCAGCCCATCGTCGGCATCGCCAGCAGGAAATCGGCGATCATCTCCGCAAAGATTTTCGGCGATTGCAATTGCGGGACATGCGCGCAGCCCGGAATGATCCTCAGCCGCGCGTTCGGCAGCAGATCGACCAGTTCCTGCGACATCGACGGCGGCGTCGCCTCGTCCTGTTCGCCGACCATCACCAGCACCGGCACGCGGACCTTGGAAAGCTCCGGCCGCAGGTCGAGTTCGGCGAGTTGCGCGCAGGCCGCGCGAAATACCTCCGGATCGGTCCGCAAGAACGCGTCGCGGCGGTCGCGCATCAGGTCGGGATGCTCCTCCTGAAACTCCGGCGCAAAAAGCCGGCGCATCGCGACGTCCGTGATCGCCGAAAGCCCGTTGGCTTCGGTGGCTGCCGCCATGTTGCGAAAGGCTTGGCGCCCCGCTTCCGAGAACACCGCGCCAGAGTCGGCGAGCATCAATCGCGACACGATGCCGGGATGGCGGATCGCCATCTGCAGGGCGACGAACCCGCCATAGCCGTTGCCGAGTACCACCGCGCCGCTGCCGCCGGCCGCATCGGAGACGGCTTCCGCCATGCGATCGGCGACATCGGCCAATCCCCCGCGGACCGCTTGCGAGCGGCCGAAGCCAGGCAACTCCGGAATGATGACCCGGAACGACCGCGAAAGCCCCGGCGCAACGGCATCGAAACTCGCGCGATCCGACAACAACGAATGAAACAGAAAAAGTGGCGGCCCATAACCGACCTCAGCCGCGTTGACGGCGCCCCTCGCGAAAGCCCGATACATGCTCGTTTCCCCTTTCTAGTCGCACATGTGCGAACCGCGCCGGCCGGTTCCAACATTCAAAGATTAAAACTCGTCCATTTCAAGGCTTTGTCGCTTGACGTGATATTTCACGACTGCAAGATTACCGGACGAACGGCGAGGAATTTCGATGCTTTTACGCGACAATGTCTATGAAAGCCTGCGCTCTGATATTCTGAGCTGCCGGCTCGCGCCTGGCGATGATATGCGCGAGCAGGAGCTCGCCGAACGTTACGCCGTCAGCCGGCAACCGGTGCGCGAGGCGCTGTTGCGGCTCGAGCGCGAGCATCTGGTCACGGTGCAGCCGCGCCAGGGCTACCGGGTCAACCCGATCTCGCTGGAGGACGCACGCGATCTGTTGCGTTTTCGCCTGGCGCTGGAGCCGGCCTGCGTCGCCGAGGCGATCGAGAACGCCGGCGACGCCGACCTGAAGGCGCTCAATCAGTTCCGCCGCTTCGAAGGCGACCATGAAGACTTCATCGCCTATAACCGCGACTTCCACTGCGCGCTCGCCCACGCCTCCGGCAACCGCCGCATGGCACAGGCGCTGTGCGATTTGATCGAACAGGCCGACCGCCTGGTGCGGGTCAGTGTCACCAGTGTCGGCGACCACAACCCGGCCAAGCTCGTTGCCGAGCACGGTGCCCTGATCGAGGCGATGCAGTGGCGCGACCGGCGCAGCGCGGCGCGCATCATCAAGGCCCATATCACCGAGACCGAAAAGCGCGTGTTGCCGGCGCTGAAGCGCAACGCCGTCATTGTCGAAGGCAGGGACGCATGAACATTCCAGCAAAACCCACGACAAGCGACGTCGAGATCTACGGCACTTTGGGCAACTATGTCGACGGCCGCGAGATCGAGGCCGGCCGTGGCGAGATGCTTGACGTCCGCAATCCCGCCACCGGCGACGTGATCGCAAAAATCCCGAACTCTACGCCTGAGGATGTCGACCGCGCGATGAAGAGCGCGCGCGCTGCCTTCGAAGGCAAGGCATGGGGCGGCATGGACATCCGCGCGCGGGCGCGGCTGGTGAACAAGCTCGCCGACGCGTTCGAAGCCAACCTGGAGCAGCTCTACCGGCTGGAAACGCTCAACAACGGCCGCCCGCTGAATGAAACCCGCGCACAATTGTCGCGGCTGCCGGATTTCTTCCGTTATTTCGCCGGGCTTGCGCTGGCGCGGCGCGATGCGGTGATCCCGGTCGAAGGCTCCTATCTGAACTACACGTTGCGCACGCCGATCGGCATCGTCGCCAATTGCACGCCGTTCAATCATCCGCTGATGATCCTGTGCAAGTCGCTCGCCGCGGTGCTGGCGTCAGGCTGCGTCACCGTTGTCAAGCCGTCCGAATACACGCCCCTGACGACACTGAAACTTGCAAAAATCTTCACCGAGGCAGGGCTGCCGCCCGGCGTGTTCAACATCGTGCTGGGCCTGGGCCAGAGCACGGGCAAGATGCTCGCCGAGCATGGCGACATCGACAAGCTGGTGTTGACCGGCGGCACCGAAGCCGGCCGCATCGCCGGTAGCGCGGCGGCAAAGGTGTTCGCGCACCAGACGCTCGAGCTCGGCGGCAAGACGCCCGTCATGGTGTTCGACGATTTCGACGTCGACCGCGCCGTCAACTATGCCGCGTTCGGCGCCTTCATCGGCGCCGGGCAAACCTGCGTCTGCGCCTCGCGCCATCTGGTGCAGGCCTCGATCTATGACGAATTCGTCGCCAAGCTGAAGGCGAAGACGGAGACGATCCGCATCGGCGATCCCTTCGATCCCGCAACCCAGCTCGGACCTGTGATCTCGGCGCGGCAGCGCGACCGCGTGTTGTCCTATTGCGGCTTCGGCGGCGACGACGGCGCGCGGCTCGTCACCGGCGGAAGATCTGCGAAAGTGCCGGGCCATGAGAACGGCTATTTCGTCGAGCCCACCGTGTTCGCCGACGTGACGAGCCGCATGCGCATCTTCCAGCAGGAAGTGTTCGGGCCGTTCACCTCGGTGACGCGGTTCACCGACGAGGCCGACGCGCTGCGGCTTGCCAATGATTCGCCGTTCGGACTTGCGGCGGCGATCCGCACCCGCGACGTCGGACGCGCGCATCGCGTCGCGGCCGCCGTGAAGGCCGGCATCGTCTGGGTCAACGATCATCATCGTCTCGATCCGGCCTCGCCCTGGGGCGGCGTCGATGACAGTGGTGTCGGGCGCGAGTTCGGCTCGGAAAGCTTCGACGACCATTTCAACACCAAGAGCGTGATGGTCGCGACCCACGACGCGCCGTTCGACTGGTACCGCGACACGGCAACGCAACGACGACTGAACTAGAACGAAATCGATGCGCGGGCTGCATTAGATCAAACCAACCAGCAGCCCGCGAAAAAATATCAAAAAGGGGGAAAACTTCACATGGGTCACGCAGTCAATGCCGGCGCACGTCTCGACCGGCTCCCGATCTCGTCGTTTCACTACCGCATTTTCGGGCTGGTCGGCGCCGGCATGTTTTTCGACGGCTACGACCTCTATATCGCCGGCGGCGTGCTGGCGTCTGCGATCCAGACCAAATTCTCGACCGGTCCGCAAAATCTGCAATTCATTTCGCTGACCTTTGTCGGCATGACGCTGGGAGCGCTGATCACCGGATTTGTCGGCGACAAGATGGGGCGTCGCTTCACCTATCAGATCAACCTTTTGATTTTCGGACTGGCGTCGCTGGCTGCCGCCTTCGCGCAGGACATGAATCAATTGATCGCCTGCCGTTTCGTGCAGGGCCTCGGCCTCGGCGCCGAGATCGTGGTCGGCTATTCGACGCTGACCGAATTCGTTCCGCCGAACAGCCGCGGGCGCTGGCTGTCGATGATGGCGTTCTTGACGGTGTGCGGCTTCCCGGCGACCGCGCTGCTCGGTTACCTCATCATCCCGACCTGGGGCTGGCGCCCGATGTTCGTCATTGCCGGCGTCTGCACGCTGATCGTCTGGTATCTGCGCAAGAATCTTCCGGAATCGCCGCGCTGGCTGGAATCGCAGGGACGCATTGCGGAAGCCGAAGCGCTGATGCAGGCCATCGAAAGGGAATCCGCCGCCGGCACGACGCTGCCGGCGGTGGTGGTGCCGGCCGAGGTCGCGCAGGTTGCCGCACGCGACATGCTGAAGCCGCCGCTGCTGCAACGCATGTTCGTCGGCTCCTGGGTGCTGATCACGATCAATACGCTGATCTTCGGCTTCGTGATCTTCCTGCCGCAGTTCTTCCTGCGCCAAGGACTGACCATCGCCAATTCTCTCGCCTATACCCTGGTGTTGTCGGCGGGATCGCTGGTCGGCTGTGCGCTCGGCGCCTACTTGTCCGATGCGGTCGGACGGCGCTGGAGCATCATCGGTGCATCGATCGTGACCATCGTCTCCGGTTACATCTATGCCCGCTTCGACGCCGCGTCCGATCCGGCGATCGTGCTCTCGGTCGGCTTCGTGCTGATCGTCGCGATCTATGTGCAGACGGCGATCCTGTTCGGCGTCTATACGCCGGAACTGTTCCCGACCGAGATCCGCTTGCGTGCCAACGGCATCTGCAACACCTTCGGACGGGGCGCGACCGTGGTCTCGCCGTTCATCGTCGGCGCGCTGATGGCCTCCTACAAACTGCCGGGCGTGGTCTGGCTGATGATCTTGCTGGTGGTCATTCAGATCGTGGTGGTGTGGGCCTGGGGCGTCGAGCCGCGCCACCGCGGGCTGGAGGATGTCGCCGCGAAGGCGTGACTAGATCGCGCGGCCGAACCGCCGGAAGCCGGGCGCGCCGGTGAGGGCCTCGAATGCCGGATTCCGCCTTTCATCGGCAAAGGTGAAGCGGGCCTTGGCGTAGCAGCGCTCGGCGGCATCGTTGCCGATATAGAAGGTGATCGCCGCCTGATCGAAGCCGTCCGCGCGCCCTGCCACGAACACGTGTTCGATCAACGCCGAGGTGAGACCGCGTTTTCGATATTCCGGCCGGCACGCCACGTGCTCGACCATCCAGTCGCCGTCCTCGCCCCCGGTCCAGCACTGGCGAACATAACATAGGCGCCGCGCTGCCACAGCGCCGCAATCGCGTCATCATCCCTGCCGATGTCGCGGGCGGTTTCCTCGATCGCACCGCGTGCCGAGGCTAGCGTGCCTGCGACAGGCAGGGCGCAAAGCGCGGCGGCGGACGCACCCTCGACTTCCGCGATCCAGAGGCACGAATGGTGCCAGAACGATTTGCCTTGCTCGACCGCGATCCGCCGCACGAAGTCCAGGCATTCCGCTACGGGCCGGTCCAGCGCGAAGTCGAACCAGCCGCGCGGCCGATTGCCCCGCAGCGCCGACGAGACCGTCCAGGCAATGAAATCGGCGTCGTCGGGTGTTGCGGGCCGGTATCGTCGGTGTCGACGTCTGCCCCATCGCGACTCGCACGCGTTCTTCAGCGCCACCCGGAACTCGGCTTCGGTCTTCGACTTCACCTCGTCGAGCGTGACGCCGTCGGCGAGCTCGATCAGCGCCATGCCGTCGTGACCGTGCTTGTCGATGGTGAAGACCGCGAGATCGGTCACCACCATGTCGACCACCCGCTCGCCGGTCAGCGGCAGGTTGCAGGTCTTCAGCAGCTTCGCCCCGTCCTTGGCGGAATGCTCCATCACCACCACGACGCGCTTGACGCCGGCGACGAGGTCCATGGCGCCGCCCATGCCCTTCACCATCTTGCCCGGGATCATCCAGTTGGCGAGATCGCCGTTCTGCGCCACCTGCATCGCGCCCAGGATCGACAGATCGATATGCCCGCCGCGCACCATGCCGAAGGATTCGGCCGAGGAGAAATAGCTGGTCGAGGGCAGCTCGGTGACGGTCTGTTTTCCGGCGTTGATCAGGTCGGGGTCTTCCTCGCCCTCATAGGGAAACGGCCCCATCCCGAGCATGCCGTTCTCGCTCTGCAACTGAACGTCGACGCCGTCGGGAATGAAGTTGGAAACCAGCGTCGGGATGCCGATGCCGAGATTGACGTAGTAGCCGTCGCGCAGTTCCTTGGCGGCGCGCGCCGCCATTTGCTCGCGGGTCCAGGCCATCAGACTTCCTCTCCGGTTGCAGCCGCCGCCGCCTCGCGCTTGCGCGTGGTGCGCTGCTCGATGCGCTTCAATGCGGTTCCCACCTGAATGATACGCTGCACGAAGATGCCGGGCGTATGGATATGATCCGGATCGATCTGGCCGGCGGGCAGCAGGTGTTCGACCTCGGCCACCGTGACCTTGGCCGCGGTCGCCATCATCGGGTTAAAATTGCGCGCGGTCTTGCGGTAGACCAGATTGCCCGCGGTATCGCCCTTCCAGGCGTGGACGATGGCGAGGTCGGCGAACAGGCCGCGCTCCATCAGATATTTCTCGCCATCGAACTCCTTCACTTCCTTGCCTTCGGCAACCAGCGTGCCGACGCCGGTCTTGGTGTAGAAGGCGGGAATCCCGGCGCCGCCGGCCCGGATGCGCTCGGCGAGCGTGCCCTGGGGAGCGAATTCCAGTTCCAGCTCGCCGGCGAGGAACTGCTGGGCGAACAGCTTGTTCTCGCCGACATAGGAGGAGATCATCTTCTTGATCTGCCGGGTCTCCAGGAGCCGGGAGAGCCCGATGCCGTCGACGCCGGCATTGTTGGAGACCACGGTCAGGTTCCTGACCCCGGCTTCGCGGATCGCATCGGACAAGGTCTCGGCGATGCCGCAGAGGCCGAAGCCGCCCGACATGATCATCATGCCGTCCTTGAGAAGGCCGTCGAGGGCCGATTTGGCGTCGGGATAGACCTTGTTCATGCAAAATTGACCTGATGAAAGCGGCGCGGAAGCGCTGGGGATTATTAGGCGAAATGCGCGCAATGCGTCAATGACGCCAAGGTTCGGCCGCCTTCTTGCGGTGACGGTAATTTGCGCAACGCCGATGGTGAACAGGTGACGGGAAGCGCCGGCGATGCAACCTGAGGGCGGGATGCGGCCTTGAAAGCGTCAAGAAAACCCTTCAAGTTGCGGGGGTTGGCAAGGGTTGATATGGGTTCCGGCGCGTCCCGCCCGCGCCCTTATCAGCCGCTAGGCCTGCGCCCTCAACCCGACCAGGATATGTCATTGACGATGGCCCAAGGAATGAAGCGCCTGGGGACGCCGATTGCGGCGTTGCTCGGCTTGGCGCTGATCGCCCTGGTCGCGACGTCCTGGCTGATCAACCGCGACGCGCTGCGCGACGCGGTGGAAGCGCAGATCCGCACCGTCACCGGCCTCGATCTCGTGGTCGGCGGCTCGATCGACGTTTCGGTGTTTCCGGGAAGCTACGTTTCCTTCCACGACGTCGGGCTGAAGGGTGGGGCGAGCGGCGAGCCCGCGCTGCGCGTCGACGTGCTGACCGCGAATTTGCGGCTGCTGCCGTTGCTCATGCAACGCTTCGAGATCGCCGACGTCATGATGCTGCGTCCGCAGATCAAGGTGGTCCGCGCCGCCGACGGCGAGAGCAACTGGACGCCGTTCCTTCAGACCATTGCGCGCAACATGAAGCCCGGCGCCGACAACCAGCTGTCGTTTTCGGAAATCCGCATCCAGGACGGCGTCTTGAGCTATCAGGACGCCGACCATCACGCCGCCGAAAAGCTCGAGGCGGTCGATCTCTCGCTGGCCTGGCCGTCGATCTCGCGCTCGTTTGCCGCCACCGGCCAGTTCGATTGGCGCGGCGAGCGCGTCGACGGCTCGATCAGCATCAACGATTTCGTCGCGGCTCTCGCCGGCGATCGCTCCGGCCTCAAGGTGCGGCTCTCCAGCGCGCCTCTGAAGGTGGCGTTCGACGGTTCGGTCGCCAACCGCACCAGCGCGATGATGGAAGGCACGCTGACCGTCGACAGCTCCTCGCTGCGCTCTGCCTTGCAATGGATCGGTCAGGCCTCGCCGGCCGCCGGCGGCTTCGGCCGCTTCGCGCTGAAGGCGCGCGCCAATGTCGTCGGCGCCTCGGTCGCGCTCACCAACGTCAATGTCGAGCTCGACGGCAATGTCGCCGAGGGCGTCATGACCTATTCCAACAACGGCCGGCAGTCGCTGCAGGCGACGCTTGCCGCCGACGCGCTCGATTTCACGTCCTACATCTCGACCTTCCGCCTGCTCGCCAGCGGCGCGCGCGACTGGAACCGGCAGCTGTTCGACCTCAACGCGCTGTCGACGACCGACCTCGACATGCGCCTGTCGGCGGCGCGGCTCACCGTCGGTCCGACCAAGACTCGGCCGCACCGCGCTCGGCGCCAACCTGCGCGGCGGCGTGCTGGCGCTCAGCATCGGCGAAGCCCAGATCTATGGCGGCATCGCCCGCGGCTCGTTCGGGATCGCGCGCGCCGACACGGCTGCCGAGGTCAAGGCGGAGCTGCAGTTCACCGATGTCGACCTGCAATCCTGCGCCAGCGAATTGTTCGGCATCACCAAATTGTCCGGCCGCGGCAATCTCAACGTTTCGCTGGTCGCGTCCGGCTCGAACGCGTTCGAGCTCGCACAATCGCTCGGCGGCACCGCGCTGCTGACCGGCCATGACGGCGCGATCTCGGGCTTCAATGTCGAGCAGCTGCTGAAACGGCTGGAACGCAGTCCGCTGTCGGGCGGCGGCAACTTCCGCTCCGGCTCGACGCCCTACGACACGCTGAACGTCGCGTTCAAGTTCGCCGACGGCATCGCCACCGCCGAGGACGTCCGCATCGAGGGGCCCTCGGCGCGCGTCACCATGACCGGCACCGCCTCGGTGCCGACGCGCGAATACGACTTGAAGGGCACGGCCAGCCTGACCATGGCCTCGAATGGCGGGACCGCTTTCGACCTGCCTTTTGTGGTGCAGGGGCCATGGGACGATCCCCTGATCTTCCCCGACCCGGAAAGCCTGATCAAGCGCTCGCCCGGCGCCGCGCCGCTTCTGAACGCCGTCAAGGACCGCAACGTGCGCGCGTTGATCGAGCGGTTTACCGGCGGACTGCCGCCGTTGCCGCCGGCGCCCGCGCCCGCCAACGGCGCCAAGCCGAATTGACGATTTTCCGCGGGCAAGCTTGGGGTCAAAACCGCCGCTTCGCAAAAGTGTCGGAAGCCACATCAGCCAATATGCGCATGGCTGACTACGCTCTCTGCACTTTCGCGGCGTAACAGCCGGCTGCGGCAAAATGAATATGCAGGTAGTCGACATTCGACGGCGCGAGCAACTTTTCCAAGACCGGTTCGATCTCGTTGCCGTCGACCAACTGGTTAGCGACCATCATGGCGTTGGCATCGAACGACCTCACAGCCAGGATGCGGTGGCGCAGCTGGTCGGGAACCTCATTCACCTTGTCGTAGGTCTGATCGCCTTCGCGCACAAAGATCGCAAACCGCATCCGATAGGGCGAACTGACGGGATGATGTTCATAATTGATCAGCAACAGCTCCTCGCCTGGCTCCGAGTCGGTGAGGCTGACCCGGCAAGGATATTTGCCATCGACCGTCCGGCGCACTCCGCCTTGCGCCGCAAGATCGAGGTCAGACAGGCCGAAAAGGTGGGTGAATTCTTTGGCCGGTAGCCCAAGGATACGAAAGGTCATGGGTGGTGTTCCTTCTTGAGTGGGGATCACCTTCGCATCCGCTGCCGACCGCAGCCACCCGATTACCGAACACGTTCTCGCCTCCTTTCGTCCCGTAATCCCAAGCGCCTTATTCCGGGATGAATTGCGATGGGTCGCGTATCGTATGAGTGGACTGGCGATCGGGGTCGCTGTTCGGAGCGGGCAACGTGCCGGGCGCATAGGCCGGATAGGCGTCGCGATCCGGCCTGATCGTGATCGTGCGAACGGCATGGCGATTGGGATCACCGTTCGGCGCGGCCAACGGGCGAGACGCAGATGCCAGCTCCGCGTCGCGGCCCGGGCTGATCGTTATCGTGTGAACGGTATGGAGATCGGCGGTCGATGCGGCACGGCCGGGATCCGGCGCGGCCGGTAGCTGTCGGCCGGATGCATCGCGGTCGTCCTCGGGCGATCGCGGCCGAACGGTTAAGACCGTCAGGGAGGGGACCTTGGCGGCATCGTTGGACGGGGCCAAGGCTTCGCCGTGATCCTGAGCGGACGGCGGCCGTATCGGTATCGTGCGGATTTTGGCGGGCTCAAACGGATCCGCCGCCGCGACCGACATCAATCCAGACGCCTCGAATAGGATGAGGATGAGGAGGCCGTGCCGGTTTGGGTGAACTCGCAGCCGAGGCAATCAATCGGGCTTTCTGGGTCGGAGCGACATTTGGCCGGACCAGCGAAATGTCTGGAAGCCGCGGCGAGCTTGACCGCGGTCTGTGCCCTTTCAATGGCAAGCCAAGGGCTGCGATTGCATCCACAAGGCGCGCAGGGCGAATGCGCGGTCACCTTGACCGGCGCTGCGGAAGGGTGCCGACGAGGCGCGCTTTGGTCAGACGCTGCCGGCGGGCGCTGGTTGCTGCGCATTGATCCAGATCAATGAACGCGTGCGAGATCTGCGTTTGTCTTTTGGTTCTTCGGCACCGCTTTGCATTGCCCCACTTCTGCGCAAGTATATCGGCAAATCTCCTTATTCTTCCCCGGTAATTCGCCGTAATTAACCATCATACGATAAGTAATCCAGAGTATTCGTAAGTATTGGTATTGATGTGCCGATGCCTATGAATGTCTTCCGTGTGGGAGCGCGGAAACAATACTTATCTCTGGATCAAAGATGATGAGTCGACCTGCGAATTTCATGGGGATCAAGTCAATGCGTACCTGTAAGATCGAGTGCTCGCCATCGCGCGGCGTTGAAGCCTTGAGCACCGGAAAATTGGGCACCGGAAAATTTCAAATGGTTCTGCCAGGGCCATTCCGCGTCAAGAAAACGCGGCCAGCAGCCAGCTAATCCCCGACCCATTCTGCGAGCCTGACGCGTGCCTGCCGGGCGCTGCGTTGACGTGTCCATGGTGCCGCGGCGCCGCGGCGATGGCGCGCGAGATCCAATTCATCAGGAGTCATGCAAAAAATAGCCATGCGAAAAAATAGCGCCCATCAAACGTTCAGACACGATTCCTCTTGGCGACACCGCGAGGCAGCGCCGCAGCGCAAGCCCTTGGTGCGGGTATCACCCACAAAATATAGCCCCATTTTGCCTGCCAACAGCCGCACGGTCAGCCCGGAAGCCCGGCAGATCTGGGGCGCCTTACAAGCTGCGATGCTGGCGGTGGGCGCAGTGCTGGTTGGCCTGCTGTTATTCTGGCCGGCCGCGGGCATTGCCCTGATGTGGAATTTTCTAATACCCGTTGCCCCGGCCCTGGTGACGATCGCGCCCGGCCTGTGGCGCAATATTTGTCCGATGGCAACTTTTCACATGCTGCCGCAAAAATTGGGCATCGCGCAGAATATCAGGATGCCTGAATGGGGTGCTGCTGCACTGGGCCTGATGAGCATCATATTACTGTTTGTCGTCGTACCGATGCGGCGCATTGGCCTGAATGTGGACGGCACATTGACCGCGATCATGCTGCTATCGGCGGCCGTCGCCGCTGGCGTGATGGGGTCGTTGTTCGAAATGCGATCCGGATGGTGCACCACGCTGTGCCCGATCCATCCGGTGGAAAGGCTCTATGGCACCAAACCCGCCATCACGTTCAAGAATGCGCGCTGCGATTTGTGCGAGGGATGCAGCAATCCCTGTCCAGATTCCACGCCGCAATTGACGCCGACCGTGACCGGCGCCACCAAACTTCAGCAGTTTCTCGGGAATTTCCTGGTGGGGAGCTTTCCCGGGTTTGTATGGGGTTGGTACCAGGTACAGGATTATCCTCCGGATCAGGTTGGCACCCAGGCCATCATAACGGCCTATGTCTGGCCTTGGGGCGCCTGCCTTGTAACTTACGTTGTCTTCAAGATAGCGGAGCACATCCTCCGCCATAAGGAAAACGCCCGCGCCATCCTGCATCGGGTATTCGCGGCCGCCGCGATCAGTACCTACTACTGGTACCGTCTTCCCGGACCGGCTTCCTTATTGCCGGATTGGTTCCCGACGGTGTCTCACATGGTGACGACGCCGTTCTTCTTCTGGTTCCTGGTCCTGCGTTCATCCAAGGTGAGCTGGCTGAAGCGGCCGGTCATGGCATCGGCATACTGGTCCAGCCGGATCGAGACGACGGCAAACCAGAATCTCATCCGTGTTGCACCAGGTAAAACATGACTTGTAGCGCGTGATTTGGGCCCCGACACCCTCCGAACCAAGCGCAGTATCGCGACAGTAGCAGTGTACCCGATCAGGGAGTGAGCCATGAGCAATTACAAGAATGTCTCGATCAAGGGCCGCACATTCCGCGTCCGCGCGGGGGACGTGTTGCTCGATGGGGCACTCGCCAACGGCGTCGATATCCCGCACGATTGCCGCGCCGGCACCTGCGGAACCTGCATGGTGCAAGTCGTCAAAGGCCAGACCGTATGCGGCGAAACCCATACCCAAGGCATGGTCCATGCCTGTCAGGCGCGCGTCGTTTCCGACCTCGAAGTGGAAATGGAGGATGTGCCGGAAATCGACACGACCCGCGCACGGCTCACCGGCCTTCGCGAACTCGCGCCCGACATCCTGGAGCTGACAATCGCACCCGAGAAGAGCATCAGTTATCTTCCTGGGCAATATTTTCGTTTTGCGTTCAACGGTTTTCCGGCACGCGCGTTTAGCCCCACGGCCGCCTTCGATGGCCGCATCGGCGGACGCGTCATTCACCTCAATGTAAAGCGTGTGCGGGGCGGGCGCGTGTCGTCCTGCTCTCGGCACCACGATACGGCCGGGACACCGGCTGCGTATGCAAGGCCCGTTTGGGCGGGCTTTCCTGCGTCCCGGCGGCAAAGGCCGGCTGATACTGGCGGGAAGCGGTACCGGCTTCGCTCCGATATGGGCCATCGCCTGCATGGCGCTGCGCGAATACAGGGACCGCCCCATTGTCATGATCGCCGGCGCACGCCGGTTATCCGCGCTTTACATGAAGCCGGCACTGGCGCTGCTTGCCCGCATGCCCAACGTGAAAATCATCCCGACGATTGAAGAAGGCCCGAGCCCAACGCCTGCGGTGCGTGTCGGGCGCATCGAGGCCCATATCCCGCCGCTCGATCCCTCCGACATCGTCTATGCCTGCGGATCGCCGCGCATGGTTGATGCGTTGGCCGGTTTCGTGGACAGCGCCGGTGCGACCTTCTACGCCGATCCGTTCGAATCGTCCGGTCCAGACGAGCCTACTGGCCTTCTCGGAATGCTCAAGACGTTGGTGCCGGCGCGGCGAAACCTGCCAGAGCGGGGCGAGGATAGGCCCGCCCAACGGCTGCTGGAGCCGAATTACGGCGACGCCGCCTATGAAGCGGACGATTCGCTGATGGGCATGCATTCGCGGATCCCACTGCAGCCGGAACCGCCACGCAGCGCCCCCGCAAGAGCGCAGGGCAATCCGCGTCCGGTCATGCGCGAGCGGGGGCATCTGCGGGAGGTGGGAACGCCGTAACCCGCGGCAACGGTTGAACGATATCGGCGAAAGGGCGGCGGCGACGTGAGGCGTCGTTCCCTGAGGCGCAGTGCTTGGGATGCGCCCCCGAACCCACCACGTCATTGCGAGGAGCAAAGCGACGAAGCAATCCATTCTTCCCGTGCGGAAGGATGGATTGCTTCGCTTCGCTCGCAATGACGGCGGAGCCTTGCCCCGCGCGATGCGCGCTCAGGCTAATTTCTTGAACCGGATCAACGCGATTCTACCTGTCCAATCCCACTCGCAAAAATATTTCGCTGTGGCGCACGCCCAAGGCCGCCTCACTTTCAATTTCTGAATTTCAGAATTTTACTTGACGGCGAGGTGGAATCAGGAATAGAAGCAACTCATCCCGCCTCGTCAGAGGGGCGTTTCGCGATCGTCACGGACGTTGGGGCGGGATGCGGTGGACGCGGCAGTGTCAAGAGACGAATGACGCTGATCCGCCTTCGTTGGAGCTTCGGCGGAACGGTACCAAGACCGTCGGGTGGCTTTTGCGAAAGGCGGTGCGCGGACGGCGAAGGCGTGTGGTCCTGATGCCCCGACGCTGGCATCAAGTTCGTGAGAAGCAAGCTTCTCGCGGATGACGGGGGCAAAAAAGCCCGGTCCCCGGGGAGAGCGCGCAGTAAGCTGTAAAACCATTGCGTGGGGAATGCCGGATGGTTCCGGTGCCTCCGCTGTGAATACTCGTGTGCATACTAAAACTACCAAGCGCACACGAGGCTGCGGGTGCATTGGGCACCCGGCATTCCCCGCGCCCTCTCGGGCGAAACGATATGCACAGACTTCGGGCGCAATGCGCCGCGAGAGCGTGAAGCCATGTCTGGCGAAAAAATGTCTGGCGAAAAAATCTCAGTCGTCATCGCCCGCGCATGCGGGCGATCCAGTATTCCAGAGACATCGATGATGGAACCGAGGGGCCGCGGCGTACTGGATACCCGCATGCGCGGGTATGACAGGTGGGGTCGACCGATCCGCGCGCGACTACGCCGCTACCTGGGTCGGACAAGATGCCGCTAGATCGCGCCGCGGCGCATGCGCTAGTCTTTCACCCAACCGGTTAACAAAAACGGCATCAGGGAGAAAATGACGTGATATCCAGGGGTAAGATTGCGCTCGCGCTCGCGGCGGTCGGGTTTTTCGTATTGTCTTGGCGCCGGCGATGGCGCAGGAAAAGAAGATCACCGTCTGGTTCGGCAAGGGCTTCTACAAGTCCGAGGACGACGCGCTGCTCGAGGCGATCAAGAAGTTCGAGGCCAAGACCGGCATCAAGGTCGAGCTGTCGCAATACGCCATCCAGGACATGATCCCGAAGACGGTGGCGGCGCTGGATTCCGGCAACGTGCCGGATGTCGCCTATTCCGACAGCTACGACGTGCAGGCGCAGGGCAAATGGGCGTTCGAGGGCAAGCTCGAAGACCTCTCGGACATCCTGCTGCCGATGAAATCGGCGTTCGCGCCGAATACGCTCGAGACCGCCTATCTCTATAACGATCGAGACCAAGAAGAAGGCCTATTACGGCTTCCCGCTGAAGCAGCAGAGCATGCACGTCCAGATCTGGAAGGACATGCTGGAGCAGGCCGGCTTCAAGCAAAGCGACATCCCGACCAAATGGAACGACTACTGGTCGTTCTGGTGCGACAAGGTGCAGCCCGCGATCCGCAAAGCGACGGGCCAGCGCATCTACGCCGTCGGCCAGCCGATGGGCGTGGAATCGACCGACTCGTTCCAGTCGTTCTACACCTTCATGGACGCCTATAACGTCAAGCTGGTCGACGACGACGGCAAGCTCCTGGTCGACGATCCCAAGGTCCGCGACGGCCTGATCCATGCGCTGAAGGATTACACCGACACCTACATCAAGGGCTGCACGCCGCCCTCCTCCACCACCTGGAAGGACCCGGACAACAACGTCGCGTTCCACAACAGGACCATCGTGATGACGCACAACTTCACGATCTCGATCGCGGCGAAATGGCTCGACGATGAAAACAACCCGGCGCTGACCGACGAACAGCGCGCCGCCGGCAAGAAGGCCTATGAGGAGACCATCATCACCGGCGTCCTTCCCCAACAAGCCGGACGGCACGCCGATCAAGTACCGCTCCGACGTCAAGACCGGGTTGATCTTCGCCGCCGCCAAGAACAAGGCGGAAGGCAAGGAGTTCATCAAGTTCCTGCTGCAGGAGGAAAACCTGCGGCCCTACATCGAGGGCGCGCTCGGCCGCTGGTTCCCGGTGACGACCGCGAGCCAGCAGAGCCCGTTCTGGCAGGCCGACCGCCATCGCAGAGCGGTCTATAACCAGTTCATGGGCGGCACCATGCCGTTCGATTTCACCAAGAACTACAAGTTCACTATCCTGAACAACGAGAACGTCTGGGCCAAAGCGATGAACCGCGTGGTCAGCGAAAAGGTCCCGGTCGACAAGGCGGTCGACGAACTGATCGCCCGCATCAAGGAAGTCGCGGGGTGATATCGATGCCGGCCACTGCAAAACTGTCATCGCCCGCGAAGGCGGGCGATCCAGTAATCCGAAGCGCCGGTGCATGGAATCGAAAAGCCGCGGCGTACTGGATACCCCGCATGCGCGGGGTATGACGACTGTGGGTCGGGCGGCGACCCCGCCATATTCCCCGTCGTCGCAGCGTTCGCCGGGACGACGGCGCTGGTTGCGGCCTGCATCTCGTTCTAAAGAGTAAGCGCACATGGCGATCACGATCTCCGCATCCGACCACGCAGTGCCCGGCACGCCGCTTTCGGCGCGGCTGTCGACGCCGCAGGTGTGGGGCATCGTGCTGATCGTGCCCTATCTGCTCGTGTTCCTGGCGTTCGTGGTCTATCCGGTCGGCTACGGCTTCTGGCTGGCGCGGCATCCGTCGAGCTATGTCGCGCTGTATCACGATCCGATCTTCGCGCGCGCCGCCGTCAACACGCTGATCTTCCTTCTCATCGGCATCAACCTGAAAATGCTGGTGGCGCTGTTTTTGTCCGGCTTCTTCGTGCAGACGCGGAGCTGGATCAAATGGCTGTCGGTGCTGTTCATCCTGCCCTGGGCGGTGCCGTCGATCCCGACCATCCTGTCGGTGCGCTTCATGCTCAATCCCGAATGGGGCATGGTCAACCAGCTGATCTTCAAGCTCACCGGCGACGACGGGCCGAACTGGCTGAACGACCCGACGGTGGCGCTTTCGATGGCGATCGGCGTGCACATCTGGAAATCGCTGCCGTTCTGGACCTTGATCCTGATGACCGGACGGCTCGCGATCTCGCAGGACCTGTTCGAGGCCGCCGACGTCGACGGCGCGACCTGGTGGCAGAAATTCCGCTTCATCACCTGGCCGTCGATGCGAACGCTCTACGTCACCTGCACGCTGCTTTCGATGATCTGGACGCTCGGCGACTTCAACAGCGTCTATTTGCTGACCGGCGGCGGGCCGGCCGATCTCACCCACGTGCTGGCCACGCTCGGCATCCGCTACCTGCGGCTCGACCAGCTCGACCTCGCGATGGCTTCGATCGTCTGCGCGATGCCGTTCGTGCTGCCGCTGGTCTATTTCATGATGAAACGGTTGTCGCGATGAAGCTCCCGGGGGTACGCGAGTTTTCCTGGCGCGAAGTGGGCACCGAGGCGCGGCTGCTCTTGATCGGCATCCCCGTCTTCATCTGGACCATGATTCCGATCTACCACATGTTCGTGTTCGCGATCTCGCCAAAGGAAGATGCCTTCTCGGGCAAGCTGTGGCCCGATCATCCGACCCTGCACAATTTCGAGATCGTGTTTCGCCAGCAGCATTATTTCCTGCGGGATTTCTGGGTCCAGTTCTGGAACTCGACCGTGATCGCGGCGTCGGTCGGCGCGCTGACGCTGTTCATCGCGACCGCGGCGGCGTTCTCGATCTCGCGCTTGCGCGTGCCGGGCGGGCGCATCGTGATGAATCTCGCGCTGTTCACTTATTTCATCCCGGCGGCGTTCCTCGCCGTGCCGATGTACCGCACCATGGGCAATTACGGCCTGCTCAACACCAGCTGGGCGCTGATTCTGGCGATGGTGACCATTGCGTCGCCCTACGCGATCTGGGTCCTGAAGCAGGCCTCCGACAAGCTGCCGATCGAGCTCGATGAAGCCGCGATCATGGACGGTGCGACCTCCTTGCAGATCTTCCGCCTGGTCTACATCCCGCTGATGATGCCGTCGCTGGTCGCGATCGGCACCTACGCGGTGCTGCTGTCCTGGAACGAATATCTCTACGCCTTCCTGCTGCTGTCGAACGAAAGGGACATCACGCTGCCGGTCGCGCTGGGCAACTTCCTGGCCGCCGACGACTCGCCGTGGGAACTGTTGATGACCACCGGCTTCATCTACGCGCTGCCGCCAGCCGCGATCTACTACGTCTTCAGGCGCTACATGGTGGGCGGGCTGACCGCGGGCGCGGTGAAGTCGTGACGTCGATACCGATAACCACACCCGCCGTCATTGCGAGGATTGCTTCGCTTCGCCTCGCAATGACGGGGTTACAACGGTGCCCCACTGTCGCCTCTCGCACTCGAAAACTTCGAGGCGGCCGACGCCAGAATGATCACCACCGCGATCAGCGCGATCACCAGGGTGCAGATGGCGTTGATCTCGGGTTTGACGCCGAGCCGCACCTCCGAATAGATCCGGATCGGCAGGGTCGAGGAGCCCGGACCGGTGGTGAAGGACGCGATCACGAGATCGTCGAGCGACAGCGTGAATGCCAGCATCCAGCCGGCCGCGATCGCCGGCACGATCAAGGGCAGCGTCACCGCCAGGAACGCCCGCGCCGGATCGCAGCCGAGGTCCATCGCGGCTTCCTCCAGGCTCCTGTCGAGCGAGGTGAGGCGCGACTGCACCACGACCGCGACGAAACACATGGTCAGCGTGGTATGCGCGATCGTCACGGTCCAGAAGCCGCGCTCCGCGTCGATCGCGACGAACAGCAACAACAGCGACAGCCCGGTGATGACCTCGGGCATCACCAGCGGGGCATAGAGCATGCCGGAAAACAGGATGCGGCCGCGAAACCGCTCGCCGCGCGACAGCGCGACCGCCGCCAGCGTGCCGAGCAGGGTCGCGACCGTGGCCGAGGTCGCCGCGACGCGGAAGCTCATCCAGGCCGCATCGATCATCGCGCTGTCGTTGAAGAACTCGGTGTACCAGCGCAGCGACCAGCCGCCCCACACCGTCACCAGTCGCGACGCGTTGAAGGAATAGATCACCAGGATGACGATCGGCAGGTACAGAAACGCAAAGCCCAGCGACAGCGAGGCGATGTTGAAGCGGGACACTCTTGTCGCCTACGCGCCATTCACCGCGCCTCCAACTGCCGGCGCTGCAGCCGGTCATAGAGCAGGAGCGGCGCCAGCAGCAGCGCCAGCAGCACGATGGCGACCGCGGAGGCCACCGGCCAATCCTTGTTGGTGAAGAACTCCAGCCACAACGTCTGGCCGATCATCAGCGAATTGGAGCCGGCGAGAAGATCAGGGATCACGAATTCGCCGACGATCGGAATGAAGCAGAGCAGAACGCCTGCCGCCACGCCCGGCAGCGACAGCGGAAACGTCACCAGCCAGAACACATGAAGCGGCGAGGCGCCCAGATCGGCCGCCGCCTCCTCCAGCGCCGGCTCCATCTTGGCGAGCGTCGCATAGAGCGGCAGGATCATGAACGGCAGATAGGAATAGACGATGCCGAGATACATCGCGCTGTCGGTCGACAGCCACACCACCGGCCGCGACACCAGATGCAGCGCGAGCAGGATCTGGTTGAGCAGGCCGTCATGCTGCAGGATGTTGATCCAGGCATAGATGCGGATCAGAAACGAGGTCCAGAACGGAACGATCACCAGCATCATCGCCACGCCCTGCCATCGCCGCGGCAGCCGCGCCATGCCGTAGGCGATGGGATAGCCGATCGCGAGCAGGATCGCGGTCGAGATCACGGCGACGATCAGGCTGCGCAGGTAGGACAGCACATAGAGATCGTCGGAGACGAGCAGGCGGAAATTGTCGAGCGACAAGCGCCGCGAACGCCGCCTTGATCGCGGCCCAGCCCTGCCGTGAGATCGAACACCGGCACATAGGGCGGCATCGCGATCACGGTCTGCGACAGGCTGATCTTCAGCACGAAGGCGAATGGCACCAGGAAGAACAGGACCATCCAGACATAGGGCGCGATCGCGCCGAGCCGCGCCGGGCGGGCAAAGATGCGGCGCGCGCTCATTGCTCGAGCACCACGCAATCGTCGGGCGTGAACCATACCACCACGCGCTGGCTCATGCTGTAGGCGTCGATATCGACCCGCGTGGTGTTGGCCATCGACGAGCGCACCACAGCACCGCTATCGAGCTTCACCTTGTAGGTGGTCAGCCCGCCGAGATAGCTGACGTCGGTCACGACGCCTTCCAGCCGGTTGATCGAATGCGTAGCTGTCGCATCCGACACCGGGCCGCGGCGCGACAGCTTGACTTTCTCGGGCCGGATCGCGACCGAGACCACGGCCTTGCTGACCGGATTGCGCGGCTCGGCGACCACGACGGTGCCGGCCTCGCGCGTCGAGACGACAAGGCGGTGGCCTTCGCGGCTCTCCACCTGGCCGTCGAACAGATTGATGTCGCCGACGAACTCGGCGATCCAGCGCGAATGAGGGGCCTCGTAAAGCTCGCGCGGGCTAGCCACCTGGTCGAGCCGGCCGGCATCCATCACGCCGATCCGGCTAGCTACCGTCATCGCCTCTTCCTGATCGTGGGTGACGATGATGAAGGTCATGCCAAGCCGCCGCTGCAGCTCCATCAACTCCCCTTGCGTGCTCTCGCGCAGCTTCTTGTCGAGCGCGGCGAGCGGCTCGTCGAGCAGCAGCACCTGCGGCCGCCGCGCCAGCGATCGCGCCAGGGCGACGCGCTGCTTCTGGCCGCCGGAAAGCTGGTCGGGCTTGCGCTTCTCCAGTCCCTCGAGCTTGACCAGCGCCACCATCTCGGCGACGCGGGCAGCGATGTCGGCGCGCGACATTCTCGCGCGCCTCAGGCCGAAGGCGATGTTATCGCGCACCGTGAGATGCGGAAACAGCGCATAGTTCTGGAACATCATGTTGACCGGACGCTCGTGCGGCAAGACCTGCGCGATGTCCCTGCCCGAAAGCAGAATGCGGCCTTCATCCGGGGTCTCGAAGCCGGCGAGCATTCGCAGCAGCGTGGTCTTGCCGCAGCCGCTTGGGCCGAGCAGCGCGAAGAATTCCCCGGCGCGGATATCGAGCGACACGCCGTCGACCGCGCGGAAGCTGCCGAATTTTTTCACCACGCCTTCGAGGCGCAACAGCGGCATGTCGACCGGCAGCGCCGGCAGTGCAAGCTTGGCCGGCTCCGGCTTGACCGGCTCCGCCACGCCTACCGCTTCGTGCTCTTGTATTTCCTCAGCCATGGTCCCCGCCGGCCCACCCATGACCACACGCTAGCTGTGGATCGGCCGCGGCTCAACTGCGGCCATTTCACTTTTCCCGCTCTACTGCGAGCGGGACGGCGCGAGGGGCCCATTCCGAAGCTAGATCGCCCTTGCCATGAACGCCGCCAGCGCCTCGCGATCGGCCGGCGGCATGGTCAGGCCGAGCTTGGAGCGCCGCCACAGGATGTCGTCGGGAAAGCGCGCCCATTCCTTGTCCATGAGATAGCGCACTTCCGTTCCCGTCAGCTCCGGCCCGAACGACGGGCCGAGGTCGGCGCGGCTGTTGGCGTCGCCGAGAATGGCCGCAACGCGCGAGCCATAGGCACCGACCAGGCGCTGCGCCTCGGGCTCAGTGAGATACCGCCAGCGCTCGCGCGCCGCGGCAACCTCGTCCTCGAAGCGGTCCCAGGCGAAATCGCCGCCCGGCAGCGGCGCGTTGGCGGTCCAGCGTGGCGACATCGGATAGAACGGCGTGAGGTTCGAGACCGCCCGCTCGGCGCGCAATCGCGAGGTCGTCACGTCGCCGCCGAACATCGTGATCAATGGCGCGCCGCGGCGGCGGTAATCGAACATCATCGTGCCGTCGCGCCTGCCGCCGCGGTCCAACACCGCGTTGGCGCCGGACAGCGTCCTGACAACGTCGGAGGGGGCGAGCGGCTCGCGGAAATAGCGATTGATCGCCTCGCAGAGATAGGCGACGTCGGCGGAAGCCATCGCCACGATGGCGGGATCGCCCTTGAAGGCGTGGGCGACGGTGCCGATCAGCGTGAAATCGCGCTCATAGGGGCTGGCGAAAATCAGCCGCCCGTCGCTGTTCTGGAACACGTAGACGTTGTCGTTGTCGAACAGGCGACGGACGACGATCTGGCTCACCTGCGTCGCGCGCGCTTGCTGCGGCTTCATGCGCAGGATGGTTTCCACGACCGAAGGGGTCCAGGCGCCGGTGGCATTGGCGAGCGAGCGCGCGGTGACGATCCGGCGATGACCGCGATCGATCACGGCGAGCCGCCAGATGTCCGTCCTGTCGGCGCGAACGCAGCGGGCTCCGGTGCGGATCACCGCACCCCGCTCCGCGGCATCGACGGCGATCAGGACGACCAGTCGGGAATCGTCGACCACACAGTCCGAATATTCGAACGCGGTCCCGAACGGCCGCTTCAAGGCGTTGCCGATCGGATGGTGGGTGACATCGACGGTCAAGGATGCGGGAAGCCGGTTCTTGGGGGCAAGCCGGTCGTAGAGCAGGAGCGCGGAGCGGAGCAGCCATGGCGGGCGCTCGTCCGAATGCGCCGGGATCGCAAACCGCATCGGCCGCACCAGATGCGGCGCGATGCCGAGCCAGATATCGCGCTCGGCGAGTTGCCGGCGCACGCGCAAGAACCCCCGGCGCTCCAGCACCGAGAGATCGCCATGGATCAGCCGCGATGTCGCCGAGGAAGCGGCGGCGCCGAGGTCGCCCTGCTCAATGAGGATCACACGCAAGCCACGGCCGGCAGCGTCGCGCGCAATGCTGACGCCGTTAAGCCCGCCGCCGATGACCGCGAGATCATAGTCCGCCATGCGCCACTTCTTGATGCAACGAATACGAAGTTCGCTACACCTAGAGCATGATCCGGAAAAGTGGGCACCGGTTTTCTCGAAGAGATCAGATCAAAACGACAGAAGGCTAAAGCGCGATGGCTCATCCAACCGACGCCTTAGCCGGTCTTGCGCGCCGGCTCCATGACATTGGCACCGCTGCGGCCGACCAGCGCGGCATATTGGCCGATCGGGAACGGTTTGCCGAGGAAATAGCCCTGCACCGCGTCGCAGCCTGCGTCGGCCAGGAAAGCGAGTTGCTCCTGGGTTTCGACGCCTTCGGCGACGATCGACATTTCGAGGCCGTGGCCAAGACCGATGACGGCCCGCACGATCGCCGCCGATTGCGGGTTGCGGCCGAGATTCATGACAAAAGCGCGGTCGATCTTGATCTTGTCGAACGGGAAGGCCTGCAGGTAGCTGAGCGAGGAATAGCCGCTGCCGAAATCGTCCATCGAAATCCGCACGCCGAGTGCCTTCAGCCGCCGCAATAGCGCCAGACCGCGGTCGAAATCCTCGATCAGCACGCCCTCGGTGATTTCCAGTTCCAGCCGGCCCGGCGGAAGCCCGGTCTCGAGCAGGATAGAATGCACCAGCCCGACCACGTCGCCGTGCATGAACTGCGCCGGCGACAGGTTGACCGCGATCTGCAGCGGCTTCGGCCAGGAGGCGGCCTCCCGGCAGGCCTCGCGCAGGATCCACTCGCCCATCGCGACGATCAGGCCGCTTTCTTCCGCAAGCGGAATGAAATCGCTCGGCGGAACGAAGCCGCGCACCGGGTGCAGCCAGCGCGCGAGCGCCTCGAAGCCGATGATCTCGCTGTCGGTCACGGTGCGGCCTGACATCGCCTGTGGCTGGAAATATAGCGACAATTCGCCGTTCTTGATCGCGACCGAAAGCTCCTGATGCAGCACGCGGCGGTCGCGGATCTGCTGGTCCATCTCCGGCTCGTAGATCGAGATCGAGCCACGCGATTTCTGCTTGGCGCGGAACAGCGCCGCGCCGGCATTGGCGAGCAGCGAAGCGGCGTCGGCGCCGTTGTGCGGAAAGACCGAGATGCCGGTGGTGACGCCGGTGCGGACCGACTTGCCGTCGATCTGGAATTCGTTGGCCAGCACTTCGGCGAGCTGTTCGGCCAATAGCTTGCCGACAACGGGCTGCTTGCCGTCGATGATCAGGCCGAACTCGTCGCCGGAAAGCCGCGCCACGACGCCGCCGCGCGCCGCCGCCTGGATCCGATTTGCGACCTCGATCAGGAGCTTATCGCCGGTGGCATGGCCGAACACGTCGTTGACTTCCTTCAGCCCGTCGAGATCGACGCACAGCACGGCGAACTCTTCGCTGGTGCCGGCGCAGGCCTCGATCATCTGGGCCAGCGCCTGCAGGAACGCCGCGCGGTTCGGCAGGTCGGTCAGGCCGTCGTGATAAGCCATGTGGGCCATGCGCGATTCGGTCTGCCGGCGGTCGGTGACGTCCTCGTGGGTCTTGATCAGATATTTCGGCTCGCCGTCTTCATCCAGCACCGTCATGCGGCGGGTCAAAAACAGCCGCAAGCCGTCCTTGGTCGAGATCGGATGCTCCTCGGCGAGCAGGCCGCGTTTCTTGATCGCGGCCTCGTCGCGCGCGATGATCAGCTTGGCCTCTTTCGGGTTGAAGATGTCGGCGGCCGTAAGCCCTGTGACTTCCTCGCGCCGCCGGTTCAGGATGGTCTCGGCGCTGCGATTGGCGAGCAGATATCGTCCGTCGCTGACGCGCTCGACGATCAGCGACACCGGAATATTGTCGACCACGAGTTCGAGGAACTTCTTGGTATTTTCGAGCTCCCGCGACAGCGAGCGGCGATCGGTGACGTCGTCGAACAGTGCGATCAGGAATTCCGGCCGGTTGTCTTCGTTGCGCGCGATCACCCGGTTGGAGGCGAGCACGCGCTTTTGCGAGCCGCGCTCGACGATCAATTCGCTGCGATAATGGCCTTCCGGCGAGCGCAGCGCGGCGCGGTCCGCAGCCTCAATGCCGGCCGCGGTGTCGGGGCGGAAGATCTCGTCGGCGCGCTTGCCGACGATGTGGTCGCGGGAAAAGCGCGAGAAGCGTTCGAAGGCGCGATTGGCAAAGATGTAGCGCCCATCCTCGATGCTCTTGGCGGCCACGCACACCGGCACGTTGTCGAGCACCGATTCCAGGAACTGCTTGGTGGAGGCGAGCTGGCGCGACAGCTTGCGCTGCTCGCTGCAATCCTCGTGGGTCGCGATCGAACCGCCATTCGGCAGCGCGAAATACTTGACCAGAATGGATCGCCCGCCCGGCAGTTCGGTAATCAGGCCCTCGGGCTTTGCCGAGTTGGCGAGGAATTTCTCGTTCGTGGTATCGGGGCACCCGCGCTGCCGACGCAGCTCCAAGAGTTCAGGCCCACTCATTTTCGGCGACAGGTCTGAACGCGCCAAACCGTAGATTTCGAGGTAGCGGTCGTTGCAGAACACGATCCGCTGCCTCGAATCGGTCATGACGACACCATGGCTCAGGCTGTTCAGCGCGGTGCTGATATAGGCCGTTCGGCGCAGCTGCGAACGCTTGACCCGGCGCAGCGCCGATTGGATCCAGATCGCAAGCGCCGCAAGGAAAGCGCAGACCACGATGCCGCCGATCAGCGCTTCCCAGAGCACACTGGGATCGATCGGGCCGATATAGCTCGCTGGCGCGAATTTGTGGGAGAGCGCTTGGGCGGGCGTCGACAGCGCAAGGGCTGCGACCGCGCAAGCGCCGGCCTGCGCAGCAATCAAATTCCTGCCGCCCGCCTGCCGATTCTCGCCAGCCATCACTCACCCGCGGATTTCAGTCGCGGAGTGTCTGGCTTGACGCGTTTGGATCGGGTAAACGCGCACTCGAACAATCCCAAGATTCAACTCTGATTACGGCAATTGCCCCGACATGATTACTGCTTCGTTAACGGCCTACCCCCTTGAAAAGGGCTCGGAAAACGATCATGGGGGACGTTCCGTGACGTCATTCCCCGCGAAGCCATAGTGTCGGATCCAGGGCCTTTCGAATGGACAAGGTTGAGTGCGTCGTTGTCGGGGCGGGAGTGATCGGTCTGGCCGTCGCGCGGCGTCTGGCCCGGGCCGGACGCGAGGTGGTCGTGCTGGAGGCGGCCGAGGGTATCGGCACCGTCACCTCCTCCCGCAACAGCGAAGTGATTCATGCCGGCATCTACTACAAGGCGGGAAGCCTGATGGCGCGGATGTGCGTCAGCGGAAAGCAGGCCCTGTACCACTATTGCGACGACCACGGCATTCCCTACCGAAACTGCGGCAAGCTGATCGTCGCCACCACGCCTAATGAAACCGAGAAGCTGCAATCGATCCGTGCCCACGCCGAGGCCAACGGCGTCCGCGACATGCAGATTCTTTCCGGCGAGGCGGCTCGCGCGCTGGAGCCAGCGCTGAATTGCGACGCGGCGCTGCTGTCGCCGTCCACCGGCATCATCGACAGCCACGCCTACATGCTGGCGCTGCGCGGCGACGCTGAAGCTGCAGGCGCGGCCTTCGCATTTCATACCCCGTTGTTGCACGCCAAGGTGAAACCGGGCGGGATCGAACTGGAGGCGGGTGGCGAGGCGCCGATGACGCTCGAATGCACCCTGCTCGTCAATGCCGCCGGACTGGAGGCGCCGGCAACGGCGCGCGGCATCGACGGCATGCCGCTTGAGCTGATACCGCCGGCCTATCTCGCCAAGGGCAATTATTTCAGTTGCAGCGCACGCGCGCCATTCTCGCACCTGATCTACCCGGTGCCCGAGCCCGGCGGGCTCGGCGTCCACCTCACGCTCGACATGGCAGGCCAAGCCCGGTTTGGTCCCGACGTCGAATGGGTCGACCATATCGACTACGCGGTCGATCCGGCGCGATCGGCGCGATTTTATCCGGCGATCCGCAAGTATTGGCCGACGCTGCCCGACGGTGCCCTGATGCCGAGCTATTCGGGCGTGCGACCGAAGATTGTGCCGCCCGCGGTCGCCTCGCAGGATTTCCTGATCCAGGGCCCAAAGGACCATGGCGTCGACGGACTGATCAACCTGTTCGGGATCGAGTTGCCCGGGCTGACCTCGTCGCTGGCGATCGCGGATTATGTCGGCGCACTCGCCGGCGCATGAGCCGGCGCGGCGACTTGCGGCAGCACGCGGCTGCGCAATGCAACATGCTGCGCCGCAAACCGGACACGACCTGCCCCGTTGCTGCCCTCACGAGCCGGCTAGATTCGATTGATTTAGATCAAGACAACCTCACCCGCCATGAACGGGTGCAGACGCATCCGCTCGCGGGCATGATGAAGTCCGCCTCCTCGGCGTTCGCTAGTGCAGCGTTTCCTCGGCGTGCCTCAACCGCTCGATCTGGTCCTTGACCATCAATTTTCGGCGCTTCAATTCGACTATTTGCAGGTCGTCCGTTGAAAGGTGAACAAGAGCTTCATGCAATTCGCTTTCCAAAATCTTGTGTTTCCGTTCCAGTTCAACGAGATGAGCCTGAATTGCCATTCGAAACCTCCTCGGTAGGATTGATATCCTCAGATTCGAACCAGACAAGAAGTGTACACCACTGGCCGAATCTGTCGATGGATATCCGAATCAGGGCCGCAATTTTTGACGGTCATATGTAATGAAGCGTGAGCAAGGAACCCATGTACCCCGGTCGATCGCATGCCCGAATTTCGCTAGCGGCTTTCAGGACTTCCGGGTCTTTTGCCTGCTTGCGGACCAACCCGGCAGGGATGATATTTCCCCCAGGGTTTCCACAACCATTCGCAATCTCATCGCGTTTTTCAGCTAACGTATATCATGACCGACGAAGATGAGCGCGAGCTGCAGGCCGAACTTGCGCGGCTGCAGCAGGAGCACCGGGATCTCGACGCGGCGATCGATGCCCTGCATCAGTCGCCGGCGCCAGATCTGTTGCGGCTGCAACGTTTGAAGAAGCGCAAGCTACAGCTGCGCGACCGCATCGCCTTCATCGAGGATCAGATCACGCCGGACATCATCGCCTAGCGCGCGATGGGATCAAGTTAAGTAAACATCGCGCTCCAGTTTCCAGTTGAGCATGATCTTTTCGGAAAAGATCAGGGCGTAACCACAGGCAGCGATCGCGCGTTCGGCTTGAGAGCGCGCCGGAATTTTCAGCTGCCGGCGATCACCTCCCGCAACGCACAGGTGACCTCGATCGCGCTGTAGGGCTTGGGCAGGAACCGCCCGCCCTTGGGCAGATCCGTCTCAGCGAAAGTGAGGTGGCCGGAGGTCGCCACGATCTTGATCGGAGGCCAGCGGCCGCGAACGGCGCGCGCAAGCTTGAGCCCGTCCATCGCGCCAGGCATCTGAATATCGGTAAATACCACCGCGATATCGGAACGCGTTTCCAGGATTTCGATCGCTTCGTCGGCGTTGGCGGCTTCGACAACAGCAAAGCCGGCGGCCGCAACCATCTCGGCCGCATCCATCCGCAACAGAAACTCATCCTCGACGACCAGTATCACGGGCCTCCTAACGTCAACCAGACCCATGCGATCGGCTCCCTACTCCCCACTCAACAAGTGCAGGATATTGTTTTCGTTCCGAAGGCTGCGCGTTAAACGCGCACGGCTTCGCCTCTCGTGTGCTGCGCTTCGGCGAACTGATGAGTTGCAGCGGAATCGCGGTTAGCCGGCGCGGGGAGCCTCCTTGGCCTGACTCTTTTGCCTGACTCTTGGCCTTTTTCTCGGTCTGATTCTCAGTCTGATTTTTGGCTTGATTCTTGGCTTGACTTTCAGAGAACAAAATAGGAACATTGCATTCGTCGCCGTCTTCGATAGTTTTGGGAGTTCGCCATGTCCGCACCAGCGCTTTTCGACAACAGCCGTTACGAACAGGCCTGCGACCAGGCGATCGCGATGTGCGATGGCAACCTGCGCAGCACCATCAAGGCGCTGATCATGGCCAACGAATATCTGGAAGCGGAATTGCAGGAATTGCAGGCGGCGATCTCGTCGGGATGCATTCCGAGGGAATTGTCGGAGGCAAACAGCAACGCCGCTTGAATTGGAGCGGAGCAATGGCCGATATCACCTATTACGTCGCGTTACCCTTCCTATTGGACAACGACGGTTCGCCGGTTGCGGGCGCCGCGGAGGAATGCCAGAGTTCGACGACCGCGCTGCGGCGCGCCGAGATGATGTCGAGGGCCGCCGGCCATATCGGCGCGGTTGCCTTCAGCCGCAGCGGCGACCCGATGATCGGGGAGTTCGGCGACGCCAAGCTGATCCGGAAATTCGGCAATGTGCCGGAAGATTTGAGCGGATTGTAAGCCTCAGCCGCTTCCGTTCCGATTGAATCTTCGTTTGACGCGTTTTCTTTGCGCGAAGTGGTGCCCACTTCGCTGAAAAACGCTCCAGCACGCGGCATCATCGCAATTCGCGAAAGAACGCGCGCACCTCATCGGCGAGCAGTTCCGGCTGTTCCAGCGCAGCGAAATGCCCGCCCTTCGGCATCACGCTCCAGCGGCGAATGTCGGTGAACACGCGCGCCGCGGCGGTGCGCGGTGGTTTGAGGATTTCGCGCGGGAACTGCGCGTAGCCGGTGGGCACCTTGATCGTATCGCCGGCCGGCAGGATGACCGAGCCGTGGAGCCTCGCATAATACGGCCAGAACGACGAACCGATCGCGCCGGTGAACCAGTAAAGCGCGATGTCGGCGAGCATGCGGTCCCGGCTGATCGCGCGCTCGACGTCTCCGCCGCAATCGGACCAGGCGCGGAATTTCTCCACGATCCATGCGGCGAGGCCGGCAGGCGAATCGGTGAGGCCGAAGGCGAGCGTCTGCGGGCGCGTGCCCTGGATCCATTGATAGCCCGTCTCTTCGCGCATCCAATGCGCAAGCTCGCTCAGGTAATGCCGCTCCTCCTCGGTCGGATTGGGAAAGGAGGAGGGATCGCGGCCCGCGGCCATCATCATATTGATGTGAATGCCGATCATCCGATCGGCGTGCGCATACCCGAGCCGGCTGGTGACCGCGGCGCCCCAGTCGCCGCCTTGCGCGCCGAAGCGGGCATAGCCGAGCACGTCATGCATCAGGGCGGCGACGCAATCCGCCATCTCGGGAACGCCGAACCGCCGCTGGCCGGGTTGGAAAGACAGGCCATACCCCGGCAAGGATGGCGCCACCACCGTGAAGGCGTCGCGCGCATCGCCACCGAAGCGCGCCGGATCGGTGAGGCGCGGGATGATGTCGAGAAACTCGAACACCGAGCCGGGCCAGCCGTGGAGCAGGAGCAGCGGCATCGGGTCGGGACCGACGCCGGGCACGTGCAGGTAGTGGAGATCGATCCCGTCGAGCGCGACGCGGAATTGCGGAAACACGTTCAGCGCGGCTTCCTCGGCCCGCCAGTCAAATTTGTCGCGCCAATATTCCACAAGATCTCGAACGTAGGCGACATCGCTGCCATAGGCCCACGGCTCGCCGGGCGCCTGGTCGGGGAAGCGTGAACGGGCAAGGCGGTCGCGGAGGTCGGCAATGTCGGCATCGGGAATACGAAGTGTGAATGGGGTGGATTTGATGGTCATGATCCTGCTCACGTTTCATGGCGCCGTTGCGCCTTGCGGACATACATCGCCCGATCGGCTTCCTCCAGCGCGCGGCCGGCCTCTGCATGCCGACCGAGGATGGCGACGCCGGCGGACGCACCGGCCGTCACGCGCTCGCCGCCAAAGACGAAGCTCAAGCAATCGATTGCCTGTTCCAGCGCCGCCGCTTTCACCCGCATATCGGTCTCGCTGAGATTCCACAACAGCACGCCGAACTCGTCGCCGCCGAGCCGCCCGACCACGTCGGAGGCGCGCACATGGCGCGTGAGCACGGCTGCGATGGCTTTGAGCACCTCATCGCCCGCGGCGTGGCCGAAGGCATCGTTGATCGGTTTCAGGCGATCGACATCGAGGACGATCAGCGCAGCGCTGGCGTGGTAGCGCGCGATGTAGGCGACCGCGCGTTCAAGCTCGCGCTCGAAGCCGCGGCGGTTGGGAATGTCGAGCAGGAAGTCGGTATTCGCCGAGGCCTGAAGTTCCGCGATGTGCTTTCGCGCCGCTGCCAATTCGGTGCGGAGCCGGCGAATGGTCGCCGTGTCGCGGTCCTTGGCGAGATCCTTGGCATGATCCTTGGCACGATCCGCCGGCCGCACTGCGGCCGACGAAGGGACCGCCTTACGCCCGGCCACGGCGCCTCTCCGCGCTTTCGCAAGCCCTTTACCGGTCGTCCCGGGTCTCTTTTTCATGGGCATCCTTGTTGAGGCCTGCTTATGAAGGCTTGCCGGGATTCACCAAGACAGGATAGTCCATTCCGGCTCCCTTGCCACGCCTTGCCGTCACTGGGCCTGAACCTATAATCCGGCCTATGTTTCTGGATTCTTGAGAAGAATTGAACTCATGCCCGCGCCCGTAGCCATTATCATGGGAAGCCAGTCGGACTGGGAGACCATGCGTCATGCGGCCGACACACTGGCCGCGCTCGGGGTCGATTGCGAGCAGCTCATCATCTCAGCCCACCGCACCCCGGAGCGCCTGTTCGCCTTCGCCAAGGGCGCCAAGACTACGGGCTTCAAGGTGATCATCGCCGGCGCCGGCGGCGCGGCGCACCTGCCCGGCATGACCGCATCGCTGACGGAACTTCCGGTGTTCGGCGTTCCCATCGAATCCAAGGCGCTGTCCGGCGTCAATTCGCTTTATTCCATCGTCCAGATGCCGGCCGGCGTACCGGTGGGGACGCTCGCTATCGGCAAGGCCGGCGCCATCAACGCCGCGCTACTGGCGGCAAGCGTGCTCGCGCTTGCCGATCCAGCGCTCGCCGACAGGCTTGTCGCCTGGCGCCAGCAACAGACCGAGGCGGTCGCCGAGCGCCCGGAGGGATTGGCGTGACGATTCCCAGCGAGGTGAAGCTGAAGCCTGGCGACACCATCGGAATTCTCGGCGGCGGGCAGTTGGGCCGGATGCTGGCGATGGCGGCGGCGCGGCTCGGCCTGCGCTGTCAGGTGTTTTCGCCGGACCCGGAGTCGCCGGCCTTCGACGTGGTGCTGAACGCGACCTGCGCCGAATATGCCGACGTCGAGGCGCTGGAACTGTTCGCCAGCGACGTCGACGTCATCACGTACGAATTCGAGAATGTTCCCTCCTCCGCGGCGTTGATCCTGGGCGCGCGCCGGCCGGTGTTGCCCGACTGGAAAATCCTGGAAACGACCCAGGATCGCCTTGCCGAGAAGGACTTCGTCAAGCGGCTCGGTATCGGCACCGCCGATTACGCCGACGTGTCCTCGATCGCTCCGCTGCACGCCGCGATCGAAGTGATCGGCTTGCCCGCCGTGCTCAAGACCCGACGCTTCGGTTATGACGGCAAGGGCCAGGCGATCATCCGCGAGGGCGACGATCCCGATCGTATCTGGAAGGAACTGGACACCAAATCCGCGATTCTCGAGGCCTTCATCCCGTTCGAGCGCGAGATCTCGGTGATCGCCGCGCGCACCGCCGACGGCCACGTCGAATGTTTCGACGTCACCGAGAACGAGCACCGCGATCATATTCTCAAGATCTCGCGAGCGCCGGCGGCGATCCCGGACGTGCTGGCTGGGCAGGCGTGCGCGATTGCGGAGAAGATCGCAAACGCGCTCGGCTATGTCGGCGTGCTCGCGGTCGAGATGTTCGTGCTGGCGGACCCCGCGGGGCCCAAGGTCCTGGTCAACGAGATCGCCCCGCGGGTGCACAATTCCGGACACTGGACGCTCGACGGCGCTTCCATCTCGCAGTTCGAGCAGCACATCCGCGCCATCGCCGGCTGGCCGCTGGGCAAGCCGGTTCGTCACGGCGAGGTCACCATGACCAACCTGATCGGGGACGAGATCAACGACTACGAACAGTGGCTGACGGTTCCGGGCGCGACCGTTCATCTTTACGGCAAGGGTGCGCCGCGGCCGGGCCGCAAGATGGGCCATGTCACCCAAGTGGGTGTCAAAGCGGGCGTCAGAGTGGGCGCACCGAAAGCCGACTGATCCGGATCAAAAAAGCCAATTCGCGCACCGAAACGCCGGTACAATCGCGCTTGAACCGGTGGACATTTGCACTTTTGTCTGATACATCCGCGCGCTCAAGGAGAGGGGCAAGGCCTTTCGCCGGCCCTTCGGCTTTACCCGATTCCAATCCGATTTACTGAAAAGAGGATGCCGCGTGCAGGTTCTCGTTCGCGATAACAATGTCGATCAAGCCCTCAAGGCGCTGAAGAAGAAGATGCAGCGCGAGGGTATTTTCCGCGAGATGAAGCTCCGCGGTCACTACGAAAAGCCCTCCGAGAAGAAGGCCCGCGAAAAGGCCGAGGCGGTGCGCCGCGCGCGTAAGCTAGCCCGCAAGAAGCTGCAGCGCGAAGGCCTGTTGCCGATGAAGCCGAAGCCGGTATTCGGCGCCGGTGGTGCCCCCGAGCGCGGCGGAGCCGGCGGTGGCCGTGGCGGCGGCGCCGGCGCGGGTCCGCGCGGCGGAATGCGTTAGAGCAATTTATTTGCAGATTTGAGATCGACGACGCGGGCCTGGCCCGCGTTTTTTTGCGCGTATTATTTTTCTCACGCTATCTTCTTGAACGCTGAAATTCGCCGCATGCCGGGCTAACAATGGAAGAACGGCGCGTGAGTATTTCGAGCAGATGGCCAATCCGGTTCGCTACCCTCTGTCCGGAGCTTCGCGCCGTGGTCCGCGAACGGCGGTATCTATCGCCTTGATTTCGATGGCGCTCGGCAGCTGTTCGATCAACCTCGGTTCGCTGACACCGTCGTCCGAACCGGACGAGCCGGCACGGTCCACCTCGTCCATCAACATCGCCTCGCTCTCCGAGGCCATCAAGAGCAACCCGAACGATCCCTCAGACTACAACAAGCGCGGCTCGGCATTGGCGCAGGCCGGCAAGACCGACGAAGCATTGGCCGATTTCGACAAGGCGATCAGCCTCGATCCCAATGACGGACCGGCCTACGCCAACCGCGGGCAGATCTATCGCCAGACCAGGCGGCTCGATCTTGCGATGGCCGACTTCGAGCGCGCGATCGCGCTCGACGCCAATAGCGCGCCCGCTTTTCTCGGCCGCGGCCTGGTCTACAAGGCGCGCAACCAGTCGGCCGAGGCAATGGAGGATTTCAACAAGGCGGTCACGCTCGCGCCCGACAACCCGGACGCCTATTACAATCGCGGCCTGCTTTATCAGGACGAAAAACAGCACCAAGCCGCAATCAGCGACTTTACCGCGGCAAGCGGCTTGGTGCCGCAACAGGCCGAACCGCTGCTTGCACGGGCAACGAGCTACCTTGCGCTCGACAGGCCGAAGGAAGCGGCCAAAGACCTCGACGAGGCGGTGCAGGATGAGCCGGAGAACACGCAAGCCTGGATCACGCGAGGCCTCGCCTATGAGCGGCTCGGCGACAAGACCAGGGCCGCCGGCTCCTATGGCCGCGCCATCAATCTGCGCCCGCGGGACGAGTCGGCGCGTACCGGCCTTGCCCGCGTCGGCGGCAAGCCCGGCCAGAATTACGATACATTCTGATAGCGAAGCTATTCGATCCGCAGCGATCGCGCGTTGGAGCGCTTTCCCGCAAAAGCACTTGGATGGCGGGGTGAGCCCCGGTTCGCGCAAGGAGAATGCGCCAAGACAAAAAGCTGGAGCCTCCGTTCCGATTCAGCGGGAACGCAAAGAACTCTAATCCTCGAACTGACGCCCGCCGTTCTGCCCGCTGCCCGGCAACACCGCGTGGAACATCGATTTGGCCGCCTGCAACACGTCTTGAGCAACCGTCGTCGCGTGCGAGGCAGCGTTGGCCGCTTCCACGCGCAGATCGAGCCGCGGACGCGGCGGCGGAATTTCCGCCGGCGGAATCGGCCGGTTCGGATCGTTGGCCGGGATCGAGGCCGTGTAGGGCGGATTCGCGGCCGACGCATCCGATGATTCGGCCGGTGGCGTCGCCAAGATGACCGGCGGCGGCAGCGGTCTGACCACCGGCGCCGATGCTATTCTCGGGGCTTCCTGCACCCGCGGTGCCTCCGGCGCGCGCGACGCAGCGTCGCCGTTGGCACGCAGGCGCTCGATTGCCTGGCGCGCCAGCTCGTTGGCGTCACGATGCTCATCGGTCGGTGCGGCCGAGGTCTCAGCCGGCGGCGGTGCAGCCAGCGAAGCCGACGCAACGGAGGCCGCGGCTTGCGCGGGGGTGAGCTTGGCGACCGGCTTCTCGCGCGGCTGTGGCGGGTGGCGGCGCGGGTCGGCGGGCAGACTAGCAGTCTCGACCGGCTTGACCTCGGCCGGTTTGATTTCAACCGATTTGGCGTCAACCGGCTTGACCTCCGCGGGCCTTTCCGCAGCGGTTTTCTCGATCATGGCCTGCTCGGAAACGCCCTTGGCCGTGACGCCGGCCTCGGGGGCGTTGGCCATATCAATTGAGGCGTCGGCCGGCTTGGCGGAGACCACCTTCGGTGCAGCCTGGGGCTCGGCCAGCTTGGTCTCGGCCGTAGAGGCCACGGCGGCTGGCGGATTGGCGGTCGGCTTTGTGGCGATATAGTGATTAACGATGTAGGCGCCGATGATGGTCGCGGCCACCGACGGCAGGATGTCCATCGCGAATTTCTTCAGGTAATTCAGCATGCCCGCCATACTCCGCGCTGGTATTTTTTGAGGGAACTTTGAGGCGCATTGAAGGATCAACTGCGTCGGATCGGTGGCAATTCGGTAAACGATAGTTAAGGTTTCAGCTCGACTTCCAGGAACACGATTTCGGTTTCACTTTCATTAAGGACGTCATGCTCGACGCCGGCCTTGCGAAAGTAGGATTTGCCGACGTTAAGCTGCGCCTTGGAACGCTCGCCGGCGGGCGCCACGATGGTCATTTCGCCCGCGGTCACGGGGACGATCACATAATCCATCTCGTGAACGTGATGGCCGGTCGCGCTGCCGGGCGCCAGCCGCCACTCGGTGACGCGAACTTCGGGGGTGTCGACCTGAACCTCGGATTTGGCGCTGAGCATGGTCTTCTTTTCTCCACTGGGGCTGGAGCGTGATCAGGAACAGGCCTGCCCGCACTCGGATGGCCGCGGTAGGCGCCGGTTTTCCGAAAAGATCATGCTCAAACAATGAACTAGGGCACGAATACCATGAACACGAAGACCGCGAACACCACCATGTGAACCAGCCCGAACAGGATGTTGGTCCGCCCGGTGCCGAAGGTCAGCATGCTCAGGACGAAGGTCAGCAGCAGAAGCACCAGCTCCTGCTCGTTCAGCCCCAGTACCAGTTGCTTGTCCAGGACGTAGGCGGCCGCCGCCACCGCGGGGATCGTCAGGCCGATGGTGGCGAGCGACGAGCCGAGCGCGAGATTGATGCTCTTCTGCAGGTCGTTCTTGCGCGCGGCGGCGACCGCGGCGACGCTCTCCGGCAACAGGATCAGCACCGCGACCAGGACCCCCGCGAGCGCCGGCGGCGCGCCGGCAAGCGCAATGCCGGTATCGACGACGAGGGAGAATTTCTTCGCCAGCAGCACCACCGCCAGCAGCGACAGCAGCAGCAGCGCGATGCTCAGGCCCAGCATGCGACCCGATGCCGGCGCGCCGTCGTCGACCGCGTCGGCGGCCTGCTTGATGAAATAATCGCGATGCCGGATGGTCTGGGTATAGAGAAACACGCCATAGAGCAGGATGGTCACGATGCTGACGAAGGTAAGCTGAGCGGCGGAATAGACCGGCCCCGGCGTGGTCAGCGTGTAGTTCGGCAATACCAGCGTGATCGTCGCCAGCACGAACAGCACGCTGAGATAGACGTTGGCGCCCAAGACCTGGACATCCTGCTCGCGGTAACGCAGCCCGCCGATGAAGATGCAGATGCCGACGAGGCCGTTGCAGACGATCATGATCACCGCGAACACGGTATCGCGCGCCAAAGTCGGCACTTCCTTGTCGCCGAGCATGATGGTCGCGATCAGCGCCACCTCGATCACGGTGACCGCGAGCGTCAACAACAGCGTGCCATAGGGCTCGCCGATCCGCTCGGCGATCACTTCGGCATGATGGACGGCGGCAAACACCGTGCCGAACAGGATGACCAGCAGAAGCGCGGCGAATGCCAGTCCGCCCGCGGTAGGCGTGAAGCTATAGCCAGCCGTAGTGACGGCCGCGAACAACAGCCCGGAAAGGGCGGGGAAAATCCACGCCGATTTCGGCATCGGTCCGTGCGCGCTCATGCAACCAGCATCCCTTCAACGGGCGATCTGACTATGCACCAAGCCATCCCGGCCGTCAGCCTTTCGCTGCATTGATAAATCGTCGCGCGGCTTCGATCGCACCAAAACTGTCGAGATTATCGTGCCCGCCTCCCGGAAAACGCACGAATTGTTTGGGCTCATGGGCCAACCCAAACAGGCGCTCGCCGAAGGCGATGGGTATCGCGGGATCGCTGTCGCCATGCATGATCAGCAAGGGCGCGCTGACCTGCAAAATCCGCCGATCGGAATGAAATTGATCGCGCATCAAGAGACTGACCGGCACGATGCGAAGCATCGCGCCGGCGACATCCGCGGTCGATGTATAAGGCGCTTCCAGGATCAGTTTGCCGATCGAGTGCTCGGCCGCCAGCGCCACCGCAACGCCGGTACCCAGTGAAAATCCCCAGACCACGATCCGATCCGCCGGATAGCGCGCGGTCGTGAAAGCGTAGGCGGCCGCGGCGTCCTGCAAGATGCCGGGTTCGCTCGGCGATCCGGTCGAGCCCGCATAACCGCGATAGGACAGCGCCACGAGGCCGGTCCCGTCCGACGTCATGGCCTGGAAGCTGCTGACGCGGCCGGCGAGATAATCGCCGTTGCCGGGGAAATACAGGATCACGGCGTGACCGGGCTTTGCTGCCACATGCCAGACGATGACTTTCTCGCCGTCGGCCGTGGTGAGAACGTGCTCCTCGGCTTCCGGAAAGCCCGCAGCTTCCGGTGCGGTTCGCGTCACCGTCGGAATCGGAAACAGCATCGACCGTTGCTTGAAGAACAACACGGCAAGACCGCCAAGATAGACGACCACGACGAGGAGGATGAGCCATTTCAGAATGATCATGGCACTCTGCGCTCGCGCGTGCGCGCCCCGGTCGTCACGACAAGCTCGGCAGCACGACTTCGCGGACCACGCGGATCGGCGGCAGCCACTGATCGGGCTCGCTGTAGTTTCCCGCCGTGACGACAATGATCAGATCGAGGTCGGGGAACACATAAAGCCGCTGGCCACCGTTGCCGACGCAACCAACCCAGTGTTCGAGCCTTACCGTTCCGCCCGCCAGAAATTCCATGTCGCCCAGATACCACTGATAGCCGTAACGCTGGAGCTCGTTGACGCTGACGCGCGGCACGAAGCATTCGGTCAACCACTGCGCCGGCACGACCTGTCGGCCATCGGCCGTTCCATTGTCGAGCACGAGTTGACCGACGCGGGCGAGGTCGCGCGGCGTCATGCGCAGGCCCGAGGCGGCGATCGGTTCGCCGTCGCCCTTGCCTGATTGCCTGAAGACCCAGGTATCTCTGCTGGTGACCCATTCGGTCCGGCCGAGCCCGATCGGGTCGAACAGGGCGGCGCGGGCGTAGTCGGGCAGAGAACGGCCCGTGCCTTTGGCGATCAGACGGCCGAGCAGGGCCGTCGCGCCACCGCTATAGTGCCAGCGCTTGCCCGGCGTGCCCGTCACCGGGCGCTCGAGCACGAAGCGGTAGCGATCCTTCGCCATCTCCATGCCGACCTCGTCATTGGCCGGACTGTCATAGGCGATGCCGATTTCGTTCCATTGCGCGCCCAGCGACATCGACAGCGCATGCGCGATCGTCTGTTGGTTGCGGCGTTCGTCCGCCGCGACAAGATCCTGATATTCGGGAAACTGGGCATAGAGCGGCGCGCTCGGCGGCGGGACTTTCCCCTCGGCGAGAGCGATGCCGTAGACGAGCGCGACGACGCTCTTCGTGACCGAGTAGAGATTGTGCAGCGTGTCAGGCCCGAAGTGCACCAGGCCCAGCGACTGGCCCCAGTTGTTGTCTTCGGCTTCGAAATAGCGTTCCAGCACGATCTGACGGTTCCGCGCGACCAGAACACCATGCAGTCCCCAAGCGCGCTTGTCCGCAATGAGCTTGTCGAGCCGCGCCTCCATGTCCGAGGTGAAGCCAGCCTCGGTGGGCGATATCTTGCGCCATTCGAATGGCGCGGCTGCGAGCGGACTGATCATGGCGCTCCCGAGGGCTGCTGCAGTGCCTACGACAATCTGACGACGCGTCAGCATCAGGCGACTCCGCTTTGAGTTCCTTTGCGGTGCGGCTTTGAGAGCTTTTCGACGTCTCTCCTGATGCTGTCGGGGATTGCACGGCATCCGCACGCAACCGCATGCGCGGCGTGCCATTTGATGCGGCTCTCCCGCGTCGCCTTGGGCGGCATGCGATTTGAGCGATGCCACTCCTTGTTCAGGGCCACGGGAGCTGTCTCACATCGCCTTGACGATGCTCTCGGTCATCTTCTTGGCGTCGCCGAGCAGCATCATGGTGTTGTCGCGATAGAACAGCGGATTGTCGATGCCGGCGTAGCCGGAGGCCAGCGAGCGCTTGATGAACATCACGGTGCCGGCCTTCCAGACCTGCAGCACCGGCATGCCGTAGATCGGCGAGGTCTTGTCTTCTTCCGCGGCCGGGTTGGTGACGTCGTTGGCGCCGATCACGAAGGCGACGTCGGCCTGGGCGAACTCCGAATTGATGTCCTCGAGCTCGAACACCTCGTCATACGGCACGTTGGCTTCCGCCAACAGCACGTTCATGTGGCCGGGCATGCGGCCGGCGACCGGGTGAATGGCGTATTTCACCTCGACGCCTTCCTTCTTCAGCGTGTCGGCCATTTCGCGCAACGCATGCTGGGCCTGCGCCACCGCCATGCCGTAGCCGGGCACGATGATCACCTTCTGCGCGTTCTTCATGATGAAGGCGGCATCGTCCGCCGAGCCGAGCTTGACCGGCCTGACCTCGCCGCCGCCGGCACCCGCGGCCGCCGTCTCGCCGCCAAAACCGCCGAGGATCACCGAGATGAAGGAGCGGTTCATCGCGTGGCACATGATGTAGGACAGGATCGCGCCGCTTGAGCCGACCAGCGCGCCGGTGATGATCAGCGCCGAATTGCCGAGCGTAAATCCGATGCCGGCCGCGGCCCAGCCGGAGTAGGAGTTAAGCATCGAGATCACGACCGGCATGTCGGCGCCGCCGATCGGGATGATCATGAGCACGCCGAGCGCGAGCGCGAGGAAGGTAATCAGCCAGAAAGCAAGCTGGCTCCCGGTCGCCACGAGACCGACGATGGACGCCAATAGACCGATGGCCAACAGGATATTGATGACGTGGCGGCCGGGCAGGATGATCGGCGCGCCGCTCATGCGGGCGGACAGCTTCAGGAACGCGATCACCGAGCCGGTGAAGGTCAGCGCGCCGATGGCGACGCCGAGCGACATTTCGACCAGGCTCTGCGGATGGATGTTGCCCGGCGTGCCGATGTCGAAGGCCTCGGGCGCGTAGAAGGCGCCGGCCGCCACCAGCACCGCGGCCATGCCGACGAGCGAGTGGAACGCGGCGACGAGCTCGGGCATCGAGGTCATCGGCACGCGGCGGGCGATCACCGCGCCGATCGAGCCGCCGATCGCAACACCGAGGATCACCAGGAGCCAGGCGATGCCGTCGGCCGGCGGGTGGCTTGCCAGCGTGGTGGCGACCGCGATCGCCATGCCGCCCATGCCGAGGAAATTGCCGCGGCGGCTCGATGCCGGGCTCGACAGCCCGCGCAGCGACAGGATGAACAGCACACCCGCCACGAGATAGAGAACAGCAGCCAGATTGGCGTTCATTACCGAGCCCCCTCCCCAGTCATCGTCCGCGAAGGCGGATGATCCGGCAATCCGAAATGGTCGCTAATCGACGAACCGTCCCGGCGTGCTGGATGCCCCGCCGAAGCCTGGCATCGGGCTCGCCAAAGGCGAGACCCGGTGGCGGGGCACGACGACATCTCCTGAAAAATTCTCATCGTCACCTGATCTTCTTCTTGTACATCGCCAGCATGCGCTGGGTGACAAGGAAGCCGCCGAAGATGTTCACGCAGGCGAAGATCAGCGCGATGAAGCCGAAGCCGCGCGCCCAGCCGCTGCCGGAAGAGATCATCCCGACGCCGACCGCGAGCAGCGCGCCGACCACGATCACCGAGGAGATCGCATTCGTCACCGACATCAGCGGCGTGTGCAGCGCAGGCGTCACCGACCACACCACGAAGTAGCCGACGAACACGGCGAGTACGAAAATCGACAGCCGGAACACGAAGGGATCGACGGCTTGGGCGACATGCTCCATGGCTTCTTTCCTTTAGGCTTTCGGCTGGAAATTCGGGTGAATGACGGCGCCGTCCTTGGTCAGCGCGGTGGCCTTGACCAGTTCGTCGTCCCAGTTGACCGCGAGCGCCTTGGTCGATTTGTCGACCAGGGTCTCGATGAACGCGAACAGGTTGCGGGCATAGAGGCCGGAGGCGGAGGCCGCGACGCGGCCGGCGACATTGGTGTAGCCGACGATCTTGACGCCATCGACCTCGGCGATTTCACCCGCCTTGGCGCCTTCGACATTGCCGCCGCGCTCGATCGCAAGATCGATCAAAACCGAGCCCGGCTTCATCGACTTCACCATCTCGGCGGTGACGAGCCGCGGCGCGGGCCGGCCGGGGATCAGCGCGGTGGTGATGATGATGTCCTGCTTCTTGATGTGCTCGGCGGTCAGGGCAGCCTGCTTGGCCTGATACTCCTTCGACATCTCCTTGGCGTAGCCGCCGGCGGTTTGCGCGTTCTTGAACTCCTCATCCTCGACCGCGAGGAATTTGGCGCCGAGACTTTCGACCTGCTCTTTCGTCGCCGGCCGCACGTCGGTCGCGGTGACCACCGCGCCGAGCCGGCGCGCGGTCGCGATCGCCTGCAGGCCCGCGACGCCGACGCCCATCACGAACACCTTGGCGGCGGGTATCGTGCCCGCCGCGGTCATCATCATCGGAAAGGCGCGGCCGAAGGCTTCGGCTGCCTCGATCACGGCGCGATAGCCGGCGAGATTGGCCTGGCTCGACAGCACGTCCATCACCTGGGCGCGGGTGATGCGCGGCATCAATTCCATCGCGAACGCCGAGACGCCGGCATCGGCCATCGTCTTCAGCGCGGCGTCGTTGCCATAGGGATCCATGATGGCGATGACCAGCGCGCCTTTCTTGTAGCCGCCGAGCTCGGACGCTTCCGGCCGCTTCACCTTGATGACGATATCGGCGTCCTTGACCGCATCGGCGCTGACCGTCGCACCGACCGCGGTAAATTCGGAATCCGGCAGCCCCGATTTGATCCCCGCGCCCGGCTCGACCGCGACATCGAAGCCCAGCGTCTTGAATTTCTTCACGGTATCCGGCGACGCCGCCACGCGCGGCTCGGCGGGATCGATTTCCTTGGCGACGGCAATCTTCATGAGGCCTCCGGCGGGCAAGGTGCGCGCATCGTCACACTAGCGCCATTTCGGCGAAGAGGGGTACCGATCTTGCGACCGGGGGTTTAGCAATTCTGGGGGTTGCGCCGCGCGCCAGCGCGCGGCTGAACGGATCAGGTCAAGAACAGGTACATCAAGAAGACGATGACGGCGACGGTAAACGTGCCGTACTTCACGAGCTTGATGAACCCTTCATAGGTTTGCTCGTGCGCCGGGTAATCGTTACCATCAGCGGTCGTATAAGCCACTTCGCTATGCTCTGCCATCGGTGTCCCCAGTCAAAATCCTCAAAACTTCCGGCGAGCAATTACCGCAATCCCAAGAGGAGAGCAACGGCGCCGGCCGCTCCGCACCAGCCGCACCGGCTCAGCCGGCGGGCCAGTTGTCCCTGATCCAGCGGGTCAATCCTTCCTCATCTACCTCTCCTGCCGCGAGGGCCAGAATAATGGCTGTCGCGCTTTCCGGCGGCACCAGGAAGTCGATGCCGTTGAGGCCCAGAAACACGATCATCGCACCGAAGGCCGCACGCTTGTTGCCATCGACGAACGGATGATTCCGCGCGATGCCATAGGCGTATGCCGCCGCCAGCGCGGCAAGATCGGTCTCACCATACGCGAATTTGTTGAGAGGACGGCCCAGCGCGGATTCCAGCATACCCTGGTCGCGAATGCCGTCGGGCCCTCCGAACAGCGCAAGCTGTTCGGCGTGGAGATCGATCACGATCTCCACTTCCAGCCAGATTGGCTCGTTCACTTTGCGAGGGCCTTGTAGGTGTCCGCGTAGATGCTGAACGAACGCCGGGCGATCTCCATCGCCTTGGCATGCTTCGGATCATACGGCGACAGCTTAATGCCGCGCTCGGTCTGTTCGACGATGTGAAGCTTGTCGCCTTCCTTCAGCTTGAGCCGGGAAAGGATGTCCTTGGACAATATGAGGCCGAGCGAATTGCCGATCTTCTTGATCTGAACAAATTCGCCTTCGGCAGTCGTGCGAACCGTCTCGGTCATCGCATTCACTCCGTTATACAGAACGTATAACAGACCTTCCCGCTCCGTTCAACAGATGTTTTACGGGCCGCTGCCCCCGTCAGCCCATCGTCTCCAGCTCGTCGATCATGCCGGAAATGACCGACAGCCCGCCGTCCCAGAATTTGGGATCCTTGGCATCCAGCCCGAACGGTTTCAACAGCTCGGAATAGTGCTTGGTGCCGCCGGCCGCGAGCATCGCGAGGTAGCGCTCGGCAAATCCGTCGGAGGCATTTTCGTACACCGCATACAGCGAGTTCACCAGGCAATCGCCGAACGCATAGGCGTAGACGTAGAACGGCGAATGGATGAAGTGCGGGATGTACATCCAGAAATTCTCGTAACCCGGCTTGATGTCGATTGCCGGCCCTAAGCTCTCGCCCTGCACCGAAAGCCAGAGCTGGCCGATCCGCTCGGCGGTCAATTCGCCGTTCCTGCGCTCGGTATGCACCGCGCGCTCGAACGAATAGAACGCGATCTGCCGCACCACGGTGTTGATCATGTCCTCGACCTTGCCGGCGAGCAGCGCCTGGCGCTGCTTGGCATTCTTGGTCTGCGACAACAGCCGCTTGAAAGTGAGCATCTCGCCGAACACGCTCGCCGTTTCGGCGAGTGTCAGCGGCGTCGGCGCCATCAACGCGCCGTTCTTCGCCGCCAGCACCTGGTGCACGCCGTGGCCAAGCTCGTGGGCCAGCGTCATCACGTCGCGCGGCTTGCCCTGATAGTTCATCAGCACGTAGGGATGCGCCGACGGCGTGGTCGGATGCGAGAACGCGCCCGGCGCCTTGCCGGGCCGCACCGGCGCATCGATCCAGCGCTGGGTAAAGAACTGCTCGGCGATGCCGGCCATTTCAGGCGAGAATCCGCGATAGGCGGTCAAGACCATGTTCTTCGCCTCGGGCCAGGCGATGGTGCCGGTCGCGGCAAACGGCAGCGGCGCATTGCGATCCCAATGCGCGAGCTTCTTCTTTTTGAACCAGCCGGCCTTCAGGGCGTAATAGCGATGCGAGAGTTTTGGATAGGCCGCGCGCACGGAAGCGACCAGCGCGTCGACCACCTCGCGCTCGACGCGGTTGTTCAGGTGGCGTGAATCCGCCACGTCCTGAAAACCGCGCCAGCGGTCGGAAATTTCCTTGTCCTTGGCGAGCGTGTTGGTGATCAGCGCGAACGTGCGCTCATTGCCCTTGAAGGTCTTGGCCAGCGCTTCCGCCGCCATTTTGCGCTTCTTGCTGTCGCGATCCTGCAGAAGATTCAGCGTCGGCTCGATCGCCAAGTCCTTGGCCCCGACCTTGAAGCGCAAGGTCGAGATGGTCTGATCGAACAGCCGGTTCCAGGCGGCGTAGCCGCTCTGGGATTTTTCGTGAAACAACTGCTCGACGCGGTCCTCGAGCTGATACGGCTTTTCCTTGCGCAGATCCTCGATCCACGGCCGGTAATGTCCGAGCGCCGGGGTCTGCATCGCGCGCTCGATCACCGCATCGTCAATGCGATTGAGTTCGAGCGCGAAGAACAACAGGTGCGTCGAGGCCGCGGTCATGCGCTCGGAAACGTCGCCGTAGAACTTGGAGATCGCGGGATCGAGGCTGTCGCCGGCATGAACGAGCCCGGCATAGGAACCGAGCCTTCCGGCCAGATCGTCGATCGCCTCGTAACGCTTCACGGCCTCGCTCAACCATTTGCCGCCATCGTCGCTTGCGATGTGTTCCGCAAGTTTGCCCTTGTAGTCGGTCTCAAACGCGACGCATTCGGCATCCATCCTTTGCAGGTCGCTTGCGACTTCCGGCGCCTCGATGCCGGAATAAAGATCGGCCAGGTTCCATTCCGGCAGCCTGCCCGTTTTGCTGGCGGTCTTGTTAGTGTTCTTGGTCTTGTTGGTGTTCTTGGCGGCGGATTTGCTGGAATTAGGCTTACGGAGAGCGGACGTGGAGCGCGAGGTCATCTTGTTCGAAACCTGTGTTCAACCGGATCAGCGGTGGGAGGGGCTGGCAAGGCTTAAGAGTGCGTTAATCGGCATCGGCCAGAGTGCCCCGATTCGAGACAGATAATGTAGCGTGCGGGGAACGCCATGGCTGCCAGCATTTTGATCGCCGACGACGACGCCGTACAGCGTCGCTTAGTCGAGAACATGGTACAGAAATGCGGCTACCAAGCGGTGGTCGTCGACAGCGGCGACGCCGCGATCGCCGTGCTGACCGGTCCCGACGCGCCGGCGATCGACGCGATGATCCTGGATCTCGTCATGCCCGGTCTCGACGGCATGGGGGTTTTGGCCAAGATTCGCGAAGCCGGGCTCAACATTCCCGTGATCGTGCAGACCGCCCATGGCGGCATCGACAATGTGGTCTCGGCGATGCGCGCCGGCGCCCAGGATTTCGTGGTCAAGCCGGTAGGCCCGGAGCGGCTGCAGGTTTCGCTGCGCAACGCGCTCAATACCAGCGCGCTCAAGGGTGAATTGCAGCGTATCCGGCACAGCCGCGAAGGCCGGCTCAGCTTCGCCGACATCGTCACCCGCAGCGAGGCCATGGCTGCCGTGCTGCGCACCGCGCAAAAAGCCGCGTCTTCCGCCATTCCGGTGCTGATCGAGGGCGAATCAGGCGTCGGCAAGGAGCTGTTCGCCCGCGCCATCCATGGCAGCGGCGAGCGCAAGGCAAAACCGTTCGTCGCGGTCAATTGCGGCGCGATCCCCGACAATCTCGTGGAATCGATTTTGTTCGGCCACGAGAAAGGCGCCTTCACCGGCGCGACCGAGCGCCATACCGGCAAATTCGTCGAGGCAAACGGCGGCACGCTGTTCCTCGACGAGGTCTCCGAATTGCCGCTGACCGCCCAGGTGAAGCTGCTGCGGGCGCTGCAGGAAGGCGCGGTGGAAGCCGTCGGCGGCCGCAGGCCGGTGAAGGTCGACGTGCGCATCGTTTCGGCGACCAACCGCAAACTGCTCGACCGCGTCAAAGGCGGGCACTTTCGCGAGGATCTGTTCTATCGCCTGCACGTGCTGCCGCTGACGATCCCACCCCTGCGCGCGCGGCGCGAAGATATCCCGCAATTGTTGCGGCATTTCCTCGCCCGCTTCGGCGCCGAGGAAAATCGCAGCATCACAAGCATCAGCGGCGAGGCGATGGCGCATCTTTCGCAGCTCGAATGGCCCGGCAACATCCGTCAGCTTGAGAATGCCGTCTACCGGGCCGTCGTCATGAGCGACAGCCATCAGCTCGGTTTATCGGATTTTCCGATCGCCGCAGCGCAATCTCAGATTATAACAGAAGCGCACAGTGAACCGTTGGTGGTTTCGCCGCCGATCCATCCGGGGCCCGCGCTGGTCTACGGTAATGAAATACCTATTGCACCTCAGCCAACCAACGGTATCCTATCCATGCTGACCAGCGCCGGTGAGATGCGGCCGCTGGAAGAGATGGAGAACGAGATCATTCGGTTTGCGATCTCGCATTACCGCGGACAGATGTCGGAAGTCGCGCGCCGCCTGAAGATCGGCCGTTCGACGCTTTATCGCAAGCTCGACGAAGCTTCGGCCAGCGGTAGCGACGATGAGGGTTGAGCGCGGGATGCGATTATGGCGGTTCGGTGTTCGAAAGCGAAAGAGAACCGCAAGCATCGGGCATTCCAGAACATTTGAACCGTTGCTTGCAAGTGACAGACAAACGAAAAATCGCGTGGCAAAAAACCACATTCCGTTGCAAAGGGGTTTCCCGGAAGTCAGTTTGTCGTGAGTGGCTCCGTGTAGCGCTGGCTGCAGAAGTGGGGCATGTGTATCGTCTGCGTATGTTCGTTGCGTGGGCGTCGCGAAATTTACGAGGCCGGCGCTTTTTTGCGGGAGCTGCCCGACGATAACCGGAACTGTTCCTTGACCGGGGATGGTTCGCCCAAAGGGGTATAACGATGCGAGACTGTTTGAAGAACCGTGGTGGATTTGACCGCGTGCTGATGGCCGTCGCGGCGACATTCCTTACGGTTTCGGCGACCTCGGCGATGGCCCAGGCCGACCAGGCTCGCAGCAGTGCCGCGGAGCTGGCGATCGACGCGGCGATCCCGCGTCCCGAACCTGCCAACCTCCCGCCCCCGACCGATCAACGACTTCAAGATGGACACGACTGCCTCGGTGCCCGAGGCGGCCAAAACCGAGACCAAACCCGAGACCAAACCCGCCGATGTCGTTGTGGCGCCAGCCGACGCGAACAAGAGCTCTACCCCGAGCAACACCGCTACCCCGAGCAACACCGCGACCGCGCCAAGCGCGCCGGCTGCGGCAACCGCCATTGCGCCATCCGCCGAGCCCGCGAAGGACGCGGCCAAGGAAATAGCGCCCGCGGGCGAACCGGTGAAGGCCGCAAGCAACGTGCCTGCGGCGGATCAACCGGTCGCCGACAAGCTCAAGGAAATGCTTTCCGCCAAGTCGTTGCGCTATTTCGAGCGCAAGGTCGAGCGCGCCGACGTCGAGAAGTTTTATGTCGCCCATGACTACGCGCCGATCTGGACGCAAGCCGGCGGCTTGACCGAGAACGCCAAGGGCGTCATCGCCCGTCTCAAAAACGCCGCCTCCGACGGCCTCAACGCGAGCGACTATCCGGTGCCGGATTTCGCCGCCGCCACCACGCCCGACGCGCTTGCGGACGCCGATCTGAAGCTGACCTCCAGCATGCTTGACTATGCGCGCCAGGCGCAGAGCGGCCGCATGCACTGGTCGCAGCTCTCGGGCGACATCCAGTATCCGGAGCACCCGGTCGACCCGACCGAAGTGCTCAGCAATGTGACGACGGCAAAAGATGCTTCCAGCGCGCTCGACAGCTACAACCCGCCGCAGAAGCTCTACAAGGAGCTGAAGAAGAAGCTCGCCGAATTGCGCGGCCAGGGCGACAAGCCGGTGATCACGATCGCCGACGGCGCGGTGCTGCGGTACACGCCGCCGCGCGGCAAGAAGCAGCCCGAAGCCGCGATGGAAGATCCGCGGGTGCCGGATCTGCGCGCCAAGCTCGGCATCACCGAAAACGCCGACGACGATCATTACGACGCCAAGGTCGCCGAAGCGGTCCGCACCTTTCAGGAGAACGCCGATCTCAAGCCCACCGGCATGCTCGACAGCCGCACGGTCGCCGCTCTGAACAGCCCGAAGCGCGACAAGATTATCGACACCGTGTTGGTCAACATGGAGCGCTGGCGCTGGCTGCCGCGCGACCTCGGCGCGCCCTCGATCGGCGACGCCTATGTCATCCTCAACATCCCCGACTACACGCTGAAAGTGATGCAGCATGGCTCCCAGGTCTGGACCACCCGAGTGGTGACCGGAAAGCCGGGCATTCACGCGACCCCGCTTCTGACCGAGACGATGAAGTACATCACGGTCAATCCGACCTGGAACGTGCCGCCGTCGATCGTCTACGGCGAGTACCTGCCGGCGCTGCAACAGGACCCGACCGTGCTGGATCGGATGGGACTGCGGCTCGAGCATGATCGCGACGGCTCCATCCACATCTCGCAGCCGCCGGGCGCCGCCAACGCGCTCGGTCGCATCCGTTTCAACTTCCCGAACAAATTCCTGGTGTATCAACACGATACCCCGGACAAGTACCTGTTCGACAAGACCGAGCGCGCTTTCAGCCACGGCTGCATGCGCGTGCAGTATCCGGATCAGTACGCCGCGGTCCTGCTGGGCATCACGGCGCCGAACGAGCACTACACGCCGGAGAAAATCCGCAGCATGTATGGCAATAGCGAAATCGACCTGAAATTCCCCACGGCCATCCCGGTCAACATCACCTACCAGACCGCGTTCGTGGACGACGCCGGCAAGCTGCAGATCCGCAAGGACATCTACGGCCGCGACGCCACCATGATCGAGATGCTCAGGAACGCGCACGGCAGGGACATGGAGGCCGTGGTGGCGCATTCGCAGCCGAGCTATTCGCACCCGGTCGGCAACCTGCCGACGACCGGCGTCAGCTTTGCGAGCGACAACAGCTATTCTTCCGGGCCGTCGTTCTTCGAACGGCTATTCGGGGCGCCGACGCCGCCCCCTGCTCCGATCGGCCGGCGGCCGCTACAGCGATTCACGCGCTAGCCGCGGCTCGCGGCCGCCCGAGGGGCTGGATTCTTTTGCAAGATCAACGATCTCGCCCTCGCGGCGAGATCGGTTAACGTTAACCATTCTCCACCACGAATCGGACAATGGGCACTTTTTCGCCACACTCAAAAGGTTAGGTTAAGCCTAACTGGGGACGGAAGGTAAATCTCCATTAACCTTCCCGTTTTAAGAAAGCGTTCATCCTCTTTCGCCTGACGGGGTTTCGCGAAAGGGTCCATTGATCGCTCGTCGACTGGGTGGGCTTCAAGTGCTGGCTGGTTTAGCGCGCCAATTCAACTCGCTGTCTATGCCGCGGGCCGGCTACCGGCTCGCTCTTGTATCCCTGTTGCTGTTATGGGGAGCCGGATCAGTCCACGATGCGAGCGCGCTGAACGAAACCCGCACCCTGTCGTTCCATCACACCCATTCCGACGAAGACCTCACCGTCACCTTCAAGCGCGACGGGCGCTATGACGAAGAGGCGCTTGAAGCAGCTCAATCACTATCTCCGCGACTGGCGCACCCAGGACCAGATCGTGATGGACCGACACCTGTTCGATATCCTCTGGGAAGTCTATCGCGACGTCGACGGCAAGCAGCCGATCCAGATCGTCTCCGCCTACCGCTCCCCCGCCACCAACGCCATGCTGCACCGCCGCTCCAAGGGCGTAGCCCGCTTCAGCCAGCACATGCTCGGCCATGCCATGGACTTCTTCATCCCTGGCGTGCCGCTCGAGCAGATCCGCTTCGCCGGCCTCCGGCTGCAACGCGGCGGCGTCGGCTTCTATCCGACCTCCGGATCGCCGTTCGTCCATCTCGATACCGGCAACATCCGCCACTGGCCGCGGATGACCCATGATCAACTTGCCAAGGTGTTCCCGGACGGCCGCACCGTTCATATCCCGTCCGACGGCGTGCCGCTGAAGGGATATGAACTCGCCCGTGCCGATATCGAAAACCGCGGCGACGGCGACGATGCCGCGACCATGGCGAAGCCCAGCCTGTTCACCTCCCTGTTCAGGGACAAGTCGAGCGACGACGAAGACGAGGGCGCAAGCGCCGCCATCGATGAGAAGCCCGCCGCCTACGTGACCGTGACGCCAGCTCCTGCCAAGTCGGCCGATGCCGCGCCGGCGCCGCGCGTCAAGCAGAAGGTCGCCGCCGCCCTCCAGCTCGCTTCCGCCGACGTGCAGCTCGTGCAGCCTCCGAAGACGAAGCAGGCTGCCGCAGCAGACACGGCGGAGCCAAAACCGCAGACGCCGGCCGACATCGTCAGCGCCCGCGGCTTCTGGGGCGACAACCCCTCTACGCCGAAGCAGGCGACACCGGCGCAGGTGGTTGCCGCGATCAGCGCCCGTCAGGCGCTCGATTCCGCCGACCCGCGGCCGACATCCAGCGTCCCCGCCGCCTATCAGGCGATGGCCTATGCGCCGCCGGCCAGTGCCCCGGTGGTCGACCACGCCGATGTCGTCACGGCGTCAGCGCCGATCCCGCGCAGCCCCCGTCCTGTCTCGCTGGCGCGTAATTCCGCACCCGCCACCGGGATCGACACCGTGGCCACCAAGGGAGCGCAGGGCGATGGCAGCCTGATCGCGACGTCGACGCGGCTCGCTGCGGCGACCAACGACAGCAGCTGGATGCGCATCGTGCTGCTGGCGCCGAGCGCGACCACCTCGATGTCGGTGACCATGATGGGCGATGCCGACTTGACCGTGATGCGCGCGTTCTTCGTCAAGCCGCAGGCCGCGATCGCCATGAGCTTCTCGGACGACCCGATGATGGGCATGGACTGCGACCATTTCTCCGGATCGGCGACCACGAAGCTCGAGACCATCTCGTTCGGCCTGCGCACCGCGCTCTTGCACTGAGCGCTTGGCGTAGCCCCAGTGCTTCCCACAAACTCGGCGTCGTCCTCGCGAACGCGAGGATCCATAACCACAGGCGTTAACTTTTTTGGAATGAGCGTCGGCCACCTTGTCCTAGCGACGGATCACGCGGTATGGATCCCGGCTCAGCGCTCACTTACGTTCGCCTGGCCGGGACGACGCGGTTGGGGGTTTGTACCTCAATCCCCTCACAGCATCCCCAGCGCCTGCATGTAGGTTTCCAGGATGGTTTCCTCCTCCTGGCGCTCGTTGGGGTCCTGCTTGCGCATACGCACGATGGTGCGCAGCGCCTTGACGTCGAAGCCGTTGCCCTTGCTCTCGGCATAGACGTCGCGGATGTCGTCGGAGATCGTCTTCTTCTCTTCTTCCAACCGCTCGATGCGCTCGATGATGGCCTTGAGCTGGTCCTTTGCAAATGATGTCGCGGGCGCTTCCTTGACGGCGGCAGAGGTGGCCATCTCTTACTCCTGAGTGGAACTGGCGTTGAGGCATTCGGCGCGGGGCGTTGTCACGCAACCGCAATCGCGAATGACACTCGAAGTTCGCGCGATCCGGGTCAAGGCGACAACGCGTTCATCCACAGCGCACCCACAGGAGATGCAGATCGATGGCGCATGATCCGAAAAAGCTTGCCCTCGGGCGACGACCCGACAGGTAGGGACCGGTTTTCCCTCGCGACAAACGCGTAGCGTTTGCGCGGAGATCATGCTCAATCACAAACCTCGGGTGCCCACCAAGGTTGGTTGCACGAACGCCCGAAAGCGAATCAGTGCCCGGAATGGGACTTCTTCAGCGCGGCCATCTGCTCCGGACTGGCGGCGCCCTGATATTTCGACTTCCAGGCCTCGTACGGCATGCCGTAGACCGCCTCCCGGCTCTCGTCCTTGGTCATGCCAACGCCCTTCTCATCGGCCGCGTCCTTGAGCCAGTTGGAGAGGCAGTTGCGGCAAAAGCCCGCGAGGTTCATCAGGTCGATGTTCTGGACGTCGGTCCGCTCGCGCAGGTGCTCGAGAAGGCGCCGGAAAGCGGCGGCTTCGAGTTCCGTTCTGGTTTTGTCGTCGATTGCCATGTGCTTGTTCCGCCGTTGCAGAATTTTACTATGATGTAGGCCTTGTCATAGAATCTGCCATATCGCACCGCAAATGGGCAGTCCAACAGGGCGCCAGACGTCCGGTTGCATGAAAATGCCGTCTTAGATGTCGTCCTGGCCGTTGACAGTCGGCTTGGGCTTACGCGAAATCATCAAGGAATTGATATAGCTTCGCGCAATGATCCCCTCACCTTCCGTTCACCGCAACCCCATCCCCGCCGGCGCCAGCCTCGTCGCAGCGCTGGCGCTTGTCGTTCTCTGCCTGTGGAGCGGTTCCGCCCGGGCGGACTTCCGTCTCTGCAACAATACCGCCAGCCGGGTCGGGATCGCGCTCGGCTACAAGGATTCCGAAGGATGGACCACCGAGGGCTGGTGGAACGTCTCCTCGCGCAGCTGTGAGACTTTGCTGAAGGGAACTCTGATAGCCCGGTATTATTACATCTACGCACTCGATTACGACCGCGGCGGCGAGTGGTCGGGACAGGCCTATATGTGCTCGCGCGACAAGGAATTCACCATCAAGGGCACCGAGAACTGCCTGGCGCGTGGCTTTGACCGCACCGGCTTTTTCGAGGTCGATACCGGCGAGCAGCGCGCCTGGACCGTGCAATTGACCGATGCCAACGAACTGCCGACGCAACAGCGCGTCCCGGGCATTCCGGGAACGGTCGGCCCCGGCGGCAACGTTCCGGGCCTGCCCAATACGCCGGGTGCGACGCCTCCGGGCGCGTCTGGCCTGCCGCCAGCCGCAGCGCCCGGATCCAAGCCATGAGGCGGCTCCGTCGCATCAAGATCCTCGCCACGCTTGGACCGGCATCTTCGGATAGCGCGATGATCCGCCGCCTGTTCGAGGCCGGCGCCGACATCTTCCGGATCAATATGAGCCACACGCCGCACGACAAGATGCGCGAGCTGGTGGCGACCATCCGCAACGTCGAGGGTAGCTACGGCAGGCCGATCGGCATTCTGGTCGACCTGCAGGGACCAAAGCTCCGGGTAGGCGCGTTCGCGGAAGGCGCAGTCCAGCTCCAGAATGGCCAGAACTTCGTGCTGGATTCCGACAAGACGCCCGGCGACAGCACCCGCGTGCAGCTTCCGCATCCGGAAATTCTCGCAGCGCTCAAGCCCGGGCACGCGCTGTTGCTCGACGACGGCAAGGTGCGGCTGATCGCGGAGGAAACCTTTCCCGATCACGCCGTCACCCGCGTCGTGATCGGCGGCAGGATGTCCGACCGCAAGGGCGTCAGCCTGCCCGACACCGACCTGCCGATGTCGGCGATGACGCCGAAGGACCGCGCCGACCTCGAGGCCGCGCTGATCACGGGCGTCGACTGGATCGCGCTGTCCTTCGTGCAGCGCGCCGAAGACGTGATCGAGGCCAAGAAGATCATTCGCGGCCGCGCCGCGGTGATGGCGAAGATCGAAAAGCCGCAGGCGATCGACCGGCTGCCCGAGATCATTGAAGTCTCCGACGCCTTGATGGTCGCGCGCGGCGACCTCGGCGTCGAACTGCCGCTGGAGCGGGTGCCGAGCCTGCAGAAGCAAATGACGCGGTTGGCGCGGCGCGCCGGCAAGCCGGTGGTGATCGCCACCCAGATGCTGGAATCGATGATCCAGGCCCCGGTGCCGACGCGCGCCGAGGTCTCCGACGTCGCCACCGCGGTCTACGAGGGCGCGGACGCGATCATGCTGTCGGCCGAATTCGGCGGCCGGCAAATTCCCGGTCGAGGCGGTCTCGACCATGAACCGCATCGGCGAGGAAGTGGAGCGCGATCCGATCTATCGCGACGTACTGTCGGCACAACGGCCGGAGCCGGAATCAACCGCGGGCGACGCGATCGCGGACGCCGCCCGGCAGATCGCCGAGACGCTCGATCTGCCCGCGATCATCTGCTGGACGTCTTCGGGCTCGACCGCGATCCGCGTGGCGCGCGAGCGCCCGAAGCCGCCGATCGTGGCGATCACGCCGAACATCGCCACCGGGCGCAAGTTGTCGGTGGTGTGGGGCGTGCACTGCGTGGTTGCCGAAGATGCGCGCGACCAGGACGACATGGTCAGCCGCGCCGGCTCAATCGCCTTCCGTGACGGCTTTGTCCGCGCCGGCCAGCGCGTGCTGATCGTCGCCGGCGTGCCGCTCGGCATCCCCGGCACCACCAACATGGTGCGCATCGCCTCCGTCGGCCCCGACGGCGACGCGGATATGTGAGCGCGGCTTGATCGCCCTATGCCCCGACCAGCGTCTTCGCCGGCACCACCGCCTGCACCACGAGCCCGCGGGCACGGGCATCCATCACGCCGACGGCGCGCAGCGCCAACAGCGTCACGGTCTGGACCGCGTCGCGCATCCTGGCGGGATCGTCGAGATTGTCGGGCGCCAGAGGCCCGACCAGGGCCTCGTGCAGCGCGCCCAATAGCGCGGTCGCGGCCAAGGCAGTGTCCTGCGCCGGCAGATGCCCGGCACGGATCGCGGCGTCGATTCGGCCGGCGATCTCGCCCGAGATCTCGCGGCGGCTCGCGAGCCTGGACTCGGTGACATCGACATCGACAGGTTCGGCCAAAATGCCCCAGGCGAGCTTGCGTTGGGACAGCACATGCACGGCAACCGTCGAGACCGCCGCCGCCAGCGCCGAGGACGGCCCGGGTGCTGCTTCAGCGGCGCGGCGGATCGCGGCCAGTTCGTCGCGCGAAACCTCGGCGATCAGCTCGGAGATCAACTCCGCTTTCGAGGGGAAATAGCGATAAACGGTGCCGGCGGCGACATTGGCGCGCACCGCGACCGGGGCGATCTGGACCGCGGCCATGCCGGCCTCGGCCGCCGTATCTCGCGCCGCTGCCAGAATGGCGCTGCGCCGCGCCGCTAAACGTTTCACTACCTGGTGGGTCCGCCGGTAAACCATGGCGCGCTTCTCATCCCTTTGCGCGGACGGGTCGCTTGTGGACGACCGAACGCGTCTTCACTGTTTTGAGCGATCCGTTCACAAATCGCTATCAAGAAGTGAACAACTATTCAGAGTGGATGGCAAGAAGCTTTTGCGACGCCTCAGGCAGATTTGCATACCGCGGGGTCGATTCCCTGCGAGATCGATCTATCCCACACCCCATAACCGGCCGCGTTCTCCAGCGACTCCGACACCCGCCGCTGTTCTCCGTCAGACAAGCGATGTTCTGCCCTCCGGAAGCCGTCGCAGGGGATTCGCCTATTTCTGGGCGTCGCCTTGCTCGGCGGCCACGAGGTCGGCGAGCGATGGAACGTCTTCAAGCCGCTGCCGTGCTGCCAGGTGGACTTGCGTGCCGGGCATGGCGTAACGCTTGGTGAGCCCCGCCGCGTCGGCTATCGCACGCAACCGCCGCGCGTCGTAACCCTCGGTGAAGAAGACCACTGTGTCTGGGGAGATTGTGGCCTCGCTGGGCGCCGTTCCGTTGCCCTGTAGAAACGGCACTTCTCTTTGCGCAAACCCATTCGGGGCGAGGGCGGCGATGCTGTTGTCAACGAGCAAGCGACCGAGCATCGGTCGTGCTGCGCTCACTGCCGCCACGGCGCGATCGGTCGCAGCCTGCTGTGCGCGGGATGGCGGGTCAAAGAACGCCTGAGGAAGGGGCAGTTGTCCGGGATCGTGCGTCCCGATACCAGGGAAGAAGCTCAACGCCAGCAGCGCAGCGAAACCCACGATGACCGAAGTCGGGTCACCTGGGTCCCCTGTCCGTTGCCGCTGTCGAATCACGGCGAGGAGCGGCCAAGCCAGAGCGATAAGAAACGGAAAAGCGTAGTAACTCACAAGCGTGCCGGCGAGCGGACTTTTCGCCAACAGGTGCAGTACCAGCCATGGGATAGCGGCAGCAAACGCCAGGACGATGCAGGGGTTCCGCGCTCGCAGAGCCCATATACAGGCACCCAGCGCCGGATACAGGATGTATGGACGGCCGACCAGGAAGAAGAGGAAACGGTGTGCGATCAGCCCGGCAGTTAGATGTGCGAGGGGCGGGTCACCAAGGTATACCCGCGCGAACGCTGACGTCCCTGGGAATACGAGACGCTGCACGACCATCACGGCGATGGCGTAGAACAGCGCCGCCAGCGCGAAGGTCAACTCCGTCCGCTGCTGCCGCAATGGTACGCCATAGACAACATTCAGCGTGACCAGCAGGCCGAGAATGGCCACATAGTGGAACCCGGCATCCTCGCGGGTCGCCAGACCCAGGACGAAAAAGACGACGGCGAGGCGTCGATGACCAAGCACCTCGGCCACGGCGAACAGCAGGAAGAAGGCCGCGATCAGCGTCTCGAAATGTGGGTAGCGCGCAATCGCGATCGCCAGCCCGCTGAAGGCAAAGCCGAGCGCGGCGAGAGCCGCGATCCACGGTCCCACGCCGCGCCGCAGGCCTAAGCCCTCCACCAGCAGCCAAAACACAGCAAGCGCCAGCAGCCCGTGGCTGAACCCGACAACGCCGGCGAAAAACTGCGGCATCGAAAATGGCAGACACCAGCTAAGCGCCGAGGCAAGCAGGAATAGCGGCGACACGTGCGTGCCGAAGAAGCTTCCCCCGCCGAGGCTCGCCGGTTGCGTGAGGGCCGCATTGCTGTGCCACATCAGGGATGCAAGCAGGCCCGAGTCCAGCACGAAGCTGCCCCGTACATAAAAGTGGAACAGCACGAGGTTTGCGAATGCCGCAAATGGGATGCCGATGGCGAGCATTGCCGCCGCAGCAATGCCCACGGCTTCCCATCGAGCGGAGACGAATGTGCCTCTGTGCGGCAAGCCGGCGGATGAGTGGCGCTCAGAGCGCATGCACAACAACATGATGCTGCGTTATGGCTTGACGTAGATGCTCTCATACATTCCAGCGTATTCCTCCTTCCAGCCTCGCTTATCCACGAGAAACCGCCTCAAATTTTCATGCGCCTTCACCCAGAGCACGGTATCGATTTGGTATTTCTCAAGCACGCGTGTCCCAGGCGGCCTCATCGACCTCCCATTCGGCCAGTTTGAAATAATCGCGCAGTAACGCATCTGGATAAGCGGTGGCTCCTCGACCGTCTACGAACACAGGCACGGTGCCATGCGTGCGGAAAATCAAAAGTCCGCCGACGTTCCAGTTGTTCAGAAGCCGCGCATGCGAAAAGTGTGTTTGAAGATACAGCGCATCCTGCTCCGAGAGCATTTCCGGAAGTCCGAGCGCCGGTTCTATTCGCATGAAAATCAGCGGCAGCGCGCACGCGCCAACGACGCCGGCAGCCAGCAACGATTTCTGGATTTGAAAATCACCCAGCTGTTTCGGCAGCAGCCGATCGATGTGGAGAGCTACCGGAACCGCCGAGAACAGAAAAAAGAACGACATGTATCTGAGTTGATAAAATCCCAGCAACAAGAACAGCCAGGACAGCAGCCGTGGCTCCAGGGGAATGGGACGGGAGCCTCGGTAGCGCAGTTCAAACCCGATAAACATCAAAATATATATGATGCCGGGAACGCTTCGCCACAGGTTCCCCGGCGCGGTTATGTTCGAATAATAAGACTGCCATTCGGTGATGTTCGCTTGCACAAAGTGGCCGAGCGTAGCGGTCACGCCGTCGTAGATATGCCAGCCGAGCGGATTGATGAATATTGCAGCGACGCAGCCAACTCCCGCGAAGCTGTAGATTTTAAGATTTGCCCAATCCCGTCGGAGCAAAGCCACGCCGCCAAAAATGCCGACAATAAGAAAACCAAGCAAAAAGCCGCCATGCAGATTGGCCCAAAGGACCATGATCGCTGGCAACAAGAACCATCTCGTCCTTTTCAAACATTGGCCGAAGAAGATGACGCAAAACAACATGGTGGGAGTGTTTGGCGAAGCGGCGAGATAAACGTTCGGGGGCGTCGCAAAAGAGGGGTAGAGCAAACACGCGGAGAAAACCGCGATACAAACTGCGATCGCCGAGGCTCCGCTGCGCAGGCAGATGGACGTAAGATATCCGACGATGACCGCGCCACAGGCGATCGTAAGAAATACCAGACCGCTAAAACCGGTATATTGAAACAATACGCTGGCGATCACGTCCCAAAGCCACGAGAGATTATACCATTGCCTGTCGCCAAGGGTGAATGACCATGGATCCTGAAAAGGAACATGGCCGCGTTCCCTGATCAGGTCGCCGGCGGCCAGGTGCCATCCCAGATCCCAGTGCCCAAGCAGCAGCTCCGTGTTTGAAAGGTAATACACGCATGCGAATGAAATCAGGAAGATATAAGTTCCGAATGTCTTCGAGGTGCCGGTCGCGATCAGGCGATCATCGATTGCGATAGCTGCGGTATCGTCGGCAAGAAACCTGCGAATTGTCTTCATGGCATTGTCCGATGGGGGGCTCGGCAAACTAGTCCGACACCGAAGGCGGAACGCGCCTCGACACGATCACACCTTCGCAAGATCACGGACAAATCTTAAGAACTCATGCTCAAATAGCGTCACGCTCGTTCGAGATAAAACCTTGTTAACCGGCGTCTGTCCCGTCGCTCCCGGTTTGACCAAAATAGCCTCCTTGGAAAGATGGACAGCAATGTAGACCTCGGGTGTTCGATCAAAAACGAAGCGGTTTATTTCGTTTGGATTAGTGCTGCGAGAGCGGCCAGGGAGCGCAGCAGCAGAATCTGCAAGGCGGCAAGTCCCCTGATCGATTCAAGATCGTCGATGCGTCCGGGCGCGTTCACGATCGGGCAGTGGCGAGCGCGAGCGGCGCCCGCGCCCGCCGCCACCATGGGCCGGCGCGGCGCAGGATCAGGCTTCCCACGATCAGGATAGCGGCAAGTCCGGTCGGCTCCCCGAGGAACATGAAGCTCGTGATCAGAGCGAACGCGCAAGCAAGCGCCGGCAGCTCGTAGCTACGGAAGCCGCGCGCAAGCCCGATACGGACCAGCCAGGCGACCGGGATCGCCAGCACCATCATATCGTACATGAAGAGATAGGGCGTGGTGAGCAGCGTGCCGGCGGCAAGGGCTGCGGCCTTCAGCGAGTAGCGCACGTTGCTGCGCCAGATCGCAACCAGCGTGGTCGCGACCGCGGCGGTCAGGATCCACTGCAAGGTCCAGGCGAGCTGTTCGCTTCCGCCGAGATAGCGCACCATCGAGAACAGGCTCTGCAATTTCCACCAGGTGGCCTTGCCTTCGGTGAGGAAAGCTTGCGAGAACATCGGCATCCAGTGGAAGAACGCCTGCCAGCTTTCGGTGCCGAACGCGAGCCAGGACACAAAGGCGATTGCAACCGCGGTCAGGCCGGCGGAGAAGAACACCTTCCACTGTCCGGCTGCGATCAGCACGATCGGAAACAACAGGCCGTATTGTGGCTTGTAGGTGAGGAGCCCGAGGCAGATGCCCGACAGCACCGGCCGCGTCGGCAAGAGATAGAGCGTGCCGCCGATCAGGCTTGCGGTGAGAAAGCCGTTCTGTCCGACCATGCCGTTGCTGAGCACCAGCGGAAAGCCGACCGCGAGCATCAGGCCGACAGAGCGGCCGATGATCGCGCGCATCACGGCAAGATACGGCAGGAAGCTGACCGATACCCAGCCGAAGAACGCCACCGCGTAAGGGAACTGCGCGAGGAAGGCGGCGACGAACAGGAACGGCGGCGGATAGTGCCAGGCGAAATAGCCGATGAAATTCTCTTTGACGAGCGCGAGTTCGACCTGCTTCTCGATATCCCAGTCATAGGCGAGCGCCGGATGGCCATCGAGCACCAATTTGCCCGCCGCCCAGACGTTGACGAAATCGGTCGCGATGTACTGCCCGTTCGCATCGGAAATCCAGAAATGCGAGAAATACGCCGCCGGGAAAAACACGAAATTGACGACGAACAGCACGAAGCAGGCGTTGAACAGCAGCGGCGGAATGGCCTTCGGTGCGGGTGTCAGCGTCGGGGCGGATAGGCTTAGAGCCATGCGAAATCCTCTTCGCGGCGCCCTTTGGAGAAGCCGCAGGTCTCCTAGCAATAGGCCGGAGAGGCTTGAGGAAATCTTAAGGTTTGGAACGGGAGATGGCTTTTCGCCGTCTTGGGCTCGCTATAAGACCTGGCTCGAAGCGGACTAGTACCAAATCTCGGCCCGGATTTCCCGGTCGACAAGGTTCCCGTTCGCGGGGATTCTGTGCCGGCTGTCGCGGGCCGCGAGGGCGCAGGCGCACGCGTCGATAAGGTCGTCCCTACCGATACCTGTCCCGTAACGTTGTCGGAGCCAAGGTCGAATTCGTCTAATTCCATTTTCTTCAAGTATCTTTACTCGTTCCATGCACCCCCTCGCCGTATTCTTGCTTTCGAGAACGCGACCCGCCAGCCGCCAAAAGATTAACTCTGGATGCGCTTCGAACACCCGCGGTGGAGCGGGCAACTCGTTCAACTCCCGCAATTTTTCCCGAATGCAAAACAGTTGCATCGATACTCCGCGTCCAGTGCCCTCCTCGCACCAATAGTAGCGGTTCGCTTCATCGAGCGTTCTGAAGTTCCACAAACCCGACCGCGCGCCGAGAAAAACACGTGGTCCGACGAGTGCTCGAGCTTCGATGTCGCACTGCCGGTATCCTCGCTGGGGTAATCCGATCGGCATGCGATCATGGCGCGATCGTAAGGATCGGCCAGCAATCGCGTCGCCGATTTCGCGTACGCAAAGCGTTGGCCTCCGTCGCGCCGCAAATATACAGCGACCCAACCGCCGGGAATCCCATCCATCCCAACGAACGTTGTCATGTTTGGACTAGTTCCCCGTCTGCAGTTCCCCAAACCGCTCCCAGGTCTTGCCGTTGAAGCGCATGAACTGCATCTGATCGACCGGGACGTGATCGCTGGGTGAGGTGTTGACCTTGATGCCGGGCAACAGCATCGGCAGTTCCAGGTCGTGAATCGAATAGGCCTGTTTCAGGATATTCTCGGTCGACAGATCATCGCCGCAGGCCTTCAGCACCGCTTCCAGCGTCATCGCGCTGTTGTAGGCGTTGACGTAGTTGGTGTCGTGCTGGTCGGCTTCGGGAACGTATCTGGTCATGAACTCGCGCCAGGCCTTGACGCCCGGATCGTCCCTCCAGGCGGGATCGTCGGGGTCCTTGACGTAGGCGGTCGAGAGGATGCCGATGCCGGCGTCGAGCCCCGCGGGCTGCATCACGGCCGAAATCCAGACCGCGACGTTGGACAGGAACGTCATCGGGTGCCAATCGATCTCGTGCGCCTTGCGGATCGCTTGGGCGGCGAATTTCGGCGTCGCCGCGATCACGAACACCTCGGCGCCGGAGGCCTTCAGCTTGACGATCTGGGAATCGATGGTCGGGTCCGATATTTCATAGGTCGCATCGGTCACGACCGAATCGTATTTTTCGCCGAGCACGTCCTTCAGGCCCAACAGGTAGTCGCGCCCGTAATCGTCGTTCTGCGAGATCACGGCAAATTTCGCATTCGGGTTTTTCGCCAGCGCATAGCGCGCATAGAGCCGCGCCTCGTAGCGGAACGGCGCCTGCACGCCCATCGTCGCCTGCGGATATTGCGCGACGTCGGAGAATTTCGAGGCGCCGGAGCCGATGAATAATTGCGGGATGTTCTTGCTCTGCAGGTATTTGGCGATCGCGGTGTTGTGTGCCGTGCCGATCGAGGAAAAGATCAGCGCGACCTCGTCGCTCTCCACCAGCCGCCGCGTCTGCTCCACGGTTTTCGGCGGCGCGTAGCTGTCGTCGAGTGAAATCAAATTGATCTTGCGCCCGTTGATGCCGCCGCGCTCGTTCAGCATCTTGAAATAGCCGACCTCGCCCTTGCCGAGCGCCCCGAACGCCGATACCGGACCGCTATAGGGCATGGTCTGGCCGATCTTGATTTCGGTCGCGCTGATGCCGCGCATCTCGGATGCGCGCACCGCAAGCGGCCACGCCAGCAGCGCGACCGCGATCCAAACCTTGCCTGCAAAGCGCATCGGTTGCCTCCCCCATTTTATTTTGAACGTTCGATGCCAGCCGCGCGTCGCACGGCCGGTCCCGGATCTCATTGCCGCAAAGACATGACATGTCGCCGGGCTGGATGCCATTCCTAATTGCCGCGGGCGTCGCAGCGAAGATGGGCAGGTATGACGAAAATTGCTTATTCTACCCAGGTTGAAAAATGTTTCCGGATATACCTATGGACGTTCGGCCCATACGCACCAAAGCCACGTCTTGCATCGGAATCAGGGCCGCAATCGCGATGGCCAAGATAGATCAGGCGGAAGCGGAGCCCAATCTATCAACATCGGCAGGGGCGCACATGGGCACCTCGACCGAAATCAAACAATCAAAATTTGCGCGAACGCTTACTCAACTCCTGCTCTTCCACGCCTCAGCGCAAAGCGACTTCGCGGCCATGAACCAGCAGGTCATCCAGCTCTAGTAGCCGGCCGCGACAGCGTCCGCTTCGGCTTCAAAACGTCTGACCGATTGGCAGATTGACCCGCTGCGCGTATGTTCCGGGAACCGGCGCTGCGACACGGGAGCGGCAGCTCATGACTGGACTGAGTTTCGAAGCGGCGCTGAACGATCGCGTCAGCGATATGCTTGATGCCTGCACGAGATGCGGCAAGTGTGTCGAAGTCTGTCCAAGCGCTCGACCAGCCGACATAACAAGCTCGTCTCCAGCCAGCGTGATAGCGGGGGTGATCGATATCTTGCGCACGGGCGACGGCCCCGAGGTGTCCCGCCGCTGGGCGACGTCCTGCACGCTCAGCGGTGCGTGCATCGAGGCGTGCGACTACGGCGTCAATCCGCGCTTTCTGCTGGCCATGGCACGGGTCGCGATCCGGAAGAACGATTTCGAGCCGCTCGAGCGGCGCCGCGACGGCGTGACGAAATTCCGCGACACCAGCCGGGATGTTACGGTGCTGTCGCGGCTACAGCTCGAAAGCGACGCGCTGGCGCGATTGGGACAAGGAGCCGCATCCACATCGACGCCGGGCGAGGCGCCGGATTTCGTCTTCTATACCGGCTGCAACGTTCTCAAAACCCCGCACATCGCGCTTCTCGCACTGGATATCATGGATACGCTGGACATCAGTTACCAGGTGATGGGCGGGCCGAGTCATTGCTGCGGGGTCATGCAGCTGCGCGCCGGCGACGTCGAAATGTCCGGACGCATGGGCGCGAATTCGATCGAGAAGATGTCGCACAGCAAGTCGGGCCAAGTTCTCTCCTGGTGTCCAAGCTGCTATGTCCAGTTCACCGAGACCACACTGCCGACCCTCGAGCGGCAACGCAGCCCGCGGCCCTTCGAGATGACGCCGTTCATCCCGTTTCTGAGGACCCGGCTCGACGAGCTCAAGGGATACTTGCGCGAACGCGTCGAATTGCGGGTAGCCTTGCACAAGCACCGCGGCATTCCTCGCGTTGTGCAGGCCGCGGTCGAGATCTTGCAGGCCATACCCGGCGTGGAACTGGTCGATTTGGGACAGCCAACGGTCGGCCTGCAAAGCGTCAATCTCGGAGTGCTTCCAGCCTACAAGCGGGAGCTTCAACGAACCGAGCTGGAGGCTGCTTGCGACGCAGGCGTCGACGCGCTGATCACCATCTACCACTCCGATCATCGCGAACTGTGTGCCCACGAGCGCGATTGGCCGTTCCGCATCATCAATATTCTGGAAGTTGTCGGCGACGAGCATGGGTCTTCACCGGCATGATCGCTACAAGGAGCTCAAGATCATCCAGGATGCCGGTCTCATCGCCGGCGAATGCCAGGATCTGATCGCCGAACATGCTCTCGACCCCGTGATGGCTCGCGAAATCATTGCCAAAGCGCTGCTCGGGGACCAGCCTCTTCCGCTCAAAGATGACCCGCGTTGTATGGGCCTGCGTCGCGCGTGACTGTCGCTACCGTGGGTCAAGGCTCGTCTTCGACGGCAATACCGTTGGTCGTCTCGAAGTGAAGCCGATCAGGCGCGAGTGAGGCGCTGGCTTTTCGGAATCACGAATTTCAACCCGGACCATATCTCATCGATCGCGCAGACCTTGACGTCGACGAGGCCGAGCGGGAGCGCGGTGTCGCGCACCACGACATCGCTTAAGTCGGTGGCGACACCGGAGGCCTTCTTCGGCCACGACACCCAGATCATGCCGTCGGGCGCAATCGCCTCACGGTAGCTGCGGAGCTTTTCCGCAAGGCCGGCCGCATCGGTGGCGAACAGATGCACCATGTCGAGCGGCACCTTCGCTTTCAGGCGGGAGACGATTGTCACGTCGGCGGGCAGTTTGCCGACAACATCGCTATAGGCGACGCGCAGGCCTGCCGCAAAAATGCGAAAGCCCGGCTTGACGCCGAGCTTTTGCACAACCGCTTTGCCGGAATAGCCGGCCATGTCGCGAAAGGGATTTAAGCCTGCGGCTGCGGCTCCAGGCCAGCGTCGGGATCGGGACGCGGACGCGGTTTGCCGGCCGGCGGCACCGCGGAGGTGCGCGGCGCGGTCGGCTCCAACACCAACTCGCGGTTCGGCTTCTTGCCCTTCAGAAGATCGGTGATTTCGTCGCCGCTCAGGGTTTCAAATTCGAGCAGACCCTTGGCGAGCGCCTCGAGATCGGCGCGCTTCTCGGTAAGGATCTTCGTCGCCTCGTTATAGCCCTCCTCGACCAGCCGCCTGATCTCGGAATCGATCTTCTGAACGGTCGCCTCCGACGCGTTCTGCGTGCGGGAGACCGACATGCCCAGAAACACCTCGTCCTGGTTTTCGCCATAGGACACGGTGCCCAGTTCTTCTGACAGGCCCCAACGCGTCACCATCATGCGCGCCAGCCTCGTGGCCTGCTCGATATCGGAGGCCGCGCCGGACGTGACCTTCTCGCGACCAAAAATCAGTTCTTCGGCGACACGGCCGCCCATCATGATAGCGAGCCGCGAGGTCATCTGCTCCAGCGACATCGACAGCTTGTCGCGCTCGGGCAGCTGCATCACCATGCCGAGCGCGCGGCCGCGCGGGATGATGGTGGCCTTGTGGATCGGATCGGTAGCGACGACGTTGAGGCCGACGATGGCGTGGCCGCCCTCGTGATAGGCGGTCAGCATCTTCTCTTCTTCGGTCATGACGAGCGACTTGCGCTCGGCGCCCATCATCACCTTGTCCTTGGCCTCTTCGAACTCGGCCTGCGTCACCATGCGCTTGTTGCGCCGCGCCGCGGTGAGCGCGGCCTCGTTGACGAGATTCATCAGGTCGGCGCCGGAGAAGCCGGGCGTGCCGCGGGCGATGGTCTTGAGGTTGATATCCGGCGCCAGCGGAACCTTGCGGACGTGAACCTTCAGGATCTGCTCACGGCCGACGACGTCCGGGTTCGGCACCACCACCTGGCGGTCGAAACGGCCGGGACGCAGCAGCGCCGGATCGAGCACGTCGGGCCGGTTGGTCGCCGCAATGAGAATCACGCCTTCGTTGGCTTCAAAGCCGTCCATCTCGACCAGCAACTGGTTGAGCGTCTGTTCGCGCTCGTCGTTGCCGCCGCCGAGACCTGCGCCGCGATGGCGGCCGACGGCATCGATTTCGTCGATGAAGATGATGCAGGGCGCGTTCTTCTTTGCCTGCTCGAACATGTCGCGGACGCGGGAAGCACCGACGCCGACGAACATCTCGACGAAGTCGGAGCCCGAAATCGTGAAGAACGGCACGTTGGCTTCGCCGGCGACCGCGCGCGCGATCAGCGTCTTGCCGGTGCCGGGAGGACCGACCAAGAGCACGCCGCGCGGAATCCGCCCGCCGAGGCGCTGGAATTTTCCGGGGTCGCGCAGGAACTCGACGATCTCCTGGAGATCCTGCTTGGCCTCGTCGACGCCGGCCACGTCTTCGAACGTCACGCGCCCATGCGCTTCGGTGAGCATCTTGGCGCGCGACTTGCCGAACCCCATCGCCTTGCCGGCGCCGCCCTGCATCTGCCGCGACAGGAATATCCAGACGCCGATCAGCGCGATGAACGGCAGCCACGAGACGAGCAGCGAGACGAACCACGGCACGTTGTCGCCCGGCGGCTTGGCGGTAATCTGCACTTTACCGTTATAGAGGCGCGTCACCAGCGTCGGATCGTTCGGCGCGTAGGTCTGGAAGGAGGAGCCGTTGGTGAAGGTGCCGTGAATCTCCGGCCCCTGGATCACGACGTCGCGCACATGGCCCTGGTCGACCTCGCTCAGCAATTGCGAGAACGAGATGTCCTGGGAAGAGGCGCGTTGACCGGGATTCTGGAACAGCGTGAACAACGCCAAAAGCAACAGGACGATGATGACCCAGAGGGCGAAATTGCGCAGATTGGCGTTCATCGATTTTCCTTCGTGGTCGCGCGGATCGCGGCCTTAAGTCCTTCGGACGTATCCCAGATAGCCACGAGGAAATCCCCCGGTCGACCATTGCACAATCTAGGTACCGCCCGCCTCGCTGCCAAGGGAACTATGCGAGACTATTTAACCCATTTTAGTGCGATTCCCGTCCAAAAAAATGGCGTTTGATGCGGCAAGTGGTTTGATGCGGCAAGTGGTTAAGACGTCATGGCGGGATTGTGACAGGCTCGGCGGTGCCGGCTTGTCGTTTCGACCCGCCTTGTCAGCCCGCCTTGCGCCGCCGAGCCGGCGCCGGCTCGATCCGAATCCGTCCTCCGGCGAGATTAACCAGCGCACCGGCCAACGTCTGTTTCAGCCTCGCTTGCGCGAGCTTTGGCCTGGCGCCTTCCGCAAAACTACGGTCCAGGGCCGCAAGCAGCGCCTCGACCTTGCCGAGTTCCGCCGGGCCCTCATGTCCGAACCGGTTGATCGCGCGCATCAAGAGCCGAAGCCTGATCTCCTCCGGCAGGCGAGCGAATGCCTCGGCATCGAAGGTCATCCCATGCGGGTGATGCGACGTGCCCAGACCGGTCAACGCCAGGTAGCGCTGGGCTCCGTCGACGAGCACCTCGATCGCGGCATTGGCCCGGGCCAATCGCGCGGCCAGCCGCGCCAGACTGTGGGCGTCGCCGCCCTCGGCTGCAAGCTGTGGCAGCAGCGCACGCAGCCGCGGCCGCGTGAAGGCGGTATCGCGGTTGGTCGGGTCGTCGGCGAAGGCGATCTTGGCCTTGTACAGCGTCGCGAGAAGCTGCGATTTGGAAACGCTCAGGAGCGGACGCGCGAGCATCACGCCTTCGCGCTCGCTCTGGCGCGCCATCGCCGCGAGGCCCGCAATGCCGCTGCCGCGCAACAGCCGCATCAATAGCGTCTCGGCCTGGTCGTCGCGGGTATGAGCGGTCAGGATATGCGTGGCGCCGGCACTGCGCGCGGCCTGCGCCAGCAGGCGATATCGCACATCCCTGGCTGCGGCCGGCACGCCGGTCTTCGGCTTATCGCCCTTCCAGCGCATGGTGCGATGTTCGAGCTCGAGGCTTTGCGCCAGACGCTTGACGTCGCGCGCCTCGCGTGCGGCCTCATGCCTGAGGCCATGATCGACGGTCACGGCGAGGAGACGCGGGCCGCGCGAAAGCGCGCGCCGCCAACGCGCCATCAGCCACATCATCGCGACCGAGTCCGGGCCGCCGGAAACCGCGAGCACGAGCGCGGGTGCACGCTTCCAATCCGCGAACAGGCGTTTGGCGTCGTTGACAGAGATCGGCGAATGGTCGTCGTCTGACATGGCGCTGGAGATGGAACTTGACGTGGCGCTGCCGACCATAGCGCTTTCACGGGACGCCTGTCCCACACTAGACGCTCAACGGCGTGCAGGTTGGCGTGAAAAAAGCGCATCCAAAATCTTAGCCGGGGCCCAAAATCTTAGCGGGGGCCAATGACGGCCGTGTCAGAACGGGTTCAGCACTTCACCCGCTTCTGCTCGCTATCCACCGCCTTCTTGACGCCGGTGGAGGCTCGTGGATATTTCCGTCCCACCTCGCCGAAGGCGGCGCAGGCGGCTTCCTTTTCTTTCAGCGCGGCGAGCGATTGCCCGAGCCGCAGCAGGGCATCGGGAGCCTTCGCAGATTTATCGTATTTGCTGGTCACGGCGAGAAACGTTTCCGCGGCGTCGCGATATTGCTGGCGCTGGAAGAAGCTCTCGCCGAGCCAATATTGCGAATCGCCGACCAGCGGATCGGTCGGGTATTTCTGCGCGAAGTTGCGCATGGTCTGTTCGGCCAGCGCATAGTCCTTGCGCTGCATGTAGCCGATGCCGAGATCGTATTCGTCCCGCGGCGTGTTCGACGGCGGCAGGGTGGCGAGCCCGCTGCCGCCCGGATTGTCCGGCGGCGAAGGCGGCGGGCCACCTTGCGGATACCGGCCGGTGTTGGCGAGATTGAGCGGCTCGCCCGGCGCGCGCCCACCGGGGGCACCGACCGGCGCTTCCATCGGAAGCTGGCCGCCGCCTAGCGCTTGCGGGGCGCCCGGCGCATTCGGGTTCCGATTGGGATCGAAGGCATCGCCGCGGCGCTGGCCTTGCACAGGCGGCGCCTCCTGCACGATCGGCGGGGATGCAGCGATCTGCGGCTGGACGTAGCCGCCCTGGGGTTGGACATAACCGCCCTGGGGCTGGACATAGCCGCCCGGTGGCTGGACATAGCCGCCCTGGGGCTGGACATAGCCGCCCTGGGGCTGCGGCTGGCGATAGGCGGGCTCAAGCTGCACCGGCGGTGCCGCGGCGACGCTCGGCTGGGCGACCGGGGGCGCACCGGGCGCGGGCTGCACGCCGCCCTGCAACTGCCTCAGCCGATCCTCAAGCTGACGGTTGCGATATTGCAGCTCCTCGTTCTGGCCGGTGAGCTGACGAAGCTGCTCTTCCAGCTTCTGGATGCGCAGCTCCGGATCCGAGTCATCCGATTGCGCCAACGCCTGCGAAGACAGAGCGATCAGCGCGACGACCGCCGCGGCGCGAGTAAGATATTGAAATCTTGATGACATTTTGCCCTGACGAGGAGGTCGGCCCGACATCAAAAAGCACCGCACATTGAGAGGGGGAGTGCGCCAGAATTGTGACTGATGATCTGAATCCGGCACCGATTTTACGCGATATGGTTTAGTGTCGCCTCCGAAACAAGCAAGTGGCTTGGGCATGCACCCAATGTCCCGCTCGCGTGCTCATGGGGAGGACGATCCCATTCGCCGCTGCCCGGCATTTCGGTGCAGTTCGAACGGTTTGCGAACTGCAGGCGGTCACCAATACTCCGATACTCCTGAGCGGACCATCGCCGTTATCAGCCACTTCATCGAGCGCGGTAGAACGCTCGCCACGACGAAGCCGGCGCCCAAAGGCGCCGGCTTCAAACTTTCGATCCTTGTCGGCGGCCTTACGAGCTCGCGTTCAGCACCGTGACGGCGCGGCGGTTCTGCGACCAGCACGAGATGTCGTTGCAGACCGCGACCGGGCGCTCCTTGCCGTAGGAGATGGTACGCATCCGGCTTGGATCGATGCCACGCGAGGCCATGAAGGTGCGGACCGACTGGGCGCGGCGCGCGCCGAGTGCGATGTTGTACTCACGGGTGCCGCGCTCGTCCGCGTGACCTTCGATGGTGAAGGTGTAGCGCGGATAGGACTGCAGCCACTGCACCTGCTTCTCCAGGGTGGCGATCGCCTGCGGGGTCAGATCGGTCTGGTCGCTCTCGAAAAACACGCGGTCACCGACATTGACCACGAAATCCTGCTGGCTTCCCGGGGTCGCGGCGCTCGCCATCGCGTCGGCGCCAAGGTTCTTGTTGGCACAAGCACCCATTGACAGCGCGACCGCCAGTACGGCTGCCAGCTTCAATCCCTGGAGGATGCGCATTTGATATTTCATTCCGGAGCCTCCACGCTCACGCTCTTCGACTGCTAACCGGTCTACAGGCGGTTGGTTAAGCGAACGTTCCGTCAACCTTGATGGGGTGTTGCCAAAGCCAATCAAATGCCCCCAAGCGGCGAAAAGCAACCGCGATGGTTAATGGGTTGTAAATGTGGCGTGAGGGTGAAAGCAAGCCGCGTTGCGCGGCGGAACGGCTGGTTTTTTGGGCAAATTTCAGCTTATTCACAAGCACATATCAAGCCGCGAGCAGTGCCCCGGCCCAAGGTGTGGCACGCTCGAGGCTGGAACCGCGGCTGGAACTCGTGGCGCCAAGGCTCGGCTTGTTCAGGATTGCGGAACGACCGAAGCGCGCTCTAACTTCGGTGCGTGGGTTTCCGACGGATCGACGCTCATTCCGGCGTTCGAACAGCATGCGGCGTTCGAAGGCGCTCGATCGCAGGAAGGGATAACGGACCAATACCCTCTCGCGCACCGTCGGCAGATGCGCAGCCATCAGTCCGACCGGCTTGACCAGGCCTGGATATAACCGCGGCTCGCTCCAGGTTTCATGCAGGAACACCCTGCGATAAAATGCCTGATGCTCCGGACGAATGATGGCCAGCCCATAGTCGGCATTGAAATGGACCCCGGCCATCGAACCCAGCCTGACAGTAACATAGGGCAGTTCGATGAAGTTTCTTGCCTTGCTCGGGATCGGCGACGAAGCGGGTCGAATCGATGAAGACGAGGCCTTGATCCAGCTTCGGGTGCAGCAGATCGCCGAACAGCTCGACCGACGGCGACATCCGCCACTTCGAGGTGAGCACGCTCACGCGAATTGAGCTGTAAAGTTCGCCCTGGAGATAGACGCCAAATGTCCAAGTGTTGGGGGCGTCGTCATATTGGTCGCTCACGCGCCCGGACGGCCGATGGGCGGATCGCACCCTCACGTAGATAGGCTCGGTAGCGCAGCCGGTAGATTTCTTCCTTCTCCTCCGGAGTTTCGGCTAAGCGGTAATCGACTTGGTCGACGGGATCCCAGACTTTTGCGGGAGCAGCAGCCTCCGTGGCTGGTTCGGCCGCCGACTTCATTCGATACTCCTTAGGAACTTCCAAGCAACCCTAGAATGTAACGCAAAAAGTAACACCTCATTAACGAAGATGCAAAGACTTCGAGCCAACAGGGTTAACCAGCGTGAATTCAAATTGAACGAAAGTTACAGAGATACAACCCGTGCGAGAACAAAGAAAATATCAGGCGATCGAGCGCGACGGCAACGCTACGACCACTTCGTCCGGCAACCGCCGGCCGTGGGAAGCGTTCAGGAGCTGCCGCACCCGCACCGCCGGCACCGGACGGCTGAACAAATAGCCCTGCGCCTCGGTCACCGTGCCGTCGACCGAAATCAGCTCCAGTTGCTCGTTAGTCTCGATACCCTCGACCACAACCGACATGCCGAGATCGGCGGAAAGCCGTGCCACGCCGCGCAACAGCGTCAACGGACGGTCGTTGTCGATGCCTTCCAGGAAGGAGCGATCGATCTTCACTTTCTGCAGCGGGAAATTATGCAGATAGCTCAGGCTCGAATAGCCGGTACCGAAATCGTCCAGCGAGATGCGCACGCCGATGGTGCGCAACTGCGCCAGCACGTCGTGGGTTAATTGGGTGTTACGCAGCAAGGACAATTCGGTGATCTCGATTTCGAGCCGGTCTGCCGGCAGACCCGAGACCTCGAGCGCGTATCGCACCTCGCTCAGCACGTCACGCTGGTGGAATTGTTGCGGCGAGAAATTGACCGCGACGCTGACGGCTTCCGGCCACTTCATGCATTCCATGCAGGCCTTGCGCAGGATCCAGCGGCCGAGATCCACGATCAGGCCCATGTCCTCGGCAACCGGAATGATATCGATCGGCGACACCGTGCCGCGCACCGGGTGATTCCAGCGCAACAGCGCCTCGCAAGTGGCGATCTTGCCCGACTTGAGGTTGACCAGCGGCTGGAAGAACAGCTCGAATTCTTCATTGACCAGCGCCTTGCGCAGGTCGAGCTCCAGAATCCGGCGCGCCTCGACGGTCTGCGCCAATTCCTCATGGAAGAAGCAGAAGGTGCCGCGGCCATCCGCCTTGGCGCGATAAAGCGCCATGTCGGCGTTCTTCAGCAGCGTGTCGGCGCTGATGCCAGGCGACGTCATCGCAATCCCGACACTGGCGCCAATCTCGACCAGATGATTGTCGATCTTGTAGCACTCGCTCAAGTGATCGACGATCCGCCGCGCCAGGATCGCGGCGTCCTCGTTGGAGCGGATCTGCTGCTGGAACACCACGAATTCGTCGCCGCCGAAGCGCGCCACAAAATCCTCCGGCCGCAGCATCGCGCGCAGGCGGTCGGCGACCGCGCACAACAACTGGTCGCCGCAGGGATGGCCCAGCGTGTCGTTGACCTGCTTGAACTGGTCGAGGTCGACGAACAGCAGTGCCGACAGCCGGCCGGCCTCGTGCGGAATCTTCAAAAGTCGTTCGATCTCGTCGCGGAAATTGACCCGGTTCGGCAGCGCGGTCAATTCGTCAAAGCGCGCCAGATGGCTGATCCGCGCCTCGGCGTTGCGGCGCTCGGTGATATCCTCGAGCAGCACCACCGCGCCGCCGCCGCCCATCGGCTGAAACGTCCATGACAGCGACCGGCCGCGGAGCGCGTCCGGATCGGTGGTCACGATATCGCCGGCATGCGAATTCTCAATCTCCGAGACAATGATCTTTCCGCTCGCGGCCGAGATCGATCCGGCGACCACGCAGGCTTTGACGATGTCGGCTGCGGTGGCGCCGCGACGCACCAGATCGTCGGACAGTTCCATCATGTCGCTGAACCGATAGTTCATCACGGCAAGGCGTCCGTCGGCACGGAACATGCACAATCCGTGCGGCATGTTGTTGAGCGCGGTGTCGAACTGATTGGCCAGCGCCGCCTCACGTTCGCGCGCCACGAGTGCCTGAACGAAAATCCTGTGGAGATTGGTCGATATCTGCTTCAGTGCCAGAAAGAATACCGCGCAGACGACCGACATCCCGATGTAGTACGGCGTGCCGCGGAGCGCCAACGCGATCGAAGTCGGTCCACAGGCGAGAGCGATCTGCACGTGAAAGATCCAGGGCCTTCCATAGGTCCGGCCTGCGCCCGCCGCCACATAGCCGGTGGTGACGGAGAGGCAAATCATGTGAGCCACGGCATCATCACTGGCCAGCAAAGCGACCGAGCACCATACTCCAAGAGCTACGGCATAGGCCATCGCGCCGATCTGGTAGCGTACCTCCCAGCGTTCAGCCTCCTTGGCGGTCAGAGCCGATCTGCGTGTCTTGTACCACTGCATGTCGACCGCGCGCCCAACACCGGTCGCAATCAGAAGCGCGACGCATGGCCAGAGCAGCACTTCTCCGGTCTTCGCCGCCGTCATTGCGGCAGCAATGGCAACCAGGATTGCGCCGGCGTACAGTGGAGCAGGATTTCGAAACAGCGAATTGATCAGCGCCGCGTAGATCGACGGTGACACTTTCTGATCAATCTCTCTGCTTTGGCTGGCGAGTTGCATTTACCGGTACGCGTCCTGTTCGGGTGCGTAGTTTTACCGTCGGCAGATGAAGTCTTTCTGAGGGAACATCGTTACCGGAACGTTGTTTTCGGTTTCGAGTGTTGAAAATCTGCCGGCTAAATCAGCAGGCTAGGCAAGCATTGCCGAGCGCAAGCCGGTGAGCCTGCCGATCGTCTGGGAATAACGACAAGAGCATGGAACCGGAAAACGCCTGCCCCGCACCTGGATCGCGTGGCCGGAACCGGGTTTCCGGAAGATCGTGCTCAAGACACAGAGACGAGATCACGATCCGATTTAATCGGATCAATATCTCTAGGAGAGCAGCGGCGACCACGCCGGGTCGGACGCGTATCCCGGCGTCGGCACCTTCTGCTCGTTGCGCCCGGAGACATCGATGGAGAACAGCGAGGGGCCGCTGGTGCCGCCGGGATCGCGGAAGAACATCAGGACCTGGCCGTTGGGCGCAAAGGTCGGCCCTTCATTGTGGAAGCCGGAAGTCAGGATCCGCTCATCACCTGACCCGTCCGGCTTGATGAGGCCGATCGAAAACTGTCCGCCGCCTTGCCTGGTGAAGGCAATATAGTTGCCGGTCGGCGACCAGACCGGCGTCGAGTAGCTGGCATTGGGGTCGTCCTTGCTGAAGGAAATGCGCTGCGCGGCTCCGCCGGCTGCCGGCATCACATAAATCTGCGGCCTGCCGCCGCGATCGGATTCGAAACAGATTTGGCTGCCGTCGGGTGAATAAGACGGCGAGGTATCGATCGCGGGCGTATCGGTGAGACGGGTCGTCGATTTCGAACGCAGGTCCATCACGAACAGGTTGGAATTGCCGCCCTCCTGCAGGCTCATGATGATGCGCTGGCCGTCCGGCGAGAAGCGTGGCGAGAACGACATCCCGGGGAAATTGCCGACAACCTCGCGCTGCCCGGTCTCGATGTTGTAGAGATAGACGCGCGGATCGCCCTGTCCGTACTCCATATAGGTGATTTCCTGAGTCGACGGCGAGAAGCGCGGCGTGATCACGAGATCGGCGCCCTTGGTCAGGTAGTGCACGTTGGCGCCGTCCTGATCCATGATCGCCAAGCGCTTGACGCGCCGTTCCGCCGGCCCGCTCTCGTCGATGAACACGACGCGGCTGTCGAAATAGCCCTTGTACCCGGTCATACGCTCATAGATCTGGTCCGAGATGATGTGCGCGATGCGCCGCCAGTATTCGGGCGCGGTGACATATTGCTGGCCTGTGAGCTGCTGGCCGGAGAGAACGTCCCAAAGCCGGAACTCCGCCTTCAACTGGCCGTCGCCCTGCCGCGTCACGCGGCCGGTGACCAGGTCCTGCGCATTGATGGCCTTCCAATTCTGAAATTGCGGCGCGACATCGATATTGGTGATGTGCTCGATGAAGGCGGCCGGATCGATCGGCGCGAAATACCCGCTGCGCTTGAGGTTGTTGGTGATCACGCCGGCGATGTCAGCGCCAACCTGACCGTCCGACGGCGTGCCGGCGACGAAATTCGGGATCGCGATCGGGGTCGGCGTGAAATTACCCTCGGGCACCTGCAATTTCGTCTGGGCACCGACGAGCGACGGCAGCAATAGCCCCGCGGCTGCACCTGCGCCGCCGATCAGAACGCCGCGCCTACTCGGCGACAGCGCAGGAAACGAAGACAACTTATCGGACATTTACTGGCTCACTTCCATCTTCATCACCCGCGAGACATTTCGGGACCAAAATCGATGTCCATGAATTTCCATTGATCAAAGGTCTCGTCTCGCAGCATCGTATAGGGCTGGCCCTGCAGAAGGGCGCGAACGGCCGCATCGGCCGCAGCCTGGGCGCGCGGCGAGCTTCCACTTGAGACCACCTGAGGTGGGGCGGCGAGACGGCGATCCCGGTTCAGCCAGATGCGCACAGTGACGTTTAGCTCCTCCGGATTTTCGAATTCCCGGCGGCACGTTCCACAGTTCATGGAGCCGCGCCCGCATCGCGGCCAATTCGGACTGCGACAAGGTCGCTGCGGTGCCGCGCGAGGACCCGAGCGAAGCGGACGCGTTCAGCGTCGCGCCGGTGATGGACTGGTGGGTCGGGTCGCGCTTGTCGAGCAGCGCCGCGATCCTGGTCTGGTCGAACACGCGTTCCTGCTTCGGCTTCGGCGGCTGCGGCGGCGCGGCCTTGGCTTCCTGTTTCGGCTTCGGCTTCTTGCTCTCTTCCGATTTCAGGGCCTCCGCGATCGGATCGACCTTGGGAGGATCCGGCTGCTTCTCGATCGGCTTCGGCTCTTCCTTCGGCTTGTTCTCGGTGACCGGCTTCGGCGGGTCCGGCTTTTTCTCGACCGGCTTTTCCACCGGCTGCGGCGGCGGCTGGGCGCCGAGCGAGGTCACGATTTCCTGCTTTTCGGTGATCTTGCCTATGGCCTCGTCGACCGGCTTGGCGTCGGCGACCTTTTCGACCAGCGGCTTCGGCTTGTCCTTGTCACCGTTCTTGATGCCGGCGGTAATTTTCGAGAGCTGGTCGGCGGAGATGACGTCGACGGCAAGCGATTCCGGCGGCGCCTCGATACGAGCGCGCCGAAAACGAGATCATCGCCCACCCGAGCACGAGGACGTGGAGCGCGATCGAAGCAACGAGGGTCTTGTCGACTTTCACCTTCGAAAACTACCCCTGATCCACTTCCGTCACCAGCGCCACGCGGCGGAAGCCGGCGGCCGAAAGCCGTCCCATCACCTTCATCACCGTACCATAATCGACCTTTTTGTCGCCGCGAACGAAGATGCGCTCATCGAGCCCGGCTCGCGCATCCGTGATCGCCTTCAGCTTCGGCACCAGGTCGTCCAGCGCGACCTCGGTGTCGTTGAGAAATACCTCGCCCTTCAGATTGACCGAAAGCGTCAGCGGATTCTTGTCCTGATCCAGACTCTTGGCCTGGGTCTGCGGCAGGTCGAGCGGTACGCCCACGGTCAAAAGCGGCGCCGAAACCATGAAGATGATCAAGAGCACCAGCATGACGTCGACCATCGGCGTGACGTTGATCTCCGCCATCACCGCCTTGCGTCGGCCGCGGCGGCCCGAGCCGCCGGACGAACCCGCCATATTCATCGCCATGTTCTGGTGCTCACGCTGCGCTCACAATATACAGCATAATACAACATAAAGCCCCTCACGCTCGCTCGTCGATCTGGCGCGACAGGATGGCCGAAAATTCATCCGCGAACCCCTCCAGCCGCTGGGCCTGCCGGTTCACCTCGGATGCGAATTTATTGTAGAAGATCGTGGCCGGAATTGCGGCGATCAGGCCCATGGCGGTGGCAAACAGCGCCTCCGCGATGCCGGGAGCGACCACCGCCAGCGAGGTGTTTTTCGAAGCGGCGATCGACTGAAAGCTCGTCATGATGCCCCACACGGTTCCAAACAGGCCGACGAAGGGGCCAGCCGAACCGACCGTCGCCAGCACCAGAAGCCGCCGTTCCAGCCGCTCGATTTCGCGCGCGATCGAGACGTTCATGACCTTCTCGATCCGCATCTGCAGGCCGGCGAAGGAACGCGCGTGGCTCTCGAACGAACGTTTCCACTCGCGCATCGCGGCGACGAAGCAGGCCGCCATCGATTGCGTCGGTTTCGCCGACAGCGCGCGGTAAAGTTCCTCGATCGATTCCCCCGACCAGAACGCCTGTTCGAAGCGGTCCATGGAACGGCGGGTGCGCGAATACAGGAACATTTTGTCGATCGCGATCGCCCAGACCCAGACTGAACAGGCCAACAGTCCCAGCATGACCCCCTTCACGATCAAGGCAGCCTGCAGGAACAGCGCGATCAGGGATACGTCGGCGGATACTGCCACAGGCAGGGCTGACTGTGCGACGTCGGCCGGATTCATGAGTGGTATCCTCTCAACGCGGGTGTCCCAATTCTCTGTCCGGTAGCAAAAGCTGCCGGGTGCCGCGCGGCTGGGCGCGGCAGTAAGCGCCTGCGCAACAGAGCCTTGTTTGGTCGCATGGGAGGCCCGCCGAAGCCTTCGGCCTAAATCCCCTGCCAACATGTCAAAACGAGGGCTGTTCGCGCGACTTTAACCCTCTAACCAAACGCTAACCACGGTTAAGAACCCGTTACCAAAGAACAATTAGGCTGGGCAAAATGCAGGCATGCCAAGCCTTTAACCCTCGCCCGAGACCCCGGTGTTGTCCGGGAATGGCCGGGAAAAAAGCAAACCGCCCGTCTGCGATCCTCGCAAACGGGCGGCTCGGGGCCATCAGGTTTTATGGGGGCATTACGCCTGAGGCTTGACGCTTATTGTCGCAGTTCAGTTCTGCGGCGGCTGGTCGCTCGGCGGCGTCGGGCGCTGCTTGTGCTGGGCCATGAAGGCGTCGAACTCTTCCTTGTCCTTGGCGTGACGCAGGCGGCTGAGAAAATCGCGGAATTCCTGCTGTTCCTCCTCCAGACGCCGCAGGGTTTCCATGCGGTATTCGTCGAAGGCGCGGTTGCCGCTGGACGACGACGGGCCGAAGCCGCCGAAACCGAAGCCGCGCCGTTCCATATGGTTGCGCATCCGCTCCATCTTCGACTGCATCCGTTCCATCTTGTTCTGCCAGCGATCCTGATTGCTCCAGCACGACATTTTTCTGCTCCCGAGTGTGAAAAAGAGAAGGGCAAGTCCGATCGGCCACCAGATGAGGAAGCCTAAGATGGTCACGGCGATCCAGCCGGGATGCCAGGGGCTATCGAGCATATGCGGGCGATAGGGGGGCTCTTCCACGGGTCCGCGCCATCGATTGACATCTGCGGTGTAGGCCATTTCCCTCTCCATGACGGCATCACGCCGTTGTGAATGTAAATAACATTTACATACGTAACCCATCCCGGATTTTTGTCAAGCCGGGCGCGGGCAGCGCCCGTAGAATTATTTTTGGAATTTTATTTCGGCTTGCCCCAAGGACCAGCAGGCTTTTCGTCCGCCGGGGCGCTTGCCTCGGCCTTGCGGTCGGTCGTGAAGCCAAGCCCGCGCAGATAGATCAGCACTTCGGCCTCCAGCAATTCCTCGGGCGACATCGGCAGCTTGCGGCGGGCCGCGTCGCCGCGTGCGAACAGTGAGGCCACGCCATGCGACATCGACCAGATATGCAGCGCCATCATCAGCGCCGGCGGGCGCGGCATGCCAGGCGGCGCCAACGCCGCGAGACGCTCGGCGGCGGCGCGGATGATGCCGAAAGCGCGTTCGCTTGCGGCCATCAGCGTTGGATTGGCGTCGACCGGCAGGCCTGATTCGAACATCGCCGAATAGAACGCAGGCTCGTTGCGAGCGAACGCGAGATAGGCCTTGCCGACGCGTTCGAACGCGGTGACGGTGTCGGGACGTCCATCGTCCCAGGCGCTGGTCAAGATCGCCTCGAACTGTTCGAAGCCGCGCTGGGCGATCGAGGAAAGCAACTCGTCACGGTCGCGAAAATGCCGGTAAGGCGCGGCGGGGCTGACGCCGGCCATGCGCGCGGCATCGGCGAAGGTGAAGCCAGCCGCGCCCTTTTGCGCGATCAGGTCGAGCGCCGCCTGCAGCAGCGCCTCCTTCAGATTACCGTGATGATAGCCGCGCTCGGCGCGGCGGTCTTCCTTGCGCCAGCTCATGTGAAGGGCTTTTACATGAGCTTGGCGCAAACGTCACTAGAGCATGATCCGGAAAAACCTGTCCCGCACTTGTCGCGGGACGGGAACCGGTTTTCCGAAGCGATCATGGGCAAATCATGAACCAAAGCGCGATCGCGCTTTGGCATCGCGATGGGAGCGTTCGCGAACATTAACGCGAGGCGGATTTGCTCTGCAGTTCGGCGAATCCGCTCGCGGCTTCCTGAACGTCGGCGGGAAAATCCGCCATCTCCTGGACCTGGCGAATCTCGATGACCTCGTTGTTGGAGGCAGGACACTTCTTGGCCCAGGCGATCGCCTCATCCCGCGAGCCTACCTCGATCATCCAGTAGCCGCCGATTACCTCCTTGGCCTCGGTGAAGGGGCCGTCCGTGACGACCGGCTTGCCGCCGGGAAAGGAGACCCGCGCGCCCATCGACGGCGGGTGCAGTCCGTCGAGCGTGATCAGGACGCCGGCCTCTTTCAGCGCCTCATTGTATTTCATCATCGCCGCTACCGCATCGGCCGGCGGCACGGTTCCCGGCGCCGCCGTCTCGTAGCCCCTCGGGATCATCAGCATCATGAAGCGCATCGTCACTCTCCGTTTGATTCCATTTCTCGTTCGAACCGCCAACCGGCGCTCCCTGATATGACGAACGGCGTTTTGCGGCACCGACACGATTTGGGGAATTATTTGGCGGGTCAATTGCCGGCCGGCTTGCAGCTATCGCGGGAACATCGCGAGATACGGCTCGGCTTCCCTGAGCACGCGCGCGTAGGACGGCCGCGCCTTCAGGCGGCCGAAATAGGCCGAGAGATTGGCATGCGCTTTGCCGAACGGCATGACCTCATTGGCATAGAACAACGCCGGCGCAGCGGCGCAGTCGGCAAGGCTGAAGGCATCACCGCTCGCAAAGGGCCGCGTTGTCATCTCCACCTCGATCATATCGTAGGCCACAGCCAACCGCGCCTTGGCTTCTGCCACGCCGTACGGATCCTTTTTGTCCGCGGGGCGCAATCGATCGCCGACGATCTTCTGCATCGGCTCATGCACATATAGATCGTAGAAGCGATCGCTCAAACGCACCGCTCGCGCGCGCTCGGCCTCGGCGGGGATGAATTGTGTTTTTCCCGGATAGTGCCGGTCGAGATACTCGATGATGATGGTCGACTCCGGAACGGTCTGCTTCCGCGCATCGTCGCTAAGCACTGGAAATTTGCAGATCGGCCACAATTTTAGAAGTGCGGCGCGCTCGCTGGCGTTGGACAGATCGACCATATGGGGCGTGAACGGCGTATCGTTCTCGTATAGTGCGATCAGCACCTTGTGACAGTACGACGCCAGCGGGTGGAAATGCAGAGTTAGGGACATGTGGGCCGACTCCGGGTCAGTGTTCGCTTTGCCTCATGAAAATGCCGTCTTGAGTAGGCGGCGCAAAAAATCGACATCGATGCGGCTGATCGAGCTACTTCGGCTCCCACCGCCGCACCGGCTCGGAGGCACCCTCCGGAAGCGATTCAAAAATCGGCGAGGCCAATACTGCATGGATATGCAGCGTCCCCTCGCCGCTGTTGCGGAAACCGTGCATGCGCCCCGCCGGCACGATCAGCGATTGCCCGGACCTTACCGTGACGCGCTCGTCCTCGATCCACATCTCGGCTTCGCCTTCGCGCACGGTCAGGACTTCCTCGACCGGATGCCGATGGGTCGGCGCGCCGACGCCCGGCATGACGTGCTGTTCGAACATGCATAATTGCGCCGAACCATTGACGGCCGAGACCAGCATGCGCGTCTTCACGCCGGGCCGCCACGCTTCCCAGGCATCGTTCTGATGAGCAACGGCTTTCATCGAATCTTCCTTTCGTCATCCGTTTGCAGCCGCGAAGATGAACCGCTGCACGTTTCGATACCGCGCGGCAGCGTGACCCGGAGGCGTAACGCGCCGGGTCGCGGATCGGCGAGGGCGGATACGGCTTGAGCATGAACGCGCTTTGAAACCGTCAGTCGACTTAGCGCTGACGAGGCCGCCGTCCGCGAAATCTCGCGGAACCCGGCAAGTCTCGAAGGATGATAGAATATGGCACCCTCCCCGCAAAAGGTCGCGCTGGTCACGGGTGCGGCGCGCGGCATCGGACTGGCGACCGCGAAACGCTTCCTCGCCGAGGGCTGGGGCGTGGCGCTGCTCGATATCGAGAGCGAATTGCTGGATGGCGCGGTCGCGGCGATCGCAAATCCCGACCAAACGCTGGCGCTCCATTGCGACGTCTCCGACGCCGCTGCGGTGAGGGACGCCATCGACAAGGTCGGCCGGCGCTTCGGCCGGCTCGATGCGCTGGTCAACAACGCAGGCGTTGCGGTGTTCGCACCGCTTCTGGAAACTTCCGACGAAGACTGGAACCGGATACTCGCCGTCAATCTCACCGGACCTTTTCTTTGCACCAAGGCCGCAGCACCCTTGATGCGCGAACATGGCGGCGGCGCGGTCGTCAACATTACCTCGATCTCCGCGGTGCGCGCTTCCACGCTGCGTTCCGCCTACGGCACCAGCAAGGCCGGGCTCGCCCATCTCACCAAGCAGCTCGCGGTGGAACTCGCGTCTCTCGGCATCCGCGTCAACGGCGTCGCGCCCGGCCCGGTCGATACCGCGATGGCTAAGGCCGTACATACGCCTGAAATCCGTGCTGACTATCACGACGCCATCCCGCTCAACCGCTACGGCCTTGAAGCGGAACTGGCGGAGGCCATTTTCTTCTTGAGCTGCGACCGATCGAGCTACATCACCGGGCAAATCCTGGCGGTCGATGGCGGTTTCGATGCCGCCGGCATCGGATTGCCGACGCTGCGCGGCGCGCGCCGGAACGGGTGAGACCAGATTGAGTGTCACGCGGATCATCCTGACCCTCTTCCTCGCGGTCGCGCTATGGGTAATCGCCTCGCTATTGGCGCGCGCCGATGTCCGCATCCTCTCAAGTCCAGGCGGACGGGTCGGCGAGTTTCTCGACCTGTTCGAGGCGGTGCGCAGTTCCGGCGAACGCGTGGTGATCGACGGGCCGTGCCTGTCGGCCTGCACGCTGGTCCTGAGCCTGGTGCCGAGCGAGCGCATCTGCGTGACGCGACGCGCGGTCCTCGGGTTCCACGCGGCGCGCTCGGTCGACCGGCGTGGCCGGACCTATGCCGAGCCGGAAGCCTCCGAGCTCGTGCTGGAGGCGTATCCCGCTCCGGTGCGAAACTGGATCAGCCGCCGCGGCGGATTGACGTCGCGGCTATTGTTGTTGCGCGGGCGCGAGCTCGCGGCGATGTACCGTTCGTGCCGATAGCGCGGCGGTTTTACGTCTCGCTCGCTCAATGACCTTCCGGCGGGCAGTAGACCATCCAGGGAATCCCGAACTGGTCGGTGCCCATGCCAAACCCTCTGGAGAAGAAGGTCTTGCCGAAGGGCATGTTGACGCTGCCGCCTTCGAGCAGCGCCTTGAACTTGCGCTCGGCCTCGGCGGGATCGCCGACGGTCAGCGACACCGAGAAGCCCTGCGGCTTGTGGAAATGGTCGGGCGGCGCGTCGGAGCCCATGATCACCTGGCCGTCGATGGAAATTCGCCCGTGCATGATCTTCTTCTTGCGCTCGGGCGGCGACGGCATCTCGGGCGGCGCTTCCTCGTTCCTCAGCAACATTTCGATCTTTCCGCCGAGCGTCTTCTCGTAGAACTTGAACGCTGCTTCGCAGGTACCGTCGTAGAACAAGTAGGGACAAATCATCGTCTGCTCCTTGGTTGTGCCGGCGAACCGGCGATGTGAACTTCGATTACTGCTCGACAGCCTTTTTCAGGTTGGCCAGACCGGCTTCGAAATCCTTGCCGATCATCCGGTCCATGTTCATGAACACCTGCATCACCCTGTGCATGAAGGGCGCGGGACCGTACATCGCCCAGTTTACTTCCGTTGCACCGCCTTGCGACAGCATTGTGAATTTCAGCGGTGTTGTGACCCTCGAACGGTTTGATGAAGTCGAGCTTGATCACGATCTTCGATGGCAGAATAACGTCGATAATTTCCATCTGGCCGGAACCGACATTCCTGTTGCCATCCCAGGCATAGACCGCGCCCTTGCCGCTTTCGGTTCCGGTGAACGCCCGCTTCATCGCGGGATCGCGGTTCTCCCAGGGTGACCAGCTTCCCCATTGGTGAAAATCGTTGATCAAGGAGAATATCTTTTCCGGCGGCCCCCGCACCGCCGCCGCGCGCTGGACGCGGAAGGTGTCGGGCTTGGTCGCGGCCAGGATCAGGACTGCGGCGATGGCGACCACAAGTGCGACCGCAACGATGGCAATGACTTCAAGCATGGTGAGCTCCACTGTTCCTCAACTCGGCTCAACGTCACAGCGGCATCAAAGCGCGCAACTTTCGATTTCGCAACCAGAGCCCGCCCAACAGCGTCAGCGCAAGATAACATCCGGCCAGGATGGGGCTGAACAGTAGACTTCCGATGTGTGACGCCAACAGGTCGCCGAGATAGGTGATCCACAGGATCGCACCGACGATCGAGGTCGGCGGGATCGCGCAAAAAGCCCCGCATGCGAGGGTAATGCCGCCTGCGATTTGCGCCAGCGTTGCGCTCGATTGCTCCTTCCCGTTCGTCGGCATGGCCCGCTCCGTGAAATTCGTGATGCTTTGACCAATAGACGAACGGGCTGGCCGCGGACCGACAGGGAGAGACGAAAATTTTCGCGATACCGGGAGCGCTATGGGTTCCCCGGATGCCGCGCAACGCCGTCACGCGGCGCTGGGTCCGCGACTTCAGGATGGGGCCGGCTACTTCCCCGACTTCTTGCCGCGCGGCTCGCTGTCGCGCATCAGGCGGTCGAGATGCATGCGGATGTGGGCGGCTTCCGCCGAGGTGTTGGCAAGCGCAATGGCGCGGTCGAAGGCGACGCGGGCCTCGTCGTTGCGGCCAAGCTGCATCAGGAACGCGCCACGCACGCCGAAGAAATGGAAATAATTCGACAGCCGCGGCGCCAGCGGCTCGATCATGTCGAGCGCGGCTTGCGGCCCGCGCACCTTGGACACCGCGACCGCACGGTTGAGCGTGACCACCGGCGAAGGCTGCATGAGCTCGAGCGCGCCATAGAGCAGGTCGATCTGCTTCCAGTCGGTGTCCTCGGGCTTTTCGGCGCGGGAATGCAGCGCCGCGATCGCCGCCTGGATCTGGTACGGTCCGCTGGCGCGATGGCGCATCGCCTTGTCGATCAGCGCCAGCCCCTCCGCGATCAGCTTCTGGTTCCAAAGCGAGCGATCCTGATCGTCGAGCAGGATCAGCGCGCCATCGGCGTCGAAGCGTGCAGCCGCGCGCGCGTGCTGCAGCAGCAACAGCGCGGTCAGGCCCATGATCTCGGGCTCGCCCGGAAACAGCCGCAACAACAGCCGCACCAGCCGGAGCGCCTCTTCGCACAGCGGCGCGCGGATCGCGGCGGTATCGCCGCTCGCCGAATAGCCCTCGTTGAAAATCAGGTAGATCATCGCGGCCACCGCCGCGAGCCGCTCGCTGCGCTCGACCGCACCGGGCGTCTCGAACGGCACGTCGGCGTCGGCGACGCGGGCTTTCGCCCGGGTGATGCGCTGCTCCATGGCGGCCTCGCCGACCAGGAAGGCGCGCGCGATCTGCTTGACGGTCAGCCCGGAGACGATGCGCAGCGCGAGCGCGATCTGCTGCGTCGGCGGCAGATCGGGATGGCAGCAGATGAACAACAGCCGCAGGATGTCGTCGCGATAATGCGAGCCGTCGAGCCTTTCGGCGATTTCGTCCTCGGCGTCGCCGAGGTCGGAGATCGCCTGGTCGTCGTCCGGCAGCGGTTCCTGCTTGCGGCTGCGCCTGATATCGTCGATCGCGGCATTGCGACCGACCATGATCAGCCAGGCCGCCGGATCGCGCGGCGGCCCGTTTTGCCGCCAGCTTTTCAGCGCGCGCAGGCTCGCGTTCTGAAAGGCTTCCTCCGCGGTGTCGAGATCGCGGAAATAGCGCAGCAAGGCGCCGACCGCCTGGGGACGCGCCGACGTCAGCGCGGCGTCGATCCAGGCGGCATCGGTCTCGCTCACTTGCCTGCCGCCCCCGGCGCGAACATGCCCACCGGGCGGATCTCATAGGCGCCGCCGGGATTGGCGGCGCCGAGATCGCGCGCGACATCGAGCGCCTCGTCGAGATTCTTGCAGTCCACGAGATAAAAGCCGAGCAGCTGCTCCTTGGTCTCGGCATAGGGGCCGTCGAGCACCAGCGGCGGATCGTCCTTGCGCAGCGTGGTTGCCGCCGTGGTCGGCAACAGCCGCGCCACCGGTCCGAGCCGGCCCTGTTTGGCCAGGTTTTCCTGCACCACGGCGAGCTTTTTCATGACGGCTGCGTCCTGTTCCTTGCTCCAGGAACCGACGAAGTCCTCGTCATGATAGCAAAGGATGGCATAGAGCATGTGATGGGTCCCCGATTTCACTGGAAGACGAACGAGTATGCCCGGAGCCGACAGCAGGCGTGAAGTATTTTGCGCGGGAAAGTTAGCACCGCTATGGTCGCCTGAAACGAGATTGGGGCCATTCCAATGAATAAAGGCGCGCTGGCGCTTCTGATCCATGGCGGGACCGACAATTGGTCGCCGGAGCGGTGGAAGGTGCGGTTCGACGAGGTCTGCCGGGACCGGCGCGTCCTGCAACTGCCGGGGCCGAGTTTCGATGCCGCGGAAGTCCACTATGCCGCGGTCTGGAAGCCGGTTCCGGGCGAGCTTGCGGCCTTTCCGAACTTGCGGGTGATTTTCAACCTCGGCGCCGGCGTCGACGCGCTGATGGCCGACAAATCCTTGCCCGACGTGCCGCTGGTGCGCGTCGCGGTCACAGATCTCACCGGCCGCATGACCGAATATGTCGTGCTTCACGTCCTGATGCATCACCGGCAGGAACTTTACCTGCGCAACTCCCAGCGCGAGAAGCGCTGGGCGCCGAAATCCCAATGGCCGGCGAACGCGATTGCGGTCGGCATCATGGGGCTCGGCACGCTGGGTGCGAACGCGGCCGAGGTGCTCAAGCGCATCGGCTTCCGCGTGGCCGGCTGGAGCCGCAGCAAGAAGGCAGATCGAGGGCGTCGAGTGCTTTTGCGGCAGCGCGGAGTTCGAAGCCTTCCTGCGGCGCACCGACATCCTGGTGTGCCTGTTGCCGCTGACCCCGGATACACGGCACATCCTCGACCGCACGGCGTTTTCCAAGCTCAACCGAGCAAGTCCGATCGGCGCACCGGTCGTAATCAATGCCGGCCGCGGGGCCTTGCAGAACGAAACCGACATTCTCGCCTGCCTCGACGACGGCACGCTCGGCGCCGCCTCGCTGGATGTTTTTTCGCAGGAGCCGCTGCCGGCGGACAGTCCGTTCTGGACCCATCCCAAGGTCGTGCTGACGCCGCACAACGCGGCCGACACCGATCCCGACGAGATCTCGAAATATGTGGCCCGGCAGATCGGGCGTTTCGAGGAGGGTCTTGCGTTGGAAAATGTCGTCGATCGCGCGCGGGGATATTAGGCGCCACCCGTTTTTCGACAGCAATTCACGCGCTGCCAACTTCGTTGGTGCACAACGTCAGGGCGCAGTCCGTTCATCCAATATTAGCCTACCTTTGCTATTTCGGGACCATGACGGTTACACCCCAAAACACCCTTCCCCCGGCCATGAACTTCGGCCTGCGAACGCGGATCACGGCCGCATTGGCGCTGGCCTCGGCGGCGACCGCCGTCTTCGTGCTGCTCGGGGCGATGTGGGTCATCTCCGGCATCGTCGATCGCGCCGACGAGCGCGAGCTGCGCAGCCACTATGATGCGCTGCAGTCGCGGCTCGGCCAGGAATCGCGCCGGGCAGCCGCCATGAGCGCCGTCGTCGCTTCGATACCTGCCGTGCAGGAGGCGATGGCGCACGACGATCGCGAGGCCCTGATGAAACTGTTCGGGCCCGGCTTCGCCAGCCTGAAATCCGATTACGGCGTCGACCAGTTCCAGTTTCACACCTCGCCCGCGATTTCCTTCCTGCGGGTCCATCAACCCGCAAAATTCGGCGACGACCTGTCGAGCTTTCGCAAGACCGTGGTCGCGGCCAATCTCGGCCACAAGGTGATCGTCGGCCTCGAAGGCGGCGTCGCCGGGCTTGGCATCCGCGGCGTTGTGCCGATCGCACAGGGTACCAGGCATCTTGGCACGGTTGAGTTCGGCTTGAGCTTCGGCCAGCCGTTTTTCGACGAATTCAAGCGGACCCGCGGCGTCGATATCGCTTTTCACCTTGCCGCCAAGAATGAATTCAAGGACTTCGCCGGGACGCTCGACGGCCGGAGCTTCTTCGATCCCGCCGATTATCGGCAGCGCCAGCGAAGGCGCCTTCATCGTTCGTCAGGGCACACTCAAGGCCGTGCCGGTCGCGGCATTGCTCGCGCCGATCAAGGATTTTTCGGGTACCTCGATCGGCGCCGTCGAGATCGTCATGGACAACAGCGAGTATGTGTCCCTGCTCGATCATGCCCGCTTTCTGGCGGTCGTCCTGTCGCTGCTCGGGCTTGCGATCACCGTCATTGTCGGACTATCGATCGCCCGCGGCATCTCGCGCCCGATTCTGGCGATCACCGGGGCGATGCGCGATCTCGCGAACGGCAACCTCGACGTCGATCTCCCGGCCCATGAGCGCAAGGATGAAGTTGGCGAGATGGCGCGCGCGGTCGCCGTCTTCAAGGACAACGCCATCCGCTTCAATCACCTGCAAGCCGACCAGCAACAGGCCAAGTCGCAGTCCGAGCAGGAGAAACGCCGCACGCTGGCGGCACTGGCCGACAGTTTCGAGGCCAGCGTCCGCAACGTCGTCGACGGCGTTTCAGCGGCCGCCACCGAGATGCAGGCAACCGCGCAGTCGATGTCCTCGATCGCCGAGCGATCGAGGCAGCAGACGCTTGCGGTCTCGACGGCTTCCGAACAGGCGTCGGACAATGTTCAGACTGTCGCCGCGGCGGCCGAGGAGTTATCGTCCTCGATGAACGAGATCGGCCGGCGGCTCGAGCACGCCTCCAGCGTCGTCGGCAAGGCCGCGGACAACGGCCAGCAATCGAACATGCGGGTGCAGACGCTCGCAACGACCGTCGAGAAGATCGGCGAGGTGGTCTCGCTCATCAACCAGATTGCCAGCCAAACCAATCTGCTCGCGCTCAACGCCACGATCGAGGCCGCTCGCGCGGGCGAATCGGGGCGGGGATTTGCCGTCGTTGCCAGCGAGGTGAAGACGCTGGCGTCGCAAACGGCCAAGGCGACCGAAGACGTCCGCGCCCAGATCGCCGCGGTCCAGGCCGAGACGGAAGCCGCCGTCCTGTCCATCCGCTCGATCTGCGCGACCATTCAGGAAGTCGACGAGATATCCGGCGAGATCGCCTCAGCCGTCGGCCAGCAGGGCTCGGCGACCCAGGAGATCGCCCGCAACGTGCACCAGGCCGCCGCGCGTACCGGCGACGTCTCGCGCAATATTTCCGGCGTAACGACGGGTGTCGCCGCGACCGGCACCGCTGCGCAGGAGGTGCTGAGCTCCGCCGCCGAGCTCGCCAGGCAGTCCAACGCGCTGCGCAGCGAGGTCGACCGCTTCCTTTCGCATATTCGGGCGGCATAGCCGGAGCATCTGGCTTAAGCCGAGCCTCAGCTCTTGCTTCCGATCATCACGCCGATCGCGCCGTCGACGATCGCCTCTAATTCCTGGCGCGGCACGCCGGCGCGCGCCCGGATCGCGATGGTGTGGATGGTGGCGGAGGCAAGGTGCGCCAACACCGCCGGGTCGGCGGATGCCGGCAGCTCGCCCTTTTCCTTCCCAAGGCGGAAACAGTTCGCGAAGGCCTTGTCGAGTTCGGAAAAACCTTCCAGCACCATGCCGCGAATTTGCGGATCAGCCACCGCTTCGGAAGCCGCCGTCATCACGGTAAAGCAGCCGCGCGGGGATTTGCCCGCGAGATAGATGCCGAGCGCCACCGCATAGATGCGCTCCAGCCGTTTGCGGATCGGCAATTCGCTCGCGGAAAATATCGATCATCGCCGCGCGCGCGTCGTCGCGATAGCGCTGGTAGCTCTTGATATAGAGCTCGCGCTTGTCGCCGAACGCACCATACAGGCTCGGCCGGTTCATGCCGGTCGCGGCACTGAGATCGTCAAGCGAGGTCGCAGCAAAGCCGCCCTTGCGAAACAGCTCGAGCGCCTTGCCGAGCGCGATCTCCGGCTGATAGGCGCGCGGCCGGCCACGGCGCTTCGGCTCGACCGGCGCCTCGATCTTGGCGGGCCGCGAGGGTTTTTTACTTTTTTGTACCATTCCGCAATGAATTCCTTGACGCTGCATATATTATGCGGAACAGTATGAAAATCAACCCGGTTCGACCGGCCCGGGTCAAAACCGCCAAGGAGGCACCCATGGATGTTTATTTTTCTCCCCTCGCCTGCTCGATGGCAACACGGATCGCGCTGTACGAAGCCGGCGCGGAGGCCAACTATCTCGAGGTCGATCCCAAGTCCAAAGTCGTGCAGAACGACGGCTCCGATTTCCGAGAAGTGAACCCGCTCGGGCTGGTGCCGACCTTACGCACCGACGAAGGCCTCGTGCTCACCGAGAACGCGGCGATCCTGCAATATGTCGCGGACCGTTTTCCGCAGGCCAATATCTGCGACCAGTCCCGGCATCGAGCGCAGCCGGCTGCACCAGTGGCTCTGCTTCATCGGCACCGAGTTGCACAAGGGATTGTTCGTGCCGGTACTCGACAAGAAGGCCGGGCCGGAAGTGAAGAGCTATGTGCTCGAGAAAAACCTGTCGCGGCTCGACTATCTCGAAAATTATTTGAAGGGCCGCGACTATCTGCTCGACCATTTCAGCGTCGCCGACGCCTACCTCGTCACTGTCATCAACTGGACCATGGCGACGCCGCCGATCGAGCTGGCGAAATGGCCTGCTGTGAAGGCCTATTACGAGCGGCTGCGGACGCGCCCGAGCATCGCCAAGGCGATCGCGGAGGAGTTCGAGCTGTACAAGGCCGAAGTCGCGCGCCACAAGGCGGCGGCGTAGCGCTCACTTCGAGTCGTCCCGGCCTAGTGCGCAATTGCGCACGGGCACCGGGACGACGGTTCTAGTCAAACCGGGCTGTCACCCAATCCCGGCACATCCGCCGGCCGGGGGCCCGGCGCGGGCCAGTGAAAGCGGCGATCCTTCTCCGTAATCGCGACGTCGTTGATGCTGGCTTCGCGGCGCCGCATCAGTCCGTGCTCGTCGAACTCCCATTGCTCGTTGCCATAGGAGCGATGCCAGTGGCCGGCTTCGTCATGCCACTCATATTGAAAGCGCACGGCGATGCGATTGCCGTCGAACGCCCAGAGATCCTTGATCAGGCGATAGTCAAGTTCCTTCGTCCATTTGCGCCTGAGGAAGGCGACGATCGCCGCACGGCCTTGAAAAAATTCCGAGCGGTTACGCCAGCGGCTGTCCTCGGTATAGGCGGCCGCTACGCGTTCCGGATCGCGCGAGTTCCAGGCATCTTCCGCCATGCGGGCTTTCTGGGCGGCGGTCTCTCTGGTGAATGGCGGCAATGGTGGACGCGACATGCTGGCCTCGGATGCTCGTGAAGCCTCCAATCTATTACCGCATTTCGATATGTCGATGGCCTGTTGCCTATCGGCCGATAGCTAAATCAAATCTGCCTTCAACAGCGTCCGCAGCGATTTCGGGATCGGCTGCGCCCGGCCCTCGCTGATGAAGGCAACCCGCACCTCGGCCTTGACCAGCACGTCGTGCCCGCGCCGCACTTCCTGCGCCAGCGTGATGGAAGCGCCCCTCACCGCGACCGGCCAGGTGACGACGTCCAGCACGTCGTCCATCCGCGCGGGCTTGAGAAAGTCGATCTGCATCGAGCGGACCACGAAGGCAAAGCCCGGCATTTCCGATTGCGCCTGCTCGAACAGCGCATGCTGTTCGGCGCCCATCAGCCGCAGATGATTGGTGCGCCCGCGCTCCATGAAGCGCAGATAGTTGGCGTGATAGACGATACCGCTGAAGTCGGTGTCCTCGTAATAGACCCGCACCTGCATGTGATGGCGACCGTCGCGGATCTCGCCGTCGATATGGGGTAACGTCACGTCTGCGCCTCGATCGCTTTCGGGAAAGCAATCGTTTTGCGCAATATCCCCGGGCCGCGCAAGCGCAGCATTTCAGCAGCCCGATTACGATACGGCCGTCCCCGACCCGCCGAGCGTCACCAGCACGATCTCCGGCGGAACGCCGAGGCGGAACGGCATGATGCCGCAGCCCAAGCCTCCGGAGACGACGACGTCGCAGTTCACCCGGATATGGCCATAAGCCAGCCGGTTTCCGTAACGCGACGGCACCACCGGCGACCACCCGAACAGCCTGACCTGACCGCCATGGGTATGTCCCGAAAGCTGCAACGCGACCCGCGCGGGCACGCGCATCGCAACGTCCGGCTCGTGCGCCAGCAGAATGACCGGCGCGTCGTCGGTGACTCTTGCGAGCGTTGCATCGAGATCATCGATCCCGATCCGCGGGACCGGCCTGAAGTGCCGCGCCGGCAAGTAGGCCAGTTGATCGCCGAGGCCGGCAAGCCAGAACGGCCGGCGGTCTTTGATGAGGCGCACGGCATCGTTCTCGTAAACCGGGATGCCCGCCGCCTCGAGCGCGCGGCGGGCCACCGTCGGTCCGCGCCCGGCCTGCTGCACCTCCTTGTCGTCCCAATAGTCGTGATTGCCGAGGATCGCGTGCACGCCGAGCGGCGCTTTCAATCCAGCCAGCACCGGTGCCCATTCCGCCGCCGGAATGTGTCGCGTCACATGCCGATGCCCGGTCACATAGTCGCCGAGCATGACAATGACGTCCGCGCCAAGCGCATTGGTGCGTTCGACGATGGCGTCAATGTGCTTGAGCGACATCCAGGGATCGCAGGCATGGAGATCGGCAATGGCGGCGATGGTGAGCTGATGACCGGAAGGCCATTGCGGCTGCGGAACATGATAGCGCGCGACGCGAAGCTGCAGCACGGGCTCGCCGAAACCATAGGCCGCGGTCGAGAAGCCGGCGGCGCCAGATCCGGCAACCAAGCGAAGGAAACGACGGCGTGTGAACATGGCGAGCGAACCTCGTGATGCTCCTTTCTGTTCGGACTTTGCAGCGGATTTCGGATGCGTTTGTGCAGATTGTCAGCAGACAGGCCTCAGTCGTCATCGTCCCCAGTGCCGAACAGGCCGAACTGCGCCGGATCGCGCGCGGGCTCGGCGAGGCCGAGATGGCGGAAGGCATGCGCGGTCAATAGCCGGCCGCGCGGGGTGCGCTGCAGATAGCCGCACTGGATCAGGAACGGCTCGATGATGTCCTCGATCGCATCGCGCGGCTCCGACAACGCCGCGGCCAGCGTCTCGACGCCGACCGGGCCGCCGCCGTAGTTCATCGCGATGGTCGTGAGATAGCGGCGGTCCATGGCATCGAGCCCGATGGCATCGACCTCGAGCGCGCTCAGCGCGTGGTCGGCGATCGCGCGGTCGATCGAAGTGGCATCCGCGGCGGAAGCAAAATCGCGCACCCGCCGCAACAGCCGTCCGGCGATGCGCGGCGTGCCGCGGGCGCGGCGCGCGATCTCGTTGGCGCCGTCGGCCGTCATGCCGATCTTGAGCACGCGGGCGCCGCGGGTGACGATCTTTTCCAGCTCTTCCTCGGTGTAGAAATTCAGCCGCACCGGGATGCCGAAGCGGTCGCGCAGCGGATTGGTCAGGAGGCCTGCGCGCGTCGTGGCGCCGACCAGGGTGAATTTCGCCAGCTCGATCTTGACCGAGCGCGCCGCCGGCCCCTCGCCGATGATGAGGTCGAGCTGGAAATCCTCCATCGCGGGATAGAGCACTTCCTCGACCGCGGGGCTCAAGCGATGGATTTCGTCGATGAAGAGCACATCGCGCTCTTCCAGATTGGTCAGGAGCGCGGCGAGATCGCCGGCCTTCGCGATCACCGGCCCTGAGGTGGCGCGAAAGCCGACGCCGAGTTCGCGCGCCACGATCTGCGCCAGCGTGGTCTTGCCGAGGCCCGGGGGGCCGACGAACAGCACATGGTCGAGCGCCTCGCCACGCTTGCGCGCGGCCTCGATGAAGATCGCGAGGTTGGCGCGCGCCTGCGCCTGGCCAACGAATTCCGATAGCACTTGCGGACGCAAGGCGGTGTCGGGCGCATCCTCGGTGCGGCGTTCCGGCGTGACGATGCGGGAGGGCGTGCTCACTTCGCCAGTTCCTTCAGGCCGAGTCGAATCAGCTGGGCGACTTCCGCATTTTCACCCGCGCTGCGCGAGGCGGACGCGATCGCTGCCGCCGCCTGCGGCTGGCCGTAGCCGAGATTGACCAGCGCCGAGATGGCATCGCTCACCGGGCGCGGCGCGCGTTGCTCGTCGAGCGCGCTGGAGAGGTGCACCAATGCCGGATCGACATTGGCGAAGGCGGGCGCCTTGTCCTTCAGTTCGGTGACGATGCGCTCGGCGACTTTCGGTCCGACCCCCGGCGTGCGCGCGACCGCCACCTTGTCGCGCAGCGCAATCGCATTCGCAAGCTCCGCCGGCGGCAAGGTCCCGAGCACGGCGAGCGCCACCTTGGCGCCGACGCCCTGCACGGTCTGCAGCAGGCGAAACCATTCGCGCTCGGTGTCGCTCCTGAAGCCGAACAGCTTGATCTGGTCCTCGCGCACATAGGTCTCGATCGAGAGGACCGCAGGCTGGCCCGGCGAGGGCAGCGCCTGCAGCGTGCGGCCCGAGCAATGCACCTGATATCCAACGCCGCCGACGTCGAGGATGACATAGTCCTCGCCATAGGAGTCGATCAGGCCCTTGAGCTTGCCGATCATATCCCGACCACCTTCAGCCGCAGCGTGGCGCTCTGGCGGTGATGGGCGTGCGTGATCGCGATCGCCAGCGCATCGGCCGCATCGGGAGATTTCGGTTCGGCCTTCGGCAACAGGATCTTCAGCATCACGAGGACTTGGTTCTTGTCGGCATGGCCCGCGCCGACCACGGTCTTCTTCACCTGGTTGGGGGCGTATTCGGAAACCGGGATGCCGAACATCGCCGGCGCCAGCATGGCGACCCCGCGCGCCTGCCCGAGCTTCAGCGTGGCGACGCCGTCCTTGTTGACAAACGTCTGTTCGACCGCGGCTTCCAGGGGCGGAAATCGGCGAGCACGGCGGCCAAGCCCCTCATGGATCGCGAGCAGCCGGCTCGCCAGCGGCAGGCTGTCCTTCGGTTCCACCGAGCCGCAGCCGACAAAGATCAGCCGGTTGCCACTGGTCTCGATCACGCCCCAGCCGGTGCGGCGCAGGCCGGGATCGATGCCGAGGATACGGAGCGAAGCGCAAATCGGCTGCGGGTTCATTCTGTAGTGATAACGCGGGAGCACCGAGAACGAAACAGAAACAGAACGTCGTCCCCGCGAAAGCGGGGATCCAGTACGCCGCGGCGGCTGTGGGAATCTCGATTTCACGGATTACTGGATCGCCCGGTCAAAGCCGGGCGACGACAGCGGAGTGTGGAACGAAGCCAACGGTTGCCCTACCCGCCCATCTTGGCCATCAGCGCGTCCGAAATCTCGAAATTGGCGAACACGTTCTGGACGTCGTCGTGTTCGTTCAGCACGTCCATCAGCTTCAACAATTTCTCGCCGGTCTCGTTGTCCACCGGTACCATAATCTGTCGCCCGAGATCTCAGTCACCTTCATGTCTATGGTCGTACGGAGCTCGAGAGCGAAGCTCTTGAAACCTGCGATCAACGTCATCTCGTCCTTTTGTCTTTCCACTATTAAAATAGACCATCCGCAATTCAGCAACTTCGGTCTCTACTTTGCAGCGCACCGACAACAGTTTGGGGTCATTGAACTGGCGCGCGACACTGGTTGGAATCAGAAAAGCTACTGCGAATTTTGACGCTTGCGATTCCATACTTCTAATTGCCCTAGAGCGGTCCGGCTGCCGAAATCGAAAGAAGGGATGAAATTGGGAATGTAACAATAGATGCCCAACCTCGTGAGCGAATACGAAACGCGAACGAGCGTCTCCCTGACGAGCAAGGCGATAAATATGCTCTGTCGCAAAAATACGCGGCGGAAATGTTGTTGAATATACATCTTGAGCATCATCTCCTGTGCGGACTACGAGACGAAAATGGTCGATTGCCTTGGGCATCTCGCGTTCGAGAAGCTCAACAATGTTAAACACACTTTGATCCGAAAGCCCGAGAGATTCACGAAGACGCTGAGCTACAATTTCAATCTGTTTGTCAGTCAAAAAATCGACAAACGCAGCAACTTTGTTTCTCTTCGAAGGGCCGGGGTCGGCAGTTGCCATACTTACGGGATCAACGTTTTGCAAATCATCGTCAAAAGCGAGCTTTCGGCGATCTGTTACTTGCTGCACCTTTTCAGCAATTTGGGCTACCGAGCATCCTTCGAGCTGCGAAATTATCCTTAGAGCATCTGCAACTCGCCGCTGTTCATCAGGAAATGTCGGTTCGACTGGAAGAACGAACTGCAGGGGGTTGTCTGCGCCCGAAACTCGCTTCGAGAAAATCGCAACTCCTTGAACGCGGGAAGGACGCGAAGACCATCCCATCGTGCGCAAATATTTGATCAGCATGGCCGCAGGTATCTGCTCCGCTACCTGGAGACTGGCCGTCGCATCAATCATCCTTCGAACCTTTCCTTCGACGCTCGGAGCATACCCTCAATAGCATCGGGAGTAAGACGGTTTTCTAGTGGAATACCGATCCGAACGGTCGAAGTGTTCGACGTTCTAGGACCTACTTCCGTCCACCAAAAGGCCGACGCCCTTAAGATAAGCTCGCTTGGCTTGAGCGCAAACCACTCTTCCAAAGCACCGTCGAAACAGACTAGGAACAAGTAATAGGGTGTTCCCAACACGGGACGGCTAACGATAAGGTCATAATTCCTAACTTTCAGGTCATATTGGACGCGCTGTTCCCGAACAGGAGCGGCGGTGGTTCCTTTTAGCTGGAAGTCTACGGGAAACCCCGAAGGAACGAATTGCGTGCCTTGAGCGCCCCGTACTTGCTCAATTTGAGAGAGCGTGCCGTCGACACCATAGTCCCTGCTAACCGCGATGGTCGCGCCCCCCATGGCCGCTACGGCCTGCACGTAGGCCGTAGCCAACTCATCGAGCAGATGCTCGCGCGGTAACGGCATGCCCCCTCTCCACCCTCAGCCGCCCCTTTAGTGGCTACCCGCCCATCTTGGCCATCAGCGCGTCCGAAATCTCGAAATTGGCGAACACGTTCTGGACGTCGTCGTGTTCGTTCAGCACGTCCATCAGCTTCAACAGCTTCTCGCCGGTATCGTCGTCCACGGCGACCGTATTCTGCGGCTTCCAGGTCAGCGCCGCCTTGCGCGGTTCGCCGAATTTTGCTTCCAGCGCCTTCGCCACCTCGCGAAGGTTCTCCGGCGGGGCATAGATTTCGTGGCCGCTCTCGCTCGAGATCACGTCGTCCGCGCCCGCCTCGATCGCCGCATCCAGCATGGCGTCGTCGCTTGCCGCGCCCGCATCATATTCGATGACGCCGGTACGGTCGAACAGGAAGGCGACCGACCCGGTTTCGCCGAGATTGCCGCCGGCCTTGGTGAAGTAGGAACGGATATCGGAGGCGGCGCGGTTGCGGTTGTCGGTCAGCGCCTCGACGATGATCGCAACCCCGCCCGGACCATAACCCTCGTAGCGGATCTCGTCGTAGTTGTCGCCCTCGCCGCCGATCGCCTTCTTGATGGCGCGCTCGATATTGTCCTTGGGCATGTTCTCCTGGCGCGCGGCGACGATGGCCGCGCGGAGCCGCGGGTTCATCGCCGGGTCGGGCGTTCCGAGCTTGGCGGCGACGGTGATTTCCCGGGCCAGCTTGCCGAACAGTTTCGACTTCTGGGCATCCTGCCGCCCCTTGCGGTGCATGATGTTCTTAAACTGGGAATGTCCGGCCATGCGGTCTCTCTCTCGCGGATTCGCCCCCGGGCGAATACGGGTTGGAAGGGCGGCCTTATAGCCGCGCCACACACAAAATCAACGATTTGGCGCCCCTTTCGGTAGGCCAGTAGTGCTGCCTGCCGGGATATGAGGCAATTCTTAACCACGAGTTCACGCGTGAGTGCAAGGATCGGATCCTCAACTGCCAATTGTCCCCGAGAGAGCGCATGGCGTTCGGTTTGTTCAAAAAACGAGTGCCGGAACCGGCTGCGCCTGCCGACGAGCCAAAAACTCGGCAGCCGACGGCGGAGTCCGAGGCTGCCGCAACCGCTGCGGCGGATGCGGATTCCGCCAGGCAAATCCTCGAACTGCTCGACTTTGAGCTCGGCGGAATGATCCGCCAGCTCGAGCGCGCCGCCAATTCGGTCGCCGGCGGCGCCGATGCCACCGCCGCGACGCTTTCCGACATCCGCCAGCGCACCGAGGCCCTGACCGACCGCACCAGCGCCGCGCAGGGGACCGCGACCACCTTCGCGCAGGCCGCCGAGAAGTTCACCCAGTCGGCCCAAGGCATCGGCGCCCAGGTACGCGATGCCGGCAAGCTCGCCGATCTGGCCAGCACTGCCGCGAGCGAAGCCCGTGCCAATGTCGACCGGCTTCGCGAATCTTCTGCCGCGATCGGCAACGTCGTCAATCTGATCGCGCAGATCGCGCGGCAAACCACGCTTTTGGCGCTCAATTCCACCATCGAGGCCGCGCGCGCGGGCGAAGCCGGACGCGGCTTCGCCGTGGTCGCGACCGAAGTCAAGGCGCTCGCGGTACAGACCCAGAGCGCGACCGAGGAAATCACCAGGAAGATCGAAGCGCTGCAAAAGGATGCCGCGGGCTCTGCGGATGCGGTGCACCGGATTTCGCAGGCGATAGAGGCGATCCGCCCGGTGTTCGACAACGTCAATGGCGCGGTGGCGGAGCAGAACCGGACCACCGGTGAAATTTCGGACAACGCCGCTTCCGCCTCGCATTTCATCGTCTCGGTTGGCGACAGCGCCGCCGAGATCGACAGCGCGACCAAGGCGGCCGAGGCGCATGGCGAAAGCGTCGCCAGCGCCGGCAAGGCGGTCACGACGTTCGCCCAGAAACTGAAATCGCGCTGCGCCGTGCTGCTGCGCCGGGGCGACCAGGAGGGACAGCGGAAGAACCCGCCGCTACCCTGCCATCTCAGGATCGAGCTCGAGACCCCGAGCGGGGTGATCGCCGCCCCGGTCTATGAAATCTCGGCCGAAGGCATCCTGATCTCGGGCCCTGAGGCCACACAGCTTCCACCGAACCAAAGCCTCAAGGCCACGCTCGAGGGCGTAGGCGCCTGCCGGATCCGCCTCACCGATCATAGCAAGGCCGGCGCGAAAGCGCGGTTCGAGGCATTGAACGCGGAGCTCATCGAGAAGATCGAAGATCGATTGTGGGCGATCCACGAGGAGAACACCGAATTCGTCACCCGCGCCATGGAAGCCGGCGTGGAGTTGACGAAAATCTTCGATCGGGCGGTCGCAACCGGCGCGATCTCCATCGACGCGATGTTCGATACCAACTACGTCGAAATTCCAGGCAGCAACCCGGTTCAGTACCGCACCAAATTCCTCGACTGGACCGACCGCGCCTTGCCGGCGTTCCAGGAAGCGTTCCTCGCCAAGGACAAGCGCATGACGTTTTGCGCCACGGTCGACCGCAACGGCTACCTGCCGGTGCACAACAAGATCTATTCGCATCCGCAGCGTCCCGGCGACGTTGCCTGGAACACCGCCAACAGCCGCAACCGCCGCATCTTCAATGATCCGGCGGGGCTCGCCGCGGGCCATAACCAGCGCGCCTATCTGGTCCAGAGCTATGCGCGCGACATGGGAGGCGGCAACACCGTGATGATGCGGGAGATCGACGTGCCGATCCGCGTCCAGGGACGGCACTGGGGCGGATTTAGAACCGCCTACAAGCTTTGAGAAGCATGGTCCGGAAAAAGGTGGAAACAGGTTTTCCGAACAGACCATGCTCAAGACAATGAACTGACGAAGTGCGCATTTGCAAATGATGAACCGGTAATCGAGATGTCTATTCAGAGGAACGCCACGATGTCGATCGCGCAGCCCGCAAAGTTGGAAATTGCGGCCACCGCCCCCTCGGAGGCCGAGCGTCTGGTCGACCAATTGGCGAACCGGATCGGCGGCCTCGGGGTAGAACTCGCGGACGTGGCTGGAGGCGTCCAGGAGGTTGCCAGCCGCGTTGCCACCCAGTCCGAACGATTCGGACACTTGCAGCAAACCGCTGAGACCATGGTTTCCGCCAATCACGACATCGCCGGCGCATCGAAAGCAGTGCAATCGGCGACATCGGCGGCAGTCGGCGAGATCACCCAATCGCGCAGCGCGGTGGAAACGGCGGTCAAGCATATCGCCGAGTTGGTCGAGGCGGTCGGCCGTATTGAAAGCCGGCTCGGCGCGGTGTCTTCGGCGTTGTCGCAGGTGGCGAAAGTTTCCGGCGCGATCGAGGCGATCGCCAAGCAGACCAACCTGTTGGCGCTGAATGCGACCATTGAGGCGGCCCGCGCCGGCGCCGCGGGGAGAGGCTTTGCGGTCGTGGCCAGCGAGGTAAAGAATCTCGCCGAAGCCACGCGCCAGGCGACGCATCAGATCGGCGATACTGTGCGTGGGCTCGACGGCGAAGTCGGCAACCTGATCGGCGCAAGCGGCGAGGCCTCGGTCCACGCCAAGAATGCCGGCCAAGGCGCGGCGCAAATTCAAGACATCATCGCGCGCGTCCAGGACGGCATCGCCAAGGTCGGCCAGGAAATCGACGGGGTCGCGCGAGCCGCCACCTCCAATCTCAGCCATTGCGACATGGTGATCGAGGAACTCAACACCCTCGCCAAGGGCGTCGATCTCTCCTCGACCGACCTGAAGCACGCCGACGAGCGGGTCGCCAAATTGCTCGGCGTCTCCGAAGATCTGATCGCGCTGATCGCCGACAGCGGGGTGGAGACCTCGGACGCGCCGCTGATCCGCGTCGTCGTCGACACCGCAAAGCGGATTTCGACGGCCTTCGAAGACGCCATCGCGCGCGGCGAGATCAGCCTCGACCAGTTGATGGACGAGAACTACCGAGAAATCCGGGGCACCGATCCCAAACAACATTTGACCGACTATGTCGAGTTCACCGACCGGATCCTCCCCGAGATCCAGGACCCGATCCAGAAATCCGATTCCCGCATCGTGTTTTGCGTGGCCTGGGCCAAGGGCGGATACCTTCCAACCCACAATCCGAACTATCGGCTGCCGCAGGGCAAGGACCCGGTCTGGAACAACGCGCATTGCCGCAACCGGCGGCTGTTCAACGACCGCGCGGTGAAGAAGGTGGCGGCGAACACCAAGCCGTTTCTGCTGCAGACCTACCGGCGCGACATGGGCGGCGGCAACTTCGTGCTGATGAAGGACCTGTCCTCGCCGATCTTCGTGCGCGGGCGCCACTGGGGCGCGTTCCGCATGGGCTTCCGGCAGTCCTGAAGCCGCGCACCAAGCTCCTCGCCGAACCGCGATGGCTGGTGTAATATTGGCGAGGCGAGCGGCGGAGTCGAGCCTGTCATGAAGAACCTGTTCGAAGCCGGAAAGCTTTTGCTTCTCGACATGGCGTCGACGTTCTTTTTTCTTGTGCTTTATCTGTTGACGCACAACATCGCCTTGTCGGTGGTGCTCGGCATGGCGCTGGGGGTCGCCCAGATCGGCTGGCAGCTCGCGCGCAGGAAGCCGATCGACACCATGCAGTGGATGAGCCTTTTCCTGGTGCTCGGCGCGGGCACCACCACCCTGCTCACCAACGACCCGCGCTTTGTCATGATCAAGCCGAGCGTGATCTATATCATCGTCGGCATCGTGATGCTGAAGCCCGGCTGGATGAACCGCTATCTGCCGCCCATTGCCATCGAAGTGGTGCCGGACATCGCCGTCATCTTCGGTTTCGCCTGGGCCGGCCTGATGTTCTTCTCTGCGGCCCTCAACCTGATCGTGGCCCTCAACTTCAGCGTGGTGACCTGGTCGGCGACCATGTCGATCTATGCCATCGTCAGCAAGGCTGTGCTGTTCCTGATCGGCTACGCCACGATGCGCACCATCGGCAGGCGCCGTCGCCTCGCCCAGATGGCGGCGGCTCAGGCCTGACGCTGTCTTGCAAAAAAGATCTTCATGCCAAGGCGAACTCGGGACGCGGTGTCGTCGTTTGTTCATTCGGTCGCTCTATAAACCGCTCCCGACGCTATGCACCTGTCGGGGGTTGAGATGAGCGAGCATCAGGAGCTGGACGAACTGCAGGCGAGCTACAAGGCCGCCGTGGAGGCCTGGATTTCCGCGATCAAGAATGAGGAAGCGCTCGCGTCCGTCAATCATTCCATCGCCGAAGTCGACAAGTGGGAGCAGGCGCATTTCGAAGAGGATGAAATGCGCAACACCGTGAAGGAAGCCAAGGCGAAATACGAGGACGCGTTGCGCGCGAAATTCTTCGGATTTTAGCGCGCGGGCTCGGACTGGCTGTTTTTGCGATTCGAATTTCAAAGAGCCGAGCGCGAAGCGATTCGAGTAACCTCGCCCTGCGAAAGAGCGGGGTGAGGGAGAAGCAGGACAAGGCGTCCGCCGTCTCGCGGCGCAAATAGCGCCCGGGCTATGCCTGAACATTGTCCCTCGAAATAAGAGGGCGCAGGGAATGCCGGGCGCCCGATGCGCCCGATAGCCGCGTGTGCGATGGCAGAAAGTAAAAGGCACACGCGTTAGTCAGGTCACACCGGAATCACCCGGCATTCCCCGCGCAATGGTTTTAACAGCTTATACGCGCTCTCCCCGGGGACCGGGCTCTTTTGCCCCCGTCACTTTCGCAGGAATTGCTTCCCGCGAAAACTTAGCGCCAGCGTCGGGGCGCCAGGACCACACGACTTCGCCGTCCGCTTCAGCGCCGCTCGTCTCGCGTCGCTACAGCGTCCACCGCATCCCTGCCCAACGTCCGTGACGATCGCGATACGCCCCTCTGATCGGGCGGGACGGTTGCGAACATACGACTGATTTGGGTTTCTGAAAAAGCGAAATATTTTTTGCGCGGGGGCTGGACAGGTTTTTGTGCGCGGGAGGAAATTTGCCCGTCGGGCAAATCAGTCGGACTGTGACGCAGCAATCGTCGCTCGAATCAGCCACGCGACATCCATGTCACGTGCCAACGCATCATCTTCGACCAGCAAGGATCTTTTCGCTGCCGCGAGGCAGCGATCCGTCGCGGACTTCCTGTTTAGCCAGCGCGACGTCGTCGGCCGCCCTTGGAAGATAAATCTTGAAGGTCGTTCCCTGACCAAGCTCGGAATGGATTCGGACGTGTCCGCGCGACTGCTTGACGAAGCCGTAGACCATGCTGAGGCCGAGGCCGCTGCCTTTGCCGACATCCTTGGTGGTGAAGAACGGCTCGAAGGCGTGCGCCAGGGTATCCTTGTCCATTCCAGTCCCGGTATCGGATACGGTGACAAGCAGGTAGTCTCCCGGCGCAAAATCGACCTCGCCAGCGACGCCCGCATCGTCCATACGGATGTTGCTCGTTTCGATCGCGAGGTAGCCCCCATTCGGCATCGCGTCGCGGGCGTTGATGGCAAGGTTGAGCAACGCGTTTTCGAGCTGCGATCGGTCAACAAGTACCGGCCAAAGATTGTCACCCAGCGCGGTTTTGATTTCAAGCTGTGCACCGATTGCACGCTGGATCAGCCCGTGCATGTTCGAGATCAGCAGGTTGATATCGATCGCCTTCGGATCGAGCGGCAGTTGGCGAGAAAAGGCGAGCAGCCTGCTGACCAGTTCGGCGCCGCGCTCGGCCGCGGTTCGCGCCAACTGGGCCATCTCCCGGAGAGATTGATCTTGGGTTTCTTCGATCAGTTCGGCGCTGCCGATGATGATCGTGAGAAGACTATTGAAATCGTGGGCAATGCCGGCCGTCATTTGGCCCAGTGCGTCCAGCCGTTGCGACTGTCGCAGCTGGGCCTCGATGTTTCGCTGTTCAGTCACGTCAGTCATCATGGAGCAAACGGCTAACCGGTCCCCCCATTGCATTGCGAATGCCCGGTTCTCGATATCGATGATCGTACCGTCCACTCTTTTGCCTTTGAGGGGATAGACGCCCGGCACGTCGTCGCCTTTGAGGTGCGCCTCGTTGTAGGCCGCAATCCGTGCCTGTTCGCCATCGGCGAAAAGGCCCCTGCAGTCGGGCATATTCTGGATTTCGTCTTTGCTTTTGTAGCCGAAAATCCTCGCCATCTCGCTGTTCGCCAGGATTGGCTTGAAGTCGCGATGCACGAGCACGCCGATATTCGCCTGTTCGATCAGGGTCTCGAGCCGCGTACTGACCTCCTTGCGTTCCGCTATCTGCTTTTGCAGAGCGCGGTTCGCGGTTTCGAGCTGGATGGTCTTTTCCTCCAGTTTCCGCACCAGCGTCGCGCTGTATTGCTTGACAATGTCCAGGTCGTCGGCGCTCGGCGCATGCGTCGATCTGGAGCAGGCGCCGGTGACATTGGAATACACCTGACGGATCCGCACCATGAGTTCGTCGGGCTCCATCGGCTTGACGATAAAGGCGTCCGCGCCGAGATCGATCGCCAGCCGCTCATCCTCGGGCGCCGTATACGTCGCCGTGTACACGATGAACGGGATATCCTTGAGCTTTTCGTCCAGCCTCCAGTGCCGCAGCAGGGTGTAGCCATCCATCACCGGCATCAACAGATCGGTGATGACCAGGCTCGGCGACGAATGACGGGCCTTGGTGAGAGCTTCTGCGCCATCGACCGCAGATTCGACATCGTAACCATAGGCCGCAAGCAGCGTCCGCAAATAATAAAGAGTCTCCTCATCGTCATCGACAATCAACACACGCGGCATGGTGCTCACGTCGCCGCGCGACGGCGCGAGCGACATCGAGTGAGTCCAAACTCCTCTTTGATCCCATGTCGGCATCTGGATTTGATTTTTTGATATTTCTCATAAGGCGGATTCGGTTTCGAGGATTGAGTTGCAGCCTAGTTGGGAATGGTCTTGGCACCATCCAGGTAGTTGGACAACTCCTTCACCCACTTGCGCGAGACATCGTTGTCGGCGCTCTCGCCCGCCTCCTGAAGGGCGGCGCCGATGTCGGTGATGGCCTGCAATCCAAAGGCACCGCCGGAGCCCCTCATCTGGTGCCCGAGACTGGCTACAGTCTCAAAGTCAACCCGATCCAGGGCGTCCAGCATCACGACGACATTCTGCCTGCAGTTTTGCAGATACGCGGGGACCCGGTCTGCAATGCTGGATTTCACACGCAAGAGGATCGGGTCCATCCGGCTGCTTTCCTCGCTTGAAGACACCAGCGCGTCCAGAGAGTTCTCCTTGATCGCCTGCAGCAGCACCTCTTGTCTGATCGGCTTGGTCAAAAAAGCCGTGCATCCCGCGGCCAGACACTTTTCCCTGTCCCCCTTCAAGGCGGAGGCCGTCAGTGCGATGATCGGCGTGGGCGGCCGGTCGTTCGCCTGTTCCCAGGCCCTGATCGCCCGCGTCGCCGTCAAGCCGTCCATGACCGGCATTTGCCGGTCCATCAGGACAAGGTCGTAGTGTCCAACCTTGAACTTTTCAAAAGCGATCGCCCCGGTCTCGGCGATTTCGACCCGGTACGGCGTATCCTCCAGATAAGCCAGCGCGATCGTGCAATTGTCGGGAGAATCCTCTGCCAGAAGAATATGCAGCGCCCGCAGCGCCGGCTCTGAACCCATGCCGATCGGCGCGGCCGTCGGCCGATTGACCGCAACGGCGATCTCGAATGGAACGGCGAACGCAAACACGCTGCCCTTGCCGACTTCACTTTCGACCCAGATGCGCCCGCCCATCAGCTCCACCAGGCGCTTCGAAATCGTGAGCCCAAGCCCCGAGCCCCCGAACCTGCGCGTGGTGGATGAGTCGGCCTGCGTGAAGCGTTCAAACACCCGGCCCAATTTCTCGCCGGGAATGCCGATGCCGGTGTCCGAGACCGTGAACCGCAATGCGGTCGGGACGGAGGGATCCGTATCCGGCGCAACGCGCAGCGTCACTTCGCCGGATTCCGTGAACTTGATCGCGTTGCCGAGCAGATTGAGCAGCACCTGGCGCAGCCGCGTCGGGTCGCCGACCAGGTCGTTGGGGACGCTCGGCGCGATCTCGCACACCATGGCCAATCCTTTTTCATGGGCCCGGGCCGCCACCATCTCCGTCACTTTCTCCAGGTGATCGTTCAGCGAGAAACCGGTCCGCTCCAACTCGAGCTGCGAGGCTTCGACCTTGGACAGATCGAGGATGTCGTTGATGAGATTGAGCAGGTTGTCGCCGGCGCGGCGAAATATCTGCACATACTTGTCTTGCTCCGGCGACAGCGCGGTTTTCGCGAGCAGGTCCGCGATGCCCATGATCGCATTCATCGGCGTTCGGATCTCATGGCTCATGCTCGCCAGAAAATCCGACTTGGTCCGGCTCGCGCTCTCGGCGGCGGCCTTGGCCTGCTGCAATTCGGCCTCTACTCGCTTGCGCTCCGTGACGTCGCGCGCCGCGGCGAACACGCCCTGCAGCGTCCGGTCCCGGTCGTAGAAGGTGGTCGCGTTGTAGGACACCACCGTTTGCTTGCCGTCCCGGGCGCGCGCGGTCAGTTCGTAGTCGGTGACCTTCTTTTCGCTCAGCACGAGCTTGATCGCCGCCTCGGCCCGCTCCGGATCGGTGAAGTAGTTCTTGAACGGCGCGCCGATCAGTTCGTCGCGCGTGCAGCCGGTGAGCGCCTCCATCTGCTTGTTGACGTCGGTGATGATGCCGGACGGATCGGTGGTCATGATCGCGTCGATGTTGGATTCGATCAGCGAGCGGGTGTAGAACTGCTGGTCGCGCAGGCGCTGGTCGAGCTTCTTCTGCTCGGCTTCGACCTGCTTGCGCGCGGTGTTGTCGGTGCCGATCAGCAGATAGCCGATGATGGCGTCCTGCGCGTCGCGCAGCGCCGTGACCGACACCACCGCCGGGAACCGGCTGCCATCCTTGCGGATATAGGTCAGCTCGTAGATGTCCTCGATGCCGCGCGAGGCCTTGAACACCAGCGCCTCGAAGCCCGGCGTGATCGGGGTTCCGAGTTCGACGCTCAGCGCCTTGGCGCGCGCGATCACTTCCTGCGGATCGGAAATGTCGGCCGGCGTGATCTTGTTCATCACTTCGGCGGCGGTGTAGCCCAGCATCCGCTCGGCGCCGACATTGAAGATCTGGATGACGCCCTTGGCGTCGGTGGCGATGCTGGAGAAGTTGGCGCTGTTGAAAATCGCGCTCTGCAGCGCCCGCCTTGAGCAGCGCCTCTTCCGCCTGCTTGCGCGCGGTGTTGTCGGTGCCGATCAGCAGATAGCCGATGATGGCGTCCTGCGCGTCGCGCAGCGCCGTGACCGACACCACCGCCGGGAACCGGCTGCCATCCTTGCGGATGTAGGTCAGCTCGTAGATGTCCTCGATGCCGCGCGAGGCCTTGAACACCAGCGCCTCGAAGCCCGGCGTGATCGGGGTTCCGAGCTCGACGCTCAGCGCCTCGGCGCGCGCGATCACTTCCTGCGGATCGGAAATGTCGGCCGGCGTGATCTTGTTCATCACTTCGGCGGCGGTGTAGCCGAGCATCCGCTCGGCGCCGACATTGAAGATCTGGATGACGCCCTTCGCGTCGGTGGCGATGCTGGAGAAGTTGGCGCTGTTGAAGATCGCGCTCTGCAGGGCGCCCGCCTTGAGCAGCGCCTCTTCCGCCTGCTTGCGCGCGGTGTTGTCGGTGCCGATCAGCAGATAGCCGATGATGGCGTCCTGCTGCGTCGCGCAGTGCGGTGACGGACACGACCGCCGGGAACCGGCTGCCATCCTTGCGGATATAGGTCAGCTCGTAGATGTCCTCGATGCCGCGCGAGGCCTTGAACACCAGCGCCTCGAAGCCCGGCGTGATCGGGGTTCCCAGTTCGACGCTCAGCGCCTTGGCGCGCGCGATCAGCTCCTGCGGATCGGAAATGTCGGCCGGCGTGATCTTGTTCATCACTTCGGCGGCGGTGTAGCCGAGCATCCGCTCGGCGCCGACGTTGAAGATCTGGATGACGCCCTTGGCGTCGGTGGCGATGCTGGAGAAGTTGGCGCTGTTGAAGATCGCGCTCTGCAGGGCGCCCGCCTTGAGCAGCGCCTCCTCCGCCTAGTTGCGGCAAGGCGTTCGCGGCGCCTTCGGGGACGCCCGTTCGCTTCCTGATCCCTTCGTCTGCAAAGATCATGCTGTTTCTCCCGGTAGCTTATGTGCTTGGACCGATTAGCGGTCCAATGACGCGGACTCAAAGCTACGGTGCGAGCAGCAGTTCGACGGAGTTCTGGAGTTGCAATCGGGTGTACGGCTTTTGCAGGAAGTGTGCGCCAGCAACAAACAATGTCCTGGTTTTTTCGCTGATGGTATTTCCGGTCGTATAGAGCACGCGCAAGTTCAACCGGTGCTTGACGGCCTGCTGCGCAAGTTCATACCCGCCAAGGACCGCTTTCTTGAGGTAGATATCGGTGAAGAGCGCATCAATCCGTTGAGGCAAACGCAGCAGCGAAAGTGCCTCGTCGACATCGCTGGCCGAAAGGATATCGTGTCCGCAGTCCTGAAGCATTATCTCCGCGTCGTCGCGGATAAAGCCGTCATCTTCGACGATTAGTATCACGGCCATAACAACCATTTCTGCCACGACAACGCAAATCGCGGCGAATCGAAGCTCTTCTTGCCGGATTCCAACAAAAGCAGCCCCTCCGACCGCTAGCCGGGCTAATGCATATTCGGGGCAGAGCGAAAGGTTCCGTCGGTTTTATAATTTTTTCAGGCCCGCGGACAGTTCTGCGCGGCGAGGATCGCGTGACATCCGAATGGCGCCTATCGCTTCCACTGATGCGAGCCGCTTGCCGCGGCATCATAGGCTGCCGCATTCATGCCGTGGGACTGGCTATTCGACCGAGACCCGGACGACGCCGGACCCCATCATGCCGAGCGCGCGCGCCGCGCCAATCGAAACGTCGATGACCCGGCCTCGAATGAAAGGGCCGCGATCGTTGACGCGGCAACGGATCGAGCGACCCGCATAGACCACGGTCACCATGCTTCCGAGAGGGCGGGTGCGATGCGCGCAGGTCATCTCCCCTCGGAGTCCGCGGCCGCCGTAGTAGGACGCCAGCCCGCTCTCGGCCCGGGCTTGGGAAGCGATCGAGGCAAGAGCAAGTACGGTCAAAAGGGAGCGGTACAAGGTTGAGCCTCGCTGCGATCTGCCTCAGTGGTTCGTAGGCACAGGTGAAGCGTGGATAAGCCGTTTGGTTCCACGACCTTGGAACGATCGCGGGCTGCGCTCGTTGACACCGCGTACCTGCCCCCCAGGTACATCTCGCATGCGGCCCCAGTTCCCGCCGCCGGGGGCTGGGGCTGTGCATTGCTGGTGCTCGGGAAAAGAAGCGACCGCCCAACCGAGGCGGTCTTGAATTCTTCTTGCACGCTCAGGTCGGCGGTTCGACATCCGGCGCCCGCAGCCCGGCATCGGGCGGCGGCATTCTCTCCTCGACTTGCGATGTGAGATTGGCAGCCTTCACGACCAGGACGGCTGCCAGTTCCGGGTTGTTGGTGGACTTGGCGAAGTTGATAAGCGCGCTCGCCTGACGCCACAGATAACGTCTGCTGATCACTCTGTTTTCCCCATGGGCTCTCTGCCTGATCATAGGACGCTGCAGCGCGGAATTTGTTCCGAAGGAACTGTACAAAAGTGAACTTAGGGATTTGGTTCCGATCGCGGCGGGACAGGTGCGGTTGCCGGCGCGCCCGCCCACCCAGGGGATCCGGACAACAGGCGTGTGGTCAGTTGAACCCGCTAGAGCATGATCCGGAAAAGCGGGTACTGGTTTTTCCGAAAAGATCATGCTCAAACAATAAGTTAGAGCGCGATGGTGTTTCAACCTCATGCAATCGCGCTCTAGGTCCGCAACGTGCGCAGGCGTCACCCAGGTTCGTCACTTCACGGTCACGGCCATCTTCACCGAGGGATGGATGTTGCAGCGGACCCGGTAAGCGCCGGCCTTGTCGAACTTGTAGCTCAACGTCTTGCCCGGCTTCTGCAGGCCGAGGTCCACGCTGTCATCATCTCCAGGCCCGAAGATGTGAATGTTATGTATGACATCGTCGCCGTTGGTGAAGGTCAGCCTGTCGCCCCTTGTCAGCGACGCGGACGCCATGTTCAACGCCAGCCCGCGCTGGATAACCGTGATCGTGGTAGCGGCCGGCACGGCAACCACGAACCCGAGCAGAATAGCGATGGCAATTGCGAAACGAGTGGGCATGTTTCCTCCTAGAACTTCATCGCAGTCCACAGACTGAAATAGAAGTGATTGTTTCTGCCGACGTTGGCGTAGCTTCCGTCAAAGCTGAAATAATTCACGTACTGCGCGGCCAACCTCAGGTTCATGTTCGGAAATGGCAAATCCGGCTTGCCCCAGGGCACATAGGCGACTTCGAATATCATGCCGTCCGAGTTGGGGCTGCCGTCCGGTGTGCTCCAGTAGTTCGCATCGGCCGTGCCGGTGGTGCGAAAATACTGGACCGACGGCGTGACGGTGGCCGCGAAGCTATAGGAGACATCGGCGCGAAACGTATCCAGCCAGTGATCGGCGAGCGCTCCGGTCGGGGCTAGCCCAGCAAACGCCAGTTGAGCCGTCTCGTGGATATAGGTCGTATGCGCGGACAGCCGGTCGCTGGTCACCTTGGCGGGATCGGTGACGAATTGGTAAGTAGCGTCCACAGCAAGATCGGTCTTGCGCACACCGAAACCGAGCGTCTGGTCGCCGCCGGGGACGACACTGCCGGCCAGCGTATAGGCGCCGATCTCGGCGTGATGCTTCTCCCAATCCTTGATCAGGGCAACGCGCGCATACGGGAGAAAGCTCGCGGTCTGGTCGCTGTCGTCCGGAACCTGACCCAGCGCCGTCAGCGCAGGCGCGTTGAGGCCCCTGTAGACGTCGCCCTCCAGATAGAGGAAATCGTTCCACAGCGAGTAGACGCCTACGCCGACGACGCGCTGTCCGAGACCGCCATCGACCAGCGTCGAAGCCGTCGGCGTCGGCGCCAGCGCCGACTGGTTGTAAGGAAATCCCCAGGCCGGCGTCGAATTCCAGGGATCCTGCACCGTCGGGTTGTTGTTCAGCGTGATGCCCCAGAGCAGGTCCTGGCCGAACAGCTGGCCCTCGCTCGCATAGCGGATATCGACATTGTTCAACGAGGCCCGCTGCGCCACGCCATCGTAATTCAACTCGATGAAGCCGCTGAGCTTGGGCGCGATCTGTCCGGCATAATAGAGTGACAGCTGATCGACGGCGAAGTTGTCGTTATCGCGAAATCCGGGCGCCGCCCCGCCGGGCTGCGGCTGCAAAGTATGCGTGAAGGAAGTTTGCGTCGTGAACGCGAGAGGCAGTCCGTGATCCTTGCCGTCACTGGCGGTATAGCCGTGCAATTTGAAGTCGCGCCCGTACGGGGTCAATTGCGGTCCGAACGCACCAATATGGCAGGCGGCGCAGGGCTGGCCGGTCTGGATCGCGAAAGATGGAAGAGCCCGCGCCGGCTCGGTTATCATTGACGCGCCGAGCAGCGCCAGCGGGGCGAGCAACGCGCTGATCCGGGTCTTTGAGTGCCGCGCCAAGGTTCTGCGCAACAAGTCCAAGAACGTGTTCCGCATTTCGAGCCCACAGTGCCAACCCGCGGGCTTCAGCAAATCGGATTGTGGTTAACAATCCGTCAAACGACGCTTCGCCGCGTCGAACGCGACAAGCGCAGGTGCCGTGCAATTCGCCAGCCAAGGTAATGAGATGCCGCACCACGGCGAGACGACCGCCGGCATCGTCGTCGATCGCCGACAGGCGTCCACCTCCCTTTAATGCAAGCTGCCTAGCCTGCGAGGTTTGTAGGGAACGAGAGGGAGCGCGAAAGGGTGAGCTCTGCCGAGATTGTTGCAGCGAAAGACGCGCCGGGACACGGCGACGCCTATTCCGATCGCGCACGCGACCGGGAGGCGAGCTCTTTTCGCCGACAGTTTCGACTGGTCACGATCAGCCTGCTGGCGGTCAATCTCCTGATCGGCCTGTTCGCACGCCACCAGCAACACGCGATCATCGATTATGCGGTGACCATCTATGACACCGCGTTCATCTCCACCAACTATGTCAGCCTCGCCCAGATAGGGTTTCAGCACTACGTCGACGAGCGCTCGCGCGCTTCGGGAGCTGCCCAGGCTTCCAAGGCCAATGAGCTCCTGGAAAGCGTGCTGGACGACATGGACGTCGCCGTCGAACGGTCGAGTTCGCCCGCCGCGCGCGCCAAGGGTTTGGCGATCAGGGCGGATATTGCCGATCTCCTTGCTCTTGCGCCGGATGCTCCGAGGCTGGAGCTGCGGATATCCGACATCCAGAGAGAGCTGGAAAGGCTGCATCAAAAGAATTCCGACGTCGGCCTGCAGGCCCGCGACGACATCGAAGCCTTTTCCTACAAGGCCGACCTGTTGCTGCTCGCTTCCATCCTCACCAGCATCACATTGGCGGGGCTTGTGCTGCTGGTTATCCACCGCATGATCAAGTCGATGAGCCAACGATCCAGCGACCGGCTCTATGCGGCACTCGAGGGCATGCCGCAGGGTCTTTCGATGTTCGACGACAAGCAGCGTCTGATCGTCAGCAACGCAAGATATGCGGCGATGTACGGGCTTTCTCAGGAACTGACTGAGCCAGGCACGCCGGCTCGGGCCATCCTCGAACACCGGTTGAAGAATGGAACCGCGACGATCAAAGACGAAGATTTCGTCAAGGCGGGATTGGCGTTCGCATCGCAATCAGCCGCGATCAATTTTGAGCATCAGTTGCAGGACGGCCGCATCATCGCATTGACCAGGGCACCGCTGAGCACCGGCGGCGCGGTCACCATCCATGTCGACGTTACCGAGAAGCGGGCCTCGGAAAAACAGATCGAATTCCTCGCGCATCACGACGCGCTGACCGGACTGGCAAACCGCGTTCAATTGCGCGAGCATATCGAGCGGACGCTGCAACGTGTCAAGCGCGGCGGCAAGGCATCCGTGCTCTGTCTCGACCTCGACAATTTCAAGACGATCAACGACACCCTCGGCCACTCCGTCGGCGATGCATTATTGTGCGCGGTTTCCGAGCGTCTGCGCGACCTCGCAGGCGACATGGATCTGGTCTCCCGGACCGGCGGCGACGAATTCTCGATCGTGCAATCGGGCGCAGAAGAGTCGCCGGCCGCCGCGGCCGCGCTCGCGGCGCACATCGTCGAAGCCTTGAGCGTGCCGTTCGAGCTTGGCGACCACCATGTCGTCATCGGCGCGAGCGTAGGCGTTGCGATTGCGCCCGACGACGGCGACAACGCCGACCAGCTCCTGAAGAATGCCGACATGGCCTTGTATCGGGCGAAGGCAGACGGACGCGCGCGATTCCATTTCTTCGAATCGGAAATGGACGTCAAGGCGCAGGCCCGCCGCGCGCTCGAGCTTGATCTTCGCGCCGCCGTCACTGTCGGCGAGTTCGAGGTCTTCTATCAACCGGTCGTCAGTCTCGCGGAAAACAGGATTACCGGCTTTGAAGCGCTGCTGCGCTGGAACCACCCGACGCGCGGCCGGGTCTCGCCGGCCGAGTTCATTCCGCTGGCCGAGGAAACCGGCCTCATCACCGCGATCGGCGAGTGGGTGATCCGGCAAGCGTGCACCGAGGCAAAGACGTGGCCGTCCGATCTGCGGGTGGCGGTGAATGTCTCGCCGGTGCAATTCCGCAACAAGACCCTGCTTTCCACCGTCGTGTCCGCGCTCGCGACCTCCGGATTGCGTGCCGATCTGCTGGAGCTCGAAATCACCGAAACCGTGTTGATGACCAACAACGACGCGACGCTGACGGCGCTGCACGAGTTGCGCAGCCTGGGCGTCAGGATATCCATGGATGATTTCGGGACTGGATATTCGTCGTTGAGCTACCTGAGCAGCTTCCCGTTCGACAAGATCAAGATCGATCAGAGCTTTGTCCGCGACCTCACGGAAAGACCCAACTCCATCGCCATCATTCGCGCTGTCGCAGACCTTGGCCAGAGCTTCGGCATGACCACGACGGCGGAAGGCGTCGAAACCCAGGAACAGCTGGACAAGATGCGCGCGGAGGGATGCAACGAAGTGCAGGGGTATTTCTTCAGCAAGCCCGTGCCCGCAAGTGAGATCGCCCACCTGCTGGCCGCCTTTCGGCAAAGACTGCAAACGGCGGCATAATAGCCGGGTTTTGTAACGTCAAACCGCATTCGCCAGGTGAAGCGCCTTGCCGTGTCCGGAACGGTCGATGCGTCGCCGAGGACACACGCCTTGCAGCCGGCATCCTGCGACGTCTGTGGGGCCGCGCTCGCCTGCGGTCAGCCCAGCGATGATTCACAATTCCTGGTCCCGTGACCGCGAGCGGCCGATTCAGAACGGCGTCGCGATCGGAGGAGCCGGCGGAGGACGCAGAGATTGGATCAGCCGTTGGTTGTTGACATCCGGGTTGGTGGTTGACGCCGCCGCCGGCGCCAAAATGATCGAAACATTGTTGGTCCATGCTCCGGCCGTCGATGCCGCCGATCCAGCGCCCGACGGCCCGGTCACGCGCACCAGGGTCCAGCTTGGCGCAATGCCAATGTTAGCCGACACGTTGAAAGCATAGTTTGCCGAGATCGTATCCAGTGGCGGCGTCTTTGGCGGCGCGCTCGGCGCCGCCGGCACCGGACAAATCACGGGGTCGGTCGCAGTCTTGTGCGCCTCGTCTGCGATCTGGTGGGCGGCCGTGGCGGCATTCATCGCCACCTCAACGGCATGCATCCCATCCTCGCTCAACGTCTCTCCGTGACTCTTCATATCCTTGACGATAATATTTTCCTGCAGCCTGGCATTCGCTGCTTGGTCGGATGCCATCAGCGAATCCTCAAAGACGATATTGCCGCAATTCCCACCTACTTTCTGGGCGAACGGCAGTACCTGTTTCGAAATGTAGTCTGCGGCGGCTCCGGCGTCATGGACGGCTTTGAGGGCGTTCGGCAAAGTCCGGTCCGCCCCGAAAGTCGCACGTGGACTGAGTGCCGTTGGCGGTTTGGCCGAGGTTCCCGACGCCTGCGTCGCATGCCCCTCTCTCAGGACCTGGTAGCCCTGCACCCTCTCAACGAGCGGAAGCACGCGCTTGTCGATCCAGCTCTTGAGATCGAGATTGCTGAACTCGAGCGGGGCGTCAGGGTCCAGGCATGCCAGATATTGCGGGTTCGTCGCCGAGAGCAGCGTCAGATCTTCCCGGAGGTCCTTCAATCCGAGGGTGAAGGTGAGGTCCTCGGCGCGCGACCGTGTGTCGCTGACGCCGCCTCCAATGCCAAACGTGAACTTCTGCTGAAACGCCGCAAGCGTGGTACCAGGCAGGCTGCTGGTACCCACGTTAGGGTAGGCATTGTGCAAGGGATTGTTGAGAACAACGGTGGGGGTGAGTTGGTTGAGCGTGCTCACGTTCAACGTCAAATCGACCTTTGCCGTGTAATCCCGCATCCACTTGGTGTCATCCCTCTGCATCGGCTCGGCGACCGCGTGCAGCAGTTCGCACTTGATCGCCTGCACGACGTCGCGCACCGGAACGCCGCCGGGATCCGATATGCTCGGCGGCGAAGAGATCGGCGCGCATCCACCGAGCAATGCAAGAACACAAAGAACGGCGGCTGCGGCACGGGCCGCGACGCGTAGCCTTCCCATGAGCCCCCCAGACCAAGCGACGTTACGCGCCCGACGCCTACGCGCGGCACCGGCGTGCCGACGATCCGCGAGCTTCCCCTTGCAATTAGAACGAGCGTGCGAAAAGCTGTAAAGTGTACAAAGAAAGAACCAAGGGTTGAAAAGCCGGGGGAATCGGATGGCGACGAAACCCAAGAGCAGCCGAGGCTCGGCGCGAAAACCCGGCTCAAGAACGCGGCAATCCAAGCCGGTTCAGAAGCGGACAACAAAGAAAAGCCGCGGCAAACCAGCCAAGCCCGCGAAGCGGATCTCGCGACACGCGCGCGTAACCGGGAACAAGCGCAACCGTCCGGTCATGGGGCTGCACCGAGCGGACAGCCTTGCTGCCGGCGGCAGCACCGCTCACTTCAATGTTTCGTACTCCAACAGTCTCGGCGCGAAAGGAGCCGAACTTGCCAAGGCGATCCTGGGAGGCTGCGAGGCGGATTACGCCGCGCTCCAAGCAATATTTGCTGGTCTTACTCCCGGCCGCCTTCCCTTCGTCGTTCAGATCACCGACGAGGCGGGCGGAGCGTCACACTCGAGTTGCCTGGGAACGGATGTTCACGTCGGCGGCAATTCAAGCGACAATATCGACTACATTCGCTTGCTGCTGGTTGCGGAGGTCGATGAAGTCTTCATGGCAAACTTCGGCCACGGCTGGGACTGCGGCGCGAGTACCGGAGAAGGCCTTTCGCGGGCCCTGGCCAATGACCGCTACAACGGCGCTGAAACACCGGGGTTCGTTTCCTCGAACAGTTGGCTCAATTCCAGCCCGCGCCCCAACTTCATCGATTCGACCGATCCGACAGACACCAACTTCACCTCGATCGGCTGCGCCGTGCTGTTTCTGAATTGGCTTCGATTTCAGTTAAATCACAGTTGGGCGGACATCGTCGCGGCTGGCGGCGCGACGCTCGCGGGCACCTATCGGAGCCTGACTGGCCACAGCACAGGCTGGGATGATTTCAGCAGCTTCATGGATACCCAGTTTCCGCGTGGCCGGCAGTATCGGCTGAAAACCGACAACCCGTTCCCGATCGCGGCGGAAGTTGCGTAGCTTGGTGCGCATGAAGCTTGCGTGAGATGGCAGCACCATCGCCCGCGGCCCGTGCTTCGTCCCGCCCCCCATGATTATGGGGATAGAAGACTGCGGCGTCGGCGGTAAGCTAGCGCCGAAACGAGGTGAAATAGCAGGCCGGATCTAATGCGATGACACCGTCGGATGATGAACTCCCTGCGCGGGAAATCACGATCCTCTTGGTCGAGGACGATCCGCCGACCTTGTGGCGGCTGCAGGATGCGCTGGTCAAGGCCGGATTCGACGTCGCGCCGGCTGCGACGCTTGCCGAAGCGCGCGCGAGCCTCGCGGAACGCGTCCCAAAAGTGCTATTGACCGATCTGCAACTGCCCGACGGTCACGGCGTCGATCTGATCCGCGAGACGCGGCAGCGCTTTCCCGAAACCGAAATCATGGTGATCTCGATCCTCGGCGACGAAGAGAGCGTGATCTCGGCGATTACGGTCGGCGCTACCGGCTATCTGCTGAAGGACGCGTTTCCGACCGATATCGCTTCGACCGTGCGCGATCTCGTCGCCGGGCACTCGCCGATTTCGGCTTCGATCGCGCGCTTCATCGTGCGCCGGACGCAGGCGAATGCCGAGCCGCCGCCCGGGCCGCCGCTGAACACGACCAGGCTGACGCCGCGGGAAATCGATATCCTGTGGGGCATCGCCAAGGGATTCAGCTATGCCGAGATCGCAAGCCACCTCGGCATGTCGCGCCAGACCGTGCCCGGCCACATCAAGAGCATCTATCGCAAGCTCGAGGTCCACACCCGGGGCGAAGCGGTATTCGAGGCGCTGCAGCAGGGCCTGATCAAGCTGTGACGGTGACTTCCGCGAAACCGGCATCGACCGGCGTTCAGGGCTTTCGATCGCGCAACTGGGGCTCGCGGTTGTTTCAATATGTCGCTGCTGCAGGCGCTGATCGCGATCGTCTGTATCTTCGCGCTGCGTCAGCCGCTTGCCGAGCCGCCTTCCAGCTATCTCGTGACCGCGTTCACGCTGGAGGATCGCGGCGCCACGCGTTCCATCACGCTGCCGGACTTCGTCGCTTCCCGCTCGTCGATGAACGATCCGGCGCTCTATCGCGGCAGCTTCAATTGGACGGGCAGCAAGCCGCAGCGCGCGTGGTCGGTCTACCTGCCGCGCTTCACCAATGGCGTCGAGATCATCGTCAACGGCGTCGAGATCCTCGAACTCAAGGCGCGACCCTTCCGCCAACCGTCCCGACCGCGCCACGCCGGAAATCGCGCTGATTCCGGCATCGCTGTTGCACGACGGCGCCAACGATCTTGCCATCAGGCTCTACATCTGGGGCCCGATCGCCGGCTTCCTCGACCGTCTTTATGTCGGCCCCGATGAGGCGCTGCGCCACTTTTATGAAGAGCGGACGCTGTTGTTCGTCACGCTGCCGATGGTATTTGCGGCGTGGCAGGGAATCCTCGCGGTGATCCTGATCGTGCTGTGGGCGGTGCGGCGCCATGAGGTGGCCTACGGCGCGCTCGCCGCGGCAATGGGGCTCGGGGCGATCCAGGCGTTCCTGCCGAGCGCCATGGATCAGCCTACGCACCCCGAGCTGAACGCGACCCTGATTGCCTCCGCGCCGCTCGAAAGCTCATTTGTGCTTGCTTTCGCGATCCTGTTTTTCGGCCGCAGGTGGCCGCGCTACGCCGCGCTGATTTTCGTTCCCGGCGTGCTGCTCGCGCTGGTCGGGCCTGTTCGGAAATCCCGGCGCGATCCGCCAATTCTTCGTCGTTGTCGGCATCCCGGCCGTCGGTCTGAACCTCACGCTGGTGGCGCTGATCGTGGCATGGTCGGAGCTGCGGCGGCAGGACGTGCCGAGCCTGCTGCTCGGCTGTGCCGTCACTATCGTCCTGACCTGCTTCGTCCATGACCTGCTGTCGGTGCTTCAGATCGTGCCCGACCGGCGCATCTTCTTCACCCGCCTGTCCTATTCGGCCATGCTGGTCGCGATCGGCGCCGGGCTGACCTGGCGGTTTGCGCAGGCGCTCAACCGGGTCGACGGCTTTGCCGCGCACCTCGCAATCCAGCTCCGTGAGGCCGAAGAAAAGCTCAAATTGAGTTTCGCCCGCGAAGAGGAGCGCGCGCGGGCCGCGGCGCTGGCGCGGGAGCGCACCCGTCTGATGCGCGACCTGCATGACGGACTTGGCGGCCAGCTCGTCAGCATCGTCGCACTGAGCGAGCGGGGCGAAGCCGGCGCGGGCGTCGGCGACGCGGCGCGGGCGGCGCTGAAGGATCTCCGTCTGGTGATCGACTCGATGGACGACATCGGCGGCGACCTGATGCTGGCGCTCGGATCGTGGCGCGACCGCGCCATGGCGCAACTGCGTCCGCACGGCATTGCGCTCGATTGGCGCGCGGTGAGCCCGCAGGGCCTGCCGGTTCACCCGGAGCTGCGGCCATGGCACGTGATCCAGATCGTGCGGATATTGGATGAGGCCATCACCAATGCGGTCAAGCACGCCGACGCGCGGCGCATCGCGGTGAGCATCGAGACGCTGACCGATGGTGCAAGCGCAGGCTGCGGCTGCATCACGGTCGAGGATGACGGCAAGGGTTTTGCGCTCACCCCCGGTGGCGACGCCGGAACGCGGCAAGCGGCGCGCGGCTTGCGCAACATGCGAAGCCGTGCCGCTCGCTGCGGCGCGGCGCTCGAGCTAGTCTCCAGCGCCGGCGGGACAAGCGTGAGGCTCACACTGCCCCACCGCTTTCCCGACAGCGACGCGGTCGCCGGCTGATTTCATCGCCAAACGCGGACCCTGTTGTAGCCGACGTGCCGCACGCCGTAGGGGGTGACGCGGGTGACACCGACGTGGGTCACGCCAACGGCAGCGACGGGGACTGGACGGACGACGGGCACAACGGTCGGGCGAACGATGCAACCCTGCGGCACGCCGGCGGTCTTGCAGTAAACCACCGCGGCCTCGGCCGGCGCGGCGCTCAGCGAAACCGCAGCCAGCGTCGAAATCGCCGTCAAGGCAACGACCGCGCTCACCCATTTCGATTTGTTCAACATGGTATCTCTCCTGTTTCAAGCGTTCCTTCGGTCTTGCGATGCACCGATCGGTCACCGCAGCCGACGCGGGGGATACATGGACGATGGCCTCGGCCGCCAACATCCCATGAAGATGGGGGTTAAGAGAAATGCCCGAAAATCCGGGGTTTTTGGCGGATCGGCGGATGCCATGAACATGGCATGGACCGCGATCTTCCCTTCGACGATGTTCCCGGCGCTTTCGAACCTCAAACCCCACTCGCTCAAAAAGGTGATCCATGACCAAGTCAATCAATGTGAAGTCGCTCTCAATCTCGCTTGCCCTGGTGATGGCGGCCATCTCGCAAGCCGCCGCGCAATCCGGACCGACGCCGCAGGAGAAGATGGCCTGCCGCAGCGACGCCCAGACGTTGTGTTCCGAGCACATCGGCAAGCCGGGCGAGATGAACGCTTGTCTGCGAGAGAACAAGGAGAAGCTCTCCGCGCCCTGCCGCAAGGTCGTCGAGGACCATGGCGGCTAACGGCGGTCCAAGCTGCCGCGTCGCCGCGAGCGACGCCCGCGCCAATCGATGCTGTCAGATCGTGATCCGATTGGATTCAAATCGGATCACGATCTCTTTCTTTCGAGCATGAACTCCGTGCAGGCTGTGGCCGCGAGCGATCAAGTCGAGACGGTCGCAGCGACCATCGTCCGGGCTACCCGAATCACCCCACCTTCAAAACCGACCTTGAAGCCGGCTTTTGGCAAATCCCTGCTTGTCGCCGCCGTTTCTCGCGCAATTGTCATGTGCTTTAGCTATCGAAATGCTGTGCGGATGCCTTTATCATATGCAGGGGACCGCTATTAACGTCGCCCTGGCTATGCAACGAAGCGGGTCTCGCCGTCGGTTCTGCAGCGAGGCCAGGGCGAAAGGCAGCCGGGTGCCGCAATTCCATGATCCAGAGCATGATCCGGAAAGGTGGGGACCGGTTTTCCGAAGAGATCATGCTCAACAAGGAGATGAGATCATGATCCGATTCAATCTCATCGGATCGTGATCTAAGGGTTCAAGACTAGGAAGTTGGATGAACGCGGCTCAAGCTAAACGGTCTGCCATCACGCGGCTATTGAGCTTGCTGGGCCAGCCTCAGCATTCGTATCGGCCCACCACCGACATATTTCTCGATCTCAACGTCAATCGGGTCGCCGACAATTTGAACCTGGCGGCCGATGCAAGCGAGCGGGGGGCCGAGAACCGGCCATCGGCCGACGCCGAGACGCTCGACGACGTCGAGCATCGGGTCGTGGAACTTATCGAGAGCCACAAGCAGGATGCGCATTCGATCTATCTCGAACACCTGCACACCTATGACGAGCGCCTCACCGCGCTGAATTTCGAAGAGCGTTTCGCGATCATCCAGCAGGCGGCGCCCGAATCAGTCGGCGAATTCCGTGCCGAAGCAGCCCTTGGCCGGGACGAACTGTTCAGCCTGCGGCGCAGACTTCGTGATTCGGAACAGGAGCGCGACGATTATCGCAGGCGGCACAGAATTGCGCGACCTGCCCGCCTGTCGTCCCAGGGCAAGATTTTGCTCAAGGTGGGAATCCTGGCGATCCTCTTCGTCATTGAAGTCGTCATCAACGGCAACTTTCTGTCCAAATCAAATCCGCAGGGGCTGTTGGGCGGCGCCGTTCAGGCGGTGAGTTTCGCCGCCCTGAATATCATCGCGAGCTTCCTCTTTGGCCTGGTGCCGATCCGCGTCATCAATCTCCGGAACTTCTTCTTCAAATTGATCGGCCTGTTGTCCTTCATCGTCTATCTTGCGTTCGCGATTGCCCTCAACCTCACGCTCGCGCACCTTCGCGAAGTACCTCCGACCGTCAACGGCGATGTCGGCCAGGAAGTCATGATGCAGATTGTCAGGGCGCCGCTCGTTCTCAACGACATCATCTCCTGGGTGTTTTTCGGGATCGGCTTCATTTTTTCGCTGGTCGCCATGACCGACGGATTGCTCTTTACCGATCCGCATTTTGGCTACGCGTCGCTGGAACAGAGGTGCAACGAGGCGCGCGCCCAATACACCGAAGCCAAGGCCGAGTTGATCGAGCGGCTCCGCGAAATCAGGGACGCGGCGAGCGAGGCCATGAACGGCGCGGCACGAGATTTATCCGTCAGGCGCGGCGAGTTCAATTCGATCGTTCAGGCGCGCGGGCGGCTGGCGCAACGCTTCGCCGAACATCAGAATCACATCGAGAGGTCCTGCCGCACGCTGCTTGCGATCTATCGCGAAGCCAACCGCAAGGCACGAACCACGCCCGCTCCCGCTTATTTCGCGAAGCCTTACAACATGGACCGCATCGTCTATGCCGGAACCGACAAGGACGAGACGGCACGGCTTCGCCAATCGGTTCTCGAGACGCAGGATATCCTGGATCGCCAAATTCAGGCAATTCACCAGGCGTTCGACGAGGCCGTGCGCTCGTATCGCGAAATCGACGACCTGATCCCGGAGAGCAAGCGTGGCCCGTCTGCAGCCAAGAAGGCGTAACAGCGCCCAGGGTGCCGGCGCAGCCGTCGGCGGCATTGCGTTGATCTTCCTTGCGCTCGCGGCACTGGGCAGCCTCGCTTTGTTCTACTTTTCGGTCACGCCGAAGCCGCGGCTCGATGCGGCCTCGTTGTGTCCGGTCGATGGGCCCCAGGGCATTACGGTCGTACTGGTCGATACCTCGGACGACCTGCCGGAACCGGCCCAACGGCAGGTTCTCGGCATGCTGGAAGATCAGATCACCGAGCTGCCCGCCTATTACAAACTCGACATCCGCGTGCTCGACATCGCGGGCGGCCGCAGCCGGTCGCTGTTCTCGAGATGCAATCCGGGCGACGGCACAGGCCTGAGCGAGTGGACCGATAATCCGCGTCTTGCACGCATGCGCTGGATCGACGGTTTTCGACAGCCGGCACAGGATGCGGTCAAAAGCAGCCTATCGTCGGCGACAGCGAAGAGCTCGCCGATCATGGGCGCGATCCAGGACATCGCGATCGACCAATTTTCCTCATCCGCCGCCCAAAAGGTCGAAAAGAAGCTTATTGTCATTTCCGATATGCTGGAGTTCACGCCGCTTTACAGCCAATATCCGAGCGGCGGCGACCTGTCGTATCAGAGGTTCAAGCGCTCGCCCGCCTACTTGAAGTTCAGGACCGACTTGCACGATGCCCACGTCAAGATCGAATACATCCAGCAAACGCAGGTGACGATCGATAGTGTCAAGCACATCGAGTTCTGGAAGGAGTGGATCACCGACAACAGGGGCGTGTTCGATGGCGCTCGCCGGCTGCAGGGGACAAGGTGATGGCCTCGACCAATAGTCTTGAGAATGCGCCGCCCGGGCTGTTGAGCGGGCTGTTATTCTTTGGCGTCGTCGTGCTGGGCGCGGGCTACATCGTGTTCTCCAAGCTTCACGGGTTCAGCGCCCTTCAGGTCACCCTGGTCCCCGTGCTGATCATGATCGCCTACGCCGCGGCGCTTGGACTGGCGCGCCTGTTTCGTCTGCGCGACGACCAATCCGGCGACAATCTCTACTACATGGGCTTTCTGTTTACGCTGACCAGCCTCGCCGTCTCGCTCTATCAATTTTCGTCGGAAGGGTCGGCCGAACAAATCGTGCAGAATTTCGGCATCGCCATCGGTTCGACCATTGCGGGCATCACCTTGCGGATCTTCTTCAACCAGATGCGACGCGATCCCGTCGAGGTGGAACATACGGCGCGACTGGAGCTTGCCAACGCGTCACGCAGGGTGAGGCGCGAGCTCGACAGCACCGTGATCGAATTCGGCTCGTTCAGGCGGGCCACCCAGCAATCGATCACGGACGCCGTCGGCGAAATCGACGCGTTGTTGAAAGAGGCAAAGGAGCGAATTGTCGGTCAGCTGCAGGACTTCGCATTTAACGCCAGCAAGCCGCTAAGGGACGCATCGAAGCAGTCCGGTGAAACCATCGAACAACTGAACGCCAGGGTCTTGATGACGTTCGAGACGGTGGCAAAGCAGCTTGCCGAAGACGGCGCTCGACTCTCGACCAGCACCGCCGAGATCGTCAAATCGATCGACGCCGTCGTCTCCAGGCTCGCCTCGCTGCAGACACCGGAGCACATCATCGAAATCAAGCTCAATCCGGCAATCGAGGGCCTGACGCGCGTCGTCAGTACATTCTCCAGGAATGCCGAGGCGCAGGCCATCTCGGTGAATTCCAACCTGAGACAGACGCAAGCGCTTTCGAGCGCGATAACCGTGCTGCTGTCCGAGCTCAGAGCCACCGAGGCGGCGCGCCACGCCTCCAATCCTTCGATCGATCCCGCCGACGCTCCTCCGCCAGAGACCTCGCCTGCCCCCTTCGAAGGGATACTCGCTCGCATGACGCGCTCGGACACAGATCAATAATCAGGCAGGTTCACCATGGATGGTCACATCTACCGACAGTCATCGTCGTATCGCCAGGGCCTGGTGCTCGGCCTGACGATGGCCGAGATCATGATCCTGCTGATCTTCTGCCTGCTGATCACGATGGCCGCGTTTCTGAAGCGAGAGCAGACCAGGCGGCAGGAGGCCGAGCAGCAGCTCCGGGTCGAGCGCGTAAGCAGCATGGCCGACCACAACATCGTCACGGCGATCAAGCAGAACCCGGAACTCTATGAGCTGCTTCGCTCCGACGTGGTGAGCGCGAGTAGCGCAAAAGCCGTGGATGAATACTGGCGCGAGCTGGTTGAAAGCCGCAACGCGATGGCCGAGCTCAAGAAGGGCGGGCTGACGGAAAAGGAAATCCGCGATCGGCTCGCGGACGCGGCGCAACTCAATTCCAAGGGCATCAACGTCGACAAAGCACTTCGCGACGCAGACATTGTCGCAAGCATCGAAAAAGTCATGCCTGGCGCCGGCGAAGCTTCGACGCCGCCGCAAGTCATCGCGGACGCCGTTGGCCGCGGGCTTTCCGGCGACACCCCATCGGGCCATCAATGGCCCCCCATCATCAGATTGAGCGAAGCCGATGGAAACTTCTTCAAGACTGGGAGCGCGGAGCTGTCGCCCGAGTTTCGCGAAAAGTTGACGACCTCGACGCCCGCGCAAATAGCGGCGCTGATCAAGAAATACGACGTCGATGTCATCGAAGTCGTCGGCCACACCGATGAACAACCGGTAGGCATACGGCAATCAAACCTGGATCGTGCCTTGGTTCCGGTCCTAAGAAATTACGCCGAGGTCACCAGTCTTGCTCCGGCGGATAATGCGGGGCTTGGGCTCGCAAGGGCCGTTTCCGTTGTCAGCGTGCTTGGCCGGAGTCCGCTGCTTGCGGGATACAAGCTCATACCCCTGTCCGGCGCGCAGCTTGTCAATACCGACGAGACCCTGGCCATTGACGGCGTCTTCTCGGGCGACGTTCGGGAGCGGCGGCGAATTGAAATACGACTGCGGAAATCCCAGCCGCATGATTTGTCGGTCGACGCGCCGTCCGCTGCGGATGCGCTGACACAACCGCAGTCGCGTGCCAAGTCGCTGGTGCCGGACATCATGCGCCCGTACGTTGCGCCGTCGAACGTTATGCCCAGTCGTTAGAGCGGAACGCCGACCGGGCAATGAAGAGCCTCGAGCCGGGCATCGCCAGGTTGGTCACGCGCCCATCGGGCAGGTAACAGCGTGTTGCCTTGCCGATCGTTGCGCTGCAATACCCGAAAGGCTTCGACATCCTGCGGGGAAGCCAGCTCGTCTCCGAGACAAGCTGGAAGACAAGCTCGAAGACAAGCTGGAGATGTCGGCGCCGCCAAACTCAATCTCGACATCATCGATGAACATCATCGCGAGCTACGAATCATCCGTAGTTGGTAGCGAGTCGGCGTGATCAAGCAGCCGATGATCGACAGGCTGAATTTCATGAAGTCCATTCGCGTACTTTCGGTCGCCTCTGAAATATATCCCCTGATCAAGACTGGCGGACTAGCCGACGTCACCGGCGCGCTACCGATCGCCCTGAAACCGGAAGGTATCGAGGTCCGCACCGTCGTGCCGGGGTATCCCAGTGTCATGAGTTCGCTCGGACCGGTTGAAGGCGTGCTGCATCTGCCGAATTTTTTCGGCGGAGAGGCTCGGCTGCTCCGGGCCACATCTTGTGAGCTTGGCCTGTTTGTTCTCGATGCGCCGCATCTGTTCGCGCGCGCGGGAAACCCTTACCTCAGGCCGGACGGCGTGGATTGGCCGGATAACGCGCTGCGCTTTGCGGCCTTGGCGCGAATCGCGGCCGATATCGGGCTTGGGGTCGTCCCGTCCTTCGTGCCTGACATCGTCCACGCCCACGACTGGCACGCAGCTCTTGCGTTGGCATATTTGCATTACAGCAACCGGCAACATCCGGCCACGGTGATGACGGTTCACAACCTTGCCTATCAAGGCGCATTTCCGCGCGAGATGCTTGCTGCGATCGGTTTGCCGCCGGAGTCTTTCACAATTCACGGTGTCGAATATTATGGAAGGATCGGCTTCTTGAAGGCCGGTCTGTATTTTGCCGATCGCATCACGACGGTCTCGCCGACCTATGCCAGGGAGATCCTGAGCGACGAGGGTGGCATGGGGCTTGGCGGTCTCCTGCGCGAACGATCCTGTGACCTCCGCGGAATCCTCAACGGAGTTGATACCTCGGTCTGGGATCCCGCGACCGATCCTCACATCCCCGGCTGCTTCTATGCAGACATGCCGAGTTGCTTCGAAGCAGACGTTCTTGAGAACAGGGCGACCAACAAGGCGGCCTTGCAGCGGCGGCTTGGTCTGCAGCCCGCGCCTGATGCGTTGCTGCTCGGCGTCATCGGCCGGCTGTCCTGGCAGAAGGGGCTCGATCTTCTTCTCGAAAATCTGCCAACGATCCTAGGCGAAGGAATGCAGCTGGCCGTGCTGGGGAACGGGGATCGCGCCCTGCAATATCGCTACCGCGCGGCCGCACAAGCCAATCCGGGACAGGTGAGCGTTTCGATCGGACATGATGAAGCTTTGGCCCACCTGATTCAGGCCGGCGCGGATGCGCTCGTGGTGCCGTCGCGGTTCGAGCCCTGCGGTCTGACGCCGCTTTGTGCCTTGAGGTACGGCACGGTTCCCATCGTGTCCCGTGTCGGCGGGCTGGAGGATACGGTCGTCGACGCCGGGGACTTGGCCGTCACCGGCGGCAGGCAAACCGGGTTTAAATTTGGACCGGTCACCGCCGAAAATCTTGCCGGCGTCCTGCAACGGGCTTGCGCCACGTTCCGCGACGTTGCTGCATGGCGACGGATTCAGCGCAACGGCATGTCGACGGACGTGTCGTGGCGCAATCCAGCGAGCCGCTACGCTGATCTTTATCGCGGATTGGTCGAACTGCCGCAGGAGCAAGTTGCTTGAAGCTGGCCCTGCCGAAAGTTCCTTGAGGCAAGGCGGATATCACCGCTGCGTTGTGGTCGGCGTCAGGCATCGGCGCTCTCAAACGGCGCTCGCGCTCTGCCGTCACGTCATCGGCCACCTCAGGTCCGAGCATCGCGTGGGCCGCATGTCGAGAATATTCCCGAGAAGATGGTTAATGCCAACCGCGGAACGCCTGTTGGCTTTCGCTGGCGGGCCGGAACGCTTGCCGAAATCTTCGTGTTTCCGGTCACTTAGATCAGCCGTCGCGGCGTGCTCGTCGCCAGATCCCGAGCCGGCGTTGTCGTCCGCACGGAGCGAAGGCGTAGCTCGTCGAGTTGGTTGCGTGTGCAACCGGTCGCACTTTAGTCGAATTTTTCGCCACGACTGTGGCTCGACCAGACGCGCGCATGTTGGAGGTTACAATGAACAGTCCTGCCACCGCCCGCCCGCCAGCACGCCGCCGATTGGCACTGATCGCAGCAGGTGTCCTCGCATTGCTCGGTTCGTTCGCGGTCACAGCACCTGCGCGCGCTGGTTATTATGAGGATTCCTATTACCGTCCCAATCCCTGTTCCTACCGCTGCGGCTACGGCTACCCGCACTACGGCTACCGCTACGCGCCCTACCGATACCACTATGGGTGCTCCACGTGCGGCTCGCGACCAAGTCTTGTTTACGAGCGTCGCTACGTCGAACGCGAATTTGTCGAGCGGCGCTATGGTTGGCCTCCTCACCATTACCGCCGTCACTACGGCTATTATCCTTACGGGGGCTACCGCCGTCACTACGGCTACTATCCGTACGGAGGCTATAGGCGGCCGTGGGGCTATGGCTATGGCGGCATCGGGCGCCGCTGGCCAGCGCCATATGGCTACGGATACCAACCGTCCGCCGACATAGATGAGGAGCCGCCGCGGCCGCCAGCGCCGGTTCTGGGCGGGAGCGGCTACGAAGGCGATCCTTATGGCTACGAAAATTGAAATGCCGGCCAAGCCAGGCCACACCATCCAACGCTGCGGATACTTGTTGCTTCACATTGGGTAGCAGATGTGTCGCGACCGCCGCCGCGCGACCGCTGGCGATGCCCGCGTCCGGCCTGCTCGGAACCCTCGATCTCGGAACACCGTGAGCAAGGCTGGAAATCCGATTAGAGCGCGATGGGATCAGGTTGAATCGCCATCGCGCTCCAGGTTCTTGATTGAGCATGACCTCGGCGCAAACGCGTTCCGCGTTTGTCAGCCAAGGGAAACCCGGTACCCACCCATCGGGTCGTCGCCCGAGGGAATGCCTTTCCGGATCACGCGCTAGATCCTCGAGCCCGCCAGCATGATGTAGGCGCCGATCGCGAACCAGAAGGCGTAGTTGCTGACAAGCGGTATGTCGATGAAAACGCCAACGACAGCAAGGATCACCAGCACGAGCGAGAGCACAAAACCAAAGTTCACTGCGCATATCTCCTTGCGCTGCGACGAAACGCCAAAAACCTTGCTCAAATCGATCGCTACCGGCAATGCGAGGTCGCTCGCAGTGCAAGTGCGCTTTAGATTGTGGTGCTAGAGTTGACGATGAATGCTGCTTTCCACACTGGACGTCCGCCGCAAGCGAGCGATTCGCGTGTTGCCCTTAAAAGGACGTCTGATTCTGGCATTTTTGAGAGCGTTAGTTGGAGCGTTCAAGGCCGGTAAGACTTTCGCTCCGCGGGCCGCTGGTGCGCGGGCTTTATCGGTTCTGACAAATCTCATCGCTGGGAAGGGCATCTGCAAGAGCGTTCGCCGGCTTCGGCGGGGCGCGGCGATGGACGCCGTCATGTGAAAGGTGAAGCTCGAGTGCTCTTGGCCGAACACGACGCAGTAATGAAGAAGTGGTGCCCCTATGATCCGGCTTCGCTGGGAAGCTAGGCCATTTGCCTACAATCGCTCCAATCCGCGCCGCAACGCCCGCTTTAGAAACTTTCCGGATCGGGTGAGCATGGCGCTGCCGATATTTCGACACTGTTTGGGCAGGAGGCGGCTCGATGCCACATCTTAGCGCGGTCGCCGCGGCCGAATCGCCGCAACTATCGCGCAATTCAGCTCGGCCAATGACCGATTCGCGCACGGAAACGATGGAATCCGACCGGCAATGCCCAGAACGAGCCGCACGATGGGCGGTGCGGAATATGGTTAATAATTGGTACCTGTCGCTAACTGTCGGGTTGTGCAGGCAGTTTGCGGTCGCGCCATAAGCAGGCCAACGCGCACCCAGGTTCCCGGTCCGATTTTAGCCAAAAAAGCACCCGGTTTCATCTGCTTTATCGACGCAGCAAAAACCGGTGGAGTTCGCCATGCGACGCCATGCTGTCATCCTCACCGCAGCACTGGCATTGCTAATCAGCGGCGAAAGCGCCGAGGCAAAGCTCGACATTCTGGTCGACAAAGCGACGCAGCGCATGCTGGTCATCCAGGACGGCTACATGCGCTATATCTGGCCGGTCTCCACCGGTCGCGATGAGATGGCAACGCCGAACGGGGTCTACGCTCCGCAGCGCTTGGAGCGCAGCTGGTTCTCCCGCGCCTACTACAACTCGCCGATGCCCTATTCGATCTTCTTCCACAATGGCTACGCGATCCACGGCAGCTACGCGATCAATCAACTGGGGGGGCCGGCATCGCACGGCTGCGTACGGCTGCATCCCCATCATGCCGAACTGCTGTTCGACCTGGTGGAACAGGAAGGTCCGGAGAACACGACAATCGAAGTGACGGACGAAGCCCGCCCTGACGAGCCGCCATTGCCGGGGCGCGAGATCGCGGCGGCACGAGGCTCGTACCCGCCCATGCCGCGGATCGCACGTTATCGGGAAACCGGTGATGTGCCTGAGCTACCGCCGGCGCGTGAGATCGCGCCTGGACGAGCCTTCTACCCGCCGCCCATGCCGCGAATCATACGTTATCGGGAAACCGGTGACATGCCTGAGCTGGCCCCGGCTCCGCGCAGCAATCGGCCGATTGCGGCGATGAATGCGCCGCCGCCGAGGCCACTGCCGCCGGCCGGCCGTCGTATCCTGACCGATGTCAGGCCGCCCGCCAGCGTGCCGCGCGCGCCATGCGGAGCGTCGGACAAATCGCCCGACTGTCGTCCCAATCCGAAGGTTGAAGGATCGTCGCCAGAACAGGCGCAGCAAGCGCCATCGATCTACGGCTTCAAGCTGCTGCCTTCCTCCTGTTGGTCCGGTGGCGCAACGCGATGGCGGTGGTGGGCATCGAGCCAGGGAACTCCATGCAAGTAATTTCCAGGAAGATCGACGCGGCCAAAGCCGCTGTCGGCGCCAAGCTGCCGTCCGCCTCGGTCACGACACTTCGCTCCTTAACCTCCAGATGAACGCTCAAATCAGGCGGTAAGTGCGGTGCGGATCATCCGGGCCAGCTCCGACTTGTGATATGGCTTGGCCAGCAGCAAAACCCCGGCGTCGAGACGGCCGTGATGGACGATGGCGCCCTCCGAATAGCCGGAGGTGAACAATACTTTCAGCGACTCCCTGCGCTGTAGCGCTTGTTCGGCGAGTTGGCGGCCGTTCATCGCGCCCGGCATGATCATATCGGTAAACAGCAGATCGATCTGCCGAGGACTATCGATAACGTTGAGAGCCTCCGCCGCATTGGCCGCCGTCAGCGCGACGTATCCCAGGCTCTTGATTTGGCCAACCACCAATGCTCGGACCAGATGATCATCCTCAACGACCAGTATGGTCTCGTGGCCGCCTTCGAGCGGCAACGTGCTCGCCGGCTCGGCGGGTTGAGCGACGCCTTCCGCCCGGGGCAGATAAATTCTTACCGCCGTGCCATGACCTTCTTCGCTGTAAATCTTGATATGCCCGCCGGATTGTTTGACGAAACCGTAGACCATGCTGAGGCCAAGGCCGGAACCCTTATCGACGTCCTTGGTGGTGAAGAAGGGCTCGAACACATGGTCCAAGATGCTAGCGGGAATGCCGTGCCCGGAATCGGTCACCGCGACCATCACGTAATTTCCCGCGGTGACTTCGCTGTTGGTGCTGACGTAACCCTCGTCGAGGACGACATTGCTGGTCTCGATGACAAGCTTGCCGCCGTCCGGCATCGCATCGCGGGCGTTGAGCGCGAGATTGAGGATCGCACTGGCGAGCTGACTGGGATCGATCAGCGCGTGCGACGCATCGCCCGCGAGCTTCATGTGGACCTCGATTTGCTCGCCCAGCGTCGGCCGCAGCAGGTTGGCTGCTTCCATCACCAGTGAATTGATGTCGACCTTACGCGGTTGCAGCGTCTGCTTGCGCGCGAATGCGAGCAAGCTCTGGACCAGATCGGAGCCGCGCGCGGCGGCTTCGTCGATCATTTTCGTGATCGCGATGAGTTCCGGCCGGTCCACGACGCTTTCCGCCAGAATCCCGATCGTTCCGATGATGACGGTGAGAATGTTGTTCAGATCGTGCGCCACGCCGCCGGTCAACTGGCCAACCGCTTCCATTTTCTGCGCCTGACGAAGCTGCAGGTCTGCGGCGTTCTTCTCGGACAAGAGACGGTCCTTCTCCTCGACAAGGGCCTTCATCAGATCGACGCTACGCTGCAACGCTATGCCGCGGGAGGCGGTCGAGACGGCCTCGGCCAGAACGTTGGCGAACCCGGTAAGAAAATCGACGTCATGCTGGTCGTAGTTGTGCTGCTTGTCGCTGTCGATCTCAAGTATCCCATAGGGCTGCGTGTCGCTGCCCTTGATGATGACGTCGACGGTCGAGATGATGCCATGCGCGGCATAAAACGGCGGCAGGTCGACACGGACGTCCGTTCGCAAGTCGTCGATGATCGACGGCTGCCCGGTGGTGAAGGCGCGCCCCTGCGGCGAACTCATATCGGCGCGCGACACCACGTGACCGATGACGCCGTCCTGCCAGCCATAGCCGGCAACGATGAGAAGATCGTTCTGCTCGGCGCGGTACTGGCACACTTTGCTGAAGGGCACGCCAAGGCCATCGGCGCAGACTCGCGCCGCTTCCGTCAGGATTGTCATCAAATCCCGCTCGCGGAGCGCGAAGCTGCCAAATCGCGCGATGGCCGCCTGCTGCCGCTGCAGCTTCTGGATTTGCGAAGCGGTATCGATCATAAGGACGGCTCGAATGCCTCCGTGGTGTATCGCCGGAACAACACCCGATGCCTGGCGTCCGACTTGGTCCGCACGAAACTATATTGCCGTTTTGACAACGCCAGACGCGACTCCGCGGGCGGCTCTATCCTTTCCGAGCAGCCTCGCGCTTCATGATTGCGACATATCGATCGGTCTGATTTGCTATCATTTTCCAGCTTCGCGTGAGGCTTGTCAAAATCGTGGCTTCGGCTCCGCTTTCCGCCAGGAGCATGAGGCGATCGCATTCCTCGGCCTGAATCCGGCAACGCGCTGCTTCTTTGATTTCCCGCCGGGGATCAAAAGAGGCCAACCGAAACCCGCCAGATACTCCAGACCAGGAGCGACCAAACTCCGAAGCCAGCGGCAACGGCCCCGATCCATCGCGCTCGCTGGGTTGGCGCGACCGACCGCGCGGGTAGTGACATGGCATACCCCTCCAATCGATCGCGGGAGCACAACACTCTCTGTCACCGTCCGAATGTCCGCGATTCCGCCGCTATAATTTCAAATTGAGCAGTTTCCGGGAAGGTTGTCTGTTCAATATTATACACGCAATCGACCCAAGGCGCCGGATATCACCCCCATCTTCCTTCGGCTGAAAGCACGCTTCCGGGCTTATACCGCGGCTCGCCCTACCCCTTGACCGCCCCCGCCGTCAGCCCGTGGATCAAATGGCGCTGCAGGAAGCCGAACAGCACCGCCACCGGGACCGTGCTCAGGATGACGCCGGCCGATAGCGGGCCCCATTGCACCTCGTATTGCCCGACCATGTAGAGCAGCCCGGCCGACAGCGTGCGCATGCTGGTCTCGGTCGTGAACGAGATCGCGAACAACAGTTCGCTCCACGACACGACGAAGGCGAAAATCGCGGTCGCCGCGATCCCGGGAGCTGCGAGCGGCAACACGATGCGGCACAGCGCGCCGAAATGGTTGCAGCCGTCGATCATCGCGCTTTCCTCGAGGTCGCGCGGGATCGAACTGAAATAGCCGACCATCATCCAGACCGTGAACGGCACAGTAAACGAGAAATTCGAGTAGATCAGCGCCTGGTAGGTATCGATCAGGCCGAGCGCGCGCCATTGCGTCAGCAGCGGGGCGATCAGGAGAACGCTCGGAAACATCTGCGTCGCAAGAAAGATCAAGAGCAGCGCATCCCGTCCGGCGAAACGAAAGCGGGCGATGGCATAGCCGGCCAGCACCGACACGATCGTGGTTGCGACCATCGTGACCGAGCATACCCACAGGCTGTTGAGAAAGAACCGGGAAAACGGCGTGACCGGCGAGGTCCAGGCGTCGATGTAGTTTGCAAAAGTGGGGTGCACCGGCAGGTATTGCAGCGGCGTCGCGTAGAGTTCATGGCGGTCCTTCAGCGATGTGAGCAACATCCAGACGAACGGCCCGAGCGCAAACGCGGTCAGCAGCACCAGGCCGATCCAGACGACCGGGCCGGCCAGCAATCGCTCGGCAAGGTCTTTCGGGGCGGCGCGGCGTGTCATTCGCTCTCCTCGACGCCTTTGCTGACGCGCAGGTAGAGCCACGTGAACGACAGCATCACCAGCAGCAGGACCACCGAGAGTGCGCCGGCGTAGCCGAAGTCGAGGCTCGAATAGGCCTGCAGCAGGGTGTAGGTCGACGTGATCTGCGTGGCGTTGGCAGGTCCCCCGCCGGTCATGACGAAAATCAGGTCGGCGTAGTTGAAGGTCCAGATGATCCTGGTCGCGGTCGCGACCACGATGATCGGCCGCAGCAACGGCAGGGTAATGTGCCAGAAACGGGCGAGCACGCCGGCGCCGTCGACATGGGCCGCCTCATAAAGCTCATCCGGCACGGCCTGCAGCCCGGCCAATAGCATGATGGCGAAGAACGGGATGCCGCGCCAGACATTGGTGAAGATCACCGCCGCCATCGCCAGATCCGGCGAGGAGAGCCAGGCGACGCGCTCGTGCATCCAGCCCAAACGGATCAGCAGGTCATTGATGACGCCGTAATTCGGTTGATAGAGCCACTCCCAGATCAGTCCGACCACGACGCCCGGGATGATCCAGGGCAACAGCGTCAGCGTGCGCACCAACGCGCGCCCGGTGAAGGCCTGCTGCAGCAGCAGGGCGGCGGCAAATCCGAACACGAATTGCAGGATCACCGAGCCGAACACCCAGACCACGGAATTCTTCAGCGTCAGCCAGAACACGGGATCCTGAACCAGGCGGAGGTAGTTGCCGAGGCCAATGAAGCGGTAGTCCCGCGGCTTGTACAGGACATCGGCATAGAGGCTCATCTTGATCGCGAGCACGATCGGCACGATCACGGTCGCGAGCATGCACAATGCGGCCGGGACCAGGTAGGAATAGCCGATCAGGAGCTTGCGCACCCGCCAGCTGACAAACGGACGGGCGCGCGGCGTGGCGACGGTGAGCGCGGTCATGACGGTTCCGCCACGCTTAACTCATTTCCTTCTTCAGGATTTCGGCGAAGCGGTCGAGGCAGTCTTTCGCGGATATCTTTCCGAGGATCGCCTGCTGGATCAGCGGCACGCCATCGGAGTCGATCTTGCCGCCCCAGCCCGGGTAGGCGAGATACGGGCTGACGATGCCGATTGGGAAGGAATTGACGAAGCCGGCAAGCGCCGGGTCCTTGGCAAATTCCGGCCGATCCAGCACCGACTTGCGCGCCGGCAACAGGCCGAGCGTCGAGCAGTATTTGAGGCTCGGCTCGTCGTCGAGCATGAAGCTCATGAACTGCCACGCGCCTTCCTTGTTCTTGGCGCCCTTGAACATGGTGAGCGTCTCGGAGAACCAGAACGAGGCGCGCTTGTTCGCTGGTCCGATCGGCACCGGCAGCGTCGCAAACTTGTCGGCGCCGACGTTCTTCTTCTGCTGGCCGCTGGAGCCGGAATTGTGCTGGTACATGCTGGTGACGCCGCGCCCGAAGGTTTCGACGATTTCGACAAAGCCGTCGGTCGCCGCACTCGGCGGCGTGACCTTGTGCTTGAGCGCGAGGTCGACATACCAGGAAAGCGCGTCGACGGCCTGCTTCGAATTGATCACCACCTTGCCGTCCTTGAGCACTTCGGCGCCGTTGGCGTAGGCAAATTCGCTCGGATAGAGCAGCGCCCAGGTGCCGCTGCCGCGCATCCCGTAGCCGTATTGGTTGTTGTCCACCTTGGTGAAGGCCTGCGCCAGCTTGAGAAATTCGTCCCAGGTCCAGTCCGGCGTCGGCTCCTTGAGGCCGAGCTCCTTCAGACGATCGGTGCGGTAGTAGATTCCGTCGAGCGTCACCGAGAGCGGAAGCGAGACGACCTGGTCGTTGATGGTGACGGTTTGCCAGGCCGTCGGCGCGACGTCGGCATAGTGCTTCCAGGATTTTGCGCGCGATGTGATGTCTTCGACCGCGCCCATGCCGTTGAACTGGCCGACCCAGTTGTCCCAAACCTGGCAGAGATCGGGCGGACTTCCGCTCGCGATCGCACTGATCAGCTTCTGACGCGCCTGCGCCTGCGGCACGTATTCGATCACGACCACGAAGTCCTTTTGCGACTGATTGAAGCGCTCGGCCAGCGAGTTCATCAGCGCGATGCGCGTCGGCTCGGGAACGCTCCATTGAAAGCGCACCGGCTCGGCGCCCCACGCCTTGCGCGCGCCGATGAAGGGCGCATCCCACCAGGGAAGATCGGTGGCGGCGATGACGCCCGCGCCAGTGAGTGTGTGCAACAGCTTGCGACGAGATACCGACGTGCGCTCATCCATCTTGGACCCTCCCTGTGGCTTTGCGTTCTTTTGAGCGTTTTTGGCTCTTGTTTGCGCCATCATGCCACAGCGCACCGGGCGGGAGAAGCGGCAAGCGTCGCAGCGCTTCGCGCATTTGGTAGGAGCTCTGGGCAAGGGGCCGGACGGCGATAGGCGCTGCTACGATACGTCGGAGTTCGCCGGCGAAGGCCGGTTTGCGGACGAAGATCCCGCGCCGATTTTCGCTTCACGTCTTGAAGGGCTGAGCAGATCTTTAAGGGCAGAGCAGACACGCATCCACGGTCTCGCGGCGCAATATGCCCGAGCTATGCAGGAATCATTCGCCCCGGAAAACAGAGGGCGCGGGGAATGCCGGGTGCCCAATGCACCCGCAGCCTCGTGTGCGCTTTGTAGTTTTAGTATGCACACGAGTATTCACAGCGGAGGCACCGGATACATCCGGCATTCCCCACGCAATGGTTTTAACAGCTTATTTCGCGCTCTCCCCGGGGACCGGGCTCTTTTGCCCCCGTCACCGGCGATGATGCCAAGCATCATCGCCGACTTAGCGCCAGCATCGGGGCGCCAGGACCACACGATTTCGCCGTCCGCTTCAAGCGCCGCTCGTCTTGCGTCGCCAAACCGTCCACCGCATCCCGCCCCACGTTCGTGACGACGCGTACGCCCCTCTGGTCGAGGCGGGACGGTCATAGTTGTAGATTTGATTTGGGGTATTCGCGAAGCGATTTATTTTTCGCTGAGGGGCTAGACAGCAAAATCGAAAAATTGCCCGTCGGGCAAATCACCCGCGCGAAACGAAGGGACATGGCCTCAATCTGTTCGGGACACGCAAGCGCCGGACCGCTTGCTAAATTCCGGATCGCGATGACGGGGACGTCGGCAAGATCGCAATCGAGTTTATGAGACATCTGTTATGTCGCCGTTGATCAGGCATTAGAAAGATTGAGGAGAGATGAGGATGGGCAGGAGGAGATGCTCGATCGGGGATGGAGCCCGCAGGGAGAGTTGGAGGCGAAGCCGTAACACGGCTCTTCGCTGTCAGCACCCGGCGAAACTATGCCTTCGGCTCTGCGATCTTCGATGAAGCGAAATCTCATTTCGGCACTCCAGCAAAGATCGCAATCGACTTTTCTAAAATGTCGCGCTCCATGCGCAGGCGCTCGTTCTCTCGCTGCAAACGAGCGATCTCCGTCGCGTGGTCCGCCCGGTCGCCCCGCGCTGCTCCACCCAACGCCGCAGCACGGAATCGCGCAGGCCGAGTTCCTTGGCTACCGATCCGACCGAGCGGCCACTCGATGCGACCAGATCAACCGCTTGCCGCTTGTAGTCGTCCGTAAACGACCGACGTTGACGTCCTTCCATCCGACACCGCCTGGCCCTCCGAGCCTACTACAGGTGCCCATCAATTCGGAAGAGGTTCAGTCTCTTGTGGGTCATTCTCGACAGAATTGGGCTCCGATTTATCCCCGGTCACGACCGTTGGAGGGGCGCCGAGCGCGCTTCCTTGTTCCATATGAGGGATAGGATCGTCACGCTTGCGGTACGCAACTGAATATCATTATTGTATGGTTTCGAGCCCGGTGTCTCCATTCGCCCCGCGAGTTCTGGTTCCGCTTCCCGGAGCCATTGCAAGCGGCGCTTGGTGCTTTGGATGGGGATCGATCACTACGGAGGAGAAGCTGTGCTCAAACCGGAAAGCTTCCCAATCGACAAGATCTACGTTCCCGTGAAGAGAAGGAAAGCTCTCAACCCTGAAGTGGTTCAGGAACTCGCGGAGAGCATTCTGGAAATCGGACAACAAGCTCCAATTCTTGTTCGGCCTGACGAAGACCGCTTCGTTCTGGTCGAGGGGCTTCATCGGCTGGAAGCGTGCAAGGCGCTTGGGGAACGAGCAATCATCGGACTGTTGGTCTCGGCAGAGGTAGCGCATCAGAAGACGCTTTCACCCCAAAGCGCGGAAGCAGAAGCCGAACGCCAGAAGATGGAGCGACTAAGAAAACTCCGTCTCGAAAGGGAGGCCGCGGAGAAACCAGCCACTGTTTCAGGAAATGTCTTGGAGACGGAAACAGCGGTGCTGCAGCGGGAACACGCGACGAAGATTATCCGGAACAATCCCAAGGCTACGTCGAGCCAATTGGGTCGCGGGACTTCAGGATCAAAACCAAGGACGTTATCGGAATGGATCAAGCAGCAAGAGCGCGGCGGCGGTAGTTATTGATTGTTGACCGAGCTACGGCAGTGCCGAAGATCACAGGTTATGGCGTGTTACCCGGTTTCCTTCCGCGATGAATCTGCTCAGCTGAAGTGCGCAGATCGATCTGTTCTGACGTATTGGCCTGCACTTCACGTACCCGGAGTTTCTACATCGGGTCGATCGCGTCGCTTCGGCCGTCGGCCGACCCTTCAGTCCTACCCCGATCAACAGACATTTTCACAAGCGTTTGCGATGTCTCAAAGGTGCCAGCTTCGGGCTCGCGACTTGATATTTTTTCGCTATACTCAAGCATGAAACTCGTTTTTCTCCACGGTTCGCCTGCGGTCGGCAAGCTGACAGTCGCAAAGGCGCTGCTTTCAATGGTATCGGGGCGGCTGTTTGACAATCACGCGGCAATCGATTTGGCGCGTACGGTCTTCGACTTCGGCGCTCCGGGATTCTGGGAACTGGTACATGGCGTCAGGTGCGCGGCCATTGACGCAGCCGCAGAGCACGGCGTTTCGCTTGTCGTCACAACCTTCTGCTACGCAGAGCCGGACGACCTTCCGCAGTACCAGGAATTCGAAGAAATCATGCAGCGACGCAACGGAGAATTGCTTCCAGTGTTCCTGCATTGCTCCAGGGAAGAGGCGGCACGCAGAATAGGCAATCCAGATCGAGTTGAACGGCGCAAGATGACCTCTCGGGAAGGCCTGTTCAGAGATCTCGACAACTTCAGATTTCCGCCGGTCCCACGATCTGACTGTCTCAAGCTGGATACCGAGGTAATGTCGGCGGACTTGAATGCGCAGGAAATCGTTCGCCGCTTTGGCCTTGGCGCCATGCAGAACTCCTGAGCTTCGTACCTAGACAAAATCAGCGCCCTGTCCGAAACGGGTCGTTCACGACATCAGTTGCGCGCGTTGGCAGTGGGTCACCTCATCAGGCGAGGCAAACCGTCAACTCAAATGACATCAACTCATCGCAACAACGACTTTTCCTTTAGCGCGCCCGCTTTCGACGTAGGCTAGAGCCTCGGAAATGTTCGCAAACGGATATGTCTTGTCGACGATGACCTTCAGTGTTCCTTGTTCGATGAGTTCGGCAAGCTGAGCGAGGTCGCGACCGCTCGGATGCATGAAGAGATATCGATAGCTGATCCCGGCGCGCTGGGCTCGCGATCTGATACCGTAGCTGATAATCCAGAACAGGGCGGCAAGAATTCAGCGGCCGCCAAGGTCCTTGATCGCCGTTTGCGGCTCCGGAACAGCGGCGATCGAAACGATCTTGGTTCCCGGCTTCATGATTTCGAACATTTGCTCCAGGGTGCTGCCGCCGATCAGGTCAAACCCCGCATCAAATCTGCCTCCCGCTTTGGAGATATCCTGAGCCGTATAATCGATTACCTCATCACAGCCGAGCGAGCGCACCAACGCTACCCCTCGCTGCGAAGCTGTTGTCGTCACATGTGCGCCGAGCCATTTGGCGATTTGAATTGCAAAGGTGCCGACCCCTCCGGCCCCGCCTGAAATGAACACGCTCTGTCCTGGTTTGACACCGAGTTCGTCCCTCAATGCCTGCAGAGCCGTCAGCGCCGCCAGCGGCACGGCTGCGGCGGCGGTGAAATCCAAGTCCGGGGCATATGCGCAGCGTGATCCTCGTCGACGCATGCTTGCTCTGCGAATGCGCCAGCACGATCCTTTGCAACCCGGGCAAACACACGGTCACCCACATGGAACCGTTTGACGTCGCGGCCAACGGCAATGACTTCCCCCGCAAGTTCATTGCCGAGCACAAACGGAAGCTTGGGCCGCAGGATTGCGCGAAGCTTGCCTTGCCGGAATTTGAAATCTACCGGGTTCAGACCCGCAGCGCGCACCTTAACGAGAATATCGCGCGGCCCCGGCGCAGGCGCCGGGACATCCATCAGCTGCGAGCCTTCAGGGCCGCCGTAATGCTTGAGAACGTATGCGCGCATGAGCGACTTCCCTTGCGGGTTGAATAGGCCCAACCTTAACGTTAAAGTCAGGTTTAATGTCAATAAGGGGCTCGCGATGAGAATCGGCGAACTGGCGAGGCGAAGCGGCCTGAGGACCTCACGCATCCGCTTTTATGAGGCCAAAGGGCTACTCCATGCAGTTTCCAGGAGGGCCAATGGATACCGGGAATATCCACCCGACACTCTCATCATTCTGGGTATCATCGTCGGCGCACAGCGGACCGGCTTTTCTCTGGATGAGATCAAGCAGATATTGCCCGCAGACCTCGGCAACTGGCGGCATGGAGAACTGATGGGCGCGTTGCGTCGCAAGGCCGCCGATATCGAGAAAATGCAGAAGCGGCTGGGTCAAAGCAAAAGACAGCTTCGCGCCCTGATCCGAAAAATTGAAGGTAAGCCGGACGGGATAAGTTGTACTGACAATACCCAACGGCTGCTGAAGGAGTTCGTCCCGACCGGATCGCGGTCTGCGTCGAGAACGTCCAAAAGGCGTGGCGCTCGGTCCCGCGACATCGCCGCGGCGCGGCCCTAACCCATCGCTTTTTTTGTCTGCGCTACCGCTCTCCGGGAATAACAATTGGCGCTGCAAGCCCGCACCGCCGCCACACACCGGCTCGGGGTCATTCACGACCGAATCGAGCCGAGAGTTGGCCGCCGGCCAAGTCTGGCATATGCCCGGCTGCGGTCGATTTTTACGGTGCCGCCAATTTTCGCAATGTGCAAATTTCGGACTCGCGCCCCAATATTTTCTCGCTATCCTCATCAACCATGAAACTCGTTTTTCTCCTTGGTTCGCCCGCGGTCGTCAAGCTGACAGTCGCAAAAGCGCTGCTTTCAATGGTGTCGGGGCGGCTGTTTGACAATCACGCGGCAATCGATTTGGCGCGTACGGTCTTCGACTTCGGCGCTCCGGGATTCTGGGAACTGGTAGATAGCGTCAGGTGCGCGGCCATTGACGCAGCCGCAGCGCACGGCGTTTCGCTTGTCGTCACAACCTTCTGCTACACTGAGCCGGACGACCTTCCGCAGTACTAGGAATTCGAAGAAATCATGCAGCGACGCAGCGGAGAATTGCTTCCAGTGTTCCTGCATTGCTCGAAGGAAGAGGCGGCACGCAGAATAGGCAATCCAGATCGAGTTGAACGGCACAAGATGACCTCTCGCGACGGGGAATCTGAGTCTAAGGTTGAGCGGCTGCTGCATGAAGGTGGGCCGGTCAATTTCCGATCTCGATCCCGTCTACGGACTCCAGTCGTCTCGGCACGTCGCGCCGCATAGGTTCAGGGAAGGAAGTAGAACGGGTTTGGCACCTTGAAGCTGCAGCCGCTATGGCCGCCATCGATGTCGCTCATCTGATCGCCGACATCGGCGATGATGGTGTAGCCCTCGTCCTCGACCTTGATGCGCTCCTTCGTCTTGTACTGCTGCACCGTGCCTTCGTCCCGGTCGGGTCGCGTTCGAAGCTCGGTCCAGCCGTCATATCCGACGTGATCGAGATTGACGATGGTCGCATCTCGTTGGCTGTCCGGGCGGCCGGTGATGAAGATCACCGCGACGCCGTTGTCCTTGGCGACCTTGAACAGCTTTCGCGCCGGTTCAATCGCCTCGGCGCTCGACTTGAGGATCCAACGATTGAATCCGCACGGGCCCGCCGGCAGCACGTCGCAAGAGCCGTCTGCGATGAAACCAAAATCGTCGGCGGCCAGATTCGGCCAGTTGGTGAGCGAGGTCTCATCGAGGTCCATCACGAGCGCAGGCCGTTTCGAACGGGCAGCGTTCTGCTTGATGAATTCTTTCGCCGATTCGAACACCGCCGCGACGTCGTCATTGTAGTGCATGGCATGATAGTCGAGCAAAAGCTTCTTGATCGTGCCGAGATTGAGCGGTGGCGGCGGCGGATCGGGAATGTGGTTCGGCACCGGAGCCGGACACGCGTCCGCGGCAGCCCCGGCGGAACTTGGCACAAGCGAAAGCGCCGCGACCGCGCAAAAGGCGATCAGCAAATTGCGGTACCGAGCCGTGCGCGTCATGTTTGCCTCCGCCTGTAGCGCCGCGCTTAGCCGTGCGACCTGAGCTCGCCGGCAATGCTGTCCGCCGTCCGCAACGCCAGCGCCGACAGCGTCAGCGTCGGATTGGCGGTGCCGCCGGTCGGAAACGTGCCGCTGCCGACCAGATACAGGTTGTTGTGATCGTGCGAGCGCTGGAACGAATCGACCACCGACGTCTTCGGGTTGTCGCCCATCCGGTAGGTCCCCATGATGTGGCCGGCGCCACCATAGGTGAGGGTGACGGGCTGGCCGTCGATGATCTCTTCGAAACGGCCGGGATCGCCGCTCGCGGGATCGGGAGCACGATGGGTGAAATCCGTCGCGCCCATCTTGTCGAAGATCAGCTTGCGCATTCGATAGGCCGCGACGATGCCCTGCCTTGTGTAGTCGGAAATATTGTAGGAAATCTCCGGACGCGGCAGCCCAAGCCCATCCTTGAATTCCGACGACAGCGTCACCCGGTTGTTCGGATCCGGATCCTGCTCGACCAGGAACCCGATCCGGAACTGCCGCGTAATCAGATCGTTCAGCTTGTGGGCCAGGTCGGCGCCAAACAGCGCCGCGTTGTCCTTTCCAAGCTGGTTGAATTCCTGCGTATTGACGCCGCTCGAGTTCATTCCATTGACAAAATCGATGGCCGTCACGTGGGGATCGGCGCCGAACTGGCCGCCGGCAATCACGTAGTTCCAGCCCTCATTGCCGATGTCGACCCGGAATGCGGCGCGCTTGGCGCGGAACGGACCGTCGCAGAGATCGCCGATCCCTGAGGTGATCAGCGGGCCGCGATAGGGAAATACCGGCTTTGCCGCCGGCGGCAGCAATGCCCAGGCGACGTAATACGGATGGTCCATCAAATGACGCCCGACCATGTCGCTGCTGTTGGCGACGCCCCTGGCCGTCCGGCCCTGGTTCTTCGACATCAAGAGCAGCCGCGGCGTCTCGATGGCGTTGGCGGCAATGACGTAGATCTTTGCCTTGACGCAGCCTTCTCCAGTCCTCGGTCCGGCCTCGTCCTTATAGCTGATAAAGTTGATCTGGCTGACGCGTCCATTTTCGATGATGATCTCGTTGGCGACCGCATGATCGACAAGGATCGCGCCCCTGTCGGTCGCTTCGTTCAAGGTGATGGTCGGGTCGTATTTGGCCTGGATCGGGCAGATCGGAATGCAATTGGTATTTCCGGCGCAGGCGCGGCGATTGCGGTAAGGCTGGGAATTGCGCGCCGCCGGCAGGCTTCGCACCTTGATCTCGGTGACGGGCTTCTCCATTTCGAGAAACTTGGTCTCGTCGTCGGTCAGCTTCGCGAGCACCTCGCCGACGCGCTGATCGAGCAGCGAAGGCGGAATCTTCGGCATCGGGTAGCTGTAACCCTTGGGAAAATCAATGCCGAGAAAGCTTTGCTCGTTCACGTCGGCCGAAACGCCAAGCTCAGCCTCGGCCCTGGCATAAAATGAGCTCAAGGATTTAGAGCTGATGGCTTTCGGCCAATCCGGGAGCGGGAATTTTGCCTGGTCCTTGCCGAAACTCGATTTCATCGTGAAGTCACGCGGCACCAGCCTCAAGGAAGTGCCGAGCCAATGCGAGGTGCCGCCGGCGACACGTTCGTAGGTCGAGGTGAAGGGCCGCGGGCCTTTCTGGATCAGATAACTTTGTTCGGGATCCTTCCAGTTGATTGCAGCTAGCGACAGCACCGTCGGCCTGCCGGCAGCTACCTTGCCCGGATCGCGCAGCTTGACATCGGTGTCCTTCAATTTGAGCTTCGGAGGAAACGGACTCTCCGGCACCTTGGCGGCAGCTTTGTAAAATTGCTTCATGTAGTCGTTGATGTTCGGCGGAACGCCCGGGCCCGCCTCGAGAACAACGACCTTGATGCCCTTCTGGCTCAATTCATTGGCGATCAAGGATCCGGCAAAGCCGGAGCCGACGATCGCGACGTCGCATTGCATGCAATTGTTGGCGGCCATGGCTGGCTCCCTCAGGGAATCGTTGCGGTGATGAAACCAAGGGGAGAGTTCTTGTCGTTGGGATCGACAGGCTCCCGCGACCAGTAACCGAATTGCAGGTTGCTGTAGCCCATCGGGTGGGCCTGTGCGATTTGCCAGACCAGGCCCAGGGTGTACGCCTTCGCCGAAACGACCTGCGAGGGGACGAATGTTCGGGTGCCCGGTGCGGCGTTCTTCTTCAGATCCTCCGGCTTGTACCAGGAGCCGAGATACCAGAGCAAAACGATGCTACGGGCCAGAAACTTGGTATCGTCGCTGGCGTTAACCGCGGTGATGATGTCGGGTACCGACGTCGAATGCGCCTTGGCAATCTCCAGCAATCGTTCGAACGTCGGACCGTCGTATAAATTGATCCACGCGAAGTACTCGTTCTTGATGTTGAAGGGGTCGACACCAGGATCCGATTTCAGCACATCATCCTTGTTCGGTGTGAATTCCGGTGCCAGGCTGCTCACCTGAACTCCCGTGAGCGCGTCGGAAAGCGCCAGGAAGGCCACCATATCCTCGCTTGAATTCGGATCGGCGGCGCGGGCGTATGCAGGCATCTCGCTTGCACCGACGGCGGCGACCGCGGTCGTGGCTACCGCGCCGGCGAGCATTACGCGCCGGGAGACTTCGCCGCCCTGTTCCTCGTTCGCCACGCCTGACGCGCTTCGATTGCGTCCCCGATGCGGTGACGTGCTCATGGTGGCCTCCCAGTCCTTCAATTTACTAAAATCGCGCGCGCATCGGCCGCATGAAATTCCGGCCTACTGCGCCTTCTCCAGCATGAACGTGAAGTCCGACTGATTTAGATGCAGCTGTCCGGGTTTCGGGTTCGACGCACCGGTCTGAAAGCCCACGGCATTGCCGTGACAGGCGATGCAGCTCGACGACGCCAGCGGGATCTCTCCCTGGCTGTAGGTTTCCAAGCGTGGAATTCGCGAAGTAAGTCGGTGCCGGCGAACAATTCATATCCGGCTGCTTCTGGAAATCGGTGTTGGGAAGCGGGTCGGGGGGATTGCCAGAGTGCAAAGACGTGCACGCAAACGCGCTCGGCCATTGCGTACTGAGCAGCATGTAGTTTTCCCAGACGGTGCCCTTCAGCATACTGTGGAAAATCGTGTTCATATTCTTGGCTGCATCCGTGAGCGGTGTTTCGCGGACGATCTGGCTCCGGAACTTGGCGTCCTTGAATTTGAGCTGCAGGGCCGGATCGGGCTGCCAAAACTGCCGCGGCGGCGTCGCGTTTACGTCCGCGCAGTCATCCTTGCAGTTGACGCTGAAGAAATTGTACGGGCCGCTGAACTTCTTGGCGGCGACCTCATCCTTATCCGGCACGTTCTTGACGTGCTCGAACGAGGTCCAGATCCACTGCGGCCGACTAGCGGTCTTATGCACCGCATGGAAGCCAATCAGTCCGAGAGTTTCGGGCAAACATGGCCGCTTCGCCTTCGGATCGCCGGGCGGCATCAAAACGAGCGCCTTTACCTGGTGAAAAGTTTCGGGCTTGGGTTCGTCGGGTCCGAGAATCTTCCAGGAGACCTTGAGCATGAAGGCGCCAAGATCGGCGACGACCGCTTTTTGCGTCGGCGTTGCGTCTTTGGCATTCTGGCCGACCGGGAAGTCCACGAACAGACCGGAATTCGCAGCGCTGTCTTGCCCATCCTTGCTGTAGAGATGATGTTCCAGAATGTAGTTGAACATCTGCCGGTTCATGAGGATGTCGAAGATGGCGTAGCGTCCCTGCTGGTCAATCAGCGGGCCGGTCTTGAACGGCTCGTTGAAGCTCTCCTCGATCATCTTGACGATCATCCGGTCGGGCATCTGCTTGTGCAGGACGGCGCACTCCGCCGGAATCAACCGGTCCCGCTCGGCTTCCATCCCGGCCTTGTCGGTCGGCCATTTCGGCGGCTGCATCTTGGTCGGCAGCATGACATCGAGAAGCTGCTTGAAACTGTCCATGTCTTCCCATCGCGTCCGCTGGTCCGGTTGCGATTTCTCGATGGGAGTTCCGTCGGCGGGTGAGTTCATTGCGATGAAGGTCCGCCACGAATAGAAATCGAAGCCGCGCTGCAGGTTCTCCAGTCCAACGTCCTCCAGCCCGACCGGGGTCACGCGCTCCTGACACGGCATGCCGGAACTCAGAATGCCGGCTTTGGTCGCCGCATCGACAGGGAGAATCCCAGGGGGAATGTCCGGGCCGGCGAGCTTGCCCTTGAACGGATCGGCCACGACTGCAGCGTTGCATTGCAAGCCGGGCTGTTTGGCCTGAGGCGCGCCCGCCGCGGCCGCTGTTTGCGCCGATGTCGGCGCCGACAAACCACACGGCACAATCAGGGCTAAGGCGGTTGCGAGTTGAACGGCGAACAGACGGTTATCGCGCATGATCGGCATCCCCTTTCGGGTTAGCGAACCCTAGAGCCAGTCGAGCAAGGACTTTAGTGAAACCAGTGAGCGAGTTTTGCGATCTGTTTCACAAATGGAATGAATAAATCAGTCAATTCGAATATCGACACACTCATCGAATGTGCCATTTTAGATAGAATTAAAATCTTGCAACTGAAAATTGTCAATACGGAAACCGCATCCTCGTGAAGATGCCGCATCGGCAAGCCGGGCGCCCGGCTAATGGCGTTCGGCCCACCGACCTCTTCTTCATCGGTCATACCGATCAGCCTGGCCGATCAATACGCATGTGCGATGCAAACAAGGTAATTAGGCATACAACTTAACCGTGCATACGACATGCTTGGTAACCAAGAGCGAACGGTGTCTTCGAGTGCCGAGAAAGCCAAGCGCATCTGCAGCGCACGCGCGACAAACGCAGGGCGTGGGCCAACCCGCGCAAGCAACGGCCTCCGCAACGGCGTAACATGCCCAAGGCGGCCAAGAAGACGGCGCGGAAATCCAGGCGACGCTGACTGGGAAAGGCGGCCGAGAAAACGCGCCGCCGCGCCGTCAATCGATCTGGCTCGGGCGCGAGACCTGCGTTTCGGCTTTCGAGGCAACCGAGCCGGTGTCGAAGGCGCGCGGCTGGGTCAGCACTTCGGGGCGCAGGATATCGTCGAGCTGCTCGCGGGTGAGCAACTTCTTCGCCAGCACCAGATCGTAGACGCTCTCCCCCGTGATCAGCGCCTGCTGGGCGATCTCGGTGGCGTTGGCGTAACCGATATAGGGATTGAGCGCGGTCACGATCCCGATCGACCGTTCGACGCCGCGGCGCAGATGCTCCCGGTTGGCGGTGATGCCGTTGACGCACCGTTCGGCCAGCGTCAGGCAGCCGGCGCGAAGATGATTGACGCTCTTGAACAGGCTGTGCGCGATGATCGGCTCGAAAGCGTTGAGCTGCAACTGACCGGCCTCAGCCGCGAAACTGACGGTGACGTCGTTGCCGATCACCTCGAACGCGATCTGGTTGACGACCTCGGGAATCACCGGGTTGACCTTGCCCGGCATGATGCTGGAGCCGGCCTGCATCGGCGGCAGGTTGATCTCGCCGAGGCCGACGCGCGGCCCCGACGACAACAGCCGCAGATCATTGCAGGTTTTCGAGAGCTTGACCGCGACCCGCTTCAGCACGCCGGAGAGCTGCACGAAACTGCCGCAGTCCTGCGTGGCCTCGACCAGGTTTGTCGCGGTCACGACCGGAATGCCCGTCGTGTCGCGCAAATGCCGGCAGACCACGCCGGCATAGTCCGGGTGAGAATTTATGCCGGTGCCGATCGCGGTGGCGCCCATGTTGATTTCACAGATCAACAGCACCGCTTCCTTCAGCCGCTGCTCGTCCTCTCCCAGCATCACCGCATAGGTCGAGAATTCCTGCCCCAGCGTCATCGGAACGGCGTCCTGCAACTGGGTGCGGCCCATCTTGATGATGCCCTTGAACTCCTCGGACTTGTTTTCGAAGGCCCGGCGCAGCACCGCCATCGCCTCGACCAGGTGCATGATTCCGGTGTAGGCGGCGAGCTTGAGCGCCGTCGGGTAGACGTCGTTGGTGCTCTGGCTCATGTTGACGTGCTCGTTCGGGTGCAAGAAACGATAGTCGCCCTTGCGCCGACCCAGCAGCTCCAGCGCCCGATTGGCGATGACCTCGTTCGCATTCATATTGGTCGACGTCCCTGCCCCGCCCTGAATGACGTCGACCACGAATTGTTCGTGCAACGCCCCGGCCCTGATTTCCTCCGCGGCGGCGACAATGGCATCCGCGCGCGTCGCATCGAGCAACCCCAGTTCCTGGTTGCTCCTCGCCGCGGCCATTTTGATCGAAGCCAGCGCCGCGACGAGGTCCGGATAGATCGAGATCGGCGTGCCGGTGATCGGAAAATTCTCGACCGCGCGCAGCGTGTGGACGCCATAATAGGCGTCCGCTGGAACGTCCCGGTCGCCCAGGAGATCGTGTTCGCGTCGCGTGCTCATCATCTCAAGGCCTTTCGTCCGGTGTTCGTCGGTCCCCGATGAAATCAGGAAGAGCGAGCTTTTCCAAGCCCAGTTGCGGCCGATAGCGGGCTTATCTCGCGGTCCGCGAGCCGGTATTCTCATGACACCCCCTCGCCGCTATGATCGGTCAAGGTCAGCACCGTTGCCAGACCGATGAGGGCCGTGCCGATCAGATGAAAGGCCACCGAGAGCGGCTGCGCCGTCCAGTTGATCAGAGCTTCACTCCGTCGAATGATCGAGATCATGCAAAACCAAAGAGCCGAACCCATCCGCACCCTGCTGGCGGACCTTGTCGCTTTCGAAACCGTGAGCGATCGCACCAACCTGCCGTTGATCGCTTATGTCGAACGATACCTCGCGTCGTTCGGCATCAGCGGGCGGCGGATTGTCGATCAGAGCGGACAGAAGGCGTCGCTGTGGGTGACGATCGGGCCCGAGGACAGGCCCGGCATCGTGTTGTCGGGACATACGGATGTGGTGCCCGTTGCGGGGCAAGACTGGAGCAGCAATCCGTTCGAGCTGGTCGAGCGCGACGGCCGGCTCTACGGCCGCGGCACGACCGACATGAAGGGTTTTGTCGCGGTCTGTCTCGCTATGGTCCCGGAAATGCGTCAGGCCAAGCTGGCGATGCCGATCCATCTGGCGTTTTCCTATGACGAGGAAGTCGGCTGCGTCGGCGTCCGCCCGCTGCTCCGCGAACTGAGCCGCGCGCCGGTCAGGCCGCTCGGCTGCTTCGTCGGCGAGCCGACGCAAATGCAGGTCACGATTGGCCACAAGGGCAAGCATGGGGTGCGCGCCACATTTCGCGGCCAGGCCTGTCACTCGTCGATCGCACCGACCGGCGTCAACGCCATCGAATATGCCGCCGAGCTGATCGCCGAGATTCGCCGGCGCGCCGCGGAGCTTGCGACGCAAAGGAACGCGCGACGAGATGTATGACGTCGCGCACACGACGCTGCTGACCAGTATCGTGCAGGGCGGAACGGCGCTGAACATCGTGCCCGATCGCTGCAAGGTGGAATTCGAAGCCCGCGGACTGGGAATAAGCGAATCGAAAGAGGTAACCGATGCGATCGTCGCCTGGGCAAGAGCGGAAATCGAACCGGCGATGAGGAAGTCCAATCCGGACTGTGGGATCGAGTTTGAAGAGATCCTCGAATATCCCGCGCTCGACATGGACCCCGCGCATTCGCTGGTCACGCTGGCCAAGCAACTCGCGGGGCGCAACAGTAACGCCAAGGTCTCATTCGGCACCGAAGCCAGCTTGTTCGTCAGCATGGCCGACATACCCGCCGTGGTGATCGGGCCGGGCTCGATCGCGCAGGCGCACAAGCCGGACGAATTCGTCGAGCTATCGGAGCTGATGAACTGCGCCGGCTTCATCGAGCGGCTGATCGCGCATTGTACGACCAATCGCGGCCTGGAGGGATCGCGGCCTTGAGGTCAAAGAACTAGTTTCGGAAATCGATACTGCGCAGGATAATACCGGGAGGCGTGCCCTCGAACTCCATGGCCAGAAATTTGCGAGCGGCGCGTTCCTCGATCCGATCGCGCAGCCTCATGAATTGTGCTTCGCGCTCATTCGGTCTGCTTCGGCTCACGCTTTCCAATTCATCGAGGGCGGAGGTGCTGATCGCACAGGGTATCTCCGTCTGCCCGTCGATCATCGAGAACAGGATCACCATCCGTTCGAACTCGTAACCTTGAAAACTGCCGCGTGTAAGTGCCATGACTAGCTTCCCCTCTACCCAAGCGCGAGAAGGCTTTGGTCGTTTCTCACGGCAAAAATTCGTTCAGCCTTCGTCCGAGAGCCGGGCAAAGTCCGCAAGCACGGCCGCAACCAGATCACGATGACGGGCATCACCCGGCGCCAGGCCCGCGGCGTACAAGTTCAGGACGTAGCGCGCCTTGGCTGCCGCCTCCAGCCACGAAGCCGCCGGAGCCGACAGCAGCTGGTCTTCCAGCTCACCCTGCCGATCACGCAGGTCCTTTGCGTTTTTCTCGGCTTCCACCAGAACGCGTCTTATATCGGTGGCCTTTTGCGCGGCCATGCCGCGGTGCCGGTCGAGATCGAGCGGCTCGTCACTCACGAGGCACGCCCCTTCGTCGCGCATCGGAAACAGCGATCACGCTGATGGAAATCATCGCCATCACCGAACCCTGCGCTCTTTTGGCCGAACTGGCCAGCGCTTTCTTGCAAGGCCAGCGGGCCCAACAACCCGGTCGGCTCTCAAGTTCGCGATCATCCGGCGGCGTTTTAACGCTCGCTATTCCAAGGACCCGGGCGTAATGTTGCTGACGACTGCGGTTTCCACGGCAACTCACGGTGACTGAGGGTAACGAGGGCTCCCGCCGAACAGCGAGGAATTTGTCGTATCTCGGTTTCGCCTGGCCGACTGGATTGTGCCATCGGTGCTCAACCCGCTATTCCTTCTTCTCTCGGTGTTCGCGGTGGCCGTCAAGAATGGATAGGACAGTGCAGCTGCAATACCTGATTAGCGGGAACAATCGATTCGTTCGCGTCAATCTTGGCCGCACCACGGCGGCGGGCGCGTTGACGACGGCAAAACAGCTTTTGCAGGAAGGCTACGTGGACGTCAAAATATGCACGCCGCGCGGCCAGATCCTGCCGTCCGACGAATTCGGTCAACTCGAAGGATAGCAAGCAGCATCGATTACTGCGTCACCATCAAAGCAAAGGAGATCGTCATGGCCAAAGGCGAGCAAAAGGGCAATCGCGAGCAGAAGAAGCCGAAGAAAGAGAAGATCAAGGTGATCGCCGCCGCGCCAAGTCAAAAGACTGCCGGTTGGCAGCCGAGCTTCGGTTCCGGCAAGAAGAAATAGCGACGCAGCGGCCGCCGTCACCTGACGGCGCTATCGCACAAGGCCCGTTTGATCAGGTCCCAACTGGCGGCGCTTTATCGCCGGGCGCAGAGGCGTGAAGCGAAGCCTTGGCGCGACTGAGGCCATGTGGTTTGAACTAATGTCGTTGCCCCATCGAATTCTATCACAGGGCGAGTTCTATCGCATGGCGCGTTCGCGATAAGCTTCAATTCCCCGGAAAATGTCCTTCTCCGGAATCCATTCGCCACACTCGTCCATGACGCCCGCTTCGAGCATCGCCGCCGCGCATGGCCAATGCAGTTCCACCCAGCCCGGTATCTGAGCCTCAGGCATGCCGTGGCGCCGGCAGATGCGTTCGGCGATTTCCCGCGCCAGCGGTTCGATGTTGGAACCGATGTTAGAGCTACCGATGTTAGAACTCATGGCCCATGATCGCACAAGGCCGGACTGGCGGCAATTCGGCGGCGACGACGATCTGACCTCAATCAGGCCCGAACAGCCTGATTTGCGGAGATTCGACCCTCGCCGGCTCTTCGACAGAATACCTCGGCTCAGCATACCTCGGCTCGGTATACCTCGGCTCGGTCTCTTCCCGCACGCTCTGCTCGACGTCACGCAGTTCATGCTCGCGCGGCTCTCGATACCGACGCCTGTCCGCCCATTGTTGACGGCGGTCGGCCTTGCGCTTCTCCGCCAGCCGCTTCAAATCGGCATCGCGCGCCTTCGCCATGGCGTCTTGCGGTGCGGAGGCCTGCTGATCTGAATTGCCCTGAGCAGTCGGCGTCGCAGGTTTCGGTGTCGAGGCATCGACCGGTTTGGCGGCCGCATTATTCGCCGCGGTCGTTTCGGACTGCACGGCTGGTCGCGCGGGTTGCGGCGCCGGATTGCTTGCCTCGGTCTGCGACGGCTGTGGATTTTGCGCGGGCGGCTGGACGACCGTCAAGCCGGCAGCCGGCCGCGTCGCAGCGAGATAGGACGACGGCTGCGAGGAGTCGTTCGCGGCCTTGACCGGATCGGGCGTCTGGTCGGGCAGCGTACGCTGCTCGAGCTTGGTCGTCTCCTGATGGGAAGGGTGTGGAGACATGATGTTCGCAATCGTCAATCCGCCGCCAAGGCCGGCGGCGATCGCGATCACCACGGTTCCCGCCCCCGCAAAATAGGCCATCGAAGTGCGCATGGTTCAACTCCTTGATCCATGCGGCAACGCGAGAGCCGTTGTGATGTTCCTGGACGTGCGGCGACTATCGCCTTGGAACCCGATGCGCTCCGAGGCGCGGGCCGACCTCTGCTTTTTTATGGATTTGCGAGCAGCACCGCGGCCTCGCCTCAGATCGCCGACGCGACCTTGTCGAGCCCGATGATGCGGGCGAGCTTGCGCACTTCGTCCTTCTGCTCTTCGCGCAACTGGAACAGCAGCGGCATCGCCGCCGATTTGAGCTGCTGGACCTCTTCGGAGTCCGGATCGATTGCCGCCGCCGCGGTGACCTTCGGGTTGGTCTCACGCGCGGCATTGAGCTTGTGGGCGACGGCGCGCAGCGCATTCTCCACCGCCGGCCAATAAGATTCCTGCGACGAAGAAAGTCTTAGCCGCTCCTTGATGCCGGCGATCTGCGCGTCACTGAGCAGCGCATAGGATTTTTGCGGCGGCGGCTTGCTCGCCACCTTCGGCTTCGCCGGCGCTGCGACAGCGGCGCGCGCGGGCGCGACCTCCGGCAGCGACGCCACGGCCTTGGCCGCCTCGACCTCGGCGGGGCTAACGTAAGCAAAGGCCTGACGCAGCGGCTCGCTGATGTCGGCGGCGGCTTGCGGCTCGGCGGAGGCGAGCGCGACCCGCGTCACCGTCAGCTTGTCCTGCTTGCTTTCCCGGTTGGTAACAATCGGGCCGTGGACAACGGCCGCCGTCATGTCGGCGCGGGCGTCCGGCACGCCGCCATGGGCAAGGATGCTGGTGACCGCGGCTCCGGTGACGAGAAAGCAGGTCAGCGCGAGGATGGTGATGGCCTTATTCAAGCAAGTCTCCGTTCCGGATCACGATCCACAGCCTGATTATCCGAAAAACTGGGCGTTAATTAAGGCTTCGCTGGGGCGGGCCCGGGTTCGGCGACCGCAAAAAAGCGCTCGATCGGCCGAAATTCAGGCAGCGGCGTAAAGTTCATAGGCGTCCTGGATGTCCGCGACGATCTCGGAGGCCTCCCACACGGCGCGCGGCTCGACCGACTTCAGGCTGACTGTCCAGTTGCTGCCTCGCTTGGTGCGCGGCGTCGCGACGACGTCGAACTGCACGTTACGGCACAGCGGATGCCGCCGCAGCGCATGGGTGACCCGGGTCGTGATCTGCTGCAGCGTTGCCGGCGTCTTTGCAAAAAGCGTCTCGAAATCCATCGCTCTTCCCCCTGTGATCCTGCCCACAGGCAGCGGCCTGCCGCGGCTTCGTGGAGCACGGGGATTGTTGGAGCGGTAAGGTTAATGACGCGTTAATCGGAAAGCGCGGACGTGGGGAATTCGCGGGGAATTCGCACGCGCTATCCGCGCATCGGCGGCGCGGTACTCCGCATGGGTGCGCGCGATCAGCTCTTCAACCGCAGGCACATCCGTCACGCCTGACGTCGAATGCCCCGCGCTTCAGATGTCGCGCCAGCGTTTTGGGCGCGGCTCGCGGGCGCCCACGTCGATATCCCTGCTGGTGTCGATCGCGCCCCGCGCGGGAGGTCGTCGGGGTCGCGCCCTGCGGCTACGATGGAAGGTTTCAGCATATTGGTCTGCAGGCCGGTAAAGGCCGTGGTCAGCAAAATGTCGTCGGCGGTGCTTTTGACCAGCATCGCCTCGTCGGGCGCGTCCGCATGCTCTCGCGCGTCGCGATGAACTTGGTGCCCAGGTCCTGTTCGATCGCGAATCGTTCACTGCTTCAGCGCAAAGGCCGCCACCTGGTCGGACGCCTGCGGCTTGAGGATCGCGTTTCCGCCCGCAACGAAAACGACGTACTGCTTGCCCTTGTAGATGTAAGCGGCCGGGTTGGCCACGGCGGGGGCGTCGACGAGCGCCTGCCAAACCTCTTCGCCAGATTTCAAATCGATGGCACGCACCCGTGCATCCATCGAGGCTCCGATGAAGATCAGGCCGGACTTGGTGATCAGTGGCGCGCCGATCGTCACCGAGCCCCACGATTTCGGCATGTAGAAGCCCCACTGCTGGACTTCGCCGAACGGCTTCTTCCACAGCAGTTTGCCGGTGTTGAGATCGTAGGCCGATAGCGTGCCGTAGGGTGGATTCCAGCAAGGCATGCCCAGGAAATTGATGAAATTGTGCAGGTAGAAGCCGTAAGGTACGCCGTTTTGCGGGTAGTAGTCGGTCTTCGCGCCGGTCTTTGCCTCCGCTTCGTACTGCTTGCGTTCGAGCAGCTTGTAGATTTGCGCGACGTACGAGCTGTTGACGACATAGATCCCGCTCCGTGGATCGACCGCGCCGCCGCCCCATTCGACGCCGCCTGCGGTAGATGGATAGGCGAGAGTGCCCTGCAGGCTTGGCGGCGTGTAGCGTCCTTCGTAACGAAGGCGCTCCAGGGTGCGGCTGCATTCGCCGAAACTGGCGATATCGGCGAGCTTAAAAATGCCGGGGAAACGGTCGGGCACGGTCGGCTCCGGCGTCGCCGCGTAAGGCTGCGTCGGCGAGGACTGTTCGCCCGGGACATCGGATTGCGGCACTTGCCGTTCCTCGATCGGATAGATCGGCTCGCCGGTGAGCCGGTTCAGCACGAAGAAGATTCCCATCTTGCTCGATTGTACCAGCGCCGGAATCGTCTTGCCGTCCTTGTGGATGTCGACCAGCACCGGCGGCGAGTTGGTGTCATAGTCCCAGAGATCGTGATGCACGATCTGGCGGCTCCACAGAACCTTGCCGGTGTCGACATCGAGCGCGGTGACCGAGGTGGCCAACGGCAAGTCTTCCTTGCGATTGCCGCCGTAGAAATTCGGGCTTGGCGAAGAGACCGGGAGATAGAGGATGCCGTGCTCCTGGTCGATCGACATGCTGGCCCAGACATTCGACGTGCCGGTCTTTTTTTCAAGCTCCGGCGGCAGGGCATCGAACGTCCATTTCAACTTGCCGCTTTGCGCATCGACGGCGAACACGGTGCCCGGCGGGGCTTCTGCCTCGGCCCAGTCCTTGCCTGCCCAACCGATGAACAACGTGTCTTTGTAGACGGTCGGCGGCTGCAGAACGGAGAGCGGCCACTTGGCGTTGATCTTGTTCCACTGGTTGATGTCGAGCACGCCACCGTTGGCGAAACCGTCGCATTTCTTGCCGGTGTCAGCGTCGACCGCATGCAGCTTGGCGTCCATGGTGCCGATATAGACGATCTTCTGGCACGGCATCCCGGGCTGCGGCGATGCCGCCTGCCAATAGGCGACGCCGCGGGTCTTCAGATCCGGCTGGGTGACCGCCTCGAGCACCGCATGCGTGTCGTAGATCCACTTGACCTTGCCGGTGTCGGGCTCGATCGCGAAGATGCGATAGAACGGTGTCGAAACATACACCGTATCGTTGACAAACAGCGGCGTCGCCGACCAATCGGTCAGCGGAATCTTGCCGCTGCCGTCGGAAACGTCGCCGGTATGGACTTCCCAGACCTTCTGAAGCTGGCCGACATTTTCTGGTGTAATCTGATCGGCTTCCGAATATTTCTGGTCTTCGAGATTGCCGTTGAATGTGTACCAGCCATCATAATGCGTGGCACCGGCGATCGGCGGCGCCGAGGATGCCGCGACAGCGCCTTGCGACCATGCCTCGGCTGATCTCAAGGAAGAGCTCGCAAGAGCGATCAGTGCTGCGATCAAAACGTGAGTGAACAAGCGGTTCATGGTGCACCTGACTGCCCGATAGGTTCGTCCGACGACCGAGGAGACGGCCCGTCGCTCACCAGAACAACAATCCAGCCGATCAGCGCCACCGCCACGGCCGCGAGCAACCAGTCCGCCTCAAGCAGGTAGGCGGCAAGCCCCGTGCCGACGATATCGAGCGCAATCAGGACAAGGAGCGTGCCGCGCCGGCCGCGGCGCATCCGGGTGGCAAAGACCAGTGCTGCGGCCGCCGCCGCCATCAACGCCGACGAAATGACGACCAACCCCGCGCCGGCGGTCCCGTGGATTCCATTGCCGAGCCAGAAGAAGTTGAAAATGGCAATGGCCAGGGCCGCAATGGCGGCGGTCGCGAGAATATACGCGCCGGTGTTGCGTTGGGGGGCCGGGAGAACTTCGGACATCACTTTCCCCGCGTCGAAAAACCCGCAGCGGGCTCGATCCGCATCTGGAGCCCTCTTCAAAAATGCGCGGCGGTTCCGTTGGTTCCAAAGACGGAGGAACTTATCGACGTCATGCGTCCACGGGCTGCAAAGCTCCTGAAGACATCGAGCGCGTGGAAACCGATCGCCGCAGCACGTCGATCATGCCCTGGATCGGCGTGCAAATGGGGCGAAGCCGTCATCGCGGTCGTGGTGTCGCGCGAGGGCGCGAGGCCTGACGCGGATGAGTTGATCAACCTGGTGAAATCGCGCAAAGGCCCGGCGCATGCGCCGAAGCCGATCCAGTCTCGTGAAGGAATCGCCGATGACCGGCGTCGGCAAGCTCGACAAGAAGGTCCTGAAAGCGCGCTTCTGGGCCGGCCGCGAACGAATGGTGGGGTAGTGCGATCCAAGCGGCCCGCCAACGGCGTCATTTCGCCGATTGGCGGCTGCTGCTCCACTCTCGAAACTCCCGATACAACTCCTCCTTCTTGGCGTCGGATTCCGGCACCTGCCCCTGCGCGGCCAAGAAAGCCTGGAAGCGCTGATATTCTACCGTGGAGTTGCCGCCCGTCGGATTCAGACCCGCGCCGGCCGTGGCCTCCTTCAGGCGTTGCAGCATTGCGTCCGCGTATGGATACCGCTTCCAGCCGGGGACCGCTGCGGCAAGACTGATATCCTTCCACTTGGGGTGAAACGGCGGCTTCTGCAAACGTGCGAAGTTGTTGAACAGCGTCTCGACAAAGCGATTGACCCTGTCACTGCGATCGGTGCCCGGCTTCCAATTATAGACGGCCAGGACCGACGGAACGGCGATGGTGTCGACCGAGGTGCCCGCAGGCAGGAAGGTCGGGTAATCTTCTGCCTTGATCGCGGAAGGGTAGTAGAAATCCGCGAACTCCTTCGTATAAGGCACCGGCACGAAGTGGAAGCCGGGGTCCGGCTTCATTCCGGTAAACAGCTCGCTCGGCTTCGCCGCCACATAGACCATCGCGGCTACCTGGCCCTTGTGCAGTTGCTCAAGAGCAACCGGCCCGCCGACCGGTACCGGTTGGATATCGATACCAAGCCGCTTGAAGATCAGCGGGCCTGTGAGCGCGGCGGCAACCCCCGAAGTCCCGACGGCGACTTTCTGGCCCCTCAGGTCCGCGAGAGATTTGATCTCGTTTCGCGCGTAGATATGAATATCAGAGATGAAGAACTGCATGATGTAGCGGACTCGATCGTTGATATTCGAGAGTCCGGCCTGCTTCGAATAGAAATCAAATGCGTCCGCATAGGTTATCGCGACATCCACTCCCCTCAGGTAGAGCAGGTCGGCGATGTTCGTGGTGGTGCCGCGGGTAACCATGGGGATCAGGCGCATGTTGTCGCCGTCGTCCATCGTCCGCGCCATTTCGCTTGCAAATCGCACAAAACCGCCGTCAGGCAGGCCCGCGGCGAGGCCGACCGTCCATTGGTTCATGCGGAGCTTGATCGAGTTTTCGTCTGTTGCTGCTGCGCTGCGTCCCTCAGGGCGGGATTGCGCAAGCGCCGGCTCATTCGGCGCCAGACAGGTGACGAGATATGTGGCTAGCGCAAGCAGCGCGACACGAAACATACTTCTACGCACGATGATCACTCACAACTGCCGGCTGGAGGTGCCGCGATACTGAACCCGCTAAGGTTGTGATGCTGACCAAACACGGCAAATATGGGACGATGGCGTGTCGGATTCGTGACACTCTGTGTCTTTGGGTCGATCAGCGTCCCGCGCGACGGGGTTTCGCCGCCGCCCGAGCCGCCTCACGCGCAGCATCTTCGAACAAGGACTTATGGATGATTATCGCGCGGTCGGCGCGAAGGGTGGCGGGACCAGCGCTGAGCGCGGTGCAAACCAAGCGACGGCATCGGGACAAACGTTCATGAAATAATTCTCGTGCCGCAACGATTACGGCTTCAGGTAGCTCCAACCGTTCTCCTGCAACTCCAGCAATCTGATAGCGCCGGATGGCACCAGGCTCGCCTCAGGCACAATGGTGATCGGGTGACCCTCGCGCTTCTCCATTCCCTCCTTGGTGATATTGCAAGCCGAGAACTTGATCCGAGACGGGAAGCTCAGCGCGGAGATTTGCTTGAGCCGATCCTTTACCGGCGAAGTATCGTCACGTAGCATGTTGAGACCGGGGCCGTAGGCGACGAGTTCGATCTGCACGTCCTCGCCCTTTGCCTTATACGCATCCATGATATTGGTCACGTTGTTCAGGGCAAGATTCATGACGGCAGGGTCGTTCTGATCGACCTGAATTGTCACGCGATGCGTTTTGACGTCGGCGGCAAAGCCGGAACAGAGTGTCGCGATCAAGATCGCGCAGGCCGCCATCATCTTTAGAACCAAACGCATCTCATGTCTCCCTTCAGGGACGGGTTGTATAATTCTTCTCATTTAGATTGAGCGGATGGTGATCTTCAATCGTGGCAATACTATTGCCACAAACATCGGACCAGCGCCATGCGCGACCGGATTGTCGATTCGTTGCCGGTTCGCATGGTCGGCTTTCCGCCACTCGATTCCGGAGAAGCGGGCATCACGCAAGAAACTATTTCTAGACTATTTCTCCGCAAAGAACTCCGGCCACATCGCGCGCCATTTTTCGGTGAGGTAGACTTGTGAACGACTTGGCACGCGGATCGGGGCATCTTCCCGTGGCGGACTGGATATTGCGTTCCTAGCCGAGCAGTTGATCGAGGCGGTCGCGCAGTTGATCCTGATGGTATGGCTTTGCCAGACGCGGCAGGTCCACCTGCGTTCCCTCGCCAAGTTCCGCATAGCCGGTCGCCAGAAGGATGGGTAGCGACGGACGCACCTGCCGCGATGCTGCCGCGAGCTCCAGCCCCGTCATGCCGGGCATCATGTGATCCGTCACCATCAGGTCGATCGGCTGTTCGCTCCTCAAGATGTCGAGCGCGTGGAAGCCGGAATTCGCGCCGATTACATGGTGGCCGAGATCTTCGAGCATCTCCGTCGTCGACATCGCGATCAACGGATCGTCGTCCACGAACAAGATCACTGCGGAGCGGCTGACTTTCGGCGCGGCGAACGTCGGACTCTCCGTGACGGGCGCGGTGGCGATCGCCACCGGGAACAACAACGTCGCCGTGGTGCCCTTTCCCAAAGCGCTCGAAAGCTGCAACGCGCCGCCGAGTTGCACTGCAAAGCCATGCACCATCGAAAGCCCGAGACCGGTGCCCTTGCCGAGCGGTTTCGACGAGAAGAACGGCTCGATGGCGCGCTTCAATGTGTCCGGGGACATGCCGATGCCATTATCGACCACCGAAAGTTTCAGATAGCTACCGGGATCGAGTGCAGGATCCGTGTTCGCCTGATATTGGGCGATCTTGATCTCGATTTCACCGCCATCCGGCATCGCGTCACGCGCATTGATGACAAGATTGAGAACTGCAAGCTCAAGCTGGTTGGTGTCAACTCGCGCCGGGGGCAGTCCTTCCGGAAGATCGACGCGCAGCGCGATCCGGGGGCCCAACGATCGCTCCAAAAGGTCGATCATGCCCTCAATCAGCGCGCGCAAATCGACCGGGACAGCCTTGAGGTCCTGCCGTCGCGCGAATGCCAGAAGGCGCTGCGTCAACGACGCGCCGCGCTCGGCGCCCTGTAAAGCGCCATCGATCAAACGCCGCAGGCGCGGATCATCGGGCAGACGCTTGCGCAGAAGATCTAGATTGCCCATCACGGCCATCAGCAGGTTGTTGAAGTCGTGCGCGACACCGCCGGTGAGCTGACCAATGGTTTCCATCTTCTGGGCCTGGCGCAGCTGCTCCTGCGCTTTTTCGCGTGCCGCGACTTCCTTCATCAAATCGACGCTGCGCTGCTCGACGCGCTGTTCCAGCGTCGCGGTGAGTTTTGCGAGCGCACTGCGCTCGGCCGCCAACTGCGCAAGCAGGTTCTCGCGCTCGATTTCGGCGACCTTGCGCGCGGTGATGTCGGACGAAACGCCGACCAGTGATTTGACGCGGCCCTGGGGCCCGCGGGACCGCGCGGGCACGGACCTCGACCCAGTGTTGCGAGCCGTCGCGCCAGACATTGCGGTATTCAATGCTGTAGTCCGCGCCCGAATCGATCGCCCGCTTCAGCACCTCGAGACGTCTCGTCCGGTCGTCTGGATGAACCGACGCCAGCAGGTCCTGATACGAAAACGGCTCGTCAGGCCTGCGGCCGAAAAACGCCTTGCAGGCATCGGAGGCTTCGAGTTCGAACTCCGGGAGACGCAATTCGAGCGCGCCGAGGCGGCCGGCGTCCAGTGCCGTCTGCAGCAAGCCTTCACTCTCGGTGAGGTCCTCAAGAATTGCGCGGGTCTGGTATTGGCGGCGCCGAGCCCGGACCGCGGAGCCGACGACACTTACCAGCGTGGTCGGATGGAACGGGCGTTCGATGAAGGTCACGTTGCCCAGAATCTGTCCGAGCCGCATGGCGTCGGGATTACGTTCGGGACCGCCACCCTGACGCGTTAGCAGCACGATCGGGAAATCCGACCACGATGGCTGTTCGCCGAGCCAGCTCATCAAACCGCGCAAATCTGCGGTCTTGATCGCCTCGTCGGCGATCACGGCAAGGCCGGCACCCGCTTCCATTTCACTTAGAAGCGCGGCGAGTTCGGAGCAGGTATCGGCGTGGAAGCCCGCCTCCTCGATCAACGCGGTGGCGACCTGGGCATCGCGTCCGGTCGGCGCCAGGATGACGGCACGCTCCGATGACGCGCCCGACTTCACGGGGCACGCTCCTTCAACAGGGGCTTGCGTTCGCCAATGTAGACCGGGACCCCGCGCAGGACGCCCTGGAAGCCGTCGAGCGGCCCGCCGATGGTCAGCCCGCTGTTGTCGATGCGATATTCGCGAATTGTCAATTCATGTGCGCCGGTGCGCTTCTTGATAATCGACACGGCGCGCCGCACACTGCCCACCGCCTCAAAATAGCGCAGCAGAATCACCGTATCGGCCAGATAGGTAACATCCACCGGCGCTTTCATATCGCCAACGAGCCCATGCTGGGCCACCGTCATGAATGTCGCCGCGCCACGGCGATTTAGATATTGCAGCAATTCGTGAATATGGAGGATCAATGAATTTTCCTCCGGCATCGCCGACTGGTAGCCGTTCAGGCTGTCAATCACCACGGACTTGATCCCATCCTCATCGACGCGCTTGCGCACGCGATGCGCGAATTCCCCCGGCGACAGCTCCGCGGCATCGACCTGCTCGATAAAGAGCTTGCCGGCGCGCTGCATCGCTTCGAGATCGAGGCCAAGGCTCTTCATTCGCGCAAACAACAACCCAAGCTCTTCGTCGAATACGAACAGCGCTGCTTTCTCGCCGCGCGCGATTGCGGCAGCAAGAAAGACAATCGCCACAAGGGATTTCCCTGTCCCAGCGGGCCCGAGGATCAGCGTGCTTGAGCCCGCTTCGATGCCGCCGCCGAGCAGTTGGTCCAGCCCGGCAACGCCGCTGGACACCCTGCGCCTTACGAAATTCGAGCGATATTCGGAGGCGACCAGTCGAGGAAAAACGTTCATTCCACCGGTCGTGATAGTGGCATCGTGATAGCCGCCGCGAAACTTGATACCGCGATATTTAATGATCCGCACCCGCCGACGCTCCGCGCCATAGGCCGGCGCCAATTCCTCGAGCCGGATGACGCCGTGGGCAACACTGTGGACCGTCTTATCGGCGAGTTCGGCGGTGAGATCGTCGAGCAGCAGCACCGTGGCGTTGTATTGAGCGAAATAGTGCTTGATCGCCAAAATCTGTCTTCGGTAGCGAAGCGAGCTTTGCGCGAGCAGTCTGATTTCGGAGAGGCTGTCGAGCACGACCCGGTTCGGTCGGACGCGTTCGACTGCTTCGAAAATCTGTTTCGTGGTCTCGCCGAGTTCGAGATCGGAGGAATAGAGCAGGCTCTGCTGCTGCTCGGAATCGAGCAGGCTTTCCGGGGGCAGCAACTCGAACACCTGGAGCCCGTCGTCCAAAACCCATCCATGCGAAAGAGCGCCGTCGCGCAGTTCACGCTCCGTCTCGGACAGCGTGATGTAAAGACATTTCTCGCCGGCGTTGGCGCCTTCAAGCAGGAACTGCAGGGCTAGCGTCGTTTTGCCGGTGCCGGGCGCGCCTTCCACAAGGAAAACATGGCCGCGCGAAAATCCGCCCGACAAAATATCGTCGAGTCCCCAAACGCCTGTTCTGGCCTTGCCAGCAATCGGGTCAACCGTATCCATAGTACCCCTAGCGCAAAACTAACCCTCGCGGCGCCACGCGGTTCCCGAACTCGATCTATTTCCCCGCAAAGAACTCCGGCCACATCGCGCGCCATTTTTCGCCAAGCGGCCGAAAATCGTTCGGGCCGATCTCGTGGCATTCGGCGTGGGCTGCGGGCAACACCCACGGCTGCGCACTCCTTAAATACATGTGCGCGACCGGGACCAGCCATTTGGTGTCGTCGAGCGTGCCGGCGCGCAAGTTGACGATTTCCTCGCGCCCTGCCCGGTCGCCATAGAGCCGGCCGCCGCAATCGGCGCAAAACCAGGATATGACCGCAACCCCCATCGGCGAAGTGTGGCGCCATCCCTTCGGCTCACCCTGGCGAATGTGAAAATCCTTGGCCACGACCGGCATGTTGAGCGCGAACGCGCTGCCGGAAGCCGTCTGGCAATTCGTGCAATTGCAGGTGTAGAGCAAAAGCGGAAACGACGTGATCTCGTAGCGGATCGCGCCGCAGGAGCAGCCGCCGGTCATCGGAAGCGAAGGTCGTGTCGCACCCATGATCATCCCTCGATTGCGCGCTCAGATTACCGGGAAAGCCCGCGACCTGCGACGGTCATCTTTTTTCGATCACGAGGCTTTGCACCGCGCGGCCGAAGTAGCCGCTGCGATCCGCTAACCGCGCCATCGCCAGCCCCGCGCCATCGGGACCGATCCAACTTTCCGCATCGAGCAGCACCCATTCGCCGACCGGCTCGCGCGCCAGGCTCACGGTGAGGTCGGCATTGATGAAGGTCCATTCCCGGAAATCGAGCGCAGCCGAGGTGCCGTTGCAGAAGTCGGCCGCAACCACTGCCCGCATCGCCGGCGAAACCGCAAAGCCCTCGACCAGCGGTCGCTCGACCCGGTACCAGATCGCGCCCGGACCTGGCACGCCGAATTGGCCGCGCGCGGCGCGCAGCGACATGCCCGCCACGAAGGGGCTTGAGGAGAACATTGCCGGATCCTCGGGCGACCGGTCAGGAGGCGGCAATGCGACAGGCTCTTGCGCGAGATCCGACGGCAACGACAGCGCCTGCGTCTTGATCTTGAGCACGGTCGCGTTGACCACGGCTGCGGCGCCGGCAAGCAGGCTGACGTTGCAAAGCTGGATCTTGCGGCCCGCGCGCAAGACCTCCGTCTTGAGCGTCAGCGGCGCAAGCGGCACCGGACGCATCAGGTCGATGGTGACGCGCGCGATCCGCATCGGCACCGGCGTTGCTATGGCTTCCGCTGCCCAGACCACCAGCGCCGCCGGCGCCGAGCCGTGCTGCATCGAGGGGTCCCAGGGTCCGGCTGCATTTGGGCTTACGTCGACGCGGTCGCCGTCGACGCGATAGATGGCTTCCATCCGTAAGTCGTCACCGTCGCGGCAAGGGGATTTGTCGATCGTCAGCCCGTTGCCGCAAGCGCCGGTCCGAGCTCGTTGGGGAGCTCGATGTCGACTTCGAGCGTCGAGACGTTCTTGCCCCTCTCCATCCGGACGATAACCTTTTCCGGATCGAGCGCAACGTGCCGCGACACCACGGCGAGAATTTCCTCTCGCAGCAGGATCAGGAGATCGGGCTGGCCTCGCATGCCCCGTTCATGCGCCAACAAGATCTGCAGTCGTTCCCGCGCGATCGGCGCCGAAGCGGGAGCCGCGGCGCGACGACTGCTGAAAAGCCGTAGCATGCTCATGCAGCCCTCCGTCCCCTCAACAGATTCATCAGGCCTTTGCGCTCGGTCGGCACCAGCATGGGGACCGTTTCGCCCAACAGCCGCCGCGTCGCGTCGAGATAGGCGCGCGCCGGCGCGCTCGCCGGATTGTTCAGCGTGACCGGGGAGCCGACATTCGAGGCGCGCAGCACGTCCTGGCTCTCGGGGATGATGCCGAGCAGCGGCGTTGCCAGGATTTCGAGAATATCCTCGATCGAGATCATCTCGCCCCGCGCCGCTCGAGCCGGGTCATAGCGGGTGATCAGGACATGCTTCGTCACCCGCTCGCCGTTTTCGGCCTTCACGGTCTTCGAGTCGAGCAGCCCGATGATGCGGTCGGAATCCCTGACCGAGGAGACTTCGGGATTGGTGACGATGAGCGCCTCGTCGGCAAAGCGCATGGCGAGCGTCGCGCCGCGCTCGATGCCGGCTGGGCTGTCGCAAAGAATCCAATCAAAAGTCTTGCGTAACTCGGCAATGATGTTCCCGACGCCCTCCTCGCAGAGGGCATCCTTGTCCTTGGTCTGCGATGCCGGCAACAACCACAAGGTCTCCAGCCGCTTGTCGCGGATCAGCGCCTGCGGCAGCTTGGCGACGCCCTGCACGACGTTGATGAGATCGAACACGACGCGCCGTTCGGCGCCCATTACCAGATCGAGGTTGCGCAAGCCGACGTCGAAATCGACGACCACGACCTTCTTTCCGGCCTGCGCGAGCGCAGCTCCCATCGCCGCGGTGGAGGTCGTCTTTCCCACTCCACCTTTACCCGAGGTCACAACCAGCACTTTGGCCATATCTTAGCTCCCTTTCAGTTGAGCGGCGTAATCCGCATGATGTCGCCTTCTAGCCACGCCTGCGCCGGTCGGTTGCGAAGAGCGGCGTCCAACTCTTCTGCCGTCTGGTAGTAGCCGTCGATCGCCAGAAGCTCGGCCTCGATCCTCTGGCAATAAATCCGCGCCGCCGAATTACCGTTGACGCCCGCCATCGCGCGGCCACGCAGCGTGCCGTAGATGTGGATCGAGCCGCCGGCGACGATCTCCGCCCCGGAGCCGACCGATCCGAGCACCGTCACGTCGCCGTCGGGAAAGTAGATCGACTGGCCGGAACGGACCGGACTGTCGAGCAACAGCGACGTCGGCGGCGGCTTGACCTCCGCCTTTTCCGGCTGGGTCTGCCGGATCGCGCAGTGTCGCCCGCCGCTGAGCAACGGCGGCATGCTGGCGGTGAGCGCCGCCGCGTCGACACCCTCGATTCCGAGAATGCGGATGTTGCGTTTTTCCAGACTGAGGACGAGGTGCTGAATCGCCGGTCGACTGAGATCGACGGCGGACAAATCGAGCACGACGGGCTTGCCGATGAAGAAGCCGGGCGAACGGGCGAGCGTAGCGTCTATCTCCGCGAGCCACTCGACGATCGGCACCACCGGCGCAAAGACAAATGCGACATAGGAGCGGCCGCGCAGACGAACCGGTTGGCGTATGAGCTCGGCGTTCTCGTCCATGGCGATCGTCTCAACCTTGATACTTATTGAAGGGTTAAGATCGACCGCGATGGTTAACGCCGGGTTAACGGCCTTTAAAAAACCTCCAGTGGCGTGCTAACGTTTACGGTTGGTTAACGGATCTTATTGGCGAACAAAAAGTCAACTCAGTTCTGCCGCGATTCGAACTTAATAATGTCGCGTCGCGATTCCAACACAACTCGGTGACGTTCCGCCGCAATGGCGTGAAACGCGAGCAGTTGCCAGGGACGGGCAATGGAATCGATGGGGACGGTACGGGCTCGGGCTTCACTTGGCTGCATGATACAGCAGACGAAGTTGGACGATGTCGCATCGGTATTCCGATACGAAAACCAAATCATGCTTCAGCCAATTTCTTCGGCTCATTTAGAGCGACCACGGACTTTTTCGTGGCCGTCGGTATTTGCAGTGAAGCTGTGTCCACATTATGAGGAACGACCTCACGACGGCAAAGCGCCGTAAAGCGTCAGAGGAGTAGCGTTATGAGTGCCACGAGCGGGCAAGTCCCGACCACCCCAAACGATCCACTGCACTATGCGCCCCGACGAATGCGCGAAAAGCCGGATTCGGCGCCAGGCTCTTCTGGCGAACCGCAATCCGGACATGAAGCCGGCTCCGGCCTCGTCGGACGTCCGGTCCCGCCAACAACGCCTCTGGACAGCGCGCTTGAGAATGCCGTCTACCAATCGCTGCGTCGCTCACTCGACCCTGAGGTCATGCAAGAGAATTCGACCCTCATGCGCGACCGGGATCGACGCAAGGCGTGGTTCGGAGCCGTCGCCATCGGCGCTTCGGCGTTAGCGGCGTTGTTCGTCGTCTTGATGGTCCATGCTTCGCAGGAGCCGGACGTCGGTGCGTCCTTCGCAGCGGCGGTGCAGTCGATGAAAAGCGCGCAAATACAACAGCAGAGCGATAGCGGATCAAAGCCCGCGCTCGCCGAATTTCGCGGAATTCTGGAACCGAGCGAAGCCCAACCGGCAACGCAGGAGCCGTCCGAAAAACTACTTCAGCAATTTATGCAATGGCGGCAGAGAACCTACGCTGCCGAAAGATCCCAATAGTTGGAACGTTTAGATTACGGAGCAGCGACCATGTCTGATTTCAGGTCCAATACGACCGTGGCGCGGAGCTCGCGACCGCGCTGGATGGCGGTTCTTTTCGGCGCATTGCTTGCTTGTGCCTCCGGCGCGTCAGCCGGCGACAACGCGAATATCGTGCGCGACCTGGCGGGCCGCGTCGGACCGATCATCGGCTCGGCGTCGGCCTGCGCGGATATTGCGAGGCCCAGGGTTCAGTCGATCGCCGACAAGTTCCAGGCGGTCATCAGGGAAGCCTCGTCCAGCGAGGCCGAGCGTGACGACCTTTCGCGGCTGCTCGACCGCTATGTCGCGGACGGCCGCAATGCCGTGACGGCAGGCCGGACCGATTGCAAGTTGGCGGAGCGCCAGCTCGCCGATCTCGAAACCTCGCTCGCCGGGGCATCGCCGCCGCCGCAATCGTCGCCGTCGCTGGCCGGCGTGATCGCGCCCTCCTCGGCTACCGCCGCCACCGCCCCCACGGCGCCCCTGCCTTCGCCGCCCGCGCTCACCTCAACGGCGCGTGGCGTAACCGCCAACGAAATCCGGTTCGGGATCGTCGGACCGTTTTCCGGTCCCGCGAAGGAACTGGGGCACCAGATGAAGCTCGGGATCGACACCGCCTTCAGCCGGGTCAACGATGCCGGCGGCGTGGACGGCCGGATGCTCAAGCTGGTCTCGGCGGACGACGGTTACGAGCCGACCCGAACCTTGGACGCCATGAAGCAGCTTTACGAAAAGGACCAGGTGTTCGGCTTCATCGGCAACGTTGGAACGCCGACCGCGGCGGTCGGAATTCCCTACGCTCTCGAGCGGCGGACATTGTTCTTCGGCGCCTTCACCGGCGCCAGTATCCTGCGCAACGATCCGCCCGATCGTTATGTTTTCAACTATCGTGCGAGTTACGCCGAGGAAACCGACGCCGTCGTGCGCTATCTGGTGAAGCTGCGTCGGCTGCAACCGAGACAGATCGCCGTGTTCGCCCAGCAAGATGCTTACGGCGATGCGGGCTTCGCGGGCGTCGCCAAGGCGTTTCGTACGCTCGGCATCGGCGACAGCGGCATTCTGCGGCTCGGCTACACGCGCAATACCGTGGACGTCGACGACGCGGTCAATCAGCTCCGAACGCAGAAGCTTCCGATCAGAGCGGTGGTCATGGTGGCAACCTACCGGGCCGCCGCCAAGTTCATCGAGAAGACGCGCGATCTGTTTCCTGGCATGATCTACACCAACGTGTCGTTCGTCGGCAGTTCCTCGCTCGCCGAAGAACTGATGCTGCTCGGACCGCGCTATGCCAACGGCGTCATCGTGACACAGGTGGTGCCGGCGGTCAGCGGCTATTCGAGCGCCGTGCTTGAATACAAAAACGCGCTTGCCAAGTATTTTCCGGGCGAGCAGCCGGACTACGTGTCGCTCGAGGGCTATGTTGCCGCCAACGTCCTGATCCGGGCGCTGCAGAAGACAGGTCCTCAGCTCGATACCGAGCGACTAATCGACGCTCTCGAAAGCACGCGCAATCTCGATCTGGGTCTCGGCACTGCGCTTGGCTTTGGCCGTTCGGAACACCAGGCTTCGCACAAGATCTGGGGAACGGCGATCGACGAAAGCGGGCATTACCAGCCGATCGAGCTTGAATAGGCTTTGATGGTCATCGGGCGTGACGGCAGAACCGTCCGCCCGATGCTCCGCCTTACAGTGGCGGATCGACGGCTTCGTCGTATTCCTTCTTGAACCGCGCGATCAGTTCGGCAGCCGGCAGGATCTCGCCGACGCTGCCGACGCCCTGGCCGCTTCCCCAGATTTCCTTCCAGGCCTTCGGCTTCGAACGCTCGCCCGAGGCGTCGGTGCCGAAACTCATTTTCGAGGGATCGGAGGTCGGCAGATTATCGGGGTCCATGCCGGCCGCGATGATCGATGGCTTCAGGTAGTTGCCATGCACGCCGGTGAAGAGGTTGGAGTAGATGATGTCCTCGGCGCCTGAGGCCGTGATCATCCGCTTGTAGGCTTCCACCGCATTGGCCTCCTTGGTCGCGATGAAGGCCGAGCCGACATAGGCGAAGTCCGCGCCGAGAATCCGCGCCGCGCGGATGGCGCGACCATTGGCGATCGCGCCCGACAGCGCGATCGGCCCGTCGAACCACTGCCGCGTCTCGGCCACAAAAGCGAGCGGCGATATCACGCCGGCATGGCCGCCGGCGCCGGCCGAGACCAGGATCAGCCCGTCCGCACCCTTCTCGATCGCCTTGTGCGCGAATTTCTGGTTGATGACGTCGTGGAACACGATGCCGCCCCAGCGGTGTGCGGCCTGATTGAGCTCTTCGCGCGCCCCCAGCGAAGTGATGATCATCGGCACGTTGTGCTTCTCGCACAGCGCCAGATCATGCTCGAGCCGGTTGTTCGATTTGTGCACGATCTGGTTGACCGCATACGGCGCCGACGGCCGTTCGGGATGCGCCTGGTCGTAGGCCGCGAGCTCTTGCTTGATCCGCCCCAGCCATTCGTCGAGCAGCTCGGGCGGCCGCGCGTTCAGCGCCGGAAAACTTCCGACCACGCCCGCCTTGCATTGCGCGATCACGAGATCGGGCACGGAAATGATGAACAGCGGCGCACCGATCACGGGAATGGATAGACGGCCCTTGAACAAGGCAGGCATCGACATGGGCGAAAATTCCTTATTCCGGGAGACGGGACGCGGCTCTTAAGCATGCCAGACATCATACCAAGAAAGCAATCGCGCAAGAAAGCATCGCGCCGCGGCCCCGTCATGAAGTTCCGGCGCGCCGCGCGGCCTGACGGCTGTCGATGAAAGCCGGCTCGGATTGCTGTTGCCGGGCATCACCATCAATACCAGCCCGACCGATTATTTCCCGATCGAGCAGATGCAGATGTCGCGCTTCAACGGCGAGCACGGCGTCCTGTTCGGTTCGCCGATCTCCGGCGAGATCGGGACACAGCAACGGGGCCCGCCGGCACCGGCGGCAGCGCTACTGACACAGCGCCGTCGTCACGTAATTGTCGGTGTGGCAGTCGTCCGGCTTGCGCGCGCGGCCCGGGATCAGCACTTTCGCCGAGCAGGATTGCGCCGAATCGGTGTTGAGGCTCTTGCCTTCCTTATAGCCTTTGCTCTGGCAGAGCCTGTCGGCGCCTAGCTTGCAGTCCGGCGTGCCGTTGGCCACAACCGGACATGTCACGCGCCCCGATACCATCGAGCCCGGCTTGGCGAGCCGCGATAGCGCATTGCCCGCATCCTTGACAGCCTCCTTGGCAGCATCCTTGACAGCTTCCTTGGCGCGGGTGTTGAGATCGTCGATCGTTTCGGCTGGACTTTTCAGGGGCGGCACGATCTTGTCGAACAGCTTGCCCATTTCGTTGATCAGCCCCGGATTCTCCGGGCGCGCGGGTTCGCCTTGCGGCGATGGCTGCGTCGCCGCCTGCTGCGGCGGCTGCTCCTGCAACCCCAGCGAAGGCTGTGGCGGCGCCGTCTGCGGCCAACCGGCATGAGACGTGATCACCAGCATCGACAGTGTGGCGACCGCGGTCGCGGCGGTCGTCCTGGAACGCACGCTGAGGTTGCCGGATCGAACCATCATGCCGCCAACCGTAGCCGAAGCGGGCCGGCCGGCAAAGCGCCTGACGGCCGCCTTCAAATCATCCGAAAGGCGATGATGAACCCGAGCACCAGCGCGGCCGCGCCCAGCGACACCCACAGCGCCAGGTGCCGTTCGATCCGCACCCGGATCCATTCGCCGTAGCGGTTGAGCAGGATCGCCGCAATGAAGAAGCGCCCGCCGCGCGCGATCACCGACAGCCCGACGAACAGCCAGATGTTGTAGTTGGCAAATCCCGAGGTGATGGTCACGAGCTTATAGGGGATCGGCGTCAGCCCCTTCAACAGGATGATCCAGGCGCCGTATTCGGCATAGCCCGCGCGAAAGGTCTCGACCTTGTCGCCGAGGTGATAGAACTGGATCAGCCAATGTCCGATCGAATCGTAGAGCAGCGCGCCGATGGCATAGCCGAGAATGCCGCCGAGCACCGACATCGCCGTGCAGACGCTGGCATAGAGCCAGGCGCGGTGTGGTCGCGCCAGCGACATCGGGATCAGCATCACATCAGGGGGAACCGGAAAGAACGAGCTTTCCGCGAACGCCACCGCTCCCAGCATCCATAACGCATAGGGCTTGTGCGCAGCGTCGATACACCAGTCATAAATCCGTTTGAGCATGGCGCGATGAACCACCCTGGGACCGATTTGTCCATGCCCGAGGTTCGGCCCAAGGCTAGGCCCGAAGCTCGATCGGACCTGTGAGGACTAGTGGCGCTTGCGCAGATTGCGGCTTTCGAGCGCGACAATCGGTCGCCGGGCGATCCCGGGCGAGGCCGCCTTGGGCAGCTTCAAATTCGACTTCGGCAGCTTCTCGGCGATCCCGAGCAGACGCTCGCGCCGGTCCATTTCGCGCCAGACGTCTTCGGGACGCACGCCTGCCGAAGTCCACAATACCGTCAGATTGTAGAGAAGGTCGGCGCTTTCCCGCACCACCGCGTCGGCGTTGCCGTTGACGGCGTCGATCACGACCTCGATCGCCTCTTCAGCCAGCTTCTTGGCCATCTTGGCCGGGCCGCGCTGAAACAGCCGCGCGGTTCGCGACGTTGCCGGATCGAGATCCTTGGCCGCGATTACCGCGCGATAAAGCCGTTCAATCGAATCACTCATGGTTGTTCAAAATAGTCCAAACCCGTGGCCAGCGTGTTAACGGCCGCCCCCAAATACAAAGTCCGCCGGTCATGAAGCCGTGACCAGCGGACTTAAATAAGGCGGCCGGCTTACCAGCCGGCGAGCGGATGGCCGTTGAAAGTGGGAACGCTCGATCCATAATCGCCGCCATAATAGGGACCGCCCCCGTAATAAACCGGGGCCCCGCCATCTTCGTCGTAGTAGGCGCGGCGATTCTGGGTCGCGGCGATCGCGAGCCCGGTACCGACAAGGCCGGCAAAGGCAGCCGCCGCCGCGCCGCCGCCGCGATAGACCCAGCGGCGCGCGCTGATATCGGTCGCGCCGCCACGCACGGCTGAGACAACCTTACCGCGCGCCGATCCCGCAAAGGCCAGCGACGGCTCGATCGCCGTCAAGGCGAGGGCCGCAACCGCGACAAACCCCTTCATGCGATGGTTGGTTCCGGGCAGCGGCATGCAACCAGAGCGTTCGAGGCCGAAACCGTGACACCGCCGTCCAGATCGGGCGGTAGCCGCGGCGGCGGCTTGATCAATCGATGCAATCCCTGATTAGAATGCTGCTTCAGCGCTCGTCCGGCCGGTCGGGCTTTTTAGGGGGTTTGGACCGTATGTCGCTGTTTCGCCTCTATGGCCGCGTCCTCGAACTGCTCGGCAAGGAGGCGCGCCTGGGATGGATTCTCGCCGGCGCCAATCTGCTGCTGGCCGCCGCGCAATTCGCCGAGCCGGTCCTGTTCGGCCGCATCGTCGACGTTCTCTCCGGAAAACCCGCGGCAGGGACATCGGCCTGGCCGCTGTTGGCGACGTGGGCGGCGTTCGGCCTGTTCACGATTGCCGCAAGTGCTGCGGTCGCGCTGCATGCCGACCGGCTGGCGCACCGCCAGCGCCAGGCGGTGCTGACGAGCTATTTCGAACACATCCTGCAATTGCCGCTGACCTTCCACTCCGGCACCCATTCCGGGCGCCTGATGAAGGTGATGCTGAACGGCACGGATGCGCTGTGGCGGCTCTGGCTCGGATTCTTCCGCGAGCATTTCGCGGCGATCCTGTCGGTGGTGGTGCTGCTGCCGCTGTCGCTCTACATCAACTGGCGGCTTGCGATCCTCTTGTTCCTGCTGTGCGTGGTGTTCACGGTGCTGACCACGCTGGTGGTGCGCAAGACCTACGGCATGCAGAGCGAGGTCGAGGAACGCTACAGCGATCTCTCCGCGCGCGCCTCCGACGCGCTCGGCAATGTCGCGCTGGTACAGAGCTTCGTGCGCATCGATGCCGAGGTGCAGGGCCTGCGCTATGTCGCCGACAGCCTGCTGGCGGCGCAGATGCCGGTATTGTCGTGGTGGGCGCTCGTCACCGTGATCACGCGGGCGTCGACCACGATCACGGTGCTTGCGATCTTCGCCGTCGGCATCGCGCTGCACGAACAGGGACTGACCTCGGTCGGCGAGATCGTGATGTTCGTCTCCTTCGCCACCATGCTGATCCAGAAGCTCGAGCAGGTGGTGTCCTTCGTCAACAACGTGTTCATGGAGGCGCCACGGCTCACCGAGTTCTTCAATGTGCTCGACGCCGTGCCCGCGGTGCGCGACCGGCCGGACGCGATCGATACAGGGCGGCTGGCGGGCCTGGTCGAGTTCAACGACGTCTCGTTTTCCTATGACGGCAAGCGGCCCGCGGTCGAAGACCTCTCCTTCACCGCGTTGCCCGGCCAGACCATCGCGCTGGTCGGCCCGACCGGCGCCGGCAAGTCGACCGCGATTGCGCTATTGCACCGCGCGTTCGACCCGCAATCCGGTTTCATCAGGATCGACGGCATGGACGTACGCGGGCTGAAGCTGACGGCGCTGCGGCGGAACATCGGCGTGGTGTTTCAGGAGGCGCTGTTGTTCGACCGCTCGATCGCCGAGAACTTGCGCGTCGGCAAGCCCGACGCCACCGAAGAGGAGCTCAAGCTCGCGGCGGGACGCGCGCAGGCGCTGGAATTCATCGAGCGCAGCGAGCGCGGCTTCGATAGCAATGCCGGCGAGCGCGGGCGCCTGTTGTCCGGCGGCGAACGGCAGCGGCTGTCGATCGCACGCGCGCTGTTGAAGGACCCGCCGATCCTGATCCTCGACGAGGCGACCAGCGCGCTGGATGCCGTGACCGAGGCCAAGGTCAACGCGGCGCTCGACGAGGTGATGAAGGGACGCACCACCTTCGTGATCGCGCACCGGCTTTCGACCATTCGCAACGCCACGCGCATCCTGGTATTCGAGCGCGGGCGCGTGATCGAAAATGGAACTTTTGATGAACTTGTCGCGAAAGGCGGCCGGTTCGCGGAGCTCGCGCGCGCCCAGTTCATGGTGCAGGAAACTGCGCGGAAAAGCGTGCCGCGACCGGAAAGCGGCAGCGCGGCGGTGAAGGTTTGAATTTTCGACGAGATTCGGCCTCCTTCGCCGATGATTCGGCCGATGAATTAATCGCGAGGCCTCTGTTCTGGATCGTCGCGCCGGTATAGGTTTGCAATTCGCCGCGGCGTGCGGCACCGGACACGCTTGAAACCCGAAGATCAGAAAAGCCCAAAGAATCAGAAGATCAGATGTGAAGACCTCCTGTTGCAGGCGGGGTCTCAAAGGACCGGAATCGTGCATCTTGTTTGCTCGTTGCTTCGCAAGTCGCCGCTGAACTGGATCGTCCTGATCGCAGCGCTCACGATCCTGGCGCCGCGGCTCGCGTATGCCGAGGCGCATCTGTTGATCGAGGCCGATAGCGGCAAGGTGCTGGAGGCCGAGAACGCCACGATGCCGTGGTATCCCGCCTCCCTGAGCAAAATGATGACGGCCTATGTCACGCTGAAGGCGGTGAAGGACGGCAAGATCACGCTCGATACGCTGCTCACGGTGTCGCCGACCGCGGCTTCGCAATCGCCGTCGAAGATGGGCTTCCGCCCCGGTACCCAGGTCACCGTCGACAACGCGCTGAAGATGATGCTGGTGAAATCGGCCAACGACATGGCCGTGGTGCTTGCCGAAGGCGTCGGCGGTTCGATCGACGGTTTTTCGGCGATGATGAACGATACCGCGCAAAAGCTCGGCATGACGCAGACGAGCTACGTCAATCCGAACGGCCTGCCTGCCGACGGCCAGATCACCTCGGCGCGCGATCTTGCGATTTTGGCGCGCGCCATCATTCACGACCTGCCCGAATACGAATATTACGTCCACATCCCCTCGATCCGGTTCGGCCGCCGGGTCACACAGAACTTCAACAAGCTGATCGGACGCTATCCCGGCGCCGACGGCTTCAAGACCGGCTTCATCTGCGCTTCGGGCTACAATCTGGTCGCCTCCGCCACCCGCGACGGCCGCCGCCTGATCGCGGTGGTGCTCGGTGCCTCGTCCGGCACCATGCGCGCGGTGCGCGCCGCGCAACTGTTGGATCGCGGCTTCTCCGGCAATACGCTGACGTGGCTGAAGCCTTCGCTCGGCACCGTCAACAATCTGGTGCCGATCGACGCCTCGCCGCCGAACCTGCGCGACGAGATGTGCGGCGGCAAACGCCACAAGCCGGCCAGCGACGAGGACGAGGACATCGTCGCCAGCAGCGCCGCCGGCCCGTCGGGCAGCAGCGGCGAAACCGGCGCGACGTTCTTTGCCGCGGGATTGCAGCCGCCGTTAACCAAGCCATCGGATCTGATCGCTGCGGCGCCCGCGCCATCCGAACCCATTGTCGTCTACACCGGACCGACCCGAACCGGCGCCAGCTTGGTCGCGGCCGTCGCCGCCGATGCCGACGCCCAGGCAACAAAGCCACATCGTGGAAAGAAGTCCCGCCTTGCGGCGAGGAAGCCCGACGACGCCGGCAAGGAGCCGGAGGCAAAAGGCGATGCAAAGCCGGCTGTCAGGCACGCGAACACCAAGCCGGATATGGCGGCAAAGCCCAGCGCCGCGACCGATGCGTCCGCCACCAAGCCGGTAAAGCCCAGGAAGACTGCAACGACCGCCGCCAAGCGTTCGGCCAAGCCCATGCCGAAGAGCAACTCCGGAGACGCCAAGCCGGCCGGCTGAAGCCTGGTCCGGCGGGCTTTGGGCCGCCTCCGTTGGATAACCGACCGTCCAAGTGGGGTCCGGCCGCTTGCCATGGGCGGCAGCATGGCCCAATACTGCCCAAAACAAGCCATCCCGACCAAAAACGGGACAGCTCATCAGAGGGGAGAGGCCATGGAGCGGATCTGGCTCAAGCAATATCCACCCGGCGTGCCCGCAGATATCGACGTCACCCAATACCCATCGCTCGTCGAACTGTTGGAAGAAAGCTTTGCCAAGTTCTCGGACCGCAAGGCTTTCATCTGCATGGACAAGTCGATCAGCTATCGCGACCTCGACGAGATGTCGCTGGCGTTTGCCGCCTATCTGCAGAGCAAGGGCTTGCAGAAAGGCGCCCGCGTCGCGCTGATGATGCCGAACGTGCTGCAATATCCGATCGCAACCGCAGCAGTCCTGCGCGCAGGCTACACGGTCGTGAACGTCAATCCGCTCTACACCCCGCGCGAGCTGGAACACCAACTGAAGGACTCCGGCGCCGAAGCGATCGTCGTGCTCGAGAATTTCGCGCATACCGTGCAGCAGGTGATCGGCCACACCGCGGTCAAGCATGTCATTATCGGCAGCATGGGCGAGATGCTCGGCCTGAAGGGCGTCATCGTCAATCTGGTGGTGCGGCGCGTCAAGAAGATGGTGCCGGCCTATTCATTGCCGGGCGCCACAGGCTTCAACGAGGCGATTGCCACCGGACGCGGCGTCAAATTCAACAAGCCGAAGATGGGGCCCGACGACGTCGCCTTCCTGCAATATACCGGCGGAACCACCGGCGTCTCCAAGGGCGCGACGCTGCTTCATCGCAACATCATCGCCAATGTGCTGCAGAACGACGCCTGGCTACAACCGGCGCTGGCGGCCCCGCCGCATGTCGATCAGCTGCTGATCGTCTGCGCCCTGCCGCTCTATCATATCTTCGCGCTGACCGCCTGCTTCCTGTTGGCCGTGCGCGCCGGCGGCACCAATCTGCTGATTCCCAACCCGCGCGACATCGCAGGCTTCATCAAGGAACTGATGAAGTATCAGGTCAACTCGTTCCCGGCGGTCAACACGCTCTACAACGGCCTGATGCACCACCCCGATTTCAAGAAGGTCGATTTCTCCAAGCTCAAGATCTCGAACGGCGGCGGCATGGCGGTTCAGCGCCCGGTCGCCGAGCAGTGGAAGCAGATCACCGGATGCAGCATCGCGGAAGGTTACGGCCTGTCGGAGACGTCGCCGACGCTGACCTGCAACACGGCGACCTCGATCGAGTTCAACGGCTCGATCGGCATTCCGGTGCCGTCGACCTATATTTCCATCCGCGACGACGACGGCAACGAGGTGCCGTTCGGAGCGGCGGGGGAAATCTGCGCCAAGGGTCCGCAGGTCATGGCGGGTTATTGGAACAGGCCCGATGAGACCGCAAAGGTGATGACCGCGGACGGCTATTTCCGCACCGGCGACATCGGCGTGATGAGTCCGGACGGCTACACCAAGATCGTCGATCGCAAGAAGGACATGATCCTGGTCTCGGGTTTCAACGTCTATCCGAACGAGATCGAGGAAGTGATCGCAAGCCACCCGGGCGTGCTCGAATGCGCCGTGATCGGCGTTGCCGACGAAAGGTCGGGCGAAGCGGTCAAGGCCTTCATCGTCAAGAAGGATCCCAACCTCACGGCCGAAGACATCATCAAATTCTGCCACGAACAACTGACGAACTACAAAATCCCCAAGCAGATCGAATTCCGGAACGAGCTGCCAAAGACCAATGTCGGCAAGATCCTGCGCCGCCAGTTGCGCGACGAGAAGAAGGCCGCGGCGGCTTGAGCTCTCTACCCTCATGGTGAGGAGGCGCACGCAGGCAAGTTGACGCAGCCAGCTTCGGCTTGGCTGCGGGCGCCGTCTCCGGACGATGCTTCGCATCGCCGGGAGAACCATGAGGCCCGTGTCCGGCCATTCTTCGAGACGCCCGCCTGCGGCGGGCTGCTCAGGATGAGGTCCTTCGATCCCAGCGCCCGGGGCCGCTGATGACATAACGGTGAAGGCGCGGAGCGGTTGCCGTTTCCGCGGCACCCAATATTGTACGCGCCGCCGGCCCGGGTTAAGAAACATCCGCCCCCTTCCTGAGGAGAACTGACGATGACCATCCAAGTTGGCGACAAGCTGCCCGATGCCAAATTTCGCGTGATGACCGCGGAAGGCCCGCAGGTCAAAACCACCGACGACATTTTCAAGGGCAAGAAGGTCGCGCTGTTCGCGGTGCCCGGCGCCTATACCGGCACCTGCCACAAGATGCATCTGCCGAGCATTTTCCTGAACGCCTATGCCATCAAGGGCAAGGGCGTGAGCACGATCGCGATCGTCTCCGTCAATGACGCCTTCGTCATGAATGCGTGGAAGCGCGACACCGACCAGCGCGACGAGGCGATCTTCCTCGCCGACGGCAACGCCGAATTCACCAAGGCGATCGGCATGGAATTGGACGCCTCCGGCAACGGCCTCGGCATCCGCTCCAAGCGCTACTCGATGCTGGTCGACGACGGCGTGGTGAAAAAGTTCAACCTCGAGCCGGCGCCCGGCAAGGTCGAGGTCTCCGGCGGCGACACGCTGCTGGCGCAGCTGTGAGCTGAGCGGCCTCGCCACCAACTGCTGTCATCGCCCGCGAAGCGGGCGATGACAGTATTCCAGAGACGTCGAGTTCTACTGAAAGGCCACGGCTTACTGAGATCGCCCGGTCGAGCCCGGCGATGACGAGCGTAGATGGGGTAATCCTTCATCGCGTCTTCAACCTTGCCATGGCGACGCCGTCGCGGGCCAACTGGTCGGCGCGTTCGTTTTCGTCATGGCCGGCATGGCCCTTGACCCAGTGCCAGCGCACCTGATGCGGTTTTAGCGCGGCCTCGAGGCGTTGCCACAGTTCGGCGTTCTTGACCGGCTTCTTGTCCGCGGTGCGCCAGCCGTTCTTCTTCCAGCCGTGGATCCAGCTGGTGATGCCCTGCCGCACATATTGGCTGTCGGTGTAGAGGTCGACGGTGCACGGCTTCTTCAGCGCTTCCAGCGCCGAGATCGCCGCCATCAGCTCCATGCGGTTGTTGGTGGTGTGCGGCTCGCCGCCCTTCAATTCCTTCTCGACGTCGCCGAATTTCAGGATCGCGCCCCAGCCGCCGGGCCCGGGATTGCCCGAGCAGGCGCCGTCGGTATAGATCACCACATTGGGCAGCGAACTCACGCCAAGAGCCCGGAAGGTGAGAGGCCGTAATCGCGCACGCTATCGACGCTTTGGTGGAAGCGCAGCTTGCGGACAAACTCGAGCGGGTCTTTCGGCTGCACCAGCGCCCCCGGCGGCACGTTCAGAAAATCGACCAGGCGCGTCAGCAGGAAACGCAGTGCGGCGCCGCGCGCAAGCAACGGCATCGCGTCCTGCTCGGCGTCCGACAAGCTGCGCACCCGACCATATGCGTTGAGCAGCGCGCGCGCCTTGGTGACGTTGAAAGAGTGATCGGGCTCGAAACACCAGGCGTTGAGGCAAATCGCGACGTCGTAAGCGAGGATATCGTTGCAGGCGAACGGGAAATCGATCAATCCGGACAGCTTGTCGGCGAGGAAGAAGACGTTGTCGGGAAACAGGTCGGCATGGATGACGCCGACAGGCAGGTCGCTGGGCCAGTGCGCCTCCAGATGCGCCAGTTCGCGCGCAATAAAATCGCGGAGGCCCGGCTGGACGCTGTCAGCGCGCGGTGCGGCCAAGTCGTACAGCGGCCGCCAGCCCTCCACCGACAACGGATTCTTGCGGAACAGCGGAAAGTCGCGGCCGGCGAGATGCATCCTGGCGAGCGCATCGCCGACGCCCGCACAATGCACCGCGCTCGGCCGCCGCGGCCACACGCCCTCCAGGAAATTGATGATCGCCGCAGGCCGGCCGGCCAACGTGCTGCAGACTTCGCCCTTGCAGTTCTTGGCCGGCTGCGGGCAATTGACGCCGCGCTCGGCCAGATGCGCCATCAGCGACAGGAAATAGGGCAGATCGTCGACTGCCACGCGCTTCTCATACAGCGTCAGGATGAACGAGCCCTGTGAGGTGTGCAGCAGGAAGTTGGAGTTTTCGACGCCCTCGGCGATGCCCTTGTAGGACAACAGCTCGCCGATGTCGTAAGCTTTAAGGAATTCCGCAAGCTCGTCGGCGGCGACGTCGGTATAGACCGCCATGGGGTGTTACGCCGCGTCGGGCCGCAGCGAACGCGGCAACGGAAAGAACTCGTTCTCTTCCGCAGCCGAGACCGTCTCCACGTGCAATTCGTAACGCTCGGCGAACGCACCCATGATCTCCTCGACGATCACTTCCGGCGCCGAGGCGCCCGCGGTGATGCCGAGGCTCTTGATGCCCTCGAACCGCTTCCAGTCGATATCGCCGGCCCGTTGAGCCAGGACCGCAATGGGACAGCCCTCGCGCTCGGCGACCTCGCGCAGGCGCTGCGAATTGGACGAATTGGGCGCGCCGACCACGATCAGGGCGTCGACCACCGGCGCCACCTTCTTGACCGCCAATTGGCGGTTGGTGGTGGCGTAGCAGATGTCTTCCTTGTGCGGGCCGGAGATGTTCGGAAACCGCTCCTTCAGCATCGCGACGATCTCGGCGGTGTCGTCGATCGACAGCGTGGTCTGGGTCACGAAAGCGAGGTTGTTGGGGTCCTTCGCGGTGAAGGTCTTGGCGTCCTCGGCGGTCTCGATCAAGGTCACCGCGCCCTGCGGCAACTGGCCGAGGGTGCCCACCACCTCGGGGTGATGGGAATGGCCGATCAGGAGGATCTCGCGGCCGCGCTTGAAGTGGATCGCCGCCTCCCGGTGCACCTTGGTGACCAGCGGACAGGTGGCGTCCAGCGAAAAGAAATTGCGTTCGCGGGCTTCCGCGGGAACCGATTTCGGAACCCCATGGGCCGAGAACACCACCGGTGCATTGGTACTGTCGGGGATTTCGGCGAGTTCCTCGACGAAAATCGCGCCCTTGGTCTTCAGGCTGTCGACGACATAGCGGTTATGGACGATCTCGTGGCGGACGTAGACCGGCGCGCCATAGATGGCGAGCGCCCGTTCCACGGTGTCGATCGCCCGCACCACCCCGGCGCAGAAGCCGCGAGGCGAACAAAGCACAAGTCTCAGGTCCGGTTTTGGGTCTGGTTTGGCGGCCATGGGAGCGATCTCGGTACCAAATCACCCCTCGGCCGGGCGGGCAGGGAGCGGTCGTTCAAACGATCAACGACTTGGGACTGCTTTCGGGCTCTGTCAAGGCACTTTAGCAAGCCATTGCGCCGCAGGCCCCGGTGGGCATATATAGGGCAATTCCCGTCATCGCTGATGACTACCGGCTTCGCCTCAAAACAGGTGGGCGAAGCACAAAGGAGATTTGCCATGAGCAACGCACCGCTGATGCCCAAGGCGACTGCCGTCTGGCTGCTCGACAATACCGCGCTGACCTTCGACCAGGTCGCCGATTTCACCAAGATGCACCCGCTCGAGATCCGCGCCATCGCCGACGGCGACGCCGCCCAGGGCATCAAGGGCATGGACCCCATTTCCAACGGCCAGCTCACCCGCGAAGAGATCGAAAAGGGCGAAAACGATCCGGAGCACCGCCTCAAGCTTGAGGAGAGCAAGGTGGTGCTGCCGCCGGCGGCCAAGAAGAAGGGCCCGCGCTACACCCCGGTATCGCGCCGCCACGAGCGGCCGAGCGCGATCCTGTGGCTGGTACGTAACCACCCCGAGCTCAAGGACGCGCAGATCATGCGGCTCGTCGGCACCACCAAGACCACGATCGCCAGCGTCCGCGACCGCACCCACTGGAACGCCTCGACCCTGACCCCGATGGACCCGGTGACGCTCGGCCTGTGCTCGCAGATCGAGCTCGATTTCGAGGTGCAGCGCGCGGCCAAGGAGAAGCCGATCGACACCACCTATGGCGGCGCAACCCTGCTGCCGGCATCCGAGACCACCCGCAAGGAACCGGAATTCGAGCCGACCGAAAAACAGCGCGAGGATCTCAACGTCGACGCGGTGTTCGCCAAGCTGAAGACCATCGGCGGCAAGAAGCAGGAGCAGGAATAGGCGCGCGGATTGCGTGCGGCAGCGGTAGCGCACTCTGGTGGGGCAGCGGTAACGCACTTTGCCGCTCCAACAATGGTCGTCATGCCCCGCGAAGGCGGGCGCATCCAGTAGGCCGAGGCATTCGCGGTTCGATCATTGATGTCTACTGGAATACTGGGTCACCCGCACGGAGCGATGTGCCCATCTGCGGCCGGACCGGTTGACGAGTGATGACGGTCGGACGGGAATACCGCGAGACACAGCTTCGCGATCTCGCCGCAGGTTTGCGCGAGGTTTGACCTTGAATTTTCCGCCATCTGAAGAACAGAGGGCGCAGGGAATGCCGGGCGCCCGATGCGCCCGCAGTCTTGCGTGCAAAAGTGAGAGTAGCACGCACGCAAGTCATCACGGTCACACCGGAAACACCCGGCATTCCCCGCGCAATGGTTTTACGGCGTATTTCGCGCTCTCCCCGGGGACCGGGCTCTTTTGCCCCCGTCGTTCGCGGAGTAACCCCGCACGACCTTAACACCAGCGTCGGGGTGTCAGGACCACACGACTTTGCCGTCCGCCTCTCAACGCGCTCGTCTCACGCGCCATCAGCGTCCACCGCATCCCGCCTCACGTCCGTGACGATCGCGAAACGCCCCTCTTGGTGAGGCGGGATGATTTGCTTCTATTCCTGTTTCTACCGAGTCGTCAAGTAAAATTTCCGAAAATCAGAAATTAATGATCCGAGTGCTGTTTTTCGTTCGTTATGGCTGGCGCAAAAATTTGCGCGGAGATCATGCTCAAACAACAGGCTCGGCGCTCGGATCACTTGGCAATCCCGCTGATTCGCGACCATTATCGCTAGCACCGCGTAGTCGACCGAAGGTAACTTCTAGTTGTGTCCAATGCAGGATCGCTTCCGAATCGGGGAGACTTTGCGATGACCGGAATACTGCTTCTACTGGTGGTACTACTGGGTGGCGCGGCCGTTGTGTTCTGGGAAGCCGCCGAGCAGATTTCCATCGGCACCGGTTGGGCCAGCGACGTCTGCTCGACGTCGCAGATGTTTTGCCACCATCCGGAATATCTCGCTTATGCCGCCGGCGCACTGCTGGTGGTCGCGATCGGCGTCAAGCTCGGCAGCGCCGCGAACTGAGGCTGGCAGCTTTTTCCTGAGCATGATCTCCGCGCAAACGCGCTCCGCGTTTGTCGGGGTCCGGATCGCGCTCACGGATGGTCCGGATGGTTCAGCATGTATTCGCCGAGGTCGCGCTGACTGCGGTCGGCGCGCGCCAGCGCGGCGCTGCGCTGGGTGTCGCGGTCCTTGCGGCAGGCGACATATTCCGGCGAGCCGACCTGGACATTATTGGCGCGGCAAAATGCGTCGTCGTCCCCGCTAAGCGCGGCGACCGGAACATCGTTCCGCGAGGCGCAGGCGGCCAGAATAACGGCCAGCAATGTGAACAAGATCATATATGTCGGAATCTTCGCAGGCATAACTTGTCCTAACAACGTGCATCGAGCTCGTTCTACCATCGGTGGGACGGAATTGCGGCGCTCCCGCACGACATTTCCCAAATCAGGACCAAAAGACTCGGCACATTTCAAGATTGAGTTTGTAATTACTTGCAATCTTAATTTGTAACATGAGGGTCGTGCGCGAATGGCGCGATCCGATCGATCCGACCCTCCTGCTCAAGGCGGCGGCTCACTTGAATTGAATCCAATCGATACCAGCGCGGCTTTTCAAACAACGGAGACTGCACATGGATGTTTTACAAGATTTCTATCTGACTTCCGTTTCGGGACGCATTGCCTACGCGCAACCAAACCCGCTGGGGCCGCTGGCCGATCTCGTCGGCACCTGGAAGGGGCGCGGCTTCAACCAGATCTGGCGGCCGTTTCACGGCAGCCAGGACCGCTTCCTGGAATTGAACGAGACCATCGAGACGCTCGAGTTCGATGAGATTCCGGGCGACATTCCAAATCGCGGCTTCCTGCAGGACGACATCAATCTGCATGGCATCCGGTATCTGCAGCAGATTCAGGATGCGCATGTGCTTGGCCCGAACGGCAAGCCCGCCGGCATCCACATCGAGCCCGGACTCTGGATCAACACACCGCAGACCGCCAATCCGCAGGACGCCGCCGACGGTCGCCAGGATGGCCAACATCCCGCACGGCACATCATTGGTCGCGCAAGGCACCGCGCTGCCCGTCATCAATCATGCGCCTCCGATCGGGCCGGCCAGCATCACGCCCTTCACGATCGCGCCGCCGCACACCCCGATCCAGTTTCCGGAAACCAATCTCGGAATTGCTTCGCAATTCCGCACGCCGCCGGCCGACATCCCGAACGTCACCCAGGCGATCGTGAACAACCCCAATCTGGTGCTGTCCAACGCCCTCGAGGGCAAGAACATCGTTTCGACCACGACGCTTCGGATATCGACCACCCCGCTCAACCCGCCGACCAGCGGCGGCGGCACCGACAATATCGCCTTCCTGCAAGGCAACTCCGCCGGTCCGAACGCGCAAACCGCGAACGTGGACGCGATCTTCTGGATCGAAACCGTCAAGCAACCGAACGGCGACGACCAAGCACCTGCTGCAATACTCGCAGACCGTGCTGCTCAACTTCAACGGGCTGAGCTGGCCTCACGTCTCGGTCGCGACGCTGGAGAAGCAGTAGGCGAGGCGCCAATAACGCGAGATCGAGTTCTCGCTGCGACGGAAGTGCGCTCCCTCTCCCGCACCTTCGCGGGGGAGGGTCGGGGTGGGGGTGCTTCAGCAAACGCAGTTGTCGAGTGGATAGACTTTCCCCCACCGGCCGCGCTCTGGCGCGCAATTGCGCTGCCGAGCGCGTCGACCTCCCCGCAAGCGGGAGAGGTGAAGGCGCCTCACACCCTGCCCTTCAGCGCGGCGCCGATTTCGTCGAGCACCTTGGGATCCTCGATGGTCGCCGGCATCGCCCACGGTTCGCCGTCGGCGATCTTCTTGATGGTGCCGCGCAGGATCTTGCCGGAGCGCGTTTTCGGCAATCTTCCGACCGTGATCGCGAGCTTGAACGCAGCGACCGGCCCGAGCTTCTCCCGCACCAGCGCCACGATCTGCTTTTCGATCTCGATCGGGCTTTGCGTGACGCCGGCCTTCAGCACCAGGAAGCCGCAGGGCACTTCGCCCTTGATCGCGTCCTTGATGCCGAGCACCGCGCATTCGGCGACATCCGGGTGCGAGGCCAGGATCTCCTCCATGCCGCCGGTGGAAAGCCTGTGGCCGGCGACATTGATGATGTCGTCGGTGCGCCCCATCACGAAGACGTAGCCGTCCTTGTCCTTGAAGCCGGCGTCGGAGGTCTTGTAGTAGCCGGGAAATTCCTGGAAATAGGCTTCCCGGCAACGATCGTCCTGCTCCCACAAGGTCGGCAGGCAGCCCGGCGGCATCGGCAACTTGATCACGATCGAGCCCATGGTGTCGGCGGCGACCAGCTTTGCCGCCTCATCGACCACGTCGACCTGATAGCCGGGCATCGGCACCGTCGGCGAGCCGTGCTTCACCGGAAGCATGCCCAGACCGACCGGATTGCCGGCGATGCACCAGCCGGTCTCGGTCTGCCACCAGTGATCGATCACCGGCACCTTCAACTGCTGCTCCGCCCATTCCACCGTCGGCGGATCGGCGCGCTCGCCGGCCAAGAACAACGTGCGGAATTTCGACAGATCGTATTGGCGGATGAACTTGCCTTCCGGGTCCTCCTTGCGGATGGCGCGGAACGCGGTCGGCGCGGTGAACAGCGCCACCGCCTTGTGCTCGGAGATGACGCGCCAGAACGCGCCGGCGTCCGGCGTGCCGACCGGCTTGCCCTCATACATGATCGAGGTCGCGCCATGGATCAGTGGGCCATAGATGATGTAGCTGTGGCCGACCACCCAGCCGATGTCGGAGCCGCACCACCAGACTTCGCCCGGCTTGACGCCGTAGAGGTTGAACATCGACCATTTCAGCGCGACCAGATGCCCGCCATTGTCGCGCACCACGCCCTTGGGCTTTCCGGTGGTGCCCGAGGTGTAGAGAATGTAGAGCGGATCGGTCGCCAGCACGGGCACGCAGGGCGCGGCCTTGCCGGCGTCCATGGCTGTGCGGCGCAATATCGCCCAGTCATGATCGCGGCCTGTGATCAGCTCGCATCGATGCTGCGGGCGCTGCAGGATGATACAGGCTTGCGGCTTGGCGGAGGAAAGGCTGATCGCCTCATCGAGCAGCGGCTTGTACTGTACGATGCGGCCGGGCTCGAGCCCGCAGCTTGCCGAGAGGATCAGCTTTGGCTTGGCGTCGTCGATGCGGGTCGCAAGCTCCTTGGCCGCGAAGCCGCCGAACACCACGCTGTGCACCGCGCCGATCCGCGCGCAGGCCAGCATCGCGACCATCGCTTCCGGCACCATCGGCATGTAGAGAATGACGCGGTCGCCCTTGGCGACGCCGAAATCGGCCATCACCGCGGCCAGCGTCTCGACCTCCTTCAGCATCTCGGCATAGGTGAAGGTCGTCACCGTGTTGGCGAGCGGCGAATCGTGGATCAGCGCGATCTGGTCGGCGCGGCCACGTGCGACATGGCGGTCAAGCGCGTTGTAGCAGGTGTTGACCACGGCGCCGGTGAACCAGCGGCCGTAGATTCCCATGTTGGGATCGAAGATCTTTTTTGCGGGCTCGATCCAGTCGATCTCGGCCGCCGCCTCCCCCCAAAAGCCCTCGGGATCACTGAGCGAGCGGGCATGGGCCTCGTGATACCGGCTTTTCTCGTGAATGTTCATGGCGCGCTCCCGTTCGACGCAATTCTGGTGGTCCTGAAACCAGACATGGACAAGCGGAAACGCCGGGCCATGACCAGGATCAATTCAGGCCATATTTTCCGGACGCATTGTCATCGGAAGCGCGGCGAGATCAAGCCGGAACCGCTTCGCCGTTCGGCTAAACCCTACTGGCGGGCGAGGGTATTGAGCTTGTCCAGCCGCTGCTCCATCGTTTGGCGCAGGTCATAGCCGCGTCCGCCAAAAGAGGCGTTGCGCTGGCCGATAAAGTCGCGCTGCTCTCGGGTCGACGTGAGGGCCCGCGAAGCGTTTGCGCGGAGATCACGCTCAATCAAAAGCTGAGAAGCGCGATGGTTATTCAACTCAATCCGATAACGGCTAGCGCAACTCAATCGCCAACAGATGGTCCAGCCGGTCGCGCATCGCTTTCTGCAGATCGTAGTCGGGCTGGCCGAAGCCGGCATTGCGGTGGGCGAGAAACTCGTCCTGTTCGCGCTGCATCGCACGCCCCGCACGCGGACCCTCTTTGCTGGCATCGCGGACCACCTTGGTGTTCACGGCGTTGATTTCGCGGTCGAGATTGGCGAGTTCCGGATTGGCGCAGATCGCCTTCTCGACCGGCCGTCTGGCATTGGCGCAATCGAAACTCGGCTTGCCGGCGACCGCTATCAGCGCGCCCAGGCGTTCCAGTTCCTGCGCCAGCGATTTAAAATTGCCCCTCGCCGCCGCGTGATTCGGATTGAGCTTGAGCGCGGCGGCAAAATCGGCCAGCGCCTTCGGCCGGTCGCCCTTTTTCCACCACAGCTCGCCGCGGGTGTTGTGGATGTCGGCCAGCGACGGGTCGAGCTGCAGCACGATGTCGTAGTCGGCGATGGCGCGGTCGATGAGATCCTTGGCGGTGAAAACGCCGGCGCGCGCGATCAGCGCCTTGATGCGGTCGGCCTTCGCGGTCTTTTCATTGTCGATCAAGCTGCCGCATTCGGCCGTGATCTTGTCGTCGTCATTGGCGGCAATCGCCGCAAAGCAGGGCGCGGGATCGACCTGCTCGATCGCGCCCGGCTCGCTGCCGGTCGCGAGAGCGGTATGGGAGAGCGCTGCCCACAACAGCGAAGCAGCCGCCGCGTTTCGGATCAGGGTTGTGAAATCGCGTCGCATCCGTGGTCCATTACATGGCGATCGTGGCGCAGATCGGAGCGGGGAGAAAAATAGTCAACGTCGTCCCGGTCTTGTGCGCAGCGAAAAAATCACCCCGCCTTGCACGTGATACCGCCGTCGACCACGAGCTCGATACCGGTGATGTACTTCGCTTCGTCGGAAGCCAGAAACAGCGCCGCGTTGGCGACATCCCAGGCGGTCCCCATGTGGCCCATCGGCACCTGTGCGTCGCGGGCGCGCCACATTGCCTCGACATCGCCCTTGGCATAGCTCTGCGCGAGACCTGCGGAATGTTCGACCATCGGGGTCTTCATCAGCCCCGGAAGGATCGCGTTGACCCGGACATGCTTCGACGCGAATTCGACCGCGGTGGTCCGCGTCATCTGGTTCATCGCCGCCTTGCTCGTGCCATAGCTGACATAGGAGATGCCGACGTGACGGATCGAGGCGATCGACGAAATATTGATGATCGAGCCGCCGCCTTGGCCAGCCATCACCGGAATGACGTGCTTCATGGCAAGGAAGGCGCTCTTCAGGTTGACCGCGAAAACCCGGTCCCATTCCGCCTCAGCCGTTTCGACGACGCTGCCCATCTCGGCAATGCCGACATTGTTGTCGAGCACATCGATCCGGCCGAAAGCCTTGACGCAGGCGTCGACCATCGCCTCGACCTCGCTGGCGCGCGAGACGTCGGCGGTGAACGCAACAGCCCTGCCGCCTTCGCTTGCGATGATCTTCACGCTTTCCTCGGCGGCAGCAGTGTTGCGATCGACGCAGAACACCTGCGCGCCCTCGCGCGCAAAGGTGACCGCGGTCGCCTTGCCGTTGCCCCAGCCGGGGCCGATCGATCCTGCGCCGACCACCATCGCCGTCTTGCCCTTGAGCCGATCCATCGCCTTCTCCCGTTCTGTTTTCGCGCATGGTTTTTCTGTCATGGTTCGCAAACGCGCGATCGCGATCACGCTAGCACCGACCGGATAGCCGAAAATTCCCGGCCACGTCCAAACTTTTTCGCACTGGCAACAACCAACTTCCCCGCGTAGTCTTGCCCCCGCGAAACCGGCCCGTCAGAGGCAGGTTCATGAGCTGGGAGAATGCCAAAATGACTGTCTATCGTGCAGTTGGATTATCGTTGGGCGCGGCGCTACTGTTTGGCGGCTCGAGCCTCTGCAATGTTGCTGCCGCCAAACCTTTCATGATCGTAGGTCTGGACGAGAAGATTTTGTGGGACGACGACGGCAAGCCAATCCTGGCGGCGGATGGCAAGGACCAGGTCCTTATCGTCGATCTCGCCAATCCTGAAAGCCCGAAGATCGTCGCCAGCCTGCCCTTGAAGAATTCCGTCGTCGGACCGCCGGTCAATCTCGATATCGACCCATCAGGCACGGTCGCGCTGGTGTCGGACTCGATCGACGATGTCAAGGACGGCGATGCGCTGAAGCAGGTCCCGGACAACAAGATCTATGTCATCGATCTCAAGGCCACGCCGCCGAAGCTGGCCGCGACCATCACCGGCGGCAAGCAACCGTCGGGGTTGAGCTTCAGCCCGGACGGCAAGATGGCGCTGGTCGCCAACCGCGGGGACAACTCGATCAGCGTGCTCTCGGTCAACGGCACCGACGTCAAGATCACCGACACGGTTGCGATGCCCGACAGCGTCTCGCAGGTGGTGTTCACCCCCGACGGCAAGCGCGCGCTGACCACGCGTTTCCCGGCGCACAAGCTTTCCATACTCGACATCGCCGGCGGCAAGGTGACCTACAGCAAGATCGACCTGCCGACCGGACAGTGGCCCTACAATGTCGTGGTTTCGCCCAACGGCAAGCTCGCGCTGACCTCGGACAATGGCGGCGCAGGATCCTCCGACGGCAGCGTCGACACCACGAGCGTCGTCGATCTCGAGGCCAGTCCGCCGCGCATCATCGACCGGGTGGTGGTTGGCGACGGCCCCGAGGGGCTGGCGATGAGCCCGAAGGGCGATCTCGCGGTCGCCGCGATCCTGCGCGGCTCCAACAACAAGAAGGCGTACTTCTACAACAAGAACGGCAGCCTCTCGATCCTGAAGATCGACGGCAAGAAGGTGACCAAGACCCAGGACATCGAGGTCGGCGGACTGCCGGAAGCCGTCGCCTTCACGCCCGATGGAAAATATATTTTGGCCGGAAACTTCCTGACCGAGGATTTCTCGATCCTGAAGGTCGACGGCACCAAGGTCACCGATACCGGCAAGCGCTTCAAGGTACCGGGCCATCCGGCCTCGGCGCGCATGGGGCATTAGTCTTACTGCGTCATAAGCGGCTTTATCCCCTTATCTTGAGGAGCTTGCGCAAGCAAGCGTCTCGAAGGACGAGGTCACCACCGGGGCCTCATGGTTCGAGACGGCGCAAGGGCGCCTCCTCACCATGAGGGTTAGTGACAGAGTACGCTCAGCGCGGATTCGAGCGCGGCAGCCTCAGATTGACCTGCCGCGCTCGTGACGCCGCCGTCACTGAAACGTCATGTCCAGGCATTTGGAGATATCGGAGCCGAGGCCGGAGGCGATGATGATGCAGCCGCGCACCTTCTGTTGCGTGGTGTCGGCCGCCCAGATCGAATAGCCGCCGTTGCCGAAGAAAGAATTGGTGTTGGGCGGCTCGGTTTCGGTGGCATCGAAGGCGTAATTGGAATCGGTGTCGAAGATGCGCGGCTTCTTGGTGCAGCCGCCGTCGGTCTGCACATTGATCACTTCCTTGTTGTCGCGCGTGATCGCCAGCGAGACCTGGCAGCGGAAATATTCCGACGTCTTGACGTTGAAAACATAGGTGTAGGATTTGCAGGTCGAGGTGTTGAGCTTGCCGGGGGCCAGTCCCCGGCTGCAGGAAATCCTCTGGTTGTCGCTGAGCTTGAACAGTTCATCGGCATGGGCGAAGGAAACCGGCGTCACCAGCGACAGCACAACACCAGAGCAGATTTTCATGACGTAGTTCATCCGAATCATCCCTATGACCTGTTTTGTAGAATTGGGTTCTAAGCTGAAAGGCGAACATAGTCGCGAAGCGGGATGCGGGAAATCACAAAGTCATCGGTGGAGCGTGATGCGGCGGCGGGCAGATGTCTTGCGGTTGTATTGACGGGAGAATGACGTTCGTGATTTGTTCAAGAAACCGCCCGGCGGGCATTCCGGCTTGGGAAGCATGATATCTTGGCGAGGAAGATTTGGGGAGGATGGCGATGACGAGATTTTCGACGAAGACGCTTTGTGGTGGCGGCCGCGCTGAGCGCGCTGGCGACACCGGCCCTGGCGCAAGCCGCAGCGCCAACGCCCTGGGAGCTGAAGCCCGACATGGGCTATGGCTATGACAAGGAGGGCAAGACCTATTCCTACAAGATGGGCACCAACAATGCCGGCCTGCTGCTGAAGGGCGCCAAGAAAGTGCCGAAGGGCACGTTGTTCTTCATCGGCCAGAACGGACAGCTCTACATGCGCACCGGCCCCTACCTCGAAGGCGACGGCAAGTTCATGTTCGGGTCGAATTGAGGCCGCGATCGACCCGAAGGCCGGGGCGACATCGATCAAAACCTAAAACGCCGCCGCCAATTCCTTGGCGCCGAGCAGATTGCTGTTGGAATCCATTCGCTCATCGGTGACGGCCAACAGCTTCGCCACCGTGTTGTGGTGGATCGCCACTGGATTGCGCTCATAGCCGGAGCGCTGGAAGAAATTCGAGGTCGGCACCTGTTCGCGCATCGCCAGCGGCATCGTCACCATGTCGAGCCCGGTGCCGTCGCCGGTCAGGTTCATCATTTCCAATTCGGCCGCGGTCAACGGACGCTTGTATCCCTTCTCGCGGGCGAAGATCACCGACGTCAGCAGCTTGTGGGTCTGCAGCATCGGCCCGACGTCGATGTCGAGCACCATGGCGTGCAGCGCCCAGCCCTGCCATGTATCGCCGATTTTTTCATGCTCTGACCAGTCGTCCGGCACCGAGCGTGCCAGCGCCACCATCTTTTTCAGCACCGCGACTTTGTGGTCCATGGCCTGGCGCGCGGCGCCCGAGAGGCGACCGGCCTTTTCCATCAACAGCTTGACGAAGCCCTCACCCTGCTCGGCGAGCAGCTCGACGGTGTTGGTGGTCAAAAGCTGGTTGTAGCCGATCGCGGTCGAGATTGCGTGCGAGCCGTGGAAGCCCGATTGCGAAGCGTGCGTGCCGTTGCCACCGGTCTCGAATGCATAGACCCGCACCGCCTGCTCGCGCGTCAATCCCGCAGCCGATGCGAAGCGGGCGTACGCCCGCTTGAAATCAAGGTCGTTTGCGGGCTGCTCCGGCGTCCACTGGTAAGTATCGGCGGCAGCCTTGAGGAGATCGGCGACGACGGGAATATATTTGCGCTCGCGGTGCGGCTGTTCCGGCTCCGGCAACGGATTAAACGGCCGCTTCGGCCCGGTATAGACCGGCGGCTGCGTCAGCACGTAATCGTCGAGCGTGATCGGCTGGTGCTCGCGCCGCTTGACGTTGCGGCCGCGCCGTTTGTCGGTGATCGCGCTCCAATAGGCACCGGCCTCCGCCTCGAAGGCCGAGCGCGCCTGCTGATATTCCTGCAGCTTGCGGCGATATTCCGCGATCGCCTGCGGCGATACGGCTTGCGCCAAGGCATTGGCGACGGCAGGCGGCAGCGCGGTCGAATCGAGCGCGGACGCCCGGGGCGCCGTCGTCAGCAGCAGCGCGAGCGCAAATACCGTCACGAGGTTGCGAATCGCCTGATCGTGCATCCGGATACTTGTACCGCAAACCGCGGCTACTTCCAGGCAAACACCGGCTGTTCCAGATCGGCAACCCGGGTTTCCCGCCCGGCCAGCACTTCGCGGAACTGGTAGATCATCGCCGCCGTCGGCGCATGGATCAGCCTGCCCTCGAAATGGAACCGGATCACCCGCCGCGCGCTCTCGGGAATCGCCACGAAATCGAAGGCTTCCACAAGCTCGATCGTGTCGAGGCCGATGCGGTGCACGGAGGCGACCTCCTGCGGGTTCGGCGCGATCGCCCCGCCATCCGCCGCCCAGACCACGACCGGCGTGATCAGATAGCCCGAACGGGTCGGATAATCGTCGAGCCGTCCCAGCACCGCATCCGGCGCTAGGTCGAGCCCGAGCTCCTCGCGCAGCTCGCGCAAGGCGGCCTGAGCTTGCGTCTCGCCGGCATCGCAACGCCCGCCCGGCAGCGCCCATTGCGCGCGATGGGCGCGCAAGCCCGCGGCGCGCCGCGTCAACAGCAGCGCGGTTTCACCGGCTTCACGCTCGGCGGTCAGCGCGATGGCGACCGCGGCCCGCTTCAACGCCGGCGTCGGCTCACAGTCGGCGAGGCGCGTGAACGCCGCGCAGCGCTCGGCGATATTCCGCCTGGTGGCATCGTTGAAAGGCCGCATGGCGCTTGACTACACTATGCGAGCCAATGATGAAATGACGGCGAACGCAAGGGATCGATGGAAATTCGGGAATGACCGACAAGGCCGCCGCAGCAAAGCTCAAATCCGACGGCTGGAAGATCGCCGAAACCACCGGCTTCATGCACCTGATCGGCCCGTTGTGGGAGCGGCTCGTCGACGGCGAGCTTGAATTTGCACTGATCACCGAGGACAAGCACCACAACCGCCGTGGCCTGGTGCAAGGCGGCGTGCTGATGACCTTCGCCGACCGCACCTGCGGCATCACTGCGCGTTTCGTCTCGGGCAAGCCGACGCTCGCCACCGTGCAGCTCGATACGCATTTCGTCGAGGCCGGCAAGATCGGCGAGATTCTGATCTCGAAGCCGCACGTGGTGCGCTCGACCCGCAGCCTGATTTTCATCACCACCGAAGTCACCGTCGACAAGCGCTGCATCGCCATGGCGAGCGGCGTGTTCAAGGTTTTGAAGAACGAGTGACGCGCAGATTGCTTCACTTGCACTCGCAATGACGATTTTTGGCAGCTATGCTGCCTTCCAACAAGCATGCCGGGAGGCTTCCAATGCAATATCGTCAACTCGGCCGCAGCGGCCTGAAGGTCTCGCCGATCTGTCTGGGCACCATGATGTTCGGCGGGCCGACCGACGAGGCGACCTCGACGCGGATCGTGGCGAAAGCGCGCGAGGCCGGGGTCAACTTCATCGACAGCGCGGATGCCTATAACAAGGGCGGCTCCGAACAGGTGGTCGGCCGCGCCATTTCCAACAACCGGCCGAACTGGGTGCTCGCCACCAAGCTCGCCAACCAGATGGGCGACGATCCGAACCGCGGCGGGCTGTCGCGGCGCTGGGTGCTCCAGGCCGCCGAGGAAAGCCTGAAGCGGCTGGGCACCGACTATATCGACATCTACTACCTGCATAAGGAAGACCATTCGACGCCGCTCGAAGAAACGGTGCGCGCGATGGGCGAACTGATCCGCCAGGGCAAGGTGCGCTATTTCGGCGTGTCGAACTATCGCGCCTGGCGCCTTGCCGAAATCTGCAACATCTGCGATCGGCTCGGCATCGATCGGCCGGTGGCGAGCCAACCCTATTACAATGCGATGAACCGAATGCCGGAGGTCGAACATTTTCCGGCCTGCGGCTACTACGGGCTCGGCATCGTGCCCTATAGCCCGTTGGCGCGCGGCGTGCTGACCGGCAAATACCGGGTCGATGCCGCGCCCGACAAGGAGACGCGCGCGGGCCGCAACGACACCCGCATGATGCAGACCGAGTGGCGGCCGGAATCCCTCAAACTGGCGCAGGAGATTAAGCAGCTACGCGGAGAGCAAAGGCATCACCGCCGGTCAGTTCGCCGTGTCCTGGGTACTCAATTCCTCGTTCGTGAACTCTGTGCTCGCTGGTCCCCGCACCGAGGAGCAATGGGACGAATACATCCGCGCGCTCGACTATCGCTTCACCGCCGAAGACGAAGCCCTGATCGACCGCCTCGTCGTCAGCGGCCATCCCTCGACGCCGGGTTTCAACGATCCGGCCTATCCGATCGAAGGACGAAGGGCGCGGACGGGGAGTTGAGCGATGGGCGGCTCTGGACATGAGGATCGTTACGGACTTCCGCTTTCGACAAACTCGCCTGAAGTCGCCCAAGCCTATCGCGACGGCATCGATCTCATGCTCTCGGCCTGGCCGGGGGCCGCGGAAGCCTTCGATCGGGCGCTCGCGGCCGACCCAGATTTTGCGCTCGCGCATATCGCCCGCGCGCGGATCCATTCGTTCTATCAGCAGGGCGAGGCCGCACGGAAAGAAGCCGCCGCCGCGCGGGAACTGGTTGCGCGCCGCGGCACGGAGCGCGAGCGGAGCCACGTCGAAACCCTGGCGCTCGCCGTGGAAGGCAATCTTCCGGCAGCACTTTCGTCCGCGCTCAACCATCTCGAAAGCTTTGCGCGCGATGCAGTAGTGATGTCGCTGCCGCTGGGCGCGTTCGGGCTGTTCGCGTTTTCCGGCATGGCGGAGCACAACCAGGCGCGGCAGGAGCTGTGCGAACGCTACGCGCCGCACTACGGCGAGGACTGGTGGTTCCTGTCCAACTACGGCTGGGCCATGACCGAAAACGGCGAGGTTGCCAAGGGACGCGCCATGACCGAGCGCGCCTTCGACCTGCGCCGCGCCAATGCCTACGCCGCGCATGCGTTGCTGCATGCGATGTTCGAGGGCGGATCGGTCGCGGATGCCGATGCGCTGGTCACGCACTGGATCGGCAGCTACGACCGCTCTGGAATCCTCTACGGCCATATCTATTGGCATCAGGCGCTTGGCGCGCTGGAGGTGGGCGATCCGTCAAGAGCGCTTTCGATTTACGAACAAATTCTGCAGCCTTCGGTCACCGTGGCGCCGCCGCTGAATGCGATGTCCGATTGCGCCTCGCTGTTGTGGCGGCTACTGGCCTACGGCCACGCTGTTCCCGCAAACCTGTGGGCCGATGCAGACGCCTATGCGAAGGCCCATTTCCCGAAATCGAGCCTGCCCTTTGTCGAAATGCACATGGCGTTGCTTGCGGCGGCGACCCACAACCAGGCCGCGCTCGAGGACCGCCTGCGGGTGATCGAACAGCGTCTCAACGACGGAAAACTCGCCGCCGGACCGGTGGTGCCGCAAATCTGCCGGGCGATGAACGCCTTTGCCGGCGAGGATTTTCGAACCTGCGTCGCGCTGCTGGAATCGGTGCTCGACGACGTCGTGCGCATCGGCGGCAGCCATGCCCAGCGCGAGATCATCGAGGACACGTTCATCGTCGCACTGATCCGCTCAGGTGAGCTACCCCGGGCGCAGGCCTTACTCGACCACCGCCTGCACCGCCGCCCCTCTCCGCGCGATGCGCGCTGGCGCGACACCGCTACCCGTTGAGGCCAAATCGCGCTACAAACCACCAAGACGGAGGAAAGCCCATGACCGACATTGTTTCGCTGCAAGCGCTGGCCGCGTTGATCGAACCGGGACAGTCGGTTGCGATCCCAGTCGACAATGCCGGGGTTTCGATGGCGGCGACCGCCGCGCTGATCGAAGCCGGTATCACTGGTTTGAAGCTGGTCTGCGTGCCGATCTCGGGCCTGCAGGCCGATCTCCTGATCGGCGCGAAGGCCGTTGCTTCGCTGGAGACCAGCGCGATCTCGCTTGGGGAAGCCGGCGGCGCGCCGCGGTTTTCGGCCGGCGTCCGCGCCGGCAACTTCAACCTGCGCGACTCCACATGCCCCGCGATTTTCGCCGGGCTGTTGGCGGCGCAGAAGGGCGTGCCCTTCATGCCGATCGCCGGCATCATCGGCAGCGACCTGTTGCGGGTGCGGCCCGACTGGAAAGTCATCGACAGCCCGGTCGGCGAGGCGCGCAAGGTCGTCGTGGTGCCGGCGATTTCGCCCGACATCGCGCTGTTTCATGCGCCGGAGGCCGATCGCGCCGGCAATATCCGGATCGGCCGCCACCGCGAACTGGCCGCGATGGCCTATGCCGCCAAGCGCACGCTGGTCACCGTCGAACGCATCGTCGATCGCGATCTCTTGGCAACGGAGGATTCCGCCGCCGGCGTGCTGCCCTCGCTCTATGTCGAGGCCGTCGCGGTCGCCGAGCGCGGCGCCTGGCCGCTGCCGCTGTGGGACGAATATGACCGCGACGACGCCGAGATCGCCCGCTACGCCGCGATGGCGCGCACCGAGGACGGTTTCCGCGCTTATCTCTCCGCCTTCCTGACCCGCCGCAAACAGGTCGCGTGAGCGCGATGCAGGCCGAGCGCGAGCGCCGCGAACTTCTGATCACGACCATAGCCGATCTCTTGGACGGCGTGCGCCATGTCGCGGTCGGCGCCTCCTCGCCGATGCCCGCCGCCGGCGCCATGCTGCTGCGCGCCCGCAACGCGCGTGACGGCAAGCCAAAAGTCCGCGTCTCGATCCTCGGCTCGGAGCGGCATAACTTCTTCACCAATGGCGGGGTTGAGCTGTTCGACTGTGCCGCGCAAGGCCGCGTCGACGCGTTCTTCCTCGGCGGCGGCCAGATCGACGGGCAAGGCAACATCAACCTGGTCGGCACCGGCGAATACCCCACGACGGACGTGCGCTGGCCCGGCTCGTTCGGCTCGGCCTATCTTTATCACCTGATCCCGCGCGTGATCCTGTTCCGCGAAGAGCATTCGCCGCGCGTGTTCGTGCCAAAAGTCGATTTCGTCAGCGCCGCCGCGCTCACCCCCGACATTCCCCGCCGCGGCGGACCTTACGCGTTACTCACCAACATGGCCGTGTTCGATTTCGACCGGGAGCGCGGCGGCTTTCGCCTCCGCTCGGTGCATCCCGGTTTTTCGCCCGATGACATCCGCAGCCTGACCGGCTTCGATTATGAAGAGCCGGCAAGCGTGCCGGCCACGGCGCCCCCCGATCCCGCGACGCTGTCGCTGCTGCGCGGAGATATTCTGGACGAGCTTGCGGAAAGTTATCCGGCGTTCGCACGGTCGATGATGGAAGCGGCGTAGGGCTTTACGGCCTTTGGCGCCTGATGGCTCGCGAGGCCATTGCAATCACCGGTAGTATGGCCGTAAACTCCGGCTGACCGTAGCGGAGGCCCACCGTGCCTGATGCCACGACAGTTGAGGACGTCACCCGGCAGATCGTGGCGTCGATCCGGAGCCGACGGCTCGTCGTGTTCTGCGGTGCCGGGATTTCCTTTAACTCCGGCCTGCCGCTTGCCAATCATCTGATCGAAGCCGTTCTGCAAAAGCTCAATCTGAACGACGTTCCGCATCAGATCCTGCAGCCTCCGCAGCTTCCGTTCGAAGCCTTCGTAGAGGCATTGCGCGCCGAAAGCCAGGTGACGCCGCTACTGGAGCTGTTCAACCTTGGACAGCCGAACACCAACCACATCCTGCTGGCCAAGCTCGCCAGGCGTCAGCTTCTGCGAACCGTCTGCACCACCAATTTCGATGCGCTCATCGAAGCGGCATTCGAGGCCGAGGGATTGCAGGCGGGAAGCGGTTACAACGTCGCTTTCAGGGAGAGCGAGTTCGATTCGATCCCGTGGAACGATCCGCTCCTAGCTCGGCTGATCAAGCTGCATGGCAGTGTGGCCGATACCGAAGGCATGGCCATTACGCTGCGGCAGGTCTCGCACCACGAATTGTCGTTGCACCGGCAAAAGGTCATCGAGAACCTGTTCTCGACCGGAGGCCACGCGGACGTGCTGGTGCTCGGCTATAGCTGCTCCGATGTGTTCGACATCACCCCGCATATAGAGACGCTTGCCCGCAAAGAGAAGCGCATCTTCTTCGTCGAGCACACCGCGCGCGACGGTCACGAAGCCGAGGTGACCGAACTGTCGGCCCGATCGGACCGCAACCCGTTTCGCGGTTTTGCCGGCAGCCTGAACATCCGCTGCGACACCGATATCCTGATGGCGGCTATTTGGCGGGGATGCCTGGACGACCCGTACCGGCTGGAAAAGAGCGCGGTCGCGCGGAACAACTGGGAGGAATATGTCGATCAATGGTACCGCGCGCTCGTGACTGTGCCGGCGAGCCGCATCGCGGTGGCCGGCCACCTGCTTTCGCGCGTATCGGCATGGAAGGATGCCGCTCGCTATTTCAGGCTGTCGGTCGACGCCGCGCGGACGGACGGCGACCTGCGCCACCTCTCCGCCTATCTCTCGAGCCTCGGGACGGCTTACACCCACCTCACTGAGTATCAGGCAGCGATCGACTGCCATCGTGAGGGCATGCAGATCGCCGTGAAAATCGGCAACCGGTTCAGCGAAGCCACCAATGCGCAGAACCTCGGCAATGCCCACCAGGCCATCGGCGATCTAGACAATGCGCTGGAATTCCACCAACAAGCCGCCAAGCTCGCAGTAGCCCTCGACAGCTTCGAGGGAAGAGCGGCCTGCTTTGCGTCACTCGGCATCTTGTTGTCGCGCCTCGGCCAATTCGAGGAGGCCGTCAAATATCTGGAGTATGCGCTTCGCGTTGCGAGGCAGGACGCCAACGTGCCCGAAGAGGTGAAGACCCTGGGAAGCCTTGGCGACGTTTATCTGCGGGTACAACAGTCAGACCAGGCGGAAAGGTACTATCGGGAAAGCAGCGACCTTGCGCGAAAAATCGGTCTCAAGGAAGCGGAGGGAAAGACGCTCGGCAACCTCGGCATCGCGCACATGCTGCGCGGCCAATATGAGACCGCGACGCAATATCTGGAGCAATCGCGCGCCGTTGCCGTGGCGCTGTCCGACGCGTCAGGGGAGGGCAAGGCCCTGGGCGCGCTGGGCCTTTGCCTGCAGCACCAGGGGCAGCACCAACGGGCGATCGATTATTACAAGGGGGTGCTGCAGATCGCTCGCCGCATCGGTGACGTCGAGATGATGGTCAACACTTGCCTGAGCCTGAGCGGCGCTTACGGCCTGATCGGGGACGATGCAGGGGCAGAACAATTCCTCACCCAAGCCCGCAACAGCGCCCGCGGCAACTCGCGGCTCGAAGCGCATGTCGAACAAGCGGCGCAGGTCCATGCGGCGCATTTCGCCCAGTCGCGGCCGGGCTTTTGGAATAAGCTGAGTTCCTTGTTTCAGAGCCTAAAGCCGTGACACGGGCATCGCCGGCTATGCCCCGATCCGCTGCCGCGCGCTGTCGCTTGCTTCCGAAACGCCTGCGCGGGCGCCGGCCCTGCCGAGGCCGAAGGGCGGCATGCCGCTATAGACCGATTTATATTCGCCGGCGCGCACCTTGTAGGTCTCGTGCCAGATGCCGACATCGCCGCGCGCGTCCTTCATGCGCCGGTTGAATTCGACCCAGGCCGGCCAATGCAGCGCGTCGCGGTCGCGCGCGTAGCGCTCCAGATGATCGAAGCTGCGCCAATATTGCACGATGACCTTGGCGAGGCCGGTATGGCCGAGAAAGCCGGTCTCCGGAGGGGCTTCCTCCAGTTCCTTCAGCATCTTCGGCATGGCGCGCGCCGCCGGCAGCCATTTGTGCACCTTCCAGGGCTTGTTGATGCGCATGCCGATCAGGAACACGACGAAGTCGCCGTCGATTCCGCCCGTGACGCGGCTGGCGATGATCTCGGTCATGCGATGGCCCCGGTTGACAACCCTCAGAATGTGCTAAACCGCAACGGCCGGTACAAGCCCCGCCACGAAAAAGCCAAGGGTATCGGGGCAAGTCTGGCGGCCGCGTGGCACAAATGAGGGGATTGCAGGTAACCCATGCTCGGATTGCAACAGGCGCTGGTTCGCATCCATGTCTGATCGACCGGGCGTGACGCGACGTCTCGGCTGGCGGGCGCTTGTCGTCGCCGGTATTTTCGCCGGTATTTTCTTTGCGACACCATGCGTGGCCGAGCCGTTATCCGCCGAAGCGCACAAGCCGGACGTCGACCTCTACGCGTTGATGTCGGGCCGATGCAGCACGCTCAAGATTGCGGGTCGCGATTTCGCGTGCAGGGCGGTGGCCTATTTCCACAGCGAACAAGGCCGGGCGAATTTTACGGTCGCGCTCGACGATCCGAGGGACCAGAGCCACATCATCTCGTTCTCGGGCGAGAATGGTCAGCGGACGCGGGACAACCTGTACGAACTGGCCATCGACCGGATGCTGCTGAACTCCAAGGACCGGCCGAAGGTCGACGGCCTGCCGACGCCGGCCGTTCAACTGTCGAATGGGATATGCCGGCAGATCGGAAATTTCGGGGCAAGGTATGTTTCCAGCATCTGGTGCTCGGCGACCGACGGCAATGGCAAGACCTACGAATTGCGGTTCGAGTCCGACGGCTCGCCGATCACGTTGCGCCGAGTGAGGCTGTCTGCGCCGACCATCCGGCAGGATCCGTATCGGTGAGGGAAAGTCCGGCTTGACACCCGGCTTGGCCCTCGGCCTAGCGGCGCTCCTGTTCACCCTGACGAGCCCGCTGGCGCTGGCGCAAAAGCGCGTCGCGCTCCTGGTCGGCAACAATGCCTAGCAGAACGTGCCGATGCTGAGGACCGCTGTCAACGACGCGCATGCATCTTTCCTCTTGCTGCCACAGGTCATCCTCGAAATGAGCCTGTCACAGAAATTATCGTGTCTCATCCAGGGGTGCAGTCCAGCATTGTCACCATAACCATGCGTAACTCGTATCTCACCGTCACTCGGAGGCCGGTGGCGCCATGACGCATCCTGGCGGCGCCAGTCTTCAAACTGCCGCCTTCGCTTCCTCAGGCCGATTATTCTATGGCGTTGGAGTTTCTCGCATAGCGCCGGAATTTCGGCCGCCGGGACTGGCCGGCTGAACAGGTAACCCTGCACATGCGTGCAACCATTGGCCTGAACTCCGTCGAATTGCTGCGCCGTCTCCACCCCCTCGGCCGTGGTCGCCATACCGAGAGCCTGGCATAGTCTTGTCACGGACCGGACGATCGCTGTCGCGTCGCCGGAAAGGCGAAGGTCGTGAACAAAGGATTTATCGATCTTCACGCGATCAAACGGGAATTTGCGCAAGTAGCCGAGCGAGGAATAGCCGGCGCCGAAATCATCAAGGGCGATGCTGACGCCGAGTGCCTTCAGCTCATTCAGCAATGCGAGCGTCGCTTCGGAATTCTGGATCAGCACCGTCTCCGTAACCTCAAGTTCGAGCCGATGGGGTGGAAGTCCGGAAGCCCAAAGCGCCTGCCTGACGTCCTGCAGAAGATTGCCGTTGCTGAACTGCACCGATGAGAGGTTGACGGCCACGCTGATCCGCTCCGGCCATCGCATGGCATCGGCGCAGGCCTTTGCCAGTACCCATGCGCCCAAAGGCCTGATGAGGCCAATTTCCTCGGTCACCGGGATGAACTCGTCAGGAAGCACTAATCCGCGCTGCGGGTGTCGCCAACGTATCAGTGCCTCGAAGCTTTGGATCCTTACGGCGTGCTTGTCCATGATCGGCTGGTAGAAAAGTTCGAACTGTCCGATCTCCAGGCCATGCCGCAGGTCCCGTACCAGTGCCGAGCGACGCTGCATTGCGGCATCCATGGCGGGTTCGAAGAAGCGGAATGTGCCACGTCCTTCAACCTTGGCGCGATAGAGCGCGAGGTCGGCATTCTTCAGCGCGGTATCCGCATCTTCGCCGTCGCCGGGCATCGTGGCAATCCCGATGCTGACCCCGATCGCCGCCTGATGGATATCGAGGTCGAATGGCTCTGCCAGCCGCGCCACCAGCCGCTCGGCGAGGGCGATAGCGGCGTCCGGTTGCTCTGCGTCGGCTTGGATGATGGCGAACTCGTCGCCACCGAGCCGTGCAACGGTGTCTGTCTCTCGGGTCTCCTGACGCAGCCGATCGGTAACGGCCTGCAACAGCGTATCGCCGACCGGGTGCCCGAAGCTGTCGTTGACATCCTTGAAGCCATCAAGGTCGAGACAAAGCATGGCAAAGGACGCGCCACGCCGGGAGCGAATCAGCTCTTCCTGCAGTCGACTCCGGAACAGCAAGCGGTTGGGCAGTCCGGTGAGTGCATCATGCTGCGCCATATAGCCAAGCTGGGCATCTGCCTCGGCCCGCAGCCGACCTTCGTGCTCCTCGGACAGGGTTCGCTGGTTCCGCATATGGCGCGCCATCAGCAGGCCGATGCTGAGCACCGTGAGTTCCAAAAGCAGCGTGGCCCCGATCAGATAGCTCGTCTGCTTGCGCCATTCCGTAAGGGCGCTCCTGACCGTCTTTGTGGTGCCCACAACCAGTGGATAGCGCTGCAGCAGGTGAAAGGCCATCAGTCGTTCCTGGCCATCCACGCTGCTGGTGCGCTGCAGCAGACTGCTGAGCCGGCCGGCCCGCCGCATTTCCGGGAAAGCTTCCCTAGGATTGATCTGCGGGCCATTGCGCGCATCGACCGGAGGGAAACGCGCCAGCAGCCTGCCGTCGTCGCGGCGCACCAGGATGCTGGTATCGCTGCCGAGCGAAAGGCTCTCATACAGCCGCTCGAAATAGGCAAGTTCCACGGCGCCGAGGATCAAGCCAAGGAACTGCCCATCCGGCCCCGTTACCTTTCGGGCAAGATGCTGCGTCAGGGTTCCCGTGCCACGATTGAAGACCGGCTCGCCGAAGTATGTTGTCAATGCCTTGTTCGTCTTGAGCGCCTTGAAGTAATCGCGGTCCGCCAGGCTGACAGGCGGAGGCGGCCAATAGTGACTAAAATTCAGAAGGCTGCCATCTGCATCCACTGCAATGAGTGCATCGAGCTGCGGAAGACCGTGAATACGGCTACGCATGTCCTCGTGGGCGGCAAGGCCGGTCATGTGCTGCCGAAATTCCTCGGGGGATTTTACGCCATCGTTCTGAAGGCGCTCGACAAGGCTGTCCTGCACCAGTTCGACCGCCCAAAAGGTTCGCTCGGCCTGGTCAGCAAGCACCAGCGCCAATCGTTGAAGCTCCTGCCCGCTGTTATCCAAGGCGTTACGGCGCAATTGGGAAACCAATAGTCCAGCGCCGAGGGCAAGCATCACACCGAAGCTGAGGGCCACAAAAACGGGCGCACGGTCCGAGAAGCGGAGGGACCAAGCGCTATCTCTACTAGGGAGAACATTCTGGGGCACGGCGCCTATCGTTAAGAAGTCGTTCAGATTTCGATGTGTCCGACGCAAATCGCATGGTGGACGATCCAACTAGGGCTGGCCCAACCGGAAAGTTCTAACACGCGTCGAACAAATGAAACGTTACCAGGGATTGGGCCTCGCTCGGCAACCCGCACGCAGGGACTGTCGGCCCAATTTCGTTCTCATTGAGCGTTGAAATTTGCTGGCGCGAGCGGCGCTTTACTCGGCGCAGGTAAGGCCTGTACTCCCGAACCGTGATCGAGCCGCTAGATGTCTTTACGTCCCTTTATCGATTATCTGCGTCGTCACCACCGTCGGCGAAGGGCTGCACGCCGATATGCGCGGTCACGGTTGCCGAGCCGTAACCCGCGAAAGTGCTGCGACCGCGTCCGCGTGGCCAAGGCCGACCTTCAGATGGTCGAGGCGATGCGGGTCGTTCCATAAATTCTCCGCCGCGACGGGAAGATAGAGCAGGCCACGCTGCTGGACGAACCTGACCTGGAGCGCCGTCTGCGCGGCAACGATCGCGGGCGCTGAATGAGGCTGGCGTCACCCGCCATGGTCGCGATGGCATGCGCCGGCTCATCAGCCGATCCCGCTTTTTCGCAGGCATTCGCCACCTCCAGATTCCTGCCAGCGGTTTTTATCGCTCCCGCGAGCGGCTATGCTGGCGGCCTGACGCATGATAGGCAGTGTCGAGCGCATCAACAACAATAAGAGCGGGAGGAACCCAGCGCGGCGCTTTGCGATCGGGTTCGAATTGCAATGAAAATCACGCGTGTATCGGGCGTCGTTTATCGCCAGCAGCTTAGACCTGGCGGGCCTAAGCCAAAATTCGCCGGCGAGGGGCGCAATGCGTTCGAGACGGTGCTGGTCAAGGTCGAGACCGACAGCGGCATCACAGGCTGGGGCGAGGCGTTTCCGCATCGGGTCTGGCCCGCCGTCAAATCGCTGCTGGAGCAGCTGATCGCGCCGGCCTGCATCGGCGCGGACGCTAGCGATATTCCAGCGCTGATGAAAAGGCTGATCTACCACGTGCACGGCGTTGGGCGTGCCGGCCCGGTGATGTACGCGCTGTCGGGTCTGGATATCGCGCTCTGGGACATTCTTGGAAAATCGAAGAACCTGCCGATCTACAGGCTACTCGGCGGCGCGCCATGCGCGAAGCTGCCGGCCTATGCAAGTCTTCTCAAATACGCTGACACCGACATTGTCGTTCGCAGCTGCGAGGAGGCGCTGGGTCGCGGTTATCGCGAACTCAAGATCCACGAGACTGGCCGCACCGAGATCACCGCGGCGGCGCAATTGCTGCGGCGGCACAATGGCGGGTCGTTGATGGTGGACGTCAATGCGCCGTGGACGCCAAGCGAAGCCTTGTCGGCGGTCGCGCCATTGCGCGAACTCGGCCTGAAATGGATCGAGGAGCCGGTTTGGCCGCCGGAAGATTTCGAAGCCGCGCGGCAGGTCAGCGCCAGCGGCGTTCCGGTCGCGATCGGCGAAAATGTCCTGACGCCGACCGATTTTGCGCGGCTGATCGACGCCCGCGCGGTCGACTACGTGCAGCCGAGCGTCGCCAAGATCGGCGGCATTTCCATCATGCGAGACATCATCGCCGCCGCCAACAAAGCCAGCGTGGCGGTCGCGCCGCACTCCGCCTATTTCGGTCCAGGCCTGATCGCAACCGCGCATCTTTCTGCGGCGCTCGCGCGCGCGCCCATGGTCGAGCGACTGTATTGTGACCTCACGGAAAGTCCGTTCGGAGACTGGTATGAACCGGTGGACGGCCATCTTGCGGTTCCGCAAGGGCCCGGCCTCGGCATCGATCCAGATCCCGCCATTCTGGAAAAACTGCGCGTCGCGTGAAGCCCGAGGACAAGATGAAAATTCAACAGATCAAGGTCAATTTCGTCCGTCTGCCGCTGGAAGAGCCCCTGGTCGGCGCACCCTACATGCCCGGGATGCTGCGCGAATTCTTCACGGTGCAGGTGCAGACCGACGAAGGCATCGAGGGCATTGGCGTCACCGGGTTCGGCGGCAAACTGGTGCGCGCGCTGAAGGCCGCGATCGAGGATTTTGGCGAGTTGATCGGCGGAGACGACCCGCTCCGCACCGAACAAATCACCGACAAGCTGCGCGCCGCGTCGGCATCATGCGGCCGCGGCGGCATCGCGGACCTGGCGATTTCGGCGATCGATACCGCCTTGTGGGATATCCGCGGCAAAGCCTCTGGCACTCCCCTGGCGCGGCTGTTGGGCGGCTTGCGCGACAAGGTGCCGGCCTATGCCAGCGGCGCGCTGACGCGGACCACGCCAACCGACAAGCTCGAACGCGCCGCCGCAGCGCTGGTCGAGAAGGGCTATTCCCAGATCAAGACCCAGATGGCCGTGGAAGGACTTACGCCAAAACAGGAAGTCGAGCGTATTCGCCTGATCCGCGACGCGGTCGGACCGGATGTCAATCTGATGGTGGACATCAATCAGCGCTGGAGCGTCGCCGAGGCGATTTCGATCGGCCACCGCGTCGAGGAGCTGGGCCTCGGATGGCTGGAGGACCCGACCCGATGCGACGACTACCAGGGGCACGCCAAGATCGCGGATGCGTTGACGACGCCGATCTGCGCCGGCGAATATCTCTGGGGCATCGAGCCGCATCGGCAGGCGATGTCGCACCACGCCGTTGACATCACCATGATCGATCTGCTGCGGGTCGGCGGCGTGACGCAATGGATGAAGGTCGCCGGCATGGCGGAGGCCTTCAACAAGCCGGTGGCCAGTCATTTGCTGCCGGAAATCCATGTGCACCTGGTCGCCGCCATCCCGAACGGGCTGGTGGTCGAATACATGCCGTGGACCTGGCGCCTGTTCGACGATCCGCCGATCCCGGTCAACGGCGAAATCACCGTGCCGACCGGACCCGGCCTCGGGCTGAAATTCGCGCCCGACCTGTTCGACAAATACGGCATCGGTTAGCGCGCCTCTTGGCCGCCTTGATATTGCTGACGATACGGATGCGGTTGCGGTTGCGCATGCGGGCCGGCAGCACCAGGAGATACGGATCACGCCCTGGGCGGGAATTGGCCTTCGGGACTCAAGCTGCCTTGAGTACTCCGTTAAGAATCTTCATCAGTTCCTGAATTTTGAGGGGCTTGGTCAGAATATGATCGAAGCCTGCCAGTTCCATGTTGTGCATGTTGGTCCGCATGGCGTCAGCGGTCAGCGCGATGACCGGAATTTTCGCGGTTCGATCGTCCTCGCGAAGGCCTCTCAAGACGTCGAAACCCTTGCCGTCGGGCAAATGGATGTCGGTGATGACGAGGTCGGGCCTTAGCGAGCGCGCCATCTTGAGCCCTTCCTCGACCGTTTGTGCATCGACAAAGTTGGTCGTGCTCAGATCTTCAATGATGGCGCGCATCAGCTCGACGTTGGGTATCTTGTCCTCAATATCGAGAATCTTGCAGCGCAGATCGATCCTCGCCGCAAACAAGGATGGAACCCGAACGGCTTTTGCCGCACGCTCTTCGGCGACGGGCAGTTCGACCCAGAATTTGCTGCCTTGTCCGGCATCGCTCTCGAACCCGATCTTGCCATCCATCGCCAGCACGAGCCGGCGGCTTATCGTCAACCCGATTCCGGCACCTTCTTCCTTGGTGAGTTCGATCCCAAGACGATTGAACGGCTCGAATATTTCGTGATGGCGCTCGGCGGGAATCCCTTTTCCAGTATCCCTGACAATGAAGCGCACGACGTTGTCATAGGGCAGCGCGGTCAGCAAAACCCAGCCGCCGTCGATGTTGTATTTGATCGCGTTGCTTCCAAGATTGAGCAGGACCTAAATCAACCGGCCCCGATCGGCGACGATGGAGGGCAGGTTGCCGGAGGTATCGACGGTGAAGATCAATCCTCGCTTTTTTGCTGAAACTTCCAGCGTGCTGCACACTTCCGTCATGACTTCCAGGCAATCTAGAACTTCAAGGTTCAGGTTGACGTGGCCGGATTCGAAACTGGCCATATCCAGCACGTCATCGATTATCTTTCCGAGTTGCGCGCTCAATTCCATGATGTTCTCCCTGTAGCGAACGCATTTTTCATGGGCGAGCGTATCTTCCGATTCGATTCAACAACTGCGCAAAGCCCGAGATGGCATGCAGCGGCGTCCGCAGTTCGTAACTCATCGACGCCAGGAACTCCGATTTCGCCCGGCTGGTCTTGTCGGCGATTTGTTTCGCGATGATCAATTCCTGTGTAGCCAGTTCGCCTTGCTCGCGTTCGATCGCGCGTTCCCCGATCATCAGGGAGGCCTTCATGAGCGCGTGGCCGACGTCGTTCACCTCGACGATTTCGTTTTGCGGAATTGACAGCAGTTCCGGCGTTCCGAGCGCGAGAGCGGGAGCATGCAGCGATCGGATCGACCGGGTGATTCGCATGCTCATCGCCCGCGCCATCCAGATGCTCAATGCCAGCATCGCCAGCGTCACCGCGGCGTTGAAGCCCAGCGAGCGCCACAAATTCACGCTCAAGGCGGACTTCGGAATCCCGATGGCAATGGCCCATCCCGAGCGCGGAGACCGGCTGAACGCGCTCAATACGGGAATCCCCTCCAGCGAGTCGGTCTCGGTGACACCCTCGGCGCGGTCGGCTGTCCTGAGCAGGAAGTCCGGCGCAGCCTTTCCCCCCACAAAACGTTCAGGAGAATGGGTTCGTGCGGCGACCGTGCCGGTGCTGTCGAACACCGCGGCTATCCAATCAGGCGGGATGCTCTGCCGTCTGAGAATTTCCGCAAGCCGATCGGCGAAGATGCCCATTGCCAGGGAGTAGATGACTTTTCCATCGAGCAATACCGGCACTTCCAGCGTTATCGCGGATCGCCCGATATCGGGGGCGACGAAGAAATCGGAGATCGCCGGTTGACCGTGCTCGAATACCTGCCGCGCTTGGGCGGAAAGCAGCGCTTGCGGCAGCGCAGCCCCGAATGGCTTGAGCGTATTGAGACGCTGCTGGCCGGTGGAATCCGTGATTGCGATGTAGTTGCCTCCAATGTTCGGGAGCGCTTCGCGCGCCTGCTGATAGAAGCTCGCCAGATCACCGGAAGCCAGACGTTGCGACGCCGCCAGCACCTGCAATGCGGACTGTACACCGTACAATTCGGCATCGATCGCCAGCATCAGCGCGCGCGCAGTCGCGATTGTATTGCGTTCGAGGATTGTCCGCTGCTGTCGATAGGAAATGGTGAACAGGAATGCAGACCCCAGGGTCGCGGGCAGCACGCAGCCGATAACCAGGCAGGTCAGCCAAAATCGAATGGTTCTTTGATGCAAAGGAAATTCCTTACGTGATCTGGATCAGCGGACTGCGTCATCATGAGCTAAGCAACGCAAATCTGGACCACGTGAACCGCAACCTCGGATCGGGCACGGCGGCCGATCGTCAGCCGAGGCGGCCGGCAGCTATCCCAACGCCTTACCGAGAAAATTGCCGGCTATTGTCGGCCACCGGCGGCCGCTTGACGCGACTGGCGTCGTATGGCGAGCGTCTCGACGCATCCTGCGTCAATTGACTTGCATCTACGAAGCTGTGCGGCGTGGACATCACAATGTCAATCGCGAAGCCGCCCGCATTACACCGGGGGCCCGAACCACGGGCTAATTGTGGCTAAAGAGTCCTATGGTGCGCCATTCAGAACAAAATTACGAACTCGCGTGTCATCGAAATAACGTTGACAAATAGGTTCATGACGCGACCGGCTTGCGTGCGATGTGAACCGCGACGATGCCGAACGACACCGCTCAAAGCCGATGTCCACGAAACCTTGGGTCCTGATTTCATCGGCAAACTGCGGCGCTCCGGGAAAGGCGCGAACACCGGCCAACAGATAATGATAGGCCGATGCGTCGCCCTCGGTTGCGACCCAGCCGGCGATCGGCATGCACAGGCTCATATCGGCAAGATAGAGCCGATGGATGACCCGCCGCGCGGAGCGGAGGAAGATCGAAGTAGGCTTGATCCTGGGTCCGGTCGTCAAGGCTCGAATGCGGACGCCGGCCATTGTAAAAATCGAGATACCGACCAATCGAGCTTCGCGCCTCACCGATGGTTTCGTAGGCTCGCAGATAGACCTCCTCCTATTTGACGCTCTTCCACAGCCTCTCGACGAACACGTTGTCTCGCCAAGCTCCTTTGCCATCCATGCTGACGGCGATGCCGTTGTCGGCGAGGACACCGGTAAAGGCCGCGCCGGTGAACTGCGAGCCCTGGTCGGTGTTGAAGATTTCCGGCTTGCCATGACGCGCGAGAGCATCCTCCAATGTCTCGACGCAGAAGGCCGCTTCGATCGTGATCGACAGCCGCCAGGACAGAACACGACGTGTCGCCCAATCGAGCACGACGGCGAGATAGACGAGGCCGTGCACCGTTATCCATCGCATGATGGCGCAGGGCCGGAGGTCCTCCAAATGGATAGCGGCCGGCCACGGCGGGCTGCGGACTTATGTTTTTACCCACACCACCAACAGGATCGACGTAGAACTGGGCGCGCGGCTATTCAGGCATCTGATTGCGCTTCCGATCGCCTACTTCGAAAGCCGCCGGGCCGGAGATTCCGTCGCGCGGGTGCACGAACTTGAGAATATCCAAAACTTCATCACGAGTTCGGCGCTCACTTTGGTGATCGATCTGGGCTTCACCTTCGTGTTTCTGGCCGTCATGTTCTACTACTCGAGCGAGCTCACCTGGATCGTGGTGGTCGTTTCCCTTCTATGTGGCGCTGTCCGCAGGCGTAACGCCGATCTTCCACCAGCGCCTGGAGAAAAAGTTCGATCGCGGCGCCGAGCGTCAGGCCCTTCTGGTCGAGAGCGTGAGCGCGATTTAGACGCTGAAGGCGATGGCGATCGAGCCGCAGATGCAGCAGCACACCGTTGCGACGCTGCGCAAACGGATCGCCGGCTTCGAAGCGCAGATGAAGCTCGCCGCTTCAACGGACTTCCCGCCTGGGCAGTGACCCGGCGCATCAATGCGCTGAAAGAAAAACCCCGCCGTCTCCGGCGGGGTTATGACTAGAGGACTTACTTGGGGACTATAGGGGACGTACTATGTCCGGTGCCGCAGCTACGAGATCGAAATGATCTCAAGGTTTTGACCGGATGCGCCGACTTCTTCCCCAACAGCTTTGCCCATCAGAAGCCTTGCCACTGGGGATACGAACGAAATAGAACCCGCCTTAGGGTCCGCTTCGTCCTCCCCCACGATACGATATTTCTGCACGCGTCCATCGTCGCGCCTGAAGGTCACCGTGCTCCCAAAGGCAACAGTGTCAGTCGACGTAGGACTGGTGATGACCTGGGCCGTCCGAACTCTCGCCGCAAAGTAGCGCATATCGCGCAAGGGGATTGCCGCTTGCCGCCGTCGTTCATTGACGTCGTCGATATTCTGCGCCGTCTCGTACGCCCCGCGGGCCTGGTGGAGTTGAAATTCCAGAGCCTTCAATCCCGTTTCCGTAACAAGGTTCGGATGAGGTGAAACCGGGCGGTCGGGTAGCAGAGTCTCCGACGCAGTTTCGGCACTGTCTTCCTTGGTGAAAGCAACGCTCAAGTCAGACTCCCTTCTTAGTGAGATACGCCAGGCCGCTTCGTTAGCGCCACCCCAAGGCGGGAGCGACGTGGGTCAGAATCGCTTCGATCACATGCGCGTTGTAGGCAACGCCCAATTGATTGGGGACGGTCAGCAGCAGCGTGTCGGCCTCGGCGATAGCCTCGTCTTTCCTGAGCTGCTCGATTAGGACATGCGGCTCGGCAGCATAACTGCGGCCGAAGATCGCCCGGGTGCTCTCGTCGATGAATCCGATCTGGTCATCATCTTCGCGCCCGCTCCCAAAATAGCTGCGGTCACGATCGTCCGTCAGTGCGAAGATGCTGCGGCTGACTGAGACCCGCGGCTCGCGAGCATGGCCTGCCTCCTTCCAGGCGGCGCGGTAGGCCCGGATCTGGGCGGCCTGCTGCACATGGAAAGCCTCGCCTGTTTCGTCGTTCTTGAGTGTCGAGCTCTGCAGATTCATCCCGAGCTTTGCTGCCCAAATTGCCGTGGCGTTCGAGCCGGCGCCCCACCAAATCCGGTCGCGCAGGCCGTCAGAATAGGGTTCCAGGCGCAGCAGCCCGGCCGGATTTGGAAACATGGGTCGTGGATTGGGCTTGGCAAAACCCTCACCGCGCAGCAGATCGAAGAAAATCTCCGCATGACGCCGCCCCATGTCGGCGTCATTCTGGCCTTCGGCCGGTTGATAACCGAAATGGCGCCAGCCATCGATCACCTGCTCGGGCGACCCTCGGCTGATGCCGAGCTGAAGCCGTCCGCCCGCGATCAGGTCGGCCGCGCCAGCGTCCTCGGCCATGTACAGTGGATTCTCGTAGCGCATGTCGATCACCGCCGTGCCGATCTCGATGCGGCTGGTCTTCGCACCGACGGCCGCCAGCAGCGGAAAAGGCGAGGCGAGTTGGCGCGCGAAGTGATGGACCCGGAAATAGGCTCCGTCCGCGCCCAATTCCTCGGCGGCAACGGCCAGGTCGATGGATTGCAGGAGTGTGTCGGCGGCCGAGCGCGTCTGTGATTGCGACGAGGGCGTCCAGTGCCCGAACGAGAGAAAGCCGATCTTCTTCATGCGGGCAATCTATTGATATCCAGGTTGCTTTGCGACCTGAAAGGCGGCTCTTGGCGCGAAGCGGTCATTCGTGGGCCGGGACGAACTTCTGAAGGGCTTTTTCGTGGCTCGTCGATGCAACACGTCTGCAACACAACGAACTTAAGCTATTGACATTGTTGAGTTGAAACAGGTTTCATAAACCGTGGGTCGCATGTTCGAGTTACGCCGGGATCGCCATTGCGCTTCGCGATTATGCCAATAAAATCAGCTAGTTTTTAGCCGTCCGCAATTTGTTCTTCCCTGAAAATGCGCGTTGCACGAGCTCGATCGCGACGGTGGGCATGGCGCGCGCGGCGCGGCGCTCGACCGTGGGGCTGAGATCCTTTCAGTTGCGACGCAGCTAAAGATTGGAGTCGCCCCAGGCGTTGAACTCGGACCAGCCGCGCAGGTCTTGGCCGGCGCGGACTTCCGCGTTGGCCACGTTCCGAGGTGACTGAACGAAGATCGCTTTCCAGGTCAAGCTCGGTACGCGAGGGGCCATCTTTGGAAGCGGCTGCGTATCTCGGTCGTACCGAAACTACGCTCAGGTCCGAATATCGACGGGGGAGCACACTTGTACGCCGATCGACCAAGAGCCGCTGGACTTCGTCCAAGAGAGAAATCGCTTTGTCCAGGAGAGAAATATCGGCTGTCAGGCATGGCCCACAGGTGTTCGACGCTCGATCTGCCGCACTTGCGCCATGTCGGGCGTGGTCCTAGGTTCAACTTCGGCGCGGCGTTTGCGCCAAACTTGGGAGGATGGAATGGCCTGGAAGACTCCAAAAATTGTCGAAGTGCCGGTGGGCATGGAAATCAACATGTACGCCTGCGCAGCTCGCAAATAGACCGCATCGAAACGACCGGCCCGGCTCGATCGGCAATTCTTGCGTCGAGCCGTGGCTGGCGTCCTGCCAACCACTTCAAAAACTGGACCTACGCCAGACCGCCCGCAATGGCGTCAAGCGAATCAAAATTGTGCCGGGACTTGAGGATCGGGCGTCCCGATACTGCGCCATCAGTTTGCGTAACCGCCCCCTTGAGTTCTTGCAGGCTTTGATGCGCGGGAGCATGCGTCAGCAAGCGTTCAAGGCTGATATCTGCTCGTCGCGCCGAAGCGGGAGTTCTATTCGCAAGGAAAGTCCGGGGACAGAGCCCCGTGCTGCGCTTTGTGAATTGCAGACGGAACAACTCCGAAATACTTCCGGAACACGCGGCTGAAGTGCGACGAACTCGAGAAGCCCCACGAAAATGCGACATCCGTGACGGTTTTTCCGGTCTGAGTCTCCAGCTCCTGGCGGCAGTTCTGCAATCTCGCGTGCCGGATATAGTCGCTGATGGTGGTGCCCCTGTCGCTGAACAACATGTGCAGATAGCGCTTGGTGCAGCACAGTGCCGCCGAGATCTGGTCGATGGAAAGATCCGGGTCGCGCAGATGTTCGCGGATGAAGTACTGCGCGCGGACATACATCGCCTCGGGCCCGACACGATCGAACATCGCGTCCTCGCGCAGCGGCAACAGCAGGAGGTCGATCAGCGAATTGGCCACCCCGATCGCGTTGTTCGGCGATAGCTTGGTTGCTTCGTCGAACGCGGCATGGACAAAGTTATAGGCGATCCGGCCGGTGCCGGTGCGCGCCGAGAGCTTGCATGCCGATATCTTCGCCGAGCGGAAGCCGCGTTCCTGCAGCAGTTCCTTCGGCACGATGACGACCTCGTGTCGCGTCAACGTCGGGCTGACTATCGTGTGCGGACTGGATACATCGTAGGCGAGACAGTCACCGGGCATCAGCTCGATGCGGCGGTCACCCTGCTCGAAATGCGAAATCCCGTAAGTCTGAAAAAGAATTTTGACGAACGGATGGCCGCCCAGTTTTGCGCGCGAGGCGGTATGGGCAAGCCGATGCTGGCTCGCCTCGATCTGACAGAGCTTTAGCTTCGAAACCGTCGTGTAGTTGATCCGGCCCTCGAACGACGAAGCCGCCAGCGGATCGATGTCGAATTGGCCGCAAAGATCGCTCAGCGCATCTGACCAACATTGAATTTGCTTCTTCGGCGCCAATCCGAAAGTGTTGAGTGAGCGGACCGTGTCGGACATATCCAGCCACCGATTCGAGATCAAAACATGACCGCTTGCCGCGTGAGGCCTCGAGTCATCAAGGCAACTTTAACCTCAAGATGGCCATTGGGGCTTGAGCAGCACGTCCCCTGACATCCCTTTGATAATCCTCCGACTTAGTTTGGGTGCCGTCAAGGGGAACCTCAACCAATGGGTCGCGCGGACGGATCGATCGAGGTCAAAGTGACTGATGCGGCGCAGCATGGAGGCGTGCCGCCTGCGAGAATCGCCGGCGCCGGCTAAAAAGTTCGTCGTGTTTCGCTTTCGCGCAAACAGGCTTCTCTCTTGGGCAAGTTTCCTATTTCCGAACCGGGTAGGGATACCAACGAAGAGTCTGAAAAAGTGGACCGTTTTTACGGAACCCTTCGTTCACAACTGGGAGGATTTACTATGCGCAAGGTGCTACTTGCCACGACTTCGATCTGCGGCCTGCTGTTCATGCAGGGGGTTCCGGCGCGCGCCGATTCGGATCTTGATGCTCGCGCCAAGGATCCAAAGCAGTGGGTCATGCAACAGGGCGACAACGCCAATACACGGTACTCCAAGCTCAATCAGATCAACGCGACGAACGTCAAGAAGCTGCAGGTAGCGTGGACATTCTCGACCGGCGTGCTGCGCGGCCACGAAGGTGGGCCGCTGGTGGTCGGCGACACGATGTACGTGCATACACCGTTTCCAAATACTGTCTATGCGCTCGATCTGAACAACGAAGGCAAGATACTTTGGAAATATGAACCCAGACAGGATCCGAACGTCATTCCGATCATGTGCTGCGACACGGTCAATCGTGGCGTGGCCTATGCCGACGGAAAGATATTCCTGCATCAGGCTGATACGACTTTGGTCGCGCTCGACGCCAAGACCGGCAAGGTCGACTGGTCGGTCATGGACGGCGAGGCCGGCAAGGGTCAGTCGGGCACCGACGCTCCGTTCGTATACAAGGACAAGGTGCTGGTCGGCGTCTCCGGCGGCGAATTCGGTGTTCGCGGTTGGGTAAGCGCCTACAACATCAAGGACGGCAAGCTCGCCTGGCGCGGCTATTCCGAGGGGCCTGACTCCGACACGTTGATCGATCCGGTCAAGACGACGGCGCTCGGCAAGCCCGTCGGACCGAATTCATCGACCTCCACCTGGGAAGGTGATCAGTGGAAGATCGGTGGCGGCGCCACGTGGGGCTGGTATTCCTACGATCCCCAATTGAACCTCGTCTATTACGGCTCGGGCAATCCATCGACCTGGAATCCGGTGCAGCGACCCGGCGATAACAGGTGGTCGATGTCGATCTGGGCGCGCGATCTCGACACCGGCGCGGTCAAATGGATCTACCAGATGACCCCGCACGACGAATGGGACTTCGACGGCGTCAATGAGATGATCCTTACCGATCAGACCGTTGGCGGCCAATCGAGGAAGCTGCTGACGCATTTCGACCGTAACGGCTTCGGCTACACGCTTGATCGGGCAACCGGCGAATTGCTGGTCGCAGAAAAGTACGATCCGGTGGTGAACTGGGCGAGCAAGGTCGACATGGATAAGTCATCCAAGACCTATGGTCGGCCTTTGGTCGTCGATGCCTATTCGACTCAACATGGCGGCGAAGACCACAACTCGAAGGGTATCTGTCCGGCTGCGCTCGGTACCAAGGATGAGCAACCTGCGGCCTACAGCCCCGAAACCCAGTTGTTCTATGTTCCGACCAACCACGTCTGCATGGACTATGAGCCCTACAAGGTGTCGTACACCGCAGGTCAGGCTTATGTCGGTGCCGCCGTGGCGATGTATCCGCCCAAGGGCGATACCAATATGGGCAACTTCATCGCCTGGGACGGCAAGACTGGTAAAATCGTATGGTCCGACAAGGAGCAGTTCTCGGCCTGGGGCGGTGCATTGGCAACAGCCGGTAACGTCGTGTTCTACGGCACGCTGGAGGGTTATCTGAAGGCGGTCGATGCCAAGACGGGCAAAGAACTCTATAAGTTCAAAACTCCGTCCGGCATCATCGGCAACGTCATGACCTACGAACACGGTGGCAAGCAATATGTTGCTGTGCTTTCCGGCGTCGGCGGCTGGGCGGGCATCGGCTTGGCGGCCGGTCTGCTTCAGCCTCAAAACGCTGCCGCGTGGCATAACGCCGTCGACCAGGGCAAGTTGCCGACCGCAGAAAAGACGGTCGATACTGCCGGCCTCGGTGCGGTTGGCGGTTATGCCGGTCTGGCAGCCTATACCTCGCTGGGCGGCACGTTGACGGTATTTGCGTTGCCGAGCGAGTAGGCCTTCGGCATTGAAGTGACGAAGCATCGCAAGTGACAAGGAATCGGCGCGCCGCTGTTTTGCAGCGCGCCGATTCGTTTCAACACCGTGCGAGGATGGATTGCGTGAACATCAATCAGTGGAAATTTGCGGTTGTTTTTTTCGTGAGCACACTTGCCGGAGCAGCAGCATACGCCGACGCACCGGGCGATCCGGCTGTGGCTTCATCGGACAATGGCAAATATTCCGATAAGGACGGCAATCCGACTTACAAGATAAGTTCGGACGGGACCGTCGACTGGTACACCTATTCGGGCTTTCGACGTTACCATTCGGATTGCCATGTTTGTCATGGACCTAATGGCGAGGGGTCGAGCTATGCGCCGGCGCTGGTCAATTCGCTGAAGACGATGAGCTATTCCGATTTCGTCAATGTCGTGACCAACGGTCGCAAGAATGTTGACGCTGCCAACGACAAGGTCATGCCGTCGTTCGCAACAAACGTGAATGTCATGTGCTTCATCGACGACATCTACGTCTATCTGCGGGCGCGAGCGAACAACGCCATTCCCGGCGGCCGTCCGCCCAGCCATGAAGACAAGCCGGAGGCTGCCAAGCAGGCCGAGACCAGCTGTACGGGTATCAAATGATCGCGCGGGGAAAGTCGCGAATGAGCGCGGCGCGGTTGACGACATGTTTTGCGATACTGAAGAGCGCAACAGGAGCATAAGATGAAGACACGCGCCGCAGTCGCGTTCGAGGCGAAAAAGCCGCTGGAGATCGTCGAGCTCGATCTGGAGGGCCCCAAGGCGGGTGAAGTTCTTATCGAGATCAAAGCGACGGGTATCTGCCACACCGACGCTTATACGCTCGACGGCTTCGACAGCGAGGGGATCTTCCCCTCGATCCTCGGCCATGAAGGCGCCGGCATCGTCCGGGAAGTGGGGCCGGGCGTCACCTCGCTGAAGCCGGGCGACCATGCGATCCCGCTTTACACGCCCGAATGCCGCCAGTGCAAAAGCTGCCTCAGTCAAAAGACCAACCTCTGCACCGCGATCCGCGCCACGCAGGGCAAGGGCCTGATGCCCGACGGCACCTCGCGCTTCAGCCATAAGGGCCAGACCATCTTCCACTACATGGGCTGCTCTACATTTTCGAATTTCACCGTGCTGCCGGAGATCGCGGTCGCCAAGATCCGCGAGGACGCGCCATTCGACAAGAGCTGTTACATCGGCTGCGGCGTAACTACTGGCGTCGGCGCGGTGGTCAATACCGCCAAGGTCACGCCGGGCTCCAATGTGGTCGTGTTCGGCCTCGGCGGCATCGGCCTCAACGTCATCCAGGGCGCGCGGATGGCGGGTGCCGACAAGATCGTCGGCGTCGATCTCAACGATTCCAAGGAGGAGTGGGGTCGCCGCTTCGGCATGACCCATTTCGTCAATCCCAAGAAGGTCGATGGCGATATCGTCCAGCATCTGGTCGCGCTGACCGATGGCGGCGCCGATTTCACCTTCGACTGCACCGGCAATACCACCGTGATGCGTCAGGCGCTGGAGGCCTGTCATCGCGGCTGGGGCGTGTCGGTCGTGATTGGCGTGGCGGAAGCCGGCAAGGAGATTGCCACGCGGCCGTTCCAACTCGTCACCGGCCGGGTCTGGAAGGGCACCGCGTTCGGTGGCGCGCGAGGCCGGACCGACGTACCAAAAATCGTCGACTGGTACATGAATGGCAAGATCGAGATCGACCCGATGATTACCCATGTCCTCAAGCTCGAGGACATCAACAAGGGATTTGATCTGATGCACGAGGGCAAGTCGATCCGTTCGGTCGTCGTGTTCTAAATCAAAGTCGCGTTCCAAAACAAGTACGTCAAACACAAGGAGGATAGGCCTATGACTGTTCATATCCACCCAGCGGTCGACAGTGGAGTAAAGAAAGGCTCGGGGAGCTTTGCCGGCGGCACGTTCGTCTGTAAGTGCAAGGACAGGCCGGTCAAGGTCAGCATCAAGGGAGATGTCGCCCACAACCATGCCTGCGGCTGCACCAAATGCTGGAAGCCCGAGGGCGCCGCCTTTTCGGTCGTTGCTGTAGTCCCGCGCGACAACGTGACCGTTCTTGAAAACGGCGACAAGCTCCAAATCGTCGACACGTCGGCGGCAATCCAGCGGCACGCTTGCAAGGTTTGCGGCACGCACATGTACGGCCGCATCGAGAACAAGGGACATCCGTTCTATGGTCTCGATTTCATCCATCCCGAGCTGTTCGTCGAAAGCGGCTCGGCGGCTCCGGGATTTGCGGCATTCGTATCCTCGGTGATCGAATCCGGCGTTTCCCCCTCGGAGATGGACGGGATCCGGTCACGCCTCAAGGAACTGGGGCTTGAGCCTTATGACTGTCTGTCGCCGCCGCTGATGGATGCGATCGCGACGCATGTGGCGAAATCCAAGAAAGCGGCCTGACCCGGCGTCGCCTGACCCAAGTGCGCACGTCAGCTCTCGCCGGTGGTCATTACCATCGGCGGAGCTGACTTTTGCACCGGGAGATCAAGAATATCTGGTGCCGTCCAAAGGACGAACGTAGCCGGTTGCGTGCGCACGCTCGCTGGTCGCGAGGACAGGTGCGAGGCTGGCCCATCCACTGTCCCGGCTTCCGTGACCGGAAACGCTTGCCGCCTGCGTGATGGTCTTGCCCACTTCGAACAGTCTCGCCGCCGTAGTCTTGCCCAGCCTAATCCACGCCACGGCAAACAACTATGCGTTTCTCGCCGAAGCGCTGCCGTTCTCCGTTGAACCGCCGCACAGTGGCGACGTCGAGATGCCGCTCGAACAGCAGCAACACCGCGCGAGACTCATCGATGGCGATACGCCACCCTAATCCAGCTGATAACGCTTGAAGAACCAACGTTTGACGCCATAGACGAGAACCAGATAGGCGACCGTCACGAGCGCGAGCGCACCCATGAGCGCCGCCGGCGGTGGAACGAAACCGAGCCAGGGTGCAAGCGGTGAATAGGGAAGTGCGACGGCCACGAAAAAAGCCAGCAAAGTGCTTGCCGCCAGTGCCGGATGCGGCGGATCACGCAAGGGATAAGCCGTGCGGATGATGAAGATCACCAGAATTTGGGTCGCAAGCGATTCAATGAACCAGCCGGTGTGAAACAGCTTCTCGTCGGCTTGGAAGACCCAAAGCAGCAGGCCGAAAGTAACGAAGTCGAAGATCGAGCTCAGCGGGCCGAAAATGAGCATGAACTTGCGCACGACGTCGAGGTCCCAGCGGCGCGGCTTCGCCACCATTTCGTCGCTCACCCGGTCCAGCGGGATCGTCGTCTCCGACAGGTCATAGAGCAAGTTGTTCAGAAGAATCTGGATCGGAAGCATTGGCAAGAAGGGCAAGAACAAAGCTCCGCCTGCCATGGAGAACATGTTGCCGAAATTCGAGCTCGTCCCCATCATCATGTATTTGAGGATGTTGACGAAGGTCCGGCGTCCTTCGCGCACGCCCTCTGCGAGTACGCCAAGATCCTTGCGCAGCAGGATCATGGCGGCCGCTTCCTTGGCGACGTCGACCGCCGTGTCGACCGAAAAGCCGACATCCGCAGCATGCAGCGATGGCGCGTCGTTGATGCCGTCACCAAGATAGCCGACGACATGGCCTTTGTGCCGCAACGCCGTGATGATGCGGGACTTCTGAGGCGGCGTGACCCGGCAGAACAGGGTCGTGTCGCCGAGTTTTGCGGCCAACGCCTCGTCGGTCAGAGCTTCGACTTCGGGACCGGTCAACGTTCCAGTGATGTTCAGTCCAAGCTCGCGGCAGACATGTCGGGTAACCTGCTCATTGTCGCCAGTAACCACCTTCACGGCGATACCGAGCTGCGCGAGGGAGGTTAGCGCCTCTCGAGCCCCCGCCTTGGGCGGATCGAGGAAAGCCAGGAATCCGACGAAGGTCAGCTCTGTTTCGTCGGCGATATTCGCCTGTTGGCGGTCCGGTTCGACGTCTCGCCAAGCGACCCCCAGGACCCGGTAGCCATCGTTGCCAAGTGCATTAAATGTCGTCTCTGCGATTTCGCGCGCTGCCGCGTCGAGCGGGCGTGGCGGCGATCCCTGTTGCTCGTAGCGGGCGGCGTGGGTAAGGATATCTTCCGGCGCGCCCTTCACCACAAGGCGCCGCCGGCCGCCGCCTTCGACAAGGATCGATACCCGCCGCCGCTCGAAATCGAACGGCACTTCGTCGATCTTGCGCCAGGCCGTGAGGTCGATCTTGCCCGCCGCGAGGATCGCCTCGTCCAGCGGGCTCTTGAGCCCGGTCTCGAAGGCAGCGTTTAGCTGCGCCATCTGCATCACGGCGCTGCTGTCCTGTCCGGCGAGGTCCACCTCCCGGACCAACTTGATGTGGGCATCAGTCAGCGTTCCAGTCTTGTCGCTGCACAGCACGTCCATGCTGCCGAGATCATCGATGGCGGACAGACGCTTCACGATTACCTGCTTTTGCGACATGCGCATCGCGCCATGCGACAGCGTGACCGATACGATCATCGGCAACAGTTCAGGCGTCAGCCCGACGGCGAGCGCCAGCGCGAACAGGAAGGATTCGAGCGGCGGCCGATGGAACAGCAAGTTGACGAGGAGGACGAAAAGGACAAGGAAGATCGTCGCCCGCACGATCATCATCCCGAATTTTTGGATGCCGACCGCAAAGGCGGTGGCCGGCGGCTCTTTCTGAAGCGCGCTGGCGATCGAACCGAGCTGGGCTTTTCGACCGGTCGCCAGGACCAGCGCCTTGGCGGTCCCACTGACGACCGAGCTTCCCATATATACCAGGTTAGACGCGAAGGTGCTCTCACGCGCGGACTCGGCGACGGCGGATGTGACTGCCTTCTCCGCAGGGTAAGCCTCGCCGGTCAGAAGCGCTTCATCGACGTAGAGGTCGCGGGATTCGATCAGGCGGGAATCGGCCGGTACGAGATCGCCGGCGGCGAGCAGAATGATGTCGCCGGGCACGATCTTCATCGCGGGAATGTCGACCGGCCTTCCATCGCGAAGCGCTTTGGAAGAAAGCGAGACTTGAGCGCGTAGGCGCTCGGCGGCGTTTTGGGCCTGGTGCTCCTGCGACACGTCGAGGATCACGGACATGAGCACGATGACGGCGATGATGACAAAGCTCGGAACGTCCCCGGTGAATGCCGATACGGCCGCCGCGAATAGCAGAATCAGGACCAGCGGATTGCTGAACCGTTCAAAGAACGCCGCCAGCAGACTTTTTGGTTTGGTCTGGTCGATCTGATTCGGTCCGACCTTCTCAAGGAGAGCGGCGGCGGCGGATGCGCTCAGGCCGATGTCGCTGGAATGCAGCAACTGCAGGACATCGGCGAGAGGAAGGACCGCCAGGTTCGGTGCTTCTGGCGCCGCCGGCGAGGCCGTGCCTTTGGTCGATCTACTGGCCGCCGGCTGCGAAGCCGAAGCTTTGGGGGCGAGTTGGTTCATGTCTCCTCCAGGCGCGCATCATCTCCGGTCAAAAAACGCTGAAGTCACGCTGGAGCAAGCATCAGTTCAGATCGGACTAGCCGTGCTCGACGGCGGTCTGCTATTGGCGCTGCACGGCACCGCCGATCGCCTGCATCCTGGCTTCGAAGGCGGCCGCGCCGTCTTCGTCAACGTCGGCCACCACGGCCGATTTTCCCGGCATCAATTCGCGCGATATCCTATCAGCGCATTCGCTATCGGCACGCTGGTTGATGAATTCGGCCGAGCCGCCGATCAAGGCGCCGCCGGCAGCCCCGATCGCCGCCCCGAGCGGACCGGCTGGCAAACCAGCCAACCCGCCAATCAAGGCGCCGATGGCTGTCGCGCCGTGCCGTTCATGGGTTATCACCTGCGCTCTGAGCTTTCCGTCCGTGTCCCTTGCAACGATGGCCGAGGCGTTAAGCCTGATGCTGCGCTCTTCTTGCATTTTCTTGAGGGCACGGATTGCCTCATCGATACTCGCATCGTCAGAAAAGCTGACAACGATTAACTTGCTCATGGAGATCTCCTGGTTCAGTGGACCCGTCGATTCAAGAATCGCTGCCAGGCGGATGTCTCTCGTGCCAGTGCCGCCATGCCAATACGGCGATCCCAAGCGTTGCCACTACGATCAGTACAAAAAACAGCGCCGACTCCTCGACCCACGCAATCGCTGGAACGCCAAGCGCCATGACCAGCCCTAGAAGGCAAACTTGCCAGGAAAGAACATGCACGCCGGCGGTAAAGGTGCCGAGCGCCAACAAGGTGAGGGTAGCGAGGCCACCCGCGCTCACATTGAGTATCCTCTGCACGCTCGGCAGCAACATCCATCACCACCAGGAAGGCCAACCAGTGCAGCGCTTGCGTCCATATCAGCTGCAATCGCGCGTTCTTATTGTCAGCCCTCTGCCAGCCGGCTGCGACGCAGATCACTGCGATTGCTGGCGCAAGAAGCGCCCAATAGCCCAAGATTGGTTGCTTGAAATAGCTCGTATAGGCGACGCCAAACAACGTCAGGACCAACACCAGCCCATAGGGCAATTCCCTGAGCCAAAGGTTTAAGCGAGGCGAGAGCTTGCTCGATTTGACGAGCTCCGGTTCGTTTGATCCCGCGGCCTGCAGGTCTGATTCCAGATTGCTCATCGCGACTGTTTTCGAACCGACGTATTTCGCTGATCTGCGCAACTCAGGCGCAAACGCAGCGAATGCATCGGCCGCTTCACCGGTTAGGCCCACGCCTACCACAGGTGGCGGCTAGGGATATATTCATACGGGTAGAGGTAACCGTCGTCGAACCACATATCGTTTTCAACATCGCTGCGTGCGCGCCGATGGACAACTCCACCGAGCTCGCGCATCCGCGTGTCGATCGTCGACGTCCGGTCTTCGCTCACGTCGGCGATAACCGCGGATCGGTCGGCACGAAGAACGAGCCCCGTCTCGAAGGCCGCTTGATTGCGTGTGTTCGCGCGACTGAGATCCACGCCAAGGCCTACCACGCCCCCCGATGCAGCGCCGACCGCTGCTCCGCCCGCGGCGCCAACCGCTGCGCCGGCCGGTCCCGCCAGGGCGCCCAGCAAGGCACCAATGCCTACGCCCATCGCGGTGGCCAATGCAGGGTGAGTCTCCTTGGTATCGACCCGAAACTGACCCTCGTGGTCGCGGTGGACCACGGTGGTTCCGTACACAGTGATTTCTACGGCGCGGTCGAGTTCCCAGAGCGCGTGAAGACCTTTGTAAGCTTTGCTTGGGTCCTCAAAGACGACGGTGACGTAATTGCGCACGGCACTCTCCTATTTTTTTTGCGCTTTGCTTGGGTGCGGTCGAACGCGTTGCAGCAACGACTTGGCTGACCCGTTTTAACGGCAGCGCGCGAACCGCAAGCCTAACGCTCGGTACGCGCCAGAGTCCTTGCTCCTTTGCTGAGTTTTCATGAGAAAATCTTCGTCAGCCGATTTCCGGCAACCGGGTTGCAGTCAGCGATTGATTAGCCAGATGACGAGCGACAAGACGACGCTTACCAGGATGCAGCTGGTGATCGGAAAATAGAACGAGCCATGCTCGCCCTGAATATAGATGTCCCCAGGCAAGCGGCCGAGGCCGATCTTGGCTAGCCAAGGCCAAAACAATCCGACCGCTAAAATGACCAATCCGATTATGATGAGGGTACGGTTCATTGTTCCTTGCCGAGCCGTATAGGCGGTGGCGAACACCCTGAAGAGGAAATGACGCCTTGTGCGTTCTACCCAACTAGAAAACTGCTCTTGATCATGACCTCCTCCACAATCACAACCTCCGCGCGGAACTTTTTCTCTGCACCAAAATTCTCGCGGGAAATCATTCTCGAAATTCGCCCGTGCAAAACAAGCGTTAGAACCGGTATGTCTATCATCGTTCCTTGCGCTTGCGCGTCGCGACGCCTTTGGCGGCAGCCTCTTTCAGCTCCCCCCGCTCGCGCTTGGTCGCGACACCATGGGCGGCAGCCTGCTCCCGGTTTTGTTGCGGATGAACGCCGAGATCATGCCATGACGTCTCCGAAAGGTCGACGTTATAGTACTTTGCGGCCTTCTCGATGTTCGCGAAGGCCAAAGCACGATCAGCATCGGAGACGCCGATGACCTGATCGAACCGTGCGACGGCGTTACGCACGTGCCGCGCATCGGTCAGCGGCTCTTTGCGTTGGTTCGGAAAGGCAAAGACGGTGTCCGGCAAGTCGCCTTGCGCCGTAAGTTGCCCATGTTTCTCGTGAGGCTTCCAGGTCGTATCCATCGGGGGCTCCTTGCATTGGTCAGCCAACGGTCAATCGGTCGCTGACCTCAATCACTTCCGGCGCCGACGAAGCGGCTTCCGCCGCCGCAAGGTACTTGCAGCTGAGCGTCCTCAGTGCGACCGAAGCCTACAAGGTGTCAACGAACGAGGCGACCAATTGAAGCAGCCCGCCGACCAGGACGAACATCGCCATGAAGACCTCAGTGCGCGTATTCGAAGACCGGCATCGCCTTGAGGGCATCCTTCGTAGCGCCGCCGAGAACGAATTTCCCGTCGGTTTGCTTGAGCTGGCCTACCGGTATGGCGACATCATGCTTGCCCATGCCCAGGAACCCGCCGGCGCCGATGATGGCGTAGGAGACTGACTTGTCGGGGCCGATAACCACATCATCGACGGTTCCGATTTTCTCTTTATAGTCGTTGAAGATCGGCTGCTGCAGCACCTGGCGCTTTACACTCCAGCCCGAGGCCACCTGGCGCAGCTCGGCCGACGCAACACCGACGAGGGTGGATCCCGCGACCGGCGCTTGTGTTTGTGCTTGCGCGATGCTCGACGCCGTCAATGCGATGCCTGCGAGTATCAGGATCGTTGTACGTTTCATGTAACTCTCAATCAGTTTGAATGGCGTTCACGAAGCTGCCGGTTGCAGTGGATGCAGCGGCAACTTCGCCGGTTGGGGCCGACGCCTACCACATGGGATAGGGATAGCGGCTCGGGATGTATTCATACGGGTAGAGGTAATAATCGTATGGGTACGTGCCCCTGAACCATACATCGTCTTCGACCTCGCTGTGTGGGCGCCGATGAACAACTCCGCCGAGCTCGTGCATCCGCGTGTCGATCGGCGATGTCCAGTCTTCGCTCACATCGGCGATCACGGCGGATTGGCCAGCGCCAAGAACGAGCCGCGTCTCGCCGGCCGCTTCATCGCGAGTGTCGGCGCGGCTCAGATCCACACCAAGGCCAACCACGCCTCCCGATGCGGCGCCGACCGCTGCTCCGCCCGCGGCGCCAACCGCGGCGCCCGCCGGTCCTGCCAGCGCGCCCAGCAAGGCGCCAACGCCCACGCCAACCGCGGTAGCCAACGCGGGGTGAGTCTCCTTGGTATCGACCTGGAACTCGCCCGAGCGGTCACGGTGGACGACGCCGGTTCCGTGCACGGTGATTTCTCCGACGCCATCGAGTTCCCAGAGCGCGTGCAGAGCCTTGTAGGCTTTGCCTGGGTCTTTAAAGATCACAGCAACATAATTGCGCATGGCACTCTCCTATTTCTTTGCGCTCTGCTTGGACGCGGCCGAACGCGTTGCAGCAACGGCTTCGCTGACCTTTTGAACAGCACCGCGCGCATCGGAGACGGCTTGTCTGACTGCAGTCTCGAATGCCTGACCGGAGCTTTTCAGACTCTCGGCGGCGTGCTTCTGCGTCGCTTCGAGATTCGTGAGGGCCTCAGTCAAGTGCTTCTTTGCAGTCTCGTTCTGCGAACCCAACGAACTCCTGACAGATTTCGCGACCGCCTTGGCCCTCTGCGGAATGGCCTCAAGATCGTGCTTTACGGCCCCACCACTTTTTGCCGCGGCATCGCTGAGCGCTCCATGCAGCTCTTGCGCAGCTGATCTGATGTGATCGAGCGCGCCTTTGATTTCCGTCTTTTCCATTGCCACTGCCATGACGTGTTCTCCAATCGGGGTTCATTGTTACGCTGCACTCATAAATTAGCGCTTAGCCAGCCCCGGAGTCCTTGCTCCATCGCTGAGTTCTTATGAGAAAATCTGAGCGCGAAATCGCCGATGTCGGTCACGCCAGCGACCGCGATATCGTGCGGTAAGCGGAGTGGCCGCTCAACCCGCCGCGCCGCGGGGGCCGACTTCGGCGGAGACTGCGCCTCAACCAGGACCGCGGTTATCTCTTGGGAGGCCCCCTTGCGGATCACGGTGATATGCAGTTCAGAACCGATCGGCATCAGGCTTATCTTGCTTCGAAGATCGGACGCCCCCGAAATCGGCTTCCCGTTCACCTCGGTGATCACATCGCCTGCCTTGATACCGGCCTTGTCGGCCGACGAGCCGGCAACGGTTTCAGTCACGAACGCGCCCCTGGTGACATTGAGAGCCTTGGTCAGTTCAGGCGTGAGGTCCTAAATCGTCACTCCGAGCTGCGCCCGCTTGATTTCGCCGTGGGCGATGAGCTGGTCCATGATGTCCCGCGCCATATTGACGGGGATGGCGAAGCCGATACCGACATTGATCGGACCGACGATAGCGGTGTTGATGCCGACAATTTCGCCGTTGAGATTGACGAGCGCACCGCCCAAATTCCCAGGATTGATCGCAGCATCAGTCTGGATAAAATCCTCATAGCCCTCGATGCCAAGGCCGGACCGGCCCAGCGCGCTTACAATACCGAGTGTGGCGGTCTGCCCGAGCCCGAACGGGTTGCCCACGGCGACCACATAATCTCCGACCCTGAGGGCGTCGGAGTTTCCCAGCGGCAGGCCCGTCAGATGTTCGGCCGCGACCTGGATGACGGCAACATCGGTGACTGGATCGACACCAATCTTCGTTGCCGTCAGATGCCGCCCGTCATTGAAGCTGACCGTGATCTCGTCGGCATTCTCGACCACGTGGTTGTTGGTGAGAATATATCCGCGGCGGGCATCGACCACCACGCCAGATCCCGCTGCTTGAAACTCCCCTCCCCGCGAGCCGAAAAACCGGCGGAAGAAGGGATCTGAGAACAGCGGGTTCTCCTGCGCTGCCCTTGTTCCGTGGACACCGATGCTGACGACACCAGGAACGACCTTTTCCAGCATGGGAGCAAGCGATGGCGTCAATGCCAACGGAGTCTCGGCGCCCGACACGCCTGTAGCCAGAAGCGTGCATCCGACCGCAAGAATAAATCGAATTGGTCCAGGCATTTCGAACCTCCAAGGCTATTGAAATCCAGCGCTCTGCCGCAAGGCCGCTCGCTTTCGACGACGCAAAAAAAAGAGCGCGCCGTCGTCACGGCATCGGAAGAAATCGGACGACGGCTCGCAATCCGCGGGGAGTTGGGAAAAGTCGTTCCCCGCGTCAGCTGGACTGTTAGTGGGTACGCGCAGCGAAGGCGGACCCAACGAGCTCGCGCGCGGCAAGCGCAATCATCACGACTGCCCAACCCGAAGTGACCAGGTTGATGCCGACGATGAGGCCAAGTGCCCAGCTCGCAGTCGTCGGCCAGCCGAAGATGATGATTGCTGCCAATGCCAGATCCGATAGGCCGCTCAACAGCATCCAGCCCCATGAGCCCTTAAATATGTCGCGATAGGTGATCGACGTTACGGTCTGGATGACCCCTTCGGCGAGGAAGAACGCGGTCAGGACCAGCGTGAGCGACATTGCACCTTCGGCCGGCTTCCAGAGCAATAATGCGCCAGTCACGACCGATAGGGCCGCCACGATTAGGCTCCACAGGAACGCCTTGACATCGTTGGCCGAGAACATTGCGACAAGGCCGATGATGCCACTGATCAGGAACAGCCAACCGACATAGAAATCGACGGCGATGGTCGCCACCACCGGCGCGACAAGGGCGAGGACGCCGAGGATGATCATGACCACCCCCTGGAACGTGAACATCCGCCAATGAAGCCGCACTGCATCCTTTACGGCACGTTGCATATCGCTAAGACTTTGATCTGTGCTAGTCATCCCATCTCTCCATTCGCTCTGAAGAACGCATAACGATCCACCTGATGTGACCGATCACTACTCTGCCCATCTTTGGCCGCCGTGCGCTCGCGGTTAAGATTGATTCACCCGAACCGAATTCTGAACAGGCAGCGTCCTACCAGAGGGGATAGGAATAGCGGCTCGGCATGTACTCGTACGGGTAAAGGTAGTAGTCGTAGGGATAGCCGTCGTTGAACCATTCATCGTCCCGTACATCGCTCCTGGCACGCCGATGAACAATTCCGCCGAGCTCACGCATCCGCGTATCGATCGGCGAGGTCCAATCTTCGCTCACGTCGGCGATGACGGCAGATTGGCCAACGCCGACAATGGACCGTGTTTCGCGGCCCGCTTGATCGTGGGTGTCGGCGCGAGCGAGGTCCGCAGTCGCGCCGACCACGCCTCCCGTTGCGGCGCCGATGGCCGCGCCTCCAGCGGCGCCAACCGCCGCACCTGCCGGTCCCGCCAGCGCGCCCAGTAAGGCGCCAATACCGACGCCGACCGTGGTGGCCAACGCGGGGTGAGTCTCCTTGGTATCGACCAGGAACTGGCCCCACTTGTCACGATGGACAATGGCAGTTCCGTGCACAGTGACCTCTGCGGCGTCGTCAAGCTCCCAAAGCGCGTGTAGAGCCTTGTAAGCCTTGCCTGTGTCATTAAAGACCACCACGACGTAATTGCGCATAGAAATCTCCCGGGTTCTGTGGTTCCGCGTATCCTTTATTGCAGCCACGCTGACCACGTCGCGCGTTGCCGCATCGCTGTTCGATCTTTGCAGCTCCGGCGCAAACGTGGTCGAGTGCGTTTTTGAACTTGACGTCCACTCCGGCGCTTGTTGACATGGCGCTTGTTGACATGCCGTTTTCCAAAAGCCATCGAGCTGCATAAAAGACTTAATGCCTGGCCCGCGCCAAAGTCCTTGCTGCATCGCTGAGTTCTCATGAGAAAATCTGAGAAACACCTGCTTGCTCTGCGACCGGCGAGAACCAAACGTGCTCGTCCCGCACTCGCGTCGACAGCGATGCCGCGTTAGTCGCATGAGATGTGCAAATCCGACCTGCATCCTCAACGGCGCTTCCAGCCATGTGGAAGCGGCACGTGGGCACCTTAACCGGATTTCCGACGAATTCGGCGTGCGCGTGCGCATCGTCGTGGCCCGGAGCGGCCAAGAACTGTCGCTTTTGGCCGCGCGCGCTGTGAGCGAGAACAGTCGGCCCGTAATGGCAGGCGGAGGTGACGGGACCGTCAACGCCGTGGCGGGCGTGCTGGCGGGCACCGACATCCCACTCGGGGTTCTTCCCATGGGTACGTTAAATCATTTCGCGAAGGATCTTGGTATCCCCTTGGGACTCGAGGCTGCCGTGCGCAACCTCTTCACCGGTCACGTCACCAAAGTGGACGTTGGAGAAGTCAACGGCCGCGTATTCGTAAACAATTCGGGCATCGGCTTCTATCCGCATATCGTGCGCCAGCGAGAAGAAGAACAGCGCCATGGCCACGCCAAATGGGTGGCGTTCGTGCTTGCGGTCGGGTCGGTTCTACGGCGCTATTCCAGGCTTCGCGTGAGACTGCACATGGACGAAGCGGAAGCGCTGGCGCAGGTGACGCCGTTCGTGTTCGTCGGCAATAACAGATATGAAATCGCCGGGCTGGAGATCGGAAGGCGCGCGAGCCTGGATTCCGGTCGGCTCTGGGTGTGCATGGCGCCCCGCAGCGGTCGGCGAAACCTGCTGCGCATGGCCTTCAGGGCGCTCATGGGACGCGTCACCGATCATGAGCTGAATGCCTTCGATACGGAGGAGTTTTTGATCCAGACAGCAACCAAATGGGTCAACGTATCCACGGACGGCGAGGTCCGTATGATGGATGCGCCGCTTCACTATCGCATCCGCCCCCGTGCGCTCGGCGTCGTCGTGCCGAGAAACGCTCACCACCGGTGAGGGCGATCCTGACATGAATCGTGCCAGACCGGCGATCCTCACGGACGCAAGAATTGCACAGCCGCTCCCTCAGGCACACTGAACGGAGTCGCCGATTTCGGATCTGGGTTGAATTTGGAAAAAACCGACGGATTATCGCGAAAATGCTTCTCAAGCGTTTGTATCCGGGTCCCGTTGGCCGGATGGTCGGACAAAAGCTGAGGTATCTTCTTGGAGTTTGCGTTCTGGAATTCCTGAAACAACCAAACCAAGCCCCACGGGTTGTAACCGGCTGCGGCGCAAATGTCCGATCCGGTGACATCGGCTGAGGATTCGACTTCGCGCGAGTACGCGAGCGAGTTCAGGTCTCCGATCATCGCGATTGCGATAGCTTGCGCCAGCGTCGGTCCGAGCAATAGCGCAGCGCCGAGCTCGCGCATTCTGATCTTCTGTTCCTCCTTGATGCGAGCCATAGCGTCTCGGTGAATCGTGTGCGAGACTTCGTGGCAGAGGGTTCCTGCCAGTTCCTCCGTGTTCTTTACGAAATACAGCAATGAGTCCACCACATAGACGTTTCCGCCGGGCGTGGCGAAGGCATTTGGGCGGGGTTCGTGGACCAGGAAGAACTTGAAGGGATGAGGGTAGCGAGATTGGGCCACCCGAGAAATGGCTTCTGTCACCGGTCTCAAGCTGTCGTAAAGGGGTGAGGACTCTATGATCTCCCCTTTGTTTCTCAGCTCATCGAATACTGCCTGTCCAAGCTCGGTTTCCTGATCTGTGACTGGCTCGGGAACGGGGGCCTGAGCTCCGCACGCGATGGAGACTATCAACAAGAAGGGCGTGATCCAGACTGCGCGCTTCGAAAATTGCAAATTCCGCATGACCTATCTCCTTCGCCTGATCGTCGGGCATGTGGTGGCGGCTCTGGACCACTTGCGCGAAGATGCGACCCCAATTGGGGTCACAGTCACTTTCTTCGGCAGCAAAGTCTTTGGCCCTAACGCCGAGTTCTTCTGAGATAATCTGAGCAGTAACGCCGCACCGATTGAATTGCGCCGAAAAAGGCTGCCATGTATTGCGGTCCGACCGGCTGTGCGGAAATGTAGCTATGTCATTCGATCTCTCATCTCTCTTTTGGATATTGTTCTCTCTTTTGGATATTGTTCGCAGTCATGGCGCTGCAGCCCCTATTCACGGGTCGATGGTATGCCGTGCGACGCGCACGGGCGATACGAGCGGTTGAAAAGTCGCATGTCGCGCGTTATGTCGCGCGTTATCACGATGATCCATCGTCAGGAAAGGCGCAGCCTTTTCGGCTTTGCCTTGTCCAGGCATATCGATCTGGAAGACGCCCAGACGATCATTGCGGCGATCAAGGAGACGCCCGAGGATGTACCGATCGATCTCGTGATCCACACGCCCGGCGGCCTCGTGCTGGCGGCGATGCAGATCGCCCGTGCCGTGGAAGCACATAAGGCCAAAGTGACCGTCTATGTGCCGGTCTATGCCATGTCTGGCGGAACGCTGATTGCACTCGCCGCCGATGAGATCGTGCTGGGCGAGTTCTCCGTGCTCGGTCCGATCGATCCGCAGATTGCCGGACTCCCCGCCGCAAGCATCATCAAAGCCCGCGAACTCAAAGCCCATTGCGGACGTCTTCGACATCACGCTGGTTTTCGCCGACGTGGCGGAGAAGGCGCTCGCCCAAGTCAAGCAGGGGGTGGTCGAGCTGCTGACGCCACGGATGGAACAGGCAGCAGCGGAAACCCTCGCGGCCAAGCTTGCAGGTGGACATTGGACACACGATTACGCACTTACCGCCAACGAATCGCGCGCGCTGGGCCTCCCTCTCAAGGTGGACATGCCGCTCAACGTAATGCAGCTAATGACGCTGTATCCGCAGCCGGTTCAGCAGTCCGGGGTCGAGTACCTGCCCGTCGATATTCCACGTCATCGGCAGGTCTGACGGCTAATCTGCAAGGCTCTAAGAATGCCGCATCGATCTCATGAAACGGCTCCGCAATTCTTGCGCAGCACTATTGGCTGTGGTCCTCGAGTAAACGGTGGCCGTTCTTGCTGATGGTGTCATCGGGACGCGCGGGCTTACTTGTCGAACCGGTCTCGCGAATACGCGCCGATAACTCGGCGATCTGCGTCTCTGCCTCTCTGAGGTCTGCTGTCGCAACCTCGACATGGCGGCGGTAATCAGCAAGCCGTTTCATAGCTGGCCTCGTCTCCCACTCGGCTTCTGTCAATGCGAGCACGTTCCGGTAATATTCGGCATGGCCCTGTGCGACCGGATCGTATTCGCCGCTTTCGATGAGCTTCTCGAGCGCATAGGCCCGCGTCGTCTCATGCAGCCGATAGGTCACCGTCGCGCCGTCAATGTCCGCAACGACTAGCGACTTCGCAACCAGGCTCGCAAGGCTAACGACGACATCCGGCGCCGCGATCTCGCCGCTCGCCGCGACCGCACTCGCTGCCCCCGGCCCAAAGCCGCCCGGAAAGATCGCCAGACGGCGCAACACGACGCGCTCGGTCTCGGCGAGCAGCCCATGGCTCCAGTCGTGCGTTGCCCGCAGCGTCTGGTGCCGCGCCAAGGCTGTACGATGACCATCCCTGAACAAGGCAAACCGGTCACCGAGCCGGGAGGCCACCTCGACAACTCCAATCGCTGCGGCGCTCGCAGCGGCAAGCTCTATGGCGAGAGGAATGCCGTCGAGGTGCCGGCATATCGCCGCCGCTGCCGCGACAGTATCCGCATCGAGCGGAAGACCCGGTTCGGCCGACCTCGCGGCCGTGATGAATAGCTTGACCGCGCTATATTGTAACACTTCCTCCATGCCCTCTGTGTCGCTGGTCGGCACGGCGAGCGATGGCACCCGATAGACGCATTCACCGTCGGCCCGCAGCGGCTCCCGGCTGGTTGCGATGACTTGCAACGAGGCGACCGCATGCAGCAACGTCTCTGCTGTGCGCGCCGCCGTATCGATCAAATGCTCGCAGTTGTCGAGTATCAGCAGCAGGTGCTTCGATGCGAGCGCGGCCGCGAGACATTCGGGTGAAGCCGCGCTGTCGGCCAGCCCGAGCGCCCTCGCCAAAGTGGGCAGGACAAGACCGGGATCTGACAACGGCGCGAGTTCGGCGACCCAAACTCCGTCGGCGAATTTCGGCAGCAAGCGCCGTGCAACCTCGAGGACTAGTCGCGTCTTGCCGATGCCCCCGGCACCGACCAGCGTAACCAATCGATGTGTGGTGACAACATCCACAAGTTCCGAGACCACAGCCTCGCGGCCAACCAGATCAGATATCGGCGCCGGAAGGTTCGTTGGAGGTAGTAGGTCAGGACGCCGCTGTGCGACTGTCGCAGCAAGTGGGTCCGAAGGGACCTCCGGTCCAGAGAAAATTGTGGTTTCTGCAACGAAGCGATAGCCGCGGCCCGAAATGGTCTTGACGAAATCCCGATCGGGCCCCAGCGCCTTGCGCAACGAGCAGATCTGGAACTGAAGGGTATTCAACTCGACGATCATCCCGGGCCATACGCCGTCCATAAGCTCATCCCTGGTGACGAGTTCGCCGCGACCTTCAACCAGAATGATGAGAATATCGAGTGCCCGGCCACCAATAGCGATGGGAACCCCGTCCGCGAGAAGCTCGCGGCGGCGCGAATTCAAGCGAAAGCGGCCGAATTGTGCAACTACTCCTGCGTCCGCGGTTACCGGTCGACGAACCATTGATCGCCCTCAGATACGCGAGTTCAGCACCAGTCCCGACTACTTCGCAATACACGTTATAGTTGTTTCACGCACCGTGCGTATCACTTGCGGAACAGCTATGCTTTCAACGGCGCAGAGCGAAAGTTTGCAAAAATTCCTAAAGCTAAAGAGGATCCGAATCGTTGATCTAACGCAAGCTCGGTCATCGGCCTCCGCCTTATTTTAATACATTTTCAATATGGCACTGAGAAGTCTTCGCAGACATTTGCGCGCTCGCCTTCCTTGTCGATGGCCATCTCATCCGAACTCGTTCACAGCCTGCCAGGCACCAGCCTTTGAGCGCATCATGGCCGAGACTATTTCCGCGAAGGGTTCGATCTGATCATGAGTAAAATTCTGCTGATCCGGCACGGACACGTCGAAGGCATCAAGCCGGAGCGGTTTCGCGGCCGCGAGCCGCTCGAACTCACCGAGCAAGGTCGCGCACAAGCTACTTGCGTTGCGAGGCGCATTGCCAGCCGTTACCGATTGGGCAAACTCTATACGAGCCCGATGGGCCGATGCGTCAAGACCGCGGCGGCTATCGCCGAGGCGTGTCGTGTGACCGCGGAAACCTGCGATGAGCTTAATGACATTGACTACGGTGCCTGGCAGTTCAAAAGCTTCGAGCAGGCCAAGCTTCAGGATCCAGCACTGTTCGCCGCCTGGCTTGCGACGCCGCATCTGGTTCGCTTCCCGAATGGAGAGTCACTGCAGGACGTCGCAGCCCGTTCTGCCAACGCCTTGCGACTCGTGCTGGCGCGGCATCCCGACGACACGGTCGCGCTCGTTAGCCACGACAGCGTGAGCCGTACGCTGCTGCTGCAATTCCTCGACCTTTCTTTGTCATCTTATTGGCGTATCGCGCAGCGTCCCTGCTGCATCAACGAGATTGACATTGTCGATGGAAGGATTTGCGTTCAACGCATTAACGAGACGTCCCATCTTGATGAAGATCCGCAGTGAGTGCACGGTGACTTTTTTTCGGACCACCTGGGCCACTTCGGCATTAGCGCATTCGGCAAGAAATGACGTCGAACCACATGGTTGCTGCCACCTCTATTGCCGGCGATCCCCCGTGAGCTGCAGCAGGACGGTGAAAAGATTGAGAAAGTCGAGATAGAGCGCAAGCGCTCCCATGATTGCCTTTTTCCCGGCGACAGCAGTGCTTTCGCTTTCCAGATAAATCTCCTTGATGCGCTGCGTGTCGTAAGCCGTCAGTCCAACAAAGACGATGACACCGATCATCGAGATGGCGAATTGAAGCCCGGAGGACCCGAGAGAATACGTTCACCAGTCCCGCAATGACGACGCCGATCAGACCCATCAAGAGGAACGAGCCCAGGCAAGAAAGATCGGTGCGCGTTGTGTAGCCATACAGGCTCATGGCCAGAAAGGTTGCCGCCGTGATGAAAAAGGTCCGGGCAATGCTGGTGTCGGTATAAACGAGAAAGACTACGGAGAGCGACAAGCCGACGAGAACGCTGCCTGTGCCGCACCGATGCTCATCCTGTCGACGCGGAAGCTCAAGAGCATGACAAGCACTAGCGGTGACAGTATGACGATCCATAGCAGCGGCGGCGTTTTGACGAGCGAGGCGTAAAGTCCAGACGCTGCGGCCGCAGAAGCGACGATGCCAGTGAGCGCGAGCCCCGACGCCATGTAATTGTACACGCTGAGCAGGAACCGGCGCAGGCCGACATCGATCTCTGCGTCTGACATCTCAGTGCGCAGGGGTTCCGCCGAGCGAGAGCTGAGATTGTTCACCACCAACATTCTCCTGAAAGCATCGTCTATGTTTGGTCAACACGGGCCGCAGCCCATCTTCCCAGAAGATGTTTCTTACTGGATTGCTCCTGCTTTTCGGTCGCTCAAACAGGGTTTCTAAGATTTTCTCATAAGAACTCAGCGATGGATTGGGGACTCTGGCGCTGACGAGGCGTTAGATTTCCTTACATATCCACAAGTCGCGCTGGTGCGCGATCGCAGTTTCGTCCTGCTCTGATACCAGGACGGCGCTTTCTGACCATTCAGGTCCACTTAACCGAAAGGCTGGAAATCATGAGCAAATTTGTCGTAACCACATTCGATAGCGAGGCGAACGCGTATGAAGGTACGCGCGCTTTGAAGGAGCTTCATTCAGAGGGCAACATCACGCTCTATGGAATGGCCGTCGTCACCAAAGATGCCGGCGGCAAGCTGTCGGTAAAGGAGGGGCCGGACGAACTGGCTGGCACGGCGGTCGGTAGTCTGGTCGGTGCGCTGGTCGGGCTCCTCGGCGGGCCGGCTGGCGTTGTTGTCGGCCTGACCACCGGCATGCTGCTTGGCAGCATCAGCGACCTTCTCAACATCGGCGTCGGCGCGGATTTTCTTGACAAGGTCTCCCGTGAGTTGGCGCCGGGCAAGGCGGCGGTGATAGCTGAGGTCGATGAGGATTGGGTTACGCCGCTCAACACGCGCATGGAGGCTATTGGCGGCTCCGTCGTGCGCGAGTGGCGTTCCGACTTCGAGGAAGCTGAAATTGCAAAGGTGACTGCTGCGCGCAAGGCAGAGCTTGCGCAATTGAAAGCTGAAATGGCTCAGTCAGGCGCGGAGGCAAAAGCAAAGCTCCAGAAACGGATCAACGAGGTTAGGGCGAAGCTCGACGAATTGTCCAACCAGGCGCAGACGAAGTTGCAAAAGCTGGAGAAGGACACCAACGCCAAAATCAGCGCACTGAATGATCAGATTGCGAAGGCCAATCGCAGAAAACCAAAGCTCGGATCAAGGAACGCCTTGTCGAATTGCGTGCCGATCATGATCGGCGAGCTGCCAAGCTGAAGCAGGCGGGCGCGTTGATCAAGGAAGCACTCGCTGCATGAGCCCATGCTCGTGACGTGGCATGAGCGACAAGCCGTGCTTGCCCCTCCCCTTGGCCGGGCCAAGGCCAATCTCTCTGCGCTTGCTTGTGCCGCGCACACGATACATGAAGATCCATTGACGCCGCCCGTGCGCTTCTATCTCGATCGCGGGTAAAGTCCCCCACCATCACTGTGGCGTCCGGGCTCAGTGATTGTCTCCGCTTCTCGAGCGGAGAGCTTATGCAACTGTCTTTTGGCCATGTCCGCCCCCCTATCCACCCCATCATTGATCGCGGATTGCGACGAACGCCCGCGAACTTCCGTAGACCACTGCGAAATATGATCTTGGAATTATAGCAGAGCTAACAAGCTGTTAGAAGCCAACAGCGGCTTGTGACGGACAAATATAGAAACGCAGCGCGACCGTGGTGATGCCGGTCGCGCCCTGCTTTTTATTTCCAACTGGTTGAGGAGCCGTTGCGGCCGGCGCGCCAACCCGGCTCGACAACACGCCCGCATCAAGGGTGCCGCGACTTGCGGTCGGATCCGAGGTTGCTCCGCCGCCCGCAGAGCAGCGGACGATCGCGGCCTTTAGCGCGGCAGCATCCCGGTGAGTGCAACGTGGCTTTTCTTGATCATGAGCCCCAAGCGCCCTCGCAGGGAA
>CAVZQX010000021.1:0-13432 GCA_963777475.1 uncultured Alphaproteobacteria bacterium
AATCATGGCGCGCAGCCAGTTCAGATCAAGTTTGCGGTTGAACGTCGCATCTACGCGCGGACCAACGGCTTCGACGCGAATATTCGGTTCCTCGCGCGCAAGTTTCAAAATGCGTCCGCGGAAAATGCGATCGGGGTGCGGCTTGTCGCGGTGCTTGGATTCAATGGCTTTTTTCACGCTGCGTTTGGGAATGCGGATTTTGCCCGCGAGGAATTTTTTGGCCATGGGACAATCGGCGCGCAATGGGCAACGCGCGCAATCGGGTGACTTGGTGCAAAGCCGGTTGTCAATGAGCACGAAGTCATTCCCCGCGCCGTTCATCTTGGTGAACTCCAGAACCACGAGCGCAAGCTACTGCCCATAGCCCGAAGTTTAAAGTCCAAAGTTGGCCCATGGGCGGCGGCCCAAGACCGTCAGCGCATTCTTCAGGGGCTGCGAAGGGGGCTCGGTCGAGCGCCCAAAATGCTGTCAAAGTCCCCTCCGGAGGACAATGGCTACCCAAGGGATACCCAAGGGATACCCAAGGGAGCAAAAGGCTCGCAACACCGGCACAATACCAGAGCATCTCCCAATCAAATGGCTTGCAGGTGGCTTGAGGGTAGCTTTACCCGCGCTTTGGCCCGCGCACCTCATCTGACGTGTCAAAGCGGACATTCGGGCATAATGGCCGGCACGCTGATTACGATCTGGCAGCGGGGACGGCGTTCTGAGAGCGAAGGCTGCGCTAACGCGTTGGTGCCTACGCCGGAGCAATATGCGGTTCAGGCGCGGGCGGCCGGCTTGCCTTTGGCGGTGTCCAGGATGCCTGCGACGATGCTGTTGGGCACCGGCTCAAAGCGGAACGGCTCCATCGAATACGCCGCGCGGCCTTTGGACAGCGAACGGATCGCCGTCGCGTAGCCGAACATCTCCGCCAGCGGGACTTCGGCGCTCAGAATCGTGGAGGAGTCTGGGTGGAGGTGGTTCAGGAGATACTGAAATGTCAAGCTCCGCAGGTGGACATGGTGGACATGGTGGACATGGTGGGCATGGTGGACATGGTCATGGAGGAAGAGGGGGTCGTGGAGGAAGTGGAGGCGGATGGGTGGGCAAGTTTCGGGGTATGGGATCGGCTTTGTCAGTGGCAAATCCGCGCACCCCGGACAATACGTCGACCGGATCATTTGAAATGTCTGACCTGATCCGCCTGAAGCGAAATCAACGATAATTGGCTCCGCGGCCAACGCCCTCATAGATGAAGCCGCAAACCTCCATCTCCTGCGGGTTGTAAATATTACGGAGGTCGATAACGATCGATCCTGCCATTTCCTTCTTTAGGCGAGCCAAATCAAGCGCCCGAAATTGCGTCCACTCTGTCACGATGACCATGACGTCGGCACCGCGCGCGCATTCGTAAGGATCGTCGCAATATTCGATATCGGGCAGTTCGCGGCGCGCCTGCTCCATGCCGACCGGATCGTGCGCGCGCACCTTGGCGCCCATGTCGAGCAGGCCGGTCACCAGCGGAATCGACGGCGCCTCGCGCATGTCGTCGGTATCGGGCTTGAAGGTGAGGCCGAGCACGGCGACGGTCTTGCCGCGCAGGCTGCCGCCGGCGGCGGCGGCGACCTTGCGGGCCATCGCGCGCTTGCGGTTGTCGTTGACCGCCAAGCACCGCCTCGACGATGCGCAGCTGCACGTCATGATCGAGCGCGATCTTCACCAGCGCGCGGGTGTCCTTCGGGAAACAGGAGCCGCCGAAGCCCGGACCGGCATGCAGGAATTTCGAGCCGATGCGGTTGTCGAGCCCGATGCCGCGCGCGACTTCCTGCACGTCGGCGCCGACTTTCTCCGCGAGATCGGCGATCTCGTTGATGAAGGTGATCTTGGTGGCGAGGAAGGCATTGGCGGCGTATTTGATCAGTTCGGCGGTGCGCCGCGCGGTAAACATCAGCGGCGCCTGGTTGAGCGACAGCGGCCGGTAGATATCGCCGAGCACCTTGCGCGCGCGCTCGTCGGAGGTGCCGACCACGATGCGGTCCGGAAACTTGAAGTCGCGGATCGCCGCGCCCTCGCGCAGGAATTCCGGATTGGAGGCGATCACCACGTCGGCGGACGGATTGGCTTCGCGGATCAGCCGCTCGACCTCGTCGCCGGTGCCGACCGGCACGGTCGATTTGGTGACCACCACGGTGAAGCCGGAGAGCGCGCGCGGCGATCTCGCGCGCGGCGGCGTAGACATAAGCTCAGATCGGCATGGCCGTCGCCGCGCCGCGACGGCGTGCCGACGGCGATGAACACCGCGTCGGCCTCCGCGACCGGCGCCGTAAGATCGGTGGCGAAATCGAGCCGCCCGGCCTTGACATTGGCGGCGACCAGCGCATCGAGGCCGGGCTCGAAGATCGGGATTTCGCCGCGGCGCAAGGCTTGCGATCTTGTCGCCGTCCTTGTCCACGCAGGTGACCTGGTGGCCGAAATCGGCAAAGCAGGCGCCGGAAACCAGCCCCACATAGCCCGTGCCAATCATGGCAATCCGCATGGTCTTCCGACTTTCTATTCGTGGATTTGACGCACTTCGCAAAGTGCATCGAAATTTACCAGCGTAAACTACTATTGTCGCTGAATTCGCTTGTTAAGCTAAACGGTATTCGCACTGAATGCCTCCTCGCGACCTCGGCTGCAACCTTCCGCTCAAGGGTTTAGCCGCCAACCGGCCAGCTTTATGATCCCCGATCGACGCCACTTCCTCAAAAAATTCGGGTGCAATTGCAAATCGGCCTGCTGGCGGTTTCTGTCGTTGCTCGACCGTCGCGCGCCGTTAGCGAGCCCTCGCCAGCCGTCAGCTTCCGCGAGCAGCTCAATCTTTTTCCAACGGCAATCGCGTTGAGCCCGCGCAAACGAGATACATCAATTGAAGAACTGCCTCAATTGCGTCTCTCCGAATTCAGATCGAAAGCACGATAACAGCCTTGGGCACGTTTGAGATACGCCGACGGACGCTTAGATTGTCTGGCTGTCGGTGCAGACTGAAAATGGTCAACCGGTTGGTCAAAACGGCTCTATTGGCCAATTCCGGAAGTGGCGGTCACGAGGATTTGCGGGCTCGCTCCAGACTGTTCGCGACACGCCTAGCGCACTGAGATAGCATCCTCGCAAGGGGCGCGTCGAGGGTACTAGAATTGTCGCTCCCGCTCATTCGAAGGCGACGTAAATGGTAATTCACGGTCCCTCGCTTAGGCGCGTCCGTTTCGCGGCTGCAGTACTTTCGGCGGTATGTGCGTTTCATGCCGTCGGGCATGCGGCCGTCGCCGGTGCCCGACAGCGTGTCTCTCAGCAAGTCGACGATTGAGTGGAGCACCGTCAAGTACGCGACCGATGCAGAGAACGGGTTCGTCAACGGGTCGCTCGACATGAAGACCATCGTCGATCACACGTTCAAGGCCTACGTTCTCGAGAATCGTTATCTGAAGGTGACGCTCTTGCCCGAGTTCGGTGGACGCATTCTTTCCATCATTTACAAGCCGACCGGCCACGAACAACTTTATCGCATGGAAGTAGGCGTGCCTTTCGGGATCAAGGGTGACATTTTTTATTACGACTGGATGATGGTATATGGCGGCATCTTCCCCACGTTTCCGGATGCCGAACACGGCAAGACGTGGCTGAAGCCGTGGGATTTCAAGGTGGTGAAGGAGAGCTCCGCCGAAGTGACGGTGTCGATGTCGCTGAAGGACGATTTCGCATATTCTGCGGCGCCGAGGAGGTTCAGGTCGGGCTCGACGGGCATCGAAGCGACTACCTACATTACGCTGAAAGCCGATCGCGCCGCGCTCGATACGCGCGTGGTGCTGAAAAATCCGCAAGACAAGTCGATCGACTACGAGTACTGGACCTGCACGACGCTCGCGCCGGGATCGGACCCGAAAAATCCCAAAACGACCGGCGGCGCCGAAATCATCGCGCCGATCCAGGCCTACAGCACACCCGGCTGGTCGGCAAATCTGTCCGTTGGCGACAAGAGCTTAGGTGCGGGCCAGAGCCGTTTCGAAAAACTGCGCTACTTCAGGAACTGGCCGACGATGGGCATCGCGTACGCGGCACCCGATATGGGCGGCGGGAATTTCTGGGGCGTGATCAATCATGATAACGAAGAGGGGATCATCCGCATCGCCGACAATACGGTCACGCCGGGCTTGAAAATGTGGACGTGGGGATTTCCGTCGTTCACGAACGAAACCGACGCACGCAAGGACCCGAACGAACGCGGCCTTACATCGAATTGTGGGCGGGCGTGTCGGACCAGTTTTTCCAAAGCGCCAACTTTCCCGCACTGGGCGAAGTGTCAATTCCGGAAACCTACAGCCCGACCGTCGGCATGAGCAACGTGACGCATGCGAACGAGAAAATCCTCGTCAATCTGGAGGCCGAGGGCGCGAGCGTAAATCTTCAGTTCTTCAGCATCGAACCGGCGACGCCATTGCGCGTAACGTTGAAACGTGGCGACGCGGTATTGTTCGACGACGCCGTGAAAGCCGACCCGAAAAACGGAAATCGCATTTCCGCGACGATTCCTGCAGGCCTCAGTGGCGAACGGGTACAGCTGACGATCGGGACCGCAGAGGGTAAGCAGCTGATCGCGGCCGAGACAAGAATAAAATAAGTGCTTACCGCCCGCAGGCATTGGCCAGGTTGATGGTCCTTCGCAAGGGGCGACCTATCGTTTTTCACTTGGCTCGATCGTCTGGCGAATGTTATGGCCCGGAGGGCATGCTCAAACAGAAAGGGAAGCGACGCGAAGCCGAGGCCTTGCGCCGCGCACGAACATACAGCAGTCACGGCCGATCGGGCGAAGAGGGCGCGCTTTGGGAGACCGGCCGCCAGCATAGCCGCTGGATGGCCGGCCTGACGGCGCAGCAAGACAGCGCCACAGAAAATCGAACCCGCCCGCTCCGCCAGCATGCGCGGCTACGGTGCCGCATGAGCGGCTTTGCCGAGACCGACGATGAGAAGGGCAAAAGTTGCTGCGAGAGCGCTGCGGGCGGATCGAGCCGTCTCCGAAAACGCGAACCGGACGAGCGCGAGGCCGGAGTCCAAAGGTTACATTGATCGCGAAGAGCCATGGCCACGACGCAAAAAAAGCCTTCGCGACCATGGGTCCGACTGAAGAAGACCCGACGACTAACGCGTTCAATTTTTCTGACTAGCGATTTCGATATTGTCTATGAGACCATGATCGGCACGACAACATTGCTCACACTAAATTTGGCCCAACGCATTTTTACCCGACTAATCGGCGCGCTAACAGTACGGAATACAGGGCGATTGCCGGCTTAGCTCAAGATTGCGCTTGTGTGGGCACTGAAACAGGCAAGCTTTTCGCTATGGACCTGGATTCCGGCCACGAACCGAGTGCTCTCGATTTGGGTTTTCACGTCACGGGCATCATTGTTCTCGACAAGCGAATACTTGCGTCCGGTGGACTGGAAAGCCGTCGGTAAATATGTAGCATTCGTAACTTGGAAGCAGCGAGAGCTGGCGGTAGAAAAACCTGTGGTGATGTAATTGCTTGGTGGTAGCAACCGTGGTAGCAGTTGTCATGTTGACGAGCCTGTTTTTTGCCCGATTCATAAGGATTTCCTAGTGGTCCAGTCCCCCAGTGAGCGTCAACGCCTCTAGACGCATGCAATTTAAGATCATATCGCAAATATTGGCTTTAACGGCGGCATCGTAGTACAGGCCAATAGTATTCGATGCGCGCTGATCAGTAACCACGGCAGAGATCCACTTATTGACGTCGAGCGTCTATTCAGACAAGCGGGACCAACTCGCCATGAACAAGAAGCGGGTTTTGAAAGCAACCGGCGGCTCTCGTCGAGCCACCGTATGTGCGGGGCGTTAGTGGTCTATCGCAACGATATTGATGGACTTAGAGCTATTGCAGTTCTAACCGTTGTCGCTTTTCACTTTGACTTACGAACAATAGCCCCAGGCGGTTTCGTCGGTGTCGACGTTTTCTTTGTTATCTCAGGCTTTCTAATCACAAAAATTATTTATGACGATATTAGCTCGAACAAATATAGCGTGATTGATTTTTATGATCGCAGGATGCGGCGAATTTTTCCAGCTCTCTTTTTGATCTTCGTCTGTTGCATTGCTGCGACCTATTTCTTGAGACTTCAATCGTTAGCGACGCTCACCGCAAGGAGTCTGACGTCGTCAGCTTTGTTCGTGTCCAATATATTGTTTTACAAAACTTACGGATATTTCGACGAAGCTGCTGCACTAAATCCCTTGCTTCATACTTGGTCTCTGTCGGTCGAGGAACAATTCTATGTATTGTTTCCGATTTTTGTGTTTGCAGTGCGCCGTTTGCCTCCAATTGTGCGGACTGCATCCATTCTCACGATAACAGCCGGCAGCTTGCTGTATTCTGCATGGTTAGTCAAAACAGATATAAGTGGCGCGTTTTACCTAGTGCAATCCCGCGCGTGGGAATTGATGGTCGGCGCGCTTCTCGCAAACAGTACCCTGCCGCCAATAGCAGATTTACGCATCGCTGAGATTGTTGCTGTTGTCGGATTAGGTTTGATTGCTGGAAGCGTTCTATTCCTCCACGACACCATTGCATTTCCTGGGTTCGCCGCTGTTCCAGCTTGTGCTGGAGCGGCTTCAATTATCTATTCCAGCTCCTCAACTCGCACGAAAGTAAGCCAAATCCTGGGGTCATGGCCGTTTCGCTTCATCGGCCTTATCTCCTATTCACTTTACCTTTGGCATTGGCCTGTGATTGTATTCTACAAATACTTTCGAGAGCCAAATAGGGTTGAGAAACTCGGGCTGGTTGCGTTCTGTATCGTTATGGCTGCGCTCACATGGCAGTTCGTTGAGAGGCCGTTCCGGCGCAAACCTCATTTGCTCGGTTCTAAAGCAACCTTGTGCATGGGCGGACTGCTGATGATTGCGGTGTCAGTCGTCACAACGATTGGCGCAACGGTGCCATTTGAGAGTTCGCGACGCGATATGCTGGTCGATTTTATGATTTGAGATTGGCCAGGTCTAATGAGAGAAGGCAGCTGCTTTCTAACAACGAAGCACGACGACTTGCGTTTTTTTGATGCGGACCGATGTCTGACTATTAAAGCAGGGGTTCCAAATGTTTTGATTTTGGGAGATAGCCATGCAGCCGATCTTTGGCCTGGACTAAACTCAGCGTTTCCCAATGTGAATTTTCTCCAGGCAACGGCATCGGGATGTCGGCCGTCTCTAAATGCGATCGGTGCCGCTCGCTGTACCAAACTCATCAATTATGTCTTTCATAAATTCCTGCCAAACAACCGCGTTAACATGGTGATTTTGTCGGCTCGCTGGGAAGAAGCTGATGCTGAAGACGTGGCTCTAACGGCAGCAGCCATCAGCTTGATGACGGATAGGGTGTTGGTTGTCGGTCCGACACCTGAATATCGGCGCCCACTTCCTATGCTTCTAGCGCAATCGGCGGAGGGCAGCGAACAAGAATATGCTAACAGTTTTCGATCCCCGGACATTGAACAGATTGATCGATCGTTCTCGCATCAGATGGCTAAGTCGAAAATTGAATATTTGTCCTTGCTGGATCTTCTCTGCAACCCACTGTGCAAAGTCCTAGTGAGCGATGCCCCCCTCCAATTTGACTCTGGGCACTTAACAGTTGAGGGATCTACCTATCTTGCACCATTTATCCTGGATTCGTATGTTGGCCATTCTGGGAACACAGCCCCAACGGGGGAAAAATGATATTCGATCTTTCGGCTCCGTGTGGTGAGAACAATCGGGGCTAGATCGCCTTTCCAGCACGTCTAGGCCACGTCGGGGCAATTCGCACTACGGGCAATAGGGTATCTCATCAAGGATATGTCGTGTATGTCGGACTTCTTCTGGTGCATCGGGTATGGTTCTCCAGCTATGAGGTAAATTCTTTGGCGTTTTGGGTAGGTCGCCGGCGCAACATTCCGATCGGACTGTATCTAACAAGCTTCGGTGCGTCTGCCGATTTGGAGCGCTGTGGAGTTATGCGCGACCGTTAACTGTATTTCAGGCCGCAATTGCACGCTAATTGACACTAAGTTAAGATGGGTTTTTAGCGCGGCAACGCGCGCATATTTGGAAGTGGTCCGAAGTGAAATCACGCGAGCCATGGTCATTGCGACAACTTGCAGCGTGGTACGCCACGTCTGTGTGTATCTTTTTGCTTTTGCCAACGTGGAAATTCGGCTTGCCGCTGTGGCGACTGCAGCATTCTGATTTGCTCGCCTTCGTGTGCCTTGCAACGGCGTTTGTGGTCAGTACTGGTATTGCTGTGCGTCTCAGGGCTGCAGATCGTTGGCGGGCCCTGTGGCTGACGACCGTATTTACGATCGCTAATTTCGGCGCGGTATTCTTCGGCTTCATCGTAACCAGGACCGAGTTTTCGCGCGCCACCACGATCGCCGCGTTCTCCTACGCCATGGCGCTTATTCCGGCACCCTACTTAGTCGGAGCCTCGCGCAAGTATCGGGCTATGGCGTTTGTCGCGTTACTCGCTGCGGGAGTGGCTGTTCCGTTCCTGGCATCGTCGCGGCCGGTGCCGCAGCGCACCGCGGCGCTGATCAAGACCGAGTACTATAATCTTAACATCGAGACTTATTCAGGAGTGTTTCCGAAATCCGTGATAGTTGGCGGAGGATTGGCGCGCATCGGCAACAGTTATCTGAGGTTGAGTGGTAATGGTCATCTCTACGTATTCGGTTGGGAGGCCGACACAGATCGCCTGACGGTCACGCCACTGCCGTATCGGGTGCCTATCAACGGTGATGAGTTTGCTGCGGCAGCCGGACGTCCGTGGGAGGTTTCGTCGGGCGAGGGGACAGTCCCGGAAAATCAGAAGATCGGGTCGGGACGCGAGGTTGTCCATACCGAATGGTTTCGTACCTATGCTTTGCTGACGCAGGAGATCGGATCCGACGTCCGCGTGTTCGTCTCACACGCCTACTGGAAAGCCGACCAGAATTGTTGGGTCGAGCGGCTATCGATGCTGGAATTGGATCGTGCTGCAATGCTTCGCGGCGCTGCTGGCCCTGGATGGAGGACCCTTTACGAGACGACACCGTGTCTGCCAATCCGCGGCGAGGGGCGACGCCGCGGCATCTCGTTCATGGGCCAGTTCGGCGGGGGCCGAATGGCGCTCCTTGACCCGCAAACAGTGTTGCTCACCGTCGGTGATTTCGGCTTCGACGGTGTCGCCTCGTTGGAAACGCCAGCGCAGGATCCTGCCACTTCGTACGGTAAGACGATCGCTATCAACATTGCAGATGGCCGCGCAACGCTCTTCACGCTCGGTCACCGAAACCCACAAGGCCTCTTCATTGATCAGTCGGGGACCGTATGGTCTACCGAGCACGGCCCCCAGGGTGGTGACGAACTCAATCAATTGGTGCGTGGAAAGAACTACGGCTGGCCCTACGCAACATACGGAACGGATTATGGTTCATTTTCGTGGCCTCTAAACAAGCCCGAAGCGGAGCAGGGCTATCAGAGGCCGGTATTTGCCTGGGTCCCGTCGATAGGAGTTTCAAACCTGTTGGCAGTTGAAGGCGAGTTGTTTCCGCAATGGCGCGGCGATCTGTTGATCGGGTCACTCAGAGCTCAAACGTTATTTCGTACGCGGATCCGAGAGGGCCATGTCGCCTATCTCGAGCCGATTTAGCTGGGGAGTCGAATACGCGATCTCATTGAGGGTCATGACGGTCGCATCATTATTGTGACCGACGGCGACCAGCTGCATTCTCTGCGCCCCAAGGACGACAAATCCGGGGAGGCCTTGTTCGCTGAGAAGTGCAGCGGCTGCCACGAGTTGACGCCGGTCGGTGGCAACAAGATCGGCCCGAATCTGTTCGGCATCGTCGGTCGTGGGGTCGCCTCGCTCAGCGGCTACCCGAATTACTCGCCCGCCTTTCGTCTATTGGGAGGAGTGTGGACTGAAGGGCGACTAGATCTGTTCCTCAAAGCGCCCCGCGAGTTCAGTTCGGGAACCGCGATGGACTACGTCGGCGACGCCAACGATACAGAACGTTCCGCAATCATAGGCTATCTCGGTGAGCTGCGATAAGCGTGTGCCGTGGAAAGGCACGGTTCTCGAGAGGGTGTAAGTCCCTCCCGGCAAGGGTCGCTCCGGCCGGTAGCAATCGGAGCAGTGGGGAAGGTAACGAGCCGGCTGAAGCCTCCGATGGAAAGGGTCATTAAGTGACTCCGCGAGTGTGCGGGCTGTAACGCGAGTAAACGTTGAGCAGGCCTCGAAAAGCTCGATGTGGAGGCTGACCTGGCGCTTATACAGGGAAAGCTGGCATTGCTGGGGAAGAGAGCGACAGGCACCCAGCAGCTCCACCGGGGTAGTGACGACGGCACGTACACAACGAGAACTGTAGCAACACGGGAGACCCCATCGCGTGGTCCTGAGCGAGGGACCAACCGGAGGCCTGTGAAGGTCAGACCGGGCGCGGCGGGGAGTTGGATGGGCTCGTAGTACCGAGGAAGCCGGGTAATGCCGGCAGAGGGAAGGAGCCCTCGTTCAAGTCGATGTGGAAAGTGGTGAAGGAGGGGAGATTGGGAAACCTGGAAACTCCACCAAGTGTCCGGAAGCTGCAGACTTCATTACATGCGAAAGCGAAGGCAGAACCCGAGTTCAGGTTCTATCTTCTGTATGACAAGGTGTACCGCGCGGATGTTCTGAGCTTCGCCTATGCCAGATGCAAAGCCAATGGCGGCGCAGCTGGAGTGGACGGCCAGACGTTCGACGACATCGAAGCGTATGGAAGCCAAGATCGGGACTCCGAGGGTCGCGAGACCCCGGACATCGACACCGACTGGAACCCATGGCTCGGGGAACTGGCGCAAGAACTCAGGGACAAGACTTATCGACCGCAAGCGGTCAGACGGGTCTACATTCCGAAACCGAACAGCAAGAAAATGCGACCTCTGGGGATCGCGACGATACGCGACCGGGTTGTTCAGACGGCGGCGATGTTGGTGTTAGAGCCCATCTTCGAAGCCGACCTGCAGCCCGAGCAATACGCGTACCGCGCCGGCAAGAATGCGCTGGATGCGGTGGAGGCCGTCAACCGCCTGATCAACTTCGGGCACACGGCCGTGGTCGACGCCGATCTGCGTGGCTACTTCGATGAGATTCCGCACGGACCACTGATGAAATCGGTGGCGCGCCGGATCACCGACCGGCAAATCCTGCACCTGATCAAGGTGTGGATCGAGGCGCCGGTGGAAGAGACGGACGATCGCGGACGCAAATATCGAACCACGCGCAATCGGGACGAGCATCGCGGCATACCGCAGGGCTCCCCGATCTCCCCGCTACTGTCGAACCTGTACATGCGACGGCTGGTGTTGTGGTGGAAACAATCGGGCACGCGGCAACGGCTGAGAGCCGTCATCGTCAACTACGCCGACGACCTGGTGATCTGCTGCAAGGGTACGGCCGAGATCGCCATGCAGACGATGCGAGAGGTGATCAAGAAACTGCAACTGGAGGTCAACGAAGACAAGACCCGAATTTGCCGTGTACCGGAAGAAAGCTTCGACTTCCTGGGTTATACGTTCGGACGGTGTTACTCCCGCAAAACCGGGAAGGCCCATCTCAACTCGAGGCCATCGAAGAAGAGCATCAAGCGAATCTGCGACGCGATCCGGGACGAGACCGGGCAGCACACGACGACGCTATCAGCCGAGAAACTGGTGAAGAAACTCAACTCCAAACTCACCGGATGGGCGAACTACTTCCACCTCGGACCGGTCTCCAAGGCCTATCAGGTGGTCGATGCCCACACCAACCATCGGCTGCGCCAGTGGTTATGCAGCAAGCACCGGGTCCAAAGCCAAGGGTTCAAACGCTTCCCCAACCAGTACCTCTACGAGACGCTGAAACTGGTCCGGCTGCCGGGGCTGACGCGTAACCTGCCGTGGGCGAAGGCATGAGCGCTTGCCCGAGAGCCGGATGCGCCAAACGCGCCAGTCCGGTTCGATGAGGGGAGTGTGGAAACAGGGATCACGGCTAAGCCGTTCAGGCACCGCCAGACGAAAGGGGCGGAAAACAGATACGCCAAGCCTAACGTTCACTGCGCCACACTCCTACTCTACCGTTAAAACCATTGCGTGGGGAATGCCGGATGTTTCCGGTGCCTCCGCTGTGAATACTCGTGTGCATACTCCCACTACAAAGCGCACACGAGGCTGCGGGTGCATTGGGCACCCGGCATTCCCCGCGCCCTCTGATTTCCTGATGGCGCAATCGTTTAGCAAAACTCGGACGCATCGTGCCGCGAGAATGCGGCGGTGTGTCTCGAATTGGCTGTTTGAAAAACTCGCGCCATTCCCTCCCATCGTCATACCCGCGCATGCGGGTATCCAGTACGCCGCGGCCTCTCGGTCTTGCCGCGCTGTCTCTGGAATACTGGGTCGCCCGCCGGAGCCTGTCATCCGGCCGGCCGGAGGCCGGACCGGTGGCGGGCGACGACAGCGGAGTGAACGGCCCGCGACCAGGTTCCTTCGCCTCTCCCCGCGAAGAGCGGGGCGAGGTAATTCAAGACGCTTCGCGCGTGCTGTTTGAAAACCAAATCGGGAATGGTGTGCGCACACTCCATCCACGTCGTCCCGGCTTCGCCAGAACGACACCGTTGTGCTGCTCCAGCTCGCGATCAATACAGCGGGAACCGCGTCGGTTGAACCCGCCCATGTCCGACGGCGGGTTGAGCGGCTGGCGCTCGAGCGAGCGGTTGTTGAGTTGCTGGTTAAAGGGTTGCGACGGCGGGAAGGCGTAGTCGGTGAACTTGCGATCGGCGGGCAGGACTTCGGTGCCGCCGTCGAGCCAGGAGCGCTTGCTGACATAGATGCGGGTGTGCGGCCCCTGCATGTAGGAGACGTTGGATCCGCCTGGCCCGTAATTGGGATGGCCGTCGTCATAGTGTCGCTTGGGCGACTGCGCGCTGGCCGCGCCGATGTTGCAGAGAACCGCCGCAAAGGCGCCAGCCGCGATCAGCAGCGCAATTTTGTTCACGGCAGCGAATGTGGGGGTCATTACGTCCTCGATCCTTGAACTCGATCCTTGGGCCGTCTCAAGATACCGGCGGCCACCATATCCGATTTGGAGACTACGTTATCCGGGCCCAATAGGGCGCCACTAGGTCAATCCGGCCACACCCATGCATATAATGCGAGGTTGAGCGAAAAAGTTGCATGAAAACCAGCGCCTTGACCGGGGTGATCAGAGCGGGCCGCGCAGCTGAGGGTTTTCCGCCGATGTCACCCAGTCCGCCGCGGCGCCTGACCTGCTCTGCGCCGCGCAGCCAGTGCGCCTGAGCTCGGCGTGGGCGAACAATTCGGCCAGTTTCGGCTCGCTTCCCGCTGTCAGCAGGATCAGCCGAGCAATATA
>CAVZQX010000022.1:0-30964 GCA_963777475.1 uncultured Alphaproteobacteria bacterium
GTCTTCGTCTACTCGTTCGTCGTACTGCTTATCCTCAAGCACATGAGGACGACGCTGACCGGGCGGTGCGGGCGGGACTGGAACTGATCGGTGCAGTGACTGAGCTCAAGATGCGAGCCTCTCTGCAAACCCGTGTCGGCATTGCGACCGGACTGGTTGTTGTTGGCGACCTGATCGGGTCGGGGGAGTCGCAGGAGCGTGGCATTGTCGGCGAGACCCCGAACCTCGCTGCGCGCCTGCAAGGACTCGCCCAGCCGAACATGGTGGTCATTGCCGACGCAACGCGCAAGCTGCTCGGCAATCTCTTCGAGTTCGAGGGCCTCGGGCCAACGAACCTCAAGGGCATCCCCGGGCCGGTTCGCGCCTGGGCCGTGTTGGGGGCGAGGCCGGTGGCCAGCCGTTTCGAGGCGATGCATACCACCCTCCTAACCGCCCTCGTCGGACGGGAAGAAGAAAATGAATTGTTGATGCGGCGCTGGTCGAAGGCAAAAGCCGGCGAGGGCCAGGTGGTGCTCCTTTCCGGCGAGCCAGGGATCGGCAAATCGCGGCTCACGGCCGCGCTTCTGGAGCGCCTCGCCCCCGAGCCGCACACTCGCCTACGCTATTTCTGCTCGCCGCAACATACCGTCAGCGCGCTTTACCCGATCATCAGCCGTATTGAACGTTCCGCCGGAATGGCGCGCGACGACAGCATTCAAGCAAAGCTCGACAAGCTCGACGCGCTGCTTGCTCCGACCGCGACTTCAAACGAGGACGGCGCGCTATTCGCCGAGCTGCTGTCGCTTCCCAATGACGGACGCTATTCCACACTTGACCTCACTCCGGAACAACGCCGCCAAAGAACGCTCGAAACGCTCATTTTGCAAATGCAGGCCCTCGCGCGTTCTAATCCGGTACTCATGATCTTCGAGGATGCGCATTGGGCCGATCCGACAAGCCTCGAACTGTTCGATCGGATCGTTGGCCGCGATTCAGGCGTTGCGCGTGCTGCTCGTCGTGACCTTCCGGCCAGAATTTGAGCCGCGCTGGATCGGGCGGCCACATGTGACCGCCCTGACGCTTAACCGGCTTACGGAACGCGACACCGGCGCAATCATCGACCGGCTCGTCGGCAACACGTTTCTTCCGGAGAACATCCGGCGGGACATCCTCGAACGCACCGACGGGATTCCACTGTTCATCGAGGAAATGACCAAGGCGGTGCTGGAGGCAGGCAGCGAGACGGCGGCTGAGCGGGCGCTTGCCGCAGTTCCATCGCCTGCCATGGCGGTCCCTGCAAGCTTGCACGCCTCACTGATGGCGCGGCTCGATCGGCTCGGATCGGCCAAAGAAGTCGCGCAGATTGGGGCCGTGATCGGGAGGGAGTTCTCTCATGCCCTGCTGGTGGCGGTGTTGCACGGGGAGCTGGAATCGTCCTCGATCGACTCGTTGCTGCAGGCTTGCTATTTCGGCAGGGCGTGTCGCCTAACGCGACCTATCTCTTCAAGCACGCCCTGGTGCAGGACGCAGCCTACGGCACCCTGCTGCGCGAGCCGCGACGCAAGCTTCATGCCCGCATCGCCGAAACTCTGGAAAGCCAGTTCGAGGAAGTCGCCGAAACCCAACCCGAACTACTGGCACGTCACTTTACCGAGGCAGGCCTGATCGAAAAGGCGGCGCGCCTTTGGGGCAAGGCTGGACAACGGTCGCTGGCGCGCTCCGCACTGGTTGAGGCGTCGGAGCAGTTGGCCCGCGCTCTTGCCCAAATTGCGACACTGCCCGGCACGCCAGCGCTGCGTCGCGAAGAGATCAAGCTTCAAGTCGAACTCATAACGCCACTCATGCATATCAAAGGCTTTGCGGCGCCGGAAACCACGGCAGCAGCGGAGCGCGCACGCTTGTTGATCGAACAAGCTGAATCACGCAGGAGAATCTCTGGACGATCCCCTCCTCTTATTTTCCGTGCTGTATGGCTTCTGGAGCGCCAGCTATCTTGCATTCAACGGGGACGCGATGCGAGAGCATGCAGCGCAGTTCTTGGCTCTGGCTGAGAAGCAAGGAGCGGCCGGCACGCTTTTGGTCGGTCATCGCCTGGTGGGGACGTCGTTGATCTACACGGGGGATTCCGTGGAGGCCTGGCGCACCTTGATCAGGCATTAAGCTCTCTACGATCCTGTAGTGCACCATTCGTTGTCCACGCGTTTTGGTCAAGATGTCCGTGTGGCAACCCTGTTTTATAGGTCGTGGGCTCTGTGGATACTCGGCTATCCCGAAGCTGCGATGGCGGATGCGGAGCGCGCCGTCGGTGAAGCTCGCGAGATCGATCAAGCAGCCACGTTAATGGCTACGCTATGTCTTACAGGGCTGACCTACATCCTGTGCGGGAACTACGATCAAGCAAGTGCGCTATCCGATGAAGTCGTCCCCTTAGCCGACGCGAAGGGCGCCGCACTATGGAAGGCGTGGGGAACGATGCATCGAGGCTCTGTATTGGCCCTGACCGACCAAATCCTTGGACACGGTTAAAGTCATGACCTCTGGCCTCGACGCTTGGCGTTCAACAGGCGCAACAGTCCTCATGCCCTTCTGGTTATTAAACTTGGCATTGGCCTATGCGCGCCTCGGGCAAAGCGATAACGCTTGGCGTTGCATTTCGGATGCGATGAAAGCCGTGGAAACGACCAAGGAAACCATGTTCGACGCCGAGCTCAATCGCGTGGCTGGCGAAATTGCATTGCTGTCGCCCAACGTAGACAAGGAGAAAGCGCGAGTGTATTTCGAACGCGCGCTCGCGGTTGCACGCACCCAGCAGGCAAAATCGTGGGAGCTGCGGGCGGCGATGAGCATGGCCCGACTGTTGAGTGATCAGGGCGAGGGGCGAGCGGCGTGTGAGCTTCTCGCGCCGGTCTACGATTGGTTCACCGAAGGCTTCGATACAATCGACCTGAGGGAGGCCGCGGCGTTGCTCCGAGACTTAGCTTAACTCGGGCTGTTGAACACGCCGGGGACTTCAGCTTTTGGACAGGGCTGCCGACTTGTGCGTTGCCGCAAGTCGGCAGCTATCTGAGGTACAGCGCCCATCAAATCGCCTAGTCGTTACGCAGGCCCGTGGCCCATGCGGTCCATCGAAAACAAACTGACTCTCACCAAGCGCAGACGTGGGACCCAGAAATGTTGTTCCGCCAACTCGTCAAAACCTCTGTGCACTAGGCAGCACGGTCATTTTGTGTGGATGGCGGGGATGGCCGTTGGTCAACATGATCTCCCGACGGGAAGCTGTCGGCAGGATCGCGTTTCCATCGATATGGAGACACGATCATGTTTGAAGAAATCTTCTTTCCCCGAACCGCCGAGAGATATCGAGCAGCGCCACTTGTCGAACAGCGCGAACGATATCTCGTTCATCTCAGGGAGACAGGCGCAAGACGATCGACCTTGCGGAAATGCGCCAATGATCAATTGAGCGTAGTGCGCCTTCTGAAGCTGAAAGAAGGCAGCAGAGTGCGCCTTTCGCGGATCGAGGCCGTGACCGCAGTCTGGTCGCAGCCGAAGGCACGCAGGTGTGACAGGTCGGCGTCACCCAAGGCGAGAACACGCTTTCTCAGTCACGGAATCCAATGGCTGCGCTTCTTGGGATGGCTGGACGAACCCGAACATGGGCACCATGCGCATCACAGAGAGGTCGCGATCTTTGAGATGTGGCTGCGCGAAGAGCGCGGCCTTTCCACGGCGACAATACAAGACTACTGCCGCGCCGCCGACCACTTCTTCTTCTGGCTGGCAGGGAAAGGCACGCCGCTGGACGCCGTTCAGATGGCCGACATCGACGATGCCGTTGCGGCAGAGCACAGGCGGGGGGCCTGGGGCCGCCGAACGATACACGATTACGCTCGACGTCTGAGGCCGTTCTTCCTGTTTGCCGAAGCGCGCGGCTGGTGCCGAGCCGGGCTGGCTGCCGGGATCATGGCGCCCCGGTTCATGGCGGACGAGACCGTGCCGAAGGGCCTGAGGCGCGAGGATGTCGTGCGCCTGATGGCCTCTGTTCAGGAGGATCGCCCGGTCGACAAGCGCGACCGTGCGATCCTGATGCTGTTTGTCACTTACGGGCTGCGGGCCGGGGAAGTCGTCGGCTTGCGGCTCGATGATCTGGACTGGGAGAACGAGATCATTCGCGTTCGCTGCCCGAAGCCAGGACGAACCCATGTTTGGCCGCTCTCACCAAACGTCGGCAATGCCATTCTACGCTACATACGGGAAGCCCGTCCGACCGGTCTCGGGCGCAGCCTCTTCTTCACATCGTATGCGCCTATCCGACCCGTTGGCAGAAAGACCCTCGGCAAGATCGTCCGTGATCGTCTCGCAGGAATAGGCGTCGTCACCGGTCGACGAGGTACTCATGCCTTACGGCACGCTGCAGCCCAGCATCTTCTGGATCAGGGCATGTCGATGAAGGTGATTGGGGACTTTCTCGGGCACCGCGACCCATCCTCCACCGCGATCTACGCCAAGGTCAATCTCGCGACTCTTCGCGAGGTGGCGGCTCTCGATCTGGAGGGCCTGGCATGACGCTGCGCGAGGTGATCGAGCAATATATCCTCTGGCGACAGGCTCATGGAGCCAAGTTCACGACCGGGGCAAACCTCCTGCGTCACTTCCTCGGATATGCCAACGGAGATGCCACCTGCGACGCGGTGACCGCGACGCAGGTTCTGGCCTTTCTGGCGGGCAAAGGGCACCGGCATCGCGAGAACAAGTATTACGCCCTTGCGGGCCTCTGGCGCCATGCGATCAGCCGTGGCCATGCGACGCGCTCACCGCTCCCGAGCAGCGAACCGAAATCGCCGCCCCCGACGCCACCGTATATCTACTCGCATGACGAGTTGCGGCGGCTCCTCGCACCCGCGACCGTGGAGATTAGCCGGCGCGGGGCGGTTCAGTTCGACGCAGTGACATTCAGGACCCTGCTTCTCCTGTTATACGGGGCCGGGTTGCGCTTCAGCGAAGCGACGCGGCTCACGCTGGCGGATGTCGATCTGACGGAAAACGTGCTAACTATACGCGCCACAAAGTTCTACAAGAGCCGTCTGGTTCCGATCGGACCGCAGCTTGCAACGGTGCTGTCGAACTATATCCCCCTGCGGCGGCGCGGCGGGCTTGCGCAAGCCGAGACTTCCTTTCTTCTGACGAACCGGGATGGCACGCGGCTCGCCAGCAGCACCGTTCAATCTGCATTCGACGCGCTCCGGCACATCGCCGGGATCCGTGGCACGGCAGGCGGGCGACAGATCCCGCGCCTGCACGATCTTCGGCATAATTCCGAGCCCCGGATTATTCCGAGTGGCGATGTGGAGACGCGGAAAAGCTGGCCTTTTTTTGCGCTTGAGAGTCGGCATTATCAGAGGCTCCTGAGGAAGACCAAGAGTTGGTCATCGGGATGGTAACGGGGCGCATGGACATTGGCGGTATCGGTTTTGGCCAGTGCCTGTTCCTTGAGTTGCATGTCGGCCTGCAGGTAGATGGCGGTGGTCTCGACTGATTCGTGGCCGAGCCAGAGGGCGATTACGGAGCGATCGACGCCGTGATGCAGCAGATCCATCGCCAGGGTGTGGCGCAGCACATGGGGCGTCACGCGTTTGGCGACCAAGGATGGACAGTTACGGCGGGCAACGGCGAGGTGCTTGTCCATCATGTATTGGAGTGCGTCGTGGCTGAGCGCCGTGCCGGCCATCGTCGGAAAGACAATGTCGGCCGGCTGACCTCGGCGCTCGGTCAGCCATCCGCGTAGAACGGCAACCGTATCCTTGCGAAGGGGGGTGTTTCGAAGCTTTCGCCCCTTGCCCTGGCATTGCACATAAGCCGCCGGGCCGAGCACGATATCATTGCAACGAAGGCCGAGGAGTTCGGCTGCGCGCAACCCGGTCTGGACGGCCAGCGTCAGCAATGCTCGGTCGCGGCGCCCACCCCAGCTGTCGAGGTCGGGAGCAGCGAGCAGGGCAGTCACCTCGACGGAGGTGAGGAAGGCGATCGGCCGCCGAACATAGCGTTTGCTTGGCATAGCAAGGACGCGCTGCGCCAAGGCGCTGTGCTCCGGCGCATGCAATGCCACGTATCGGAAGAAGGAGTGGATCGCGGCAAGCCGGACATTGCGGCTGCGCGCACTATTGTCGCGTTTCTTCTCGATGTGATCGAAAAACGCACCGAGGAACGATGTGTCGAGATCCGTTATCGCCAGATCCGACGGCGCTTTGCGGAGCGCTTGTTGCGCATGGTGCAGAAGCAATCGAAAGGTGTCACGGTAACTCGCGATGGTGTGTGGGCTCGCCTGTCGCTGGCGGATGAGACGGTCAACGAAGAATGCCTCCAAAAGAGCGGGAAACGTTGGGGCGGGGCTCATGGGGCTGGCTCCCGTTCCGATTGTTCTACGCGCAACAGCGCATGGCGCAGCAACTCCGGTGTCGCCGTGAGGTACCAGTAGGTGTCGGTGATGTGCGCATGGCCGAGATAGGTCGAGAGTTCGGGCAGGTGCCGCTCAACATCGACGCCGTCGCGATACCAGCGAACGAGCGTGGTAAGAGCCAGTCGATGGCGAAGGTCATGAAGACGAGGCCCTCGCGAATCATCGGCGCCGCGCAGGCCGATCTGGCAAGACAGCTTGACGAACGTCCAGCGGACGCACCATTCGGTCAGGCGGGTGCCGCGGTCGGACAGGAAGAAACTCGGGCTGACCGGATTACGGCACAAACGATCCCGGCGAGTAGCGTAGCGTTGCAAGGCGCGTTGTGTCGTCGGATGAACCGGCACATAGCGTGACTTGCCGAACTTCGTGTCACGAACCGTCAGCACGCCGTTCTGCAGATCCACGTCGCTCCGATCGAGCCGCAGCGGTTCGTTGCATCGCATGCCGGTTGCCACGTACAAACCGAAGAGCGTGGCAAAAGTCTGCGACCGCAGGCCGTTCACCGGTGGCAGGTGCTTTGCCGCCTCGAGCAGGCGGGCAATCTCCTCGTCGCTATAGACGTAAGGGAGCGGACGACGGTACCGATGGGAAAGCAAATCGGGAGGCGGTACAATCGTCCGAGGTTCGGTGGCAGTGCAATACCGAGCGAAGCGACGCACCGTCCCCAGGCGATTGGCCCACTGGGCGGGTTGTGCGTCGGCCGGCTGGGTCGCCCACCGCAAGGCAAGTTCGGTGGTGATATAGGTAGCCCCAGTATGATCGGCGAAGTTGACAAATCGCTGCAGCAGCCGGCCTGGGAGGCGCAGCTTGTGGCCGAGGGCATGACGCAGGGCGAGATACTCGTCGAGCGCCGATTGAAGCGGGCTCATGACACGGCTCCCGGCCATGGCAGCGCGATGGCGCGCAGCGCCGCAATATCCACCTTGGCGTAGATCTGCGTCGTGTTCGGTTGGCTGTGGCGCAGGAGCTGGCCAATCTCGACGAGAGATGCGCCGCGGCGTAACAAATCTGTGGCGAGAGAGTGACGCAGAAGGTGAGCGCCTTTGAACTGCGGGTTCAACCCGGCACGCTTCAGCGCGCGACAAACGACACAGCAGATGGCAGAGGGGCCGAGCAGGCCGCGCAGCGGTGCGCGCGTGCGGATAAAGACGCGCCGCGTCGAACAGGGCGGGCGATCGTAGCGCAAATAGTCGACCACGGCCTCACCGACATCTGTCGGCAACGGCAATCGTGACAGCCGTTGACCCTTGCCGCGCACGAGAATCTCTCCGGATTCCCAATCCAGGTCGTCCAAGGTCATGGCGACAACTTCGCCGCCGCGCAAACCGAGTTGGGCCAGAAGCAGCAAAATCGCGTGGTCGCGCCGACCTGCCGGCGTAGCGCGATTACACGAGTTGAGTAATCGCTCGACCTGTTCTGGCGGCAACGTCTTCGGCAAGTGCGATAGGCGCCAGCCGGCGACTCCCGGCACCGCGCCAGCGAGGTCGGCCATAATCACTCCACGTTGTTGGAGAAAGCGCAGAAAAGAGCGGAGCGCCGTCACGAGGTTTTTTGCACTGCCGCGCGACCCGCTTTGGGCATGACGAACAATGAAGCGATGAATATCCGCCGCGCGTAATTCGTCCAAATGCAACACGCCGCCGGCAACCTGGTTGACCAGAAAACGCCGAATGATGGGCAGATAGTTAATCAACGTCGCTGGCGACAGACCACGTTCGGAACTCAAAAATCTCGCGAACTCGCCAATAAGCTCACCCACGGGACTCGAATCCACTTCCAGCGGCGGCGCCTGAATGCAACCGAGATCACGCAAATATCCGAGCAGTTGCTCGCCGGTGGCCACGTCGCCGCGCCGCTTCCTGTCGCGATGATCCTGGTGAAACTGGCGAAGACGCGCTTGGTCGAGCCTGTCCAGCGGCGGATCGCCATCGCCGGCAAATCCAAGCGCGAGGAATGGCTTCCGCTAACGCAGGAGGTGGGCGACGCGATCATCGCTTACATTGAACAGGCGCGACCACGGTTGCCGACGTCCCGATTGTTCTCCTCCGACCTCGCGCCGATCCGGCCGCTCACCCGAGTTGCCGTGAGATGCATCGTGCGCCGCGCATTGTTGAGAGCGGGGATCAAGAGCGCCCATCGGGGCGCCCACGTGCTCCGCCACTCGGCGGCTACCGCTATGCTGCGGCAAGGCATCAGTTTGAGCGGTGTCGGCGCGGTTTTGCGTCATCGGTCACCGGGAATGACCCAGCATTACGCCAAGGTCGACTTCGGTCTCCTGTCGGAGATCGCCCAACCATGGGCAGGGAGGCTGCCATGCTGACCGATGATGTCGAACGTTACATCGCGCTTCGCCAGACACTTGGCTTCCAACTGAGGAAGCCAGCGCGGCACCTCCGAATCTTCGCTCGGGTGGCTACAGAAAAGGGCGAAACCCTCGTACGCGCAGCAACCGTGATCGAGTGGGCGGCGGCCGCACCAACGCTGGACGCCCGAAATCGCCGGATCGGCGACGTGGCGCGGTTTGCCCGGTTCCTGCGCGCCGAGGACTCCAGGCACGAGGTGCCACCAATGGGCCTCTTTGCGACGCCGAAACTGCGACCTGCGCCATATATCTATGCGCCGGATGAACTGGCCCAAATCCTAAAAGCTGCAGGGCAACTCCGGTTGCTAAAACCAAATCCACTGCGGCGACAGGTCTATGTAATGCTGTTCGGGCTCATTGCCGCCACCGGACTACGGGTATCCGAAGGGATCAATCTGAGACTTGGCGATGTACTGCCAGGCGGGATTTTGCATATCCGCGAAACCAAGTTCTATAAGAGCCGCCTTGTACCGTTGCATGCGACCGTCGTGGAGGTTCTCGACCGCTATCTCGATCTACGCGCCGCTTTGCCGGATCGGATGATCACCTGTTCTATCAATGGAGGGAAGTGCGCTTGCCTATTCGACGGTAAGGTGCGCCTTCCTTCGTATCTTGCAGCTCGCCAACATCGCGCCGGCCCGCACACGCCGCCCCCGCATCCACGATCTGCGTCATAATTCCGAGCCCCGGATTATTCCGAAGTCACAAATCGATGAACGCCTGATTTTCGTTAGACATCAACAGCTTGGATTCGTCCTGACGGTTGATGGTTCGGCATTATTTGGCTGTCGTCTCAGGCCGGGGGATTTTCCCCGAGCTCTGAGGAGACGGACGATGATTGATCGGAACGGCGCCGTATCCGCGCCAGCCACCCGGGCCTGCACGGGCCCATTGGCGTCGCACATTGGTGGATTCACTGCACTGCTCAGCCGCCGGGGTTATGCCCCGAACACGGTGCAAGCAAAGTGTATGCTCGTGGCGGATCTCAGCCGTTGGCTCGAAGTGCGTGGGCTTTCGCTGGACAGGCTCGACCAAGCGCGTCTTCGCCAGTTTCACCAGGATCATCGCGACAGGAAGCGGCGCGGCGACGTGGCCACCGGCGAGCAACTGCTCGGATATTTGCGTGATCTCGGTTGCATTCAGGCGCCGCCGCTGGAAGTGGATTCGAGTCCGTGGGTGAGCTTATTGGCGAGTTCGCGAGATTTTTGAGTTCGGAACGTGGTCTGTCGCCAGCGACGTTGATTAACTATCTGCCCATCATTCGGCGTTTTCTGGTCGAGCAGGTTGCCGGCGGCGTGTTGCATTTGGACGAATTACGCGCGGCGGATATTCATCGCTTCATTGTTCGTCATGCCCAAAGCGGGTCGCGCGGCAGTGCAAAAAACCTCGTGACGGCGCTCCGCTCTTTTCTGCGCTTTCTCCAACAACGTGGATCATTATGGCCGACCTCGCTGGCGCAGTGCCGGGAGTCGCCGGCTGGCGCCTGTCGCACTTGCCGAAGACGTTGCCGCCAGAACAGGTCGAGCGATTACTCAACTCGTGTAATCGCGCCACGCCGGCAGGTCGGCGCGACCACGCGATTTTGCTGCTGCTGGCCCAACTCGGTTTGCGCGGCGGCGAAGTTGTCGCCATGACCTTGGACGACCTGGATTGGGAATCCGGAGAGATTCTCGTGCGCGGCAAGGGTCAACGGCTGTCACGATTGCCGTTGCCGACAGATGTCGGTGAGGCCGTGGTCGACTATTTGCGCCACGATCGCCCGCCCTGTTCGACGCGGCGCGTCTTTATCCGCACGCGCGCACCGCTGCGCGGCCTGCTCGGCCCCTCTGCCATCTGCTGTGTCGTTTGTCGCGCGCTGAAGCGTGCCGGGTTGAACCCGCAGTTCAAAGGCGCTCACCTTCTGCGTCACTCTCTCGCCACAGATTTGTTACGCCGCGGCGCATCTCTCGTCGAGATTGGCCAGCTCCTGCGCCACAGCCAACCGAACACGACGCAGATCTACGCCAAGGTGGATATTGCGGCGCTGCGCGCCATCGCGCTGCCATGGCCGGGAGCCGTGTCATGAGCCCGCTTCAATCGGCGCTCGACGAGTATCTCGCCCTGCGTCATGCCCTCGGCCACAAGCTGCGCCTCCCAGGCCGGCTGCTGCAGCGATTTGTCAACTTCGCCGATCATACTGGGGCTACCTATATCACCACCGAACTTGCCTTGCGGTGGGCGACCCAGCCGGCCGACGCACAACCCGCCCAGTGGGCCAATCGCCTGGGGATGGTGCGTCGCTTCGCTCGGTATTGCACTGCCACCGAACCTCGGACGATTGTACCGCCTCCCGATTTGCTTTCCCATCGGTACCGTCGTCCGCTCCCTTACGTCTATAGCGACGAGGAGATTGCCCGCCTGCTCGAGGCGGCAAAGCACCTGCCACCGGTGAACGGCCTGCGGTCGCAGACTTTTGCCACGCTCTTCGGTTTGTACGTGGCAACCGGCATGCGATGCAACGAACCGCTGCGGCTCGATCGGAGCGACGTGGATCTGCAGAACGGCGTGCTGACGGTTCGTGACACGAAGTTCGGCAAGTCACGCTATGTGCCGGTTCATCCGACGACACAACGCGCCTTGCAACGCTACGCTACTCGCCGGGATCGTTTGTGCCGTAATCCGGTCAGCCCGAGTTTCTTCCTGTCCGACCGCGGCACCCGCCTGACCGAATGGTGCGTCCGCTGGACGTTCGTCAAGCTGTCTTGCCAGATCGGCCTGCGCGGCGCCGATGATTCGCGAGGGCCTCGTCTTCATGACCTTCGCCATCGACTGGCTCTTACCACGCTCGTTCGCTGGTATCGCGACGGCGTCGATGTTGAGCGGCACCTGCCCGAACTCTCGACCTACCTCGGCCATGCGCACATCACCGACACCTACTGGTACCTCACGGCGACACCGGAGTTGCTGCGCCATGCGCTGTTGCGCGTAGAACAATCGGAACGGGAGCCAGCCCCATGAGCCCCGCCCCAACGTTTCCCGCTCTTTTGGAGGCATTCTTCGTTGACCGTCTCATCCGCCAGCGACAGGCGAGCCCACACACCATCGCGAGTTACCGTGACACCTTTCGATTGCTTCTGCACCATGCGCAACAAGCGCTCCGCAAAGCGCCGTCGGATCTGGCCATAACGGATCTCGACACATCATTCCTCGGTGCGTTTTTCGATCACATCGAGAAGAAACGCGACAATAGTGCGCGCAGCCGCAATGTCCGGCTTGCCGCGATCCACTCCTTCTTCCGATACGTGGCATTGCATGCGCCGGAGCACAGCGCCTTGGCGCAGCGCGTCCTTGCTATGCCAAGCAAACGCTATGTTCGGCGGCCGATCGCCTTCCTCACCTCCGTCGAGGTGACTGCCCTGCTCGCTGCTCCCGACCTCGACAGCTGGGGTGGGCGCCGCGACCGAGCATTGCTGACGCTGGCCGTCCAGACCGGGTTGCGCGCAGCCGAACTCCTCGGCCTTCGTTGCAATGATATCGTGCTCGGCCCGGCGGCTTATGTGCAATGCCAGGGCAAGGGGCGAAAGCTTCGAAACACCCCCCTTCGCAAGGATACGGTTGCCGTTCTACGCGGATGGCTGACCGAGCGCCGAGGTCAGCCGGCCGACATTGTCTTTCCGACGATGGCCGGCACGGCGCTCAGCCACGACGCACTCCAATACATGATGGACAAGCACCTCGCCGTTGCCCGCCGTAACTGTCCATCCTTGGTCGCCAAGCGCGTGACGCCCCATGTGCTGCGCCACACCCTGGCGATGGATCTGCTGCATCACGGCGTCGATCGCTCCGTAATCGCCCTCTGGCTCGGCCACGAATCAGTCGAGACCACCGCCATCTACCTGCAGGCCGACATGCAACTCAAGGAACAGGCACTGGCCAAAACCGATACCGCCAATGTCCATGCGCCCCGTTACCATCCCGATGACCAACTCTTGGTCTTCCTCAGGAGCCTCTGATAATGCCGACTCTCAAGCGCAAAAAAAGGCCAGCTTTTCCGCGTCTCCACATCGCCACTCGGAATAATCCGGGGCTCGGAATTATGTCGCTAATTCCGCACTCGGAATTAGCGACACAGCTTTGCGACGCGCGTTCTGGAGCAATGCGGGACAAAGCGCGAAGAGGTTGCGCGCCACTTTGTTGCGTTGTCGACCTATCTCGGTCACGCCGAGATCGCGCATACCTACTGGTACCTTCAGGCCACGCCGGAATTGATGACCGACATCGCCGCAGCAGCCGAAGCACTGGTTACGGAGGTGGCTCAATGACCTTCCTCGCCCCTCTGATTACTAGCTTTTTGCGCGACCACATGCCGCGCCAACGCGGGTACAGCCCGCATAGCTGCGAAACCTATGCCCATGGCTTCCGGCTCTTGTTCAGCTATGCTGCCGGGCGATTGCGGACAAAACCTTCGCAGCTTCATATCGAGCAGTTGGACGCCGCCTTGATCATGGACTTCCTTGGTCATATCGAGCGGGAGCGCGGCAATGGAGCCACAACCCGGAATTTGCGTCTTGCCACGATCAAGACCTTCATGCGCTACGTTGAATTCCAGGTGCCGTCCGCTTTGGAGCAGATCGGTCAAATCCACGCCATTCCGACCAAGCGTCACGATCAGAAGCTCGTCCGTCATTTGGTCATGGAGGAGGTGCGCGCAATCCTGAATGCGCCGGACCTCACGAGGCGGCTAGGGATACGCGATCGAGCCATGATACACCTGTGCTTCGCCGCCGGGCTGCGCGTCTCGGAATTGGTAGAGGCCATGGCAGCAAATTTGTCCCTGCGGCGGACGCCAAGCCTTCTGGTCAAGGGTAAGGGTCGGAAGGAGCGATGCCTTCCGCTTTGGAAGGAAACCGCCACCGATTTACGTGCCTGGCTCACAGTACGAGGTGATGTTCGGGTGCCCGAGCTCTTCGTCAATGCCGAGGGAGCGCCGATGACGCGAGCCGGCTTCGAATATGTGTTGGAAAAGCACGCTCGGGCGGCGGCCGAGACCTGTCCGTCCTTGCACGACCGTTCGATCTCACCGCATCAGCTGCGACACAGTTGCGCGGTAGTCATGTTGCAGGCCACTCACGACATCCGGAAGGTTGCCTTGTGGCTCGGTCACGCCGATATCCGTACCACCGAGGTCTACCTCCGCATGGACCCCTCCGACAAACTGGAGGCAGTTGAGGCAGTCGTTCCGCCGGAACTGCGGCGCGGACGGTTCAAAGCGCCGGATGCGTTGATCGCTTCTCTGTTGGCGGAGATAGCGCCACCGCCTACGTGAGGAAGCCGGGCTGCACTCGGTGAGGCGGCTGTCGGGCGATCACGGACCGAAGACACCATTCAAGTATGTCGCCATGCGGCCGTTCGAGGCGATCCGAAATGTGGCGCGGCGCTGCAGCAGATCGTGGAAAGATCGCACTCGCGAACTAACGCCGCCCCGCGGTTGGCGAAGTTTGCTCATAGGACCGTATTTTTTGAGCCGGTGCCGATCTAGGTGCGCGAGTAGTGCATCGACTTGCGAGGCGTCCAAGGCTTCGAAGCCTGCGCCTATATTGATCCCGCACGCCTTCAGGACGTCGCGGGCGCGCTTCGCCTTTTCGTGCCCTTCATGCATTACGGTAGTCTCCGGTTGACGCGGCAGCTGCCTTGCTCGCCCAGCATAGTCGGTTTACCGCATAGTTGGGTAGTCCGGAAATTCGACGTTGGGCCATACTGCCGGTCGCAATGCCTTTCCTCACGTCGTGCTGTCAGTCTCAAGCCAGCGGCCTCGGCCGGATGCATACGCATCGCCGTGGCGGCTACGCTCTGGAGCCATCATCTCCTTCGTGCTGTGTAGCCCGACGAACCTCGCGGGCCTTTTTGATGTCGGATCACGCCCCAGATGTGGTCGCTTCGCTCCCCGGCCTGATCCCCGCAACGGCTTGCCGCAACTTCTTTCCCCGCTGCTGCGCAGCTTCCTCGCGCGACAAACAAGTTGCCTTCAGCCGTCCTGCGCTTCGCTGCGGGCCTCACGGCTGCGGGTCGGCCGTCCCGGTGCTTCGGATCGCCATCAAGGCCGCGATGGTCGCGGGCTTGAAACAGCAAATGGAGACTATCATGGCCCAGATCGGTACCTTCACCCGCGGCGAAGACGGCGTGTTCGCCGGCACCATCAAGACGCTCTCGCTCAGCATCAAGGCGCGCCTCGTCCCAGCCGATGAGTCGACCAACGACAAGGCCCCGGATCTGCGGGTGCTGGTGGGTAACGTCGAGATAGGGGCCGCGTGGCGCCGCACCTCGAAGGAGAACACCGAGTACCACTCGGTCAAGCTCGACGATCCGTCCTTCCCGGCGCCGATCTACGCCAACCTCTCCAAGGGCGAGACAGACTACACCCTCGTCTGGTCGCGCTGACCGACCGCCGCCCGCGACGGCTCGCTCGCCGAGCCGCCGCGGCTCTTCCCTCGGGATTATGTGGAGCGGGGCGAGCCCGAAACCCGCAAAAGATATGCACTCAGACGACATCATTCCGCATAACGCCACGCTCTGCATAATAAAGAGCGTTTTTAGATTGGCGGCGCGGCACCGAAGCTTCAACGCGCGCCCCTGTGAGTGCGCCGGTAATCGGCATTTTGCGGTGCACCGCAAAATGCCGAGATCGGAGCCGCCTGGCCGAAGCGCTCCAACGAGGGCCGCGATTATCTCTCGGTCAAGCTGGACGATCCGAGCTTCAACGCGCCGATCTACGCCAACCTCTTCGACGACGAAGGCGCCGAGAGCTACACCCTGATCTGGTCCCGCAGCCGTAAGCCGAGCGGCGACTGAGCCAGGCCGTCGAGCAAACGCCCCGCTCATTTGAGCGGGGCGTTCTATCGCATCGTCAGCTGTTCCGCGCGCTTGCCTTCACGTGGCGCATCGCAAGCCTCTCCATCGGCATCCAGGTCCCTCTCGCAAAGCCGAAAGGCAGCACCGTATCGGGGCCAAAAGAGCCCTCATCACCGCGGCCAAAATCATCTCGGAATGGTGGGCGAGATCACTCCGGAATTGTGGGTGACATCGAGCGGAAATCAGCACGCATATCCGTTGACGCGACGGAGCCGCCGTGATTCGATTCGCGCGCTGGCCCCCGCTGGCCAGACGAGCAGCCCGCACAGGTGCTAGGAACACCTGCACGGGCCTAACCCTCAACATGGAGTAACCCATGTCTCAGGCTGATTCTGCCTATACCACGAGTCGTTCGATCCTTCCCGCCGGTCTGGCCCTGCGGCGTCGGCAGTTCGTCACCGGCGGTGCCGCAGCCGCTCTGGCCGGGGCCGTCACCGCCTCGCGGGCGGCCAGCGTTGCTGTCCCGGAGGCGCCCGACCCGATCCTCGCCGCCATCGAGGACCACCGCCGGGACTTCGCGGAGCTACGGCGCTTGCTCGCTGAGCAGGATGCTGCCGAGCGCGAGCTGCGGCGTGCGCGCAAGGGTAGGCGGGCCGCGCTGGAGGCCCAGTTGGCTGACCTCTGCGAGGCAGAAGGACCACTCAGCTGTGCCGAAATGAAGGCCTCACTTCGGCTTGCCACGACAGTGCCGGCGAGCCTGACCGGAGCGGCCGCGGCGCTGCGCTATGTGCGCGAGCGCTACGACATCGGCCAATATCCCATGTACGAAGAGGATGGCTACCGCCTGCTGCTGTTCTCGACCGAACGTGCGATCTGCGCTGCTGCTGGTCTCGCCGTTCCTGACCGCGGCTGATTGCACGTCTTTCCTCATCAACGGCCGAACGCGCGACGAGTTCGTGAACGAGACGCTATCCTTCCATCTTAAGGACGCGCGGACCAAGATCGCGGCGTCGGTCGCCGCTATAGCGGCAACCGACCGCATTCGTCCCTGCGATAGCCGGCACCTGCGGTCCTCGCTGCCACTCTCTCACTACAACGGATGATCGGCCGCCCAACCCGACCAGCTCTGCCGATCGCCGTCGCTCCGTACTGACCATGCACTGCGCACGACCAGTAGCGGGTGACGGAAGCCTGAACCAATTGTACAGCATGAGACGCACGAAACTCCTGGTTGTGTTTATGGTGCCGTTTTCAAAGCCGGGAGGATTGGATCGTGATTGCCCTTGTCGCCAAAGGTGTTCTCGGACCTGCAGCAGAAGCCCCCCGCTCGATCCCGACGTCGCTGACGTGTCGTCTTGCATATCGATCCGGATCGAGAGTCAGATCGCGCGAGACATGTGCTTGAGTGTCGACAGCGATTGGCCTTGGCAGTGCGCGCGCTCGATGGCCGCACTGAAGGTGACGGCTACCCGCGCGATCGCCGAGGGTTTGTTTGGCGCCAAGCATATCTCCGAACGGGCCTGGAAAACCCAAGATCTGGGTAATCGGACCATTCGTCTCGTGCAAAGCGGTTTCGCTCTGATGCGCGGTCGCGAACTGCTGCGGCAATCGCGTCGCAGGAAGTAGCTCATAGTTCCGAAGGGGTATCGAAAATCCAGCCCCTGATCTTCGGCATCCCCCTGCGCCTGTCCGCTCCGCCATCGTGACCCCTGACGCGCCGCCGACCTCACCGGCGCTCCAGACGATCACGGAGCCTCTCCAATGCCCGATCCGAACGCCGGTTTGCCGCCGCGATTCCTGCGCACGTCCGAAGCCGCCCAATTCTTAAGCCTCTCCGGTCGCACGCTGGAAAAGCACCGGACCTACGGCACCGGTCCCGCCTACCGAAAGCTCGGCGGACGTGTCGTCTACGCGCTGAAGGACCTCAAAGCCTGGGCTGACCGCGGCACCAAGAGATCGACCAGTGATCCGGGCGTCGGCAGGGTGTTGCCGGCCAAGCGGCACAAGCCAATCCCGTATGCAGGCAAAGCGCGGCGCTGACCATGTCGGACGGTAAATTCTCCGCTCGCGAGAGGCGCCACTCGGAACGCGACCAGCTCGACCTGTTTCGCGCGTTGCCCGGCGATCTATCGCCACGCGACGCGCAGGACCTGATGGCTTTTCCGTTCCGGCTGACAGCGCAGTCTCGCGCGTCAGATCGGCGTCGCGTAGTCAGCACCAGTCGCGCCGGTTCCGCATTTTTAGCCAATCACCCTCAACGGTACCGGGGAATGGCATGACCGACCTCACGACGGTTGAGCTTTTGTGGCTCGAAAAGCGCATCGAGAATCGAATCCGGTTCGGCAATGCAGTGTCGGAACAAGTCATTGATCGCCGCCGGCGCGTCCTATCATTCGCTCCCGGCAGCATTTTCGCGTTCGTGCGCTGGGCATCCAACGATTTTGGTACAGTCCTCTCGCGCGTCGACATCTTGCGCGCCGCAGCGCCCGGACTGAGCTATTTAACAATGCCCTGGGTCAAACCAGGGGCTGAGAACTTGTTGCGGTTAAGCGGTTGGCCGAAGGTCGAGCGTGCCCTGCAACTGATCGATGCAGTCGAAGCACTCGACATCGATCCGGCCGATGTCGCACCGGACTATTGGCATCACGTCCACAGCCGCTTGTCGGTGAACGAGGCGCCTCGACCATACACACGCGCGCGTCATCAAGCCTGGCTGCGTCGGCGCGGGATTGCGCCATGAGAGCCAGGTTAGCGACAAGTCTGATGACGCTCGGAGTCGTTGCTCTCCTGCTATCGACGGAGGGAGCGCGAACGCCACGCTTCATATGGAATGCGAGCGGAAGCGCCCCGATCGGTCTCTACCGATTGCGCCCCGCCGGCAGACTTGCTGTTTCGCAGCTTGTCGCGGTCGAGCCGCCTGGATCTCTGGCAACATTCCTCGCAGATCGCCGCTATCTGCCGCGCGGCATTCCCCTGCTGAAGCGCGTGCTGGCGCTTCCTGGGCAGACAGTTTGCCGAGATCAACTCGCCGTCACGGTCGACAAGATCGAGATGGGTGCGGCGCGCGAACATGACAGAAGCGGCCGACCGCTGCCTATCTGGCAGGGCTGTCGCGTCATCGCCGACGGCGAGGTCTTCCTCATGAACTGGCGGTCGGCGGACTCGTTCGACGGGCGATATTTCGGCGCGCTGCCGACGAGCGCGATCATCGGAACGGCGGAGCCTCTTTGGACCGGCGAGGAGGAATGACCTTGCCGCAAAACTGTAAGTCTTCCGTCATTCCTTTGTTTGGTCAAAACACGGACCATTCCTCCGTCCCGGCCAAGATCTGCACGGCCGTCGCGCGCAGCGGCGGTCCAGGGCGGCCGTCAGGCCGGCGCGCCAGCGCTTCACCCTTGACGGCCGCGAGCACGATGGCAGCCTTGCGATCCTTGGGACGATGCTGTGCATCGCGGTGATCTTGGCAGCATCGATGCTGTCGAGCGGCGCGAGCACACGCCGAGCAGGAGTCGTCGGCTACACGGCGGCCCGAACGATTTAGCGGTCCTTCCCTTCGCGGCATTCGTTACCGAAGCGTCCAAACGCTTCGGTGTGCCGGAACATTGGATACGCGCGGTGATGCAAGTCGAAAGCAGCGCAAAACAGCGGGCACGGTCATCCAAAGGCGCCATGGGCCTGATGCAGATCATGCCAAAGACCTGGACCGAATTGCGCGCTCGCTACGGTCTCGGCGCCGATCCCTATGATCCCCGTGACAACATCTTGGCCGGTGCCGCATACATCCGCGAACTCTACGATCGCTACGGCGCGCCAGGGTTCCTCGCCGCCTACAATGCAGGACCTGGACGCTACGAACGTCATCTGGCTACGGGTCGACCGCTGCCGGATGAGACGCAAGCGTACGTCGCGACGCTCGCACCGATGATCAACGGCGCGCGGACCAATGCGCAGATTGGTGCCGTCGCAAGATCGTTTGCCTGGGCCAACTCTTCACTGTTCGCGCCGCGCTCCGCCGGCATCTCATCGGATCGTAGCTCTCCGGCTGACAAGTCCCAGAACCGCTCGTCACGCGCCCACGGCGTCGTCGACCTGTCGGCCCTCGTACCCCATTCTGGCAACCTGTTCGTACACCGTACCAGCGCGATGAGGTCACGATGATCGAAATCGCATTTCGTCGCGGGCTTTCGAAAGTTGTCGCAAGTCCGAGAGTGGCAACGGGAGAGCAGCGGAAGACCGACCGTGGATGGCAAGGGAAAAGGCCGGCCGTCGGTCCGGCCTATGTGGTTGGTCGTGCGGGAGGATTTGGTCACGGCAGCAATGGCCACTGCTGGCGCTTTCCGCATTTTCTCAAAGGAAATCAAAGCTGCGAGCGCCATCGCCCCGTTGCACAAGGCGGTTTTGCGCCATGACAACGCGCGACGATGACGTGCGCGTCCGGCCTGGACGGATCAACCACGGCAACCGTGGTGGCAAGCGTCCGCAGACCTTCGTCGGCGAGGTCATGCGGGCCGCAAAGAGGGCGGGGCATGTCGGCGATAGCTTCCGATCAAGCCAGGGCAGGAGCCGCTCCCGGTTCGGCCGCGGCCGGCGAGCCGCGGTCTCTATCCAGTTGCGGTCGAACTCCCGGCGCGTGGTGATGAAGGCGCGGGTCGTGCGTCACCAGGGCAGCCGCTTCCGCTCCGCGCCGCTGCCCAAGCACATCAAGTACCTCAAACGGGAGGGAGTTACCCGAGACGGCGAAGATGCTCGGATGTTCGATGCGAACTCGGAAGTGGCCGACGAACGCGCCTTCGCCGAACGCTGCAAGGATGACCGGCATCACTTTCGTTTCATCGTTTCGCCGGAAGACGCCGCCGAGCTGGGGAACCTGCGCACGTTCACGCGCGAATTGCTTGATGATGTCGAGCGCGACCTCGGAACCAAACTCGACTGGGTGGCGGTCGATCACTGGAATACCGACAATCCACATGTCCATGTTCTGATCCGGGGACGTACCGATGACGGCCAGGATCTCGTCATCAGCCGCGCCTATATCAGCCGTGGCTTCCGCGACCGCGCCGCTGAACGCGTCACCATGGAACTGGGGCCGCGCAGCGAGCGGGAGATCCAGTCCGCGCTGGAGCGCGAGGTCGAAGCCGAGCGCTGGACCAGCCTCGACCGTGCCTTGCGCAATATCGCGGACGAGGGTGCTGGGATTGCCGACCTCCGTCCTGGTGCGCCGGATCTGGATCCCGAGCTACGCCGGCTTCTGCTTGGCCGAGCCGACAAGCTTGAACGTCTGGGCCTGGCCGAACGGGTTGCCCCGGCCTGCTGGACGTTGAAGCCGGGCCTCGAGCCGACCCTGCGCGATCTCGGGATTCGGGGCGATATCATCAAGACGATGCACCGGGTTATGACCGGGGCAGGCCGCGAGCCTGACGTCGCAGGCTTTGCCCTCCATGGCGACGACCCCAGCGACCCCGTGCTCGGCCGCTTGGTGGAGCGAGGTTTGCACGACGAGTTGAAAGGCTCCGCCTATGCCATCGTTGAAGGGATCGATGGCAGGACGCACCATCTTCAGTTTTCTGACCTTGAGTTCACGGGTGATGCCGCGCCTGGCGCGATCGTCGAGGCGCGTGCCTATGAGGATACCCAGGGCCGGAAGAGGCTGTCCCTTGCGACCCGGTCAGACCTCACCCTCCAGCAGCAGATCACAGCACCAGGCGCGACGTGGTTGGATCGCCAGCTTCTCGCGCGCGAGCCGGTTGTGACGGGAAGCGGCGGTTTCGGGGCCGAGGCCCGTGAGGCGATGGACCGTCGCACCGAATATCTCGCCGGTGAAGGGCTTGCGCGGCGGCAAGGACAGCGCGTCCTCTTCGCACGCAGACCTGCTCAATACCTTACGGGGCAGAGAACTGAGCGACGCGGCCGGGAAAATTGCCGCCGAAACCGGGCTCGTCTATCGCCCTTCGGCGGAGGGTGAGCACATCGCGGGGATCTACCGGCAGCGGGTCATCTTGAGCTCGGCCGGTTCGCGATGATCGACGATGGCCTCGGCTTCCAGCTCGTGCCCTGGCGCCCTGCGCTGGAACAGCAACTCGGTCGCCAAGTGTCCGGCGTCATGCTGCCGAGCGGCGGAATCGACTGGAGCTTTGGTCGAAAGCGCGGGCTCGGACTCTGACACGTCCAGTGAGGCCGACGACGACGACCGACCCCAGCGGCCGCGATTGCTCCGAGGTGCACCGGTGATTCCACGCCATGCTACGCAAAGGCACGATGCCAAGCTGGGTCGATTGCAACGCGATCTGAATTTGTGTCTCTGCATCCTGCCGAGCAAATGCGGGATGGGGATGGGGAAGAAAGCGATGCCATATGTCGACGCTTACGGGGCAAGGCTTTACGTCGAGGAAAGGGGCTCACGGCTATCCGATCATCTTCATCCATGAATTCGCGTCAGATCTCCGCGGATGGGATAGCCCAGGTGCGGCATTTTGCCGGCGGCCACCGTTGCATCGCCTATAATGCCAGGGGATACCCTCCCAGCGCGATTCCGGATGATCCCGAGCTATATGGCTGGGAGTTCGCGGTTGACGATATCGCTGCCGTCATGCGCGGCCTCAAGCTCGAGCGCGTTCATCTCGTTGGCCTGGGCCTAGGCGGATATGCTGCTCTGCAGTTTGGACTGCGCTATCCAGAAAAGGTCAGCGCAATCGTCGCGGCCAGCGTTGGGTCAGATTTTCAGCCTTCCGAGCGCGACGGCTGGTTGCGGGAAACGTCCGTTCTTGCACGGATCTTCATCAAGCACGGGATGGCCTCCATGGCCCGGCGTATGGCGCGCGGCGCGGCCCGGATGAAGCTGAAACACAAGGGCCGCAAGAGTTGGCAATCGTCAGCTCCTGGGCGTCACACGATGGGCCGGTGGCCGGACTTGCGGCCATCAATGGATAACCTGCGCGATCAACCTGCTGAAATGGCGACTCCGGTTCTGCTGGCTGTCGGTGATGAGGACACACGCTGCCTCAATACCAATCTGATGCTGAGGTCCGCACTTCCCAACGCGGGGCTCTGGATTTGCCCCAGAACCGGGCATGCGATCAATCTCGAAGACCCGCCGCATTCAATGCCCAGGTCGAAACCTTCCTGAGCGCCGTCGAGCGCGGTCGCTGGCGCCGAGAGATCGCAACGGCGGGCCGCAGATTGTGGTGGTGTCGACGCCTGTCGGGAAACGTCGCTTGGTCGACGTCAATCCGGAAGATGCCGGCGCGGTTCGCCTGCACCAAATAGCGGCCCTCCGTCCATCGACCGCGAGTCCTCGTCATGAAGCCCAGGGTTGGCGTCTATCTCTCCAAACATGGCGCCGGACTGTTGGAAGCGGCGGCAGAACGTCCAGGCGCCACGAAATCGGCACTCGTCGAGGCAGCTCTCGATCGCTACTTCGGCTCTGACGACGACATCAGCGATACCGCGAATGTGGCGCGCCACCTCGCCAGATTGAGTCGTCAGCTCGAGGATCTCGATCGCAATCTCAGAATCGCGAATGAGACTGCCGCTCTTCACGCGCGTTTCGACCTCGCCGTGACCCCGCTCATGCCGGCGAGTGAGCTTGCGGCTGCCTGCGCGCTTGGCGCCGAACGGTTCGAAGAATTTGCCGCGCAAGTCGGACGGCGCGTCGATCTCGGAGTCCCCCTCATTCGGGAGACGCTCGACAGGGTCAGCGCGACGAGGTCGAGCCCGGTTACCCCTGCCGAGGAAGAGCCAACAGGCACTGGAGCTGCGGTTTGCGAGCCGGATGTTCAGGCATCGAGCATGGTCGACGACGCGTCTGTATCTGTTGCGGCCGTCCGACCGGACGCTGGAACGTTGGGCTTGCAAGCCGTGGAGGCCGCTCTGTTTCCTCAGTCCGCTACCTGCCGCGGGACCGAGGAAGGTAAGGGGGCGATCCCATCGCAACGGCCGGTACCGGCCTGGCTAACGGCACCGAGACAGGTGGCGAAGAAACCGGTCGAAAAGCGGTCGCTGATCCTACGCGTCTTCGTACCATTCGTGTTCGGCTACTACATCGCCTATCTGTTCCGGACCATCAACGCGGTCATGGCGGTCCCACTGGCGACAGAATTGGGGCTCGGTGCCGACGACCTTGGCTTGCTTACGTCGGTTTACTTCGTGACCTTCGCTGCCGCCCAAATACCCGTCGGCATCTTCCTCGACCGATATGGTCCACGGCGGGTCCAGAGCGTGTTGTTGTTGGTCGCGGCGGTCGGCTCTACGTTGTTCGCGATATCGGACCATTTTCTGATGCTTCTGCTCGGCCGCGCGTTGATAGGTCTGGGTGTTGCCTCCGCGATGACCGGAGGTTTGAAGGCGCTCGTTCTCTGGTTTCCAGGGGATCGCGTACCGCTCCTGAACGGCTTGATGGTGATGCTGGGTGCGCTGGGTGCGGTCACGGCGACATTACCAGCCGACCTGCTGCTCGACTGGATCGGCTGGCGCGAGCTATTTGGTCTGCTTGCTGGGCTGACTGTCGCCAGCGCGGTCATGATCTATCTTATCGTACCCGAGGCGACCTCGGTCTCAAGCGGCGCGGTCTCGGTCGGCCTGAAAAAGGTCTATGCCGATCCGCGCTTCTGGCGCGTTGCGCCACTCTCGGCATCCTGCATTGGGACGGCTTGGGCTCTCCAAGGGCTCTGGGCGGCGCAGTGGTTCAAGGACGTGGAGGGCCTCGATCGCGCCGGCGTCGTATTTCATTTGTTTGCCATGGCGGTCGCGCTCAGTTTGGGTGCCATTCTGCTCGGGGTCGCCGCTGATCGGCTGCGCAGGCGTGGCGTGGGACCAGAGGTGCTCCTGGGGCTTGTTGCGGCTGCGTTCATTGCAACTCAGTTCGCGTTGATCCTCCGCCTGCCCATACCGTCGTATTTGCAGTGGGCGGTTGTGGCAGCGGTCGGCTCGGCAACCGTGCTCAGCTTTGCGATTCTGGCCTCATATTTTCCGAAGCAGCTCGCCGGCCGGGCCAACGGGGCGCTGAATCTGTTCCACATTGCTGCGGCCTTCGTCGTGCAATACGCGACGGGCGTTGTGCTTCAGTACTGGACGCCTCAAGCTGGACACTATCCCGAAATCGCTTACCAGACAGCCTTTGCTCTCAATCTCGCGCTTCAGGTCGTGGCATGGATTTGGTTCATGTTTCCGCGAGTCAGAGCCGATTCGCGACAAAGGCTCACGCCAGAGCCGTGCTCGAATTTATGCCCCGGAAGGCGTTGATCCGATAATAAAATCACACGCGACGATGTACATACGAGACCCGAGCACTACGAACTCCCATCAAGCGCCGGCACATTTGCAGGCCCGAAATACTAGCGGACCTCTTATGGAAGGCGCAGCGGTTCATGGTCAAGCGACAAGATCAGTAAGTGCTCATCATCGTCTGTTCGCATCAGTTCGCTTGATGATGAATGCGATCGTGATATCAAGCCGCTCCGGATCAGATTGGAGATCGAAGTGGCTAAGAAAGCAGCGAAGAGGAAAGTGACCCGCAAGGAATACACGTCATCTGATGTCAAACTATTGAAGATGCATTCGAAGGCCAGAACCCCGGTATCGAAACTGGCGAAGTTGATGAAGCGTTCGGCGGGCTCATTGAGGCAGAAGGCACTTAAGCTGGGAATCGGTCTCGGCCATCAACGATAAAACTGGCGCGACCCTGGCGATGGATTCGGGACTTTCAAGCCGGATCAATCTCGTCGTTCTGGACGGCGCCGCCGACTTCCGGTCTACCGTACACCGGGCCGGGGCGAACTCGCAAGCGAGTCCGTTTGGTGCCTAAGCAGAAGTTGCGAAGTTACCAAGAACATCTCGCCATGCTTGCCGGCATAGCTCTTGGTCACCCTTGAGAACTCGCCCTCGAAAGTGGCGGCGGCGGACCAGCCGTTTTCCATTTCATTTCACCGGATGCGGTGACGAGAGCAGCGTCACGCGCCTGTGCGGCACCGTTGACAACGAAGGACGTGCCCGGCATGTCTGGAAGGTGGCCGCGATGTTTCAGTCAGAATTGAAATCGTGCGCCCAGGCCGCACGTCCGCCCAGGGTGAGAATGCCATCCTGCATCGCGAAGGATTTGTTGGTTCCGGTAGGTTGCTCCGACTCCAATCGCCGCATGAAGAAGGTCGGCGCCGGCAATCAGGGCCTGTGAACTATGTCGGCAGAGCCGTTCGGCGGCAGCTGAACAATTGTATCAGCCCGCGCTTCAACTATGCCTCGATAAACAAACCAAAGCCCAACGCATTTCTGGCCCCACTGAAATAACGGGGCCTATCCCACTTCTCACGCCATGGTTAAGTCAATGGCTTTCGCGCTAAAAGGTGGTGGGCTGACGGGGCGATTGGTCCACAGTTTCGACTTTCTTCGATCACCGAAGCGGCCCGGAAGCGCCCGAATATATCCCCAAAAACGACCATTCAATGAAAGTGCGCAGCGCCAAGACGTGCCACGTAGTGAACATCGATTGAGAGATTGCATGAAGCGCTTACTCGCTTCCCAAATTGGCGTTGCCCGCCTTGCTGCCGCGCTAAGTCCTGTCGTTATCACTGTCATGGGAAGCGGGCTGCTTGCTCAGACGACCGGCTCGACGAGTCCGAACCCCGTTCAAGCGGACCCTTTAGCCAAGCAAGACGAGCTACCGCCCGGCGGCTGCATGCCAATCGGGCTGACTGCTTCTGGAGAGGTCGTTTTCCCGTTTCAATGCAAGGATTTCCTCGAACGACACAAGGCCGCCGATCAGAAACCCGCCGCGGCCGTAGAGAAACCGGCGCCGGCGGAACAGAAGGCGGCTGCGCCAGAAGAGAAGACGGCCGCAAAGCAACAGGACAGTTTGCCACCAGAGGCCGGTAAACCTGCGGATAAGCCGGTTGAAACAGCTCCAGCTCAGAAGCGCGCTGAGCGCGAACCGCGTGAGCGAGCCATCGGCGCACCCGGCTGCACGCGCTTTCGGACCTACGATCCAGAATCTGGAACTTACAGAACCTATGACGGACATCGCCGTTCCTGTCGGTGATTAGAGCCCTCTGCATGCAGATCCGAGGAATGCAAGGCGACAAGGTAGCTGAGGTTCAATATTTGACGACGCTCCCTGCCACGGTGACGCTGATAGCGCTTTTTGAGAAATCATATGGCACGATTGGGGAAGCCAATTGCAGCTTCTTCAATTGTTAAACTTACGCCTCATTGTAAAAGCGAAACGTTCTATGACCGGGCCGCGCAAGAGTTTCCCGCAGCGTACCAACATAACTCGTTTGAACGGTGGATCAGATTCTTAATTGAATTCGTCCTCGTAACAAGGGCGGCGAAAATCAGTTCGTCATTTCTTTGCGAGGCCCGCGTTCCATCGGTTTATCGTGGATAGTGGCTATTCTTTCGCCCGGCCATTCTGAAGAGGCTCGGTATGGTGGTTTGGAACAAATCCGAAAACAACGAGTCGACGCCAAAGGATCGGCGCCTCTTGCTGACAACTCACCGGAGCGGCAGATCGGATCTTGGGGACACAGATATTCATGACGTCGTCGTCGGGCACTTGTCATCGCTAACGAGCCGAACGAGACACTCTCTGGAGCGAAGTTGATTGTCCGATATTGGAAGGCGTTGCCGGAAATGTTAGCGGTTAAACTGCGTTATCGCGAGGGGCTCGCTTAAACCGTTCGGGAGACGCACCCAATTGTGCCGAATCGGGCCCAAACCCCTCACTATCGCGGCTTCAGGATCGGTGGGATCGGCGGGATCATGGGGCATGTCCGTCCGCCCGCAGAAGATTACCCCTCGGAGAAATGCGTTCGTCAGGCGTACGCGGTCTCGTGATCTATGGCGCGGACTATCATTGCAGCCACTTGATCGCGATCAGCGCAGACCAATGGCCTGATCACGTCCGGCTCTCGGATCTCGAGCTTCGAGTGCAAGGCCTGCGGCAAGCGAGGCGCCGACGTCCGGCCGAATTCTCCATTGGAAGGGGAAGTCCCGCCCAGCGATGGGCTATCGCTAGTCTAGTGCCCTGGTCCGCTCGTTTCGATCGGAGCGAATGGATGCCGCACGATTGGCGGGCCAGGGGCTGATTGCGACGGCTGATGTCATTCCCGGAGGGCGAACTGAACGCGCAATCGATTTGCGATTTCTTCAACTCGCCTCTGATCTCCGATCAAATCGCCGGGAGACGCAACTACCGTCGGTTGCCACCCGTAAGCATGATCTTTGCGAATCTGGATTTCTATCTCTCTGACGCCCAGAGAAGAAACGATCATGTCGGATAGCTCTGCGGCCGTTCTAAATTCCTTGGCCATTGGTCATCGCCTAAATTCTAAGAGACCCGATTGATACTAGCGCCGGCTTTCTGCTTTCCGCGAGTCGATGTGCGCAGTAACCTTGATCAGTTAGGTTAACCCAGTGCGACGCGCGGCTACTCGGCTCACACCGTCGCCTGCAAACCGATCTATTGTTCGGACTGCCGCAGCAGCCATTGGACCGGCCTCGACGCTGATCGATGGCCCGATCGGTCCGGCTGTCCAATATCGAGCCCGGTTTCCTTTGCACGACCTGCGGCACGCACCGCGCCGACGTTCGGCCAGATTGGCAGTCGGCACCCCGCGACGTCGCACAATGAACTCATGAAACGGCCCCGCACCGGGGGGGCCAGTGGGGGCCGTTGTGGGTCGTTCTACCGACAATGGGGGGCCAAGGTCGGCAAGCTCAACACTACCAAAAGTTTTGCAAATCCAGTATGACAATCTTGCCACCGCGGCACCTGTTCGGCCCGAGCATCCGGGTGCCATCGAACATCGGCATTTCTGCTACATGCTAATCAGCGTGCTGCTGCCAGGAAGTTCGCTCCCGCGGGCTAAGCAACGCGTCCTCGGCCCCAGCCAATAAGCTGGCTCTCACCCGCAGTCGAGGCGAGATGCGCTTATGCATCAAGCGGACGATGGATTTGCATTGAGGACACTGAAGGCTCTGTATCTCGTAGCTTTTCACCGTCGGCTCTGCATCGATCAGCTGACGTTCTAAACTGCACAAGATGCAGGGCTGGAAGCCGAACAGTCTCATGGCAAACCTCTATCTGAATACCGGCTTGCGCACAAGCTCAGTTTCTCTGCAAACGTACGTCACCCGGGTATTGGAAGATTTCGCAGCTGCGCCGCCAAGCCGCCCAACGCGGTTTTGACGCCTCGCCAGCAAGCCTCTGGAGCAGTCGAGCGCACGTGCCCTGGGGTAGGTGGTTGTTGGCACGTCGCCCGGCCGTCTTGATCAAAGCATCAGAAGCTTAGAGATGCCTGCTCTGAGGCCGCTAGTAAAACTGCGGCCTGCCCTGGCGTTTAATACATTAGCCGAGCGCATGCCATGGGTAGGCACCCCAGTATAGGTGGCAATGGTAAGGCGCATCGTTGGAGATCCAGCGATAGCCTCAACCAGACCGGACAGAAAGTCGTTCAACGCAGTTTTGACATCCACCGACACTGACGATCCGACGGGGCTTCCCCGTCCGCGTGATCGTCAATCGCGACCTCGTGCAAGAGCAGCCAAACGGAGGATTGTCGAAAAACATGGCTAGGTTGAAAATCGCCGCGCGCCACGACGACAAATCTGCCAAGATCACCCTCGAATTACCAGCCGCTGTGCATCGCGATCTCGGCGCATATGCGGAAATTCTCCGCCGAGAAAGTGGTCATTCCGTCAGCGATCCGGTCAAGCTGATTGCGCCGATGCTGGCACGGTTCATGGCGACCGATCGGGCGTTCGCAAGATCCCGAAAGTCGTTTTCATGCATCCGAGGAGAGGGGATAGCGCTCAGCTGGCGCAGCTTGAGGAAGTTTAGAGCACGGGTTCCATGTCGGACCGTGCGACGCTCCGACAACAATAGTAGCGAACGGAATTCGCTCCAGGCGCCGGAACTTTTAGGATCGCTTGCTGTAAAAACACAAGCTTATTGGCCCAACAGGTTCCAGGTTCGAGCCTTGGCGTATTTTCATCCGCAGCCCCGCCATGAACCAGAAGCAGAAGCCTACGTCGGTAACGCCCCGACGGAGTCGGCTAGGATTCGTCAATGCCGAGTGCCATTTCCATCCCGCGTATTTGTCACCGGTCTGTCGCAGATGGGTATAGCGCTTGAACTCGACCAAGAGCGATGACCGGATCGGCGGCGACTTCTGGGATATTCCCGCCGATTTCGAACAGCCTTGAAATGCCATCGTGACGAAGGTCATGCAGATGCAAATCGACGATGTCGAGTAACTGACATGCACGAGTGAAATTCGTTCCGATGGTATCGCCAGAATACGGAAAGATTTCTCACACCTCTTCGGCATTGAGTTGATTATCTGCAGCGCCTCCGGCGGAAGATTCGCACAAGACGTCGTTCCCGATCTTCTCTCCGGGATTTTTCATATCCCGCACCCACACACGACTTCCCTCCATGTCGAGGTCTTTCCATAAAATCCTCGTAATTTCCTTAGAGGCGACGTGTTGAAAATATCGCAAAGCCAATGATCTTCTGCATCGGAATAGATGATGGTCGGCGCTTCAGCCGCTCACCGAAATGCACCATGATCTTGTCGAGCTCTTCGAGAGTGGGCCGCCGGTCACGCTCGCGACTCTTGCTCGCGATACCAAGACGCTTAGCAACGACAAACGCGTCCTTCATAGCGGTCTGATCAAGGGGGTATGCCCATGCCGGCCTAGCAATGGCAAACACAGCGGCCAAGTGTGAGAGATAGTTGCATAGTCTGCGGCGTGACGTTTTTTACCAGTTGATTAGCAAAGGCGAGCACGTCGGCGCTCGTGATTTCGGAACTTCTTTTGCTGGCTATATCGTAGGTCTTGATCGTGCGCAGAACCTGCGCCTTTGTGCGACCGATCTTTTTCATGGATCCATCTATATAGCGGTCGATAACGGCGGCTAGGGTGGGGTCGGGTGCTTTCAGACGCTCGAGTGCTCCCGGCTTAGCGAATTCCTTCTCACGCTTTTCGAGCCAGGCATAGGCAGCCTGCCTTCGATCGAACGTTCTGGCTTCGCGATGAACAACGGCACCGTCGCGTTTGATCAGGAGCTGTGCCAGGTGTGCTGTCGTCCCGTCTTTGCGCTTGCGGGCAACGATAGTTCCCATTTTCTGCCTCCGAGGTTACATTTCCGGTACAACATTGGATGTGTCGGTACAACATTGTTGTACCTTTAGGGAAGCCTGGAAAATAGCTCAAAATAGGTGAAAATCGGTGGAAATCGGCGATAATTCAAACGTTCAGGTACGACATCTAAGTGACTGAAATGAAAGAAAATTCAGAAAAATCATTGGCTTGTGCGTTTTTAGTGGCACCTATGATGGATTGGA
>CAVZQX010000023.1:0-45101 GCA_963777475.1 uncultured Alphaproteobacteria bacterium
GTCCCGATAGCTCAAATGCTTACCTGTGCTCTCAACGGCAGGAAACACCGATCGATGTACCCCAAAGCATATCGAATTGCACACGGTAATCGCGCCCGCCGTCTGGCTGACGCCCACGCCGGCCTCGGACGGAAAGCGGGTGGTTCAGGCGCCTAAAAAGCGCGATCAATATAATCCGATGTGCCGCCGGCCGAGCCGGAGTGACGACCGTTAATCTAGTCAATCCGATCTGACAGCAAGAGCCCGAGTGAGGGTGGCGATGGAATAAGGTGAATTGGTAGTCGAGGCTCAAGACCCACAAAGGAACGAAAATGACTGCGAAATTGCAAGCTCCATCTGCTCGGCCAGAGGCAGCGGTTGATGCTGATCCACGCTGGGCGCGCGTCCTAGCGCGCGACCGTTCAGCCGACGGGCAATTTTGGTACTCGGTTGCGACCACGGGGGTCTACTGCCGGCCATCCTGCCCTTCGCGAGCCGCAAATCCCAGGAACGTTGGTCTTCACGGCTCGCTGGCCGAGGCGAAAGCGACTGGCTTTCGGCCATGCAAACGTTGCAATCCCGATGGTCCGTCAGCCGATGTCGAGAACGCTGCGATCGTCGCCAAGGCGTGCCGTTTGATCGAAGAGAGTGAAGAAGTCCCGTCGTTGACGGGTCTTGCGAAGACGGCCAATCTGAGTACCAGCTACTTTCATCGCTTGTTCAAAGGCGTAACGGGCCTGACGCCGAAGGATTATGCCGAGGCCCATCAGGCTTCCCGCGTCCGCGATGGGCTCGCCAAGGGTCACAGCGTGACCGAAGCCATTTACGACGCAGGATTCAACTCGAGCGGCCGGTTCTACGAAAAATCCAGGAACATGCTCGGCATGACGCCCACGCAGTATCGCTCCGGAGGAGCGAACGAAGACATACGTTTCGCGGTGGGGCAATCCTCGTTAGGGGCCATATTGGTGGCGTCAAGCGACAAGGGTGTGGCGTCGATCCTGATCGGCGACGATCCGGACGAACTTGTGCGCGATCTTCAAGATCGTTTTCCGAAGGCGCAGCTGCTGGGCGGTGACAGGGATTATGAGTCCATGGTCGCCCGAGTAGTTAGCTTCGTCGAGGCACCGGGAATCGGCCTGAACCTCCCCCTCGACGTGCGCGGCACGGCGTTTCAACGACGCGTGTGGCAAGCCTTGCAGGCTATCCCTGTCGGGCAAACCTCAAATCGCTCGTAGCATTAGAGCGCCGAAATCCGTTCGCGCGGTGGCCAGCGCTTGCGCCGCAAACCGCATCGCGGTTGCGATTCCCTGCCACAGGGAAAGCCGCGGCATTGGCGCGCCAGCCTTCTCGATTTCAAAGCAAGAAGCGGAGTTTTTGCCTCAGGCCTCCAAGTCAATCTCCAGTTTCACACGAAGAAGAGATCAAAAATGAAGGCCCCCCAACTGCCGAGTTGGTGAATTCCCGACGAGGGGCGTGGCGTGAGCGCTCCTTTAGGTGAAACACGCCATGATCGGTCGATAGTTCATGAATTTACGTGGGCAAGGGCTGCCAGGAGTAAAATAAATCCTCCGATTCAGAAGCACGAAACGGAGCGCTGCCGCGATGTCGTTTGTCTAGCGTCGACGCCGGAAGCTTGATGCTTCTTTGTGACAAATGGCAACAAACAGAGAGACTAAAACATGTCTAAGGAAGATGACAACAAGGCCATCGTCGGTCGCTGGTTCACGGATTTCTGGGGTAAGACCTGCAATCTGAATATCGTGGACGAACTCGCGGCGCCCGACATGCTGTTGCAGTATTCGCTGCACGAACCCCGCCGCGGCCGCGACGACATCAAGGCCTTCATGACCGACTTTCGGAAGGCGTTCCCGGATCTCAATTTCTGGGGCGCAGCCGACCTGATCGCGGAAGGCGACTTTGTCGTCGGTCGTTGGGCGGGAGGCGGCACGCATACCGGTCCCGCTTTCGATGACTTCCTGATCGGAGGCCTGCCGGCCAACACCGGCCGCAAGATGACGTTCACGGGAACGACTGTGCTGCAGCTAAAGGATGGCAAAATCGTTGAGGAAATCGGTCTCGACGACGGCGTCGCAGCCTTGACACAACTCGGCCTCATCAAGAAAGCCGCCTAGTTCGTCAGGTCGCAACGACGCGCCCACCGCGTGGAAAATGTGAGGCGGCAGTCCGAGGAGTGCCGCCTCAATAAAGCTTGCGTCACTGGCCTTCCGCCTCCTTGAACGCCTCGCGCGCATTTCGGAAGGCATCGATTCCCGAGGGGATGCCGCAATAAACCGCGACCTGCAGCAGGATCTCCTTGATCTCCTCCTTGGTCAGTCCGTTCTTCAAGGCGCCCTTGACATGCAGCTTCAGTTCATGCGGCCGATTGAGTGCGCCGAGCATTGCAAGATTGACGATGCTGCGGGTGCGCCGGTCAAGTCCCGGCCTGGTCCACAATGCGCCCCAGCAGAATTCGGTCGACCATTCCGCCATCGTCCGCGTGAACTCGTCCGCCCCGGCAATGGACTTGTTGACGTAATCCTCGCCGAGAACCTCCTTGCGAACCTTCAGACCCTTTTCAAACAGACTGCTATCGCTCATCGTCGATCCTTTTCAAGGTTGGAGTTCTAGTTTTTTCCGCACGCGATACGGACGGTGTTGATGCCGTTTTCCGCGTCGCAACCGGCCCGTCATGCGAGCTCATCAGGCTCGACACGTCCGCAAGCTGATCCAGGCGCCAGACATCTGCAATGATGGTGTCTGCATTCCAGGCGGTTCCGCCGAGCCGCGAACCCTGGCGCAGCTTTGTTTCGATGTCGAAATCGGAGAGCGGATCGGCGAGGCTGCCTCGCGCAGCCATCACGGTCTCGCTGAGCACGTTCTCCCGACACCAGATGGACAATGACGCGCGTCGCACCATCCGGCAGGGTGGCGTCAAGCTCCGCCCGCACTTTCTGGCGCAGCGCCACGATGTCGGGCCGAAATACGACCGCGTCGGTAAATTCTGCAACTCCGGCCGCACCGAGCAATAGCGCGCAGGCGGCGCAATGATGAATGCTGACCCGTGCATCGCGCTCGTTGCGAACCGGACGATCGCCGCGCGCCAGCAACAGCGCCGAACCCTGCACCGTTATGGACAGGATATCGTCGATGCCTGCGTTCAGCCCGGCTCGCAATTTGAAGCAGGCATCGATGACGGCATGGAATACAATCCCCGCCGGATAGGGCTTATAGGTGTTCTTCTCGATCTCCCAGCTCTTGCCGAGACCGCCAACCAGACGGTCGAGATCGGGTTCATCCCCCATGGCGCGCGCCCAACCGAGCGGCCCCTCGATGGCGCGTGCTGAAGCGTCATAACCTTCCGCGGCGAGCAACGCCGCAAACAGGCCGCCGCGGGCCGCGTTGCCGACGCTGACATTCTTGGCCGCAGTCGGAAGGTTCTCGATGATGCCGGCCGACTGGCTCGCGGCAATTCCGATCGCATTCGCGATGCGGTCCGCCGAAAGTCCGAGCAGCTTGGCGGAAGCGGCTGCCGCGCCGAAAACGCCGCAAGTCGACGTGATATGCCAGCCGCGCGCGTAGTGCTTGGGCGAGACCGCATTTCCGATCCGGCATTCCACTTCCACCCCGAGAATGAACGCGGTGATTACGTCCCGGCCGGAAAACCCCCGCGCCTGCGCCAGCGCCAGGACCGGCGCGGCGACGGGAGCAGCCGGATGAATGATCGTGTCCAGATGGGTATCGTCGAAATCCAGCAAGTTGGCCGAGATCGCATTGACGAAGGCGGCGCCGAGCGCATCGAGCCGCTCGGTGCGGCCGAGAATCGCGGATGTCGCAGCGCCGCTGAACGGCGACAGCGTCCGCAGCGCGGACGTGACGGTCGGATCATAGGCCGAGCCGAGCGCGGTGGCGAAGAAATTCAGGATCGAGCGTTTGGCTTCGTGACTTTGCGCGGCAACATCCTCCCAGGACGCGGCGGCAACGAAATTCGCGAGGCTTGCACCGGCGCCTTGCCCTTGATCCTGCCGCACGGAGCCAATTCCCCGATCGTCGTTTTTCAAATCCTATTCCGGCGGGTCGCGGCCTGTCGATCCTTATCTCATGCTTGACAGATTAACTGCCAATCTGGACATTCGGGAAAAGGGCCCGCCGGCCGCGCCCAACAACAACAATAGCGCGCTGTTTGCGGCGCGACAGGGAGCGAAGCCATGGCGGAAGAGATAATCGGCTTTGTCGGAACGGGCCGAATGGGCGGGCCCATGGCCGGGCGATTGCTCGACGCCGGCTATGCATTGTCGGTCTACGACACGCAAAGCGAGGCAACCAAGCCGCTGGTCGCGCGCGGCGCGCGTCTTGCAAAATCGCCGGCCGAGGTTGCATCGAGCGCCGACATCGTGCTGACAAGCCTGCCGACCCCGGACATCGTCAAGGCCGTCACGCTCGGAGCGGACGGAATCATTGCGGGAAACCGTGCCAGCATCGTGATCGATTTGTCGACCAGCGGACCCGGCGCGGCCAGGCAGATCGCGGAAAGCTTCAAGCCCAGAAAGCTGACCCTGGTGGATGCGCCCGTCAGCGGCGGCATCAAGGGCGCGGTGAACGGCACGCTTGCGGTCATGGTGTCCTGCCCGAAGGATACCTATGAGGCGGTGCAGCCGATCCTGAAGAATTTCGGCAAGCTGTTTTATTGCGGAGACAAGCCGGGGACGGCGCAGACAGCAAAGCTCGCCAACAATCTGATGGCGGCGGCGGCATTGGTGATCACGTCCGAAGCGGTTGCGATGGGCGTCAAGGGCGGTGTCGACGCCAAGGTGCTGATCGATATCATCAATGCCAGCAGCGGGCGCAACAGCGCGTCCGAAGACAAGTTCCCGCGCGCGGTGCTTCCCGGCACCTTCGATTTCGGCTTCACCACCGGTCTCTCCTACAAGGACGTAAGGCTTTGCGTCGATGAGGCCGAGGCGATGGGGGTTCCGATGGTCTGCGGCGCGGCGGTCCGACAGATGCTTGCAATCACCAACGCCAAATATGGCGCTGCATCCGACTTCACGTCGATCGCCAAGGTCCTGGAGGAGTGGGCCGGAGTGGAAATGCGCGGCTAGATCGAGGCACCAGTCGAGGGGAACCCGATCCGATGTTGAAGGGCAAATGGGCGCTCGTGACAGGGGCGACGGCAGGTCTCGGACTGGCCGTGGCGGAGAGCCTTGCCGGCGCCGGCGCCAATATTGTCCTGCACGATTTGGTCGAGCCGAAAGCGACAAGAGATCGTCTACGGTCGCGCTTTGACGTCGATGTCGAGAGCGTCGCCGCCGATCTGTCGCTCCGACCCGCCATCGAAACCATGATGGCCGACCTGCTCGGCCGCGTCAGTGCGATCGATATCCTGGTCAACAACGCGGTGGTCCGGCATTTTGCGCCGGTCGAAGCGTTTGCACCGGAGCGATGGGACGAAGCGTTGGCCGTCAATCTGTCGGCGCCGTTCCATCTGATCCGCCTTGCATTGCCTGCGATGAAGCAGCGCGGCTTCGGCCGCATCATCAACATGGCGTCGATTTATGCGACCCGCGCCGTGGCGGACCGCATCGATTATGTCACGACCAAGACCGCCATCCTTGGCCTGACCCGCGCGGTTGCGATCGAAACGACAAGGAGCGGAGTTACCTGCAACGCGCTCTGCCCCGGCGTGCTGCCGACGCCGGCCATTCAGGAAAAGATCGCATCGATGGCGGCACGCGAAGGCCTTAACCTCGACGAGGCGACGCGTGACTATCTGACGACGCGCCAGCCGAGCGCGCGATTTGTCGCCATGGAAGGCGTCGGCGCGATGGTCGTCTTCCTGTCAGGTCCGGCCGCACAGGACATCACAGGCGCGGCCTTGCCGATCGATGGGGGCTGGTCGATCGCATGAAGGCTCGGTCCGCCGACGCCTATTCGATGGCGGCGCTGGAAGCCAAGACGGGAAACTGCCATGAAGTTCATAAGGAAGATCTTGTTGTTGTTGATTCTGTTGCCAACGCTGCCGGCGTTCGGACAGCAATATCCGAACCGGCCGATCACCCTCGTCGTCCCGTTCTCGGCCGGCGGGCCGGGCGACGTGATCGCGCGCCTGCTCGGGCAATCGATGAACGCGACGCTGAGGCAACCGATCGTCATCGAAAACGTCGGCGGCGCCGGCGGCACCATTGGCACCAATCGGGTCGCCAAGGCCGCACCCGACGGCTATACCCTGCTCCTGATGCATGTCGGCCAGGCTACCGCGCCGGCGCTCTACGCCAAGCTGCCGTTCGATCCGATCGGCGATTTCGCGCCGATCGGCCTTGTAACCGACGTGCCGATGATCCTGGTGGCGCGGCCAGACTTTCCCGCCAAGGACCTGAAGCAACTGGTCGCCTATCTGCGGCAGGAAGGCGACAAAATCACCTTCGGCACGGCCGGCGTCGGCTCGGCGTCGCACCTGTGCGGACTGATGTTCATGAGCGCTACCGATACCAGGCTCACGCTGATCTCATACAAGGGCGGCGGGCCCGCGCTCAACGATGCCATCGCCGGTCACATCGACGTCTATTGCGACCCGGCGACGGGTCCGACGCCCCATATCCAGTCCGGTACCATCAGGGGCTATGTGATCACCAGCAAGACGCGCGTACCGACCCTGCCGGATCTGCCGACCTCGGCGGAGGCCGGCGTCCCCGGGTTTGACGTGACCACCTGGTACGGAATATACGCGCCACGCGACACACCGAAGTCGGTCATCGATGCATTGGTGGCGGCCTTGCAAAAAGCCCTCAAGGACCCCTCGCTGGTAAGCCGTTTCGCCGAACTCAGCATGACGCCCGTCGAGACAGAGCGCGCCACGCCGGCGGCGCTCGAGGCGCTGCTGAAGTCTGAAGTCGTCAAATGGGGGCGCATCATCAAGGCAGCCGGCATCGAACCGCAGTGAACGATCCGCGGCCGAATGCCGACCTTCCGCTCACACTGCTCTGGCAATCGGCGATCGCGACGTGATCCCGCTAGGCTTCGAACATGCGCGTGAGAAGCCAATAGCTGCCGAGCAGGCTGATGAGCGCCGAAAGTCCGTAGACCAGCGACGTGGCTCTGACCGGCTTGGCCCGGTCGGTGGCCATAAGCCGGTCGAGCGCAATCAGCACCGGAACCACGATCGAGACGATCGCCACCTGGCCGATCTCAACCCCGACGTTGAAGGCCGCGAGCGCGGTGACGACTGCGTTCGAAGGCAGCCCGATCTCCCGAAGGGCGCTGGCAAAACCGAAGCCGTGAATCAGCCCGAATGCAAACGTCACCCGCCAGCGGCGGTCGATATCGCGCGAGAAGAAGTTCTCCATCGCCACGAAGACGATCGACGCGGCGATCGCAGGCTCGACCACGATGCTGGGGATGACGACGATGTTGAGCGCGGCGAGCGAGAGCGTGATCGAGTGGGCAACCGTAAATGCGGTTACGATCTTGATCACGGGAACGACCCGTCGCGCCCATAACACCACGCCGACCAGAAAGGCGATATGATCATAGCCCAGGAAGATGTGCTCGATGCCGGTGACGAGATAGCGCTGCATGGTCGAGAACAGCGACGGCGCGGGCGCGGACAGCGTCACCGTCGTGTTGCCGGCGTCGAGCAGGGCTTGCGGTGCGTTCGCCCCCTCGCCGATCAACACGACCTGGCGGGCGCCCGGGTCTGATGCGGTCAATACCGTCGATCGGTAGACGATATCGCCGGTGACGTTGCGGCAGGAAAAGCTGTTGCGGAAAATGACGCCGTCGCCGTCGGGCACCAGGGCTGCAGCGCCCGCTGCGCACGCCGTGCCGTCGACACCGGTCACGCCGACATGCGCATTTACATAGCCGATAATCAGCGCCGCGGACGCCGCAACCAGCCTGGGGTCAACCGAGTCCCGCTGCGCATCGAACACGTGGGTGCCAGCAAGCCGATCGGCGTCGCTGCCTTTGAGCGCCACCTCGACGCTGACGGTACGATTCGCGCCCAAGGTGACGCGCGCGGTGGAGAGGTTGACTTGATGAGCATGCGCCGACACGCCGATGCCGAGCGTGATCCCGGCAAGCAAGGCCAGGCGCAGGAATCTCACGAGCCTGCCCCGACAGCTCTGAGAAGCTCGGTCAGGCGCCGCGCCTCGAACTCCGCAACCGTCACCACTGCGCCATCCGGCGCGAGACGGGCATAGCGATCGAGGCTGTCGGCGGCGGCGCCGAATTCGAGCCGCGCCAGCGGCGTCGAGCTGTCCCGCGCATAGAACAAAACCATCAACGTCGGCAAGGTGAGGCCGTATCGCGTCAACTGCGCCGGATCGGCAGGCCCGATGCGCGTCTCGACCGCGGCGCCGTCGAATGCACTGAACGCGGCATCGATGATGCGCGCCTGCGCGGGATCGGCGACATGAGCGACACTGCCGGCGGCGTGGGAATGCTGGCCGACATGCTTGAACCAATTCCAGGCGGCGTCGCGTTCGAAACGAGTGAGCTTTCCTGCAAACACGATCTCGATGGCCCACACCTGCGCCATGGAAACCGGAAGCAAGAGGCTTGCCCCGCGGCTGGCGACCGCAGGTTCGGCCTGCCCCGGCAGCCGGCGGGCCATGTCGAATACCACCCGCCATTCCACGCCCACATGGCGGGGCAGCAAATAGACCGTTGGCGCGCCGCCCAGCCTGACATAGTGCGACGTGCCGGCCGGATTCAGGGTGCCGAAGTTCATCGTCGCCGCCACGCCGCCCTCAGTTTCGAGCACGACAACGTTGCCCGGGGGATCAAGTCCGAATTCAGCGAAGCTGCCGGGGTTAAGTTCGCTCGCAGGAATCGCGCGGGCGGGCTCGCTGACATTCATGAGCCGAAGCGCGGTGTCGAGATGCGAAGCAAGCTCGACCGGCACGGCGCTCTGTGCTGCATCGATCGACCATCCGCCTGGCTGGCGAATGAGCGTGACGCCGTCTGGACCTGAGCAAATCTCAACACGATGGATTTCGGCCGGCGCAACCGTCAGGAGCCCGTTGGACGAGAACGACACCTTGCTGCGTAGCTCGGGCCATTGCCCGGTGGCGACGAGCGCTGCGAGAAGTGCCAACAAGAACGCCGCCGCGAGTGTCGTCCATCGGGTGACGCCGTGCCTGCGGGCTAGCCTCGTCAACGGCGCCTCCACCACATCACCACTCCGCACATGGCCGTGGTCAGCGGCAGCAACAGCTCCAGCGCGATGAACGTATCGCGCATCTGTCGGCTGGTGAGCACGATCTGCGGCAAGTCGTAGGTTTGCGGTGTAACATTCGCCGTGGTGTCGTCATCGGCCAGCCAGCGCACCATCGCAACCGACATCTCGCCGTCGGAAACATACGGGAAATATTCATTGGTCGCGAATTTGCTGGTGCCGGCGACCACCAGGCGAAAATGCTTGTCGGGCGAAGCTCCCGGCCAGGCCCCCTCGAGCGCGACCACGAGAGCCTCGGCACCACGGTCGACATTCGAAGCCCCTTCCCCATTTGCCGCGACCGTTATCCCGCCGGCGGCCGAAGGCGGCCTTCGATAGCTATCCTGGCTGCTCGCAGCCAGCACGCTGGCGCTCACGCCGGCGGGCGGCTGCCCGACGTGGATTGGCCTCGCCTGCGGAAACACCGTCAGTGCAAGTCGCTTCGTGATCGGGTGCGGCGGATAGTAGGGAACCGCAACCTTGTCGGGATCGGTGCGGAAGTGATTCAACGGGTCGATGACGATCGCCGGCTCGGTCGACAGTCCGACCGTGCCGAGGAGGCGGCTTTGGAAATCGGCATCGACGGAGAACAGCGGATCGATCAGCAACAGCATTCGACCGCCGCCCCGCAGATACGCGGCCAGCAGCTCCGCTTCGCCCGGCGTCAATGCGGTGCGTGGACCTATCTCGGCGACAACCGCGCAATCGGACGGGACAGCGTTCGTCGCAGCCGTGACGATTCCGCGCATGTCAAAGCCAATCTCGTTCAGGGCAAGCTGGAGCCGATCGAGTTGTTCCGGATCGGCGACAAGCACGTCGCCCGCGCCCTGCGTATCGTTCGCGTTCAGAGTTTCGACATGACTGTAGTGGAAATGGGCCGGTGTCGGCTGAAATGTTTCGCCATGCCCGGTGACGAAACAGATCGTCTCGGAGCGCTGGCGAAGGACGCGCAGTGCCGCATAGCCGAGACGCGCGGCATCGGTGACGTTTTCGACCACAACCTTGCGGTCGCCCGCCTGCAGCACGGCGGTGTTGTACGAATGCACGCCGATGTCGCGCGCAAGCCCCGGCTCCTTGTCGATATCGATGGCACGGAATGCGAAGAGCGGATGGCTTCGTGCCGCGATTTCGACCAGGTCCCTGACGGCAAGCGCGTTCGGATCGCCCGCATTGTAGAAATAAGTCAGCGAGAGCGGCGCAGGCAGATGATCGATAACGTCGATGAGCTGTCGGGGCGGCGTATTCCGTCCTTCGCGGGTCACGTCGAAATGCGCATCGTGGCGGTACAACGCGACGTTGGCAGCGATCACGACAGCGATCGCGGCGCATGCGAGGAAACCATTGGCCATCCAGGCAGACACCCCCGATCCGCTGCCGCGCAGCGGCAGGCGGATCGCGAGCATGAACAGCGTCAACAGCGTCAGCGACCAGGCCACGAACAAAAGGCTATTCGACACTTCGTCGATGAAGCCAGCAAAGCCGGCCACTCCGAACACGAATGCGGCGGCGACGAGCGCGGCGGCGGCGATATCGGATCGGGCGGGCCGGGGCATCTGTTACTCCCCTACCGACGCGCCAGCGCTCGCACGGTCAAAAGCAGCGTCAACAACGTGATGCTGAGGAAGAAGCCCACGTCAGAAAGATAGATCGAACCCACGGCGAATGGCCGAAAATGCACCGAGAGCGAAAGATTGACCACCAGCGTGTCTGCCGGGCTCGGCAACAGCCAGCCGAAATTGTCGATGATCCACAGCAGCAGGAACACGCTGAGCGAGATCAGCGCGGCGATCACCTGGTTGGCCGTCAGCGCCGAAGCGAGAAGCCCAGTGCCGACCAGCGCCGAACCAAACAGGAGCAGACCAACATAACCGCTGTAGATCGGGCCAAAATCAGGATCGCCGAACCATGCCAGTGCTGCCGCATAGCAGCCCGACAAAAGCAGCATGACCACGATCAGGCTCATGCTGGCTGTGAACTTCGCAAGCACGATCGCGATTTCGGATACCGGCGAGGTGAGCAGCAGCTCCAACGTGCCCAGCTTTCGCTCTTCCGCCAAGAGCCGCATGGTAATCAACGGTGCGGTCAGCATGAACAGCACGAACATCTGGAAGAAGACATGCACCATTGAGGGCTGATGGCTGAGAAAAAGCGTGAGCGTGAAGCTGTAGCCCATGATCAAGAGAAAGACCGTCATCACCACGTAGGCAATGGGCGAGGAAAATAGCGCCGTCTCCTCCTTGAGCAGCAAGACCGCGAAGCTTCTCATGCTGCTGCCCTCGCGGGTCCCCGCGTCAGTTCCAGGAACACCTGTTCGAGAGCCCGATGGCGCTCGGTCAGCTCGGAAACTGCTATTCCCGCCGCGACTAGCGCGGCAACGATGTCGGCAGCAATAGACGCTCGCCGTTCGGCCTCAATCAGGTAGCTCGACCACCCCGCGTCGCCGTCGGGATCGGCGGCGATGCTGCGTATGCCGGCGACGGCAGTGACGGCGCGGCGGATCGCGTCCTTCGAGGCAGCAGCCGAAAGCCGCAGCATCAAACTTCCCGCCGTCTCGTTCAGCGCGTCGGCGGTCAGGAGAGTGCCGTCGAGAAGGATCATCACCCGCGAGGCGATCTTTTCGATCTCGGAAAGAACGTGCGATGCGAGCAATACGGTATGGCGCCCGGCCAGCGACCGCAGCAGATCGCGAACGGCGATCACCTGATGCGGATCCAATCCGCTGGTCGGCTCGTCCAGCACCAGAACCTTGGGATCGCCCAGCAGGGCCTGTGCGATCGACACGCGCTGGCGGAAGCCGCGGGACAGCTTGCCGGTCAGCAGCGTCATCACGCGCGTCAGATCGAGCTGCGCCGCGGCCGCGTCAACGGCGCGTCTCGCCGCCGTGCCGCGCAAGCCCTTGATGCCGGCCATGAAGTGCAGAAATTCGCCGACCCTCATGTGGTCGTAGAGCGGCGCGTCCTCGGGCACGTAACTGATGGCGCGGCGGACGGCGAGAGAATCGGCAACGACGTCGTGGCCAGCGACTTCGACCCGCCCGGAAGTGGGCACAAGATAGCCCGTGAGCATGCGAAAGATCGTGCTCTTGCCCGAGCCGTTGGGGCCGAGCAGGCCGACGATCTCGCCCGGCTCGATGGCAAACGAAACGTCAGTTACGGCGCGACGCGGCCCGTACCACTTCGTCACATGCTGCGCCAGCACAACTGGAGACATCAAAACTCACAAGACCCAAACACCGGAAGCAAGCTCGCGCGACGGCCGTCCGAACAGGGTCCCGGGCACGAAGCCCGGGATCCCGATCCCTTCACACCCCGGCGCTGTCGCGCAATCACTCGTAAAATTCGGGAGAGTGCTTGTGCGCTTTGAACGTGTCCGGGTCATGCGCGTAGATGATGTCGGCTCCTTCGACGTCGCGGACCCGCCGCACCCAGGCATAGGCGTCGAGCATGCCGACGGGATCGTAAACGCTACCGACGCTCGGCAGAATGTTCTTGTCGAGATTCTCCTGCAGGTAGACGGCGTCGCTGGTGAGCACCACTGTCCCGGTCTTGGGCAGGCGCACCACCATGATCTGGCTTCCCGGAGTGTGCGACACGGCTCGATGGATGTAGATGCTGTTGTCGCCGAACAGATCGAGGTCGCCGTCAAGCTCGATGGTCTTGTACTTGCTGGGCATGCCGCCGCCGACGCCGTTGCGCAGCATGGCAAAATCGTCGGTGATGAAGAATGTCGCATATCCCGGCGCCGGCCAAAACGCGTTCTTGATCTCGTCGCGCTGGAACACGAATGTCGAGTCCAGGAACTTGCCGATATTGCCGGCGTGATCGACGTGGAAATGTCCGAGCACGACATACTTGATGTCGGAGGGCTTGACGTTGATCTTGCTCAGTTGCGCGTCGATGGCGATGTCGGGCGAGCGGCCCGGATCAAGCGCGGCGACGAAAGGTCCCCAGTAGCCGGGATCGGTGATGATTCTGTCGTTGTTGCCGCAATCGAACAGCACGTCCCCCTTGGGATGCCTGATCAGGAAGAAGCCGACAGGAATCTGGACCTTGCCGCTGCTGCCGTTCTGAATAATGGACTTGTCGAATTCAAAGCCCCCGAGCTGAACACATAGAGCTTCATCTCCTTCGGGGGCTCCGCCGCGATCGCGCCGGCAGACACAAAAAATAGCCCTGCGGCCAGCGAGCCAAGGACTTTCGAGCAACTCACCCGCATGTCGTCCTCCCTGTTTTGATATATTTTTTTAGCGAGCAGGGTCATACTTACCACAAATTGTGGCGGCTGTGCACGTCCCGAGTGTCAACCGCGGATAAAAAATGCGCAGGCCCGACCCAGCCGCTCCGGTGCCGTTACCCGTTGCTGCGCCGCAAGCGTCAACGCCGGATGAATACCGAGATCAGCTACCAAGCGAGATAAGGATGGCGATATTGTCGTTCGCCTTGAGCTCGCCGATCGTCCCGGTGTAGACGATCTGCCTGCAAGCAGCGGCGTCACCGGCATCAATCTTCCCGTCGATGCCGGCTTTATCGCCGGCTCGACCTGGGATGCCTATGGTGGGTTGCCGGAATCGCCGGGCGCGTAGTGGAGGCGACAGACATGAACATCGAGACGCCGCGCAAGAAACTCGATCTGTCCTCGGCCATTGCCGAAGGCGACATCCGCGTTTTGCTGATGGTGTTGGTCCACATGACCGGTGACGAGCGCTGGCTGGAGCCGCCATACAAGCCCAAGCGCGACATCCGCCTGATTCCCGATCCTGACGCCGGTGTGCCCGCAGAAATCCAGGATGAGATCCGTGCCGCAGTCCTGAAACTGTTCGCGCATGGCAATCCAAAGCCGGTCATCGCCGACCCCGGAAATGAGCTGATCCTCAGGATGATGCGCGCGTGCCTGGGCGAGAACGTCGCTCCGGAATACGCGCCGTTGATGCGCGAGGAGATGGGCTTTGTCCCGCGCGACGCGCGCTGGACCCAGCGCCCGCCGGACGGGACTATCGCGCAGCATCACGTCTTGATCGTCGGCGCCGGGGTCTGTGCCATTGCGCTTGGGGTCGCGCTCGGTCGCCTGGGCATTGCCTATACCATCGTCGAGAAGAACGACGAGCTCGGCGGCACCTGGTACATCAACCGTTATCCCGGCTGCGGCGTCGATACGCCGAACCATTCCTATTCCTATTCCTTCGGTCCGCTAAATCCCTGGACGCGCTACTTCTGTCAGCGCGAGGAACTTCTCGACTATCTGAAGAAAGTCGCAACCGAGTACGACATCCGTGGGCATCTCCGGCTCAGCACCGAGCTGACGTCGTCACGCTGGGACGAGAGCAAGCGGCGCTGGATCTCCACGCTGAAGACCAAAAACGGCGAGGAGACATTCGAATCGACGATACTGGTCAGCGCGATCGGTCAGCTCAACGATCCCTCGCGCGCGCACTTCAAGGGCGAGGAGGATTTTCAAGGCCTGATCCTGCATTCCGCGCTCTGGTCGGAGGACATCAAGCTCGAAGGCAAGCGCGTCGCCGTGATCGGCACTGGCGCGACCGCGATGCAGCTGGTGCCGTCGATCGCCGATCGCGTGGCGTCGGTCACCGTCTATCAGCGTAGCGCGCAATGGGCGCGGCCGGTGAAGGGCTATTCCGATCCGATTACCGAAGGCGCGCAATGGCTGCTCGCGCATCTGCCATTTTATGTGACGTGGTATCGCTTCAACATGTTCTGGCGCTACGGCGACGGCCTGTTGCCGTTCCTGCGCAAGGATCCCGACTGGCCCCATCCCGATCGCGCCGTCAACAAGGGCAATGACCGGCATCGTCAGGAGCTGACCGATTTCATCCGCTCGGAACTGAAGGATCGTCCCGACCTGATCGAAAAATGCGTGCCGAGCTATCCGCCTTACGGCAAGCGTATCCTGCTTGACAATAATTGGTTCAAGACCCTCACCAGGCCGAATGTCGAGCTGGTCACCGACAAAATCGATCATTTCTGCCGCGAAGGCATCGTGACGGCGGACGAGAAATCGCGGCCCGCGCGATATCATCGTGATCGCGACCGGCTTCAAGGTGACGGAGATGGCGGCGCGGCTCAATATCACGGGCCTTGGCGGCAAGAACCTGCGGGACAAGTGGGCCAACGACAATCCGACGGCCTATCTCGGCTTGACCGTGCCGGGTTTTCCGAATTTCTTCTGCATGCTCGGCCCCAATTCGGGACCCGCGCATGGCGGCAGCGTGATTTTCCAGTCCGAATGCCAGAGCAGATATATCTCCGCCTGCCTCGTCGACATGATCGAACGCGACATCGCCGCGATCGACGTTCGGCAGCCCGTTCACGACGACTATGTCCGCAAGGTCGATGCCGAGCACGAGCAGATGATCTGGACCCATCCGGGAATGACGACCTATTACCGCAACAAGCAGGGCCGGGTGTTTTCCGCGATGCCCTGGCGGTTCGTGGATTACTGGGCGATGACCCATGATCCCGATCTCAACCAATATCACCTGACGGAAGCGTAAGATGCCGGGTGGCGACATGGCGTAAGGAGAAGCCGTCGACCCGATCAGCTTGTAGCACCTCTCACTCATATCGATTTCGCTCCAGAAAATAGACGTGATCGAAGGGCTTCAGGAAACGGCACCCACAAGCCGTGAGACAACCAAGATAACATTGCGCACCCCACGGCAGAACGCTATTCACCATGTTCCGGGAAGTTGGGATCCAAACCGTGTCCGATATCCTCAGGCCGCGGATCCCGAAGTTGACCGGCAAATCGTCCGCCATAAGGATCGGACGGAAAGACGGTGGGAACGCAGAGATGGAATTTGTTGAATTGGACGGCGTCGCGCTGCGCTACGAGCTGAGCGGCAAGGGTGAGCGCACATTGGTGCTCGTGCACGAAATGGGCGGCTCGCTTGAAAGCTGGGACGACGTCGCCCCACGGTTCGCGGAATCTCGCCGTGTCTTGCGCTATGACACCCGCGGGGCGGGTCTGTCGCAGAAGATGCGCGGCACGCTTGGCATCGACACGATGGCCGACGATATCGCGGCGCTGCTCGATAACATCGGGATCGCCGGCAAGGTAGCGCTGGCGGGTATTGCCGTGGGTGGGGCGATCGCCCTGCATTTCGCCGCCCGATACCCTGAGCGCGCCAGCGCAGTTGCGGTCGGCAGCCCGGCGACCGGCGTCGCGCCGGATCGCCGCACTGCGGCCCTCGAACGCGTCGCCAAGATCGAGGCCACCGGAATGGCATTCGCGGTCGAGGATTCGATGCTGAACGGCTATGCCCCGGAGCTTCGCGGCGACATCAAGCGTTTTGAGCGCTACCGGGCGCGATGGCTCGGCAATGATCCCGCAAGCTATGCGACGGTCTGGCGGATGCTGGCTGGCGCCGACATGCAGGACGAGCTGGCCCGGCTACGCTGTCCCGTGCTCGTGATCGGCGGCAGTCTCGATCGCGTGCGCCCGCCGCAAGCTTGCCGAAGCGACGGCCAGCGCCATGCCCGGCGCACGCTACGTCGAAGTCCGCACCGGCCACTATATGTCGGTGCAAACGCCTGACCTCATCTTCGATTGCATCGATCGCGTTCCTGAGCAGCGATCGGCGCCTGATCGAGCTTCACCACCCCTCAAATCCAAGGCCTTCCCACATGAGTTCGCAACCCACACAGCAGATTCCCGGCGTCTATCATCGCAGGATCGGAGATATCGTCGTCACCGCAATCAGCGACGGCTATCTCGACGGCAGCCTCGACGTGATGCGCAATGTCGATCTCGAAAAGGCGCAGCAGCTCCTGCGGGATGCATTCCGGCCGGCGCGGCGAACCAGCGTCAACGCCTTCCTGATCCATTCAAAGGGCCGCATCGCGATCGTCGACACCGGATCGGGCAATTATCTGCTGCCGACCGCCGGCTTCGTTCAACACAACCTCGCGGCGGCCGGTATCGATCCGAAGTCGATCGATACCGTGCTGCTCACCCACATGCACCCGGATCATTCCGCCGGCCTGACCGATATGTCGAACGGCCAATTGTTGTTTCCGAACGCGGAACTGGTCATGCACGAGAACGAACCGGCGCACTGGTTCGACGACTGGCGCGATGGCGAAGGCCGATGAGCGATCGAAGAAGCTCTATTTCCAGGCCGGCCGCGAGCAGGTCGCGCCCTACAAGAACAGGACCCGGCTATTCAGACAGGGCGAGGTGTTTCCGGGCGTGACCGCGGTGCCGAGCCTCGGGCATACGCCGGGTCACACCGCCTATCTCGTCGCCTCGGGCAAGGATCAGTTGATGATCTGGGGCGACACGGTGCACGTGCCGGAAGTGCAAACCGCGTTTCCCGAAGCCGGCATGGCATTCGATACCGATCTCACTGCTGCCGCGGCTTCGCGCAAGCGCATGTTCGATCGCGTCGCGGCCGACGGCGTCCTGATCGCCGGGATGCACCTGCATTTTCCGGCATTCTCGCGGCTGGCACGGCAGGGCGAGGCGTACGCGCTTTTTCCGGAGGCCTGGGTTCACACGCTGGACTCGGTCTAGCGCCGGTTGAGGTGGATCAAATCACGCCCGCGCTTTTGCTCCTTAGTGGCGATATGGCCTCGATAGCGGGCGTGATCAGAGTGCGGAGAAGCTCATGTTGAAAAGTCTGCTGGTCCACATTCCCTCCGAACGGGCGATTCGTCCGGTCGTTGACGGCGCAATCTCGCTGGCGGTGGCACGCGCCGCGCATCTGGATGCCATTTCGGTCGGCTATGAAACGGCAAATGTAGGCCTTGCCGTCGACGGCGGCGCGGCGGTCGCAGCGATTTTTGAGGTCGAACGCGAGCGCGCATTGGTGCGAGCCAATGATGCCCTGGCGGTCTTTGAAGCCGAAGCGCGCAACGCCGGCATAAGCTACAGCCTCAAGGCGCTTACGGGCCTTCCGGGCGAAGGCGCCGCAACGGTCGGCGCCTCGGCACGACTTTACGATTTGACAATCGTGCTGCAGCCCGACTCCGACTTCGATACGTTCGACAACACCATGCCGCAGGAAATTCTTTTTCAATCCGGTGGTCCGGTTCTGTTCATTCCCAAGACGCACAAGGGACCTGTTCGAGCCGAGACGCATCGGGATCGCGTGGGACGGAAGCCGCTTGGCGGCGCGCGCCCTCCGGGACGCCGCACCGTTCCTGGCCCGCGCAGACGCCGTCACGATCATCAGCATCAACGAGGCGCAGGAAGCGTCGAACGCCACTGCGGCCACCTTGGCGACGCATCTCGCGCGGCGTGGCCTTACGGCACGGATCGAGCGCGCGAGCGCAGACCACGCGGATATCCAGCCAATGATGCTTTCCATCGCGGCCGACACGGCGCTCGATCTGATCGTCATGGGCGGCTACGGCCATTCGCGCCTTCAGGAGCGCATTCTCGGAGGAGTTACGCGGGGCATGCTGCAATCCATGACCGTGCCGGCGCTGATGTCGCATTGAGCTTCGCGCCATGGCGCGAACGAGCTTCCAGATATTCGTTTCGTTCATGCTTTTTCGCCAATCGCATCGCAAACGAGAGCGGTGCGATGAAACGCCGAGAACGATCAGGGGGTCTCCGATTCTGACGGCGCCGCAAGGATGCCCCAGCCATGGGGCGGCAACGTAATCTCCGTCGTCGCCCCGGTTCGGCGAACCGTGAGGTCTCCGGCCTGTTTGTCGACCGCAGCCGGAATTGCGCGCACCACCGGCGCGTCGGCCAAATTCAGCGCGACCCACAGCCGATTCTGCTCGTGGAACGCCTCGAACGTGAAATCGGTGTTGCGCAGTTCCGTCACCCGGCTACGCGCCCTGTGAAGCCACGGAAAGCGTCGCCGCAACCCGATCAGTTCCTGATGAAGCCGATAGGTTGGCCAGCCGAACGGCGCCAGTTGCGCGGGCGTTGCGGGAAATGCCGGACGGATCGCGTCGTCCCCTCCGGCACGGTGCTCCTTGATCCCCCGGAAAGCCTGCTCGTCGCCAGCGTAGATCGACGGCACGCCGCCGCAAGTCATCAGAATGACAAGCGCGTGGGCCAGATGCCGCACATCGGAAAACTGGCTCGCGATACGCGTGACATCGTGATTGCCAATGAACGTCTGTGGCACGAAGGTGTCGAGCATCGCATTGTGCCGCTGCAGCGACCAGGCGAGCTCAAAGAAATTGCGCGCGTTCAGCGCGCTCCAGATCGCCTTCCATAGTTCGTACTGGGTGACCGCATCGACGCCCGTTTCGCGAACGAAACCGGCGTAGTCGCCGTGGATCACCTCGCCGAAGATATATGCCTCCGGATACCGCGCTCGAACCGCTGGCAAGACGCTGGCCCAGAATCGCCTCGGAACGGCATAGGCCGCATCGAGCCGCCAGCCGTCGGCGCCGCGCGCGAGCCAATGGGTCATCACCTGCGTGACATAGTCCGCGACGGCGGGCTCGTCATGATTGAGAGCGACAAGCTGACGGTGGCCTTCGAATGTCGCATAGTCGGGCTCTTCGCCCGAAGCTGGGTCCGCGGGCCAGGTCAGGCGAAACCAGGAGGCTTCCGGTGAATGCGGCCCGCCTGCGATGGCGCGCCGGAAAATCGGGCATTCGCGGCCGACATGATTGAACACGCCGTCAAGAACGACGCGCAAGCCGCGGCGATGCGCGGCGGCGATGAATTCATCGAAATCCGCGCCGTCCCCAAGCCGTTTGTCGACTTGAAAGTGGTCGATCGTGTCGTATCCATGGGTGGATGAGGCGAAGATCGGCCCGAGCATCATCCCGGACGCGCCCAGATTCACGACGTAGTCCAACCAGGCGCTGAGATGGCCGAGGCGATGCGCGACACCAGCGCACGCGCAAGCCTCGCGCTCGGCTCCGACGAAGCCGAGCGGGTAGACCTGCCACCATATCGCCCGCTCAACCCAGGAACGCATGACTTTCTCCTCGGAGGCACTCGCGCGGCGCGGCCAGTGATCCTATCGCACGTTCGCAATCTTCATTCGACCGGTGTCACCGAGCGGGTCCCGGCCGTTCCGGCAGTGCCTCGAGATGACACGCCACGCGCTGGCCGTCTCCGGTCGACCGAAGCTCCGGCTCCTCCGTCCGGCAGCGATCGAACACGAACGGGCAGCGGGTGTGGAAACGGCATCCGCTGGGCGGATCGATCGGGCTCGGCACGTCGCCCTTCAGGATCATCGGGTTGCGGACGGCCCCGGGGTCCGGCCACCGGCACCGCCGAGAGCAGCGCCTTGGTGTAGGGATGCCTCGGCGCGGTGAAGATCTGCTGCCGCGGCGCCATCTCGACGATCTTGCCGAGATACATGACGGCGACGCGGTGCGTCATGTGCTCGACGATCGCGAGATCATGGCTGATGAAGAGCAGCGCGAGGCCGAACTGCTGCTGCAGATCCTGCAGCAGGTTGACGATCTGCGCCTTGACCGAGACGTCGAGCGCCGAGACCGCCTCGTCGCAGACGATCAGCTCGGGCTCCGCGGCAAGCGCCCGAGCGATGCCGATGCGCTGGCGCTGGCCGCCCGAGAATTCGTGCGGCCGGCGGTTCAGCGCATCGCGCGGCAGGCTCACGGTGTCCATCAGCGCCGCAACCTTCGCCTCGAGTTCGGCGGAAGACTTGGCGAGGCCGAAATTGCGGATCGGCTCCGCCAGGATGTCGCGCACGCGCATGCGCGGATTGAGGCTGGAGAACGGATCCTGGAACACCACCTGCACGCGGCGGCGCATGCTGCGCAAGCCGATCGGGCGAAAGATCGTCGATACGCTGGCCATCGAGTATCACCTGGCCGGCGGTGATGTCGAACAGCCGCAGGATGGCGCGGCCGACCGTCGACTTGCCGCAGCCGGACTCGCCGACCAGAGACAGGGTCTCGCCACGCTCGATCTCGAAGGACACGCCGTCCACGGCATAGACCCATTTGGGCTTGCGGCTGAACAGGCCGCCGCGGACCGGAAAATGCTTCTTGAGGTCGTTGACCTGGAGCAGCGGGACGCTCATGCCGCGGCCGCCTCCTTGCGCGCGTAATGGCAGGCGGCGATGTGGCGGGGCGCCTTCTGTTCGAGTCCCGGCGCGACCTCGCGACAGAGATCGGTCGCCAGCGAACACCGCCCGGCAAAGACGCAGCCCTCGATCCGCTGCTTGAGGCTCGGCACTTGCCCGGGAATCTCGGCGAGGCGCCGCGCCGCGCCGGTCAGCGAGGAGCCGAGCTTGGGCACCGCGCCGAGCAGGCCCTGCGTATAGGGATGGCGCGGCGAGCGGAACAGCTCGGCCACCGGCGCCTCCTCGACCTTGCGGCCGGCATACATGACCATGACGCGCTCGGCGATCTCGGCGACCACGCCGAGGTCATGGGTGATCAGGACGATCGCGGCCCCGACGCGGCGCTTGAGGTCCAGCATCAGTTGCAGGATCTGCGCCTGGATCGTGACGTCGAGCGCCGTGGTCGGCTCATCGGCGATCAGAAGCTTTGGGTTGCAGGCAAGCGCGATCGCGATCATCACGCGCTGGCGCATGCCGCCGGAGAGCTGATGCGGATATTCGCGCACGCGCCGCTGCGGCTCGGGGATGCCGACCAGGGTCAGCATCTCGATGGCGCGCGCCTCCGCTGCCTGCTTGTCCAATCCCTGATGGATCCGCAGCGTCTCGCCGATCTGGCGGCCGACGGTCAGAACCGGATTGAGGCTCGTCATCGGCTCCTGGAAGATCATCGAGATGTCGTTGCCGCGGATGGCGCGCATCTCGCGCTCGGAGAGTTGCAGGAGATCCCTTCCCTGGAAGCGGATCGATGCCCGCGATCTTGCCGGGGGGCTCGGGGATCAGCCGCATCAGCGACATCGAGGTGACCGACTTGCCGCAGCCGGATTCGCCGACGATCGCCAGCGTCTCGCCTTCGTCGACATCGAAGGACACGCCGTCGACGGCGCGGTTGATGCCCTCGGGCGTGCGGAAATGGGTCTGCAGATTGCGGACTTCGAGCAATGCCATTGGATCGGAACCTCATTGCCGGAGCTGTCGCCCGAAAATACCTTATAGGCCTTTGGCCATGCGCGGATCGAGCGCATCGCGCAGGCCGTCGCCGAGCAGGTTGACGGCGAGCACGGTGACCGACAGGAACGCGGCGGGAAAGAACACGATGAAGGGCTTTACCTGCCACAGCGCCCTGCCCTCGGCCATGATGTTGCCCCAGGACGGAATGGTCGGCGGCGTGCCGGCGCCGATGAAGGAGAGGATCGACTCCACGATCATGGCGCTGGCGCAGATATAGGTGGCCTGGACCAGCATCGGCGCCACCGTGTTGGGCAGGATGTGGCGCAGGATGATCATCGGCGTTCGCGTGCCGGAGGCTGTGGCAGCGTCCACATAGGGCTGCTCGCGCAGCGACAGCACGACGCTGCGCACCAGCCGCGAAACCCGCGGGATTTCGGCAACCGTGATGGCCAGGATGACGTTGCCGACGCTGCCGCGCGTCAACGCCATCAGCGCAACCGCGAGCAGGATCGGCGGTATCGACATCAGTCCGTCCATGAACCGCATGACGATGCTATCGGCCCATCGCACGAAACCCGAGACCAGGCCGATGGCGAGACCGGCGAGGGAGGCGAGCAGCGCCACCGCAAGACCTACCGTGAGCGAAACCCGCGTCCCGTAGAGCACGCGTGAATAGATGTCGCGGCCCAGCATGTCGGTGCCGAACCAGAACTCCGCGGAGGGCGCGCGCGTACGCTTGGCGGGCGCGAGCGCGGTCGGGTCGACGGTCCCGAGATAGGGCGCGAAGATTCCGATCAGGACGAGGCAGAGCAACAATGCGCCGCCGATCGCGATCGTCGGGTGACTGCGCAGGAAGCCGAAGATGCCGCGCCGGACTTTGACCGGCAGCAGCAGATCCGGCAGTTGCGGCGCGATGACGAGTCCCGGCGGCACCGGCGCGGTGTTGGTCGTCAAGACGGTCAATAGCGGATCCTCGGATCGACCAGGGTGTAGGTGACGTCAACCATCAGATTGACCAGCACATAGAGGAAGCTGAACAACAGGACGATGCCCTGGATCACGGGATAATCGCGGCGCAGGATCGCATCGATCGTCAGCCGGCCAAGACCGGGGATCGCGAACACGCTTTCGGTCACCACGGCGCCGCCGATCAGCAAGGCGATGCCGATACCGATCACGGTCACGATCGGAACCGCTGCGTTTTTCAGCGCATGAACGAACAGGATGCTGCGCTGCCCCAGGCCCTTGGCGCGGGCGGTGCGGATATAGTCCTGCTGCAGCACCTCGAGCATGGAGGCACGGGTAATGCGCGCGATCAGCGCGATGTAGACGCAGCCGAGCGCGACGGCCGGCAGGATCAGGTTCTAAAGCCACGGCCAGAAGCCTTCGGAGAGCGGCGTGTAGCCCTGCACGGGAAGCCAGTCCAACCGCAGAGCGAACACATAGGCCAGGATATATCCGACCACAAAGACGGGAAGCGAGAAGGCGAACACGGCGAATGCCATGACGGTGCGGTCCACCCAGGTCCCCGCCTTCCACGCCGCCACCACGCCGAGCGGCACCGCGACAACAAGGGTCAGGACGAGGGTAACCGCCATCAGCGAGAGCGTCGGCTCGATGCGCTGCGCGATCATCGCGGTAACCGGCAGGTTGCTGAAAATCGAGGTGCCGAGATCGAAGTGCAGGATGTGCCAGAGCCAGGTGCCGAACTGGACCAGAAACGGCTGGTCGAGGCCAAGGCTCTGGCGAATACGCTCAACGTCGGCGGGGCTCGCCTGGTCGCCCGCGATCATCACCGCCGGGTCGCCCGGCGCGATGTAGAGCAGGCTGAAGACGAACAGCGCGACGATCGCCATCACGGGAACGGTCGAAAGAATGCGCCGGAGGATATACGAGACCATGTGGGTTTATCGCACCGTCACGCGGCCTTCGACACGCCCCAGAAGAACGGCAGCGGCCCCTTCACCACGCCGGAGACGTTCTTGCGCCACGCCGTGTAGCCCAGGAAGAAGCCGGTCGGCGCATAGATGACGTCCTCGAACGCCGCCTTGTTGAGGCGCCTGATCGAGGCCTTCTCCTCTTCGAGGCTCTTGGCTTCGAACCATGCCGTGACTTCCTTTTCCACGGGCTCGCTCGTGGGCCAGCCGAACCACGCCTTGTCGCCATTGGCGCGAATGGCGGTGATAGGCGGCGGGATTGAGGCAGTCCGCGCCGGCATGCCAGGTATGGAACATCTGCCAGCCTCCCTGGCCCGGAGCCGACTTCAGGGCGCGGCGGGTACCGACCGTGCCCCAATCGGTCGCGACGAAGTCGACATTCATGCCGAGTTGCTTGAGCAGATCCGCGGTGACGTCGCCCATGCGCCTTGGTGATCGGCTGATCCTGCGCCACCAGGCAGGTGACCGGCTCGCCCGAATAACCGCTCTCGGCCAACAGCTTCTTGGCGGCTGCGAGATCGCGCTTGCCCTTCAGGATGTCGCCGCCCTCCTCCGTGTAGAGCGGCGTATCGGGCGTGAAGAAACTCGGCAGCAACTTCCAGAGCGAGTTATCGTCGCCGACCAGCGCACGCATATAGTCTTCCTGGTTCAGCGCCATCAGCACGGCACGCCGCGCCTTCACATCGTTGAAGGGCGGGTACAGGTGGTTCATCCGGAACGATCCGATGTTGCCGAGCGGGTCGGCGATGTCGACAGAGATGTTGCGGTTGCTCTTGAGCACCGGCACCAGATCGGTGATCGGATTCTCCCACCAATCGACCTCCCCGTTCTGCAGCGCAGCCGCAGCCGTGGCGGGGTCCGGCATCACTACCCATTCCACGCGGTCGACCAGGATCTGCTTGCCGCCGGCGAGCCAGGACGCCTTCTCCTGCCGCGGCGCGTAGTCGGTAAATTTCTCGAACACCGCCTTGGCGCCGGGCACCCATTCGGCCTTCGCGAACTTCATTGGGCCCGAGCCGACATATTCGGCGATCTGCTTGAACGGGTCGGTCTGGGCGATCCGCTCCGGCATGATGAAGGCGCAGGGCGAATTGTTCTTGCCCAGTGCCAGCATCATCTTCGGATAAGGCTGCTTCAGCGACCATTTGAAGGTCCTGTCGTCGACCGCGGTGAGCTCGTTCTGGATCGCCATGAGCATCAGCCCCATGGGATCGCGGGCCGCCCAACGCGTCAGGCTTGCGACCACATCCTTGGCTCGGACCGGCTCGCCGTCGTGAAACTTCAGCCCCGGTCGGAGGCGAAAGGTCCAGACCAGACCGTCATCGGACACCTCCTCGGACTCGACCATCTGGCGCTGCGGCTGCAGCGTGGCGTCGACGCCGTAGAGGGTGTCCCACACCAGCGCGGCGGCGTTGCGCACGACATATTGGGTGCCCCAAATCGGATCGAAGTTCGCGAGATTGGCCTGGGGCACAAAGCGCAAGGTGCGCGCCGCGGCGCCCTGGGAAAGCGCCGGCATCGAAAGGCCGCTCGTCGCCGCCAGGCTGCCCACCCCGGCAAGTCCTTTCAACAGGGTCCTGCGATCCATAAAGCTCTCCCAGTCTTGCGTTGCTATTGCGGTTCCGCCGCTTCATGGGCCGAGGATTCGGCGCCAATCCAGTTGAAACGGGCCAGTCAAATGATGGCGACAGGCCCCTTTCTGCGTGCAAATGGTATGCCACTGCGGCCCGCCCGCTCCGCCGCCGAGATCCGATCGGAAAAGGCATTTTTCGCGCGATCACATAGACTTTCGGCTTAGCTCAGCCGGCGAGCGGCTTGAATTTCTCCGGTTGCTTCGGATGCCACCAGCGACCGCCAATGACGACGCCTTCGGACGCGATCTTGCGGTCGCCGATCAGATGCTCGCCGATGACGTCAACATAGTCGAACTGGCCCTCGCTTGATCGAGATGAGGGTGGCGTCCCCGACGCTTCCCGGCTTGAGGCTGCCGAGTTCGGGACGCCGCAGCGCCATCGCCGCATTGACCGTCGAGGCCGCGACCACGTCAGGTAGCGGCATGCCCATGCACAGGAATTTCGACATCGTCGTCACCTGATCGAACGCCGGGCCGTCGATGCACAGCGCGTGAACATCCGAGGAAATGGTGTCCGGATAAAAGCCGTTGGCGAGCATCGCCCGCGCAGTCTTGAAGGCGAATGAGCCCTTGCCGTGACCGATGTCGAACAGCACGCCGCGTTCACGCGCTTCCAGCACTACCTTTTTCACCGTGCCTTGCGCGGTCGCGGGCGTGTTGGGAAACGGTCGGAAGGCGTGGGTCAGAACGTCGCCGGGCCGCAGGCGCGCGACCACCTCCTCGTAGCTCGGCGGCGGATGGTCGATATGCGCCATCAGCGGCATGCCGACCTGATCGGCGACCTCAAGCGCGATTTCGAGCGGCACGATCCCCGAGGTGCCCGAGGAGTGCTGCCCTACCCGCACCTTGATGCCGACGATGAGGTCGCGGTTCTGCTCCGCCACCCTGACGGCGTCGATCGGATTCATCAGCCGGAGCTCCTCGCTCTCGCCGACCATGATCCGCTGCGAGAAGCCGAAGATGCCGGCATGCGAGACATGCAGATAAGCGAGAATGCGTACCTCGCTCGGCTCGATCACGTGCTTGCGGAAGCCCGCGAAATTTCCAGGGCCGGCGCTGCCGGTGTCGACCGCCGTGGTGACGCCGGAGGTGCGGCAGAACTCCTCGGCGTCGATGCCGAGCGAAGTGCCGCCCCAATAGACGTGGGTGTGCAGATCGATAAGACCGGGGGTGACGATGTAACCCGACACGTCGCGCACGTCGGTTCCGTGATCGACCTTGAGCGCGGTTCCGACCGCGACCACCTTGCCGGCGGCAAAGGCGATATCCATCACGGCGTCGAGCTTCTGGGAAGGGTCGATAACCCGACCACCGCGCAGGACCAAATCGAAAGCCATTGTCATCTCCGAATGTGAAAGTGAAGGAAGCGGCGGGAGCGCGTCGATGGGAGCGCGATGCGTTCAAGATGAATCGTTATTGCGCCGTCGTCCAGGTCACCTTTTGTTGCGATCTGGACAACCAGTTCATCCTGCCGCCTTGGCGGTCTGGAGGTCATCCGAAGGTGTCGCGGCCGACGACACCGTCGATCAGATTGAGGCCGAGCAGGAATTCGGAGCTGAGGTGTGCGCGCACCAGCGGCTCGACGACAATGCCGCGCGAAAGTAGGGCCGCCTCCTCGCGACGCGCCGCAACCGCCTGCCCGATCGACACCGCCTCGAACCTGAACGCAGTTCCCGGCCGCGCCTGGGCAAGTCGGCCGAGATCGGGGCCAATGACGGTTCCGATCTTCGGATAACCGCCGGTCGATTGACGATCGGCCATCAGAACGATCGGACGGCCGTCTCCCGGCACCTGGATCGCGCCCATGGCGATCCCGTCGGATACGATGTTGTAGCCGCGCGCATGCGTCAGTCGGGGTCCATCGAGAAAATACGCCATGCGATCGCGCTTCTCGGAGACGGACCAGGGCCCGACGAGAAAGGCGGCGATCTGGTCGTCGGCGAAGTAGTCGTGCTGCGGACCAAGGACCACACGAATGGTGTCAACGGGACGCTCGAGCCAGGGTGCCACGATGGCGCCCGGCGACGGCTTCGACGATCCGGATTGTTCAATGCGAAGGCGATCGCCCGGGATAATCGCGCGGCCGTTCACGCCGCCGAAGCCAGTTCGCGTGTGGGTGGCGTGAGAGCCGAGCACCTTCGGCACCACGAAGCGGCCCGCCACCGCCAGATAGCACCACGAGCCGCTGCACCCGGCGCGAATTTTCAGCACGGCGCCTTCATCCAGATTGAGAACCGCCGCAGACGGCAGCGGCTTGCCGTCAAGGCTGACCTCGAATTCGCCGCCGGCGACGGCGACGCTGAGCGGCCCGAATTCCACGGTCACTTCGATACCGCCCGGCGAAACCTCGATCGCCGTCGAGCCTGCGGGATTGCCGACTGCAAGGTTTGCTGTGGCGTGTGCCAGGCAATCCATCGGGCCAGCGGCGGTGACGCCGTAACGCAGATAGCCGTGACGACCGGTGTCCTGCAGCGTCGAGCCCGGCCCGGCTGACAGGACACGAACGATCGCTTCCGAAACGGCACTCGTCATGCCGCGCTCTTGCGGGCCACGATCTCGCCGCTTGCCGCGCGCCGTTCCAGATCCCGAAAGGTCGCCACATCGATCGGATCGAAACGCAGGTTGTCGCCGGCCTGGATCAGAAAGGCATCCTTGCGCTCCGCGGCGTAGAGACGCTCCGGAGTCCGGCCGATGACATACCAGCCGGTCGGCATGACGAACGGCGCAACAACGCAGAGTCCGCCGCCGATCAATACCGCGCCCGCCGGATGCGGCGGCCTTGGCGCCGGACGGCGCGAGATGACCAGCGCCTTCGGCACGCCGCCCAAATAGACCTGGCCCGGTGTGAAGCCGCACATGTAGACGCGATACTCAGCCTTCGCGTGCAATGCGACGGCCTGGTCCCGGGTCAACTTGAGAATCCGCGCCGCCTCGTCGAGGTCCTCAGCCAGCGAAGCATCATAGCAACAAGGTAATGTCCATGTCGCGGACTTCGCCCGCCCTTCGGTGACGGTCGCCATTGCCCGGCGCACCACAGCGACCAGCGTATCCCTGTCGATCTGCAGGGGATCGTAATGGATCATGAGCGAGCGATAGGTCGGCACGAACTCGCGTGTTCCCGCGGGAGGATCGGCACGCAAGACCGCATCGAGTGTGAGCACCCTGTCGTTGATCGCGGGATCGACCACCTCGCCGAATTCGACGACAAGCGCGGCCTCCCCCGCATCGAGAAAGCGTGGCGCGGACAGCGCCGTCGCGGGACCGGGATCGACCTTTGCCGTCATGTCGCAGCAGGCTTGAACGGCTTCAGAGCGATCCCCGCCTGCTCCAACCGCTTTCGGACGCGGCTCGCGGTCGCGACCGCATGGTCGGAATCGCCATGGACGCAAACCGAACGGATCGGCGTCGGCAAGTGCTTGCCGCTCGCGGTGATCACGGCTCCCGCTTCGACCATCTCAAGCACGCGCGCGGCGGCCTCCTCCGCGTCTTCGATCATCGCGCCGGGCTGGCTGCGCGGGATCAACTGCCCGGTTTCGGTGTAGCCGCGATCGGCATAGATCTCCTGATGGATTTCAAGCCCCGCGGCTGCACCGGCCGCGACCAGCTCCGTCAACGCATTGGCCAGCAGTGCCAGGCCGGGATCGACCGCACGTATTGCCCGCGCCACGGCGTCGGCAACACCGCGTTCTTCGCAGGCGATGTTGCCGAGCGCGCCGTGGGTCTTCACATAGGTGATGCGATGGCCGGCATAAGCGGCGAGCGCGGTGGCGGCGCCGATCTGATAGGCGACGAGCCTTTCGATCTCTCCGTTCGAGAACGGAAGCCGGCGGCGGCCAAAACCCCACAAATCCGGGAAGCCGGGATGGGCACCGACCGCGACGCCGCGCTCACGGGCGATGGCAAAGGTCCGCGCCATCACCTCGGGATCGCCGGCATGAAACCCGCACGCCACATTGGCAGAGGTGACGATGGAAAGCATGGCGTCATCGTCACCGCAGCGATAGGTCCCAAAACCTTCGCCTAGATCGGAATTGAGATCGACGGATCGCATGGTGGCCTCCTTGCGTTGCCGATGTCTGCAACATCAAGCATTCATCGGCCAAAGCGCTTCGGCAAGGGCCACCGCCGCGGGAAAGATCGTGACGAAATTGCCGCCGATGTACTGGACCAGCACCGGATCGGCATCGACGTTCTGTCCGTCGGCTTCGAACTTGACGCGTTTCCACGGCATGATGGTGCGCTCGCCGGGAATATCGGTCGCCGCCAGCGCCTCCCGTATCTTCTCGCCCTCGGTCGACTTGGCGCGGTCGATCGCATCGGCGAGGACGAGCAGCCCCATCAGCTCACGCGAGGTGCTGTCATTGAGGTCGCGGTTGGAACGCGCCTTGAACATGTCGTTGACCTTGAGAACGCTCGGGCGTTTCGCGGCCATGTCGATCGAGAAGCTCGCGCGCGAGATGATGCCGACCGCTTTGTCCCCAATCGCGTCGTAGAACGACTTGTCGACGAAGCCGCTCGCCTGGGCGATGATGTTCTTGGGCTTGTAGCCGAGTTCGGCCATGGTCCTCATCAGCAGGATCGCGTCGGTGGTGTAGCTCGACGGCAGCAACACATCCGGATCCGCGGATTTGAGCTGCTGCACTTCGGCGCTCAACGACGGTGTGTTGGATTTGTACTTGATGTCGGCGACCAGCTTGTAGCCCCGCTCCGCCGCCAGTTTGCGCTGGACGTTGGACGAGTTGGTGCCGAAGATCGTGTCCTCGAAAAACAGGCCGACGCTTTCGATCTTCTTGCCCTTCGCCCTCTGGGCATCGAGAAAGTCGAACATCGCGGCCGAGAACATTTCGTCCTGCGCGGCCGGGCGGAAGAAAAACTTCAGGCCGCGGCGCGCCAGGCTTGGCGAGGACGAGTTGGCGCACAGGAACGGCAGGCCGTAGCGTTCGGCAACGGCGCTGACGGTGGAGGAAACCGACGACAGATAGCACCCGATCAGCGCGCACACCTTCTCCTGGGTGATCAGGCGTTCGGCCTCCGCCCGCCCCTTCTGCGGATCGGACTGGTGGTCGGCGAACACCAGCTTGATCTTGGCATTGCCGAGCCCGGCAAGACCGGCATTCTTCGCCGTCGGCAAATCGAGATCAAAGGAATTGTTGACGATGTCCGCGGCCGTTTCCACCGCATGGCGCGCGTCGATACCGACCTGCGCGTTTGCGCCCGACATCGGGAACAAGACCCCGATGACAACATCCTCACTCGCTTGGGCGTTGGCGGGCCCGGCGAGAGCCGGCAGGGCCGCGCAGGACAGAAGCGACGCGCCGCTCATGAGCAATTGTCTGCGATTTATGTGATTAATCCTCTGTGTGAGATTTGGTCCGCCGTTTTGATATTCGGCGGCCTCGCGCGGATTCTGATATTCAGGCGGCAAGAGCAACGCTGGATCGCCGATCGGCCGCCAGCTCTCGCAATACCTTGGCAACACCCTTGATGTTGGTGGCCTCGAGATTGCGCAGCGGCAGTCGCACCGAACCTCCGTCGAAGCCGCGCAGGTTCATGGCGGCCTTGATGGTCTGCGGTTGTCCGAACTCGCGTGCGAGCGCCCGCAGCGGATACCAGAGCCGGTGCAGGTCGCGCGCGGTCACCGCATCGCCGGCTTCCAGCGCCCGATAGGCGGCAAGAATAAGCTCGGGCAGCGCGCAGCTGTTGGTCGAGCTGATGCCGTCAAAGCCGCACATCATCGGACCGAGGAAAGCGAGGTCCGAGGCGCAGAACAGACGGATACGCCCGCCGAGACGGTTGGCAATCCGATCGATCGCCGTCGGCGACAGATCACCCTGCTTCACCCCGACAATGCCGGGAGTAGCCGCTATTTGCTCCAGCGTCGGCGGCGAAAGCGTGATGCCGATACCGGGCGCGTTGTAGACCAGCACGCCGGTGCGCGAGAGCCGTACCATGTCGCCAAAGAACGCCACGATCTGCGCATCCGTCACTTCCGAGACGAAGGGCGCGGTCAGCATCGGCAGGCCGCCGAGCTCGCCGGCGAGCGTCGTCAGTTCGCGGACAACCCGAACATCAGAATCGGCGCTGCACAGCATGACCGGAACCCGGTCGCCAACGATATCCATCACACGCCGGAACAGATCGGCCCGCTCGTCGACCGACATCGCCGGAAATTCGCCGTAGGTGCCGCCGATCAGGATGCCGTCGAAGCCGAGGCCGATGACCCGCTCGATATTCCGGGCCAGGCCCGCATAATCAAACGCGCCATCGGCCGTGAATGGCGTGACGGTGATGTTGAACACACCGCTCAATCGTGCATGGCACTCCGTAATGTCTTTCATGATCCCTTTCGAAGCTGTCCGGACAGGCAGAGCGGCTGCATTCCGCAAACGATGCGCGATCGCGACATGGTACGACCTCGCGACCGCAATTGTCTCGATTGTCTCTTAATGTACAATCATTGACGCCCGCTTGGTCAAGCACTATTGACAGGCAGTCGCGGCCCAAGGCTTCGGCATATTTGTTTTGGACGAACCGAGATGTTGTACGAATGGCAACTTGTTGTACTTTTGTTATGAACCCGCGACACCTCCGCTAATCATGGCCCGTTCCTCCCGGCAGAGCAGCTTCCACCTGGCCAATCAGCTTCTGGATGTCATCCGCGACGCCAGGCTGGAGCCCGGCCACCATCTGCGCGAGCAGCAGCTCGCCGATCTCGTCGGCGTCTCGCGCACGCCCATCCGCTCGGCGCTGGACCTTCTTGCCAAGCGCGGCATCGTGGCGACGCGGAAGAACCACGGATACTTCCTGCGCAAGCCATTCAATTCGTTGCATCGCATCGAGATCGAGGTTCCATCGACCGCCGACGAGAAGCTCTACCAGCGGCTGGTTCGCGACCGCCTTGACAACGTCATTCCGAATTCCATGACCCAGAGTGAGATCGCGCGCCGCTACGGCGTCGACCGGGTCGCGCTGACGCGCACTTTGTCACGGCTCGCCGAGGACGGACTGATCGCAAAGAACAGGGGTCACGGATGGACCTTCCTTCCGACCTTCGATTCGCTGGTTTCGCTCAAAGGCAGCTACGAATTTCGCCTCACGCTCGAACCCGCCTGCTTCCTGCTGCCGACATTCAAGCCGGATCTCGCGACAATCGAGCGGATGCGCCTGCAGCATCTGTATCTCATCGCCCATCCCGACATCGCCACCGTCAGCAGCGCGCAACTGTTCGAAACCGACGCCGCGTTTCACGAAATGTGCGCGGAATTCTGCGGCAACGCCTTCTTCGTTCAGGCGATCCAGCACCAGAACCGGCTGCGGCGGCTGTTGGAGTTCGGCAGCTATTTCAACAGTCGCCGCGTCCAGGATTGGTGCCGCGAGCACGTTGCGATCATCGAGGCGATCGCGACGGGAGATTTCAGCGAGGCCTCCGCCAAAATGCGCCTGCACCTCGAGCATGCATTGGCCGCGACGGCAGCTTCGCAAAAAAATGCAGGCAAATATCAGCGTCCGGCAGTTGCGCGAATTTTGAGCGCGGATCCTTGATGTACTAACGGCCCCAGCGGAGCACGACGGGGTCGAGCGAACGGGCGATCTCGATCAGGCCGGCGCGCGTCGCCGGGTGAACCTTTTGCAAGGGGTGGCGAACCGCTTCGGAACCGATCACACCGCCTTCCTTCATCAGGATCTTGCAGGCCTGCAATCCGCATTGCCGGTTCTCGTAGTTGATCAGAGGCAGCCAGCGCGCGTAGGCGGCGGCCGCCTCCGCCCTGCGCCCGGCGAGATAGGGATCCACGATCTGCCGAATGCCGTCGGGATAACCGCCGCCGGTCATGGCACCCGTCGCCCCTGCATCGAGGTCCGCCATCAGGGTGATGGCCTCTTCGCCGTCCCAGGGCCCCTCGATGCTGTCACCGCCGGCGGCGATGAGATCGCGGAGTTTGGCCGCGGCCATCGGCACCTCGATCTTGAAGTAGCTGATGTGCGGAATCTGCTTCGCCATCCGGGCCAAGAGATCGACCGAGAGCGGCGTTCCGGCGACCGGCGCATCCTGAATCATGATCGGGATGTCGATGGCGTCGGAGACGATGCGATAGAAATCGAAAATGCCCTTCTCGCCGACACGGAAGGTCGCCCCGTGATAGGGCGGCATGATCATCACCATGGCGGCGCCCGCCTCCTGGGCCTGGCGGCTGCGCGCAGCGCAGATCGATGAGCTGAAATGGGTCGTCGTCACAATGACGGGTACCCGGCCGGCGACGTGCTTCAGCACCGCATCCATCACCTGTTCGCGCTCGGCGTCGGTCAGCACGAACTGCTCGGAGAAGTTGGCAAGAATGCAGATGCCATTGGAGCCGGCGTCGATCATGAAGTCGATACAGCGCCGTTGACCGTCGAGATCGAGCTCGCCGCGATCATCGAAGATGGTCGGTGCGACGGGAAAGACACCGCGATAAGGTGTTGCGGCGGCTGGATTCATATGCGTCCTACCTGCGCTGGTTATAGACGTCGATGCAGACGGCTCCGAGCAGCACCAGGCCTTTGATCACCTGCTGGTAGTCGATGCCGATGCCGAGGATAGACATTCCGTTGTTCATCACGCCCATGATCATGGCGCCGACCACCGCCCCCCCGACCCGGCCGACACCGCCGTAGGCGGAGGCGCCGCCGATGAAGCAGGCGGCGATGACGTCGAGCTCGAAGCCGGCGCCGGCCTTGGGCGTCGCCGTGTTGAGGCGCGCAGCGAAGACAAGCCCGGCCAGAGCGGCCAGAACCCCCATGTTGACAAAGGTCAGGAAGGTCAATCGCTCGGTCTTGACGCCGGACAGTTTGGCAGCCTTGGCATTGCCGCCGACGGCGTAGATCTGTCGACCGATGACGGTTCGCCGCGTAACGAAACCATAGAGGGCGATTAGCGCCGTCATGACCACGAGCACGTTGGGCAGCCCGCGATGCGAGGCGATCAGGTAGGTGAAATAGAGCACCACGCCCGCCAGCGCGGCAGTCTTTGCCGCAAAAACCGTGGCAGGCTCGACCTCGATCCCGTGCGACTGTTCGCGCGCGCGGCTCTTGACGCTGGCATATACCAACGCGAGCGCCAGCACCGCGCCGATCAGCAATGAGGTGGGATGCAGCGTGCCGTCGAGGGGAAGCACCTCGGGGATGAAGCCGGAGGATAATTTCTGGAAGGTTGAGGGGAACGGCCCGACCGACTGACCCTGCAGGACCGCAAGCGCAAGCCCCTTGAAGACCAGCATGCCGGCGAGCGTGACGATGAAGGAAGGAATCTTGAAATAGGCGATCCAGTAGCCCTCGGCCGCCCCGATCGCCGCCCCCACCAAGAGGCAGGCGACGAAGGCTATCGGGTAGGCCACATGAAAGCGGACCATCAGCACGGCCGCGACCGCCCCGACGAAGCCTGCGACCGAGCCCACCGATAGGTCGATATGACCGGTGACGATCACCAGCAGCATGCCGAGCGCCATGATCACGATATAGCTGTTCTGCAGCACGAGATTTGTCAGATTGAGCGGCTGCAGCAGCGTGCCGTCGGTCACGGCCTGAAAGAACAACATGATCGCGAACAGCGACAACAGCATGCCATAGCTGCGCAAATTGTTCTTGATGAACCCGGCATGCCGGCGTTCCTCAGGGAGCGAAACCGTCTTGTCTGTCATGGCCGCATTCCTACCCTCTGCATGTCGTTCTCGCGCATGCCTTTCCCGAAGATTTTCTTGTCCCGCATGATGGCGCGCATGATCTTTTCCTGCGATGCCTCCGCGCCGGTAAATTCGCCGACAAAGACACCGTCGTTCATCACGCAGATGCGATCGCAGATGCCGAGCAGTTCCGGCATCTCCGACGAGATCACCACGACGCCTTTGCCGGCCTCCGCCAGCTCGTTGATGATACAGTAAATCTCGTATTTCGCGCCGACGTCGATACCACGGGTCGGCTCGTCGAGAATTAGGACCTTAGGGTTAGTCATCAGCCATTTCGACAGCACGACCTTCTGCTGGTTGCCGCCGGATAGCTGGCCAGTCTCCTGATAGACGTCGGAGCAGCGGATGCGCATCCGGTTCCGGTAATCGCTGGCTGCTTTCAATTCGCTGATATCGTCGATCACCCAGCGCGGCGCCACCTGGTCAAGGCTTGCCAGGGTGACGTTCTTGCGCACGTCGTCGGCAAGGATCAGCCCGAACTGCTTGCGGTCTTCGGTCACATAGGCGAGGCCCGCGTCGATCGCCGCGGCAACGCCGGAAAGGTCGACCTCGCGCTCATCGAGCAGACCCGGCCGCTGATCTCGCGGCCCCATGCCCGGCCGAACAGGCTCATGGCGAACTCGGTGCGGCCCGCGCCCATCAGGCCGGCAATGCCCACGACCTCGCCGCGCCGCACCTGAAAGTCGACGTTCTTGATCACCTGCCGCTCGGGATGGAGCGGATGATGCACCGACCAATTCTCCACCACTAAGACAGGATCTCCGATTCTGGCAGCACGCTCCGGAAACCGGTGCGCGAGGTCGCGGTCGACCATGCTGCGGATGATCCGGTCCTCCGCGACCTGCTCGGTCCGGCAATCGATGCTATCGACGGTGCGGCCGTCGCGCAGCACCGTGATGCGGTCGGCGACGCCGGCGACCTCGTTCAATTTGTGGGAAATCAGGATCGAGGCGATGCCCTGCTCGCGGAACGCGATGAGGCGGTCGAGCAGCCCCGCGCTGTCGGTCTCGTTGAGGCTGGCGGTCGGCTCGTCCAGGATCAACATGCGTACCCGCTTGGAGAGTGCCTTCGCGATCTCGACCAGCTGCTGCTTGCCGACGCCAAGATCGGTGATCAGCGCGTCCGGCGACTCCCGCAAGCCCACCTGGGCCAGAAGTTCGCGGGTACGCCGATATACCTCGCCGCGGTCGATGACCCCGAACCGCGACGGCGGATGCGACAGGAAGATGTTTTCGGCGATCGACATCAGCGGGATCAGCGCCAGTTCCTGGTGAATGATGATGATCCCGAGCGCCTCGGAATCGTTGATGTCGCGGAAGCGTCGCTCCTCGCCATCGAAAATGATCGTCCCTTCATATTCCGCCGTGCGGATAGACGCCACTCAGCACCTTCATCAACGTCGACTTGCCGGCGCCGTTCTCGCCGACAAGGGCGTGAATTTGGCCGGTCTCGACGATGAAATTGACATCGCGCAGCGCCTGCACGCCTGCGAAGCTTTTGCTGACGCCGCGCATTTCAAGCATTGTCGCCATCGGATTACGTCCTTGCAGCGCCGAGCCGTCCCGGCGAGGTCATAGCGTTTTCCAGCGAAGTGGATACCGGTTTGCTGTCCAGGAAAACGCGTCAAAACAACAAAGCTAGAGCCCACGTTCCAATTCAATCGGAACGGAGGCTCTAGTCCGGCAGGCGCGAATCAGCGCCTGCCGGACGGGTTCGCTCACTCGAACTGCGACTTCTTGTAATAGCCGCTGTCGATCAGGGCCTTCTCCCAATTGCTCTTGTAAACCACCACCGGCTTGAGCAGATAGGATGGCACCACCTTGACGCCGTTATTGTAGCTCTTGGTGTCGTTGACGGGAACCTGCTTGCCGCTCAGCGCCGCGTCGACCATGTCCACGGTCACACGTGCGAGGTCGCGCGTGTCCTTGAAGATGGTGGAGTATTGCTCGCCGCGCAGCATCGCCTTGATCGACGGCACTTCGGCGTCCTGCCCGCTGATGATCGGCATCGGCTGATCGGCGCTGCCATAGCCGACGCCCTTCAGCGACGATATGATTCCGATCGAGATGCCGTCATAGGGCGATAGCACCGCGTCGACGCGCTTCTTGCCGTAATAGGCGCTGAGCAAATTATCCATGCGGGCCTGCGCGGTCGCGCCATCCCAGCGCAAGGTCGCCACCTTGTCCATGCCCATCTGCCCGCTGGCGACGACCAGCTTGCCGCTGTCGATATAGGGCTTCAGCACCGACATCGCGCCGTTGTAGAAGAAGTACGCGTTGTTGTCATCGGGCGAGCCGCCGAACAGCTCGATGTTGAACGGCCCCTTGCCGTCCTTCAATCCAAGCCCCTGCTCGATCGACTGCGCCTGCAACACGCCGACCTGGAAATTGTCGAAGGTCGCGTAATAGTCGACGTTCGGCGTGTCCCGGATCAGGCGATCATAGGCGATCACGATGATGCCGTTGGACTTGGCCTGTTTCAGCACGTCCGAGAGCGTGGTGCCGTCGATCGCCGCGATCACCAGCACCTTGGCCCCCTTGGTCACCATGTTCTCGACCTGCGAGAGCTGGTTCGGAATATCGTCCTCGGCATATTGCAGATCGGTGCCGTAGCCGCGCTCCTTCAGCACCTTGACGATGTTGTTGCCGTCGTCGATCCATCGTGCCGAGGACTTGGTCGGCATTGCGATCCCGACGGTCGGCTTGCTTTGCGCAAGCGCGCCGCCACCCCACGCGGTGGCGCCGAGGCTCGCCAACGCGAGCGCGAGGAACGTGGTCTTCAGATTGGGCATGCTTCACTCCCTTTATTTTGTCGGAATTTGGTTGATGTGGACGACATATCACGAATCGCGGTTCTAGTCTGGGTTGCACGGTTGGAGTTCCGCTGTTTCTCACCTCCTATGAGCTTGCGAGCTTGACGTCGGGCTCCGAGCGACCGCGCGCGGCCGCCTCGATCAGGAACGTTCGCCCGTGTTCGGGATCCGCCGCACGCGCCGCCTCGTCCATGTCTTGCCAGGCCGACGTGACCAAGAGGCGCGACAGATCCGGGCCGACAAAAGCCGGGCAACTGGCCTGGCGCGCTGGCACGTGCAACGATCGCAAATGTTCGCCTTGAGGGCTGTAAACATCGACGCAGCTGCCGCCCCAGCGGGCATTCCAGATCAGGCCACTGGCGTCGACCACGGCGCCGTCGAGACTACCGACGCCCGCGATGCTGCAGCAGCACTTCGGGCGCGCCGCGCGGCAGCCCGGTCAGGGGATCTAGCGGAACGCGATAGAGCACGTTGGTGGCGGTGTCGGCAAAATACCCGAGCGCTCCGTCCGGCGAGAAGCAGATCGCGTTCGGAATCGTGATACCCGGGAACAGCAGCGAGATTTCGCCACGATAGAGCGCGTAGATCGCGCCGGCTCCCGCCTCGGCCTTGCGCCCCATGCTGGAGATCCAGAACGTTCCGCAAGGATGCACCCGTGCATCATTCGATCGCGTAGCGGGATTGTCCGCCTCGAGCGGGCGATAGAGCACCATCGAGCCGTCGGTGACCGAGCGGATGTAGAGGCCGTCTTCGCTGGCTATGAGCTGACGCTCCGCATCGATGCGCGCCAGCGCGCTCGCCATCCTGCCCAGCTGATGGATACGGACTCGTCCGCTCCCAAGATGAACCTCGAACAGCCGTCGGTTTAGGATGTCGAACCACCAGGCGGTATCGGTGGCCGCGTCATAGGTCGGTCCCTCGCCGAGACGGCAGCGCTCGTCGCACAGAACGGAAGTGGGCAACCGTTCCATCATCGCCTCGCACCCGAGGAAACAAAACGATAGACGCTCTGGTGTTGATAGACAGCGTCCGGCGCAAGCCGCGCCGACGGGAAGTCCGCCCGGTTGGGCGCGTCGGGCCAGATCTGCGGTTCAAGGCAGATCCCGTCCGACTGCCGGTACAGGCGCCCTCGCTTTCCCTTTGTCGAACCATCGAGATAGTTTCCCGAATAGACCTGCAGGCCGGGCTGATCGGTCAAGAGTTCGAGGATTCGCCCGGATTGCGGCGCTTCGAGCCGCGCCGCAAACCGCAGTTCACCACTATGATCCAGGCAGAAATTGTGGTCGTAGCCCCTGCCGTGCTGCAGCTGCACATCGCCGCAGCGGATCCGCGCGCCGACGGTCGAAGGGATGCGGAAATCGAAAGGCGTGCCGGCAACCGCCCGTGGCATTTCTGGCAGTGGAATTGCGTCGGGATCGATGGCGAGAAATCGATCGGCCGCAATTGTCAGACGGTGGCCGAGGATGTCGCCACCCGACGCGCCGCCCTCGAGATTGAAGAAGCTGTGATTGGTCAGGTTGACGATGGTGGGACGGTCCGTCCGTGCTTCGAAGGTGAGCGACAGTTCGGTTGGCCCCGTCAGGCGATACGTCACGCGAACATCCAGCCTGCCGGGATAGCCCTCCTCGCCGTGGGCACTGACATAGCGAAGCGTCACCCGAGGTTGCGCGCCCGCCGCGATTTCGCTGACCTGCCAGAGCTGCCGGTCAAAACCGTTGACCCCGCCATGAAGCGCATTCGGACCGTTATTGGCGGCAAGCTGCACCGCCTCGCCATCGAGCAGGAAACGCGCATTGGCGATGCGATTGGCGTAGCGGCCGACGGTCGCGCCGAAGAACCGCCGCATGCCGAGATAGGCTTCGAGATTGTCATGCCCGAGCACGACGTCATCGCAGAAGCCCACCGCATCGGGCACCATGAACGCCTGCAGCATCGCGCCGTAGGTGATGATACGCGCTTCGAAGCCGCTCGGCGCACGGAGCGTCACGCGCTCGACCGCACGGCCGTCCGGCAGCAATCCAAACACATCCCTTGCAACGCTCGACGCTGTGTAAACCATGAATCACTCTTCGAAGGGTTCAACGATCCGGCGCCGGCCAAGCATCAAAGCACCGGCGACGAGGCGCAATGGGGTCAGGTCGACGTCGATGGCTCCGGTCATCGTTATCTCGACAAAGCGGCGGTAGAGCCCGCGATATCCGGCTTCTGACGCTCGCACCCGGTAGCTTTCCAGCATCACTCCCAGCGCGCCGAAATGCGGCAAATCCGGAAGCGAGGCGTGACGGCTGGCGATCGCCGCAACCATCACACTTTCGGTCGCAGCGATCGCGGGAATATGCTGATCGCGCGCGATCTTGCCGAAGCCGACAATGGCGACGCGCAGCGCTGTCATGACGGGTCTCCCGGTTCGGCTCTCACGGTGGCTCCGGCCGCTGGCGCAGCCGGCGGCCCATCGTGCCGGCGCATGCCGTTGTGAATCACCTCAATCATGGCCGCCGCCGCGTTTTCGGCATCCCCGGCCGCAATCGCATCGACGATGCGCTGGTGCCACAGCAGCACCGTCTCGCGGTCCTGCGTCTCTACCGGGGCACTGAGCAGGAAGGATGCACGTAACGCCGCCTCGATCACGTTTCCGATCGAGCGCATGAACAGGTTGCCGGAAGCATTGGCGACGGCGATATGCAAAGCGAGGTCGGCGTCTGCGAAGCCGACCGAATCGGAGGCTTCGTGCCGCATCCGATCCATGCTGCGCCTGAGCTCTGCGATATCCGCGTCCCAGCGTCGCACTGCCGCGAGCGCCGCCGCCCGAGGTTCGACGGCGAGACGAATCTCCGCGAGATCGCCGAGGAAGCGTTTGTCGATGCCCGCGTCAAGATGCCAGGCCAGCACGTCGGCGTCGAACATATTCCAGGAGCCGCGCTCCCGCACCACGGTGCCAACCCGCGCCTTGGTGCTGAGCAGCCCTTTGGCGACCAGCGTCTTCACGCTCTCGCGCAGCACCGGCCGCGACACCCCGAACATCGCGGTGAGCTCGACGTCGCCAGGCAGCCGCACCCCCTCGGCATAGCGGCCGGCGATGATGTCGACGCCGATGCTGCGCGCCACTTCCGCGTGGTTGGAATGGGCGCGTTGGGCGGGAATGACGACGATGCGCGATGTCATGGCTTTGCCCCTCGCTTGATGAGCGCCGAGCGGCGCGCAACGGCGATCATCGCCTGCTGCAGGGCGATAAAGGCGAAAAGCAGGGTGCGGGTCACGATCTTCGTCCACCAGCTCACGAGCGTCCCGTCAAACGTGATGTAGGTCTGGATCAGGCGGAAGGATCGATATCGCGGTCGAGCAGCACGACAGGGATATTGGCTTCCTTGGCCTCCTTCAGCCCGGCGTCCCAGCCGCTTGCGACGACGGGGGCCAGGAAGATCGCGTCGACCCCTTGCGCGATGAAGGAGCGGATCGCCTTGATCTGGTTCTCCTGCTTCTGCTGGGCATCGGCGATCTTGAGATTGACGTGTCGCTTGGCCGCTTCCTGCTTCGAGACCAAGGTCTCGGCGGCGCGCCAGCCGGATTCCGATCCGATCTGGGAAAAACCGATGGTGAGCTGAGCGGCGCTGGCTGGTTGCGAGAGCAGCAAGGCGGCTGTTGCGGTGGCCGCAAGGAGGGCTTTGAGGATCATGAGGCGCATTCTCCCAAAATTCTCATCAGGGTGCCTGCACCTGACTTTGCGGTGCTATGACACCTTCCGGCCGCCCGTTGTGGGCTTGCAGACGTTACTATTTCACGGAAGAGTGGCGACAACTAGTCATATTATTTTACTATTGAGTTCTATCGGCCGGTTCTAGCCATGTCCGTCTTTCGGATAACCGGACTCTTGCAGCGCGACGGAACATCGCTTCGTCATAGCACTCGGGCTCATATTTCGAACGAGTTTCGCGGCGGCACCGTCATGACACCGGCGGCGTAAATAGATTTCAATTCTCCAGGGCTGCGGCGTTCACCGCGATCACTGTCAGCGCGATGATCACATAGTGCGCCCTCCGTTTGACCGGCAACACATTGCTCACGTTCGCGAAGCGGATGCTGATAGCGTCACCGATGCAATCGAACGCTCAAAAATGGCATTTTTGGTGTGGCGGTCGTTCCCCGCCCCCGGCATGGAGCGCTGGTTCGGATTCCGGGTGATGCGATGCGCGCCACCAACGTCGCGCTCGGGCGAGTTCGTCACCAGCAACGTAGGCAAGATCGCACATGCGCCGTATCAGCAGCACCATCAACTTCGGCGACGGTCCTCCGCTCGCCCAGGATGTCAGGTTTGATATCGGCTGAAACCGGGACGGACGCTGGAGTGCCATCCAACCGCATTGATACGAGCACCGTATTTCTGCGGACTTGGCTGCATGATTTTCCTGGAGCCGCATTCACCGCCGGGCAGTATGGCCGAAGCGGCTCCTTAGCAGCAGCATGGCGGCATCGTGTGCTCTGGGCCCGATCCGCTTTCTTTACTTCGCCTTTACCAGTCGAAGATTCAATGCAACCCGTTTACCGCTCTTGAACGAGGCGGATAGCCTAATGGCCCAAGTTCAATCGAAAGCTTTGAGCGGCACATGTCGGCGAGAACTGGCGCAAGCATTCAGGCCGAGGTCGTTCATTTACGTGCGATCTGCGATGAAATCGGGGACCGTCTCCGCGAAATATTGCGACGCGAGACCGGCCATGTGCTCCCGCCGCGCCTGAACGATCTGATGCAGCAACTTGCCAGAACCGATTGCGAGCCCGCTCCGTCGATCGTGCCGTCTCTCACAGGCATCATTGTCGAATGCGAGGCGGCGTCTCAGGACGAAATGACCGCGGTTGCGATGCCAGAGCGCGAACCGTGATCAGCAGCCGGTGAACCGAGGGTCCGGTCCCTCGTGCAATTCCTTGAGATAGGCGCGCGCGTATTCGGTCAACTGGCCCGGATCGTCCCGTCCGGCCGCTACGAGCTTGTCGATGTATTGTTCGATCCTTGCGCGCGATTGAGCGACCTGGGCCGCATCCATTCTTCCAATCAGTTCGTAAGTCTCCAAAGCTTGATCGACAATTTCTTCCCGCATCAAAAACCCCGACGCTGCACTGCAATGGCCGCATTGCAGCAGCTCGATTTCAAGGCGTCAAGTCCCGTTTTGCCGGGTGCTCGCGGAGTATTCGAGTATGGTTTCCGGCTACGGCGAAATTTCCGCGCGAGAAGCGATGATGCAGGAGGTGTACGACGCAAATAGTCTGGAGCCTGATCCGGAAAAGCCTGCGCTCGGGCCACGACCTGGCGGGTGGCAACCGGTTTTCCGAAAAGATGATCTAGTCTGTGACTTCAAACTCCTGCTGTGCCTCATCCACGCAATGCGCCAGCACCGCGCCGCTTCTGTCGCGGTTCACCCGTCCATATTTGACGCCCCTGACCGCCCAGTTGGCGCTTCCTGGTGACGCCGCGGCCACACGCTCGACGATTAGGCCGACAAAGCCTTCAAACTCGGCGTGACTGGTTCTGACCGCTTCCGTCAGCCGCTGTTCCAAGACAGCGCGGGTGACCAGTTTGCGGTGCTCCTCGGGTTTGGCGTCTCGCTTCCAGATCATCTGATACCGTGCTTTCAGTTCAGCCCCGTCCGAAATCGGTTTCTGCCCCGTCACTTCTCTCCGGGTACTGCTTATACGCAGACTTGTGACGTTGCCCCAAGTTTTATTCACCCGTGAATTTGCTCCTGGCACTTGGATTGCACTCCTGTGCCGTGGGAGCGACGGGAGTTTCTCTTCCCGCTGAGCTTCTTTTGGTTGATCACATCGCCTTCCCACTTGAGCAGAACGTGCAGGCGTCGATAGCCAAAGCGCGGCGTTCATAGGCCATTGCCTTCATAAGCTGGCGAAGCGCGGCATCATCCGGCCCCGGTCTCTTGTATCACGGTCATGCGGCCGCAGCCGAAGGCTTTACACGCCGGCCGTTCGCTCATTCCGAATGCTCCTCGTAGATGGGCGACAGCTTTCCGCTACCTTTCAATTCGCTGGGCCACAGGTTCTCATTTCTCGAAACGGCTTTGACGATTATCGTCGCGCGAACCATCATTCAGGGGAGTTTCTTTACGACTGTTCACGCGATCTTTTTGCTGTCGCATGGATGAGTTTCGCCCTCCGAAATCAACGTGTCTCGCAGAACTTTCCGGGCGACCGGAGCGACTTCACAGTTTCTGACATTCCGAGTAAAACTCTCCGTTGGCGGCGTCGGTTCGTTCAAGGCACTGAGCGACATCCGTCACCTTTCCGGCGACAGTAAAATCATACCCTCGATCCTTTAAAACGAGCACATACCGGCCGGCAGCAAGCGCAAAATCGGCTTTCTCCGACTGCACCAGTAGCATTTCGGGATTCCCTGCAATCGGCCGCACTCTGAGCTCATAGGCTAAGCTGCGTATGTTCCAGGCGTCCGTGACGGGTGAGAAATTGGGCTTACCCTTGGCGTCGAATGTGAGGGCACGGACCACTCGCGCAACCACACGAACTTCGACCCGATCGGGCGCGTTTTCGGCCAGATCCCGGCGGAATAGGACAAACCTTATTTTTCCGTCGGCAAGTGTGGTCCGGCTAGGCTGAGTGACCGGCGTGGACATCGCGATCCGTTTGTCCGGTACCCGCTCAGGCAAGACATTGAGCTCGGTTAGCGCACCGTTGCTCAGGGCATAGATGCCGTAGTCGCTCGGCAACGGGAATGGCGGCGGGCTCGATGAAGTGGCGGCAGTTTTCGCCTCCGCAGTGGGCGCCAAAGATTGTCCCGACGCGTCCGCCGTCGGCTGCGGAGCGAGGTGCTGT
>CAVZQX010000024.1:0-220726 GCA_963777475.1 uncultured Alphaproteobacteria bacterium
ATGGGATTGGAAATATGCTTCACCTTGGGAAACGAAGCCAGCTTCTCCGAGGAGACGGCATCGTCGGTGGGCACCGCGTTAGCCGATCGCCGAGTTTGTGGAGCGTACTCGCGGTCGTCAATCACGCCGGGGCGTCTCCTAGCGGTCGCTGTCGCGATCATTGACCGCCGATACGCGCGACACTCCCCCAAGGAAGGCTGGGATGGAAGAACGACGACGTCAGCCCAACAAAGAACCGACCGGAACGGAAGCGCTGCACGGAAGAGCAAGATTTGGCGTCTCTCGTATGAAACCACCTCGCACTGCATTGAAGCTGCCGCGCTATTGCCGTCGAAAGCCGCTGAAAAATGGTCGATGGGCATATTCCTTTGAGCCGCCAAGTTTTTCGGCGCGACCATGAACCCCCGCTCCCATCGATCACGGAGCGCAAGAACCTGCGATACCTACGACGTGTTGCAAAGGACATAGTCGCGGCCGCTGGGATTCGAACTGAACTGTCATTTACCTCGTTCCGTCATGGCGGCTTTACCGAAGGCGCTGACAGCGATCTCACCGACACTGAGTTGCGCGCCGCGGGTGGTCATCGGTCGGCGCGACAATTGCCGAGCTACGCGAAGCGTACGCAGCTGATCTCCGGGACCAAGAAGCGCCGCGGGTCGCGAACAAAAGCAGCCGATTTGTCGGAACAGCCGCTGATCGCCTGTCGGAATGGCGTCAGTAGTCAGCTGGTAAGTACTTGAAAAGCTTGCTGGGCGCAGTAGGGCTCGAACCTACGACCCGCTGATTAAGAGTCAGCAGGGCCAAGGCCCGCAATCTGTATGTGATTCCCATTCCCTAAACGCCGCACCAGTTTCGCACCAGGAACGACTGTACCAAAAGGCAACGAACGCGATCAGACGTGAGCGAAAAGGCAGCAAAGCTAACCAAGCCGACCGATATTCTGCCGCTCATAACAGTCTGGGCGCAGCTTCGAGTGCCGTCCGATGATAACGAAATCAATGGCGAGACAGGGACTCATTCGGGCCGCGATGGACTTTCGCCCCAAATACGCGGGTTGACGACTCGACCGGCAAGCTGCTCTCCTTTTCCTTCGCTGTCGCATCCAATCGTACGATGAGCCCATAGCGTTCATTCCATTTTGGCCTCGCCTGAGCATGATGCTCGGGATGATCAACGCTTCCGGCATTTGCCCGATGGGTAACCGCACAAGAGCGTGTGCCGCGCCTATGGTGACATTGCAGAGCTCGCCGGCGAAGCACTGATCGAGGCGCAACGCATGCTGGTCGCCGCAAACTTGGAGACGATGAGGTGAAGGTGTTCGCCATCATGGCCGCCATCCTTGATCACAAGTTGCAGGAACGTGGTGTCTTCTCGATCGGCCGCGCCGACTGCGAAGCCATCATCCGCCGCGTCGTCGGCGACACCGCGGCGCTGGCCAACGAAAGCCTCACGGCACCGCTCATGGTCGAAATGATCGAGCAGGAGCCCGGCTCCCGATGACCAACTCGCCGCGCAAGTTATCCGCGGATAGGCCTGGTGCGGCCGCTTTGGCCGTCGCGCACGCCCTTGCATTGCTGCACGCAAGGCAGGATCATGCGGCCGAGCTGGCCCGCCGGGCCGAGCTGGAGGCAACGGCAAATGATCCGCGCAGCCATTTACGCCCGCTTCTCGTCCGATCGTCAGAACGATAGATCCGTCGACGATCAGATCGCGTCCTGCCGCGAGCTCTGCGCCCGCGAAGGCTTTGCGGTCGTGCTGACCTTCTGCGATCGCGAGATCTCCGGCGCCTCGACCGTCAATCGTCCCGGCTTCCAGGACTTAATGCGAGCAGCCGAAGCGCTCCGCTTCGATGTCATCGTCGCCGAGGACGTCGATCGCATTTCGCGCGACCAGGGCGATTGGCATACCGCACGCAAGCGGCTCGACTTCCTTGGCATCGCGATCCACACGGCGAGCGGCAAGGTGGGCAAGCTCGATGGCGCCCTGCGCGCGCTCATGGGCGAGATGTTTCTCGACAACCTGGTCGTCCACACCCGCCGCGGCCTCGAGGGCGTGATCCGCGACGGCCGCCACGCCGGGGGTCGCGCCTACGGCTATCGGGCGATCGCAGGCAAACCAGGCGAGCTCGAGATCGACCAGGCCGAAGCCGAGGCCGTGCGGAGGATCTTTGCGAGTTTGTCGAGGGCAAGATGCGGCGAGATCGCCGCGGGCCTCAATGCCGACGCTATCAAACCGCCCCGCGGCAAGAATTGGAACGCGTCGACGATCAACGACAATGCCGCACGCGGCCACGGTATGCTGATCAACGAGCTCTATGCGGGCCGCATCGTCTGGAATCGTTTGGTTTTTTGGTTCCGTCCCCTGCCGACAGGCGTTTCCAGTCGGACGAACGCCGCGTCGAGGCGATGTCCGCGGCGGTGCTAGAGATTGATCGCCGCTTGCCCCAGGATCGGAACACATGAGCGCTGCTGACCCCGAGCACATAGCTTTTGCCGGCATGGCGTAGTTGCTGTTCGATATCTCCGACACCGTAGACCGTATCGGCAGCCACCCACTTGAATGGCACAGCCGCGACTATCGCGCGTGCAATCATTCTCGTCGCAAGCTTTGGTTTGGTCGCAAAGCCCGTGTCGGCAGGAACGTACGTGGCTTCCAGACGATCTGGATCGTCGGTCCATTCCTTTGGAAGATACAACGCGCGATCGATGAACGCATGGCCATGACGCGAAACGTAGGTAGCGAAGACGCCGATCTGGCAGTTCGTAATCTTGCCTGCCGAACCGGTGTATTGCCGCGCCACGCCGCACGACGCTTTGCCTTGCTTGAGAAAGCCAGTCTCGTCGACGACCAGGACCGCATCGTCATCTGCCAAATGCTCGATGACATAATCGCGCACGATATCGCGCAAGGCATCGGCATCCCAATCCCTGCGACCAAGGATCGCCTGTTGCCGCCATGGGCCAGGATCACCGGCCGCCTCCGCGCGCATCCAGCCGGTCTTGCGTTGCTCATCGCCGAGCAAACCCTCGAGAAACAGGCCTGCATTTCTCGCAACCCGTTCCTGCCCGAACAACGGACGTATCCGCTTCTTAACCTCCCGAAGCGACGCAGCCCACAACGCAAGCGTCTCTTCAATCGACGCTGCCTGCGCCCACGATCTTCAAATCATGGTTGCCCATGGATTCAGAAATCTTCAGAAAGGGCAACTGTAATGCTAGGCCCGCATGATCAAGGATCCTGCGACCGGAAGGCGCGTGCCACGCCCGAACCGCAAAGACCAATATCGCTGCGTCGACGCGCCGCACTTGGCGATCGTTGAGGACGCGACGTTCCAGGCCGCACAGGCGATCAAGGCCGGCCGCAGTCACCGGGGCGCCTCGCAATCGCGCAAGGCTGTCCGGCCCCTGTCAGGGCTGCTGCGCTGTGGATCCTGCGGCGCCGGTATGTCGGCGATCGGCGCGCAGAGGAAGGGGAAGCCTCACCGCATTCAGTGCTCGGCATTCCGCGAGAGCGGCGCCTGCAGCAACGGCCGCAAGGTTTCGCGCCAGGCGATCGATACCCTGGTGTTTGAAGGCTTGCGCGACGAGCTCGCCAATCCCGAGGCAATCGCCGAATATGTCCGCGCCTACAACGCCGAGCACCGGCGCTTGGGCAAGGAGAGTGGCGACCGCGAGAAGCATCTGCAGCGCCGCAACGGCGAGCTCGACCGCGAGATCGATCGCCTGATCACGAACATTGCGAAGGGCGCAGATTTCGACACCTACAACCCAAAGGTCAATGAGCTCGCGGCCGAACGCAAGCGCGTCAAGGCCGAGCTCGCACAGATCGCGGCCGCTTCCGAGATCGTCACCATGCACCCGGCGGCGATCGAGCGCTATCTCGCCGACATCAGGCGCCTAGCCGAGGTCGCCGCAGAGGCTACGGGACTCGACGAACCCGAGCTCGTCGCAACGCTGCGCCAGCTTGTCCAAGCCGTCATCGTTCATGCGCCGCCGGGGACCGACGAACTCGCAATCGAGATCAAGGCATCCTTGTCGGAATTGACGTTGCCGGGACCGTTGCTGAAACGTTCGACAGGGGGGTGAGCGTTGGTAGCGGGGGAGCGCTACCGCTTTTCCCCACACCAATCAAACCTGCGATATCTCATCCAATCTTTCGCATGAAGCCCGCTCGCCTGCCTAACGCAAATGTAGCTCTATGACGCTTGAAACTGAGTTTTGAAAGGCCAAAGGCGCTGCAATCGCGATTTGGCCAACAGTGTCGTGCATGGTCGAAGACAATCGGGCCGTCGGCGAGGCAGCAGAAATTCGGCAGAGCCGCTGATTAAGAGGCGGAAGATCCCGTAGCGAAATCAATGTCCGTTCCAACAAAGAGGCCTTCCAACCGACATTGAGTTGGGAATAGGATTTCCGTCTGTCGGAACGGACGAGATGTCGCGCGCCGCATGACTCCCAGAGTTGACCCGTCCCGCCCATGCCGGCCGGTTATGCCAGTTCTCCGAGCCGCACCGATCCGACCGAATAGGCGGGACATTGCCGGCATGCGCACATGGAGTTTCAGATGAACGGCATCCTTCTGCGGCCGGGAAAAGTCTCCCTCACCGAGTGGTGCGGCATCTATCGGGGATCGGGCGTTGCGCTCGATCCCGCCTCCTTACCCATCATCGAAAGAGGCGCCGCCGCGGTGGCAGCCATCGTCGCAAAGGGCGCTCCCGTTTATGGCATCAACACGGGGTTCGGAAAGCTCGCCCGGGTGCAAATCGACGGCGAGGATCTGGAGACGCTCCAGCGCAACCTTGTGCTCTCACATGCAGCGGGCGTCGGCGACCCTATGCCGGTCGACGTGGCCCGGTTGATGATGGCGCTGAAGCTCGGCAGCCTTGCCCAGGGCGCATCAGGGGTGAGGCCTGCGACGCTCGCCATGCTCGAGGCCTTTCTCGCCCGTGGCTTGACGCCGACGATACCGTCGCAAGGTTCTGTCGGAGCCTCGGGCGATCTCGCACCCTTGTCGCATCTGGCTGCGGCAATGATGGGTGTCGGGGATATCTTCGTCGCGGGCGAGCGCATTCCGGCCGAGGCGGCCTTGGCTCGTGCGGGGCTGGAGCCGCTGAAGTTCGGTCCAAAGGAAGGTTTGGCGCTGCTGAACGGCACACAATTCTCGACGGCCGCCGCGCTCGCCGCACTGATCGAAGCCGAGAACCTCTTTCGTACCGCACTTGTCACCGGCGCCCTTTCGACAGACGCCGCGAAAGGCTCGGATGCGCCGTTCGATCGGCGTATCCATCTGCTGCGGCGGCACCGTGGCCAGATCGAGACGGCTGATGCGCTGGGCTATCTCATGGCGGGCTCCTCGATCCGCGCGTCTCATCTCGTCGGCGACGAGCGGATCCAGGACCCCTACTGCCTGCGTTGTCAGCCTCAGGTGATGGGCGCGATCCTGGACGTCTTGCGGCAAGCTGCCTCGACGCTTGCAACCGAGGCGAATGGCGTATCCGACAACCCGGTCATCTTCCCGGGCGACTGCGAAGCGCTCTCGGGAGGGAATTTTCACGCCGAGCCAGTCGCCTTTGCCGCGGACATGATCGCCTTGGCCGTCTGCGAGATCGGCTCGCTCGCCGAGCGGCGCATCGCCATGCTGATCGACCCCTCTCTGTCGGGCCTGCCCGCATTCTTGACCCCGAAGCCCGGGCTCAACTCCGGCTTCATGATTCCGCAGGTGACGGCTGCGGCACTGGTTTCGGAAAACAAGCAGCGCGCTTATCCGGCCAGCGTCGATTCGATCCCCACATCCGCCAATCAAGAGGATCATGTCTCGATGGCAGCGCATGGCGCGCGACGACTGTTGCCAATGGTAGAGAATGCGGTCGCGATCATCGGGATTGAATTGCTGGCGGCGGCGCAAGGCTGCGATTTCCATGCGCCGCTAACGTCGAGCCCTCCGCTCGAAAGAGTGCGCGCAGTCCTGCGCCGGGACGTCGCCCATCTTGATGATGACCGATATTTTTACCCGGACCTGCAGAGAGCGATCGCGCTCGTGCGCGACGGCACGATTGCGGCGAGCGCGGCGATTCCTCTGCCGGCGGTCTGCAGCGAAAACCACTGAGCGCGGTAATTACCGAAGGCCGATCGGTCCGGCACGCACAAGTGTTGCAGGCCTGAACGCTAAGTAAATGCGCAAGCGCTGCCCATCATCCGTGCTTGCGGCGGCCGCGGTTGATTATGTATATACATTATTGGAGCCCCGTGCTACGGATGTCCGTGCGCACACCAGGCTCCGGAGGCTCGTGTGGCCGATCCAGTCCTCGCGTTCGATGAGATCAGACAGGAATTTGCGGCGCCGGCACAGAACGGGCGGATCCGTGTACTGGACGGCATCTCCTTCGGTGTCAATGCCGGCAAATTCGTCGCAGTCATCGGTCCGAGCGGCTGCGGCAAGAGCACGCTGTTGCAGATGGCTGCCGGCCTGTTGACGCCCTCGCGGGGCGAAGTCCGGCATCGCGGCCGCGCGATAACCGCGGTCAACCGCGAAGTCGGCTTCGTGCCGCAGCAAGCTCAACTGTTCCCCTGGAAAACGCTCGAGGAAAATGTCGAGCTTCCGCTCCTCTTGCGCGCAACGCCGGCAACGGAGCGACGCGAGCGGGTCGCGAAGGCGATCGACGCCGTCGGCCTTGCCGGGTTCGAACGATATTTTCCCAGCCAACTGTCCGGCGGAATGCAGAAGCGTGGTTCGATCGCGAGGACATTGGTCTACCGGCCCGACGTCATTCTGATGGACGAGCCGTTCGGCGCGCTCGATGCGCAGACACGCATGGTGATGCAGAACGACCTGCAGATGCTGTCGACTGACGCCGGAGCCACGGTCGTCTTTGTTACCCACGATATTACGGAAGCCGTGGTGCTCGCCGACAGCGTCGTCGTCTTGAGCCAGCGCCCGTCGCGGCTTCTGGCCAACATTCCGATCGATCTGCCACGTGCCCGCGACGTCTTCGAGCCGTTCCGCAATCCGGGATTCGAGACCGCCTATGACGCGGTCTGGTCGGTCTTCCGCTCCCAGATCGACTTCCGCAACGCTGCACATTGAGTTGGAAACGGCCATGAACGAGGCCACCTTTGGCGTTGAGAAGGTTGCGGCGCGAGTTCGGAACGGCTGGCTGCCCGCGATGGCCCGCCGCGCCGTCGGCCTGCTGCCCGGGATCGTCCTACTGCTGTTCTGGCAGTGGGCATCGGGCCGCCTGATCAAGGAAATCTATGTCAGTAAGCCGACCGCAGTCGCTGAGCGACTGTACGAGCTGTTCAGCTCGGGCGAGATTTATCCGCACCTTTGGACCACCGGAGAGGAGCTTGTGCTCGGCTACGCCATCGGGGTCGCGGGCGGCGTGATCGGCGGCTATGCGCTCGGCCGCTCGCCCGGACTGGCGCGGATATTCGAGCCTTATGTCATGGCCTTCTACGGAATTCCTAAGATCGCGCTCGCACCGCTCTTCATTATCTGGTTCGGGATCGGCATCGGATCGAAAGTGGCGCTCGCTTCGATCATGGTTTTCTTCCTGGTGTTCTACAACGTGTTTTCCGGCGTTCGCAGCGTCGACCGCGAACTCGTCAATCTCACGCTGGTGATGGGCGCCAATCAGCGTCAATTGACCCGTCACGTCTATCTTCCGGCAGCCGCGCCTTACATCATGCTCGGCATGCGCATGGCGATCCCCTACAGCGTCATCGGCGTGATTGTCGGCGAGTTCACCTCCTCGACCCAAGGGCTCGGCCTGTTCATTCACGAAGCGTCGGCAACTTACGATCCGGCGGGCGTATTCGCCGGAATTGTTCTCCTGCTCGGCTTCGTGATGGCGGCAAGCTTTCTTGCCGGGCGGCTGGAACGGCGCTTGCTGCGTTGGCGCATGCCGACCGCGCAGCAGCCCAGCGACATCTGATTGGCCACGCGGGAGCAAAATCATGCTTGTTCGTCATCTCAAGAGGCAATTCGTAAAAGCTGCGGCCGGGGCCCTGCTGTTGTCGTTGCCATCGCTCGCGGCGGCACAGCAAACAATTCGTATCGGCCAGGGCGTACCGACCCTGAGCTTCCTTCCGATGTGGTCGGCGCGCACACTGAACACGTTTGCCGCTGAAGGTTTGACCGTCAGCGCTGTCGTCGTGCCCGGCGGCGATGCCGCGGCGCTCGCGGCTCTCGACGCCGGCGATATCGACCTCGCCGCAGTCGGCTCGGAAACCGTGATGCGCGCGGCGGCCAAAGGCCAGCCTTTCGAGATGGTCTATTCGCTGATGTCGAAGGTGACGCTCGATCTTGTCGTTGCGCCCGCCTTGCTCGAGCGCACGGGCGTCAAGCCGGGCGATCCGCTGCAGAAGCGACTCGCGGCGCTCAAGGGCGCGGTGGTGGGCGTTGCCGCGATCGGCGGCGCCCAGGAGGCGGCGGCGAGGTGGCTGGCTGCCAAAGGCGGTCTCAACCCGAAGAACGATATCAAGGTCGCGCAGGTCGGCCCGCCGCCGGCGATCCAGGCCGCGCTGGAGAACAAACGCATCGACGCCTTCGTGCTGTCGCCCCCCGAAGGCTATCTCGCGGAAAAGGCCGGGGCCGGCAAAATCCTGGTTTCCCTGGGCAACGACTTCCCGGCGCTTGCCAACCAGCCTTATCTGGTGCTGGCGGTGAAGACGCCCGTCGACGACGCGAAAGCCGCGCTGCTGGTCAAGACCGTGCGCGCCATGCAGGCGGCCACCGCCGCCGTGTTGCAGAAGCCGGATGAGATGGCGCTGGCGATCCAGAAACAGTTCTTTCCCAAGGCCGACCCGAACGCGATCGTGGCCGCAGTCAAGTCGCTGAGCGACGGCATTGTCGCGGGCGGCAAGATCGATGCCGAAGGCATCCAGAATGCGCTTGCGACCACCAGGGATAGCGGAGTCGATTTTGGCAAGGATTTCGATGCCAAGGCCTCGGAGAACCAGCTTTGGACCAATCGCTTCGTGGCAGCCGCGGCTCAGGCGAAGTGAGCGCGCAACGTTCGGCGGTCACGCCGTCGGCGTGAAACGCGCGACCAGATCATACAGATGTCCGGGGTGAACCAGACGTACCGCGGTGACCGGCTCGCCGCTGCGCCATGTCCGGCGCTCGATCACGAGACATGCGGCGCCGATATCGATCGTCAATTCGGCGGCCACCGCCTTGTTCGCGTTCTCGGCGGTGATGCGGTGCTCGGCCTCCGTCCACGGGACGTGACCGACCAGCCATGTGTTCGGCGGCGTGACGGAAAAATCCTGCTGCTGGGCTTCGGGCACCGCGCGCAGATTGATCAGCCGGTCCTCCAACGCAAAGGGCTGCCCCTCGGCCTCGTGCCGGCACCGCAGCGCCAGCACCGCGGTGCGGGCGGGAACGTCCAGACGGGCCTTGTCATGCTCGGTAGACGCGCGCTTCTGCAGCGCTAACAGCCGATAGCCATAGCGCTCGCCTCGTTTTTCGACCTCCGCCTTCATGTCGGGAATTTGCAGAATCGCCGATTGCACCCGCGGCCGTGACACAAAACTGCCGGCCCGTCGCCGCCGTTCAACCAGGCCGGCCACGGCGAGCGCGGAGAGAACCTTGTTCACGGTCATGCGGGAACAGTCGTAGCTCTCCATCAACTCGTGCTCGAACGGCACGCGATGACCGGGCGGCCAGTCTCCCGACAGGATCCTGCTTTCGATATCGCCGCGGATGCGCTGATAGAGCGCGGTCGTCGTGCCGTTGGCGTCGATCTTTGCCTTGGCAATCATGCAGCGAGCAGCCTCTCCAGCCGGTGCCGAAACCGCGACGCGATCGAGTTCGGCGTCGCAGTGACGGCCGTTTGTCACAACCTTGCGCCCGCCTGTCCAGACGCAATCCACAAGCGCGGTGCGTCCACCGGCGAAAATCCAGCTGTCCAGGACGGCATCAGCGGACCGGCCCGCAAGGGCGATATTGCTGCGATCGAGGGTTATGATGTCGGCAAAAGCCCCCACCCTGAGCCCCGTACTTTCCAGTCCAAGCGCCACCGCGGCCCCGGCCAGCGCATGGTCGTAAAGCGCGCGCCCTGTCGAAACCGAGATCTCGGTCGCCACCACATTTCGTGCGCGGCGCAACAGGCGCTGGGCATATTCGAGCTGACGCAATTCCTCCGCGGGCCCGATCAGAATATTGGAGTCGGTGCCGACGCCAAAACGGCCGCCATGGGCGAGATAGGTCTGGGCATCGAAAATGCCGTCGCCGAGGTTCGCCTCGGTGACCGGGCAAAGCCCGGCGACCGCGCCGGCCCGGGCTATGCCGCGCAATTCGTCGCCCGTCGTATGGGTCGCGTGAATGAGGCACCAGTGGTGATCCACCGGTGCATGGTCGAGCAGCCATTGCACCGGGCGCGCACCGCTCCAGGCGAGGCAATCTTCCACCTCCCGGGTCTGCTCGGAGACATGAATGTGGATGGGACCGCCCCGGGCAAATGGCAAGATCGCCGCGAGCTCATCCGGGGTCACTGCACGCAACGAATGCGGCGCGATACCGACGACGGCGGACGGATCGCCGGAGAGCAGGCGACGTGATTCTTCCATCAGCCTAGCAAAGCGGTCGACATCATTGACGAAACGCCGCTGCAACGGTTCCGGTGCACGCCCGCCGAAACCGGCATGGGCATAAAACACCGGCAGCAGCGTCAGTGCGATGCCGGTCGACTGCGAGGCCGCGGCGATGCGCGCGGCAAGCTCCGCGATATCCCGATAGGGCGTGCCCGAGGCGTCGTGGTGGACATATTGAAACTCGCCGACCCGCGTGAAGCCGGCCTCCAGCATGTCGACATAGGCTTGCGCCGCAATCGCCTCGATGTCCTCAGGCGTCATGCGCTCGACAAAGCGGTACATCAGCTCGCGCCAGGTCCAGAAATTGTCGGCGGTCGTGCTACGAATTTCGGCGAGCCCCGCCATGCCGCGCTGAAAGGCGTGGCTGTGCACATTGCACAGTCCGGGCAGGCCGATGCGATGCCGTTCGTCCCCCACCGCCGGCCGGCTCGCGCGTCTCGAGCGCAACGATTCGCCCCGCGGCAATCAGCAGACGCACGTTGTTCGCCCAGCCTTCCGGCAGCAACGCCTCGTCGAAGAAAAGCCCCGTCACACAGGCCTCCGGTCGTCGAATGGGATGGACAGCAGGGGATCAAATATGTATAGACAAATAAGCGACCTGCCAAGCATCTCTGTATCGCATGACCCTCGTCGATCGCATCTGGCACCGGTGCCGCCTGGCGATACTTTCGCCGTCACGGCTGGGACTTGGTGTCGTGGACGACGGCCTGATCGCCGCCCGCGATGGCCGCATCGTCTATGCCGGCCCTCTTGCCGATGCGCCCGTCGGGCTGGATGCCAAGGAGCGCATCGACTGTGGCGGCCGCTGGATCACGCCTGGCCTGATCGATTGCCATACGCACCTCGTTTACGGCGGCAACCGCGCCGGCGAGTTCGAGCAGCGGCTCGCGGGCGCGAGCTATGAGGAAATCGCGCGCGCCGGCGGCGGCATCGTCTCGACCGTGCAGGCGACCCGGCGTGCAAGCGTCAACGAGTTGGTCGCAGCCGCAAGGCCGCGGCTAGACGCCCTGATGGCGGAAGGCGTCACCACAATCGAAATCAAATCGGGCTATGGCCTCGCGCTCGACGCCGAGCGGCGACAGTTGCAGGCGGCACGCCGGCTCGGCGAAGAAGCCGCCGTCACCGTGCGGACGACGTTTCTCGGCGCCCACGCGATTCCGCCCGACATGAAGGGAAGAAGCGGCCAATATATCGATTTCGTCTGCCAGGAGATGCTGCCGGCGATCGCAGCGGAAGGCCTCGCCGATGCCGTCGATGCCTTCTGCGAAAACATCGCGTTTACGCCGGAAGAGACTGCACGCGTCTTTGTGACCGCGGGCAAGCTCGGCCTTCCGGTTCGTCTTCATGCCGACCAGCTCTCCAACCTGCATGGCGCGGCGCTCGCGGCAAGATTCGGTGCATTGTCGGCCGATCATCTCGAATATGCCGATGACGCCGGCATCGCGGCCATGAAGGCCGCTGGCACGGTTGCGGTGGTTCTCCCCGGCGCGTTCTACTTCATTCGCGAGCACCAGCTGCCACCGATCGATTCGATGCGTCGTCATGGCGTGGGAATCGCACTCGCCACCGACAGCAATCCCGGCACCTCGCCCCTCACCTCGCTGCTGCTCGCGATGAACATGGGTGCGACGCTGTTTCGCCTCACCGTCGCCGAATGCATCGCCGCAGTGACAAGGGAAGCGGCGCATGCGCTGGGACTTGGCGGTGAGGTCGGCACGCTCGAGGTCGGCAAGTTCTGCGATCTCGCGATCTGGAACATCGAACAGCCCGCAGAGCTCGTCTATCGGATGGGCTTCAATTCGCTGCATGCAAGGGTGCATCATGGCCAATAGAGCCACGCGCGCTGCCCCGATTTTTTACCGGATGGATTTGAACCATGACCCGCATCGATAACGCACGAATTATCCGCGCGGCACGCGGCGCCGAGCTGTCGGCCAAATCCTGGCTGACCGAAGCGCCCATGCGCATGCTGATGAACAATCTCGACCCGGAGGTTGCGGAACGACCGGGCGAGCTGGTCGTCTATGGCGGCATCGGGCGCGCGGCGCGCGACTGGGAAAGCTTCGACCGCATCGTCGCGGCGCTGAAAAGGCTCGACGGCGACAAGACGCTGCTGGTCCAGTCCGGCAAGCCGGTAGGCATCTTCCAGACGCATGCCAACGCGCCACGCGTTCTGATCGCGAATTCCAATCTGGTGCCGCATTGGGCCAATTGGGACCATTTCAGCGTGCTCGACCGCAAAGGCCTCATGATGTTCGGCCAGATGACCGCGGGCTCCTGGATCTATATCGGCAGCCAGGGCATCATTCAGGGCACCTACGAGACCTTCGTCGAACTCGGCCGCCGGCACTATGGCGGCGACCTCTCCGGCAAATGGATCCTGACGGCCGGCCTCGGCGGCATGGGCGGCGCGCAGCCGCTCGCCGCCGTGATGGCGGGCGCCTCATGCCTTGCGATCGAGTGCCAGCCCTCGCGCATCGAGATGCGGCTCCGCACCCGCTATCTCGACCGCCAGGCGTCGAGCCTGGATGAGGCGCTTGCCATGATTGCGCAAGCCGGGCGCGACAAGAAGCCGGTTTCGGTCGGCCTGCTCGGCAACGCCGCCGAGATTTTTCCGGAGCTGGTACGGCGCGGCGTCCGACCGGACGCTGTCACCGACCAGACCTCGGCGCATGACCCCGTCAATGGCTATCTTCCGAAGGGCTGGACCATCGCCGAATGGGAGGCCCGGCGCGAGAGCGATCCGAAGGCGGTGGCTCTGGCTGCGCGCGCGTCGATGGCCGAGCAAGTGCGCGCTATGCTCGATTTTCATCGCTCAGGGATTCCGGTCGTCGACTACGGCAACAACATCCGCCAGGTGGCGCTCGAGGAAGGCGTCAAGGACGCGTTCGATTTCCCCGGCTTCGTGCCGGCCTATATCCGCCCGCTGTTTTGCCGCGGCATCGGCCCGTTCCGCTGGGTAGCGCTATCGGGCGACCCCGAGGACATTTATCGCACCGACGAGAAGGTGAAGGAGCTGTTGCCGAACCACGACCACCTCCACAATTGGCTCGACATGGCGCGGCAGCGCATTTCCTTCCAGGGACTGCCGGCGCGCATCTGCTGGATCGGTCTTGGGGACCGCCACAGGGTCGGCCTCGCCTTCAACGAGATGGTCGCCAAAGGAGAATTGAAGGCGCCTGTTGTCATCGGCCGCGATCACCTCGATTCCGGCTCGGTGGCTTCGCCAAATCGCGAAACCGAAGCGATGCGCGACGGTTCGGATGCGGTGTCGGACTGGCCATTGTTGAACGCGCTGTTGAACTGCGCGAGCGGCGCGACCTGGGTGTCGCTGCATCATGGCGGCGGTGTCGGCATGGGCTTTTCGCAGCACGCCGGCATGGTGATCGTCTGCGACGGGACGCCAGCGGCATCGGAGCGTGTCGCGCGGGTTTTGTGGAACGATCCGGCAAGCGGCGTCATGCGTCATGCCGACGCCGGTTACGAGCTCGCGATCGATTGCGCGAGGGAACATGGGCTCGATCTACCCAGTCTGGCCTGACCGGGAGAACCGTTACGCCGGCCGATCATAGCCGGCGTCGAGGGCGTCTCTTTCCCAGCTTGCGATCAGTCGATAAACCGTCACGTCGACCGGCGCAAAACCAACGAGACAAAGCCTGTCCATCAGTACGGTACACGCTTGCGCCTCGCCAAAACGCAGCAGCGCCGCGCGCAGCGCAACCACGACGTCCGCGGGACATTCCGGGCTTGCGACCAGAAGCGGGATCGGGGCCGCTTCGGTACTCGCAACGATCCTGATCCGATCGGCCAGATCAGGCTCGTGACGCAGCATCAAATCGAGCGCGTAGCTGTCGAGCGGCCCGACATCGATATCGCCAGAAAGAATTGCGTCGACCACGCGGCGCGGCGTGTACAGCGGTCCGATGCTCTCGCGGTAGAGCCTGCCGCCACGCGATGCGCGATGGGGCAACAGATGATGGCGCAGGGCGTTGTAGCCGGAATGCGAGTCCTCGATCGTGTAGCCGAGGCGGCCGCCAAATGTCTCTTCGAGGCCAAGATAGCGCGAATCCGAACGTACGATCAGCTGGGTGGCATAGACCGGCTTCCCCCGCACCGGTGCGCGGCGTGGGATCGGTGCTGCAACAGGCAGCGGAGGGTGCACCGCCCGGATAAAGGGCAACCCGCACATGAAGGCGCAGGCAAGATCGCTTCGCGACCAGAGCTCGGACAGCGGCAGCGGAAAGGCGTGATCGACGATATCAAGCGCAATGCCGCTCTCACCGGCAAGCCATCCGAACAGCTCGCGCCACGCCGCCCGCGCGGCCGGGTTGACCGAATACATGCGGGCGTTTGCGATATAGGCCATCGTGTCAGGCGAAGCGTAGCCGCTGGCAAATGCCCAAACATTCGGCCTTGACCAGCATCGCATGGCCGAGCGCGATATCGGACAATGAGAGACCGCGATGCCAAAACAGATTGGTCTCCGCCTCGCTCTCCCGGCCCGGCTTCAATCCGGCAACGATCTGGCCGAGCTCCGCATGGAGCGTCGCTTCGGACAGCTTGCCGGCGTCGACATGGGCGCGCAGGCTGCCGAACTTGCCGCCCTTGCACTGGCCCCAATCGTCGACGACGAGCTTGGTCATGATGTCGGTCAGCGACAGCTCGATGGCGCTCATCGTCCCGTAAGGCACGACAAAGGCGCCTGGCTTGATCCACGACGTCTTCAAGAGCGGCGTCGGCTCGGTGAGGCGCGAGGCCTCGACGACGATGTCGGCGCCCTCGACGCAAGCTTGCCAATCTTCTGTGGCGATCACCGACTTGCCGAGGTCCTTGCTCAGCCGTTCCGCAAAACCGCGACGACTTTCCTCGCGGCGGGAGTGAACCCGGATTTCATCGAAATCAAAGAGATGATTGAGCAGGCGCACGTTCCAATAGGCGGTCCCCCGCGCGCCGATATGGCTGAGGATTTTTGAGGATTTGCGCGCGAGATATTTGGCGCCGATCGCGGTCACCGCACCAGTGCGCATGTCAGTGATGCCGCTGGCGTCAAGGATCGCCTTCGGCGCGCCGGTACGCGGATCGAACAGCGCAAGCACCGCGAGCTCGGACGGGAAGCCGAGCTTGTAATTGTCGACGAAGTCGCCGACGATTTTGACGCCTGCGGAATCGATCGGAGGCTTCAGGGCGCCGCGCAGCACGTTGAAGTGCCCGTTCGCCACTTTCGGCTCGAGATGCACGCGTGGCTCGATCACCGTCTCGCCGCGGCCTTGGCTCGCGAGGCTCGTCTCGATCGCACTCAGGATTTCATCGTCGGTGATCCCAAGTTCCTCGATATCGAGGCGATTGAGATAGGAGATGTAGATCGGCGGCACGGACGGCTCCGGTAGTTGAACGCCACTGCGGCCCGCCGAAAGACGCGGCAGCCTTCGGGTGGCCCGGAAATATGTCTATACATTATTGGAGGGACCGCGAAAGTCAATCGGCCGCATCGCAAGCCCGGCCGGCGCGCTTTGTCGAAGACGGCGGCGCGGGCCGCCGAGGCGCTTGGTCAGCTACCGGAACGGTGACCCGGAAATCGTATCGAGGAACCGGGGTTCGAGTCATGGGTCCGCTGCATCGCGATACCTGCTATCGCAGGAGCCCTGTTTTCTTACCGCAGGGCAGCCTAACTCGCGTGGTAGCGTCTTGATAGCCCGCCAAAAGCCGCCCTTCGTGCGCGATTTACCGCCGCCTAAAATGGCGCCCGAGCAGGATCAAATCCCGCATAGGATTTGAACCTATGACCTTCAGGTTATGAGGCCGAAGGTTGGAATGAAAACGAAAAACGCTCCCGGGCGCTTCCTAGGCCAATCGAACCGGCTCGTCCTATTTGTACGCCACAGCTACCCAGTAGCCATACCTGCGCAGTTGATTTCTTTCTTGCTTGAGAAGCCTACGATCTTATTGCCTCAGACCGATCCTGGTTCGGACGGAAGGCATGCCCGGCAACGACGAAAAGACTCGGATCGAGGCATTTGCGTCGCCAGGTTGCAGCAAAATGCCGCGTGCGACAAAGCGCGGTCGCAAGAACCGTGGCGTGCCGCCGCCCGCGACGTTCGATATCGATACGCTGCCGGGTAGCTCTAATTTGACGGCATTAGAGGCGGCCGCGGTCATCCGGCGCACGCCCGGAGCGCTGGAGCAGTGGCGGCGCGATCCGAACCATCCGCTGAAATGGCGCTACGTCGATGGCCGCCCGCTCTATCGGGTCGATGCAGTGCGGGACTATCTGGCCAGCTGTGACAAGGCCACTAAGCCGTCCCAGCCGCATAATGCTCGCGGAGACGGCCGAGCAGCTCGGCCTTGATCGGGTCGAGTGGATTCGTCCGCTGCAGGCGCACGACCTTGCCGACCCGTTTCGCGCCGACCAACTCCGCGATGTAGTCATGAGCCGCTTCGAACGCCATCCTGCGTATGATCCACTGTTCGTCGTGATTGTAGACCTGATCGATTCCGCGCGGCTTTTGCCCGACACACAGCCGCTGGATTTCGTTGTCGTAGCCGCAGCGCGACATGATGGTGCGCAGTGTGCGCCGCAGATCATGCATGGTGAATCTGGCGACCTCGGCTTCCTTGATCAGGCGCGCAACCATCTTGGTAAAGCCCGACATCTGCCCCCCGGTCTTCGGCGACGGGAACACATAGTCAGAAGTAGCGCGCTGAAAATGTTTCGCCGCTGCCAGCACCTCATCGATCGGCTGCGTGCGCGGCACGTCGTGGTGTAGACCCATCTTGGTCCAGGCTTCGTCGAAGGTGATGCGGTCGTCCAGGATATGCCTCGACCATTCCAGCATCGTCGGCTCGCTGCGGCGCGGACCACCGAGCAGGCACAGCCGCGTCAGCTGTCCAAACGTGCCGAGCTTACCCGCCGCCTTCCAGACCTTGATCACTTCATCGTCGGTGAGCGCGCGACCCTTCTGTCGGCGCCCGACCCGCTCCGCGCGAGTTTGTTTTGGATTTCGATAGCCGGCGAGAACGTTGGTATCGACAAAACCTCGGCTCACGCACCATTCCAGAAAGGTGTGGGTGTGCTTGCGCATATCGTCGGCGGCGCCGCGCTTGCCGGTGGCGGCGATCCTGTCCGCTTCCGCGACGATCTGCCGGCGCGTCAGGGATCTGATGTCCTTGGTCAGATGCCCGGCCAGACCGCGCCGCATCGCCGACAGTGCAACCTGCCAGTTCACGATTCCACGCTGTTGCAGCGCCCTCTCATACGGCCCCTTCGCCTCGATCAGCTCGCCCAGCGTCTTCCGCTCTTTTGCGGCCAGCTGTTGCTGTTTGGCTTCACGCTTGGCGGCGTTCGGGTCGCCAGTGCGCACCAGATCGCCGGTCGCGATCTTGGCGGCGGCGCGCGCGTCCTTTTCCTTGAACCTTGGCCAGGCGCCCAGCGTCTTGCGCTGCGTGCCATCGACACCCGGCTTGGTGAACAGATAGACCCAGCTCTTGCCTCCGCTGGCGCGGACTCTGAGCGCAAGGCCCGGCTGTTCGGTGTCGTAGAGATAGATCTGCGATTTGCCGGCCGGCAGCTCGACGCGCTCAACGGCGGCGTCGGTGAGCTTGACGAATTGCTGCTGCGATTCGGACCTGAGACCTTTTCCCTTGTCGGGGTGAGACATGAGACCTTTCCCGCGATTCTGTGCCCCGATCTGTGCCCCAAGGGAGAATTGGCCTCGGGGCACAGCAGGGGCACAGATTTTGATCTATGGCCACGTGTGGCCGATTGAGGTCAAATATTGCAGGAAATCCTTGCACTGCAAGGTCTTTTTCGATTCCGCGTATGGTCTGCTATGGCCGCCTTGGAGCCGTGGTTCTTCCTTCACACGGGAGAGGTCCAAGGTTCGATCCCTTGTGCGCCCACCAATGAACCTTCAAGTTCAATAACTTAGCGGCCTGATTTGAGGAGTGGCGGAAAAAGCGGGGGCACAAAAGGGACACATGAGATTTGGCGGTTGTGAAAAATCGTTCTCTCGTGCCCAGTCTCACACGACGCTACGATCCCGACGCCAATCAAAAGACGAGCTGATCCATAACGACGCCATCCGTGCGGGCATCGCAATGCGACAGGGAGCAATCGAGCTCGAGAGTTCGCTTCCGGTGGGAGTAACGGCACGACCTCCAGCACAAGATTCCGATCCTGATCACGTTGGCGGAGAAAGTCGGTCATCGCGTCTTGGCCACGATCGGGAGTCACCGATGCGACGATTTGGCGTCGGTGCTTCTGGTTACGCAAAGGCTTGTGGGCGTGCCGCATGGCTGCAATGGATCCGTCAGGGAATCCGTTACGTCCCGCAATACGTGCTGACGCAGGATCAGGTTGACGCAGTCGGGCGTGGTGCGCTCGCCATGATCGACAAGCCGCCGCGGCCGACGCAATTCTGGCGGATACCGAATGCCTTGAGCGAATGCCTGATGGCGTTCTCGAGATCCACGAACTTGCGCTTCAGATCACGCCGGTGCGTCAACAACAGCCGCGCCCGGTAGCACGGCTCGCTCTCGATGAGCGCCTTCCTAACTAAACCAGCTCGTGCGCGTGATATGCGCAATGCCGAGCGCATCTGTCTTGTCGGCAGCAAGCGGGAGGCTTGGTCGGGCGCGGTCAACGATAGCAGTACCGTCCAGAGCTCGCGGATCTTGCGTGCGCCGTAATGGGGCTTCGCGGCATGCCCGCATACGGGCATGCACTCACCTTTCGCGTCAGAGTCGTTCAATATCTTGACCCGGACAGCCTACCGCCGCATCAGAACTTGACCGTGGTGCGCAGGCCATAAACCCAGGCATTGTCGGTCTTGACGCCGGCGGCATTAAACCCGCGTCCGCCCGGATTGATCACATACTGGACGTCGAACTTGAGGTTCAACCAGCCGGTCGCCTGCCAGCCGTACCAGGCTTCCAATGGAACTTCGTTACCGCCTGCATTCGGGGTAAGGGCGGACGAATTCACATGGGTCGTGCCCACCCCGAAGGCGACTTCGTCCAGGGGACGGAAGGAGAAGGTTCCGGTGTGCTTCAACATCAAGGAGACCTGGTAGTCCTGGAACGCCGTCCGGTGATCGGCGACGGACGTGTTCAAGTCGATATACCAACCCTTCGCGGGGCCACCTTCATCGGTTATGCGCTGCAGGATCGACTCATAAATGCCGTAGCGGCCTCTTTGATCTCCCAGAGTTTGGGCTGGGACACCATTGATGCCCGGGATGGTCGTGATGATGCCCGGCAGGCCACCGTCGATCGTCGACGCATTGTCATACCAGCCGCCCAATCTCCAGGTCCCGTACAGGTGACCCTCGGGCCTCCAGGTCAACTCCACCGGCACCAGCACCCCCGAGGCGGGGCTCGAGGCGGGGATGCCCGGCGCCAGATAGACGCCGTAGTCTGTCGTCGTCAGATAATTCGGATTGGCGTCGTAGACGCCGGCCGAGATCTGTACTTCCTTGGTGACGTTGAAGTGGGCGACACCGGCCCACTGGCTGACCGGAAAGTTGAAGATGTAGCTACCCTCGATGTTGCCGGGCTGGCCGCCGCAAAAGGTCAGGTTGATGAACTCGCAATTACCGAAGAAGAAGTCGGAGCCGACTGGAAGACGGCCGCCCTTGAGTTCGAGGCGATCATCGAAAAGCTTCTGCGAGTAGTAGAGTTCGGTCAGGCGCAGAATGCTGCCGCGGCCGTAAACTTCGTTGGTCAGCTGCAAGGCAGGAATGTTTGCGTCGGAATTCAGATTGTGGCCGAAGCGGTCGACCAGCGTGATGCCGATCAAGCCGCCATGGATGCCGGCAAGCTTCGCCATGTCGAACTTGCCGGAAAAAGCCAGCTGTCCAGCCTGGACCGCCTGGCGATTGTCTCCGCCCGTCGCGTTGGCAACGGCTTCGTCACCGAAATTCAGGGACAGATCGATGCCCTGCTCCTTCAGCTTCGTCCTGCCGAGATCGCCCAGCAGATACGGTCTTGTCCAGAAATCATCGGTCTCAGCATAAGGAACAGGCTGAGCTTTCGTGTAAAGATCCGCCGCATACGCTCCACTGCTCAACAGAGATGAAAGAGCAACCCCCACGCCGCACACGAGTGCGGTCTTTATCGACCTATGCCACACTTTTTTGGTCCTCCCAGTGTCCCCAGGCTTTGTCTATTCCCCGTCACGTCCCCGCTCAAAGCCCTCGAGCCCGGAACGCACTCTCTTCCCAGCACACCAATTTCAGCCACCCAAGAAGCAGCCGCATGGTCAACTTGAAGTTGGGTGATCATCTTAACAAGCGCTCAAACGGGCGCATATAGTAATGCTAAATTTTCATCTTGAAATAATGACAAAATAACAAACTGTGTTGGAGCGGACACATGTTTGCTGGTGATCACGGCAGCGCAGGTCGTGCGCTACGCCTTGGTGACGACGCGCAACGTCATCGACCGGCGGAACTACGCGGTCGCCTCAACGTCTACCATCAAAGGCGGTCCAGAGAGAAAGCCACGCGCGGGCAGCACCCGCGCGATTCTCCGTCGCCTACTCGGCGAGCGATCCTTTCAGCTTGTCAAACATGACCGCGAGCACGATGAAGCTGCCAACGAACGTGCCCTGCCAGAAAGCGTCGACTCCCAGCAGCAGGAGACTGTTGCGAATCACCTCGATCAGCGCCGCGCCGATGACCGCCCCGAATGCCGTACCAGAACCACCGCTCAGGTTGGCGCCGCCGATGACCGCGGCCGCGATGACGGCGAGTTCCATGCTCTGACCGAGATTGGTGGTGACGGCGCCGAGCCAGCCGACCTCGAGCACCGCCGCGATGCCGGCGGTGAGTGCCGAAACCATGTAGACGCCGACCTTGATGCGGTTGACGCGAACCCCGGCGCGCATAGCCGCCTGCTCATTGCCGCCGATCGCAAATACATGGCGGCCCCATTGGGTCCAACGGAACAGATAGCCGGTGATGAGCGCGAGCACGATGAGCGCAATGACCGGGTTGGCGACCCCGAGCGTCGTACCGCCGCCGAGCGCCAACAGCTTCGCTTGATCAGGCCCGAAATCGTACACCATGCGGTTGTTCGAGGCGACCATGGCGAGACTGCGGGCAATCGCCAGCATGCCGAGCGTAACCACGAAGGGCGGCATGCGCACGTAAGCGATCAGCACGCCGTTGAGGGCGCCGATCGCAAGCGACGTGAGCAGCGCGGCGCCGACCCCGACCCAGATCGAATAGCCCGCGTTCATCACCACCCCCAGCATGATGCCGGCGAGACAGACGACGGACCCGACCGACAGGTCGATGCCGCCCGTAATGATGACCGCCGTCATGCCGAGCGCAACGATGCCGACGAACGCAAAGTTGCGCGTGACGTTGAACAGATTCCTTTGAGTGGCGAACGTATCGGTGGCAAGCGAGAGCGCTGTCACTGCCACCACTGCCGCAAAAAATACCCAGAAGGTCTGGCGCGACAACAGCCACGTCAGCGGGCTGTGCCCGCGCTTGTCGATGCTCTCTTCAAGCAGGGTGGTCATCGCATATCCCTTCCCACTCGTCCATTCTCACTCGTCCATTCTCACTTGGGCCCGAACGCGCTCATGCTCGCTCGATCGCGCCAGTGATCAATCCGGTCACTTCCTCCGGCGACGTCGCCGCGATCGCTTTGTCGGCGACCTTGCGTCCGCGGCGCATGACGATGACGCGGTCGGCCACCGCGAATACGTCCGGCATGCGATGGCTGACCAGCACGACCGAGAGGCCCTGCTCGCGCAGACGCCGGATCAGGTTGAGCACTTCCGCGACCTGTCGCACGCTGATGGCGGCCGTGGGCTCGTCCATCAGCACGATCTTGGCGTCGCTCAACCGCGTGCGGGCAATGGCTACGGCCTGGCGCTGGCCGCCGGACATCTGGCGCACCAGATCGCGCGGCCGTGTCTCCGATTTGAGCTCCTTGAAGAGCGAGCCGGCGCGGCGGTACATGGCGGCGTAGTCGAGAACGTGGAACGGGCCGAAGCCTTTTCGAAGCTCGCGCCCGAGGAACACGTTGGCGGCGGCGGTGAGATTGTCGCACAGAGCCAAATCCTGATAGACGATCTCGATCCCGGCCCGTCGTGCGTCGATCGGATTGTGGAAGCTGACGGGGCGGCCTTCGATCGCGATCGTGCCTTGGCTCGGCCGGAAATTGCCGGCGATGATCCGCATCAGCGTCGATTTGCCGGCGCCATTGTCGCCCATCAGACCGACGACCTCGCCGCGCGCCAGGGTCACCGAGATGTCGGTCAGCGCCTGGATCGACCCGAAATGTTTCGAGATGCCGCTGATCTCGATGACCGGCGCGGAATTCGATGGTGGTTCCGGACATGCCGTCCTGCTTGTGCGCCAAATCCTGCTCGAAATCCTGCTTGGGCGTGATGTCCATTTGCGTCCTGTCATGCACGGATCGAGACAGCCCGTCACGGGATGTGTCCTGCGGCCGGATCAGACCTTGGTCCGACCCGGCCGCGCTCGATGCAGGCTTCATTGGTGCGAAGCGAGCCACGCTACTTCTTCAGGCAGCTGTTGACGTTCTCGGGCGTGCATACGTCGAGACCGGTGTGGTAGATCGGCTGAACCGTCTTGCCTTCCACCATGTCCTGCATCACGAACGGAGCCCGGTAGCCCATCTCGAAGGGCCGCTGGCCGACCTGGGCGGCGCTGCGTCCCTCCTTGAGCGCCACGATCTGCGGCGGCAAGGTGTCGGCGACGACAAGCACCAGCTGCTTGCTCTTGATCCGGTCCATGTACTGGTCGGTGAGCTGGGCATAGGCCTGCGGCGCGAATTGCGGCCAGCCGCCTTCCAGCACGAAGGCATCGAGGCCCTTGTTGGCGGTCAGCACGTCAGCCATCATCTGATTGCCCTTGGCGGCATCGTCGTTGGTGAACAGCGGACAGCCGGAAATCTCCTTCCAGCCGTTCTCCCCGTTGAGTCGTTCGACACCCTTCTTGCCGGCGAGCGTGTCGCGGGTTCCGGCGGCGCGCTGGTTGATGTTGTCTGCGGCGACATTGCCGAGCACCAGGCACACACTGCCCCCTTTCGGCTTCTGCGCCTTGAGCTGCTCGGCGAGCTTGACGCCCAAGCAGATAGTTGTCGGTGCCCATATAGGTCCTGCGCAGCGAGCTATCCTGCGCCAGCAGGTCCGCATCGATGGTCATGATCGGGATCGTCGGCTTGCGCTGCCGGAGCAGGTTGGCGACGGCTGGGGCGTTCGATGGAGAAATCGCCATCGCGGCGACGCCCTTGGTCAAGAGATCCTCGATGATCTGCACCTCTCCGGCCTCATCCGAAGTCGACGCCGGTCCGGTGTAATAGCACTTATAGCCGGCCTTGAGCTCGGCCTGAGCCTTTTCGCAGCCCTGGCGGATCAGATCGAAGAACGGATTATCGAGGCCCTTCACCACGATGGCGAGAGTCTTGTCGTCGGCCCGCGCGGGCCCGGCCAGCAGCGCCAGTGTGCACGCGACCGCCGTGAGATTCATCATCTTGCGCATGGAACTCCTCCCTGTTGTAGCCCCTGTTATTTGCCCTACCGTCAAGTGGCCGCGACCAGATTTGGAGTCCCTGGTCGTGGTTTTTCTTTATTGAGCCGTCATATATCGAGCTGTCATGTATTGAGCCTTCTATTGAGCCTTCATGCTTGATCGCCCGTTCTCGCCGGCAACGCAGCCGCGCCGCGCGGTGATGCGCCCTGCTTTGCTTGCAAATTTCCTTGCACGAGTGCCGATCTCGGCGCCGTGCGGGCCACGCCGGCCAGCGCCAGCTTGCGCCGCCTGCGGGCCTGCAACTGCTGATCCGCCAGCACGCCGAGCAGAATCACCGTCCCCATCACCGCGAAGTTCAGCGAATTGGGGATGCCCAGGATATTCACGAGGTTCTGCAGCACCTGCAGCAGCGCCGTCCCGAGCACGATACCGAGGATGGAGCCCTCGCCGCCGCGCAGGCTGCACCCGCCGAGGACGGCAGCGGCGATCGCGTAGAGCTCGTAGAAATTGCCGAACGAACTCGGAGAGACCGAGTTGGTGTAGAACACGAACAACACGGTCGAAATCCCGGCGAGCCCGCCGCTGATGATATAGGCGGTCGCGATCACCATTTCCGTGCTGATACCGGAGAAGCGCGCCGCTTCCTCGTTCTTGCCCACGGCATAGAGCCAGCGCCCGTAGACCGAGCGGTGCAGCAGCACGCCAAGGATCAGCGCCAGGATGATCAGGAAGATGAAGGTGTTCGGGATGCCCGCAATATTGCCGGAGGCGATGTTGCGCAGCGTGTCCAGCCTCGTCACCGTAGCCGAAGCCGCGCGTCGAATCGCTCGTATAGTAGCGGGCGGCGCCGCGATAGATCAGCAACCCGCACAGCGTCACGATGAAGGGCTGCATTTTCAGCCGGGTGATCAGGAAACCCTGGACAGCCGCCCAGCGCCAGCCCGCCCAGCAGCACCAGCAGCAGCGCGAGGGGCCAATAAATCTCATAAGTCGTCAGCAGGTCGACGAACACGACGCCAAGCAGCGCGAACATCGAGCCGAGCGAAAGATCGATGCCGCCGGTGATGATCACGAGCCCCTCGCCCAGCGCGAACACGCCGAACAGGCCGATCAGATTGGCCATGTTCAGCAGGTTCACCAGCGACAGGAAGGCCGGATTGATCGCGCCCGTGATGGCGGAGATCACCACCAGCAGCAGGAACAGGCCGAGTTCTTTCTTCATCATGACGCTGCGGCTTCCATGGTTTCCAGCGCTTGGCCGATCGCCAGCCGCAACACGTTGTATTCGCTGAACTGCTCGCGCTCCAGCACGCCGCTGACGCTGCCTTCATGCATCACCGCCACCCGGTCGGAGACGCCGATGACCTCCTCCATGTCCGAGGAGATCATCACGATCGCGACGCCCTCGTCGGCGAGGTCGCGCATCAGCGCGTAGATCTCGCTCTTGGCGCCGACGTCGATGCCGCGGGTCGGCTCGTCGAAGATCATCACGCGCGGCTGCATGGAGAGCCACTTGCCCAGCACCACTTTTTGCTGGTTGCCGCCGGAGAGCGTCACGGCCTCCATATCGATCGCTCGGCGCCTTGATGGACAGGCTCGCTGACCTGCTGCGTTCGCGACCTTGCGCTCGGCCGCGCCGTTGACCAGCCACATCCGCGCATAGTTCAGCAAGCTCGCGAGCGTCACGTTCTCCCGGATCGGCAGTTCCAGCACCAGCCCGGATTTCTTGCGGTCCTCCGGCACCAGATAGATCCCTTGCCTGATCGCGTCCCGCGGCGACACGACACCGACCGGCGCGTTGTCGATCCTGATCTCGCCACCCAGCAGCGGGTCAATGCCGAAGGCCGCGCGGGCAAGCGAGGTGCGGCCGGCGCCCACGAGCCCTGCCAGGCCGAGGATCTCGCCGCGCCGCACCGACAGATCAATCTGCCGGTCGGGAAAGGCTGTGGTCACGAGGCCGGCGATATCGCAGCCGCCCGGCTGCGGCGGCTGTTTCGGCGGCGTGTACAGCGCCTTCAGGTCGCGGCCGATCATCAGCCGGATCATCGCGGCATGGCTTAGCTCGTCCCGCGCCAGTTCGCCCACCGTGCGCCCGTCGCGCAGCACCACGACGCGGTCGGCGCAGGTCATGATCTCGCCCAGCCGGTGAGAGATATAGATCACCGAGATGCCATGCGCCTTCAGGTCGGCAATCACCTCCAGCAGCCGTTCGGTCTCCGAAAGCGTCAGGCTGGAGGTCGGCTCATCCATGATGATGACGCGGGCGTCGATCGAGAGCGCCTTGGCGATCTCCACCATCTGACGCTGCGCGATGGACAGGTTGTCGACCAGCGTGTCCGGCGTGAAATCGGCGCCCAGCCGCTCCAAGAGCGGCGACACGCGGGCGCGCATCTGTGCGTTGTTCACCAGCTTCAGCGGGCCGCCAGCAAGCTGCTCGCGCCCGATGAAGACATTGGCCGCGACGTCGAGATTCTCGAACAGGTTCAGTTCCTGATGTACGAAGGCGATGCCGGCCTGCATCGCCTCGCTCACCGTCATCCGGGCGTGGTCCTTGCCGCCGATGCGGATCACGCCCTCGCTCGGCGCAACCACGCCGCCCAACACGCGCATCAGCGTCGATTTGCCGGCGCCGTTCTCGCCTATCAGGCCCAGCACCTCGCCGCGGTACACGCGCAGGCTGACGTCGTCGAGGGCCCTGACGCCGGGATAGGTCTTGCTGATCCCGGCGAGTTCCAGCAGCGTCTCCGCCATCAGGCGTTTCCTTCCCGCACAAACGCCCGGCCGCCTGTAGCGGCCGGGCGGTGAGACACTGAAGTTACTTCTTCAGCAGTTCTTTCATTTCTGCCGTGAACTCCGCGACGTTGGACTTGCTGATCACCTTGGTCGGCACGATCACCCTGCTGTCCTTCGGGATCCAGGACTTGTCGCCGTTCAGCGTCTTGATGATATTGGTGGCGGAGAGGTAGCCGAACTCGTAGGGCTGCTGCACGACCGTGGATTCGATCGTGCCGTCGGAAACGCCCCGCAGCGTGCGCTGGTCCTCGTCGAAGCCGACGATCTTCACCTTGCCGGCCTTGCCCGCCGCCTTCACCGAGTCATAGATCAGCGGTGTCTCGTAGCTCCACAGCCCGGACATCAATGCAATGTCGGGATATTTGACGAGCACGTTCTCCATGTTCGCCTTGGCCTTGGCGGAGTCCACCTGGTCGGTGAACACGTCGACCAGTTCGACCTTGGTGCCGGCAATCGCTTCCTTGATGCCTTGCACCCGCTCGCGGGCGTTGTCGGCGTCCATCGTCCCGACAAACAGCGCGATCTTGCCGCCGTTCGGCAGCGCCTTCTTGATCTCCTCGCCCGCCTGCCGCCCGGCCGCGACGTTGTCGGTGCCGATATAGGCGAGGCGATTGCTCTGCGGCGCGTCGCTATCGGTCGTGATCAACACGGTCTTGGCCGCGACCTTGTTGAGCTCTTCGGTCGCGTGTGCCGCATCGTCGACGGAGATGGAGATGCCGGCGATTCCGCGCACCATCAAATCGTCCAACTCGCGCCGCTGGCCCGCCGCGGTGCCTTCGTTGGTGACGATCAACTGGATATTGTAGTCCGGGTGTTCCTTCTGCGCCTTCTCAAGCCCGCGGCCGGCGATGGTCCAGAAATCAGCCGCGACATTGGTCACCAGTGCGACGGTCTTTTTCTCCTGCGCCTGCGCCACCCCGGTGGCCATCGCAAGCGCGGCTGCGCTCGCCAGCAGCGGCACGATCAATTTCTTCATTGAGTCCCTCATGTGCACCTCCCTGTCATCCCCGGTATCCGGGGATTCACGCACAGCGCTTCTGCGCCCTATTTTATTCACGCGGTGAACAAATTAAGCGAAATAAATCTGCAGTCAAGGCTGTTTTGAGCCCCCTTTTTCAAGCATGAGGTCAGCGGTACGAAGAGGCAGTCCTCAGCGGTGCTTTTGCTCCTTCAACTAGTTTCACACGTTGATTAATTTCACTAAGCGAATTAAAAAGACGGCATGGATGAGCAGCCCGAGCCGCCGAGACGTGCTTCAAGCGTGGCCCGCGGATCGAACCGCGGCCGCCTCGTCGAAGTCTTGCGACGCCAGGGGCCATCGCCGCGCGTCGAGCTCGCACGCAGCACGGGGCTGAGCTTCCCGGCCATTTCGGCCATAACGTCGAGACTGATGGCGGAAGAACTGCTGTGCGAGGCCGAGACCGAGACCGGCGGCGGCGATGTCGTGGCCCGACGATACCGACGAAGAGGATGCGGACGGGCTGAATGGCCGTCGACGTGGCCGGCCGGCGGTACTGCTGACCCTGAACCCGGCGTTTGGCCGCATCGTTGCGGTCTCGCTGCGCATGAACCTTATTGAGACGCTGATCGCGGATTTCAGCGGCTCCGGCCTGGCGCAATCGCGACTTGCACTCGCGACGCGCGCGCTCGATGCAGGCGCGTTGTGCGATCTCCTGATCGCGCAGATCGATGCCATGCTTGACGCGACGGCCACGCCGCGCCATCGGTTGCTTGGAATCGGGATTGCGCTGCAGGGCATCGTGAACGCCGACACCGGCCGGCATCTGTGGAGTCCGGCGCTGTCGGTCACCGACGTCGATCTGGCGAAGCCGATGCGTCAGGCATTCGGGGTCGAGGTCGTGATGGTGAACGACGCTGTCGCAGTTGCGCTGTCCCTCGCGGCCGCGGAACCGGCACTGGCGCAGGGCCTCTCGGCCACGATCATGGTCGGCCACGGCGTCGGGATGGGCGTCGTTGTCGATGGTGAAGCGCGCTGGGGCGCCGGCGCCGGCAGCGAGATCGGCCATGTCAAGCTGGCGCCGGACGGTCCGCAATGCCGCTGCGGCCAACGCGGCTGCATCGAGGCCTATCTCGCCGACTATGCGCTCTACCGCGACGCCCGCACCTTTCTCGACCTGCCGCCGGCGCTGTCGCAGCAGCCGTCCGAGGCGCAGATGGCTCTGCTGCGCGAGCGAGCACTGGGCGGCGATCCCCGCCTCGAGCACTTATTCCGCCAGGCAGGCCGCGCACTTGCAGAGGCGGTCGCCGCAACGATATCGGTGCTGCGCCCGACATCATGTCATCCTGGCGGGCCCCGGCCTGCAGGCATTTGATATGATGCGCCACGCCTATGAGGAGCGGCTCGACCAGGCGGTGTTGCCGTGGCTGCTGAAGTCCACGGCGATACATCTGCGTCCAAGCGGATCAGCGACAATCGTCGACGGCATGGTGCGGCGGACGCTGCGGGTCGTCGACCGAAACCAGATGGAGACGACCGAGTGAACACCGGGAGCTGCGGCCGTTGTTTTAAGTCGCAGTAACGCAACCGGCGCCGTTCAGGCGCCAAATCGAGAGGATGCCAATGCAGGGCGCCACCTATCCAAGCCTCAAGGACCGGACTGTGCTGGTGACCGGCGGCGGTTCCGGCATCGGCGAAGCCATTGTCCGCCAGTTCGTCGGCCAAGGCTCGCGGGTCGGTTTCATCGACATCGATGTGAAGGCCTCAAAGCAGCTATTGGCGAGCCTGCCAGCGCATGCGAGCGTGCACTTCGAGCACGCCGATCTGCGCGACATCGGCGCCCTGAGACGCGCGGTCGCCGGCGTCCGCGAGGCGTTCGGGCCGATCACCATCCTGGTCAATAACGCGGCCCGCGACGACCGTCACGCGATCGAGGACGTCACGCCGGAATTCTGGGACGAGCGGATCGCCGTCAACCTGAAACATCAGTTCTTTGCCGCCCAGGCCGTCGCGCCGGACATGAGCCAGGCGGGCGGCGGTTCGATCGTCAACATGGGCTCGGTGAGCTGGGTGATCGGCCAGGGCAACATGCCCTGCTACACCACCGCCAAGTCCGCGGTTCAGGGCCTGACCCGTGCGCTCGCCCGCGATCTCGGACCGAACAACATCCGGGTCAATTCCATCCTGCCCGGATGGATCATGACCCAGCGGCAGCAGGATCTGTGGTTGACGCCCGAAGGTGAGGTCGAACTCATGCAGCGCCAATGCCTCAAGCGCAAGCTCGTGCCGGACGACATCGCCCGCGTCGTCATCTTCTTCGCCGCCGACGACAGCGGCGCCTGCACCAACCAGAACTACATCGTCGATGGCGGCTGGGTCTGACCATAGCCGATGCCGGTCATGGAGCGGCGGCGTTTCTAGCTCGTGACGCGCTCGCTTCGTCCGTAGACAAGCAGCATGAGGATGATGACGAGGCCGTAGATCACCTGCCGGCCGGCCTCGGGCATCTCCATGATCGACAGCACGCTGTTGAGCAGCACGATCAGCACCACGCCGACCAGCGTGCCGAGATAGCGGCCGCGGCCGCCCAGGATGTTTGTGCCCCCGATCACGACCGCCGCGATCGAGGGCAGCAGATAGGCGTCGCCCATTGCCTGATAGGCCTTGGTGGAATAGCCGGCGAGCAGCACGCCCGCGAGCGCGGCCGCGAGACCGCAAAGCATGAAGCAGATGACCGTGACGCGGCGCGTATCGACGCCGGCGAGATAGGCCGCCGCTTCCTTGTTGCCGACGGCGTAGATGTAGCGGCCGAGGGAGGTGCGCTGCAGGATGACGACCACCAGCACCGACACCACGGCCCACACGAACAAGGCGTTGGGGATACCGAGCGTGTGTTCCGAGGCGAGCGTCCGCATCAGGTCGGTGGCTGCGGTCTGGGGCGCATAGCCGCCGGTATGCGCGACCATCAGGCCGCGCATCACCGCATTGACGCCTAGCGTGAAGATCATCGAAGGCACGCGCAAATAGGCCACCCCGATCCCGTTGACGAGGCCGACCAGAAGGCCGACGCCGAGCCCGACGGGAATCGCGAGCGGCCCGCCGATCGACGTCGCCATCATGGCGGCGGCCGCCAGTGTCCAGGGTACCGACAGATCGATCTGGGCGATCAGGATGACGATCATCATCCCGGCCGCCACGATGCCGAGGAAGGAACCGATCTGCAGTTGCTGCAGCAGATAGGTCGGCGACAGCAACGGTGCGCTGCCGAAATGAGCGATCGTATAAGTGGTGCCCGCCACCAGGATGACCAGGATGAACAGGGCCGCGATGAGGATCGGGCGGTCGTCGCGCGAGAGGCCAAGGCTCATGGTCCGAGGGCTCATCGTCGTCATCGGAAAAGCTCCAGCGTGTTCCTGACGCGCAGGACGCCCAGCGCCCCGATGCTGACGGCCGCCAGCAGGATCAGGCCCTCGAACAGCGGCTGCAGCAAGGGGGCGATGTCGAAGATGCGGAAGAAGAAGGAAATGACGCGCAGGATCATGGCCCCGAAGATCGAGCCGATCGCACCGCCGGTGCCGCCGAGCAGCGAGGTGCCGCCGATGACGACCGAGGCGATGGAGTTGAGCGTATAGGCGCCGGCCTGCGGAATATCGGCATTGCCCGACGAGGTCTGGATGGCGAGAAACAGGCCGCCGCAGCCGGCGAAGAAACCGCCGAGCGTAAAAGCTGCGATCTTGGCGCGCTCGATCGGAAGCCCCGACATATAGGCCGCGCCTTCGGCCGAGCCGACCGCATAGACGGCACGTCCCGTGACGGAACGCCGGAACGGCACCCAGACCAGGAGAGCGATCAGGACCAGGAGCACGAAGGACACCGGGATCCAGGCGAAGGGCGCAAACCAGCCTGCCGCGCCATCGTCGAAGATATGGACCGTCGAGGCGAAATCGCCGAGTGAATTGGTCAGCGCCCAGTTGAGATCCTCGTCGATCTTGCCGCCGGGCGTCGGGCGCAGGAACAGCGCGACGCCGATATAGACCGCGCCGGTTGCGAGCGTCGCGATGATCGGCTGGATTCGTCCATAGACGACGACACAGCCATTGATGAAGCCGGCGAGCGTGCCGATCGCGACGCACGCGGCCATGCCGAGCAGGATGCCGTTGATGCCGCCGGGGAAGGTGCCGAGGCCGAGATGCAGGCCGAAAATCTCGAGATGCAGCGGCGTGCCGCCCGCCGTGCCGGCCAGCAGATAGCTCGCGAAGCAGCCCACCATGGTCATCACGGCGCCGACCGACAGATCGAGCCCCGACATCAGCACCGGCACGGTCTGGGCCATGGCCAACATCGCGAGCGCGAAGATCTCGTCGCCATTCTGCACCAGCACGGCCGAGGAGAAGCCCTTCGGATGGGCGAGGTTGTAGAAGAGATAGAGGACGCAGAACAGCAGGATGGCGGTGACGAAGCCGATATTCTGGCGCAGCCGGATGGCGAGATCGTCAAGCATGTTCGGCCCCGGCATGCGGCATCGATGTTGAGGGCAGTCGCGATGATGTTGGTCTCGGTCAGCTCGGCGCCTTCGAGCTCGCGCACGATGCGCCCGTCGTACATGATGGCGACCCGGTCGCAGCAGCCGATCAACTCGTCATAATCGGTCGAGTAGAACAAGATTGCGGCGCCCTGGTCGGCGAGCTCGCGCATCAGCCGGTAGAGCTCCTGCTTGGTGCCGACATCGATGCCGCGCGTCGGATCGTTGAGCAGGATGATGCGCGGCTCTGTCATCAGCCATTTGGCGATCACCACTTTCTGCTGGTTGCCGCCCGAGAGGGTCGAGACCGCATCGCCCGGTGTGCCGACCTTGATCTGCAGCCGGGCAATGCCGCGCTCGACCGCGGCGCGCTCCTTGGCGCGATCGACGAAAGGCCCGGTCGAGATGGCATCGAGCGATGCGATCGTCAGATTGTCTGATATCGACATCGGCAGCATCAACCCTTCGGTCTTGCGATCCTCGGGCACGAGCGCGATGCCGACCGCGGGCGACTTCGCAGCTGTCGGAGAGCCGGGGCGCACCTCGCGGCCCTCGACGGTGATGCGCCCGGTCACTCCGCGCAGCACGCCGAACAAGGCAAGCAGCAGCGATTTCTGACCCTGCCCGTCCAGACCGCCGAGACCGACGATCTCGCCGGCGCCGACACGAAGCGAAATCCGATCGAGCTGCTTTTCCCAGGACAGGTTCTCGAGGGCCAGCACCGGCTTCACCGGTCCACGCGCGGGCTTTGCCGGATATTGGGTGGCGATGTCGCGCCCAATCATCAGCTGAACGATATCGGCGGTCGAGCGCACGCCCTTGTCGAAGGTTTCGATATGGCGTCCGTTGCGGAACACGGAGGCCCGGTCGGCGAGCGCCTCGACCTCGTGCATGCGGTGCGAGATGTAGAGGATGGCTGTGCCCTCGGATTTAAGTCTCGCGAGCATCGCGTAGACCCTCTCCACGTCGGCGCTGGTGAGAGCCGAGGTGGCCTCGTCGAGGATCAGGAGCTGCGGCCTCTGGCCGAGCGCCTTGGCGATCTCGACCATCTGGCGCCGCGACAGCGGCAGGTCGCGCACCCGCAGCAGCGGGTTGACGTCCTCGCAGCCGATCTCGGCCAACAGGGCCTCGGCGCGGCGGCGCTGCGCCTTCGCGTCGATGAGGCCGAAGCGCCGCGGCGGCGAAGCGATCGAGATATTGTCCGCGACGGAGAGGTCGGGCATCAGCGACAACTCCTGGAAGATGCACACGACGCCAGCCGCGTTGGCGGCGGACGGCGTGGCGAAGCTGACGTCGGCTCCCCCAAAGCGCATGCCGCCGGCATCGGGTTGCACGACGCCGGCGATGATCTTGATCAGCGTCGACTTGCCGGCGCCGTTCTCGCCCAGCACCGCATGGATCTTGCCGCGCTCGCAGGCGAAATCGACGCCCTCGAGGGCGCGCACGCCACCATAGCGCTTGGAAATGCCGGACAATGTGAGCAACGCGGGTTGCGTCAGGACGGCATCCTGCATGGCGCGGGCTCAGGCAGCGACGGCCTGGCGGATGCCAGGCCGTGACTGAAGCGTAGCCAAAGGGGTCACTGGGTGTTCTTCTCGCTCTGCGCCATGATCTCGGGCGCCGTGAAGTTCACGCCGCAGGGCAGGAACTGGTTCGGGGCGAAGAAATTGGCGTTGAGGTCCGGCCAGTAATTTACGCCGGGCTTGAGATCCTTGTAGGTCGCGACCGGGATCGGGATCGAGATCAGCTGCGGCATGACATTGCCCTGCAGCGCCGAGATCGCCGCCTTGGTGGCGATGGCAACAAGCGCCGGCGACTGGCCGTAGGACATGCCCTTGAGGCCGTCCTTGGCGTGATCGGCGATCTGCTTGCGGTACTCGTTCTCGCCCTCGCCCGACATCGGCACGAAGGGATGCTTGGCGGCGATCATCGCCTGCACGGTGCCGTCCGAGCCGCCTTGCGTGAACACGCCGTCGAAATGGCCGTGCACGGCAAGCGCATCGGCGGTCACCTTCTGCGAGGTGCCGGTGTCCCAATTGCCCACTACCTCGGTGATGTTGAACTTGTTGCCCGGGGCTTCCATGATTTCGCGGAAACCGAGATGGCGGTCTCGGTCGACCGAATTGCCCGGCAGGCCGCGCACCTCGAGGATGTCGCCGGCCTTCTTGCCCGATTCATCGATCAGCCATTTGGCGGACATGCGGCCCATCTCCTTCTGGTCCTCGTTGACCATCATCACCTTGTCGGTGTCGAGGATGTTGTCGAAGGGCACCACCACCACATTGTTCTTGTCGGCGAGACGGATGATGCGGTCGAAGCCATCGGGCGCCACCGCGATGGTGACGATCGCGTCATAGCCCTGATTGATGAAGTCCTCCATGGCGCCGAGTTGCGCCGCGACATCGGTGCCGGTCGAGACGACCTTGAACTCCTTGATGTTCTCCTTGATGCCCGGTTGCTCGGCAAAGGCCTTGGCGGTCTTCACCATCTGGATGCGCCAGGTATTGCCGACGAAGCCGTTGACGAGGGCGATCTTGTAGGGGCCGGGCTTCTTGTCCCACTGGAAGAACTTGGTCTGATCCGACCACGGCTTGAAGCAGCCGGGATTGGCGCCCGGCCCGGAGACGATCTTGGGACCTGCCCAAGCACTGATCGAGGATAGCAGGAGGCTGGCGCAGGCAACTCCTGCAAGACGAGGCGTCCACTTCATGGCTCTTCTCCCTGAGCGTTCTGTTTTCCGACCCTTAAGCAACTGCCGGGAATTAGGCTTCCCGTGCACGTAGCGGATCAGCATCGCACGCAAGGTGCGATGCGCACAAGCCGAATGAAAAAACAACGACGGAAATCAAATCCAAAAGCCGCAAAATTATCGTGATGCCATGCGGAACACGCCGGGGTAGACTGGAATATGGTCGCCTTTTCCGGGATGATCGGCATTGCAAGGCGACATGAAACGACGGGGTATCCGATGTGGTATGGTCAGGTCGAGGGAACGGACATCGTCGTTCTCGATCCGCGCTTCAAGGCTTGCTTCGCCGGCCATGTGCGGGTCGAGCGCCTGTGGACGGGAGCGCGTTGGGCGGAAGGCCCGGCCTGGTTCGCCGCGGGCCGCTATCTCATCTGGTCGGACATTCCGAACAATCGCATGATGCGGTTGGTCGAGCCATCGGACGAAGTCTCGGTGTTTCGCGAGCGCTCCAACAATTCGAACGGCAACACCGTCGACAATCAGGGCCGGCTGGTCAGCTGCGAGCATCTCACGCGCCGCGTCACCCGGACCGAAATTGACGGCTCGATTTCCGTCATCGCGGACAAGTGGAACGGCCGGCGGCTCAATTCGCCCAACGATGTCGTGGTGAAGTCCGACGACTTCGTCTGGTTTACCGACCCCGCCTACGGCATCGATACCGACTACGAAGGAGATCGCGCCGCGCAGGAAATCGAAGGCTGCCAGGTCTATCGGGTCGACGCCAGGTCCGGCGAGGTCACCGCGGTCATCAGCGATATGGTTCGGCCGAACGGCATCGCCTTCTCGCCCGACGAGAAATTTCTCTATGTCGCGGACACCGGCGCGACGCACAAGGAGAACGGGCCGCGCCACATTCGCCGCTTCCGGGTCGATGCCAACGGGGCCAAGCTGTCGGGCGGCGAAATCTTCGCCTACTTCGACGGCGGGCTTGTTCGACGGGTTTCGCATCGATCGCAATGGCCGGATCTGGACCAGCACCGCAGAAGGCGTCCATTGCTATGACAGTGACGGCACGCTGATCGGCAAAATCCTCATCCCCGAAATGGTCGCGAACGTAACGTTCGGCGGCGCCAAGCTCAACCGCCTGTTCATTTGCGGGACCACGTCGCTCTATTCGGTCTACGTCACCGCAAACGGCTCCAAGCTCGGTTGATGCGGGCCGCTCGAAGATACCGATGCCACCGCAGATTCGAACGGCCGGTGTTGCTTTCGCCCTGGCCGGATGCGCGGATAATCCCACTGCGTCATAACCGAATTTTTCCCCTCATCCTGAGGAGCTTGCGCGAGCAAGCGTCTCGAAGGACGAGGCCGAGAAGTTAGCGCCGGGACCTCATGGTTCGAGACGGCGCAAGCGCGCCTCCTCACCATGAGGGTCTAATGACGCAGTAAGAATAAGACAATTCCCGTCGATGATGTCGATGATGATGTCAAACAGCCGTGGCCCAGCGGTCTCGCGGCGCAATGGCGTCCGAGTGCTGCCAATAGCTCGGCCCTCGAAAATCGAAGAGGGCGCAGGGAATGCCGGGTGATGACCTCACCCATGGCCCGCCTGCAACAAAAAACGCAGGCGGCAGTCACCACAGGTTCGGCCGGATCAACCGGCATTCCCTGCGCGATGGTGTTACGGTTTATAGCGCGCTCTCCCCGGTGACCATCGCTTGGTTGCCACCGTCATCGGCGTGATGCGAAGCATCATCGCCAACTTAGCGCCTGCTTCGGAGCGCCCGGACCACACGCCTTCGCCGTCCGCCTCAGGCCACGTTCGTCTGACGTGCCCTCCGCGTCCACCGCATCCCCGCCTCACGTGTCGTGACGACCGCGCGTACGTCCCTCTTCATCGAGGCGGGATGCGCGAGAGCATCGTTGTGATTTGCCCGACGAGGCAAGCGCTGATACCTGCGACAGATTGGCACGACGGGCAATTTGCGCATGGCGCGCATGCGGAAATTGCCCGTCGGGCAAGTGCGGGCTGCAAGCCGCGGCCGTCACAGCAGAGAGCGCACGCATCGACAGCGAGATCGGGGCAAGCCTTCTTCATTGCAAACGACCACACATTTCGAGCGCAACTAACGGCAGCCGCTTTGGCACCCTGGAGACCCGCCGAGGACTCTGAAAATATCTGTCGATTGGGGTAGACCAGAAGCGGCCGGCCGTTCGGCCAAAGTGATGCGATCAGCCCTCAATTGCGGGCATTCACGACCGAATTCGGCTGCCCTCATCATGTCCGAGTTACCCCCGGTCGCGACCGTTGGGGCAGACATCCCGCCTCGGCAGCTTCGTGCCAGAAGCCCAACTACGCCGGCCACCGCGCTGTTCGGCTGGGCGAAAAGTCGGACCTGCCAAAATTTGTGCTCTTGGCATCAGCGCCCAGCAAGCTTCCGGAAATGCAGCAGGCGGGTTCCGATGGCTCCCAGATCACCGCGGCACACCTCGCTGGCTAGCGTTGCGCTTGCGCGGTTGGCGGAAACCTGAATGATTTGAACCATCATCCCGACAGAACGGTCGAATTGCGGCAGCCCATGCTGACTCTTTTTGGAGATATTCTGGACATGTCGACGCTTACGCCGCATGGCGCGTGCCTATTATGGAAGCCGGAATTGATCTGGCTGAATGCAATTTCCGACTCCCTGATCGGCGGCGCCTTCTTTGCTACCGCATTATTCCTGGCATTGTTGGTATGGCGCCGCCGCGATCTCCAGTTCGCCGCCGCGTTCGTGGCATTCGGGATCTACATCATGGCCTGTGGGGTGACCCGCCTGTTGTCGGTCTTGACCCTGTGGGTGCCGGCCTACGGCATCGAGGGCATGATCAAGGGCGTCGTGGCATTCATGTCGGTGGGGATCGCTGCGGCGCTGCTGCTGCTGGTGCTGCCGCGCCTCCTGGTGCTGCCGGGACGTAATCAACTCCAGCAAGCCTATGCGCAGCTCGAGGAGGAGGTCAGGCTGCGCCGCAGCGCCGAGGCCATGGTCCAGCGTTTTCGGGAGATCGAGGCCACCGAGTTCCAGGTCCGGCAGGCGCAGAAGATGGAAGCGATCGGTCAGCTCACCGGCGGCGTCGCCCACGACTTCAACAACATTCTCACCGTGATCACCGGAACCATCGAAATCCTCGGCGAGGCGGTCAAGGACAGTCCGCATCTCGCCCGGATTACCAACATGATGGGCGCCGCGGCAGCGCGGGGCGCCGACCTCACCAAGCATTTGCTGGCCTTCTCCCGCCGTCAGCCGCTGCAGCCGCGCAGCGTTGACGTCAACGCCGTGGTCGTCGATGCAGCGCGGTTGCTACGACCGACCCTCGGCGAACAGATCGAAATCGAATCGATGCTGGCGCACGATTCCGCGCCGGCCCTGATCGATCCCAGTCAGCTCTCGACCGCGATCCTGAACCTCGCTTTGAATGCGCGGGACGCCATGCCGAACGGCGGCAAGCTGACGCTGGAAACCAGGAATGTCGTGCTCGACGAGAATTACGCCGCCATGAGCAACGACGTTAAGCCGGGCAACTACGTCATGATCGCGGTGAGCGACTCCGGCGCGGGAATCCCCGCCAGCCAGCTCGAAAAGGTGTTTGAGCCGTTCTACACCACCAAGGACGTCGGAAAGGGATCGGGGCTCGGCCTCAGCATGGTCTACGGCTTCGTCAAACAGTCGAACGGACATATCAGGATCTACAGCGAAGAGGGCCATGGCACCACCGTGAAGCTCTACTTGCCGCAGGCCGCGGGCGTCGCGGACGCTGTGCCCGCCAAGGCTGGCCTCTCCGAATTCGAACGCGGCGACGAATCCATCCTGATTGTCGAGGACGACGCACTGGTCCGCGAATACGTCGTGACGCAGATCAGCCGTCTCGGTTACGACACGCTGGCCGCCAACAATGCCGCCGAGGCGCTGGCGATTATCAATGGTCCTGAACGCATCGATCTGCTGTTCACCGACGTGATCATGCCCGGAGGCATGAACGGCCGCCAGCTCGCGATCGAGTCGCAGAGGCTGCGCCCGGGGCTCAAGATCCTTTACACGTCGGGTTATACCGAAAACGCCATTGTGCATCATGGCCGGCTCGACGCCGGCGTGCTGCTGCTGCCGAAGCCCTACCTCAGCTCCGATCTGGCGCTGATGATCAGGACCGCGCTGGCATCGTGATTGTTCCGGACGCTGCGCTCCTTGATCTAAGGAGTGGCGTAGGGCGCGTCCAACACCGGACCGGCATCAGCCCATTCTCGGGAGCCGTCGGCATGTCTCAAAGGTGCCAACAACCGACTTGGCGGATAGCCTCCATCGGGCGTTGATCGCCTACGTTGGGTCATCGTCCCGAGTGCGCGGCGGCTTCGTTTGTTTCGCTACCGGCACTGGCCGCCAGATGTGCCCAAACCTTGCTTTAGGGTCGCCAAAGGTACCCGGAATCGGCTTCTGATTGCATTCGCCCTCCATAAATCTAATGCAATGCAGTTGCTGGCCAAAAGCGCAGGTGCATGGTCGGGTCTTCTTGTTGTCTTTCGGCATCTTGGCCTCGCGCTGCGGATGTGCGGGGACAGTGGTTGCGTAATGTGAGTTTATCTACCATCCGTACCAATAAATGTTCAACTTTGAGGGAAATGGCACCGAGTTCCACTCTGGGTCGAGGGCGGCTGTGGCCAGCACGCGGATCGTACAGCCGGTCCACCACCAGCTCCGGAAATACCCCGTGCGTTCCGCCACTTTCGCTTCGTGCCAACGGAAGTCGGCTTCCGCGAGGTCTACGCGCCGGAATACTCCGAGCGAAGGTTACTCGCATCAATGACGTCCGCACCCATATGCTTGACGAAGACCGACGTTAGTTGGGGTATCAAGCGTCTGAGCTCAGAAGCACTGAGTTGAGCGGGATCGAGACCGTCAGCTGCGATGAGCCATCTTGCGAATTGGTCCGCAGAAACTGGCCCCGTTTCTGGAATGAAGTCGGATACGTGCAGCCGCTTGCCATCCTTGACGCAGCCACACCAACCCAGCTCGACGCAGAACTCGTGCATCATCCCGTCGAATGCATTCGGGCGTCCCATCCAAGTCCAAGCTCCTGCTACTGGTCTGACACAGGAATAACCCAATTTCGTCGGTCCTACTCAGCGTCCGCTTAGGGGTCATTTTGCGAAATGCTCGTGCCGAGCAAATGTCTTTCACTTTACCCCGATGAACGGAAGTATAGCGACCTATTCAATCACCTCGTAGGCAGCACAGGCGACGGCGTACCGCAACCCGATCCCGAAGACTGGTCGAACAAGCCCTGGACCTTTCCGCTATCAGAACTCAACCCGTGAAACGCCCGTCGTCATGTCTACTAGGAGGCGATCGCCGCGCAGTACACTCTTGCACTGGGTCAGCACGACCCCGCCGAGCATGGTGATCAGATTGGTCTTAGTGTCGAACACCGCAGTCTCCCCGGTCACGACCTGGTCTTTCTGGGTAACCTTCACATTTCCGAGCGCCTCTAGCTTCTTGATCGATGACGCGCCGCCCGGACCGGGAGTCGCAGCCTGCAGGGGCGCGGCCGATTGCGCCGCACCTTTCGTGTTGGCAGGCGGAGGCGTGTCGCCCGCCGAACCTGATTCGTAAAACACGATCAGCTTCTTCGACGTCATCGTAGTGTCGCCCTGCACCACCTTCACATTGCCGGAGAAGGTCGCCTCCTTCTTCTTGTCGCGCATCTCGAGCGAGGCCGCTTCGATCTGAATCGGCTGGTCCCGGTTCTGCGAGAACCCCTGCATCGCGTTGGGAACGCCCTGCACCGAACTTTGCGCGGTGGCCCCGTAGGCGGCACCAATGGTGAGGGCAAAGACTATCGCCGACGCGGCATGCGCAACGCGACGGTTGAAATTGCCGGGTCCGAGGTACTTCGGCATGGAGATCATTTCGAATTGGCGGGACGAACCGGATGACGCATGGAGGGCTCGCTTCGCCCATTCAATCGCGCTCAGGGGCGGCCCTCGGCATCCGAGATACCACGCTCTGCCCGATGTCTCAAATGGGTCAATCGCGTCACTTTTGACCGTGGACCGGCCCCTTCCGGTCTACCCCGATCAACGGATATCGTCGGACCGCCCCGGCATGTCGGGTTGGTGCCAACGCACAACAGGAGACTCATGCGCCGCAGCAAATAGTATTTCTATTCGATTACCTCGGCGCGGCGGCAAGCATGTATCTCTTCCGCCGGAATAGTATTTCGAAGCTGTAGATGCCCGCGACCAGATAGAAAGTATCTGCGACCCCTCTGGTGATGAGGTCGACGATAGAAAACTCGGAGATCAGCGCAAAGAACAACTGGACCATGAGCCAGAATACTCCGAGCGTCAGACCTCCCACGCGAAGCGCCTTTTGCAGGGGCGTTGCAGCGAGAAAGGTCGATCCCGCCAGCCAGTAGAAGGCACCCATGCTGAGACCGCAACCGACGGTCCATGCAAAGGTGCCCGAGGCGCGTTCGATGTATCCAGACGCGATATGCAGGATCGTGTACGAGACTAGGTATCGGCCGGCGACGAAGAAGAGGGCAAACCCAAAGCATGGACTGCCAAGGAGCGCGCGCTCCCCGCCGTCCGCTTTCCTCACCCGTTCCCGAGCGAGAGACGCAGCCCAGCAAAGCACCAAGAAGGAGATAGGGAACAGCATCCGCAATGGCAGTAATGATTTCGGCTTTAAAGGGAGTGGGGAATACGAATGCGGACTCGAATACACCGAAGAACATGATGAAAGCAAACGGGGCGAAGAAACGCTGGCCCGCCCAGGGCGTCGTGCCAATCTCCGAGCGAAAGCGGAAGTAAATCAATGCGAGAAATCCGAACATGACGCCGAAGGCAAGCACGGCCGCGATCGGGAAGGAGCCATTCTTCACCAGGACGCTCTGCGGCAAGCCGTTGTTGAAATAGTCGAAGTCGAACAGCCACGAGGAGAGGCGGTGCAGGGCCACGTCGACTATGACGCAGGTCAATACGATCAACGAAGCGGAACCAACGACAGGCAAATTCTTACCCGGGTTCATTCTGGATTCCTATTTACGAAAATCGACCACTTACGCGGCTAGAAGCCTGAAGCAACTATGGCCTTAAGGGACGCAATTTGATTGATGGAGATCAAGGCATGCAATGGGCAACGTTTCCGATTCGATGAACGGTATGTCCAAGTTGGGTCATTCACGACTTAATCCGACTGCCTCGTGATTTCCGGAAATCGCCCCAAACTGACATACCAGCGCGCTATCGAGATTTCCGTCGTCGAGGGATGAACGGGACTTGGCCAAGACGCGGCTCACGAAGGCTCAAGCCGCGGCACGATCCTCGGCGGCTGCCCGCAATCGGATCGAATCCGCCCTGAGCCGCTACGCGATAGCGTCGAGACCCGGCGGCCTCACCCCGCGTTTTCGAACACCGCAATCGTCCGCAACGCGACATCCTGCATCAATCCTATCTCGGTCATATCGCGTCGATCGGCGAGTGCGTTCGCGACAATGGCGAGTTCGCGCCAGCACAGATCGTTCGGCTCGGTCGCCTCGCGCATCCACAGAGCCGTGCGCAAAACAATCTCAGTCCATTTGTCGCGACGCCGCGCCATGATTCCTTGCAAGAGAAAGCTGGCGAGCTTGGCGCGATTGCCACGTCGCGCTTGCCCCACCGCCTTTGCAATCCGCGGGTCGTCCTCGAACCACGATTGTGACACGATCTCAAGATCGGCAAGCTCGTCGCTTCTGCGTAGCGCCGATGCCAGCGCGGACGGCTCGCACATCTCCTTCGGGATCTCGGCCATCAGCTCGGCGAGCGTTTCGCTCACGGTCAGACGCGCCGGCTGCCAATCGGCGCCCCCGATGGTCTCGGCTACCTGGAGCAGGCCGAATGGCGGCGCTTCCCCTTTTTCGATGGTGAGCGCCAGCTGGTGCGCGACGCTGCGATCGAGATAGCTGCGCGATACGGGAAGCGTAGGCGCGCCCATCCCGGCGGCGGCGAGGCTCATCTCGATCTGACGGCGCGTTTCCGGCTCGCCGCAGAAGGCGTCGGCGATTCCAGCCTTGGTCAGGATCGACGAGAGCCTTTTTTTCCGCCCGGCCGGCGATATCAGCAGGAAGCCCTGAGCCATGGCGCCATCGATGACTGTCGCGACAATGGATTCCATGCTCCCCTTGTCCGATGGCGCGCAATCGATCCCTTCCGCGCGCGCCTTGCGAATGATGGCGTCCACCTCGGCTCTCTCGTTCTCCGGACGCCAATTGCGCATCGCGATCAGCCGCCGAAGCTCTGTCGGGGTCAGCGATGCGGCGACCTGAGCGAGGGCGCCGGCAACGGCGCGGCGCACAATCGAGTCCGGATCGAGCAGAAACAGAACTGCCGCGCCACGCCCTTCCGGACCGCCCGCGACCGCCAAGGCGCCGGCCAGCGCGCCACGGGCCTCGGTGGGAAGGGAATGGGTGCTTTCGGTCAGCGCGCCGACGGCGAGGAACGGATCGCCGCCACAAGCTTCAACGATGCCGGCCAAAGCGACCCGGATGTCGGTCGGCAACGCTGCGTCCTCGTCTCCATCGACGGCTTGTCGAGCCGACGCCGCGGCGAACCCCGGCGCTGCCTGAATTTTCGCCTGGTGCAGGGCTCCCCCGACCAGCGCAAGGATGCGCCCGTCAACATTTCCGGCGTCCACTTGCGCGACGATTTCGGCCTGAAAATCCGCAATCAGCTTGGCCGCGTCTTCATAGCCCCGGTCGACGCGGTAGCGCAGATGCTCCAGCAGCCGTTGCAGCAGAAACAGATAACCGACAGCAAGCGCCTCGTCCTTGCCGCCCGGAGGCAGGTGGCGAGCCACGCCCGCGAAAGCGGCAAAGACTTCTTCTGGGTAGCTTGCGCAGTAGCGATCGAAGGCGTCGCTGAACGGGGGCGGGCGACCCTTGGCGATCGCTTCCGCGATCTTCTTCGCATACCCATCCGTTGCAGAGGATTTTGGCTGGGCTCGGCTCATGGGGTCCGTCTCTCCGCGAATTCGAGCCATGGTAACGGCGATCCGCGACCGAGCCTCGGCAAAATGAGAGAAATCCACATCTGAACCGATCTGCGGATTTCGGCCGTTCCGTCCTCAACTCGGCCTGCGTCCGGCTGCCCCTATGTCAATCGCCCGCACCTAAGCCGGGACCCGATGTCCCGGCTTACGCTTTGGATGCGCGTCGCCACCGCGATGCAGGCCGCGTTCCAGCGACCGTCCCGCGAGAGGCGGCGTTCCGAAACCGCAATCCTGGCGCGGCTACTGCGAACGGTCCGAGGTCCACCCCTTGTACTCGGCGACATTATCCCGGGTCACCAGCTTCGACGGCAACAGCTCGACGGTCGAAGCAGGCTTCTGCCCGTTGAGAATGCTGACGCCGATCTGCACGGCGCGGCGCGCCATGAAGAACGGGTCCTGCGAGGCGGAGGCCTGGATCTGCTGCGACGCCGGGTCCTTGAGCGCGGCCTCGATATCGGGGGCGCCATCGACCGAGGTGATGACGATGCCGGTGCGCTGCTGCTGGCGCGCCGCGAGGTCGGTGCCGATGGCCTGCGGATCGTTGATGGCGAAGATGGCATCGATCTTGGCAAAGCGGGTCAGATAGCCTTGCGTCACGGTCAGGCCGCCTTCGCGCGATCCCTTGCCGTCCTGGTCGCTCGACAGCACCTTGATGCCGGGAGCCTTGGCGAACACGTTCTTGCAGCCGGTCACCCGATCGATGACCGCGGAGACCTGCGGCCCGTTCTCGATGATCACGTCGCCTTTGCCGCCGAGCTTGTCGGCGATGTATTGGCAGGAAATCTCGCCGGCCTGGACGTTATTGGTGGTCACCGTGGCGTCGGCGCCTTCGGCGGCGGTGTCGACGGCGACGACGACGATGCCTGCCGCCTGTGCCTTCTTGATCGCCGGCCCGATCGCCTTCGGATCGCCGGGGTTCAAGAGAATCAGGTCGACGCCGGCGGCGATGAAGTTGTCGATCTGGGTCACCTGCTTGCCGAGGTCGTATTCAAAGCCGACGGTCGTGACCTTGACATTGGGATTGGTCTTTCTGGCCTCGAACTCGGCGCCCTTCGAAAGAGCGACGAAAAACGGGTTGCCCAGCGAGCCGAGCGAGATGCCGATCGATTTAAGCTCCTTGGCGGGGGACGGTGCGGAGCTCAGGACCAGCGCCACGGCGGCGCCGGCAAACGAGATCGTCTTCAACATGGTCTTCCTCCCTGGTCCGTTCTAGATCCCGGTACGGCGGACCAGTTACGGTGCCGGGATTATTCAGGTCCGCGCCGAGCCCTGCAGCCGATAGCGGTCGAGCGCCACGGCGCCGATGATCACCAGACCCTTGATGACATATTGCCATACGTCGGAAACGCCGGTGAGGATGAGGCCATTCGACAAGACCGCAATGATCAAAGCCCCGACCAGGGTTCCCCAGATCGAGCCGATACCACCGACGAAAGAGGTGCCACCCAGGATGACGGCGGTGATCGCGTCGAGCTCGTAGGACTGGCCGAGCTGCAGTCCATTGGCGGCATAGAGGCGCGCCGCTTGCATGGCCCCGCCAAGCCCGGCCAGCAGCCCCGACATCCCATAGACGAACATCAGCACAGCCCAGACCTTGATGCCGGCCAAGCGCGCCGCGCTCTCGTTGCCGCCGACCGCATAGATATGCACCCCGAGCACGGTGCGACGCAGCACGAGCCACGAGGCGAGGATGACGAGCAGCGCAATCACGGACAGCCAGCGGAATCGAAACGACGCCTGGAAGCAGCGTCAGGGAACCATTGCCGATAAAGGCGTAGGGAATCGAGGAGTTGAACACCGTGGTGTCGGCGCCCATGAGGCGGGCCAGACCGCGCACCGCAGTGAGCGAACCGAGCGTGACGATGAAGGGCGGCAGGCGCAAGAGCGCGATCAAGGCACCGTTCATGACGCCGAAAACAAGGCCCGTGAGCACCGCGGCCGGCAGCCAGAGCAGCCCAAGATCAGGAAGTTTCGAGACAATCAGCCCTGCCATCGCGGCGGCGGCCAGGATGGAACCGACCGAGAGGTCGATGCCGCCGGTGAGGATCACGAAGGTCATGCCCGCGGCCAGCACGGTATTGACCGCGGCCTGCTGCAGCACGATGCCGAGGTTCTGGCCCGTGAAGAAGCGGCCGTCCGACAGGAAATGAAAGCCGATGCACAGAAGCAGCAGCACCGGCAGCATGCCGGCCGCGCGTATGACCAGCCGGAGGCGCTGACGCTTGGTCTCTTGCGCTGCCGCGATGCCGGAAGCCGCGGCGGATGCGGCCTTTGCCTGCGAAGCTTTGGCCTGCGAAGCTTTGGCCTGCGAAGCGTTGGCCTGCGAAGGACCGTCATGAGGCATCGAGCTGCTCCGTCCCGGTGGCGAATGCCATGATGTCTTCCTGGTTGAGCGGCGACGTCGCGCCCCGCGTGATCTCGCCGGCGATCAGCCCTGCGCGCATCACCATGACGCGGTCGCAGATGCCGATGATCTCGGGCAGATCGGATGAGATAACGAGGATGGCGGTGCCGGATTTTGCGAGATTGTCGATGATCGAATAGATCTCGGACTTGGCCCCGACATCCACCCCACGCGTCGGTTCGTCGAGAATCAGGACTTTCGGCGTCGTGGCAAGCAGCCGCGACAGCAGCACTTTCTGCTGGTTGCCGCCAGAGAGTTCGCCGGCCGTGACGGCGACATTCGCGGCGCGGATGCCCAATGTGGCGAAGGCCCTGTTGGCGCGGTCGCGCGCCTTGTCCCGGTCGAGGATGCAGCCGAGCTTGGCATCCCTGCCGAGCACGGCGAGGTTGATGTTGTCCAGACAGGACATGTCCAGGAACAAGCCGAGCGCCTTGCGGTCTTCGGTGAGATAGGCAATGCCGGCGTCGAGCGCCTCGCCGGGCGTGCGGATGGTCACGGCTCGGCCTTCGATCTCGAGGTGGCCGGATGTCATCGGTGATGTGCTGGGCGATGCTCCGATGATGAGGTGCGCCAGCTCGGTGCGGCCTGCGCCGATGAGGCCAGCTAATCCGACAACCTCGCCGGCATGCACCGTCAGGGAGCACCCCTTGACGCGGCGCCCATCGGCAATGCCTGTGGCCGCGAGCACGGGCGGTCCGCGTCTCGCCTGCGGGTCGTGGTCTTTCTTGTAGAAAGAAGAGACATCGCGCCCGACCATCATCCGAACGATGGTGTCGGCGCGGATCTCCGGCTTGTCGAGCGATCCCACCAGCCTGCCGTCGCGCAGCACCGTGACCCGGTCGCCGAGCGCATAGACTTCGTCCATGCGATGCGAAATATAGATGATGGCGAGACCCTCGGCGCGCAGTTGACGGATCAGCGCGAACAACCTCTCGCTCTCGCCGGCCGAAAGCGCGGTCGTCGGTTCGTCCATGATCGAGAATCTTCGATCTGGCGTGCAACGCCCGGGCAATCTCGACCAACTGGCGTTGTCCCATGGACAGATGGCCCACCAGGGTCTGCGGCGTGAAGTCGGCGCCGAGCCGCTCGAGTATCGGACCGACGCCGGATCGCATGGCGCCTCGCGCCAGCAAGCCGGAATGTGAGATTTCGCGGCCCAGATAGATGTTCTCCGCGACGCTCAGATTGGGGGCGAGGGAGAGTTCCTGATAGATGATGGAGATGCCCGCGGCGCGACCGCCGAGCGGACCATCAATGCGCACCGGCGTGCCCTCGATCCGGATCTCGCCGCCGGGATCGGGCGTGTAGGCACCCGACAGGATCTTCATCAGCGTCGATTTGCCGGCGCCGTTTTCGCCCATCAGAGCGTGGATTTCGCCCGCGTAGACGGTCAGGTCGACATTGCGCAGCGCCTTGATGCCGAAGAAGGATTTGGAGCATCCGCGCATCTCCAGGATCGGACCGCTCAATCGTGCCTCCCGGCGCACACTCTGTTTCTTACCCCGCGGCTCGTTTTGCTGGCAGCGCGGCCCGCTCATTAAACAAAAGCCGACGGCGCGGGGCAATACCCAAGAAATCCAAATCGGCGATTGTGAAAGGCGGCGTCAGCGGTGCGGCCGGTATAGCCCACGCCATTTCGGAAGCCGCCCGGCGTAAGCATCGGCGAGCGCGCGATCGGGTTCGAACGTCTCGATGCGTCGAGGAGCTGTGCAGACGGCCTCGATCGCCTCCCCGGTGACGGCCAGGCGCCCCAGTCTCGCCGCACCAAACGCCGCGCCGGTTTCGCCTTCGGCAAATCGATGGACCGGAATATTCAGAACATTTGCCAGCACCGACAACCAGAACCGCGAACGTGAGCCGCCGCCGATCACATCGGCTTCCGAGATCACAATGCCGGTGTCCGCGAGCGCGTCCCGACAGTCCGCGATGGCGAAGGCGACGCCCTCGAGCACAGCCTGCACGATTGCGCCGCGATCGGTGCTGTGGCTCAGCCCGTCGAGCATGCCGCGCGCCTCGGGATCATCGTGCGGCGTCCGTTCGCCGGACAAATACGGCAGGAAGCTCACCGGTGAGGGCGCCAACGGACGCAGACCGAGCGGCTCCAGCAGATCAGCCTCGGAGGCGGCAAATAGCCGCGCGATCCAGGCGAGGCACGATGCCGCCGAGAGGATCGCACCGGCCTGCATCCACATCGCGGGGATGGCGTGACAGAACGTGTGCACGGCGCGCTCCGGGTTGGCGGCAATGACATCGGTCGGCGTCAGCAATGCGCCTGAGGTTCCGAGCGAAATAAACCCGGTTCCGGGCCGTATCGCGCCGATACCGATGGCGCCTGCCGGATTGTCGCCGGCGCCTCCGGCGATCATCGGCCGTTTGGTCATTCCCCAGCGCAGCGCCAGCTCGCTCCGCAGCTGTGCCGCGGGGGCGCAGCCCTCGACGAGACGCGGCATCTGGCGGCGCGACAAGCCGGTTGCGGACAGCCCTTCGTCCGACCAGTCCCGGCGCGCGACATCGAGCCACAGCGATCCCGATGCGTCCGAGACATCCTCGATCGCTTCGCCGGTCAGAACCAGGCGCAGATAGGCTTTCGGGAGCAGTACGAGCCTGGTGGCCGCGAAGTTCTCCGGCTCATGCGTCGCAACCCAAAGCAGTTTCGGGGCGGTGAAGCCGGGCATCGCCTTGTTGCCGGTCACAGCGCGCAACGCAGGCCAGCGCTGTTCCAGCACCCGGCATTCCGCGGCGGACCGTCCGTCATTCCAAAGAATGCAGGGCCGCAACGGTTTGAAGTTCGCATCGAGCAGAGTTGCGCCATGCATCTGACCCGACAGGCCGATGCCGTCAACCGCCGCCAGCTCGCCGGGATGATCCGCCTTCAAGGCGTCCAGCGTTGCAAACGTGGCATCAATCCACTGCTTAGGCTCTTGTTCGGAATAGCCGGGACGCGGAGAACTAACCGTCAGCGATCGGCTTCGGCTGGCCACCACGCGCTGCTGATGATCGACGAGAATGGTCTTGACCGCCGACGTGCCGAGATCGATACCGAGATACATGTTGCGCCCTCGCCTTGACGGGTGCTCGTCACCTGGAGCCCAAGCGGAAGCTTGAGCTGCTGATCCGATTGCTGTACGAGATGCGACACGGAGATTGCCAGAAGAATATGGCGCGAGCGCCGTCGTTTCGCGAACGCCGCCACGGTGGCCTGCATGCTGAAATCGGTCGATCCAATCCTTAACGCAGACGTTCTTTACGCGTTGCGCGCCATGGGCCATGGCGACGATCTCGTCCTCTGCGACATGAATTTCCCGGCCGACGCGGTCGCCCGTCAGTCTGTGCTCGGACGGCTGCTGCGGATCGATAACGTCACGGCCGGCCGGGCGGCGCGCGCGATCCTGTCGGTTCTGCCGCTCGATTCCTTTGTCGACAAGCCCGCGCTGCGAATGCAGATCGTGGATAAGCCCGACGAGGTTCCTCCGGTGCAGATCGAGGTGCAGCGCGAGATCGACGCAGCACATGGCGCCCCGCTGCCGATGGGCTCGATCGAGCGATTTTCCTTTTATGACCTCGCCAAGAAATCCTATTGCGTGGTCCAGACCGGCGAACGCCGCTTCTACGGCTGCTTCGTGTTCAAAAAAGGCGTGATCGCGCCCGACGCGGCCTAGCTCGGATCGCATCCCCTCGTCGATCTTGCGCTGCCGCATGCGCTCGCGACGCGCTGCACTTTTCGCAATGAAACTGATCTTCCATCGCGGCAGTTCCGCGCCCGGCGATGCGTCCAGCGGATTCGTTGACATTGATCGAGGCTGTTGCATACTCGAAAACGCCTCTGTCACCGCCGGTCCGAATGACGCCCGTGAGAGCGCGGGACACAGCAGTCCCCAACGTCCTATCCCAGCATAACGGTGCTCAGGCGACTGAAACTCAGCATCAAAAAAACAACAGGGAGGTTTCGCGGTGAACCAGCACGATCAGCATCAGGGACTACGGCCGAACCGGCGCACTGTCCTCAAGGGAGCGGCCAGTGCGGCCGCCCTCGGCACGACCGGCGCTCTCGGCGGGTTGTCGGCGCGTGCGCTGGCACAGGACAATCTGCGGGCGCGGATCTTACAAATTCCAGGCGTGGGCAAAGGCGCGCCAACCGACGCCGATTGGCAGAAGGTCGGTGAGCTTTGCCTCGGCCCGACCAAGGCGAACGTCAAGGAAGGCGAATTCAAGGGCGTCGAACTTTCCTTCATGGGACTGAACAATCAGAACCTGCACAACCTGCTGTTTCGGGGGTTCCTGAAACCGTGGGAGGCCTATACGGGCGCGAAAATTTCCTGGATCGACCTCGCGCAGGCCGACTACAACCCGCGACTGCAACAAGCGATCGCGACCGGCACGGTCGACTTCGACATCCTCGAAATGGGCGCTCCGTTCGAGGGCGATGTGTGCGGCAAGGGTTTGGCATCGGAGATGCCGGACTGGGTCAAGAAGCAGATCGATATCGACGACTATGTCGACTATCTGAAGCCGCCGGTCGGAACCTGGAACGGCAAGACTTATCGGGTCACCATCGACGGCGACTGCCACAACTTCAATTACCGGACCGACTATTTCTCCGACGCGACGCTGGCAAAGGCCTGGAAGGACGCCGGCAACCAGAGCGAATGGGGTGTGCCGAAGACCTGGCAGCAGGTCCAGGTCGTAACCAAGTTCCTCAAGGGCAAGAAGTTCAAGGGCCAGAATGCGTTCGGCTACCTCGATGCACCGAAGCCCTGGGGTGGGTTCGGCTTCTATTTCCTCGGCAGCCGCGCCACAGCTTACGCAAAACATCCGGACGACAAGGCCTGGCTGTTCGATGTCGACACGATGAAGCCGCGCATCAACAATCCGGCCTGGGTCCGCGCCATTCAGGACGTCATCGACGCGCTGCCGTCCGAGCCGGCCGATCAGCTCAACGCCGATCCGAACACCACCGGCTTCCAGCAATTCCTGGCCGGCATCGGCGCGATGATCCCCTGGTGGGGAGATATCGGCCAAGTGGCGAAAGCAAGCGACACCTCCGTCATCGGCGACGTCGTAGGCTTCGACATCCTGCCCGGATCGGACGACGTCTACAATTCCAAGACAGGCAAATGGGACAAGCTCGCGAGCGGGCCCAACCATGCTCCCAACTGCGCCTATCTCGGTTGGGGCATCTACGTCATGGCGAGGGTCGCCGGCGACGAACGCAAGCACAAGGCGGCGTGGAGCGCGGCCGCGCATATCGGCGGCAAGGACCTGTCGCTGTGGACCGTGATGTATCCGTCCGGCTTCCAGGTTCACCGTACCAGCCATTCCCACATCGACGAATGGGTCGCGGCGGGCTACGACAGGAACTACATCACGTCTTATCTCAATTCGCAGTTCGGCTCCTATAATCACCCGAACCGCGCGGTCGAGCCGCGCATTCCCGGCATTTTCCAGTACTACAGCATCGCTGAAGACGAGCTGACCAAGATCTTCGCCGGCCAGTACGATGCGCAGACCGGCGCCAACAACATCGCAGCCGCGTGGGAAAAGCTGACCGACCAAATCGGTCGCGACAAGCAGATCGCGCTCTACAAGACGTCGCTCGGCGTGTAGTTTTCTACAGTCTCGGCTGGCGCCCTTCCCTGCGCCAGCCGAGACTTTCCCTAGCGACCCAATAGTCCAAATCGGCAGAGTGCGATCTTGATGCAGGACTCATCATCGGTGGCGGATGGCCCGCATCACAAGCTCGCAGCGCAGCGCATCCTCTTGAGCCGGAAGAACGCAGGACAAGCGCTTGTTGCCCTTGCCACGCTGGGTTGCTTGCTCGTGCTCCTCATCCAGATTCTGCACGCGACTGGAACGATCACCGCAGGATTCGCCGATTGGCGCCCGATCCTCTATGCCTATCTGGTCTGGGCCACCGCGCTTGGCGTCGGGCAAGTCATGATCCCCGGCGAACGCGGTCAGCGAGCGCTGTTTCTGCTCCCGGCCGTCTTGTTCACCGTTGCGGTGGTGATTTTTCCGACGCTGTTCGGGATTTACATTGCTTCGCTGGATTGGAACCTCAGCTCGTTTGAGGGCCCGCACTTCAACGGCTTCAACAATCTCATCGGATTGTTTCATGATAACTACTACTGGAACGCGCTTGGCAACATGGTCTTCTATGCGGTTGCAGTGCTTGGCGAGTATGCGATCGCGTTTGGACTGGCGCTATTGCTCAACGCCGACATCCGGGCGCGGAAGTTCTTTCGCGTCGTCTTCCTGCTGCCCTTGATGCTCAGTCCCGTTGCCGTGAGCTGGATGATCGGCAAGTCGATCATGGAGTACCGCTTCGGCCCGGCGGCCACGCTGGCGCGCTATCTCGGATGGGAAAATCCAGCGTTCTTCGCGCACCCCTGGATCGCGCGCTTGAGCATCGAAGCCATGGATGCCTGGGTTTCCATTCCCTTTGTCATGATCATGTTGCTCGCCGGGCTGCAGGCGATGCCGAAGGAAGTACTGGAAGCAGCCAAGGTCGACGGTGCAGGTGGGTGGCAATCGTTCTGGCATGTGACGTTTCCGATCATGCTGCCGGTGAGCATCACCGTTCTCATCATCAGGATCATTTTCAAATTGAAGCTGGCCGACATCGTCATCAATGTGACGGCCGGAGGACCTGGCGGCGCCACCGATACGGTGTCGAGCTTCATTTATCGCGTGTACCGTGATCGATCGAACGTCGGATACGGCACGGCGCTCGCGATGTTCTATCTTCTGATGATCATCGTCTTCCTCACGATGTTGCTGCGGCTTTCCAGTCGCTGGACGCAGAAAGTCGCATAGGTAGACAGGTCGAACTGGTTTTTGAACGGAGTTCTTCGATTGGCCATTCTTATCTCGGCGTCGCGACCGGCCCGCAAGTCTCACGCGGCCACCACTACGACGCGGCTCCTGAGCCGTGCGCTGATCTATGGCGCATTGCTGTTTTGGGCGTTTGTCTGCCTGTTTCCGATCTACTGGACGGTCACGACCTCATTCAAGTCGGCGATCGACGTGACGCAAGGTCACTTGATTCCCTGGCTGGATTTTCAACCGGACTGGAAAGGCTGGCGCTCGCTCGGCTTGTCGCCGGATTCGATCCTGGAAACCTCGAACCCGCGCGACGAGTTCTTAAGCCGGTTCGAAAACAGCATTATCACGTCGGTCGGCGCCTCCGTCCTGGCGCTCGTGCTCGGTTCGCTGGCGGCTTACGGCTTGAGCCGCTTCCGCTACAAATTCGGGTGGATGCGCAACGACGATATCCTGTTCTTCTTCATGTCGCAGCTGATCTTGCCGCCGGTCGTGCTGGCCTTGCCATTCCTGGTTCTCTACAAGGCGCTCTCGCTGCTCGATACGCGATTAGGTCTAATCCTACTCTACACCTTGACCGTGCTTCCGATCGTGATCTGGATCATGCGCGATCAATTCAACTCGATCCCGATCGAACTTGACGAAGCCGCCTTCGTCGACGGCCTGTCGGTTTGGGGCGCGTTCCTGCGTATCGTGTTGCCTCTCGCGGTTCCCGGAATGGCGGCGGCCTTCATCCTTTCGCTGGTATTATGCTGGAACGAATATTTCTTCGCGGCGCTGCTGACGAGCACGGAAGCGAAGACCCTGCCCGTCATGGTGGCGAGCCAAACCGGCTCGCAAGGGATTAACTGGTGGTCGATGGCGGCGCTATCGACCGCGGCGATCGCTCCGCTCGTGGTAGTCGGAATTTTCCTCGAGCGCTACATTGTCAGCGGGTTGACCACCGGCGCGGGCAAGTAGGATTGTTGTCAACGTGACCTCCGTCCTCGGTCCGAGAGATAAATGCGGGCGGCGTTGCGGCCAAAGATAGCAGCCTTATCGAGCGGCGAGAGATCAGCCTGCAACGTTTCGGCGGCGGCGAACCATTTGGCATAACCTCCCGCCAGATCGACGACCGGCCAATCGCTTCCCCACAGCAGGCGTTGTGGCCCGAAGCAGGTCGCAACATGATCCACCGCCTGGCGCAGATCCGCGATCTGCCAATCCGGCGCGGCCTCCGTCACCAGTCCCGACAGTTTGCAGACGATGTTGGGGTGTTGCGCAAGCAACGCGATATCGCGTTGCCAGGTCGCGAGCTCGGCGGTCGCGAGCCGCGGCTTGCCGCAATGATCGAGCACGAATGTGAGATCGGGATGGCGGGCGATCACCTGCAGGAGTTTCGCCAAATGACGCGGCAGCACCAGCGCGTCGAATACCAGACCGTTTCGGGCCATCGCCGCCAGCAGCGGCGCCAATGCCGGATTAAGCAGCCAATCGTCATCGGCGATGTCCTGCACCATCGGGCGCAGTCCCACTAATAGGTTCCGCGCCGCCAGCGCGTCGATGCGCGCGGTGCCGTCCGCAGCGTCGAAATCTGTCCAGCCGACCACGCCGCGCACGACTTCCGCACTTTCCGCGATATCGAGCAGAAATATCGTCTCGGCCTCGGTCGGCGCGGCCTGCACCAGAATGGTGCCCTCGATGCCGGCGGCGGAGAGATGCGGCGCCAGATCCGAGAGCTGAAAATCGCGATAGATTGGCGCCAGAGCGGGCGTCAGCCAGCCATAATCGCCTCTTGCGAGAATCCAGAGATGATGATGCGCATCGATCCGCATCGGCGCGGCACCTAATTCGGGACGGGCGCATCCGCATGGAGCAGATGCTGGGCCTTCAGATCGCTCCAGAGTGCAGCCGGCACCTCAGTGGAGAGCGCAGCGACGTTGCGTTCAACCTCTATCGGGTTTTGCGCACCGAGCACGACGCTGGCGACAGCCGGATGGCCGAGAGCGAAATGCAGCGCCGCGGTCGGCAAGGCAACGCCGTGGGCACGACAGACGCGTTCGATATCCTTAACCGTTGCCAGGATGTCAGGTGGCGCGTCCTGATAGTTGTATTTGGCGCCAGCAATGGCGCCGGTGGCCAGAATGCCTGAATTGAAAACGCCGCCGAGCAGCACGGCGATGCCCTGTCGCTCGGCGAGCGGCAAGAATTGCTCCAGCGCCGGTTGCTCCAACAGCGAATAACGCCCGGCGAGCAGCATGGTGTCGAACGATCCGGCCTGCGCGAAACGCACGCACATCTCGGCCTCGTTCACGCCGATCCCGATGCCGGCAACCACGCCCTCTCCGCGGAGCCGGTCGAGCGCCACATAGGCGCCAGCCATCGCCTCGCGAAACCGGTCCTCGATCGCTTCAAGCCCGTGGGTCCAGACATCGACGTCGTGGATCAGCAGCAGGTCCAGCCGGTCGGTCCCGAGCCGCAACAGCGACTGTTCCACCGAACGCATGGTCCCATCGTAGGAATAGTCGACCACCGCGCGGTGCGGCTGCCCGCCGACAAAGCCTGAACCGTTGTCCGGCCCGTGAAACGGATCCATCCAGCGCCCGACCTTCGTGCAGAGCACGATGTCCTGGCGCGGCACCCGCCTGATCGCCGTCCCACAGCGATGTTCGGCCAGGCCGCGGCCATAAAGCGGGGACGTGTCGAGCAGATTGATGCCGAGGTCGAACGCCCGCTCGACCGCGGCGATAGCGGTGGCGTCGTCCAGCCGGGCGTAGAGATCGCCGAGCGGCGCGGTTCCGAATCCCAGAACCGAGACTTCAAGCCCGGTGCGGCCAAGCACACGTCGCGGCACTGCAGACGCCGGAATCATCGTGACCCCTCAGGTTGACGACCCTTTTGACAAGAACGGCCAGCCATGACCGACCTCCGAACCTGATTCTTACTTTTACATCGATGAAGACAAGTCGTTTTTTACAACTGTTCGAAGGTATCGCATACCGCCCTGCTCCTCTGGAACTTGGTCACGTCCAGGAAATCTCGGCCGAGATCAACCCTGAAACATCATCGCAGAACGGGGATTGTTAAGGCCGATCATGTTGGCGACCAAAGGGGCGCCGATCAACGCGAACAACTGCTGCGTCTGAGATCGTTTCACTCGCGGCATTCGAAATTGGCGGCATCTTCTGAATCGCCCGATCCTTTGTACTGGGCATGTTGAGGATACGCGCAGAGCGGTCGGCTGCGGCCTGGAAAAGCCGGGCCTGTTGCAATCACCGAGTCCGGGGCCTTACCCTCTTCCACCCAATTCACCACCGCGCCGAGAAGATCGAAACGGTCAAGCGTAGCGCCGCTCGAGCAGTGGCCCATACCCGGCACAAAAAAAATGCGGCTCGACTTCTGGCGTACCTGCTCCATGCCACCGGAATCCCTTGCCATGCGCTCGTAATAATCGAGTGTATCAAGCGGCGAGAACCACGGATCGCTCCAGCCGTGATAGAAGACGATCTTGCCGCCATGGCCGAAGAAGCTCGTCAGATTGGTCCAGTAGGCGGTATTGGTCAGGCGCTCCGCCCCGCTCGCTGCGACTCCGTCTTCGAGCTGATCGACGTTGATGGCTTCTCGAAAGGGAGGTCCGACCGGGCTTTTCCCGCCGGTGGCCAGGATGCCGGGAATTGCAACGCCTTCGGCGGCGACGCCGCTATCCCAAGGGAAAGCCGGGTAGACCTTGGCGCCGCGTGAGTTCGCCGGTCCCGCGAAGGCTTTCTTCAAAGCCCCTACCTGCTTCGGCGTCAGACAGGAATCGCTCTTGGCGCCACTACAAACGAGGGTAGCGGGATCGAACTGGCACGCTGGGCCATTAAAGATCATGCCATCCTTGAGGCCATCCCTGGCGTCGCAGGCATTGAGGATCGCCTCGGTGATCAGCTTCTTCTCGCTCGCCGAGAACGCTTTGGTCGGATCCGGCTTGCCCGACTCGTCCCTCGGCGCGATCTCCGTGAGGGCCGCGTTGGCCCAGGCGAGGCCGATATTGGAGTTGCCCGTGCGCATCGCGGGATCGCCGGAGACGATACCGTCGAATTCCTCCGGATAACGCGCTGATGCCAGCATGCCTTCGCGGCCTCCAGTCGAACAACCCGCGAAATAGGAATGCGCGGGAGGCTGGCCATAATAGCGCGCGATAATTGCCTTGGCGGCGGCGGTCACCTTGCCCACCGAGGTATTTGCGAAATTCAGGGCTGCTTCCTGGTCCTTCATGAAGGAGGGATCGAACACCGCGCCTTGATGACCGCTATCGGTCGAGACCACGGCAAAACCCCGCGCGAGGCCTGGCACCTCGCCCGCAGCCTGGGCACCGATCGGGGGCCGGACGGAGCCGTTCAACCCACCGCCGCCTTGAAACAGCAACCGTCCATTCCATCGATCGGGCAGCGCGATCGCAAAGCCGATCGCATAGGATTTACGGTCAACGCCCACGCGCTGATCGATCACGCCATCGGCGCGGCAGTTCGACGGGATCGCGACCGCGACCGTCGCAGGCGACGTCGGGTTCGGTTGCACCGTGCCCGGCGGCGCCTCCGGTATCTCTTGCGCCTTGGTGATGAAGATGGTCGAATCGGGAATTTTCGAACCGGTTAACTCGGCACATTTGAGCGCGGGCGCCAGGTTCGGAGACTTGTCGCCGGCGGTCTGCGCTTTTGCGGCAGTGACCGCGGCAATCGGGATGCCTCCCAAGGCAAGACAAACCATCATCGGGGTGATCGCGGCGTGCACTGTCAATTTCATGGTCATCCTCCGGTATTCTTTCCCGCTCGCTTCCATCGCTCCTGCCCTTTGTCCTTGTGCCCTGGGACACATCGAGGGCAGACCCAAGAACCGGATCACAAACTCTTCCCTGCTTGTTTCCCGGCTCTGTTGTGCCCCGAGGGAAAACTCACGGAGGGCACAGCAGAGACATACAAAATATGCAAGGGCCGTCTATGGCCGCATATGGCAACAAATTCATGCAATACATGGACTTTTTTAGTCTACCATGGCCTGGTTTGGCTGGCTGGGGTCCACGGATTGTGATTCACACGGGAGAGGTCCAGGGTTCGATCCCTTGTGCGCCGACCATCCATCACCCGGCCTATCGGGGCTTTTGCGCACTTCCTCAAGATCCGTTGGCGACGTTTCGTGACGCAACCAAGCCCGGAAACGTCGACGCTGCCGGCCCGGCGGTAACGTATCGAACGCGTCACATGTGGCGCGAAGCCGTGGCGAACGTGGCATTTGGGGGTGGCCGGATTCGGGCCACTGAATGTCGGTCGCGCGAAGGCGGCTTCGGCGTCCGAAGGGCGAAAACGACAAGTCGCTAATTGGTCCGCGCGCGAACTTCAATCTACCAACATCGGGGTTTTTAAAAGCCCCTATGGCGGACCGAAATCAGCGCCTTTTCATCCCCCGCATCGAATCGCTGCGCGGTTTGGCGGCTCTGACGGTCGCCGCGTTGCACGCCACCTCGTCGCTGATCCAGGAGCCCGCGCGGGGCGTCCTGGACCAAATCGGCTATCCCTTCATCAGAGCCCTAACAAATGGCTACGGCGCCGTCGTCGCCTTCTTCGTCATCAGCGGATTTGTCCTGGCGCGCTCTCTCGACCGAAACCTGCAGGCCGGACAATTCGCCATGACGCGCATTCTCCGGCTGCTGCCTGCCGCGAGCGTCGCTGTCGGAATTTTCGCCGTCGTATTTCACTATTTCGGATTCACGCTCTATAGCGGCGCGTCATATACTCCCAGGAATGTCGCACTGAACATGATCATGCTTCGTGCCGATATCGATCGCGTGATGTGGTCGATGAAGGCAGAAGTCGCGGCAACGCCTTTGATCTTCTTCAGCACCTGGCTCGCTCGGCATGCTGGACCGAAATATCTCATTGCGCTGGTGGCAACGCTGTTCGGTCTATCGTTCATCGGCCAATATTGTCACGCTATCGGCGATGACACCAATCTCGGTCCGCTCTTTGCGTTTCCGGTCGGCGTCTGGCTCCATTTCCAAGGGCGCGCGATCGTCAATCGGCTCTCGCCTGCTGTCGCGACAACCGCGGCATGCGCCTCAATGGCCGCCTTTTGTGCCTGTTCATTTTTCAACACGGTGGCGTCGTTTGGCTTGCTCGTCGAGTGCGCGTCTGCGGCAATTCTTATTGGCCTGATCGCATCCCATGACATGACGCGGCTTTTTGCGCCGCTCGACCTCGGACCGGCCAGGTTCTACGGCAAAATCTCATATAGCTTCTATCTGCTACACCCGCTGTCGTTGTGGTCGAGCGCGAGCCTCGCTCGATATTTGTCGCAGACAGATCCCGCGCTCCCGATCAGCATCATTGCCGTAATCGCCGCAGCGTATTCGGTCGCAGCCACCACGCCATTTGGCTATCTTTCGTGGCGCTTTATCGAACTGCCGGCGATGAACCTGAAGCGCCAGCCTCAACTGTTGGCGGCAGCCGCTTCGGATAGTTGGGTACCTGCCCGCAATTCAGCGGTGGCCAGGAAATCTTCATGATCCGGCGGGATTTTCGAACCTAAAATCCGGGGAATAGCCGGGAAACGAAGCCTCCGCAGCGAAACAGGTGTATCGCGCATCGTGTCGGTTCGCAGCATTGCTGTTCGCCAGTCTATGGCCTTGCTCCAAAAGGCCCTGCCCGGCAAGACGTTCCTCGAAAACCGCCTCCAGTTCTCGCCTGCCTTGTCAGCTAAGGGAAAACCGGATCAGCGCCAGCGCAGCGCGCGAGTGTGACCGCTCCTGTAGGGGACGGCGAGGGGTCGGCCCGCACCGGCGGTGATCTCCGGCTCCCGCACGACGGCACCGCCCATGCCCGCTCGGCGGCTCGCAATCAGCGATCCGAGCTTGATCATCGGACTTTCAAAAAGGCGCCAGTTCAGCGTCGAAATGACGAGCACGCAAGCGATCGATCCGAAACGAATGGGTTCTTCCACCCACAGTGGCGAGACGTCATAGAACTTGATCGTGACCCCCCTCACCAATGCGAAAAACAGAGGGTGGATCAGGTAGATCGAATAGGAAGCAGCGCCAAGCGTCAAGAACGCCCTTGAAACGGGATTTTCCGGCAACCTCAACATTGCGAAACCGGCGATCAGGAAAAACAACGGGATTGGGAAAAACGATCGCCCGCCCCAACAATTTAGAAAGTAGTAAAGACCGATCGCGCCGACGGCGAACGGAACCAACGCTCCAAATCTCCGCATGTACGGCATTGCCAGGTAAGCGAGAATGCCGGCGAGAAATTCCGCATGGTAGAACGCGAGATGCGAAACATACCAGGGCAGGCTGAAAAGATGGTTTGCCACGATCGAGGCGCAGAGCGCCGCGATCAGTCCCATCACGCCGAAGAACGGAACGAAGACGACCACGAGCAGGTAGAACATCATCTCGTGTTGCAGGCTCCAGCCGATGTCGTAAAACGGGAAATTCTCCGTCGGCAGCAGCGTTGCCGAATAGATAAAATATCCGGCGGACTCTGTCGGGAGCAGGCCGCGCCATCGCCAAGCCATCACCGCAAACAGCGTCAGCATCAACAGCCAGAGCGGATAGAGCCGGAACACGCGGCGGATCAGGAACGAGCGAGGATCGAAATCCGACCGGCTCACCACCATGCAAATCACGAAGCCGCTGACGGCGAAGAAAAGATCGACACCCAGCCAACCATACTCGGCCAGCCATGGAATCGGATGCGCGGTCCCCTTCGGAAACCGGTCCAGCGCGCCCCATGAGTGAAAATAGCAAACGCCCAGCGCGGCCAAGGCGCGGGCGATCTGTATACCTTCGTAGCGTTCTCGGTCCATCGCGAACCGTAGTTCGCGACCTTGGCGAAGGTGGCGCTGAAGGGCGGCGACATTTCCACCAAGATGGGGCGAATTGCTCTACCGTTCGCGCAAAGGCTCGCCTCGGATCGCCGGCTGCGCGTCCGCCGAGGCGAAAACGACATTTGGATGGCTGGACCCCTCACGAATAACTGATCGGCGGGATGGAACCTGAATCGCGAGGGTTCCGTTATGGTGCGCCGGTAAAAAACCCCTACGGAGGCTTTCGCATGCGCAAACTGATCGTCGCTACCGCCGCTCTCGCCCTTCTTTCGTCGACCGCCCTGGTCTCGTCGACCGCTTTTGCCCAGGACAAGGCCGGGGCCGCGCCCGCGGCAAGTGGCGACACCATGTCCAAGGACACGATGAGCAAGAAGCCGATGAAGAAGTCCAAGAAGTCGAAGAAAACCAGCAGTGACATGATGAAAAAGGAATAACGACACGGCCGGGCCGCCTTCGGGCGGCCTTTTCGTGTCTCGGGCCGTCGTCGGGCAACCTATTTCGCTGCGTTAGCGAAACCAGCAGGTTGCCCGGCAAATTGCCGAAGCGATCCGGCCAGGTCTGGGGCGCTACCTCACGCCCAATCCCACCTCCTTCAGCCGCCCGGCCAGCCACGTCGTCAAGCCGGGATCGACCTTGCCGCCGACATAGACTTCGCAGCCCGCGACGTTGTTTTTGGCCAACGTCAGAAGCACCCCGATCCAGTAGGCGAACCACAGATGCGGGTCGGTCAGCGCCTCCAGCTTGTGCTGGTCGTGCTCCGGCGGCTGATGGTTGGAGGCCTTCCTGACCTCGATCGCCAGCAGATTGTTCGGAATATCGCGCTGATGCACAACGATATCGGGAAACACCGATTTGCCGAGCGTGTCGTCGGTCGAGACGATCGTTCCGTGCGGCAGCCGCAGCGTGCGCTCCCCCAGCCGATTGTAGTCGCAATCGACCTCCCAGCCCGGAAACTGCCGTTCAACCTGTACCGCCAGCCGGTGCGTCAGTGTGCGCTCGCCTAGATCCTTCTCCAGAATATAGGTCTCGTGCCCATAAAACTCCTTCAACGCGGTGACGAGTTTGTTCAGCTCGGTCTGCATGCAGCCTCCGACCAAAACGTACGACAGAGCCGCAGCGCACGACGGCTTGCCGTCACATCTGCACTTCGATCAGCCGCGGCCCCGGCTCGGCGATGGCTTCCGCGAGCGCCTTGTTGAATTCGTCGGCGCTGGTCACCGCGCGGCCGGAAACCCCCATGCCCTTGGCGAGTGCGACGAAGTCGATGGTCGGGCGGTCGATCTTGAGCATGTCCTGGGCGCGCTTGCCGGGCTCGCCGGCGCCGACGCCGTCGAACTCGCCGCGCAGGATCTGATAGATGCGGTTGGCAAATACGATGGTCACGACGTTGAGCCCCTCGCGCGCCTGCGTCCATAGCGATTGGATCGTATACATCGCGCTGCCGTCGCCGACCATGCAGATCACCTTGCGGTCCGGGCAGGCCACCGCGGCGCCGGTCGCGACCGGCGTGGAGAAACCGATCGAGCCGCCCATGTTCTGCAGCCAGTCGTGCGGGGCCGCCGCCGCCGTCGGCGGGAAGAAGCCGCGCCCGGTGGTGATGGATTCGTCGACCACGATGGCGTTTTCGGGAATTGCGCATGCGATCGCCTGCGCGATCGAAGCGTGGTTCAAGGCGCCGGTCGGCTTCGCAAGCTCGGCGAGCTTCTGCGGCTTGACGTCGGAAGGCTTAGCGCCGAGCGCGTCCGCCAAGGCCTCCAGCGCCGCCACCGAATTTTCGCCCCACGCCGTCATGCGGTGAACCTCGCAGCCTTCGGGCTTCAGGATGCTCGGCTTGTTCGGATAGGCAAAGAACGCGATCGGTTCGTTGGCCTCGACCAGGATGATGTTCTTGAAATCTTTCAGGATCGGCAGCGCCTGCTCGATCACATACGGGATGCGGTCGATCGAGAAGCGGCCGCGCCCGCGCGCCATTCGCGGATGATAGGTCTGGCCCATCACCTTGCAGCCGGTCTTGCCGGCGATCTGCTGCGCCAGCGCCAGCCCCTGCTCGGTCAGCGCGCTGCCGGTGATCAGGAGCAGGTTTTGCGCCCCGCCGCTATGCAGCACCTTCGCCGCCTGTTCGTCGGCTTGCGCGGAATAGCTCACGCGCTGGTTTTCGGACGGCACCTGCGCAATGCCGTCGGCCTCGTTCCAGGCGGTATCGGCGGGCAGGATCAGGGTCGCAATCTGCGGCGGCGAGCTTTTCGCGGCCGCGATCGCGGCGGCGCCGTCGGCCGCGACCGATTTCGCGTTCGGCGAGGTGCGCACCCAGGCCGACATCGGCCGCGCCAGGCCCTCGATATCGGAGGTCAGGGGCGCGTTGAAGCCGATGTGATAGGTCGCGTGCTGGCCGACGATATTGACGATGCCGGAATTCGCCTTCTTGGCGTTGTGCAAATTGGCAAGGCCGTTGGCGAGCCCAGGGCCGAGGTGCAGAAGCGTCGAGGCTGGCCGGCCCTTCATGCGGAAATAGCCGTCGGCCGCCCCCGTCACCACGCCCTCGAACAGGCCGAGCACGCAGCGCATGCCCTCGACCCGGTCCAGCGCCGCGACGAAATGCATCTCGGAGGTGCCCGGGTTGGCGAAACAGACGTCAACGCCGCCGGCCACCAGGGTCCGCACCAGACTTTCCGCACCGTTCATCGTTCCGCTCCCGTTCCGACGCTTTCTCGCTGCCGGAGAGCAGATCAATCATTGTTCGCAGCTTTCGTCAAAGGGGGCACGGACATTGCAGCTAATCACGGTAAAGGCGGTACTTTCTCGGGCCGCCGCTTTTCGAGATGGCCGGCCTTCGCAGACACGGCTTCGCGATCTCGCCGCAGGTTTGCGCGAGGTCGATCCTTTAATTTTTCGCCTTCTGATCGATAGAGGGCGCAGGGAATGCCGGGTGACGACCTCACCCATGGCCCGCCTGCAACAAAAAACGCAGGCGGCAGTCACCACAGGTAGGGCCGGATCAACCGGCATTCCCTGCGCGATGGTTTTACGGGTTATACGTGCTCTTCTCGGTGACCTTTGCTTGGTTGCCACCGTCACCCGCAAGACGCGTGAGCATCTTCGCGACCTTAGCGCCTGCTTCGGAGCGCCAGAACCACACGACTTCGCCGTCCGCTTCAAGCTGCGCTCGTCTTGCGTCGCCAAAGCGTCCACCGCATCCCGCTCCCAACGTCCGTGACGACCGCGAAGCGCCCCTCTTGTGGGAACGGGACGGCGGGAAGAATACACAGTTTCCGATTTTCCGAAAGAGAAATTTTTGCGCGCGGCGAACTGACAACGCGGATCAGTTTGAACCAGTTCACGAAATTAGATTTTGCGCGCACGCGATTTTGCGGCCCGAGAGGCGTTCGCGCGCCGCGACATCGGCCAAAATTCAACTGAGTCGCCCGACGTCGGGCAAATCAGTAAGACAGGGACAGACCAGACCACTGGAGTGCCCCCTATATTCCATGTCCTTGGGCCAAACATGTTGTTTCGTCATCGTTCCGGGCTTTGCGCAGAACACGCACAATTTAGGCGCCTTCATTGGACGCACCTCACAGGGCCGCTAAATCCGATCCGCCAAACTATCTGCGGCTCAAGGTGTTCTTTCTGAAACTGTTGGTTCGCCGCCTCGACAAAGTTTTCAATTCTGGGGCCGCAAGTAGCGACCACCGTCCCCGACGAATCCCAAGCGCTCACCCTACCACCCGACCATCATCGCCGGCCAGCGCTACGCCGACGATTACGCGCGGTCCGGTGGCGCGGCCTGCCCATCGGCCGCATCGTGAGCATCGGGCGGCTTGGGCCGTTTCAATTAGCTTCGTAACCTCGACCATGGGGCTTCATGGTGTAGATGCTGTCTGTGCCCACTTTGATTTCGCCACTCGCCAAGCGAAACGCGAAATAATGGTATTTGCCGAATGCGTCTCGATATTCGGTCCTTCCCCAAAAAAAGAAGACCTTCTTACGCGTAAACAATGCAATCCTATCTTCGTCGGAAATAGGCCACCCGATGTCTACGCCAAACGGAACGTCCCGAAATGCGATGCCGGGGACGCCGCGCTCCAGTTCAGGAAAGTCATCGAAGGGAACCTTGTCGATAGTATCGATTTTTGCGTTGGATTTAACGGTCAAATCGTACGCAGGGGTTTGCCCGTAATTTCTCAGTTCGGCATGGGCAATGAAGGCGTATCCGCCTTCAGCGAACCGGTAAACCGTACTGTCCGCCGAGTGAAGCCCTATATATGCGCGCAATTGGCGCTGGGATGTATCATCTGCGCCTTCCACAAGGTTTCGGGTCGCGATGTAGAGAAAAGCAGTGGCAAAGGCCAAGATCACCGTGAAGGCGGCGATAAAAACTGTGCTGACGGCGGTAATTACCTTTTCGTTTTCTTCTATTTTTTCTTTATATTCGGTCCAGCGGCTGCGCTGACTATTTTCCTCTTTGGACATCCCTAAGTCGGAGGAGGAACCCTTATTGCTTGGAGTTGTCTCAGTCTTGTTGTCTTGAGCATGGGGTTCTGGCTCTGAATATGTAATCACAATTCCCAAGACACCCAAAACAGCCATTACCCAAAACAGGCCGAGCAAAGATTTCATTTCGTGGCCCGCCACCCCTGCGGTTAAATCTCCTCCAACACTACCCCTCTAGTTTCATGGCGGCAATCGCCAAGTCTCAAAAGCCAGGCGATCCCGTCCTTATCTTTTTTCCATGCGCTCGCTATCGGTTGGCGCGACCTGCCGGTTTGACACCGCCACTAGCGATGCCAATATCCCATGCACAAGGCCGTCAGTGCGGATGGACCACGACGGCTAGGGCCTTGGGGCAACCCGAGGCCCTACCTTTTACGAGAGATGCCACGATCATGCCCAAGCTTCTCAAGATCGCGTTGGCGTTCTTGTGCTTCGCCGCACCCGGTGTGGTGCACGCCAAGCGCGCCGAGTGCACCTCGATGTGCCATCTATTTTCAGCCTACGCGCTGGCGCGGGTGTGTCCAAACTTCACGCTCACCCCGCAATACGATGCCGACTTCAAGGATTTATTTGAAGGCAGCACTGCCGTTCCACGTTTCAAGGCAGAGGCGATGAACGGCGTTTTACGGGCCATCGCCAAGGCAGTGAACGTGTGCGAGCCGTCCTGTCTCAAACTTGAGATCAAGGATGGTACGGCCTGCCAATATTTGAAATCGCGGCCCACCGTTCCGGACCCGGATTGATGATGCTCGACCGCAGCGCCCAAGCAGCGCCCCGCCGCCTTGCCGAATTGGTCCAAGCGGTTCGATGGCCCAATTCCAATTCCAAATGCGAGGCCGCTCTACACTCTCCGCGACGCGGCGCAATTCGTCCTCGCGCTGCCGCCGGCCGAGCAGCAGGCGGCCTCGGTTCTTAAGATGGTCGCCGAGACCGGTGGCCCGACGATGATGGCGCGAATTGGAATGATGCGAGCGCTGCATCATCGCGCGCCGGAAGCGGCGACGACGCCGAGGCGCAAAGCGCGTCAAAAATCTTCGGATCGCTAAATACAAACGACCCCGGCTTTGCGAACCGGGGTTTCTCTAGAACGATTGCCTGCCATGGGCGTCTTGCGGCCGATGGCTCGCTACATGAGCGCGGGTCTCTAATTTCTTCGGGCTCGCTTGAGTGATGCGGTTTTTCTAGACGGCATTGACCCCGCTATCCTACGCCCGCGCCGCCGCCCGCGCCAGCCCCGTCCGTGCGATAGAGTGTGATTACGGTGACAGTGCTGGACTGCACCCCTGGAATGAGACACGATAATTTCTGTGACAGGCTCAACTCGAGGATGACCTTCGGCAGCAGGTAGTTAAGTGCACTGTCACCGTAATAAAGCATCGTCGGCCGCCGCGCTTGGCGATCAGCAACAGCATTTCGAGCGCCGCCTGCCGTTGGGGCCTACGATTCTATTTCCGTTCGTCGTCATTTGATGGAGCGGTTACTTCGATCGAATCACTGCGGCTCGGATCATTCGCCTTTTGTGAATCCAATCTACCGAGTTCAGCGAGCCGAAAACTCATCGGATTAATGCCTTGGTAGGCAACACCCGTATGGGTTCTGATCGGCGCAAATGCATCCGGGCCACTGGACCAGCCCGTTGGCGTACGAAGCAGGCCTCCCATCGGCGCAATGCCAAGCTGCGTGTTGAGGAGTTCCCGGTTTACTGCGACTAGCTCTTCATCGAGCTTGGCTCGTAAAGCCGCAACATCGGAGGCTAGCGCCTGCATCGCTGGTGTCGCGTGCTGATCAAGTTCGAATTTTGCGCGTGCATGGGTAATTGGATTTTCGACAACAAATCCAGGAGCCATCACCTCGCCGACAGCGCTCCTTAGCTCAGCTCTCGCTTTGGAGAGATCGCTGAATTCTACCCGAGAAAACACTATCGCTCTATGGGGAGCGACGTCGAACGGTATCTTCCATTCTTTGTGGATCATGTGAATTGTGGGTAGCCTCATCATGTGACGCACGGCCAATTCGTAAAACGCGTTGGCATTGTGCATGCTCATGTCTGCCACAACAAGCTCAGCATCCATAAGCCGTTGGATGGTCTGTGAGTTGATATCGCCGGGCGCTTTGATCTCGTCTGCCCGTTGAACCTTAAATTCTGGAAAGTGCTCCACAAATACTGGCCGGACTATCCCATCAAGCAGCCAGTTCGCATGCGTTCTGGCATCGCTCCCTTCCTCGCCAACGGGACCGATCACAAAACAGAGCTTTTTTGTATCTTCCGTCATCACCTGATCCAACCGCAACTATAGGGCGAGAGCAATAGCAAACGCGCAAAAGTCGCTTCGAACGCTATCGAACGATCCGGTAGGCCTTGGCGCGCTTGCGCCGTTAGGGGTAAAACGGGGACAGACCACGTTTATCGCACGTTTATCGTGCTACTTTACGCTCCTCCGCTATCACGGTCCCTGGAGGCGCCATGCCCCGTCGTTCCCGGATCACCGTCGCCGAGGTGCCGGTCCACATCGTTCGACGCGGCAACAACCGCGGGCCTGCTTCTTCGCCGATGCCGACTACGAACTTTAGCTCCCACGCTTGCAGGCCTTGGCCCCGAAATTCGAGGGCGAGAGTTAAACGGGGACAGACCATGTTTACCGCAGCTACTCAGGGTAAGGCGGTGCTTTCTTAACCACCGCTTTTCGAGACGGTCAGCCTCACACGGCTGTGGCTTGCGAAATCGCGCCCGATATGGCCAGTCTTACGGTAAATTCTCATTTCCGCGAGGAAGAAAATGACCCGGGCATATGCGTTGTTGGTTGCGGCGGTGTTGATCGCGGGCTGCGGCCAGTCGCAAGCCCAGGAGATGGACATGCGCGATATCATGGGCGGCGGTCCGAACTTCTTCGGAGGCGGCGGCGCGAGCCCGATCCCGCGGCAGACCGTGAACTTCGACAGCAATTACGCCCCGGGCACCATCATCATCAACACCGCCGAGCGGCGGCTTTACCTCGTCCTGCCCAACGGCCAGGCACTGCGCTATGGCATCGGGGTCGGCCGCGACGGCTTCCGCTGGAGCGGCGTCCACCGCATTTCCGCGAAGAAGGAATGGCCGAGCTGGACGCCGCCGTCGCAAATGCTGGCGCGGCGGCCCGACCTGCCGCGCCACATGGTAGGCGGCATCGACAATCCGCTCGGCGCCCGCGCCATCTATCTCGGCTCGACGCTTTATCGCATCCACGGCTCCAACGAGCCGGAGACCATCGGCCAGGCGGTTTCCTCCGGCTGCTTCCGCATGACCAATGAGGACGTGACCGATCTCTACGGTCGCGTCTTCGTCGGCGCCACGGTCGTCGTCAAGAATTAAGTCCCTCCTGGTCGCGGAACCCGCTCGAGCCTTGCGCGCATCGATCCGTTGCGGCAGCGTTTCGAGACCATGAGCGTCCGCTTCCCCCCACCCCCTCTGCGCATCGTCGCAGCCGCGTCGGCCGCGATCGCGTTCAGCGGCGTCGTCGCGCCCTCGCCGGTCTCGGCCGAAATTCCCGCAATCGCCTCGCGCCAGCGCGCGGAAAAGAAGATTTTCACCGACGCCGAGATCACGGACGGTTTTTTCAAGACCGCCTTCGGCGCCGAATATCATCTGGCCGGAAGGGTCGACCGTATCAGGAAATACGTTATGCCGGTGCGGGTGTTCGCCGACGGCAACCGCGCCGATCGCAAGGCGCAGCTGGCCAAGGTCATCGCCGACATCGGCGCGCGCATTCGAAACCTCGACATCGCCGTGGCCGAGACGGCCGACGCCGCCAATATCAGCGTCAAGCTGGTACGTGACCGCGACCTCGACCGCACCATCGCCGACGCCTACGGCAAGCAACGGGCGCGCGAGATCAAAACCTCGCTCGATCCGCAGTGTCTGTCGGGTTTCCGCAAGAACGAGAAGTATGAGATCCAGCATTCCGACGTGATCCTCACCGTCGACAACGGCGATTTCGTCTTCCTGGATTGCGCCTATGAGGAGCTGTTGCAATCGCTGGGTCCGATCAACGACACCGGCTCGGTGCCCTGGACCATGTTCAACGACAAGGTGTCGATGGGGTTCTTCGACGTCTACGACCAGTATATTCTCAACCTGCTCTACGATCCCCGCATCAAGGCCGGAATGACGGCGGAAGAAGTCAAGGCGGTGCTGCCCGAAGTGCTCGTGGACGTGCGGGCGTGGGTGAAGAAGGTCAACAACTTGCCGGAGTAACCTATTGCCTGAGCATGATCTCCGCGCAAACGTTCCGCGTTTGTTGTGATCGCGGGAAAACCGGCACACCTCTCGCTATCCAAGTGCGGGGCCGATTGTTCGATTAGCCTCTCATGTAGATTTCTCGAACAATTCGCGTCCGATCAGCATGCGGCGGATTTCGCTGGTGCCGGCGCCGATCTCGTAGAGCTTGGCGTCGCGCAACAGCCGCCCGGTCGGATAGTCGTTGATATAGCCGTTGCCGCCGAGCAACTGGATGGCGTCGAGCGCGCATTGGGTGGCCTTTTCACTCGCATAGAGAATGGCGCCGGCGGCGTCCTCCCGCGTGGTTTCGCCGCGATCGCAGGCCTTCGCCACCGCATAGACATAGGCGCGCGAGGCGTTCATCGCGGTGTACATATCGGCGATCTTGCCCTGCACCAGCTGGAAGCTGCCGATCGGCTGGCCGAACTGCTTGCGCTCGTGCACATAGGGCATCACCACGTCCATGCAGGCCTGCATGATGCCGAGCGGCCCCGCGGCCAAGACCGAGCGCTCGTAGTCGAGGCCCGACATCAGCACGTTGACGCCGCGGCCGACCTCGCCGAGCACATTCTCCACCGGCACTTCGCAATTCTCGAACACCAGTTCGCCGGTGTCGGAGCCGCGCATGCCGAGCTTGTCGAGCTTCTGGGCGGTGGAAAATCCCTTCATGCCCTTTTCGATGATGAAGGCGGTGATGCCGCGCGCGCCCGCGTTCGGATCGGTCTTGGCGTAGACCACCAGCGTCTCCGCGATCGGTCCGTTGGTGATCCACATCTTGCTGCCGTTCAGCACATAGCGGTCGCCCTTCTTATCGGCGCGCGTCATCATCGACACCACGTCGGAGCCTGAGTTCGGCTCCGACATCGCAAGCGCGCCGACATGCTCGCCGGAAATAAGCTTGGGCAGATATTTCCGCTTCTGCGCGTCGCTGCCGTTGCGGCGGAGCTGGTTGACGCAGAGGTTGGAATGCGCGCCGTAGGAAAGCCCGACCGCGGCGGAGGCGCGCGAGATTTCCTCGAGCGCGACGCAATGCTCGAGATAGCCGAGCCCGCTGCCGCCATATTCCTCCTCGACGGTGATGCCGTGCAGCCCGAGCGCGCCGAGCTTCGGCCAGAGGTCGCGCGGAAACTGGTTGCTCCTGTCGATCTCGGCCGCCCGCGGCGCGATCTCGTGGCTGGCAAAATCCTGCACGGTGTCGCGTATTGCGTCCGCGGTTTCGCCGAGGTCGAAATTGAACATCCGATGCGCGTTGGGGATCATGGGCGGCCGACCTTTCGGGCAAATCCTCGGTTCTTCCGTGGTAAGCCTTATTCTCCGGAAATCCGCTTGTCACGGCCCGAAAAAGCCCGTGCCGCGGAATACCAGCATGGGCCGGAGCTTGCGGAAACTCTCCCTTGCATGGGCGGGCGCAACGGGATGTAATTCGCCCCAAATCAGCCTTCCCTCGCGTAATCTTCAAGGAAGGGACAAACAGGGAGCAGCCCCATGCACGGGACACTCGATCTCGCAACCGACTCCAGTGGCGAAGAAGCGCGCGAGCGCGCCGCTTCGCTGCCGCTTGCGGACTTCGATCCCGGCGATCCCGAACTGTTCCGTTCCGATACGCACTGGCCCTATTTCGACCGGTTGCGCAAGGAAGACCCGGTCCATTACTGCAAGGACAGCATGTTCGGCCCGTACTGGTCGGTGACCAAATACAACGACATCATGGACATCGAGACCAATCATTCGGTGTTCTCGTCGGCGGCCTCGCTCGGCGGCATCACCATCCGCGACACCGCGCCCGATCTGCGCCGCGAGAGCTTCATCGCCATGGATCAGCCGCGCCACGGCCCCCAGCGCAAGACCGTGGCGCCGATGTTCACCCCCACCCATCTCGACCAGCTCGCGATCAGCATCCGCCAGCGCTCGGCCGAATGCCTCGACAATCTGCCGAGGGCAGAGGTGTTCGACTGGGTCGATCGGGTCTCGATCGAACTGACCACGCAGATGCTCGCCGCGCTGTTCGACTTCCCCTGGGAGGACCGGCGCAAACTGACCCGCTGGTCGGACATCGCAACCACGCTTCCGGGACCCGATGGCCTGGTTGCGACCGAAGAAGAGCGGCAGGTCGAGCTTCTGGAATGCGCCGCCTATTTCGGCAAGCTCTGGAAGGAGCGCATCAACCAGCCGCCGAAGAGCGACCTGTTGTCGATGATGGCGCATGCGGACGCCACGCGGGACATGGACCCGAGGAATTTCCTCGGCAACCTGATCTTGCTGATCGTCGGCGGCAACGACACCACCCGCAACACCATGTCGGGCAGCATCTTTGCGCTGAGCCAGCATCCGGATCAGTATGAGAAGCTGCGGAACAACCCCGCCCTGATCGACAGTTTCGTTCCCGAAGTGATTCGCTGGCAGACCCCGTTGGCGCATATGCGCCGGACCGCGCTCGAAGACTTCGAGTTCCGCGGCAGAAAGATCAGCAAGGGCGACAAGGTCGTGATGTGGTATGTCTCGGGCAACCGCGACGAAGAGGCGATCGAGCGTCCGTACGAGTTCCTGATCGACCGGGCGCGGCCGCGCCAGCATCTGTCGTTCGGCTTCGGCATCCACCGCTGCGTCGGGATCCGGCTCGCCGAGCTGCAGCTCAAGATCATCTGGGAAGAGATCCTGAAGCGGTTCGACAAGATAGAGGTGGTAGGCCCGCCCAAGCGGGTGTATTCGAGCTTCGTCAAAGGCTATGAGACCCTGCCGGTGCGCATCGCCGCCTGATTTTCCCGCTCTCCGATAGGATGAACAACGATGAACGTCCAGACCGCGATCCATCCCGACAAGGCCGAGCTGCAGCGCCTGGCGCGCGAAGAGGCCTATGCGACGCCGCTCAAGGACTTTCATCCCGGCGCGCCGCGGTTGTTCCAGAACGACACGCTATGGCCGTTCTTCGAACGGCTGCGCAAGGAAGAGCCGGTACATTACTGCACCAATGCGCCGATCGAGCCCTATTGGTCGGTCGTCAAATACAACGACATCATGCATGTCGACACCAGCCACGGTGTCTTCTCGTCCGATGCCAGCCTCGGCGGCATCTCGATTCGCGACGCGCCGCCCGGCTACGACTGGCCGAGCTTCATTGCGATGGATCAGCCGAAGCATTCGGCCCAGCGCAAGACCGTCTCCCCGATGTTCACGCCGACGCATCTCGACGAACTGGCGGTCCTGATCCGGCAGCGTTCGGCCAAGGTGCTCGACGACCTGCCGCGCAACGAGACCTTCAATTTCGTCGAGCGGGTGTCGATCGAGCTGACCACCCAGATGCTGGCGACCCTGTTCGATTTTCCGTTCGAAGAGCGGCGCAAGCTGACGCGCTGGTCGGATATCTCGACTGCACTTCCCAAGAGCGGCATCGTCGAATCGCCGGAGCAGCGCCGGCAGGAGATGGACGAGTGCAGGGAATATTTTGCGCGGCTCTGGAACGAGCGCGTCAATGCCGAGCCGCGCAACGACCTGCTTTCGATGATGGCGCATAGCGATGCCACGCGCCACATGGACCGCGACAATCTCATGGGCAACATCATCCTGCTGATCGTCGGCGGCAACGATACCACGCGCAACACCATGAGCGGCTCGGTGCTGGCGCTGAACGAACATCCCGAGGAGTACAAGAAGCTGCGGGAGAATCCGGCGCTGATCGATTCCATGGTGCCGGAGGTGATCCGCTGGCAGACGCCGTTGGCGCATATGCGGCGCACCGCGCTGGTCGATACCGAGATCGGCGGCAAGCAGATCAAAAAGGGCGAACGCGTCGTGATGTGGTACGTCTCCGGCAACCGCGACGAAGAGGCGATCGACCGGCCGAACGAATTCCTGATCGACCGCGCCCGTCCGCGCACCCACCTGTCGTTCGGCTTCGGCATCCACCGCTGCGTCGGCATGCGGCTGGCCGAACTGCAGCTGAAGATCGTCTGGCAGGAGATGCTGAAGCGCTTCGACCGCATCGAAGTGGTCGGCGAACCGAAGCGGGTCTATTCGAGTTTCGTGCGCGGCATCGAGTCATTACCCGTGCGCATCCCTGCTTGAGGCCGTCAGTCATCTTGAGACTACCGCGGACCGCGTAGCCCTGCTAACCAAGACGGTGCGCCGGCCTGGGCGCCCGCCTTAACCTGCCAGCCGAGTTCCGATGACCGCGCAAGACCAGCAAGACGAACACGCCGACATCCGCGACGCGGTGGCAAAGCTCTGCGCCCAGTTTCCCGGCGAGTATTGGCGCAAGCTCGATCGCGAGATGGCTTACCCAAGCGCCTTCGTCGATGCGCTGACGCAGGCGGGCTATCTCTCGGTGCTGATCCCGGAGGAATATGGCGGCGCCGGCCTGAAGCTGTCGGCGGCGGCGGCGATCCTCGAGGAGATCCAGCGCGCCGGGTGCAACGGCGGCGGCTGCCACGCCCAGATGTACACCATGGGCACGCTGTTGCGGCACGGCAGCGCGGAGCAGAAGGCGAAATGGCTGCCGAAGATCGCGAGCGGCGAGTTGCGGCTGCAGGCGTTCGGCGTCACGGAACCTTCCAGCGGCACCGACACCTCCTCGCTGAAGACCTTTGCCAAGCGCGAGGGCAACGACAGCTATATCGTCAACGGCCAGAAGATCTGGACCAGCCGCGCCGAATATTCCGACCTGATGATCCTGTTGGCGCGCACCACGCCGAAGGAGCAGGCCAAGAAGCGCACCGACGGATTGTCGGTCTTCATCGTCGACATGCGCGAGGCCAAGAACGCCGGGCTTTCGATCAGCCCGATCCGCACCATGATGAACCACTCCACCACCGAAGTCTTCTTCACCGACATGCGGGTGCCGGCGGAGAATCTGATCGGCGAGGAAGGCAAGGGCTTTCGCTACATCCTCTCCGGCATGAACGCCGAGCGCATCCTGATCGCGGCCGAATGCATCGGCGACGCCAAATGGTTCATTGCCAAGGCCACCAATTACGCCAAGGAGCGCGCGGTGTTCGGCCGGCCGATCGGGCAAAATCAAGGCATCCAGTTCCCGATCGCCAAAGCCTATGCCGCGATGCGCGGGGCCGAATTGATGGTGAAGGAAGCCACCCGTAAATACGAGGCCGGGCTCGACTGCGGCGCCGAGGCCAACATGGCCAAGATGCTCGGCGCCGACGCGTCCTGGGAAGCAGCCAACGCCTGCATTCAGACCCATGGCGGCTTCGGCTTTGCCGAGGAATACGACGTCGAGCGCAAGTTCCGCGAGACGCGGCTCTATCAAGTGGCGCCGATCTCGACCAATCTCATTCTGTCGTTCATCGCCGAGCATGTGCTCGGCATGCCGCGCTCCTACTGAGAAACAGACATGCTGCCGCTCGAGGGAATAAAGGTCATCGCCGTCGAACAGGCGGTCGCAGCACCGTTCTGCAGCTCGCGCCTGGCGGACGCCGGCGCCCATGTCATCAAGGTCGAGCGGCCCGAGGGCGATTTCGCCCGCGGCTACGATGCCGCGGCGAAAGGGCAGAGCAGCTATTTCGTCTGGCTCAACCGCGGCAAGGATTCCGTGGTGATCGACCTTGCGACCAAGGAGGGGCGGCAACACCTCGAAGAGCTGATCGCCGGCGCCGACGTGCTGCTGCAGAACCTGAAGCCCGGCTCGATGGACAAGCTCGGCTTCTCGCTCGCGCGGCTGAAGAAGGATTATCCGGCGCTGATCTGCTGCACCATCACGGGCTATGGCGATGACGGTCCCTACGCCGATCGCAAGGCCTACGACCTCTTGATCCAGGCCGAGAGCGGGCTTGCCTCGATCACCGGCGGTCCGGAAGGCCCCTCGCGCGTCGGTGTGTCCATCGTCGACATCGCGACCGGCGCCACCGCGCATGCGTCGATCCTGGAGGCGCTGATCGCGCGTGCGCGTACCGGCAAGGGCGCCGACATCCGGATCTCGATGTTCGACGTGATGGCCGACTGGCTCGCGGTGCCGCTGCTCAACGCGGAAGCCGGCAATCCGCCGCAGCGCATGGGCCTCGCCCATCCCTCGATCGCGCCCTATGGCGTGTTCCGCTCCAAGGACGGCAAGGACATCTTGATCTCGATCCAGAGCGAGCGCGAGTGGAAGAAGCTTTGCGCCGAGGTGCTGGGACAACCCGATTTGCCGAGCGATCCACGCTTCGCCAACATGCTCGAGCGCGTCCGCAACCGGCAACTCACCGACAAGGCGGTCGGCGATATCTTTGCAACGCTCGCCCGCGATGATCTCCTGAAACGCCTGTCGGATGCCGACATCGCGTTTGCCGAGGTCAACACCATGACCGATCTTGCCGTGCACCCGCATCTGCGCCGCATCGAGGTGGATACGCCGAACGGCGTCGTGGCCTATTCCGCGCCCGCCGCCATTTTCGTCGACCAGCCGCGGCACTATGGCGCCGTGCCAGGAATCGGAGAACGAATCGGAGAACGGATCGACGCGCCCAAAGCCGCTCCGGTCCGGAAGTCGTCATGACCGAAAAACTCGACATCGATCACTTGAAGCAATGGATCGGCCGCACGCACGGAAGCGTCCGACATCGTCACGCGCGCAGCTGGTGAAGGGACTGCGCGCGACGCTGTTCCAGGAGATCGGCGAGCCGAAGACGGGCGACGCCGCGCCATTCACCGCGCATTGGTGCCTGGGCCAGCCGGTGTTTCCGATGTCGCAATTGGGCCCGGACGGCCACCCCACCCGCGGCGGCTTCCTGCCGCCGGTGCCGCTGCCGCGCAGGATGTGGGCCGGCGGCGAACTGGAGTTTGATGACGCTCTTCGGGTCGGCGACGAATCGACGCGCAAGTCGCGCATCTCCGACGTGACGCTGAAGACCGGCTCGACCGGCACGCTGTGCTTCGTCTCGGTCGAGCACGTCGTGACTTCGCCGCGCGGCACGGCAGTTCGTGAACGTCAGGACATCGTCTACCGCGACATCGGAAGCGCGCAAGCCCCCGCGAAACCCGCCGCGCCGCCGCCGGTCGCGCAACATCGCGAAACCCACATGGCCGATCCCGTCCTGCTGTTTCGTTATTCGGCGCTGACCTTCAACGGCCATCGCATCCACTACGACCGCGACTACGTCACCAAGGTCGAGGGCTATCCCGGCCTGATCTTCCACGGGCCGTTGCAGGCGGCGTTCATCGTCGAGCTCGCGGCCAAGCTTGCGCGGCGGCCGGCCGCCGAAGAAATTCGTCTATCGCGGACTGCAACCGCTGTTCGAGGGCAGCGAGTTTTCCGTCAACGCCAACGACAATGGCACCAGCATGGAGCTGTGGACCGCGAACTCAGCCGGCCAGCCAACCATGAAGGGCACCGCGACGTGGTAAGCTCCACCACCGTCAAACAGGCGACCTTCGACCTGTTGCGCGCTTTTGGCATCAAGAAAGTGTTCGGCAATCCCGGCTCGACCGAACTGCCGTTCCTCTCTGACTGGCCCGACGACATCGACTATGTGCTGGGATTGCAGGAAGCGTCCGTGGTCGGCATGGCCGACGGCTATGCGCAGGCGACCCGCAACGCCGGCTTCGTCAACCTGCATTCCGGCGCCGGCGTCGGCAACGCGCTCGGCAACATCTATACCGCCCACCGCAACCAGACGCCGCTGGTGATCACCGCGGGCCAGCAGGCGCGCTCGATCCTGCCCTGGCAGCCGTTCCTCTATGCCGAGCGTGCTTCGGAATTTCCAAGACCTTACGTCAAATTCAGCGTCGAGCCGGCGCGGCCCGAGGACGTGCCGGCGGCGATCGCGCGCGCCTATTACGTGGCGATGCAGCCGCCCTGCGGACCGACCTTCGTGTCGGTCCCGATCGACGACTGGACCCACCCGGCGCAGCCGCTGGAAGCGCGAAAAATCAGCCGCGAGATCGGCCCCGACCCGGACGCCATGAAGGCGCTGGCGGCAGCGCTCTCGGCGAGCAAGAGCCCTGCGCTTGTCGTCGGCCCCGGCGTCGATCGTGCCGCGGCCGTCGATCTGATGGTGAAGGTGGCGGAAAAAGCCAGGACAAGCGTCTGGGTCAGCCCGTTCTCGGCGCGCTGTTCGTTTCCGGAGCGGCATCCGCAATTTTCGGGCTTCCTGCACGCTTCGCCGGGGCAGCTTTCGGAAAGCTTGCGCGGATACGACCTGGTGGTCGTGATCGGCGCGCCGGTATTCACCTTCCATGTCGAGGGCCATGCCGCGATCTTCGATGGCGCAACGACGATCTTCCAGATCACCGACGATGCCGACGCCGCCGCGGTGCCGCCGACCGGCACCAGCATCGTCGCCACCATGAAGCCGGCGCTCGCCATGCTGCTCGAACTGCTGCCGGAAACCACGCGCGCCACTCCGGCAGGACGCAAACTGCCACCGGCACCTCACGCGGCCGACCCAATTCCGGTGGAATTCCTGCTGCATTCGCTGTCCGCCGCGATGCCCGCGGACGCCGCGCTGGTCGAGGAAGCGCCGTCGCACCGTCCGCCGCTGCAGAAATTCATGCCGATGCGCGGCCAGGACAGTTTTTACACCATGGCGAGCGGCGGGCTTGGCTACAGCCTGCCGGCGTCCGTCGGCATCGCGCTCGGCCGGCCCGAGCGCCGCACGGTGTGCCTGATCGGCGACGGCTCGGCGATGTACTCGATCCAGGCGCTGTGGACGGCGGCGCAGCGCAAGCTGCCGCTGACGGTCGTCGTGATCAACAATGCGGGCTATGGCGCGATGCGCTCGTTCAGCCAGGTGATGCAGGTGCGCAACGTGCCGGGCCTCGATCTGCCTGACATCGATTTCGTCAAGATCGCGCAAGGCATGGGCTGCGACGCGGTGCGCGTCAACAAGGCTGCCGATCTCGCGCCGGCGTTGTCGCGCGCCCTCGCGCATCAAGGCGTCAGCCTGGTCGACGTGATCGTGGATTCCGCGGTGCCGATGCTCTACGCGCGGCAAGGCCGGGTCTAGAGCATGATCCGGAAAAGTGGGGCACCGGTTTTCCGAAAAGATCATGCTCTTGGAGAGGACGATGATCCTGGAAGTCTTTACAAGGGTGTTCGTGGACGCCGACGCGCTCGATCCCACCTGCGGCTTCTATAAGGATCTGCTCGGCGGCGAAGAGACCCTGCGTTTTGCCTATCCCGAGATGGGTCTCGAGCTCGCCCAGATATCCTCACCCCGGCTGTCCGTCCTGATCATCGCCGGACCGCCCGAGAAACGGCATCCCTTCGAAGCGACGCGTCTGACGATCAAGGTCGAGGCCCTGGAACAGGCCCTCGACGTGCTCGCAAAGACCGGCGCCACGCAGCTGGAGCCGATCCAGAACACTCCCGTCGGTCGCAAAACCCGCTTCCGCCACGCCGACGGTCTCATCGTGGAATATGTCGATCATTCCAAGCGAACTTGAACGGGTTTCCTTACGAGGCCAAAAAGCCTCCGTCGGCCGCGAGCACGTGTCCGACCACGTAGGACGCGGCGCCGGAGAGCAGCCAGACTACCGCTTCGGCGACTTCTTCCGGCCTCCCCATCCGTCGTAGCGGCAGACCCGCCGCGACGCTCGACATATCGCCGACCCCAGAGCGCAGCATCATGTCGGTGACGACCCGGCCTGGAGCAATGGCGTTGATCCTGACCCCGCGAGGCGCGGCCTCCATCGCCGCCGAACGGACCAGCGAAATCACCGCAGCCTTCGAGGCGGAATAAAGCGAGAAGCCGGGATTGGGATTGCGAACGCCGCTCACCGACGCATTGACGACGATCCCGCCCTCGCCGCGCGCGAACATCACTGGCAGCTGATGCCGAAGGCAGAGGAAGACGGAGCGCACGTTACCGTCGAATACTTCGTCATAGACGACGTTGCCCTGTTCCTCCACCGGCGCACGACGTTCCTGGAAGCCGGCATTGTTGAACGCGACGTCCAGCCCGCCGTAGCGTTCGACCGCGGTCTTAACAAGGCGCGAGACATCGTCCTCCCGGGTGACGTCGGTCCTGATCGCCAGTGCTTGCGATCCCTGCGTTCGGCACTCGGCTGCAACTTTTTCGATCTCGGCCTCGCGCCGGCCCGCGATCAGGATCGCCGCCGCCCCCTCCTCGGCCATCTTCAGCGCTGCGGCGCGACCGATCCCGCTTCCCCCGCCTGTCACCAGACAGACCTTTCCTTGCATCCGGCCCGCGGCCGCGTCCGGCGACCCATTTGCCGGCAAAGGCTCACCCATGACGTCCAACTCCTGGATTGCCCGCCCGCGCCCCGTTGCGCGCGACAATAGTTGTATGATACAACTATATACCTGGAGTCAAGATGGCCGCCCCCGACCTCACCCTCATCGACGATATTCGCGCTGCCTCCCGCCAGATGGTTCGCGAGTTCGGCTTCATGGAACAGACGCTGGCCGCGACCGATTATCCGCCATCGGCGGTTCATGCGATCCTCGAGATCGGCGCCCGCGGCCCGATGACCTCAGGTCAACTTGCCGAGTTCCTGCATCTCGAGAAGTCGAGTGTCAGCCGTATGGTCCGCAAGCTGATCGAGTGCGGCGAGTTGAAGGAGCAGGCCGACGCGGAAGATGCGCGGATCAAGCCGCTCTCGCTGACGCCGAAGGGACGACGGACGCTGGCTGCGATTGTCGATTACGCCCGGCGGCAGGTTTCCAGCGCGCTTGAGCTGTTGACCGAGGCCGAACGCCGGACCGTGCGCGAGGGACTTGCGATTTACGCGCGGGCGCTGCAAGCAGACCGCATCGCCCACACTGATTCGATGTTGCTTCCGGTTACTTGAATTCGGTCCTGCTTACTTGCCATAAGCTTCGCGCATCTTGGCCTGGATCTTCGCCATGCCCGATATCCAGCGGTCGTAATTCTCGGTCTTCTTGCGCATGTAGCCCGCTACCTGCGGGTGCGGCAGGATCACGAAGGTTTCCTGCTCGATGCCGGCGAGCGCATCCTGCGCCACCTGTTCCGCCGTCAAATCGCCGTCGCCGGATTGCGGGCCCTTCGGGATCGAGCGCAGCATGTTGGTATCCACCCCTTGCGGACACAGGATCGAGACCTTGATCCCGTCGGCCTTGTGCGAGATCGCGAGATTTTCCGCAAATCCGACCGCGGCATGCTTGGTCGTCGAATAGGCCGGACTGCCGACCTGGGACAACAGGCCCGCCGCGGAAATCGTGTTGAGGAAATAGCCGCCGCCGCGCGCCTTGAAGCGCGGGATCAGGTGCCGCGCAGCATAGACGTGGGCCATGACGTGGATCGCCCAGCTTCGCTGCCACGGTTCATCCGATGTGCCGCCCGCATTCACCGACAGCGGATCGAAGCCACCGCCGATCCCGGCATTGGAACAGAACAGCGCGATCGGCCCGAACTGCCGCTCGGTTTCGTCGATGACGTGCAAAATGTCCTTTTCCTGCGCGACATCGCATTTGAACGCGGCGCCGTCGATTGCGGCCGCCACCGCCCGCGCACCGCCGCTGTCCATATCCGCGACGATCACCTTGGCGGCGCCGGCGCGGTGGAATGCCTCGCACAGCGCCTTGCCGATGCCATTGGCGCCGCCGGTGACAACCACGACCTTGCCGGTCACCTGCATCGTCGCCTCCGGCTATTATTTCTTTCAGGGCAGAACCAGATCGAGCACGGCGGTGTAGTGGCAAGCCGCGCCCAGCAGCACAAAACTATGCCAGATCGCGTTCTGGAAGCGCAACCGCCGCCAGGCGTGAAAGATCACGCCGAGACTGTAGAGCGCGCCGCCGGCGAGCACGAACCACAGCGCCAGTTTCGGCAGCGCCGTCACGACCAAATCGTAGAGCATGATGCCGCTCCAGCCCAGCGCAAGATAAAGCCCGACCGAGACGCGGTCGAAGCGCCCGGGCCAGCGGAGCTTGAGCACGACGCCGAAGATCGCGACGCACCACACACCGACCAGAAGCGCGATCGCAAAGACGCTGTCCTTCAATTCCATGATGATGGGTGTATAGGTCGCCGCGATCAGGACAAAGATCGCGGCGTGGTCGAAGCGGCGCAGCACCCATTTGGTGCGCGACACCGGCCAGAGATTGTAGCTCGCCGACAGAACCAGCATCGCCAGCAGACCCGCGACATAGATCGACACCGCGACGATATCGAGCGCGGTGGCATAGACCGCGGTGAGTACCACCAGCACCGTGGCGGCGATCAGCCCAAGGATCACGCCGGTCGCATGCACGATGCCGTCGGCGATCAGTTCGGCCCGGTCGTAGTGCCAGCGAACCGCGCCCGCGGCCGCGTGGACGGAGGTGGAGGCCATTTGTTTCAGTCTGAAGATGGTCATCGGCAACCCTTAGAAGGTTTCGCGCAGCGATAGTTTATAGGTCATCAGAGGTCAACGAAGCGTTCAAAACCTGTTGGTCGCATCCGGAAGAGTGGCTTGATTTCAGTCATCTAATCGCCACCTTTCAGGGTGCCTGCCCCGCCCGTCTCCCCGCAGAGTTTGCTGCCCGCATGGCCCCGAGCCTTACCGATATCGTCGAGGAAGCGCGCCTGTCGGCGCGGGCACTGCTCGACTATGGCGAGCACTTCTTCCATCCGACAGTGCGGCTTGGCGTCACAGGACTTTCACGGGCGGGCAAGACCGTCTTCATCACCGCGCTGATCCATGGGCTCACCCGCGGCGGCCGCTTTCCAGTGTTCGAGCCTTTCGCCGCGGGACGGGTCGCGCGCGCTCGTCTCGAGCCGCAGCCGGACGACGCCGTGGCGCGCTTCGACTACGAGAACCACCTGAAGAGCCTGATCGAGCAGCGGTGCTGGCCGAACTCGACGGTCGATATCAGCGAATTGCGGCTGGTGATCGACTATCAGCGGCGGAGCGGCGCCGACCGCACGCTGACCCTCGATATCGTCGACTATCCCGGCGAATGGCTGCTCGACCTGCCGCTGCTCAACAAGCGCTTCGAGCAATGGTCGGCCGAGAGTCTTGCGCTGTCGCGCGAGAAGCCGCGCGTCCATCTTGCTGCCGAGTGGCACGCACAGCTCGCGACGCTCGATCCCGAAGCCAGTGAGGACGAGCAGGCGACGCTTGCGGCGGCAAGGCTGTTCACCGCCTATTTGCGCGCCTGCCGCGACGACCGCTTTGCCATGAGCCTGTTGCCGCCCGGCCGCTTCCTGATGCCGGGCAATCTCAAGGGCTCGCCGGCGCTGACCTTCTCTCCGCTCGACGTCCCCATCGACGGCGTGGCGCCGGAGGGATCGCTATGGGCGATGATGGTGCGGCGCTACGAGGCCTACAAGGACGTCGTCATTCGCCCGTTCTTCCGCGACCATTTCGCACGGCTCGATCGCCAGATCGTGCTGGTCGATGCGCTGGCCGCGTTCAACTCCGGCCCCGAGGCGCTGCACGATCTGGAGGCGGCGCTCGCAGGCATCCTCGATTGTTTCAGGGTCGGGCGCAGTACGATCCTGAGCAGCCTGTTCAGGCCGCGGATCGACCGTATTCTGTTTGCCGCGACCAAGGCCGACCATCTGCACCATCTGAGCCATGATCGTCTCGAAGCCGTGTTGCGGCGGGCGGTGAGCGGCGCCGTCGCGCGCGCCGAAGCCACCGGCGCCGAGATCGACGTGGTGGCGCTCGCCGCGGTGCGCGCCACCCGCGAGGCGCTGGTCGCGCGCGGCCGCGACAAGTTGCCCTCGCTGCTCGGGACCCCGGCCCCCGGCGAGACCGCCAACGGCGAGGGCTTCGACGGCGAGACCGAAGTCGCGACCTTTCCCGGCGATCTGCCCGAGGACCCGGAAGCGCTGTTTGACGGCGAGACCGCGTTCCAGGGGCTTTCCTCTACGGCCGCCGACAAGAGCGATTTCCGTTTCCTGCGCTTCCGCCCGCCGCGGCTCGAGCGCGACGGCAGCGGCGAGCCCACCTTGCCTCACATCCGCCTTGACCGGGCGCTGCAGTTCCTGATCGGAGACAGATTGCAATGAGCGAGCGATCGAAGCCCCGGAAGCCTGCGACCTTCAGGCTCGACGACCCCGGCGTGGTCGTGATCGACGCCGACGATACGGCCCGTCCGGCGCGCGGCAAAGTGCAGGTCACCCCGGAAGCCGATCCCGCGCTGCTCCCGGTCCCGGTCGAAGCGCCGATTCCCAAACCCCGCGGCTTCCGCTGGGGCGCGATGTTCTGGGCCGCCGTCGCCGGATTGGTGCTGCTCGGGCTCGGGCTCAGTGTCACCAATTTGATCGAGGATCTGTTCGCGCGCAGCGAGAGCCTGGGCTTGGTGGGGACGGCCTTCGCCTTCGCCGCCGCGCTCGCGCTTGGCGTCGTCAGCGCGCGCGAGGCGTTCGGGCTCATGCGGCTAGCGGCGATCGAAAAACTGCATGCGCGCGCAGCCGGTGTGCTCGCGAGCGACGACCGCAAGGAGAGCCGGGCCATCGTGCGGGATCTCCTGGAGATCGCGCACCAGAATCCCCAACTCGCCCGTTCGCGCGCCACGCTGCAAGACCACGCCGACGATATCATCGACGGCGCCGACATGATCAAGCTGGCCGAGCGCGAACTGATGACGCCGCTCGATGAGGAGGCGCGGCGGCTGGTCTCTTCCGCAGCCCAACGCGTCTCGATCGTCACCGCGGTCAGTCCGCGCGCTTTGATCGACGTGCTGTTCGTGTTCGTGGCTTCGCTGCGGCTGATCCGGCAATTGGCGCGGCTCTATGGCGGACGGCCGGGCGCGCTCGGCATGGTCCGCCTGTTGCGCCACGTCATCGCCCATCTCGCCATCACCGGCGGCATGGCGGCGAGCGACAGCCTGGTGCAGCAGATGCTTGGCCACGGCATCGCGGCCAAACTGTCGCAACGGCTCGGCGAAGGCATGCTGAACGGGCTGCTCACCGCGCGGCTGGGACTAGCCGCGATCGACGTGACGCGCCCGTTGCCGTTCACCGCGCTGCCGCGACCGGTGTTGGCCGATCTCGCCAAGGACTTGCTGCGCAAGCGCGAAACGGAGGATGAGTAGCTAAGCCTGCGTTGCGATCTTGGTTCGAAAAACACCCGCCAGCACGCGCCAGCGGAACAGCGGTGAGTCCGGCGGCGGCGCAAGCTCGGGGGTCCAGCCGGTCAGCTTTTCCAGCGCATAGGTGTCCATCAGCGTGCCGCGCCAGACGCGACCCACCCGTTCGAGCGGTTCGCGCACCGCCGTGGTATCGGCCCAGATCGCGCTTAGATTGTCAGGCTCGCGCCCGACATAGAGGCCGGTATGCGCTCTGACCGCATCCATGCCGGGATCGCCAAAACCCTGGAAACGGCCGCGCTCGTTGATCTGGATCACCGGCACGCGGCCATTGAAGTACCAGCGCAGCATGGCATAGGTGCGATAGTCCGTGGTCGCGATCCAGGTCGCGCCGATCTTCGGCAATTCGGCTTGCGCGCGTGCCACGACCTGTTCATAGCCCGCCTCGCCGCCGATCGGATCGGCCTGGCCAAAGAAATTCCAGGGCGCCGCCACGGAATAGAGAAACACCAGCACGACCGTGACCAAGCCGGTGACGACGGCGGTGTTTGCCCATGAGATCGTCGATCTGATCATCCAGGCCGGCCAGCCATCCCGCGGCAGCATCGCGACGTTGATGGCGGCAGCGGCAAAGCCGATCGGCCACATGAACATCGGCCAGGTGTCGCCGACCCGCAAGGTGAGCGACTTCCAGAAGAAATAGAGGAAGGGAACGATCACCGAGGTCGACAGCAGGATGGCTACCGGCTCGCGCTTGCGATATCCGCGCCATGCAGTGAGCGTCAGCCCCGACAGCACCACCGGCAACAGCACGAAGCCGACCAGGCCGAACTGCAGCCCGATATAATCCCCGACGGTGCGCAGCGACACCTGATGCGTCGCGATCGCGCGGACGATCTGGAAGCGGAACGACGCCCAATCGTGTTCGGCGTTCCAGATCAGCACGGGCAGAAAGAGGATGAGAGCGATCAGCGCTGCCAGCCAGGGATAGGGGGAAAAAAGCCAGCGCCATCGCCAGCCCGGCACCAGCATGAAGGCTGCGACCGCCGGAAGCAGCATCACGGCGGTGAACTTCGACAACAGCGCGAGCCCCGCGAATACGCCCGCGGCCAGCCACCAGCGTGGATCGTCGCTCTCGACCAGACGCACCAGCGCCCAGATCATGCCGACCGCGAACGGGATCAGCGCGACGTCGGGCGAGACCTTGGCCATCAACAGCCCGTAATAGAGCGCCGCCTCCGGCATCAGGATCGCGAGCACGATCGCGCGCAGGTCATGCGTCACCCGCCGCGCGATATCGGCGAGCAGCAATTGCGTGACCAGCATCGCCAGGATGCCGGCAAACCGGACGCCGAAATTGGTATCGCCGAAGATCGCGGTGCCAAGGCGAATGAACCAGGCGATCATCGGCGGGTGATCGAGGAAGGAGAGCACGTGCTCCTTCGACCAGGTCCAGTAATAGGCCTCATCCGTGCGCAGATCGATCAGGCTCGCGTAGATCACCCGCATCGCCGTCATGGCCGCGATCAGGGCGATCGCGACGATCAACTGCCGCGAGGCGGAACTGTCCGGTTTCGTGGCGTTGAAGTCGGGCGGGGCTGATGTCACGGCGCTTTCTCCCCAACTCTCCCCGGGGTGTCAACGTGTCCGCTGCTTCTCCTTCTGTCTTGTGGGCGCAACGCAGCAATCGCTCGCTTGCGGCAACGACCTGAGGTATTCCTCGAGGTATTCCCTGGGGTATTCACTGACGGAATAAACGCCCTCGTGGTTGGGTCTTGGATTTATGGATCGCGTCACTGCCGGATCTGGGGAGAAATTGACGCAATTTGTCCGCGGGATCGGCGTGCGGCAGATTCGCCTGGCCTGCGGGCTGGTGCTGTTCACCTATCTGATCAGCCACTTCCTCAACCATGCGCTCGGGAACATCTCGTTGCAGGCGATGACCGACGGGGTCTATTACCACACCCTGTTCTGGCAGTTTCCGCCGGTTGGGATCGTCTTCTACGCCTCGGCACTGGTGCACTCGGGCCTCGGATTCTGGGCACTGTATCAGCGCCGGCAGTTCAGCTGGAAAGCAATCGAACCGCTGCAGCTTGTGCTCGGTCTGAGCATCCCGGCGCTGGTCGCCGCGCATGTCGTCGGCGCGCGGCTCGGCCAATCGCTGTTCGGGCAGGAGAAGCTCTATCCGCAGGAGCTTTATTCGTTCTGGGTCGCGCAGCCATCCAGGATATGGCTGATGTCCTCGGTCGTTACCATCGCCTGGGTGCATGGCTGCATCGGTCTTCACTTCTGGCTGCGGATGAAGGCGTTTTACAATCGCGCCGCGCCGTTCCTGCTTGCTGCCGCGGTGCTGCTCCCGACGCTGGCGCTGCTCGGCTTCTACCAGGGCGGCCGAAGCGTCACAGCCCTCAGCGAAGATCCAGTGTGGCGGGAAAACAACCTTTCGCCGCGACACGTCGGGACGCCGCCGCAACAGGCGACGCTGGAACGCATCACCGATGATTTCCTGATCGGCTATCTCGGCGTGATCGCGCTGGTGCTGCTGGCGCGCGGCGCCCGCGTGCTTTTCGAGCGCCGCGTCGGCACCGTCACCCTGTCCTACGGCAACGGCAGGACGGTGCGCGTGCGCAAGGGTCTCAGCGTGCTCGAGGCCAGCCTGCGCAACAACGTACCCCATGCCAGCGTGTGCGGCGGACGCGCGCGCTGCTCCACCTGCCGCATTCGCGTGATCGGGGATTGCAGCGGATTGCCCGAACCCTCGCAGCGCGAGGCCTTCGTGCTCGGCCGGGTCGGGTCCACCGACCCGTCGATCCGGCTGGCCTGCCAGCTGCGGCCGAGCGCTGATCTCACCTTCTTCCAGCTGTTCACGCCGAGCACGAGTTCGGCCAATGCGCATGCCTCGCAGCCGAGCCGGATCGGCGAGGAGCGCTATCTCGTCAGCCTGTTCGTCGACATGCGCGGCTCGACCCAATTGGCCGAACAGCGGCTGCCGTTCGACACCGTCTTCATCGTCAACCGGTTTCTCGCGGCGGTGTCGCAGGCGGTGATCGAATGCGGCGGCACGCCCAATCAATTCGTCGGTGACGGAATGCTGGCGTTGTTCGGGCTCACCGGCGACGCCGAGACCGCCTGCCGCCAGTCGCTGAAGGCGGCGGCGACGATTGCCGCCAATATCGAGGAGTTGAATCAATTCCTGAGCCACGATCTGCGCGAGCCGATCCGTTTCGGCATCGGGATTCACTCCGGCGAAGTCATCGTCGGCGACATCGGCTATCGCGACCACATGGTGTTCACCGCGCTCGGCGATGCGGTCAATGTTGCGGCAAGGCTGCAGGACATGACCAAGAGCCTCGGCTGCGAAGCGATCGTCTCCGACGAGGTCCGCACCACCGCAGGGCTCGCGGCCTCCGATCTGCCGCAGCAGGAGGTCGCGATCCGTGGGCGCGCCGAGCCGATGACGGTTCGCGTCGTCGCGGATGCGAAGACACTGTCCGCGCTGGTCGACGCTCTCGGCAACGCCATCGCGGCTTGACTGAATCCCGGTCCGACCAGCGGCCGGGGTTTTGCTTGCCACGGTTGCAACGCAACGACGACCTCACGCCGTCGAAAGCATGAATTGACTCCAAGTCCTCCGATGCGAAACATGCGCGCGTGATTCCGGCGGAGACCGGCCTTCACAACAACGCTTCGGAGGAAGTCAAGAAAATGCTCGACAGACGAGAGTTGATGAAGCGCGCCGGCCTCGCGGCAGTCGCGACCGGTTTCGGTTCGGCACGCGCGCTTGCGCAGGACACCGTGACGCTGCCTTTCGACAATGGCGAACGGCCGCTGGTGAAATACCCGCAGAAGAGGGCGATGATTGGCCTGACCAGCCGCCCGCCGCAAATAGAGACGCCGTTCCATATTTTCGACGACGGACCGATCACGCCGAACAACGTCTTTTTCGTGCGCTATCACCTCGCCGGCATCCCGCTCGACATCGATCCGGACAAGTTCACCCTCGAGGTCAAGGGCAAGGTCGATCGCCCGCTGAAACTCTCGCTCAAGGAGATCAAGAAGCTGAAGGCGGTCGAGCTTGTTGCCGTCAATCAATGCTCCGGCAACAGTCGCGGGTTTTTCAGCCCGCGGGTTGCCGGCGGCCAATTGGGCAACGGCGCGATGGGGAATGCGCGCTGGCGTGGCGTGCCGTTGAAGGCCGTGCTCGACATGGCAGGCATCCAGCAGGGCGCCAAGCAAGTCACCTTCAACGGCATGGATGGACCGGTGATGGACACGACGCCGGACTTCGTCAAGGCGCTCGATATCGATCACGCCAGCGATGGCGAGGTGATGCTGGCCTATGGCATGAACGGCGAGGATCTGCCCGTTCTCAACGGCTTCCCGCTGCGCCTCGTGGTGCCCGGCTATTACGGCACCTATTGGGTAAAGCACCTCAACGAGATCACCGTCATCGACAGCGTGTTCGACGGCTTCTGGATGAAGACCGCCTATCGGATTCCCGACACGCCCTGCAATTGCGTCGATCCGGGCACCGCGCCGAAGGCGACGATCCCGATCAACCGCTTCACCGTGCGCTCCTTCATCACCAACCTGGCCGACGGCGCGAAGCTGAAGGTGGGCTCTGCCACGCTGAGGGGAATAGCCTTCGACGGTGGCAAGGGCATCAAGGAAGTCGCGGTCTCGATCGATGGCGGCCAGAGCTGGACGGCGGCGAAACTCGGCAGGGACCTCGGCAAATATTCGTTCCGCGAATGGAAGCTGAAAACCAAGCTCGCAGCCGGCCCTCACGAATTGAAGGTGCGCGCCACCAGCAATGCCGGCGAAACGCAGCCGATGGAGCCAAAGTGGAATCCGGGCGGCTACCTGCGCAACGTCGTCGAAACCGTTCGCGTCACCGCGGCATGAGGAGAACGATCATGCGATATCCGTCTCTTCTCGCCCTTGCCGCCGTCACCGTGACCGCGATCGTTGCCGTACATGCCGCACCGACCTCCTACACGCTGCCGCAGGAGACCGCGGCCTTCAAACCGGGGCCGAATCTCGAGGTGGTGCAGAACAACTGCACCGGCTGCCATTCGGCCGACTACATCAATACCCAGCCGCGAGACGCCAAATCCAAGAAGGATTTTTGGCAGACCGAGGTGACCAAGATGATCAAGCTCTACGGCGCGCCGATCGACGACGCCGCCGTCGGCAAGATCGTCGAATATCTTGCAGCGACCTATTGAGCCTGGTACCGGCCGCTTCCCGCGGAGCGTGCCGAGCCGGTTTCAGTCGCCGCCGCTTCAAATGACCGCGAAACAGGCAAAAGCCTAAATTGCGCCGCGATATCGATCATTTCCTGCCGGATAGCGGCGCTGTTTGAGCTACCAAGCTCGCCGCAACCGGCGTATCCTGCAGTGCCGGACATGCCGGTTTGCGGGGACCGGGCGTTCGCATTTTTGATCCCGCGGAGACGACGACGGATGGCTAAAGGTACGGTCAAGTGGTTCAACCCGACCAAGGGCTACGGGTTCATTCAGCCCGCGACGGGCGGCAAGGATGTGTTCGTTCATATCTCGGCGGTGCAGAAGGCAGGACTTTCCACCCTCAATGAAGGGCAGACGATCGAATACGAAGAGATTGCCAATCGCGGCAAGACCTCGGCCGAAAACCTCAAGGTCTAGCGCTGCAGTCGTGGATTCCCGGACGCGGTCCGGGGATTGGGCTTTAAGCAAATCTCATTAGACCAATCAATTTGAGCAGACGCGGCGTGCCTTCCGCGCGCCATGTGTCTTTTTCGCGCCCAGATGCGGTTGTCGAGCCCGGTTGCGTGGTAAAATGGCGGGGACCCTGCAGGCACGCCATGAGCTCCGATTCGACGCCGCTTCCGCCGTTCACCTCGCCCTTCGCGCCGGACGATGTCGCCCTCGCGACAGGGCTGCTTGAAGCGGCTCGATTGAGCGCCGAGCGGGAGCAGCGGATCGACCGGACCGCCACGCGCCTGATCGACGCCATCCGCGCCAATGACGGCCGGCTCGGCGGCGTCGAAGACATGCTGCGGGAGTTCGCGCTCTCCACCAAGGAGGGGCTGGCGTTGATGGTGCTGGCGGAGGCGCTGTTGCGGGTGCCGGACGCGCGCACCGCCGACCAGTTCATCGAGGACAAGCTCGGCGAGGGCGATTTCCTCCATCACGAGACCCGGTCGAACGCGTTCCTGGTCAATGCGTCGGCCTGGGCGCTGGGGATGTCGGCGCGGGTCATCCAGCCCGGCGAAACCCCGCAGGGCACGATCGGCCGGCTGGCCAAACGGCTCGGCGCGCCCGCGGTGCGCGCGGCCACCCGGCAGGCGATGCGGCTGATGGGGAGCCATTTCGTGCTCGGCGAAACCATCGAATCCGCGCTTGACCGGGCAAAGCCCCAGGCTGCGCGCGCGCCGCGCTATTCCTTCGACATGCTGGGCGAAGGCGCGCGCACCAAGGCCGACGCCAACCGCTATTTCCGCTCCTACATGAGCGCGATCGAGGCGATCGGTAGCGCCGCCGACGACCGCCCCCTGCCCGACCGGCCCGGCATTTCCGTCAAGCTGTCCGCGCTGCATCCGCGGTTCGAGGCGGTGAGCCATGGCCGCGTGATGGCGGAACTGGTGCCGCTTCTGATCGAGCTCGCGCAGCGGGCGAGGGCTTACGACCTGAATTTCACCGTCGATGCCGAGGAAGCGGACCGGCTGGAGCTGTCGCTCGAGGTGATTGCGGCCGCATTTGGCGACGCATCGCTGAAAGGCTGGGACGGTTTTGGGCTCGCAGTCCAGGCCTACCAGAAGCGCGCCGGCGCCGTGATCGATTACATCGATCGCCTGGCCCGAGGCCACAGCCGGCGCATGATGGTGCGCCTGGTCAAGGGCGCCTATTGGGACACCGAGATCAAGCGCGCGCAGGAGCGCGGCCTCGACGGCTATCCCGTGTTCACCCGCAAGGCGATGACCGATCTCAACTACGTCGCCTGCGCGCGACAGCTCTTGAGCTTGCGGCCACGGATCTTCCCGCAATTCGCAACCCATAATGCGCTGACGGTCGCGACCGTGCTGGAACTGGCCGGCGGCGACAGCGGCTTCGAGTTCCAGCGCCTCCACGGCATGGGCGAAGCGCTCTACGCGCGGCTTGGCGAAGACCGCCCACACCTCGCCTACCGAACCTATGCGCCGGTCGGCAGCCACCGCGATCTGTTGGCCTATCTGGTGCGGCGCCTGCTCGAGAACGGGGCCAATTCGTCCTTCGTGGCGCTTGCTGCCGACGACACGGTCCCCCTGGCCAAGCTGCTGCGGCGGCCGGCCGACATCATCGGCAGCCCCAGCCATGCCCAGCATCCGGACATTCCGCTGCCGCGCGATCTCTATGGCTCGCAGCGCACAAATTCGCGCGGCATCGAATTCGGCGAGCGCGCCGCGCTGAACGGCCTGTGTGAGGCGGTTGCGGGCGAAACCGCGGAAGTCGCGGCGGCGCCCTTGATCAATGGCGCTGCTGTGCCCGGCGGCGCGCGACAACTCTTCAGCCCGATCGACCGGACGATATCGATCGGAAACGTCGTCGAAGCCTCGCCCGAGCAAGTCGACGCGGCCGTCGCCGCAGCCCGCGCGGGATTTGCGCACTGGCGTGCCACGCCAGCACAGGTGCGCGCTGAGGCGCTGGAGAAAGCCGCCGATCTCCTGGAGAGCCGCGCCCCGCACTTCATCGCGTTGCTGCAACGGGAGGGCGGCAAGACGCTGGACGACGCGCTCTCGGAAGTGCGCGAGGCCACCGACTTCTGCCGCTATTACGCCGCTCAAGGCCGCAGGCTGTTTGGCGAAGGCGAGAGGATGCCGGGACCGACCGGCGAGAGCAACCTGCTGCGCCTGCGCGGCCGCGGCGTCTTCATCGCGATCTCGCCCTGGAACTTCCCGCTCGCGATTTTTCTCGGCCAGGTCACCGCCGCCCTGATGGCCGGCAACGCCGTCGTCGCCAAGCCCGCCGAGCAGACGCCCCTGATCGCGGCCGAAGCGATCAGGCTGCTGCATGAAGCCGGCATTCCGGCCGCCGCGCTGCATCTGTTGCCCGGCGACGGCAAGATCGGCGCCGCGCTGGTCGCGCATCGCGATATCGCCGGCGTCGTCTTCACCGGCTCGACCGAGGTCGCGCGCTCGATCAACCGGACGCTTGCCGCCAAGGACGGCCCGATCGTGCCGCTGATCGCCGAGACCGGCGGCATCAACGCGATGATCGTCGATGCGACCGCGCTACCCGAGCAGGTCGCCGACGACGTCGTGACCTCGGCGTTCCGCTCCGCCGGCCAGCGCTGCTCGGCGCTGCGGCTGTTGTTCCTGCAGGACGACGTCGCCGAGCGCATGATCGAGATGATTTCAGGCGCCGCGCGCGAGCTCAAACTCGGCGACGCGCGCGATCCCTCGACCCATGTCGGGCCGGTGATCGACGCCGAGGCCAAGGCGCGGCTGGATGCCCATATCGCGCGCATGAAGCAGCAGGCGCGCACGCATTTCGCCGGCGTCGCGCCCGAGGGCAATTACGTGGCGCCACATATCTTCGAGCTTGAGGACGCGGATCAACTGACCGAGGAGGTATTCGGGCCGATCCTGCACGTGGTGCGTTATCCCGCCGACCGGCTCGATCGCGTTTTGCAATCGATCGAACGCAGCGGTTACGGACTGACGCTCGGCATTCACTCGCGCATCGACGACACCGTCGAGGCGGTGATCGACCGCCTTCAGGTCGGCAACGTCTATGTCAATCGCAACATGATCGGCGCGGTGGTCGGCGTGCAACCGTTCGGCGGCCACGGCCTGTCCGGCACCGGTCCCAAGGCCGGCGGGCCGAACTACCTGGCGCGATTTGCGACCGAGCAGACCGTGACCATCAACACCGCTGCCGCCGGCGGCAATGCGGCGCTGCTGTCGGGGGAGGAGTAGCGCACGATCCGAAAAAGCATGCCCTCTGGGCCACGACCCGAAGGGTGGACGCCGGATTTCCGAAAGGATCATGCGCAAAACAATAGGCTAAGGCGCGATAGCTGAATTCCACTTCAGCTATCGCGCCTTGGCTCTCACAGGCAAGTCCCGTCGCCGGGGCTCCGCACGGAACTGCCGCAGGGTGCCTGCTTGGACAATTGTTGAATTTTTTGTTTCGACGCGGCCTGGGCCAGAACGTCGAACACGCCGGTGGGTGCCAGCTGCGTCGCGCGACGAAAATCATCCGTCGCCTTGTCGAATTTGTTCTGCGCCTCATAGACCTTCGCCCGCGCAAAATAGCCTTCGACCGTCTCGCGTTGAGCAATCGCCCTCGTGAGATCGTCCAGCGCCTTGTCGTATTCGCGCATGCTCGACCAGGTGATCCCGCGCAGGTTCAAGGCATCCGCGTCGTTCGGGCGGGTGCCGAGCACCAGATTGAGGTCGGCCATCGCGGAGGCCGTATCTTGCCGCGCAAGGTAGGCTCTTGCGCGCAACACGCGGGCAAACGGGTCAAAGGCGGCATTTTTCCCGACCAGCTGATTGAGCGCGACGATCGCGCGCTCGTATTGGCCCGACACCAGCATCGCGAGACCTTGCCCGAGTTGCGCCAGCTGGTTGTTCGGATTTCTGTCGAGGGCATTCTTGATGTCCACCAGCCCTTCGGCGTTGTTGCCCTTCATCAGCAACGTGATCCCCCGCGCGGCGCGCGCCAGATCGTTCGCCTGGTTGAGGACCAGGGCCTGGTCGAAGTCCACCAAGGCCTTGTCCAACTGCTTGAGGGCCATATGCGACTGGCCGCGCTCGGCAAAAGCCGTGCTGTCCTTCGGGTTGAGCGAAATCGAACGATCGAGATCGGCAATCGCCTCCTGCGACTTTCCTGCCGCCCGATCGATCATGCCTCGCCCGAGATAAGCCATTGCGTTGTTCGGGTCCAAGCCGAGCGCATGGTTGACATCGACCAGGGCCTGATCCGGCTGTTTCATACCGATCGAATCCAACCCGCGCAGCGCCCATGTCTGGGCGTCATTCGGCTTTAACTTGAGCACCGCATCCATGTCCGCCCGGCTTTCGGCAAAACGGCTCGATGCCATCAGCAACGCCGCGCGAAACCGCAGCGCGATTTCGTTGTGCGGATCGGCGGCCAGCACCAGATTGAGGCGGGCAATCGCTTCGGCGTTCCTCCTTTGCTGCACGAGCAGCTTGGCCTGTTCCATCAATTGATTGGCGGACGAGGCGGGCGCTGGCGCGGTTGCTTGCGGCGGCAGAGGGACCACAACGGCGTCCTTCGGAACCGCCGCCAGTATGGGCTGCCCGTCCCGAACCTTGGCCAGTTCCGCCTGCATCGCGATCGCGGACTGGCGTTGCTGCTGGGCGAGCTTGTCATCCGGCGCGATCGCCAGAACCTTATCGAAATCAGCGATGGCGCGGGGATAATCGCCCTTGGCGTTGAAAAGCTGCCCCCGCGCCAAGTAAGACGCGCGATCGGATTGCGGGGCTTGCGCGATCGCGCGCGAGAAATCATCGATCGCGCGTTCCATATCGCCCTTTCGGCGATAGACTTGGCCGCGCCAGAAGAAAGCATTTGGCACGTTCGAATTGATCGAAATCGCGGTATTGAGATCGCTCATCGCCTGGTCGAGTTGCGCGGTCTCGACATAGGTGCGCGCTCGGGCGACGTAAGCTTGGGAAAAGTCCTGGCGCAGAGCAATCGCCTGGTTCAAGTCGGTCAGCGCATCGGCCCACGCCCTTTGCGCATTCTTCAATATCCCGCGCGTGATGAAGGCGACAGGGTTTTTTGGCTCGAGCTCGATTGCCCGATTCATATCGGCCAGCGCCAAATCGAAATTGCCGGCCCACTGCCGCGTAACTCCGCGCGCCAACAGCGCCGGAACGGACCGAGGGTTGAGTTGGACCGCGGCCTCCGCATCGGCCGCGGCAAGATCGAGCTTGGAACGGCCCACGAAGAGACGAGATCGGTTCACATAGGCCTTCAGCCGATCGTCCGATGATCGCGACGGATCGTTGATGATCGCCGAGCACGCCGGCTCAACCTTTTCGGGGACAATGCCGGTGCAATCCTCGAGATCGCCCGCCAACGCCGGGGCTGGTCCGGCGCAAAGCGAGAACAGCAGCAATGACGCCAGCAGCCGGAAGCAAGAGGACGTCATCGTTGTTTCTCCTTTTGCCTGCGAGGAGTCTTGAGGCACGCTTGTCTCTTTGCCCGGGGCTGGTCGGCAACTATCGAAAACTTATAGCCGACGCGGGCAGATTGCCACACTCACTTCGCGCATCGATGACACGATCAAGTTCGTGATCGGCCAGGGCCGAAGTCAGCTTCATTCCATGCGCACGTCGCGGGGCTCTCCGTCTTGCCTGGAGGATGGTTGCATCCCTCGCCCAACATGGGTCAAATGGCATTTGAATTCGACCGTAAGCCGCCGTAATTGGGGCACGCGGGAACAGCAGCGACAAACTCGCGGGAGCAACGCCACCATGGAAAAGGGCATCTTCGAAGGCCTCAAGGTACTGGACTGCGCGAGCTTCATCGCGGCGCCCGCGGCCGCGACCGTGCTGTCGGATTTCGGCGCCGACGTGATCAAGATCGAGCCGCCCGGCTCCGGCGACCCCTATCGCAATCTGCCGAACCTGCCCGGCTATCCCGTCAGCGAGCACAATTTCGCTTGGCTCTTGGAAGCCCGCAACAAGAGGAGCCTGGCGCTCGACCTTTCGAAGCCGGAAGGACAGGCCGTGCTGCATCGGCTCGCGGCGGATGCCGATGTTTTCATCACCAATTATCCGCCGGCGGTGCGCGCGCGGCTCGGCATCACCCACGAGCATCTCGCCCCGCACAATGAACGGCTGATCTATGCATCCTTCACCGGCTACGGCGAGAAGGGCGAAGAGGCCAACAAGCCCGGCTTCGACAGCAATGCCTATTGGGCGCGCTCGGGCCTGATGGACCTGGTGCGTGCCGACACCGACACCACGCCGGCGCGCTCGGTCGCCGGCATGGGCGACCATCCTTGCGCGATGGCGTTCTACGGTGCGATCGTGACCGCGCTCTACAAGCGCGAGCGCACCGGCAAGGGCTCGCATGTCTCGTCGAACCTGATGGCCAACGGCGTCTGGGCGGCTTCCGTGCTGGCGCAGGCCAAACTCTGCGGCGCCAAGTTCGGCGAACGGCGGCCGCGCGAACACGCGCTGAACGCCGTGACCAATCACTACAAATGCAAGGACGGTCGCTGGATCATCCTGTCGCTCTTGAACGAGGAACGGCAATGGCCGACGCTCGCCCGCTGCCTCGGGCGAGAGGATCTCGTCAATGATCCCAGGTTCGCCACCAAGCCCGACCGGCACGCGCGCTCGCTCGAGCTGATCAAGCTCTTCGACGAAGTCTTTGCCACCAGGGACCTCGCCGAATGGCGCAAGCTGCTCGATGGCAACGGCCTGGTGTTCGGCGTGGTCGGCATCCTCGACGACATTCCGAACGACAAGCAGATGCTCGACAACGAGGTGCTGGTGCCGTTCGAGAACGACACCATGCTGACCATCAACAGCCCGATCTGGGTCGACGGCGCGAGGAAGGTGCAGCCGCGCAAGCCGCCCGGCATCGGCGAGCACAGCGACGATATCCTGCGCCAGGCGGGCTACGACGACGCCTCGATCAGGAAATTGCGGGCCTCGGGCGCGGTGGCGTAGCTTGCGGCCACGACTTCGCAAGCAAGCCGCTGATGAGCGCCAAAAGCCCCGCCTTCGCCGCCTGCCGGAAATCGCGGCGCGGCGCCGCCAATTGCTGTAGCAGGATGCCGATCAAGGCCGACACGAACAGTTCGGCATGGCGGCGCGGCTCGGATGAGCCGGCGGCTCTGAGCGCAAGCTCCGCGCTCTGCCGCCAGGTGTCGAACCATTCGACGACGACGGCGCGATGACGCGCGTTCCTGGCGGCGGCCAGGAGCGCCTCGTAACAGGCGATATGTATCTCGGGCTGCGTTTTCAACTCCTGCGCGTACCAGTTCACCAGCGACTCGATCCATCCCTCGACGTCGAAAGCCTTGCCCTGCAGGCTCAATGCCAGCGCACGCAGGCGACCGACCTCGCGCGACAGCGCGAACTGGAGCGCGGCGTCGACCAGGATGTCGCGCGAGGCAAAATGATGCGTCACCGCCCCGACCGACATGTTCGCCTCAGCCGCGACGGCGCGATGCGTCACGCCATCGAGCCCGCTGCGGCCGATGATGCGCAGCGTCGCCTCCATCAACGGGCGTTCGCGATCGCTGGTCATGTTGACATCTGTCGCGCTGACCCTATAACAAAACAAATGTTATGTTTTACGGAATATACGTATTGTTGCCGCCGCCGCAAGCCATAAATCCATCACACTCGGGAGCCCGGCATGACGACCTACCGGCTGCACTACTTCCCGGAATCCGGCAACAGCTACAAGCTCGCGCTGATGCTCACGCTGTGCGGCGAGAGTTTCGAGCCGGTGTGGACCGATTTCGGCGGCGGCATCACCCGCACGGCCGAATGGCGGCGGACCGTCAACGCGATGGGCGAGATTCCGGTCCTGGAAGCCGACGGCGTGCGCCTGACGCAGACGGCGCCGATCCTCTTGAAACTCGCGGCGCAATATGGCCGCTTCGGTGCCGAAAGCGAAGCCGAGCAATTCGAGCTGTTGCGCTGGTTGTTCTGGGACAACCACAAACTGACCGGCTACATGGCGACCTATCGTTTCTTGCGGACCTTTGCGCCGTCCCCCGATCCGCACGTGCTCGCCTACCATCGCAGGCGCCTCGATGATTTCCTTTCCATCCTCAATCGGCATCTGGAGCGCCATGCATTCGCGCTCGGCGACCGGCCCACGGTGGCTGATTTTTCCATGATGGCGTATCTGCACTATCCCGCCGATGAAACCGGATACGATTTCGCCGCAAGCCATCCGGCGATAAGCGCCTGGCTCGGGCGCATCGCCGCTCTGCCGGGCTGGCAGTCCGCTTACGACCTGCTGCCCGGCAAACGTCTCGCGCACTACGCGTGAGCGCAAGCGATCAGCGTCTGAGCCAAGCCCAGAGCGCGACGGCGATCACCGCGCCGATGATGGTGAAGGCGATCGTCCAGGCGCTGACCCGGATGTCCCCGGTGGCTTGACGCTCGGCCTCGTTCTGCGCGATCTCGCGATTGCGCTGCTTGTTCTCGTCGGAAGAGGTCATCGGCCCATCCCCGCTCAAGTCCCGGCTGTGGTCGCCGCTTTGAGTGTAGCACCAATTGATGACGCCTGATCGGCCGAGGCCTTGCCGCGACCCTTACCGGCCAGCCTAGCGCGCCTCACGGCCGGCGCAAGGCATCCTTCGAATAACCGGCGATGCGCTTGTAGCCTTCCGACAGGGCGACCAGCTCCTCGCGGCTGATGACGTCGTCGATATCGGCGAACCGAGTGTCGTTGGTGCGTTGAAACACCTCGCGCAGGATCGCGTCCGGCGGATTGGTGCGATTGGTCAGGACCACGCGCGTGGTCGCCTCCAGCCGCTGCTTCTCGTACGACGCCAGCGCCGCGACGCAATCGGCTTGATCGCGCAGCGCGTCGGTCAGCACCCGCACATCGAGGATAGCCTGACCCGCACCGTTGGAGCCGCGCGGCACCATCGGGTGTGCCGCGTCGCCGAGCAGCGTGATCCGGCCGAAACTCCAGCGCGGCAGCGGGTCCTGATCGACCATCGGAAATTCCAGCACGCTGTCGGCGGCGCGGATGAAGGCCGGAACGTCGAGCCAGTCAAAACGCCAGTCGGCGAAGGCGCCGATGAAGTCTTCGAGCGAGCCGGCCCGGTTCCAGTCGCGCTTGCGATAGGTCGGCGTCTCGATTTCGGCGACCCAATTGACGAGTTGCAAGCCGTCGCTGCCTGCGGCGCGAATCGGGTAGATCACCATCTTGCCGTGCGACAGCCATCCCGCGCGCACCATGCTGGCGCCCGACAATATCGGCTTCCATCGGGTCACCCCGCGCCACATGTTGACGCCGGAATAGCGTGGCTCGCCTTCGTCCGGGAAAAACTGCTTGCGGATCGCCGAATTGATGCCGTCGCAGGCGATGGCGACGCGGCCGCGCGCGGTAAAGCGGCCGGCCCCGCCCGGCCCGTCTGAAAAGCTTAACGTCACGCCGGCCTCGTCCTGCTCGACGCCGATGCAATGCCGACCGGCGATCAGCCGGTCGCTTCCCGCCCGCGCGCGGAAAGCGTCGAGCAGGACCATCTGCAGATCGCCGCGATGGATCGAGAATTGCGGATGGTCGTAGCCGGCGGCGCGGCCGAGCGGCTCTTGGTAGATCAGTTGCCCGAAGCGGTTGAAGAAGGTGGCATCACGCGTCTCGATCGCGACCCGTGCCAGCGCATCTTCAAGCCCGAGCGCGGCCAGTTCCTTGGTCGCGTGCGGAAGCAGATTGATGCCGACGCCGATCGCCTTGATCTCGGGGACGGATTCGAAGATCCGGCAGGCAATCCCGGCGTGGTGCAGCGCCAACCCCAGCGTCAGGCCGCCGACACCGGCGCCGACGATGATGACCTCGTCCATGTTTCCGTCCCGCAAGTCCTTGGTTGCGGCGATGAAACACGATTGGTAAGACCACTGTCAATCTGCCAGGAACCCGGTTTTCAGCGGGTCTTGATGAAGCACATCCCCATCCGCGTCGCCTCGCTCATTACCTGGCAGGACAACCCTTGGGCACAGCCCCAGGAGCTGAAGCTCTTGTCGTTCTCCGCCGCGTTGCTGCTCTGCGCGTAGCAGTGCGCACCCCAGCCGTCCTCGTACTGGGTGCCGGCCAATTCCGTGCTGCCGCGCAATTGCGGGCGGCTGGCAAAACCGTGCGAGAAATCAGGCTCCTTGCCGTCGCGGAACGCGGTGACGATGTCGCGGCGCCGGACCTGATCGCCGAAGAAATGCGGCGATGCCGGCACAACCAGCGAGTTTGAAGGGTTGGCCGCCATCCAGTCGACGCCGGGGAAATGGAAGCCGCCGATGCCGCGGGTCTGGTGGCAGCCACCACAGCTGATGTCGTTCAGACGGCGCTCGAAGCCGGCGACCGAATTGATGTTTTGCAGGTGCACGCCGCGCTCCGCGGCCTTCTCGAGCGCCGAGACGACGTCGCTCTCGCTGAACAGAGGATTGCTGGTGCCGTCCTCGCCTGCAACCAGCCCGAACGCCGGCTGCCGGTCGGACGGCGCAAAACCGATCGGGGTCGCCGCGACCACGCTTTTCGCCAGGAATTTATCCGGGATCAGGATCGTTGCACGATCGAGTTCGGCGAAATGGTCGGGATCGAGCAGCCACGCCTTGAATTCGGCTCCCAGCTTTTCATCCGACAATAGCCGCGCGCGATCGACCTGATCTTCCAGCGGCGACTCCTCGAACGTCGCCGACTTTGCGTCGTAGTCGAACACTTTCATCAGATAGTCGGTGCGGAACTCGTGGACTTCCGATTTCGGCACGTGGGCGATCTGCAGATTGGTTTCGATGCGGTCGATGTTGTCGAGCGTGATCAGGTCGAGCGGGCCGTCTTTTGCGGTCAGGCTCGCAGCCAACTCGGCGCCGGTCGACGTCAACTCGCCTGCGGAAAGCCAGCGCCGGGCGATCTCGGCACAGGTGATCGCGACGCCGTTGGCGTCGACCGCATGATCGGCTTTGGCCTTGAACACGATGTTCAGCGTCATCGGCAGCCGCGGCGATACGTCGAGCTCGCCGATCGCCGGCGCACTCGTCCGCGTCATGCGGTAGATCAACCTGATCTCGCCGCAGTTTGCCTGCGACACATAGGCACGGTCCATCCGGTTGACGATGCCGGACAACACGAAGCGCGCGTCGGGCGCATTGAACAACGCGCGGTCAAACAGCTGGAAATCGAAGGACGTTCCAACGCCGATGGTCTCGTTGGGAAGACTGGCCTTGTGGTCCGCGATATAGCGGTCGAAATCAGCATCCAGCGCCTTGATGACCGGCGCCATCGACGGCAGCGCGAACAATTCGGGGTTGGTCAGCGGCGTGTCGGCCGATCGCGTCGGCGCAAGGATGCGGGTGAGGCCGAAACGACCATGATCGAGTTCGCGCAACGCGAACGGATCGATGATCGCCGTGCCTCGCTCCAGCGCCGCGTTTTGCGCCGCGCGCAAGGGCGCGGCACCAGACAGCGCGAACAGAATGAGGGCGGAAAATCGCAAAGCGCGGTGGTTCATGTCTTAACTAACACCGCGCAAAAATGGCTATTCAAGAGAAACACGCTTCACGACACGGTGAGGCGCGCATCATCCTGTTCGATCTTGTCAGCGCTCGACCACAAGACCCTTGGTGGTGACGACCACCCAGCGGCCGTCCTGCCTGCGGATGGCGTCGACCCGGCCGAGACCCGGTATGGGATCGCCGGCATAGACCTCGTAAAGGCCCGCCCGTCCCTCGATCAGGGCGCCACCGCGACGGACATCGCGCAGCACCCATCCCTCCAGCGTCGGCAGACGCCCGACCTCGGGTTTCGGCGGAGTCACCGGCGCAGGCGGCACCGGCGCGGCTGAGGCGACGACCTGCCGTGTCACCGCCCCCGTCACTTCCTTCGGCTCTTTCGGCTCTTTCGGCTCTTTCGCCTCTCTCTGCTGTTTCGGCTGTTTCGGCTCCTTCGGCGCAGCCGCCATCGCATTCGCAGTGGCCGGCGGCGTGGTGCCGAGATTGTCCACCGCTTCGCTGAACTTGGCGAGCTTGGTGGCAGGTTCGGCCAGCGCCTGCTCGATCTTGTCGAGGCGGTCGCCGGTCTGGTTGAACTGGCTCGCGCCTGTCTTGGAGGTCTCTTCGAGGCCGGCCTTCAGCGCGAGCGATTTCAGCGTCGATCCGCGCCACCGAGGCTTCGAGCGCCGGATCTGCGGCGCTGGCTACTGCGCTGCCCGCACCCTCGCCACCAAAGTGGCTGAGGCCCGCGGTCGCAAGCGCCCCGCCCAGCGCGCCGGCCACCGTTGCCACCGTCAGCGCCAGCGCCATCGCGACAAATGGGCGATTGCCGGGCGGGGGTGAAACCGGTCCAGGCTCCAGCTCCGGCTCCGCATCATCGCCCTTGTTGCGCCAGTAACGATCGCCAGGCGGCGACATGATCGTGGGCATCGTCGGCTTGGCGGGGAAGCGCCGTACTTCGGGCTTGACCACACCAGCCTTCGAATTGTCGCCCTTGGCAGCTTCGGCCCTGCCAGTTGTTAGCCTGGAAGCTTCGACTTTTGGCGCGCCAACCTTGGAAGCCGCAGCCTTGGCATCTTCAGCCTTGGCAGCTTCAGACTTGGCTCCTTCAGACTTGGCAACCTCGATCTTGGGAGCTTCAGCCTTGAGAGCCTCAAATTTAGGAGCTTCGAACTTGGGAACCTCAGCCTTCAGAGCGCCAATCCTGGGAGGTTCAGCCTTCGTAGTTTCGATTTTGGCAGTTTCGGTTTTGACGGCTTCGATCTTGGCAGCAGCCTTGGCAGGCTCGACCTTCACAGCTTCGATCTTGGGCACGTCAGGCTTCGGGGTGGTCTCTTCCTGGTCGGGCGCGATCTGCGGAGATTCGATCTCGGCGGCAGCCAGCGCGGTCGTCCCGAACGGCTTGCCGCTCAGGGAAACCTTGGGAGCGGCCTCCCCGGCACCGGCAGAACCGGCTTCACCTTGGATTTGCTCAGCCTGTTGTTCGCTCACGTTCAAGGTCTCCAGAAAAGATTGACCATTTGGTAACTTTTATTGCTTGCGAATTCCTTACCGGCGCCCGAGTTACCGTTGGCCTTACCTAAATTTTAGGGACTCTTCCGGGGCCGATTTTGGTCCATATCGCGGTATCGGCGTGGCAGAGGCTGCCTCAATCGGGCCATGTTGCCCCGCGCAAAAGGGCCGGCCGCGCCGCCTGCGTCGTTTGCGCGACGCCTTTTCCCGATTAACATGGCCAAACGGACCAGCCAGTAAAGAAGGCAGGGGGCGCCATGGCCATCGAGAAATGCATCAATGAATTTGATGTCGGCGAGGTCATCTTCGAGGAAGGCTCGACCGGGCGCGAACTGTTCGTGGTGCTCGATGGCCAAGTCGAGATCGCCAAGGTCACCGGTGCCAGCAAGACCGTCATCGTGACGCTCGGCAAGGGCGAGTTCTTCGGCGAGATGGCCGTCATCGACGGCTCCTCCCGTTCCGCCACGGCGATCGCGGCCGCGCCCGGCACCCGTGTGATGCGGATCAATCACGCCCGCTTCGTCTATCTGGTGAGCCAGCAGCCGGCCTTCGCGCTGATGATCATGGATGCGCTGAGCAAGCGGTTACGCCTCTCCAACGATCGCACTTACCGCGCCGCAGGCAACCCATGAGCGAGCGCCGGCCGAGCCCGTTCAAGACGTTGCTCGACGGCGACGTTTGCACGCTGATCCAGGCGGCGCCCGACGTCTACCAGGTCCGCTTCAAGAACCGCGCGGCGAATGTCTATCTCGTGATCGGCAGCAGGCGAACTATCCTGATCGACGTCGGGCTGTCGAGCAACTATCCGCACTTGCTGGCCTGCCTGAGCCACGTCGGGGTGACGCCGGACAAGATCGACATGGTGGTGCTGAGCCACGAGCATCTCGACCATATCGGCGCGGCCCATCTTTTCGCCGGCCGCACCTATATCGCCGCGCACCGGCTCGCCGCCAACAAGATCATGCTGCGCGACGACTTCTCGATGCTGCGCAAGATGTTCAACGAGCCGAACGGGCCGATCGATGTCGACATCTGGCTGGAAGAAGGCAACCTGATCGACCTCGGCAATTTCCGCCTCAACGTGATGTACACGCCCGGCCACACCTCGGCCTGCATCACGCTGTTCGACCAGGACAAGGGGCTATTGTTCGCGGCCGACACGCTGATGCCGGGCGGCGTCATGGGCGGCGTGTTCGGGTCGGGCAGCATCGCCGACTACATCCAGTCGCTGGAGCGGATCAAGGGGCTCAACTCGAAGATCCTGTTGTCCGGCCACGGCCGCCTCTCCGACACCCCGCAGGACGACGTCCAGATCGCGATCCAGCGGTCGCACGGGCTGTTGTCGGACACCGCGCAATTGTTCGACGCGCTCGATGCGCGCTCGAATTTCGAGCCGATCATGCAATCGGTGCGCGACCTCAACAAGCTCGACGATGGCTAGGGCTCTTCCATTGGTTTGACAAACCGCCCGCCGGCCTGTTCAAAAAGCTGCAACGGCAAGCAAGAAAAGCAGGGAGAAAGAGATGAAGCTTTACAACTCGATCGGGCCGAACCCGCGCATTGTCCGGATGTTCATGGCCGAGAAAGGCATCGAGATGCCCAAACAGACCGTCGACCTGCGCGGCGGCGAAAACCGCCAGGACGCGCATTTGAAGCGCAACCCGCATGGCCAGATGCCGACGCTCGAACTCGACGACGGCAGCTATCTGTCCGAGATCACCGCGATCTGCGAATATCTCGAGGAGAAGCAGCCCTCGCCTGCGATGATCGGATCGACGCCGGAGCAGCGCGCCGAATGCCGGATGTGGACCCGCCGCGTCGATCTCAACATCGCCGAGCCGCTCGCCAATGGCTACCGCTACGGCGAGGGGGCGAAATTCTTCGAAAAGCGGATTCCCGTTGCGCCCGAAGCGTCAGCGGGACTGAAGAAGGTCGCGGCCAACCGGCTGCAATGGCTGAACGGCCAGATGGCGGACGGGCGGGAATATCTCTGCGGCAACCGCTTCACGCTGGCCGACATCCTGCTCTATTGCTGGATCGATTTCGGCAACCTGGTCGGCCAGCCGCTCGATCCCGCCAACACCCACATCGCCGCCTGGTTCGCCCGCGTCGGGCAGCGGCCGTCGGTGAAGGCGTAGGCTCGCGCTTCACTCTCTCCTCCATGGCCCTCCAGGGAAGGGTCAAAGAAAGCGTCATTGCTGATTTGATTTTCATACAGCTTACTCCGACGTCGTCGCCCGGCTTGACCTGGGCGATCCAGTATTCCAGAGACGGTCCTCGCTTAGCGAGACGTCACGGCGTATTGGATGCCCCGCATGAAGCGGGGCATGACGACCAAGGGATATGAATCCGCATTCCCGCGGCGCGATCCGCCCGGGGGATGCATGATCTTGCCCCCGAAATAAATCAGAGGGCGCGGGGAATGCCGGGTGCCCAATGCACCCGCAGCCTCGTGTGCGCTTTGTAGTTTTAGTATGCACACGAGTATTCACAGCGGAGGCACCGGATACATCCGGCATTCCCCACGCAATGGTTTTAACAGCTTATACGTGATCTCCCCGGGGACCGGGCTTTCTTGCCCCCGTCGTTCGCGGGATGAACCCGCGACCTTAACGCCAGCGTCGGGGCGTCAGGACCACACGACTTCGCCGTCCGCCTCAGCATCGCTCGTCTCGCGACACCGCTGCGTCCACCGCATCCCGCTCCGCGTCCGTGACGTTGCGCAACGCCCCTCTGAGGGACGGGACCAGATCGCTATATTGCTGATTTGGGCTCGGCGTCAAGACATATTTCTGAAAATCGGAAATCAGCCAGCGCTGCCCGGGCGTCATCGGCCCGGATTTCGTGCTATATTCCAACCATCAGCCGTCACGAAGCCCTCAAAACCCTGCGCTGGCGCGAACCCGACCTGCGCGCGGCGGGCAGCCGTGTTCGGCTCGCGGCTCAAGCCACCCGCGTTCATGACCATTGCCGATACGCGCATCCGGTCGGAGCCGGACGGCACGGGGTTAATCCTGCCGCGTCATTAAATCCTCATGGCGAGGAGGCAAACTCGCATGGTGAGGAGGCGCGTGTACGCGCCGTCGCCGGACCATGCTTCGCATCGCTTGGAGAACCATGAGGCCGATTTCCGCGCCTCGTGCTTCGAGACGCTGGCTCGGGCAAGCTCCTCAGGATCGGGGGAAAAGCGATTGTGACGCAGTAGCATCAACCGCGGGGTGATTGCCGTAATAAAATTGCTTTCGGCCGCGAAAAGCACGCCCCATTCCGCCGTCAAGTGACGGCGGTAAAAAAAGAATGCCGGGGGCAACCGCAAGGCTCGTACCCGGCCTGCCATTGTGTGATAGTTTTATGACGGTCGCTGGTGGGGTGGACGACACCGGGACACATCAATTCTCAATCGGCAATTCGAAATGGTCGGCAATCCAACGGAAGTTGAGCTGAAGCTTTGGGTCGCCCCCGAGGATATTGTTGCACTCCGAAATCACCCCGATTTTGTCGGCGCACTTCATAGCCCTACGCACGAAACGCTGGATTCCACCTATTTTGATTCTCCCGATCTTTTTCTGCGCGATCACGGGTTCAACCTGCGGGTGCGCCATATCGGAGACAAGCGCGTTCAGACCATCAAGTCGACCGATCACGGCGTCGGTTTCTTCGAGCGATCCGAGTGGGAGCAGGCGATCGAGGGCGATCAGCCGGACCTCTCCGGCGTGAAGGACACGGATCTCGGGCGAATTCTCGTCGACGACGTACGCGAGACATTGAAACCGGTGTTTGAGACCCGATTCGAACGCACGGCCTATCACCTGAACGGCAATGGCGCCGACATCGTCATGGCGATCGACGAGGGGCAGATTCTCGCGAACGCCTCTTCGCGCCCGGTCTCAGAGATCGAACTTGAGCTCAAGCACGGCAGCTACGCCGACCTTTTCAAGATCGCGCGCGATATACTCAATATCGTACCAGCTCATCTCGCTTTTAAAAGCAAATCCGAGCGCGGCTATGAACTGGTCGAGCAAACAGCGGTCGCCGCCGAGACAGCACGCGATCCGCAGTTGAGCGCTGGAATGACTGCCGGCCACGCATTCGCGCTGGTTGGCAGAGGCTGCTTGCGCCATTTGGTCGCGAACGTACCTGCAATCATGGGCCGGGATTGGAATGCGGTGCATCAAATGCGCGTCGCACTGCGCCGGCTGCGCGCCGCCATTTCGCTGTTTGCCGCGGTCGTGGCCGACGATCGAACCGAGGCGATCAAGACCGAGTTGAGATGGCTCGCACAGGAATTGGGCCCCGCGCGCAATTTGGATACGCTTCTGTTCGAAGTCATCCAGCCATTGCGGAAGCGGCATGCAAAGGAGCCGGGGCTTGCCAGCATCAGCAACATGTTCACGCGCAAGCGTCTCAAGAGCTATGCGCAGGCGCAACAGGCGGTTCAGTCGGCTCGATTCCGCAGCCTCGTTCTCGACACCTCGGAATGGGTCGAGGCCGGTCCCTGGAGCACTTCGGAAGATGCGCTGATGCGCGCACGGCGTGAAATGCCGATCGAGATGTATGCCGCCGCGCAGCTCTCGCATCGCTGCAAAAGGATCAGGCGACGGGGCGCAATGATCAACGATCTTGATCCGGAGCAACTACACAGGCTGCGCATCCAGGTCAAGAAAGCCCGCTACGCGACCGAGTTTTTTTCCGGCGTGTACCATGGCAAGAAATCTGCCAAGCAGTGCAAGAAAATCAGATCATCGTTGATGCAACTGCAGAATTGCCTGGGCCGGGTCAACGACATCGTGACGCACAAAGCGCTTTTCACGGATATCATCGAAGGTCATGCAAGGGGTTTGACGGAGGAGCAAAGCCGCCACCGCGCCTTTGCCGCAGGCCTCATCATCGGGGATCAACAGGCGCAGATCGAGAATCTGCTCGATCGCGCGCGCAAGGCGCATGCTCGCTTCGCGCGCGCCAAAGCGTTCTGGAAGTCACCGGGCCGGAGCAGCATCGCAGCACCGGCAGCGGAGCAGCAGGCCTAGTCCTACTGCGTCATAACCAGCTTTTTCTCCTCATCCTGAGGAGCTTGCGCGAGCAAGCGTCTCGAAGGACGAGGCCACCAGCGGGTTCTCATGGTTCGAGACGGCGCAAGCGCGCCTCCTCACCATGAGGGTTTAATGACGCAGTAAGTCTTGAGCGCGATGAACCTTGTTGGTCGAACGAACCGCGGATCGTCAGCGGCGGATCGATCTCCGCCGCTGGGGCCTGGCCTTGGTGGCGGGCGCCTTCGCCTTGCGGCGCCTTTGCGGGCCTCTCGACCGGATCGCATGGCGGCCGACATTGATCAGGAATAGCTTTTCCAGCGGATGGCTCAAACGCCTGACCGCCGCCGCAAGCGGCAGCCATTCAACCGCGACGATGTCCTTCATCACTTTGTAGCTCGGCTGCGCCTCCGCCTGCATGAGCCAGAACCGCACCACCTTCGGCCCACCGCGCGCCTGATAGGTGATGACGCCGAGAAACTCGCATACTTCGACGCGAAACCCGGTTTCTTCAACGACCTCGCGCCGCGCACCGCTGACTGGACGCTCGTCCCGCCTGAGTTTGCCGCGGGGCAAAACCCAGAGCTTGTCCTTGCTGCGCTGAACGACCGCCACCCGCGGCCGCGAGCCCTTGCGCACCGCAATTCCACCCACCGCGTGTATCGTCCTGCTCACAAAGCTAACCCATTGTTTCAGCAGCCGTCTTCTCCCGTGTAACAAAACATGCCGTTTCATAAAGCGCAAATCGCGCGAGCTTCGTGGTTGTGAACAACGAAAGTGCGCCGGGGACATCCGCGAAACGGCCGGAACTTGCTTGGATGCGCTTCAGCGGGCGCGCCCAGGCGCTGCGTTACCGAATCCACCGTAGTCGGCAGGTTACCGCGTTCGCATTTCTCGATGAACTGCCTGAGGCCGGCGGTCGGCCGCCTGTTCGTCGCCAAGGGCACGACGGTGAGGGCAGGCCGCAGACAAATCTTCGCGAAGGCTGAATTGTTCGCCGAGGACGAACCGGGCGAGCGACACCTCGTTGCGACAGGTGAGACCTTGCTCGTCCCACTCAACGATTGAGCCATCCCTGCAAGGAGAGAGGAAAGGCTCAGAACTCGCCAACTGCCAAAATCAGAAGTGATGCTCCACGATCATGAATTTGACATTCGTCCACCAGCCGCGACCGATTTCCCGTCCGGGTATTCCGCGCTCTCGCTGTCCTCTTTGAAGATTGTTCTCAGCAAGCGCCACAGTTCGCGGTGGCCGGCGGTTTGCCCGCCTCGCCTGAGATAATCCGCAATATCCATTGTTGCTGTTTGGTAGTCGATTTTGCCGCCAACGCCGGCCTCCAAATGCACCACCTCTCGCTCGACATACAAACTTTTGCTGTCTGTATCAAAGACAAGGGCGAAACGATCCTCATGTGTGATCTCGGGGCCTGTTACCTGACGATACAGTTCTCTTTTCAGCAGAGCCATTTTCCGCTCCCGGTCATGACGATGCGAAATGTTTCTTAGCTCAACGGAGTTCGGCGCTTTGTAGCGGCGTCATAGATTTCGATCTGCAGCATCGGATAAGTCGACTTCAGCTTCCGACCCGAAGCTTCCGCAGCTTCGACGGTATCGAACTCCGACTTGAAATGACTGTCGACGATCACCACGAAGCCTTCGGTCGGAGGCCTATCGGCTCGCGTTGGCTTCTTCGGCTCAGGCTCGTCAATTGATAGAACTGGCTTTTTCATTGGAACCCTCATGTGGTCGCAAAAGCCGCGCATCGAAAACCGTGAACGACAAAATCCGGAGACCCGAACTGGCTTTCAAGTTCGGGTCGCCGGGTTCCCGCAACGATCGTGCAGGACTAGGCTGCCTTGCTCGGTGCCGCGGCCTTGTTCGATACAGGGCTCGGGCTCGGCGGAGCGCCCGTCTTGATATCGATCGTCTTGGTGGTCTTCACCGCCTTGGCGGGCTTCTTGATCGTGAGACGCAGCACACCCTTGTCGAAATGCGCTTCGACGGCTCCGTCTTCCGGCTCGAAAGGCAAGGACATCGATCGATAGAACGAGCCGTAGCTGCGCTCCTCGACATGCCAGTCCTTTTCTTCTTTCGTGCTCTCCGCCTTTTTCTCGCCGGAGATAACCAGCTGGTTATCGTCAAGACTGACCTTGATATCCTTCTCGTCCACGCCGGGAAGCTCGGCTGTCACTTCGAAGGCATCATTGGTTTCCGCCACACTGATTGCCGGCGCGCCGGCGCCAATGTCCGGCGAAGGCGGATTTTGACCGAAAGCGCGAAATACATTTTCCATTTCGCGCCGCATCAACCGGAATGGGTCCAGCTCTTGGCTCGTAGTCCACAATCTCGGAAGGCTCATCTGTCTCTCCACGGCTAGAGGAAACTATCGCAATTAAGTCCTGTGCCTGTCGGTCCCTGATGGCCTTGATCTGGCTCAAGACAGCCCAGTTATTCCGAGATTGGAAAAGCCGGCTGTGACGCCATGCGGCGATTGCATTTTGCGCGGGCGACTCGCAAAAGCGAAATCAGCGCCTATCTAATGGCTTAACCCTACAAAGCACGCGAGAGAGCGTGTCAGCGGAGCTGACCAAATGACCGGTAAATATCCATTGAGCTTCCTTCGCCGCATTGAACGGCAGTGGGTTGAGGGCATCAAGTCGCTCAGACAGGACCACGCGCGAATATTGCAGCACCTGTCCGGCAGGAGCGGTTCGTTGATTCCAATTCCGGTAAGAACGATCGTGGATCGACGACGATTTGATCAGTATCGATCACATGATTGATTTTCCAAACCAAAGCCGTTCGTATGACAGGACCCGGCGCGCGGTGCGGTTTTGGGGACACGACAGCGCCATCGAGGCATCGTTTTTCATAAGCGAAGATGCCTTGAGGCGGATTCAACCAGATGCTCTCCTCGATGCGTCGGGTTTTTTGAACGCGTTCGATTCGAACCGTGACTTGATCTGCGCCGCAGCCGCCAAGATCTATGTTCGCGGAAGCAGAGGTTCTTACGATCTGATTGCCGCCAATTTTTGAAATTGCTTGCGGCTTCGCGCCATGCGAGACATTCCGGGCTTGGCTTGATATGAAAGAAGCCGCCAATTGCGGGGCTTACTTCCGCGCTTTCGGGGGAGGCTCGTTAGCCATTTCCTCCGCCAACAGCTTCGCGAGAATCTCGCGTGTGGCGTCGTCCTTGGTTTCGGCGAGCCGCTTTTTGTAGAGAGCCAGGTTTTCGCGGTGAATGAACCAATCCATCAGCGTGCTCCTTTCGGCGAGCCCCTCCTTAGTTCATCGGATCAATCATCTCTTTTCCGCACTGCCGACATTCGCGGACGACCACGTCGTAACCGCCAGACATCGCGGGCTTGATAGTCTCGATTTTCATGACGGGTGCCCGGTCGCACTCGGGACAATGACGCACCCATACCGAGAAGCTCGGTACCCATTTTCGAATGGAACTTGACGCACGATCGTGTCCTCGCGTTAAGGCGGGAGCACAATACTCTCAGTCACCGATAGCAGCCGAAGGCGGGGCGATGATGCGGGAACTAGATTCCATCCATGTCCGGAAGTCGAGACAATTCCGATTTCGCGATACGAAACTTTTGTGAATCAGGACACGGCTAACGGCCCGAGACGCTGTGCTTCTCGGGCCTTGTTTCCCTCATTGGTGGCGACGTTGCTAAACCGGCTCGTCCGACAGCACGCGACAATCCATCCTGCGATTCCTGTCTCAGACGCCCGGCCAACACGCATGCCGATATGGCCCAAGGTGGTAACCCGGCGGGCACCATGCTGCTCCAAACGGACCATAAAACGGCCGGATGCCGCCGTTGCCCCTGGTCCGCCTGGGTAGCCCCATTGCCCGCCCGGCTCGACGGCACGAGCTGGAACCCGAACAACGTCCATCCACAGATCAATTTGTTTGGTGCTGCGGCTTGATGAGGCGATCGGCGATGGTCCATAAGCGTCGCTCCGGCGGTTGTTGATTCACCCGCCGCGACGGCTTCGGAAAGCTCGACGGCTTCGGAAAGACTCCACGTGGCAAACATCTATCGGCAGATTGCCGAAGAACTAGGCGTTCGGGAACAACAGGTCGAGGCGACGGTGGCGCTGCTCGACGGCGGCGCCACTGTTCCGTTCGTTGCGCGATACCGCAAGGAGATCACCGGCTCGCTCGACGATGCGCAATTGCGCAATCTGGAGGAGCGCCTGAATTACCTGCGCGAACTCGAAGAACGTCGCATGGCGGTTCTCAATTCCGTCCGCGAGCAGGGCAAGCTCGATGCCGCACTCGAAGCGGCGATTCTCGCGGCCGACAGCAAGGGTCGTCTCGAAGACATCTATCTTCCGTTCAAGCCGAAGCGCCGCACCAAGGCCGAGATCGCCAAAGAGGCGGGGCTGGAGCCGCTGGCCGATTTGTTGCTGACGCAGCCGGAGAACGATCCGGAGGCCGCGGCCGTACCCTTCATCAATGTCGACAAGCAGGTGGCCGATGCCGCGGCCGCGCTCGATGGCGCGCGCGCCATTCTGGTCGAGCGTTTCGCCGAAGACGCCGACCTGATCGGCGCGCTGCGCGAGCAGATGTGGTCGAGCGGGCTGATGGCGTCCACCGTGCGCCGCGGCAAGAAAACCGAGGGCGAGAAGTTCAAGGATTATTTCGATTTCAGCGAGCCGCTCACCAAACTGCCGTCGCACCGCATCCTCGCGATGTTCCGCGGCGAGAAGGAAGAGATCCTCGACCTGCAGATCCTGCCCGAGCCGGTCGCCGCTACGCCGGCCGCGATCAGCTCGTATGAACTGAAGATCATGCAGCGCTTTGCGATTTCCGATTCGGGCCGCGCCGGCGACAAATGGCTGATGGAGACCGCGCGCTGGGCGTGGCGCACCAAGATCCAGGTCCATCTCAACATCGACTTGCGGATGCGGCTGTGGACCGCGGCCGAGCAGGAAGCGGTGCGCGTGTTCGCGTCGAATCTGCGCGACCTGTTGCTGGCGGCGCCGGCGGGCGCGCGCGTGACGATGGGCCTCGATCCCGGCTTCCGCTCCGGCGTCAAGGTCGCCGTCGTCGATGCGACCGGCAAGGTGGTTGCCACCACCACGATCTATCCGCACGAGCCGGCGCGGCGCTGGGACGAAGCGCTGGCGGCGCTGGGCAAGCTCGCGGAGCAGCATCGCGTCGAGCTGATCGCGATCGGCAACGGCACCGCGTCGCGCGAAACCGACAAGCTCGCCATCGAGCTGGTCAAGCTGCTTGCCGGACCTGAAGATGTCGAAGATCGTGGTGTCGGAAGCCGGCGCTTCGGTCTATTCGGCGTCGGCCTTTGCGTCCGCGGAATTGCCGGAGCTCGACGTCACCCTGCGCGGCGCGGTGTCGATCGCCCGGCGGCTGCAGGATCCGCTGGCGGAGCTGGTCAAGATCGATCCGAAGGCGATCGGCGTCGGGCAATATCAGCATGACCTTGGCGAGAGCAAGCTGGCACGCTCGCTCGATGCCGTGGTCGAGGACTGCGTCAATGCGGTCGGAGTCGACGCCAACACCGCCTCCGCGCCGCTGCTGGCGCGGGTGTCGGGCATCGGTTCCACCCTGGCGCAGAGCATCGTCCAGCACCGCGACGCCAACGGCCCGTTCAAGTCGCGCAAGGCGCTGAAGGAGGTGCCGCGGCTCGGGCCGAAAGCGTTCGAGCAATGCGCCGGCTTCCTGCGCATCACCGGGGGTGACGATCCGCTCGATGCCTCCGGCGTGCATCCGGAGGCCTATCCCATCGTGCGCCAGATCATTGCCGCGACCAAGAGCGACATCAAGGCGCTGATCGGCAATGCGGAAATCCTGCGCCAGCTCAAGCCGCAAAGTTTCGTCGATGACAGCTTTGGTTTGCCGACCGTGACCGACATTCTGCGCGAGCTGGAGAAGCCCGGCCGCGATCCGCGCCCGACCTTCAAGGCCGCGGTGTTCAAGGAGGGTGTCGAGACGCTGAAGGATCTCAAGCGCGGCATGATCCTCGAAGGCGCCGTCACCAACGTCGCGGCGTTCGGCGCTTTCGTCGATATCGGCGTGCATCAGGACGGGTTGGTGCACATCTCCGCGATGTCGAAGACCTTCATCAAGGATCCGCGCGAGGTGGTGAAGTCGGGCGACATCGTCAAGGTCAAGGTGCTCGAGGTCGACGTCGCCCGCAAGCGCATCGCGCTGACGCTGCGTCTGGACGAACCATCCGGCGGCAAGAGCGAGGCTGCGGCGCCACGGGGTGGTTCCCGAGCGTCGACGAAGTCGTCGTCGGCATCGCGCAAGGCGCCGGAGCCGTCGGGTGGCGGGGCGTTGGCCGAAGCCTTGCGACGCGCCAGCGACAAAAGCGGCAGCGGCAAATCCAGAAGTTAGCTTGGAGTTTTGTCGGCCAAGCCGCGAAATGCCAAAGTAGAAGTTCGTGATCTCTTGGCACGGCGTGATCGGGAGTTACCCCAAGATCATATCGCCCGGCCAATCTCGATCCGAATTAGTTGACGCATGACCGGCATAGCCGGTCGTGCCGGATGTTTTTGCTGTCGGAACATGACTCGCTTTCTTGCACGAAAGATAGCCAATTTCGAAATGCGGCGCCGGCCTTGCTAACGCGCACGTGCTGTCGAGCAAGCTAAATGCAAGGCCCAGCGTGATCAACTTGTGACTGATGTTCATGTCTCGTTCTCCGGATCCGCTCAATCAGCCACCATGGCCGACGACGGGGTCATTCGTCTTTCTTCGCGGTGAGTTTTGTTCAATGCTCAGATGAGGTGACTGAACCAGCAACAGCTTTATTCCCAGGGAGCAGGACGACTGATTGCCCTCGACAGAGCTGGTGCTGCACGTGATCTAGGCTCGCGGGTCTATTGGCACCATTAAATAGCGTTTCAGGATTGGATGGCGCGCCGCAGAATGCATCGGGGCCGTTCATTGCCTCGCGCAAGTTGCCGTCGCTAAGGACCGGCCACAACAGAACTCCCTTTCGCTTCACGACGATCAAAGGGCGATCGCGGAGGGCCGACAAAGCGTGCTCCGTCCGGCAATCATTCCAACGGATAATTTCACCTGGAATGATCGACAGCTTCGGTGATGGATTGCTTCGAAGCATCACGGCGATGTTGCACTAACATCACAGTTGGCCACCGAACGATTTGCTTGTCATGACGTGGTCATTTCCGGGCGTTTGCCGTCGCGTATGATTACGAACACAATCTCATGGGGAGCTAGAGATGCGTATCAATCGACTAACTTCTGTCGCGATCATCGCGGCCACTTCGTTCACCACGGTCACCATCAAGGAAGCGCGGGCTCAGTCGGCGGCAAGCCCTGAGACCGAGATTGCCGCACTAAAACAACAACTTGTTCTCATGGAGCGGAAGCTCGAGGCGTTGCAGAAACAGACAGCGGCCAATACGACGGCGGCCGCGAAAGCCAACGCAAAGGCAGACGCCAAGGTCACCGTAGCCAACGCCAACGCCGCCATCCCGGTCAAGGCGACCGTCGCGCCGTCCGACGTCGTCGTCTCGATGCCGGGCAACCGGCCGACCATTTGTACGGCCGACAATCTCAATTGCGTTGCCATCACCAGCCGGGTGCACTTCGATGTCGGCGGCTACAACTACCGGCCCAATACCGCGGCCACCTCCCCGCAACGCCTCGATGACGGGGACAATCTCCGTCGGGCGCGGATCGGGGTGATCGGCAAGTTCCTGGGCGACTGGAATTACGCACTGATCTACGATTTCGGCGGTTCTTCGGACGGATTTGACAGCACGGCCAGCGTTGGCGGTGCAGCCGTCGGGTTCTTGCCGGGTGGCGGCTTGTCCGGCGTTGAAAACGCTTATCTCAGCTACACCGGTATCAAGCCGTTGGGCGGCACGCTCGCGGTCGAAGGCGGCGTCATGGACCTGCCCTACACCCTGGACGAAGCAATGAGCTCCAATGACATCCCGCTCATGGAGCGAGCCTCTTCCGGCGTTATCGCCACCAATATCGCCGCCGGCGACTTCCGCTCGACCGCGGGCGCGCGCTGGTACGACGACAGGTTCTGGGCCGGAGCCTATGTGACCGGACCCGCCACCGGAGCCATCCACTCCGCTTCAAGCGTCAATCCGCCCGGCACCACGGAGCAATATGGCGCGGTGGCCCGCGCCGCGGGTCAGGTCGTCAGCGGCAAGGACTACTCGCTGCATATCGGCGCCGATGCCCAATGGCTGATCCAGCCGCCGCACAACCTGATCGCCAACACGCAAACGCTGACCCTGAGCGACCGTCCGGAGCTTCGCATCGACCCGACCACGCTGGTCACGACCGGCGCGCTCGCCGACGTATCGGGCGCCCAAGTCTACAGCGCCGAAGCGGCCGGCACATACGGGCCTCTGTTCTTTCAGGGCGAATATTTCTGGTACAATGTCGACCGCAACGCCTTCGCCCCGCTGCCCAGCCTGAAATTCCAGGGCGGCTATGGCGAGGTGGCCTATGCCCTGACCGGCGAAACCCGCCGCTACAATGCAGGCAGCGCCTCCTATGGCGGCATTTTGCCAGCAAATCCGTTCTCACTGAGCGGCGGCGGCTGGGGCGCGTGGGAGATCGCCGGCCGCTTCAGCACCGTCGATCTCAACGATCAACTCGCCACCGCGAACGGCGTCGCCGGCGGGCGACAGACGGTCTATACATTGGGGCTGAACTGGTATGCCAATCGCAACGTCCGGCTGATGCTCAATTACCTTCACGGCACCATCGGCAAGCAGATCAGCCCCACCAACTTCGGTGACGCCGGTGCGAAATTCGACGCGCTTGCGATGCGAACCCAGGTTGCATTCTGAAGTCGAGGTGATGTGAGCGACTACTCGCTAGACAAGCGGTTGCATCACGCGAGTAGCCTTCGGTCTGGGTCATTTCCGTTTCCCCCGCATTCGGCTGATGTCGGGTGCGGGTCAACGGCGACAGACTGTCGAGGGCCGAGACCGCCTCCGATCGACCCAATGAGATCGGCACTTTTCTTGCCTGCAACACCGCATGTGTCGCATCGAGGAATGACGGATGTCCGGAATGGCCGATATAGTCGTCGAGAATGCGCGCCTGCTTGGGCGGGCCGAGGCGCTTGCAAGTATCGCGATTTCGGATGGCGTCATCGTCGAGGTCGGCCAATGCCGCGGCATCAGCGCCCACCGCACGGTGGACGCGAAGGGCAACCTGGTCACACCAGCCTATGTCAATCCGCATCTGCATCTCTGCAAGGTGTGGACCCGACCGATGATGTCCGAGGCGGCGATCGAGGCGTATCATGCAGCCGGCATGAGCGACGCTGCGAAAGCGATCGATCATGCGGCGGCGGTCAAGGCCAACTACAATTCGTCCTGGATCATCCCAAATGCCCAGAGAGCGGTGGCGCTGGCGGCATTATACGGCAACCTCCACATTCGCGCCTTCGCCGACGTCGACACCAAGGCGCGGCTCGAGGGCGTGAAGGCGCTGCTGGCGATCCGCAACCAGTTCCGCGGCGTCGTCGATATCCAGGTTGTCGCATTCGCGCAGGACGGACTGATCCGCGAGCCGGGCGCCGACGTCTTGATGCGCGAAGCCATGGCGATGGGCGCCGATATCGTCGGCGGCATTCCGTGGATCGAGCCGACCGCGGCCGATGCCCAGGCGCATGTCGAATTCTGCTTCGATCTCGCCGCCGAATTCGGCGCCGACATTTCCATGCTGTTGGATGACGTCGGCGACGCCCGCATGCGAACGCTGGAAATGATGGCCCGGCAGGCCCTCGCCCGCGGGTTCGAGGGGCGAGCGCTCGCGCATCATTGCCGGGCGATGGCACTGTATCCCGAGAGCTATCTTGACGAATTGACCGAGCTGTTGCGGAAAGCCCGCATCGGCATCGTCAGTGACCCTCACACTGGTCCGCTGCATGCGCCGGTGAAGCAACTCTTGGCTGCGGGGGTGAACGTCTGCCTCGGCCAGGACGACATCTCGGATGCGTATTATCCGTTCGGCAGGAACAACATGCTCGAAGTCGCATTCCTGGCCTCGCATCTGCTTTGGATGACCAAGCAACACGAGATCGACACGCTGCATGAGATGATCACGGCGCGCGCGGCAAGGGCGATGAACCTCAAGGGATATGGCCTTGAGGCCGGCTGTCAGGCCAACCTGGTCGTCCTCGATTATCCCGATGTCACCGAGGCGCTTCGCGATCACGCGCCGCCTCGCCTCATCATCAGCCATGGGCGCGTCGTCGATGCCGGGCGCCTTCGCGAGTTCGGCGTTTAGTCCGGCTTTGCGTGCTACTTTGCAGCCGCTGCGATCTCGTGCGGCGAGGCCGTCCGATGAGGTCGGACAGCTTCGTCACCTTGCCGCCTTCCCGGGGGAAGGCCAGCGAACCGGCGCAAAGCCTCGGCCATCCGCACGCGCCCGCTGACGCCGGTGATCACCATGTCGACCATGGTAAAGGACGAATGGAAGTGGCCGCGCGCATTGAGTTGCTCGACCGGCACACCCGCGGCAGCCAGCGCTTCGGCGTAAGCTGTACCCTCGTCACGCAGCGGATCGAACTCGCAGGTGACCACGAAAGCCGGCGGCAGGCCCTTTAGCTTGCCCCGGAGCGGGGAGGCGCGCGGATCGGTACGATCGGCGGGCGAGCAGTAGAGGTCCCAGAACCAGTACATCAGCGAGCGCGTCAGGAAGTAACCCGCCGCATTATCGTTGTAGGACGGGCGATCGAAGGTGCAGTCGGTGACCGGGCAGACCAAAAGCTGGCCTGCGATCTCAGGGCCGCCGCGGTCGCGCGCCAGCTGGCAGGTGACGGCGGCGATGTTGGCGCCGGCGCTCCAGCCCGCGACCAGCACCGGCCCGCCCTGCCCGCCCAGCTCGCCTGCGTGCTCAGCGATCCAGCGCGCCGCGGCAAAGCCGTCCTCTGCCGCGGTCGGGAAGCGGTGTTCGGGCGCATGACGATAGCCGACACTGACGAAGATCATCCCGGTGCGCCGGCACATGTCACGGCAGAACGGATCGTCGGATTGCTCGTCACCCAGCACCCAGCCGCCGCCATGGAAATAGACCACGATCGGATGTGGCCCCGGCGTCGCCGGCCGATACAGACGATAGGGCAGCGTACCGTCGGGACCGGGGAGCGTGCCGTCGACGACCTCGCCGACCGGCCGCCCCGCAGGACGGCTGGCGTTGAACTGAGCCACGAAGTCGCGCGCGCCCTGGCTTCCGAACGACTCGATCGGCGGCAGCTTCATCTCCTCCAGCATGCCCAGCACCAGCCGCACGTCCGGTTGCAGGCGAACGACCTCGCCGTCGTTGCATTGTTCGGCGACGTTGTGGCCGTCGAGCCTGAAGCCGAGCATGCCGCGGCTGACCACCTCGTTGCAGATGCTGCGGTAGGGGCCGACGCCGCCGGTATAGGGCATCAGGGCCTGCGCCTTGCCGGGGACGTTGGCGCCGGTGTACCAGGTGTTCGCGAGCCGATGCAGCGTGAGCATCGAGCAGTCGGCCATGTGCCGCGCCCAGCCGGCCTGCGCGGTTTCCGTTGCCTCGATCGTGGTGAAGCCTTTCTCGCGCAGCGCAATCAGCCGGTCGACCACCCAATCGACGTGCTGCTCGATCGATACCGCCATATTCGACAGCACCGACGGGCTGCCCGGGCCGGTGATCATGAACAGGTTGGGAAAGCCTGCGACGGTAAGCCCGAGATAGCTTTGCGGGCCGTTGGCCCAGACGTCGGACAACGATTTTCCGCCGCGGCCGGTGATCGGATGCACGGCCATGATGGCGCCGGTCATGGCGTCGAAGCCGGTGGCGAACACGATGACGTCGACGTCGAACGTGCGCTTGTCGGTCTTGATGCTGGAAGCTGTGACCGACGTGATCGGCTCCTGCCGCAAGTTCACCAGCGTGACGTTGGGACGGTTGTAGGTGGCGTAGTAGTTGGTATCGAGGCACGGGCGCTTGGCCCCGAACGGATGATCGTGGGGGGTGAGCGCCGCCGCCGTCTCGGGGTCCTTGACGATCTCGCGGATTTTCTCGCGGAACAGCTCGGCCACCAGCGCATTGCCGTCGACATCGGCGCCCTGGTCGGCCCACAACTGACTTAGAATGTAGACAAGATCGCCGGCAGCCCACGCCTTCTCAAATCGCTCGCGGCGCTCGGCATCGCTCAATTGCCAGCTCACGGCCAATTGTTGCGGCCACGGTACACCGGCGAGCGACCAGCGGGCCTGCTCGCGGTAGCCGGCGCGGTCGCCTTCCAGCAAGGCCAAGCGCTCCGCTGGAGCAGGACCGTTGTGGGCGGGCAGTGCGAAGTTCGGGGTGCGCTGGAACACGGTCAGATGGGCCGCCTGCTCGGCAATCAACGGGATCGACTGGATCCCCGAGGATCCGGTGCCGATGACCGCGACGCGCTTGCCGGCGAGATTGACCGGCTCATGCGGCCAGCGGCCGGTGAAAAAGACCTCGCCCTTGAAGTCCTTGACGCCATCGATCTCCGGCGGCTTGGGCGCGGAAAGACAGCCGGTCGCCATGATGTAATAGCGGCAGGATACCGTCGCGCCATCGTCGGTCGTGAGCAGCCAGCGTTCTGCGACTTGGTCCCAGGTCGCGGACGCGACCTTGGTGTGAAAGCGGATATCGCGCCGCAGCGTCATAACGGTCGGCGACGAAGCCGAGGTAACGCAGGATTTCCGGCTGGGTCGCGTATTTCTCCGACCATTGCCACGCGCGCTCGAGTTCCGGATCGAAGGTGTAGCTGTAGTCGATGGTCTGAATGTCGCAACGTGCGCCGGGATATCGGTTCCAGTACCAGGTTCCACCGACGTCTTCGGCCTCCTCCAATGCCACCGTTGTGAAGCCTGCCTTGCGCAGGCGATGCAGAAGGTACAGGCCGGCAAAGCCGGCACCCACCACCGCGACGTCGACCTCATGCGTCTCGCCGCTGTTCGTCGCTTCCAAAGCACGTGCTTCGACCATTGCGTCTGGCATGCCACTCCTCCCATCAATTTTGTTTTGCTGCAGGCTATCGCCGCGCACCCCGTTTGTCATCAGGGCAGTTTCAATCTTCGGCAGCGGCGCGTGCATCGGAAAATTGTCAGCAGCGAGGCCGACGTCATTGCCGTGATCGGAGCAGCCGCCGGGCGCGCAGTGCGGCGTGCAACTGCCACGATCCCGATTGTGTTTTCAACTGTGGGTGCTAATTTTGTGGAGGATCGTCTTGGCACTCTTAAACCGCTGCGCATGACGGCGGGCAGTCTGGCGTCCGGGGAGAGAGATGGCCGATGTTTCGCTCGACGCCCAAGGCGCCGTTCAAGGCAGCATTCCCGACAGCATCCAGAGAGCGGGCCAAGGTTATCCCACAGGGGATGCGCAGGACTGGCTCAGCGGAATCGAGCAGTCCAAACTCACGCCGCGCTATTATCTGACGATCGGACTGCTCGTCCTGCAGGAGATGTTCGAGTTCTACGACTTCTTCCTGGTCGGATATCTCGTCTCGGTGCTCGCGCCGGGTTGGCATCTCACTTACGGCCAGGGCGCAATGATGCTGCTATCGTCGGGGGTCGGCGCCATCTTCGGCTCGCTGGTCGGCGGCCGGCTCGCCGATACGATCGGGCGCAAGAAGATGATCTGGGGCGGCGGCATGATCTTTTCGCTCGGCGCCGCCGGATGCGCACTGATCACCGGACGGCGCCTGGATCCTGTTTTCGATGCTGCGCTTCGTCGTGGGCTTTGGATCGATTGCCGCGGTCAGCGCCCAGAATCCTCTGGTCGTCGAGATCACGCCGACCAGATACCGCACCTTCGTTTCCAGCATGATGGTGGTGCCGGTCGCGCTCGGCACGATGTTCGCCGCGATGATTTCGGCGAGCCTGTTGCCGGTGATCGGCTGGCGCGGCGTTGCCGCCACCGGCGCGATGCCGATCGTTACTTCGCTGCTGATCGCGTGGATTGCGCCGGAATCGGTGCGCTGGCTGCTGTCGCGCGGCCGCAATGCCGACGCACGGCGTGAGGCCGCAAAGCTGCTTGGCGTTCCCGAGGCCAGCGTCGCGTTGCCGACGGCGATCGCGCCGGCCAGGAAGCCGGCATCGTTGTCGGAGTTGTTCCAGGACCAGGGGCGCTTCTGGTGGGTCGTCGTGATCTGGATCGGGATATCGACCGGCACCTATGGCGTGATCCTGTGGGGACCGACCATCTTGTCCCAGCTTCTGAAGATCACGGCGCACGAGGCCGCGCAATACTTCGTCTACGCCAGCATCGCCTCGATACTCGGCCGCGTGTTGTTTTCGTTTCTGCCGCTCTATATCGGGCGCCGCCGCGCCGCCCTGGTCGGAACGTTCATCTCCGTCCTGGTCATGCTGGCGATCTTCGCCTTCTATCGCGAGTTCATCGCGGGCTGGTCGGTGTTTGCGCTGCTCGTGATTTTTGGCGCGGCGTTCTATAGCGGCTCGTTCTCCAACATGACGCCGTATGTCGTCGAGGTGTTTCCGGTTCCGCTTGGCGCCCGCGCGTTTGGACTGGCTCAGGCCGCCAATGGCGTCGGCAAGATTCTGGGACCGGTTTGTCTGGCGCTGATCGCAGGAAGTAACGACGTGGTCTCGCCGAAAGCGACCGCCGATGCCATCGCGCCGGCCTTCCTGTTCCTGGCGGCTTGCGAATTTGCGGCGCTGATCGCGATCTTCGCCTATCGCCGGGAACCCCATGGCAAGCCGATGGATCTCGGATAATTCACGTTACGTGCAGCCAAACAAGAACAAGGAGAAGAGATGCTCGACATCCCCGTTCTGATTTCCGGCGGCGGTCCGGTCGGCCTCACCGCCTCGCTGCTGCTTTCCCAACACGGTGTGCGCTCGCTCTTGGTCGAACGTCACCCGGGCACGGCACTGACGCCAAAGGCACGCGGGATCAATGCCCGCACCATGGAAATCTTCCGGCAATGCGGCATCGATACCGCGATCAGAGACGCAGGACTGGCGGAAGGACGGTTGGGGCTGATCGTCTGGACCGAAACCCTTGCCGGCAAGGAGATCGAGCGCCGCGTGCCTGGTCGCGCCACCGCGAAGAACATGGCGGCGACACCCGTCAGGAATTGTCTCTGTGCCCAGGATGACCTCGAACCGGTCATCCGCCGATTTGCAGAGGCAGCAGGCGGAGCGGGAGCGCTGCGCTTCAATACCGAGTTGACCTCGTTCAGCCAAGGGCCCGGCGCGGTCACCGGCACGTTGACCGATCGCACGCACCGGAGCCGAGAGCTCTTTCAAGGCGCGCTATCTGATCGCGGCCGAGGGCGCGCAAAGCCGCGTGCGCCGCGCGCTGGGCGTAAAGATGATTGGAGAGGAGAACGTGTATGACAGCGTCAATATTCTGTTCCAGGCCGATCTCACCCGATGGGTCGAACATCGGCCTGCGGCGCTGTATTTTGTCGAGCAGGAAGAGCTGCGCGCCACCTTCCTCACGATCAACGGCAGGGATCGCTGGGGTTTCCTGATCCACAGCCCCAAGAAATACGGCTGGCGGCCGCAGGACTTCACGCCGGAATTTTGTGCAGCCCTGATCCGCAAAGGCGTCGGCGTGCCGGACCTTGCCGTATCGGTGCTGGGCGTCAGCCCGTGGCAAGCGTCCGCCATCGTTGCCGACCGTTATCGCGTCGGCGACGTCTTCCTGGCCGGAGACGCGGCGCATGAGATGCCGCCGACCGGAGGCTTCGGCCTCAACACCGGGGTGCAGGACGTTCACAATCTGGCCTGGAAGATCGCCGCCGTGCTGCGTGGAAAAGCCGACGACAAGCTGCTCGACAGCTACCACGCCGAACGCCAGCCCTTCGGGCAGATCATCACCCAGAATTCATTGGCGAACGCCTTGTCGATGGGACGCAACGCGCGGCAAAGCGGCGTCCTGCCGCGACGGGAATTCCTCAACGAGCAGGGGCTGATCTTCGGCGCTTGCTATCAGTCGATGGCGGTGGTGCCGGACGGCACGCCACGTGTCGTGGTCGACGACCCCGTCACCGAATATGTGCCCACGGCCCGGCCCGGAAGCCGGGCGCCTCACGTCTGGCTCAAGCGGGCCAACGAGCCAATCTCGACCATCGACCTGTTCGGCCCGCACTTAGTGCTGCTGGTCGGCCGCGACGGGGACGCATGGCGGCGGGCCGCGCAATCGCTCGACCCGTCGTGGCCTCCCCTCCTGGTCTTTACCGTCGGAACGGACGGGGATCTCGGCGACCCCGACGGCAACTGGCACGAAGCGTACGGCGTCGACACGGATGGCGCGGTACTGGTTCGACCGGACGGCCATGTCGCGTGGCGCAGCCGTTCAGGCGCTTCAAATCCGCTCGAAGTTTTGCGCACGGCGCTGGATGGCTTGTTCGGCAAGATGCCCGCCATTGCGTGACCAGCCGTTCTTGCTCAGGATGGGTTACGCGTTTCGCGAGGCCGGCCCGCGGCGGAAATTCAAGGAGGCTGTGGTGCTTTGCAGAACGGCAGGCCTGCTGATCGCGTTGCTGCTGGCAGCATGGGTTATACCCGCGAGCGCACAGGCGCCCTATCCCAATCGGCCGATCCGCATCGTGGTGCCGTTTGGGCCGGGCGGCTTCGCCGACATCACCGTCCGTCTGATGGCGCAGAAGCTCACCGAACGCACCAACGCCCAGGTGGTGATCGAGAACCGTCCCGGTGCAGGCGGAATCACCGCCGGCAATGTCGTCACCTCGGCGGCGCCGGACGGCTACACGCTGTTCGTATTCTCGAGCGGCATCGCGCTGTCGAAGTCGTTGCTCAAGTCCATGCCGTTCGATCCGGTCACGGCGTTCGCACCGATCACGACCATGGCGCAGTTCGACCTGCTGCTGCTGGTAAGAGCGGACTCGCCCATGCACACGCTGAAGGACGCGCTCGACGCCGCCCGCGCCGACCCGCAGAAATTCAACATCGGCACCATCAATCCCGGCAGCACCCAGAACGTCACCGCCGAACTGTTCCGCTCGGCCGCCGGCATTCCGATGACCGTAGTGCCGCACCGCACCTCGGGAGAGGTCCTGATCTCACTTCTCCGCGGCGATACGCAGATCGGTATCGATTCCTATGCCGCGCTCAAATCGGCGATCGACGCCAAGCAGATCCGCGCCCTCGCCTCGTCGGGCAACAAGCGTTCGCCGCTCCAGCCGGACGTGCCGACACTGCGCGAGAGCGGCATCGACGCCGCCGTGGACGGCTGGAACTCGCTGGTGGCGCCGGCCGGTACGCCGCGCGATATCATCGCCTTCCTCAACCGCAACGTCCGTGCGATCATCGGCGATCCCGACTTCCAGAAGCGCATGATCGAACTGGGTGGCGAGCCGGTCGCGGGGTCGCCGGAGGAGCTCGATGCGCGGCTCAAATCCGACGTCAATATGTGGGCCGCCGTAGTGAAGAAGGCCGGTCTCGAGCAGCAATGAGCAGAGTTCCCGATGTCCGACAGTTTCAAGATCGACGCCCATGTGCACGTGTTCACCAGCGACATGCCGCTGATCGACAATCCGCGCCACGCGCCGAACTACAGTTTCACCCATGAGGAGTTGATCGCGACCCTCGACAACAACGGCGTCGATCGCGCGGTGATCGCGGCAGCAAGCCCGTGGGGTGACTACAACGACTACATCCTCGCCGCGCTCCGCGCCCACCGCAAACGGCTGCGCGGCACCGCGATCTTCAAACGGCCAATGGAGCGATTTGAGCTGGAGGCGATGAGCCGCGAAGGTTTCATCGGCGTGCGGCTCCCCTTCATCGGCCTGCCCAAGCTTCCCGACATCACCACATTCGACTATCGCGCGTTGTTTCGCCGCCTCGCCGATCTCGACTGGCACGTTCATCCCCACGTCGAGGGCGAGGATCTGCCGAAAATCCTGCCCACGCTAGAGGCCTCTGGCGTCAAGGTCGTGGTCGATCATCTCGGCCGCCCAGATCCGAAATCCGGCATCAACAGCGAAGGCTTCAAGGCGCTGCTGCGCTCGATCGACTCAGGCCGCACCTGGGTCAAGGTGTCCGGCGGCTACCGGCTCGGGCCGCAGGCCAAGGAATATGCGCGCGAGCTTCTCCGCGTCGCAGGCCCCGATCGGCTGGTGTGGGCAAGCGACTGCCCGTTTGTCGGCCACGAAGGCCAGTTCCCGTATCGGGCCACCATGGACTGGCTGGTAGAGGCCATTCCCGACGCCGGCGCGCGCGCGAAAATCTTCGGTGCGACGGCGCGCGAGCTCTACTTCAACGGCGAGTGACCCATGGGCGCTGGTCGCATCGCGCTGGCGTTGACGCTGTGGCGAAATCCGCGCCGGACATCAAACTGCAATGAGCACCGCCGCCCCGTCGCGGCGAAACGCCGGCCCCGCCGCCGACGGTAAACGATTTCCAGGAAAGACATCCGATGGAACAGACATGGCGTTGGTTCGGCCCCGATGATCCCGTTGGTTTGCCGCAGATACGGCAAGCGGGTGCGTCGGGGATCGTCACGGCCCTGCATCACATTCCCTACGGCGTTGTGTGGAGCGTGGAGGAGATTTCCCGGCGGCGGGACATGATTGCCGCTGACTCAGAGCTGGGATTACGCTGGAGCGTGGTTGAGAGCCTGCCGGTGGCGGAGGCGATCAAGCTGGGCGAGGGTGACCTTGCCTCCCTGTTCGAGAATTATCGGCAGTCGCTGCGCAACCTGGCTGCATGCGGCATCACTACCGTTTGCTACAACTTCATGGCGGTGGTGGACTGGACGCGAACGGAACTCGCGCATCGCCTGCCGGGAGGCGGAACGGCGCTGCGTTTCGATGCCGCCGCCTTTGCCGCGTTCGATTGCTACATCCTCGAGCGCGCGGGGGCGGAGGCCGACCACGCCAACGTGCTCGATCGCGCCCGGCTCTGGATCGCAGCCGCATCCGAGGCTGACAAGAGCCGTCTGCTCGCCACCATCATGGCGGGCCTGCCCGGCGCGTTCGATCGCTATGACGTTCCGGGCCTGCGCCAGATCCTGGCGCGCTATCGCGAGATCGGGCATCAAGAGCTGCGTGCCAATTACGCGAGGTTCCTTTGCGAGGTCGTGCCGGCTGCCGAAGAGTGCGGCGTCAGCCTCTGCGTTCATCCGGACGATCCGCCGCGTGATCTGTTTGGCCTGCCCCGCGTCGTTTCGTCATCGGACGACCTGCAGTTCATCGTCGACGCCTATCCCTCGACGGCAAACGGCATCACGTTCTGCACTGGCGCGCTCGGCGCGGGCCATCAGAACAATGTGCCTGGGATGGCGAACCGTTTCGCCCCGCACATCCGCTTCGCTCATCTGCGCAATGTCACCAAGGCCCCGGATGGCTCCTTCATGGAGGCGGATCACCTTGGCGGCGACGTCGACATGGTCGCGGTTGTGACGACCTTGCTGAAGGAACAGGCCCGCCGCAAGGCCGCGGGAGCGACAAACTGGCGGATCCCGTTCAGGCCGGATCACGGCCACGAACTGCTTGACGATATCGGGCGCGGAACCCATCCGGGCTATCCGCTGATCGGCCGTCTCAAGGGGCTTGCCGAGATCCGCGGCGTGATGACCGCCGTTGCGGCAACCGGCGGGCTGCCGATATGAAGGGTCGCCTGACATCCCGCAGAAGCGAAAGTCACTTGCGTATTCCATGAGAGCAGCCTCGATCGGCGACTGCGGCGCGCTCCGGGGAGCGACGACGATCAAGTGTTCAAATCACCACCGGCTTGTCCGGCAGTTCGTTGCGCTGGGCGCCTGTGCGCCGGGAAATATTTTGCGAGCTCCCGCGACACCGCCGCGATCCCCTTGATGACGCCGGCTTCGAAATCGCCGGCTTTGAAATCCGCTTCCATGTCGCGGCAGATCTTCTCCCAGCCCTCGGCGCCGACGAGTGCGTCGATGCCGCGGTCGGCGACGATCTCGACGCCGCGGTCGGCGAGCAAGAGATAGATCAGCACGCCGTTGTTGTGCGCGGTGTCCCAGATCCGCAAATGCGAGAAGAGATCGAGCGCGCGCTCGCGTGCGGGCTGATCGTGGAACAGCGGCGCGCCGTCGAGCGCGCCCTCGACGACAAAGCGCACCTGGCCGGAATGCGTGGTCTCGCCCGCCTTGATCGCCTGCTCGATGTGATCGAGCACGTTCGGCGTGAAGATGCGCCGCAGCCGCCAGCGGTGCTCGATCAGATGCCTGCCGATGCGCTTGATCCCCACCGCTACCAGCTCCCCGATGCGCCGCCGCCGCCGAAACTCCCGCCGCCGCCGGAGAACCCGCTGTCGCTGCCGCTCGAACTCGAGCCGCCACTGCTCCAGCCGCCACCGCCGCCCGAATATGAGCCGCCCGACCAGCCGCCGCGCCTGCCCGGCTGACGCGATACGTTCATGCTCGCGGCAAAAATGCTGTCGGCGAAAAAAACAACGACGGAGATGATCGCCCCCAGCAAGCCCGCAATCGCCGATCGAGCCCAAGAGATACCAGGCGAGCCAACCGATCGCGCCGCCGGTTGCGGCCGAGCCGATCAGCCGGCCCAGCGACTTGCGCAGGATCGCGCCGACGGCGGCGACAATGACAATGAAGAACGGATTGATCGGATTGAAAAAGCCGATCCAATCGGAGAAATCCTGGCCGTGCGACGCCTCCGGCGCCGGCGCCGGCAGCGTCTCGCCGTCGATCACGCCGATGATGCGCGCGACGCCATCGGAAATGCCGCCGGCGAAATCGCCGCTTCGAAATTTCGGCGTGATCACCTCGTCGATGATGCGCCTCGAGGTGACGTCGGTGAGGCTGCCCTCGAGGCCGTAGCCGACCTCGATGCGGAGCTTGTGGTCGTTCTTGGCGACCACCAGCAGCGCGCCGTCATCGATCTTCCTGCGCCCGATCTTCCAGGCTTCCGCGACCCTGATCGAATATTGCTCGATGCTCTCCGGCTGCGTGGTCGGCACGATCAGGACCGCGACCTGGCTGCCCTTGCGCATTTCCAGGTTTTTCAGGGTTTGCGTCAGCGCGGCGACGTCGCTGCTACCAAGCGTTCCCGTCAGGTCGACCACGCGGCCGGTGAGCGGCGGCACCGCGACGTCTGCCCAGGCGGGCAAAGCCCAGCACAGCAGCAGCGCAAGGAAAAAGCCCCTGGCAGCTTTGATCGCGGACAAAGCGGGCGCTCCCGATTTACTTGGAGGGCGCGGCGGGCGCGGGGTTGAAGTCGACCTTCGGCGCGGTCGAGATTTCCTTCTCGTTCTCGACCGTGAAATTCGGCTTCTCCTTGTAGCCGAACGCCATCGCCGTCAGGTTGTTCGGGAAGGTGCGGATGCCGACGTTATAGTCCTGCACCGACTTGATGTAGCGGTTGCGCGCCACGGTGATGCGGTTTTCGGTGCCTTCGAGTTGCGACATCAGGTCGCGAAACAGCGCATCCGATTTGAGCTGCGGATAGTTTTCCGTCACCACCAACAGCCGCGACAGCGCGCTGCTCAATTCGCCCTGCGCCGCCTGGAATTTCTGGAACGCGGCCGGGTCATTGAGCAACTCGGGAGTGGCCTGAATGCTACCGACCTTGGCGCGCGCATTGGTGACGCCTAACAGCACGTCCTTTTCCTGCTGCGCAAAGCCCTTCACCGAATTGACCAGGTTGGGCACGAGATCGGCGCGGCGCTGATACTGGTTGACGACCTCCGACCAGTTCGCCTTGACCTGTTCGTCATTGCTCTGGATCGCGTTGTAGCCGCAATTGGTGAGGCTGAGCGTCGCCAACGTCGCCAGCACGGTGAAAAACTTGCGCATCAAAATCTCCCGTTACGGTATTGCCGTGAACGTATCAGAACGGGCCTCCGAGGTAAGCGACCAAAAGCCGCGTTTCCCGGCAATATTCGTGAAACGAGCGTCAGCGCTTTGTCGTGCGGCGAGCGCGGCGGGTTCAAAACCCGACCAGTCAATGGTCCATCTCTCCCGCTTGCGGGCAGGGGAATTGCATGTCCGAGGGGCCAAGCTATTGCGCTGGAATGAAAAATTTGATTTTGACAGTGTCTCCTGATTCTGATCGGAGACCTTTTTGGACCGTTTTGCAGAATGCTTCTCGCCTTTGGTCGATCCTCGGAAGAACCAAGCACAGCACGATCTGACCGAGATGCTGTTCATTGCGTTGCTCGCCACGCTGTGCGGCGCCACGACCTGTTGCGACATCGCGCTGTTTGGGCGGTCGAAAGAAGCGCTGTTGCGCACGATTTTGGTGCTCGAGCACGGGATACCGAGCCACGACACCTTCAGCCGTGTCTTTCGCATCCTCGATCCGAGCAGCTTCGAAGAGGTGTTTCGGCGCTTCACCAAGGCGTTTGCGACGGCGGCCAAAATCAAGGGCGTGGTAGCTCTCGATGGCAAGGCGCTGAGAAGAGCCTACGAACGTGGCCAAAGTCACATGCCGCCAGTGATGGTGACGGCGTGGAGCGCAATGACCCGCATGGCGCTTGTCAATGTGCTGGCGCCTGGAAACAACGAAGCGGCCGGCGCTTTGCAACTTGTCGAGCTTCTTCAACTGAAGGGCTGCGTCGTCACGGCGGACGCGCTGCATTGTCATCGTGGGATGGCGAAAGCCGTCGTGGGGCGCGGTGGAGATTACGTCTTGGCGGTAAAGAACAACCAGCCGGGCTTGCTGCGCGATGCCAAGGCCGCGATCTCTGCGGCAGAGCGCAAGAAGGCGAAACAAGCCACCACCGAGGACGCCGATCACGGTCGCAAGGAAACCCGAACCGCGATCGTTACTCCCGTCAAGGATATGGCCGAAAACCACGACTTTCCCGGTCTCAAGGCCGTGGCGCGGATCACCAGCAAGCGTGGACGCGACAAGACCGTCCAGCGTTACTTCCTTCTGACCCAGTGTTACACGCCCGCAGAACTGCTGCGCATCGTTCGCGAACATTGGGGCATCGAAAATGTTCTGCACTGGACGCTCGACGTTGTTCTCGACGAGGATCAGGCGCGGAGCCGAAAAGACCACGCTCCCGCCAACCTCGCCGTTCTGCGGCGACTTGCCCTCAATATTGCTCGCGCTCATCCAGATACAAAGACCTCGTTGCGCGGCAAGCTCAAACGCGCTGCCTGGGACGACAACTTCCTCGTCGATATGCTCCTCAACATGCGATAGCCCTGCGCTTGCGGGGGAGGTCGACGCGCTCGAAGAGCGCGGCGGGTGGGGGAAAGGTCTCTCGTCTCGACCAGTTCGTTTTGCGGAGACACCCCCACCCCAGCCCTCCCCCGCGAAGAGCGGGAGAGGGAGACTACCCCTTCGCCTTGGCGTCCTGGATCGCCTTCCAGACCTTTTGCGGCGTCAGCGGCGTGTTGAGCTGCGTGATGCCGAGCTCTGCGAGCGCGTCCATCACGCCATTGGCGACGCAGGGCGGCCCACCGATCGCGCCCGATTCGCCGCAGCCCTTGGCGCCCAGCGGATTGGTGCGGCAGGGTGCGGAATCGTCCAGCGTCACCGCGATGGGCGGAACGTCCGCTGCGCGAGGAAGGCAGTAATCCTGATAGCTCGCGGTGAGGAGCTGACCTTCGGCGTCATAGGCCACGCCTTCATAGAGCGCTTGGCCGATGCCTTGCGCGACGCCGCCATGCACCTGCCCCGTCACCAGCATCGGATTTACCGCAACGCCGACGTCGTCGACCGTGGTGTACCGCACCACGTTTGTAGTGCCGGTTTCGGGGTCGATCTCGACCTCGCAAATATGCGTGCCGTTGGGCCAGCTCGGTCCGTCGACCTCGCCCTCGCTGTCGACGGAAAGCCGCGCGCCTGCTTCCTTTTTCGCGATTTCGAACAGGCTGACACGCCGGTCGGTGCCGACCACGGCAAGATAGCCGTCGCGATATTCGATATCCTCGACCGAGGTTTCCAGGAGGTTCGAGGCCTTTTCGCGCGCCTTCTGAATCAGGTCGTTGGAGGACACCGCGACCGCCGTGCCGCCGACGAACAGCGAGCGCGAACCGACGCTGCCGAAGCCGGTCGCCAAATCGGTGTCGCCCTGCACGACGTCGATCTTGTCCATGGCGATGCCGAGCGTATCGGATATCATCTGCGTATAGGTGGTCTGCAGCCCCTGCCCCATCGCCATGGTGCCGGAATGCAGGATGACGCGGCCCTCGGCGGTCGCATGCAGCGAGACCTTTTCGGTATGCGCGCGCCCGCCGGTCCATTCGATGTAGCTGGTCAGCCCGCGGCCATAGAGCAGGCCCTTCTTTTTCGCCGCCCGCTTGCGCGCGGCAAAGCCATCCCAGTCGGCGAGTTTTGACGCCCGCTCCAGCATGTGCGCGAACGCGCCGGAATCATAGACCTGGCCGACGGCGTTGGTGTAGGGCAGTTGCGCGGGCTTGATGTAGTTCGCTTTTCGAATCGCGCGCGGGTCGATGCCGATCTGCCGCGCGGCGGCGTCCAATAGCCGCTCGATGATGAACACGCCCTCGGGACGGCCCGCACCGCGGTAGGCGCCGACCGGCGCGGTGTTGGTCATCACCGTTTTGATCTCGTAGTGAACGAGCGGCAGGTCGTAGACACCCGATTGCACGAATGGTCCAAGCACCAGCGGGATGACGTTGCCCGTCCCCGTCATATAGGCGCCGGTGCCGCCGACTGAGCGCACGCGGTAGGCGAGCACGCGGCCCTTGTCATCAAGCGCAAGTTCGCCGGTGGAAGTGAGATCGCGGCCGTGGGTGCCGCCGACGAACTCGTCGGTGCGATCGCCGCGCCAGCGGATTTTACGTCCGAGCTTGGTGGCGGCATAGGCGACGATGCCGTCCTCCGGATAGAGGCTGGTCTTCTGTCCAAAACCGCCGCCGATATCGCCGACCAAGACGCGCACGCTCTCCTTCGGCCGCTTCAAGATCGACTCCGCCAGCAGGTCGCGGGTCGAGCCCGGCGTCTGCGATTGCACATGCAGGATCAGCCGGCCGGATTTCACGTCGGTTTCGGCAATGGTCGAGCGCGGCTCCATCGCCGACGGAACGAGCCGCTGGCTGACCAGGTCGAGCGAGACTCGATGCGCGGCGCTGGCGAAGGCGGCTTCGACCTTGGCCGCGTCGCCATAGCTCATGGCGGCGACGATGTTGTCGGGCGCGTCGGGCCAGACCGCCGGCGCGCCCGGCTTGGTCGCTTCAAGCGGATCGACCACCGACGGCAGCACGTCGTATTCGATCTCGATCGCTTCCGCCGCAGTCTGCGCCAGCACGCGCGAGTTCGCGACCACGGCTGCGACCGGCTCGCCGGCGAAACGCACGACCTCATGCGCCAACAGCCGCCGCGGCGGCACCGTCATCGGCGAGCCGTCCGGCCGCTTGAAGATCGCAAGCGTCGGGATGGTGCCGACGTCGTCCTTGATCAGGTCGCCGCCGGTATAGACCGCTTCCACGCCTGCCATGCCGGTCGCCGCCTTGATATCGATCGAAACGATTTTGGCGTGCGCATGCGGCGAGCGCAGCACGTAGAGCCACAGCGCGCCGTCTTCCGGTCTGTCGTCGATGAACTGTCCCTTCCCGGTGAGCAGTCGATGGTCTTCCAAACGCTTGACCGGCTTGCCCGCACCGAAACGTAGATTGCCGGGAAGAATATTCATCAGTTGTCCTTCGAGTTTTTGAAGAATTGCGGATCTTGAAGAATTGCGGATCTTGAAGAATTGAACGGGTTTTAGCGGGTTTTCGGGGCGAGACAACTTGCTCCGTCATGACGGCGTGTTGTCATGCAAGCTGCGAGCCACTCATTCCAACTCCCGCAGCACCGCCTCCACCGCCTTGCGCTCATTCGCAGTGAGTGCCGCCTGCGGTGGGACGGGATCGCCGACGTCGTAGCCCTGGATCGCAAGGCCGGCCTTGATGCAGGCGGCGAGGTTGTAGCGCGCGAAAGCCTCGTTGAGGCGCCACAACCTGCACTGCAACGCCATCGCCTCGTCCCAGCGCGCGGCCTTGCAGAGATCATAGAGCTCGACGCTCTGCCGCGGGATGATGCATGCCGGTCCCGCCATCCATCCCACGCCGCCGATCAGCATCACGGCAGCGGGAATATGCGCCGACGCAGAGAACACTTTGATCTGATCGCCGCAGCGATTCATGATCGAGAGTAGCCGCCCGGTGTTGGTGGAAGCATCCTTGATGTAGCCGATGCGCGGGTGCGTCGAAAGCCGCGCGATGACGTCGAGCGAGAGGTCCGAGCGCTGGAATTGCGGATTGGTGTAGATCACGACGGGAATATCGACGGCATCCGCGATGGCCTGAAAATAGGATTCGACCTGTGCGTCGGACAGCGGGAAATAAGCTTCCAGGATCGCCAGGATGCCGTCGGCGCCGAGCCTCTGATAGGCCTTGGCCTGCGCGACCGCATCCGCGGTCGAGGTCGAGACTACGCCGGCCACGACCGGCACGCGGCCCTGCGCGGCGTCGATCGTGGTCCGCACCACGGCCGTGCGCTGCTCCGAGTTGAGATAGGCGAATTCGCCGGTCGAGCCGAGCGGCGTAAGGCCATGGACGCCCGATTTGATCAGATCTTCGCAAAGCCGGCCGAGCACGCTCTCGCGGATTTTGCCGCCGGCATCGATCGGGGAGACGAGATAGGGGAATACGCCGTGGAAATCGGGCATGATGGCCGCTGATATAGCGGCCAGCTGCGGCGTGGCGCAAGCACGCAAACCTGCGCTGCGGGCTGGGTCTGAGAGGTACAGGCGTTGAGGTCCTTCTGGAAGCGGCCGGAGGAGTACCAGACCCGGCCGCCGACCTCGATTTCCGCGTCCGGAATCAACGGCGCGTCGGCCGTGCCCCGCAAATGATAATCCGACGCCGAGGGCTGCCATTGTGCATGGAGGTCTTCGCCGAGTTCGTAGTTCGGACCGAGCTTTCAGGTGTGCAGGCTCTGGCCGACGTGGGTCGCGCCGCCTGCGGTCGGAGCATAGGCGAAACACGGTGGGGGAATGACCTCAGCGAAGCTCGCTGGCGTCGGCATGCCGACGTCGCCGAACTCGCTTAGTCATATTCCAGTTCCAGCCGAAGCCACCAGGCGGGGGTCAATGCCCTTTCGACGCCCACGCCGGCCGTCCAGCCCATCGCACGTCATTGAGAGCAGGTGGCCGCCAAAGATCGCCGGCCCGGCGGAAGCGGAAAACGGTGAGCTGCTAAGCCCGCGCCGACATGGCCGCCGAGGTAGAGGCCGGTCCAGGACCATACGACCGGCGGCGGCCGATTGACCACCTTCGGCATGTCCGCCGCGAACGCGAAGGTGGGACTGAAGCCGAGAGCGAAAACCGCCAAGACCCTTTTTTCATGCAGAACAACCTAAGATTGCGGTCGGTACGAGCCGTTAACCATGATGTGGCGAAATGCTTAAGAAAGGCTGAGGGTTGACGGTTGGCTAACCATTATCCTTAAGCCGCGATTTAATCTTTGCGATCACGATCGTCGCGCTTGGTCGGCGGCCCAGGTGATATTGCTACGCGCGGTCCGCGACTTGCGATGAGTGCCAAGCGAAAGAGGCAAAGCCTCGTCACGTGGCGGACGCATGCGGGCCTGGCGCCGGCAAATTTTGCTCACGCAGGCGAGGGGCTCGATCTGGCAATGTACGATAACTCCGAGACGGCCTGGCCGCGGCTCTTGCGCCCGATGTCGGCCGTCCTCATCATCACGCTTTCAGGTTGCGCCCAGGGACCGGCTCCGGAGCCGATGCAGACGGCTCCCGCCCAGGTAGAACGTGCCGAGCCCGGACATGGCGAGCCCGGTTTCTGCCGCCCCGATCGTGCCCTCCTTACGCCACAACCGGCGCCCGATTGCGCGTTCAGGCGGTCCCACCTGAAGACCATGGACCCCGATCTTTGGGCACGCCTGAAGATCGAATACGAACGGGAATGCTACCAAAACGCGGAGAAGGTAGTCCGTCACCGGTTGCGCCTGTTGCAGGCAGCGAACCTTTGCGAATCACAATCCGCCCGGCGCTAGTGATTCGTCGAAACGCACAATTCAGTCATACTATTGCCGCGCTGCATTTGAATGATCCATAACAGATCATCGTTTCTCCGCGGCGGGAATTTCGAGTGGAGAAGCGTGAAGCGCCGCAGAGTAAAATAGTAGAGTTGAGAGTACCCGCGAGAGCGACGATGGAGACGCTGTACGATTTGCTCGGAGCTCTTCCGGACGACAACGCCGAGGAGCTTAGGACCGCCTTCCGTCGAGCAGCCAAAGGGGCCCACCCCGACCTTAATCCGGGCGATCCCGACGCCGCGCTCAAGTTCCGGCGGATCGTCCGCGCCAGCGAAATCCTTTGCGATTTCGAGCAGCGCGCAGCCTACGATCATCTTCTGGATCTTGCCCGCATCGAACAACGGCAGGTTGCAACGCGCGCGGTTGCTCGCACGGTCTACAAGGTGGCGTCGGGCGTGGTCGCATTTGCCGTCGCCTCGATCGTATGGGCCGGAGGCTATGCGGTGTTCATGCAAATGAAGTCGGATTCGCTGGCGCCGGCGAACCAGGTCGAGGTTGCCGGATCTGGGCCCGCTGAGGTTGCTGCCACGGCTGCGGCTTCGTCGCGCGATACGAACGGCGAGAAGGCTGACGGCCCACGTGTTACCTCGGAGGCATTCGTGCCTGCCGCGCTGATGCTGCCGACCATGAGCGGCAGCCCTGGCGGACCTGATGCTGGACCGCCGCTCGACCTCACGGCGAGCGATGCAAAGTCCCTTCGCGAGCACGGCATCTTTGCATATCGCAGCGGCGACTTGAGCGGTGCGGTCGCCGATTTCGATCGGGCGATCCAGCTCGATCCGAAATTCGCTCCTGCCTATATCGACCGCGGCATCGTGTTTTACCGCTTGCGAAGATTCGATCGTGCCTTCGCCGACGTCGCGCACGCCAAGCGCATCGAAAAGGCGAGCCACCCCAAGGCCGCAGCGGGGCCTGCCGGGACGGCGGAAAAACCGCGACCGCCTGAGGCAGTGCACCCGCAGCGTCCACGGCCAGCCGGCGGCGGACGGCCGAGGCAGACGCGTCGCACAGCGAAAGCCCTCTGCTTGCAAAGCGGCCTTACTAACGACGATCGGCGATGTCCTGGCCGCCGGCCGTCGTTGCGAGCCAGCTACTTGCGATCCCTTATCCAGGCGTCGATCTGAGGCAGCGCGCGCGCCTTCAGGTCGGCCGCTATCGCCATCGTCTCCAGCGCACGCGCCGTCATCACGCGGCCGCCGGACGTCGCCTGAGCCGGCGCGAAATGGAGAAGCGCGGCAGCGTGGGCTTCGTCACTGAAATTGGTCATGAAATTCGCGACGAACAGGTCGCGGAACGAGGGCCCGAGCTTGGCCGTGAGCGCATCGAGATTCTTCTGCACGAAATCCCAGGCGAGATCGCCCTGCTCGCCGGATGAGGCGACCGTGTTGATCATCCCGGTGATGATCGTGTTGGGCAGTTCGTCGGTCAGGGTCAGTGCCAGCGTATCGGCGGCAAGCGCGGGGTCGCGCGCGCTCGCCGCCGCGAAGTAATAGCGCAGCCGCTCGTTGGTCGTCGTGCTTTTGCGCGCCAGCGCAAGCAGCGCGTCATAGCTTTCGCGATCGGCAGAGAGGCCGACGACATAGCTCACGGATTCGCGCAAGGCGCTCGGCAGCGAATTGGGATCCTGCAGGAAGCCCTTAAACCGCCGCTTCGCTTCAGTCACGATATCGGCGTCGCCGAAGGCGCCGAGCACCGAGATCAACCTGCCGCGCAACAGCGTGTCGTCGTCATCGCCCGAGCCGCTGCCGTCCCAGCCGAGCCGGTCGAATACCGGACGCAATTTGGCGCGCGCGTAGCGCTGCAGCGCCGGGCGTTCGGCGCGGCCGCGCGCCAGGAAGTCGAGCGCGGTGAAGGTATTGATAACTTGATCCCAGACCGCGCGGTGATCGGTGCTCGCGAGTTGATCGACCAGGCCGAAATAGGACGGCGGCTCGGCACGGCCGGCCTGCACCAGCGCCCAGCTGTCGACGATAAAGTTGAGACGATCCTCCACCGCCATCCGCGGCAGCGAGTTGCGCCAGCACTGCACGAGCAATCGGACCATATTCGACCCGGTAATAACCGATGTCGCCGAGATTGACCTTGATCGCCTCGCCGCAGGTTCCGCCCGCAATTTCCGCCGACCCGTCAAGCAGCAGGATTTGAGGGGGCTTTGCCGAGCCCACCTCCCCGATCGCGATCGGCACCTGCCAGCGTCGCGCCGCCAGGCCGTCTACCTCTCCATTGCCGGTGAAGGACCGCGCCGGCACGATCGCAAAGCGCTCCTGCCGCAACGTCACGCGCTGGTCGTCACCGCTGCAGCTCGTTTCGGCGATGACCAGCGGCACGCCCTCCTGTTCGGTGAAGGAAGCGGCGATGGCGGTGACCGGCTTGCCGGCGACAGCCTCGAGCGCCTGCCAGAGATCGGCGGTGGTGGTGTTGCCATAGGCGTGCGCCGCCATGTAGCGGCGGATGCCGTCGCGAAACGCGCTCTCGCCGAGATAGTTTTCCAGCATGCGGATGAAGGCCTGGCCCTTGTTGTAGGTGATGGCGTCGAACGCGACCATCGCCTCGCTCTGATCGGCGACCGGCTGCTGGATCGGATGCGAGGTGCGGAGCGCGTCGAGCGCCATGGCGTATTGCTTCTGGCCGTAGCCATTGAGCCAGGTTTTCCATTGCGGATAGAAATGCTCGGCCGCCTTCTCCTGCATCCAGCTCGCAAAGCCCTCGTTGAGCCAGAGATTGTCCCACCAGCCCATGGTGACGAGATCGCCGAACCATTGATGCGCCATCTCATGCGCGATGACGCTGAAGATACCGCGACGCGCGCTGTCCGGGTTGCTCGACGGATCGAACAAGAGCCGGCTCTCGAAAAAGGTGATGCCGCCCCAATTCTCCATGGCGCCGCCAAAGCCGCCGGGCACCGCGATCAGGTCGAGCTTCGCAAGCGGATATTTCACGCCGAAATAGTCGTTGTAAAACCCAAGCAGCTTGACGGCGTTCTCCAGCGCGAAACGCCCGTTTTCGCTTTTGCCCGCGGTCGTCACCACGCCGACCGTGGTGCCGTCGGCGTCCGCCGTGATCCGCTCCAGCTCGCCCGCCGAAAGCACGAACAAATAGCTCGACATTTTCGGTGTCGGCGCGAACGCCACCCGCTTCAGATCGGGAGCGACCTGATCCTCCTGCACTACCGGCATGTTGCCGACCGCAAGAAAGGCCTTCGGTACCGTCACCGTCAATGCGAATGTCGCCTTGAACGCAGGCTCGTCCCAGCACGGAAAGATCCGCCGCGCGTCGGCGGGCTCGAGCTGGCTCGAAATCATCCGCTTGGTGCCTTGCTCGGTCGGGTAGTCGGCATAAAACAGCCCGCGGCCAAAAGAATTGATCTTCGCCGAGAAAACGATGCGCAAGCGATGCGCGCCCGCGACAAGCGGCTGCGAGAAGGACAGCGTCGCGGCCTCAGTGGCGGCATCGAGCGAGACTTCCGCGCGCTGCGCGTCGTCGTCTACGCCGGCTGACGCGAGCGCCATGTTGACCGCGTTCAGCGTCACCTTCGCGGTCGGCTCGCGCACCTCGATGTCGACGGTTTCAGTTCCGGCAAGCGTGAGCTTCTGCAGATCGGGGGTAAGCTCGATCGCATAGTGAACGGGGATGACGGTCTTCGGCAGCTTGCCCGGTGCCATGTCGAAGGAAAACCCCGGCTCGGCGAGCGCGGTAGCTGAAGCCCACGGCATGAACGCGAAGGCGGCGACGAGCACCGCGGCGAGATTGCGCAACTTGAAGGCATGTTTTTGTGGTGGCACGGAGGTCATCGGCTCGGCCTGCATTCGCTGTTGCGATGCCGCGACTATCCCAAAAATCGGCGGCCCGCGAAACACCAAACGCAATCACGTTCACGCGGCTTCCGAGGCGACCCTCGCGTGCCCTCGAGCCGGACGCATATGTCGACCAGCGGCCACGGCTTGCGTCATGCTCCAAGGAAGGTTCGCGCGTGAGAGGTCAAGCAATATCGGCCGCCCAAGCGCGACCCCGGATCGCTGCACGCCTGTCCATCGGGCGGGCGAGCGGCGTCGGACGACTGGAACGAAAAGCCGATCTAGATATATTGGACATGGATATTGATACTTGAAGCCACAATTTGGATTGTATAAGCTTATGGTCCTAAACGAGGGGGCTAAGTCAACACCGGAATGATCACCTCATACCAGCTTCGGGCCGCGCGGGCTCTCCTTGATATCGATCAGCGCGAGACGGCGGAACTGGCCGACCTTTCGGTGCCGACGATCCAGCGGATGGAAGCAAGCGAAGGCGTAATCCGCGGCAATGTGGACTCGCTGATGAAGCTCGTTTCCGCACTCGAAGCCGCCGGCATCGAATTGATCGGGCCGGGAGGCACCAGCACATCGGGCGGTCGCGGAGTCCGGCTGAGAGAAGACGCCGCAAGTCCGAAAGTCGTCCGTCCCCGGCAACCCAAGTGGCTTGCCAAGTCTGTTGCCAAAACCGCTGCGTCGCGCGCCGCGATGGCCAGGGACCGATGGAAGAAATCGCCGCCATAGCCTCACGCCGGGCTCGCGCCTTCGGCCGCGGCATCGAGAAGGGCGAGAAGTCCCCGCAGCATCGCTAGCGGCGGCGGCGGGCAACCGGGAATGTGCAGGTCGACGGGAATGATTTGCGCAACTCCGCCCGCCACCGCGTAGCTGCCGGCAAAACACCCGCCATCGCGCGCGCAATCGCCGATGGCAATCACCCATTTGGGGCCGGGAGTTGCGTGATAGGTCCGTAGCAGCGCCTCGCGCATGTTCTTGGTCACGGGCCCCGTGACCATCAGGACATCGGCGTGGCGCGGCGAAGCGACGAAGCGGATGCCGAACCGTTCGACGTCGTAATACGCATTGTTCAGCGCATGAATTTCCAACTCGCAGCCGTTGCATGAGCCGGCATCGACTTCGCGGATCGAGAGGCTTTTGCCGAGCCGTTGCCGGGCGGCGGTTCCGACCGCGGCCGCCAGCTCCCGGATGGCGGCCTGGTCCGGAGAAGGCGCAGGCTCGGTGAGCGGGCTTTGCAACAGACTCTGAAACAGCAATCTTCGCATCGCGCCCTCCTAGAGCATGATCCGGACCCGAAGGGCCGCGTTAGCGCAAAGTCGGTACCGGTTTTCCGAAAAGATCATGCGCAAACTCTAAAGGTCATGTCCGGAATAGGAACAGTTGAAGGATTTGTTGCAGAGGGGAAAATCCGCGACGATGTTGCCCTCGATGGCGGCCTCGAGCAGCGGCCACTGGAACCAGGAGGGGTCGCGCAAGTGGCAACGTTCGACGCGGCCCTCGCGCAGGCGGAGCCAGACCAGAATGTCGCCGCGGAACCCCTCGACGATCGCCATGCCTTCCCGCGCCTCGGGGCGGTTCGGCGCATCGATTCGCAATGGTCCTTCGGGAAGCCGGTCCAAGATCTGGTCGATCAGCGAAAGCGACTGCTCGACTTCGCTCACGCGAATCCAGACCCGCGCATTGACGTCGCCGTCGTTCAACACCGGCACCTCGAAGCGCAAGCTGTCATAGGGCGGATAGGCAAAATTCCGCCGCGCGTCGAACGATCGGCCGGAGCCGCGGCCGACATAGCCGCCGGCGGCGTATTGCCTGGCCAATGCCTTCTTCAGCACGCCGGTATCCACGGTGCGATCCTGCAGCGAGGCGGTGTTGTCGTAGAGTTCGACCAGCGCCGGGAATCGCTGCCGGATGTTACGCAGCATGGCCCGGATCGCCTCGCTGCCCTCGCGCGCGAGGTCGCGGCTTACACCGCCGGGCACGATGATGTCCCGCATCAAGCGATGCCCGAAGGCCGCATCAGCCGCGCGCAGCACGTTTTCACGCAATACGCTGCAATGTGCGTGCATGAGGGCAAAGGAGGCATCGTTGCAGATCGCACCGATGTCGCCGAGATGGTTGGCAAGCCGTTCGAGTTCGGCAAGCAGCGCGCGCAGCCAAACCCCGCGCGCAGGCACGGCAAGTTCGAGCGCTGCCTCAGCCGCGCGCGAAAACGCGTAGGCATAGGCGACCGTGCTGTCGCCCGACACGCGCCCGGCAAGCTTTGCCGCCCCTACAAGGTCGGCGCCGCTCATCAGCCCTTCGACTCCCTTGTGGGTATAGCCGAGCCGCTGCTCCAGCCGGACCACCGTCTCGCCACTTGCGGAAAAGCGGAAATGACCGGGTTCGATGATGCCGGCATGCACTGGGCCGACGGCAATCTGATGGACGCCATCGCCGATCGCGGCGAGGAAAGGATAAGGCGACGCTTCCTCCGGCATGTCGATGCGACTTGCGAGCGGAAAGCAAACGCCCCAGCGGTCGTGATCGAGCCAGGGACGGTCGTCGGGTCCGCCCTGCGCCGACAATCCGAACAGATCGGCGACAGCACGCTCCAATCGTATCGCCGGCGGGTGCCGAGCGCCGACCGAGGGATAGACGCGATCCGGGCATTCCAGGCTGATGACCGCGATCTGCGCCATGGTTTCGTCGGCGATCGCCATGTGCACCGTTGCGGACTCGCCCCAAAGCCCGAGCAAACTCCAGCGCCCGCTGGCGAGCTCGCCGATCGCAGCCTTCCATGCGGAGGCATCGACCACGCTTCGTGGCCATGGACGATGCCAGCGAACCTTAAGGCCCTCCGGCGCGAGATCGATCAGCGATGGCACTTGTCAATCCTCCACTCTATCCGAGAAGGCCGGCGACATGCTGGAACCAGACAACAAGCGGCGCGGGAAGGTAGACGCCCGCGACCAGGACCAAGGAGAGATGCGCAAACATCGGCACGTAGGACGCCTCCGCCGACGCCGTGCTGCCGCGAGGCTCGCCGAAGGCGACGCTGGTGAGCCGCAATGTCAGGGCGCCGAACGCCAGCAACAGCCCGAAGACAAGCACGATTGCGAGCAACGGCTGCCGCGCGAAGGTCGAACTGACGATGAGAAACTCGGTCATGAAGATGCCGAGCGGCGGCAATCCCGCGATCGCGACCACGCCGACCACGAGCCCCCAGCCGAGCGTCGGATGCGTCACCGTCAAGCCCCGGATGCGCGCGACCCGCTGGGTGCCCTTGATCTGCGAAATATGGCCGACGGCGTAGAAGATCGCCGACTTGGTCAGGCTGTGCATCACCATGTGCAAGAGGCCGGCAAAATTGGCGAGCGGGCCGCCCATCCCGAACGCGAACACGATGATGCCCATGTGCTCGATCGAGGAATAGGCGAACAATCGTTTGATGTCGCGCCGGCGGTAGAGCATGAAAGCCGCGAACACGACCGAAACCAGGCCCATGGTCACCATCAACGGACCGGGCGCGATCGCCAACGGGTTGGCGGCGAGCAGTATCTTGAAGCGCAACAGCGCATAGAGCGCGACATTCAGCAGCAGGCCCGACAACACCGCCGAGATCGGGGTCGGACCTTCGGCATGCGCGTCGGGCAGCCAGGCGTGCAGCGGGGCGAGGCCGACCTTGGTGCCGTAGCCGAGCAGCAGGAAGATGAACGCGACATTGAGTAGCGCGGGATCGAACTTGGCGGCATGCTGGATCAGGATCGTCCATACCATGGCGTCCTGGCCCTCGCCCACCACCGGACGCGCCGCCATGTAGACCAGGATGGTGCCGAACAGCGCGAGCGCGATACCGACGCTGCCGAGGATGAAATATTTCCATGCCGCTTCGAGCGCGGCGTGGGTGCGGTAGATGCCGACCATCAGCACGGTCGTCAGCGTCGCGATTTCCACCGCCACCCACATCAACCCGATATTATTGGAGACGAACGCGAGATTCATGCCGAACATCATGGTCTGGTACATGGCGTGGTAGAAACGCAAGTAGACCGGTGTCAGGCGCCCGGTCTCGAGTTCGTGGGCGATATAACTGGCGCTGAAAATGCTGGTCGAGAAACCGACGAAGGTGTTGAGCACGATGAACACGATGTTCAGGTCGTCAACCAGCACATACGTCCCCGGCGGCGGACGATCGATCACGAACAGCGACAGCGCGGCGAGGAAAGTCGCGAAGCTCGCAACGACGTTGAGGCGGGCGGTCAGCCGATAACCGGGCAGCACGGCCAGCAACGCGGCCGAGCCGATCGGGATGAGCAAGACCGCCGCCAGGGCGTCGATTGAATATCCGCTCATCGCTGTTCGCCCCGGAAGTCATCGAGTGCGGAGACATCAACGGAATCGAAGCGCTCGCGGATTCGGAACAGGAAGATGCCGATCACGATGAACGCGATCAGGATCGAGAAGGCGACGCTGATCTCGACCACCAGCGGCATGCCCTTGGCGCCGGTCGCCGCCAGCACCAGCCCGTTCTCGAGCGACATGAAGCCGACGACCTGGCTGACCGCATTGCGGCGCGTCACCATCACCAGCATCCCGAGCAGCACGACCGACAGCGCAAAGGCGAGATCCTCGCGCGCCAGGGGATCTGCTTCCGCGGTGACTCGCAGCATCAGCACCATCGAGAGCGCGACCAACCCCATTCCGGCCAGCATGGTCGGACCGATGCCCACGGCCAACTCGATGTCGCGGTGAATCCCGAGCTGCTTGACGATGCGGTGCAACGCCACCGGGATCACGATCGCCTTGAACACCAGCGCGATTGCCGCGGTCACGTAAAGATGCGGCGCGTTCTGGATCAAGGCCTGCCAGGCGACGGAAAGCGCGAGCACGAGTGCGTGCAGCGCGAAGACGTTGAGCAGCGAGTACAGCCGGTCCTGGTACAGCATCATGAAGCTGATCAGGACGAGCCCGCCTGCGAGCGTGTGCGAGACGTCGAAGGAAAGGCTGTGCATCTGCATCAGAAGCTCCTCGACACGAACAAGAGGAGGGTGCCGAGCAGGCCCAGCATCAGCGCGGCGCCAAGGAATTGCGGCACGCGAAACACCCGCATCTTCGCGGTGGCGGTCTCGAACAGCGCCAGAAAGAAGCCGGCGGCCGCGAGCTTGACGAAATAGACGGCGGCGCCGGCCGTGTAAGCCAAAGGACCGGTGCCGAACACCGCGATCCGCCACGGCACGAAAACGCAGGCAATCAGCGAGATGTAGAGCAAGAGCTTGAGAAACGCGCCGAACTCGATCATCGCGAGATGGCGTCCGGAATATTCGAGCACCATCGCCTCGTGCACCATGGTGAGCTCGAGATGCGTTGCCGGATTATCGACCGGGATGCGCGCGTTCTCGGCGAGCGCCACCATGAACAGCGCGACCAGCGCCATGCCGAGCGACACCCGCAACCCGACATAGGAAGAGGCGAGGAAATTCGCGACCGTCGACAGCTGCGTGGAGCCCGCCACCAGCGCCATGCAGAAGACGATCAGAAGCATCGCCGGCTCCGCGACGGTCGCGATCATGACCTCGCGGCTCGAGCCGATGCCGCCGAAACTGGTGCCGACGTCCATCCCCGCCAGCGCCAGGAAGAAACGCGCGCTTCCGAGCAGCGCGACGATGGCGATCAGGTCCGCGGTCCAGTTGAAGAAAAGCCCGGTCGCGAACGTGGGGATCAGGGCGGCGGCAACCCAGATCGCGGCGAAGGTCACGTAGGGCGTGATGCGGAACAGCCACGATGCATTGTCGGCCAGCACCACCTCCTTGCGCAACAGCCGCAACAGATCGCGATAGGGCTGGAACATCGAAGCGCCCTGACGACGCACCAGTAGCGCCTTGATCTTTCGCACATAGCCGGTCAGGAGCGGCGCAAGCAGGAGCACCAGCAGCATCTGCACGCCCTGCACCAATATGTCCGACATCACGACCATATCGCGAGCACCAGGAGCAGCGCGACGAGGGTAACGAAGACCAGGCTGAGATACTGCCGGATGGTCAGGAACTGCAGGCGATTGAGCCGCTCGGACAAGAAGCTGACCGCGACCGCGATCGGCTGGTACATCCCTTCCCAGATCGGATCATGCAATTCGATCCGTAGCCGCGCCGGCCTGACGTCGCCGGGGGGCGGCATCTCGACATGATCGCGGGCATAGAACACGGTGCCGAAGACGCGGCGGATCGGCTGGGCGAAGCTGACGCCGGAATATTGCGCCGCAGGCGTCGGGTCGGTAAAGCCGCAGCCCCAGGCCGGTCCCCGTCGCAGCGCGCGGGAGGCGAAGCGATGAATGAAATAGACGGCCATCGAGGCGGATAGGGTGATGAACACCATCACCAGCAATCCGTTGTAGGAGCTCTTGCTCTCGGCGATCGGCACGATCGAAAGCCAGGCTTCGTTGGCCTGGATCGGCATGCGGCCACCGAGGATTTCTATCGAGACCCGCGAAAGCGCATCGATCACCGGTCCCGGCAGAATGCCGGCCAACAGGCAAAGTGCCGCGAGAACGAACATCGCGGCAAGCGAGGTGCGATCGACCTCGCCGGCCTTTTCGGCCGCATCGCTGCGTGGCCGTCCGAGGAAGGCGACGCCGAAAAATTTGACGAAGCACGCCGCGGCCAGCGCCGCAGCCAGGGCCAGCATCGCGCCGACCGCCGGCACCATGATCTTCAACGCCCATTGCGGCAGGTCGGGACTTTGCAGCACGGCCTGGAACATCAGCCATTCCGACACGAAGCCGTTGAAGGGTGGCAACGCCGAGATCGCGACGCAGCCGACGAGAACGGCGAAGCTCGTGAACGGCATGCGGTGAATGAGACCGCCCAGCCTGTCCATGTCCCGCTCGCCCGTCGAGGTCAGGACGGCGCCGGCGCCGAAGAACAACAGGCTCTTGAAGAAGGAATGGTTGAGGACGTGGAACAATGCGGCCGTGAACGCCAGCGCTGCTGCGAGCTTCAGGCCGTTGGCCTGAAAGCCCAGCGCCAGGCCGAGGCTCGCGAAGATGACGCCGACGTTTTCGATCGTGGAGTAGGCGAGCAGGCGTTTGAGATCCTTTTCCATCATGGCGTACAGGATCCCCATGACGGCGGTGATGCTGCCGAGGAAGAGCACGATCACGCTCGCCTGCCAGGTCGGCGGTCCCAAAAGATCGAACACGACGCGAATGAAGCCGTAGATCGCGACCTTGGTCATGACGCCGCTCATCAGCGCCGACACGTGGCTCGGCGCCGCGGGATGGGCGAGCGGCAGCCAGACGTGCAACGGCACGAGGCCGGCCTTCGATCCGGCGCCGAGCAACATCAGGATCAGCACCAGTGTCGCGACATAGGGCGTATGCTGCGCGCCGCGAATGGCGGCGAAACCGTAATCGCCGGCAGGGCCCGCCAACAGGCCGAACGCCAACAGCAGCGCCAGCGTCCCGAAACTTGCCATCACGAGATAGATGTAGCCCGCCTTGGCGTTGCCGGGTTCGCGATGGTGCGCCATCACCAGCGCCCAGGACGCGAGCGACATGAACTCCCAGCACAACAGATAGGAAAACGCGTCGTCCGCCAGCAGCACCAAATTCATGCCGGCGAGAAAGGCGGGGAAGAACGGCAGCACCCGGTGCGGCGCCTTTTCGTGACCGCCATAGCCGAGACCATAAAGGCTCGCCAAGCTACCGCCGAGGTTGATGACGACCAGGAAAAACGATGTGAGCTGGTCCAATTGAAAATGGGCGCCAAGCCACGGCAGTCCCAAAGGCAGCACGACGGTGGAACTCTTGGTGCCGCCTTCGATCAACCAGTTCAAGGAAGCCGCCGTCGCCACGACCGAGACCGCCATCGTGACGCCGTAGATCACGATCGACGCGCGCCTGGAGCGGCTGATGACGACCGCAACCACGGCCAGCACCAACAGCGCCGCCACGCACCACATCTGCCATGCGACCGCGGCGATCATGTGCCGGTTCGACCCCGGTCGCGCCGCGCGCCGACGTCGGAACGGCTCCCTGACGGATCGCTATTCATTTCCCCTTGTCCCCTTTGGCCCCCTCGACCCCCGCTTGCTTTTCAAGCGAACCCCTCGGCCCTGTCCGAGGCTCGCGGCCCCCTCGTCGATGATCTCGACCCCCGCTTTGTCGAACGCCTTGAACAACTTCATGAGCGAATCGACATTGCCGCGCACCATTGCTTCGCTCGCTTCCATTCGCTAAATCGTGGGAACCGAAAGACCCGACAGATCGGCGAGTTGCCGTTGGTCGAGGCCCAATAAAACTCTTGCTGCTCGCAGTTGGGCCGAGGTGATCATCGGAGCAGTTCGTCGGCAAAGTCGAGACGGATATCAGACATCATTTTTTCATCCTAATTAATGATGCTATTATGTCAATAACTGATATGTGAGATATCTATATTGTAGAAGGCAGCTTCAGCCGACGCGCATCAGCCGACGGCCGCGACCCGGTGCTCGGATCGCCTCCACAGCGAGACATTCAACGGAAATAGATTTTCGTCGGCCGACATCTTCGACGCCGGCATGACAGGTTGGACTACGGAATCGCTGAACGCCGCAGGCATTCGATAGATCAGCGCGGCGATTGCCGCCTTGATCTGCCGCAATGACCTGGGGCGCGATCGCTCGCTATCGCGCCCCAACGTTTGTTTGGGCGATTGAGATGGAGCGCGTTCGGCGCGAACGACCCTGTCAAAACGGTCCGGCTTTGAGTTCGGGGATTACATGCAATGCGGCAACAAGCTCCGACGGAAATTGCGACATGGAGGAGTGGTGCACCGTATTCCGGCTTTCCGAGATCGACTACACGACGGGCGACGGCGAACCGTACCCTCGTCCGATTTCGGGTACAAGGCAGTCGGTCGTTCCCGCGCCCCAGCCATGGACAACTAGCTCACGCTTGACGACCTTCAACAGTCATGGGTATCGCGGGCCCGTGATAAGCCGTGACGTCGAGCAGCCATACCGTCTCGCCATCCGCGCCTTCCGTCCTGATCGGATCGGCTTCGAAGCCGAGCTTCGCATAGTGCTCTTTCACCATGCCGTTTTTCGCCGTGGGAATGTAGCGCCCGACGATCCATCGCATCGAGGCCGCACGCGCCGCCAGGGCCAGCTCGCGCAACATCGCTTCCTCGACCTTGCGGCCGAGAACCCGGCAGCTCATCAACCACGTGTCGATGTCGAGCGCTGGTTCGCCCTGATGCTCGGACCGGCGCGCGATCAGTACCGCGATCATGCCGCTGTCGCCGAACCGGTCCCTCAGCCTCACCTGAAGCGTATGCGTCGAGGGGTCGGCCTCAAGCTCGGCCACCTGGGCCTCGGTGTAGCGTCTCGTCGTCAGGTTGAACTGGTTCGACTTGTTGATGAGCTGGGAAATGCGGGATCGGCCCATCGAATCGAACGGCGCGAACGAGATCACCATCTGGAGTTCGGAAAGATAATCGCCGAAATTCTGGGCCTTCTGCAGCACCGCTACTCTGTTGGATTCCGCCGCATACTCGTCGGCGCGGCGCTTGTCCTCGGCGAGAAACGATACCGCCTCGAAATACCCCGCCGAAAGGATCGTCCACGCAAACGTCGAAGGATCGTTGCCGACCTCCGGCACCGCCACTGCCGGCAAGGCCATTCGTACTTGTGCACGCTCCGCCGGATTGTCGTCGAGCAACACCAACGCGTCGAGGCCGATATTGAGCGCCTTTGCTATGGCTTCGAGATTGGTGGACTTGTCGATCCAATTGGCCTGGAAAACGGCAATGTGCTCCTCCTTGAGCAGCATATCGGGATGTTTCTGGAACGGCAGACGGGCGTTCGCTTCATCGTTTTTCGAGCTGACGGCGAGGATGATCCCCCGATCGCGCAGCGCGAGCGCCGCTTGTTGCACGGCGAGGTAGGCCTCGCCATCGGGCGAGCCCTGACCGAGCACGATTCCGGACAGGCCTTCGTCGCCGATCGCACCTCCCCAGAGCGTGTTGTCGAGATCGAGCACCAGACATTTCCGGCTGCGCCCTCGGATGGCGCCGATCAGCCGACCGATGTGATCGCCATAGGCGGGAATCATCGGTCAGGCTGAACGGAACCTTGTTCGCCAGCCATTGTTCGTCGTCGAACCAGCGCTCGGTGCCAACCCGCTCAACGAGGCCCGCAACATCGAGGATATAGTCACCGCCAGCGGCGAGATCGGCGATCGCGCTGTTCACGGCAGCAATCGTGGCCCGCCAGGTGCCGCCTACCCGAACATCGAAGCTGCCGAACATCGAACCGGGCGGCGTCGCCAGGGTCTGGAAGATAACTGGCGTTCCGAAATTCCGCTTGATGCCGTCACGCAGCTTGTGCAGATACCCCATCACTTCGTCGACCACGACCGAGACCGGTTCGCCGGCGCTCATCGCGCCGAACGGGAGGCCGCGGTGATCCAGTGCGAGCAGAACGACGTCCGGCGCAAAGGCCGCGATATCCGCGTCTCCGGCCAGCGCAACGCCGGCGACGCGGTCGTACTCCACGATCTTGACCTGCGTTGCAACGCCGTGGCGCAACGCGCTCGCAGGAACAGCCTGGGCGGCAAAGGAAATCGTCGCGTTCGACAAGACGGCCAATCGCAACGACGCGAACGGGGCGAGTTTCCGTCCCCCTGTCAGCGACAGCTCGATACGCTTGCCGAGGCTGGTGAGCTGGTTCACATTCAGGGCCGACGTCGCAAGATACTGCAACGCTGCGCCGGCACCCGCCGACTTAAGATCCAGATTTTTGAGCGTGCTTGCCCAGTTCGCAGGCGGAGACGGCAGCCAGGGCAATGTTTCCGTCGTCGTCGTCACATCACCTCTCCACTGTCACGCCCTTGATGCGCTGTTGTTTGAGCATGATCTCCGCGCAAACGCGTTCCGCGTTTGTCGCGAGGGAAAATCGGTACCCACTTTTCCGGATCATGCTTAACCGAGCTTGCGCTCGACGAGATCGGCCAGTTCTCCAACGTTGTTTAGCTTGGCCGCCTCCGACGCCCTGATGCGCACGCCAAAGGCCGACTCGATCGCCACCATCAGGCGTATATGGCTGAGACTGTCCCAGCCCTCAACGTCCTTGGCAGTCATTGCCGGCACGATGACCAGGGTGTCGTCATCAAACACCTCGTGAAAGACCGGAAGCATTTGGGCAATGGTTTCTGGCTTGGCCATCATTGGTTCCTTCGGTGTTGGCGCGACCTACCCGACGTAAAAGCGCGGCGACAAATAACCATAACGACGACGTCACGTCATCAGAGCAAAGGCTTTCTTGATCTCCTGCCACGACTGCAGTTCGAAGAACGCAAATGTCAAGGAGATGAACAGGAAGGTGATGATCCTGCTCGCCAGCGCGATCCAGCGATTGGCCATGTAGTCGCGCAGAAGCTTCCTTTTTCGAAGCGCGTTTTCGCCGATCAGGTTAAATGCGAAGGCGGTCGCGTGCGCCCCGTAGAAGATGAAATACCCCGGCTCCGTACCATGCCACAAGGCGAGCACGGCAAACGTGGCAAAGGCAGAAATAATGATCGCGACACCAGATAATCGATGGCCGAACCATCGCAGCAGGGTCATCGAGAGCGGGGTGAAAACCACGTCACGCACGAATTCGGTCAGGGAGATGTGCCAGCGCTGCCAGAATTCGCGGATGTTGCGCGCCAAGAACGGGTTCGCGAAATTCTCCTTGACGCGAATGCCGAGAACGGCGCTCAGACCGATGGCGATGTCGGTATAACCCGAGAAGTTCATGTACAGATAGATGTAGTACGCGGCGCCCGAGAGGATGAAGTCACCATAGCCATGCCGGAAACCATCGCTCCAGAGATTGGTGAAGGTCAGCTGTTGAGCCATCGTGGCGAGGAAGCGAAATTTGATATAGCCGACCATGACGCGCAACATGCCATAGCCGAGGTTGTGCCGGGACACCGTGGCTCCATTCGCCGTGTCCCGATAATACAGGAACGGGCTGATCGGACCGGCCGAGAAGGTGGGCGGGAAGACGAGGAATGCGAGATACTCGCCGAGCTCGACGTTCGGCCCGGAATAATCGCGCAATTCGAAGACGGTTTGAGCCATGCGAAAGGTGAGATACGAGATGCCCAGCATTTGCACGGTCGATTGGGACTTGAAGGCCACCAACAATGCGACCGGGAACAGAAAGGCGATCCAGTAAATTCGATCGCTATTATTCCCGTATGCGTTGAATAATCTCACTAGTCCCCAATGAGCGACGACGAAGGCCAACACGATAACCAGGCTGACAATGTCCTGCCGCTTGGTCGAGAGGAAAAACACCAGCACCCCGGCGATGTTGAGTGCTGCGAACAACCACTGCTTGCGCGGGTAACTCTGGCGCGACAACAGAATGGTCAGCGATGCCGCCAAATAGGCCGCAATCCATCCCAGTTCCCTGAGCGTGGAAGAAATTAGCGGGCTCGCTCCCATCGTCAGAAATTGCCGTAAACAAGTGCGGTCGCAAACATATACTGCGGCACAATCTCGAACAAAGCGACGCCCGCCAATCCAAGCGCGACGACCAGACCATATAGAACGAGGTCAATGTTGTTCGGCATCGGTCAAAAGCTTTGCCAGGGCCGGTGCGATCGCGCGGCTGTAGAATTTGGCGCCGGAGGCGTTCAGATGGTATTCGTTGAAATAAAAGGCATGCGCCTCCTCGTCGGACATGCCTTCAAAGAGTCGCGCGGTGGCTATGCCGAATTGCGGCCAAGACCGCGGCTCGCCGTGCCAAAGCGGCCGGACGAAAGCCTTGTCGCTGAGCTTGCCGTTTACCGCCACCGGCGTGGATGCCATTGCAAAAATCCCGCCTTGTGCCGTGACGATCCGGTCGATCTGTTTGAGGAACGCGGTCTGATAGGCCGTATATGGCCCATAGAAATTGACGAATCCATCGTCCTCCGCGTTGCGATAGAACAACGCGGAGAGAGGAATTTCCGGCAGCGGGCGTGTCACGTCGGCATACTCGGCGCGCGGCCCGCCATCAGACCAGCCCAACCGCACGCCGTTGAAACCAAGTGTTTGATCCCTTTCGGTCACACTAGGCTGCCATTCGGAGGTGACCCTCAGGTTCGCAACTCCGCGCAAATCGGCCCAGGATCGCCGGGGCGCACCCAACAGTGTCGCGGCATAAAGCGTGGCCTTCCCGCGGAACGCCAGCGAGACGGGGGTGACGGCTTTGGGGTACAGCCACCAATACTCGGCCAATTCATGCGGGTAGTTGGTGCCACCGAAAGAATCCAGCACAACAACGACTTTGACCTTGAGGTTGGAAAGGGCGCCCTCAACACGTGTATAATACGCTTCCGCGCCATACCAATTGGCTCCAAAATTGAGAACCCTTACCGGCCGCCCGAGTCTCGCGGAGAGCTCGTCGGTCAGTACCTTGGTGTCGAAGGCAGTCTCTGCGTCCGAAGCCCCGACGACCAGGACGTCGACGTTGCCTCCGCTGGCTATCGCATTTCCCATGAAGCGGTAATTGGCGTAACGCGGCGGCACGCTGCGAAACACGTCCGCAAAATTCGCGGGCAGCAACCAAGCATTGATGAGCGGCAGAGATAAGGCCAGAACGATCCCGGCGAGGAAAACAATGAGATGGCTTCGGGCGTCAAATGGCGGGGATACCCGGTACACGTCTGCCATTGGCTCTGATTACCCGCTGCGCCCAAATTGGATATTCGCATTCGGTATACTTCAACGGGGCAAGGTGTCAATTTTGGGTGACGAACGGCCATCCTGCCACCCGTGGATGTGGATCGCGTGACGCCCAACTCTCTCTCACTTTTGACGTTCCCTGGCCATCCGCCGCAAGATCGGCAGCAATATGTCGACCGGCTGCGCCGTCTCAACCCGAACAACCGAATTCGTCTGGTCGGTCAGCAGCCGCGGAAGGCGCGGAATTTCCATGGTCAGCCGTTGATCTTCCGCGGCGATGGCGCGGCAGATCGCCTCTCCGGCAGCCTTCGCGGCAGCGTATTCGATCAATTCCTGGCCCGGATGATCGAGCGCTTCCGACGAGGGGTATAGGATGGAGATCGGTCCGGCGGTCCAGTGCTTCACCATATTCAATGTGTTGAGGAAACCATCGACATAGACATCCAGGAATTCCGCGAGCCAGGCTTTCGAGAAGGCGGTTGTGCGACGCCTGAAGATATGCGGGCTCGGAAAATAGAGCAGCAACGGTCGTGCCGACGCTCCTATGGCAGGAAGCAGCGGCGCTGCCTGAACACAGGCGTCAAACTGCAACAGGTCGCAGCGCGCGCCCGTCGAGATCAAATCGCTGCGCACGGCCTCGGCCTCGGCCGCCGAGCTTCGATACGTCAAGATGATTTCCGCGCCGCCGAGCGCGAGAAGCTTGGCCGCGATCTCGCCGAGGCCGCGAGAGCCGCCGACCACGAGGGCGGTACACCCCTTGAATTCGTCTGGCCGTACTGCGCTGCTCAGTTCCGTCGTCGATGGCTGCTTGACGGGCATTGGGCGGAAGAATGCATCGATCTCACTGCTGAAATCCGGCCCCTCCACGGCAAGGCGCGTGACCGCGTACTCTGTCTCGGTCGAGATCACCCTGAATGTCAGATGATCCGGAGCACCGCCGTCCGGAACATCGGATAAGTCGATCCTCGCATTGGTGAAGAGCGAATATTCTCCCGGCCATTCCATGCCGACGATCGTTGACAACAATGCGAGGCCCGCCAGCGCGCGCTCGCCGAGCCAGTTGACGCAGCATGGATAGGCGCGAGCGAGCCGGTCGCCGCCGACCCGCAACGGCAGTTTGCCTGCAACCCCATCGCCATCGTGAATCCTTCGCCTGACCGGATCACGTCGAGGCGGTTCGACACGCTGCTGCGACGTAAGCGCCGTCGACCTGTGCTTGCCTGCATCGCTCACGGTCTCACGCCACACCAGCGTTATCTTCACAAGGTCGGACTGTTGGTGACGAACCGAAAGCCGCGTACGCTTGCGATCGGAGGACACACAGACAATCGACAGACATTCATCGACAAAAACCGGCTTCAGGAACTGCAGCTGGATTCGCGCAATATCAGGCAACGGTTCCGCCGGGTCGAGCAAGATGCGAGCCGCGAGGTATCGTTCGATCGACGACAACACCACGTTCATTCCGTGCGCGATGACATTTCCGAAACTCGAGCGGCGGCCGACCGCTTCATCGACGTGGACCGGGTTATAATCGCCGGTCAGATGCGCGAAACTCATTTGAGCCTCGGCGTCGATACGCAACTCGCCGATTTCTTGTGGGGCGTCCATGGCGATTTGTATCACGCGCGCCTTTGGGATTTAAGCGTTTCATCGATCGGTGGACGACGCGTGGCGCCGTGAGTGCCCCTGGCGCGATGCCGCTCCGGCATCAAATCACGAAGAAACCATGGGTCGCGTCACGCCGAAGCTGTTCGACGAGACCATATTCCCAATCGAGATAGGCCTGCATCGCGCGCGCATCGACATCGGTTCCCTCGTAGGGACGCCGGTAGCGGTGTGACGGATCGGGCTTCGGCAAGACCAGCGGCGGCGTGCGCTCCAGCGCGCCATCATAGCCGCCGTCAAGAACATAGGTCTCCCACCCCATTTGCGCGAGCCAGGACGCGGTCATGTCGGCGCGGACGCCCATATTGTCGGTCAAGAGGATACGCGCCCCGCGCACCGGCGCCGCCATGTCGATCTCCTGGACGAGCTGCCCGCCGGGATAGTGGCGGAAACCTCCGATGTGACCGGCGGCATAATCTTCGCCATCGCGAACGTCGAAGCGATAGAGCGTGCGGTTGCTCTGCGCCTCGAGCGCCATCGCTTCCCCAGGGCTGATGTGCCGAACGCCGGCGCGATAGGCGGCTTCGCGGGCGTTGGTTCGCGCGCCCTCGAACAGGCCGATCCCGCCGCGCCTGTCAGCGCCATGCTCGAGATGCTTTCCCGCAAGCGTCCAGCCGATCGTTCCGTTTCGCAGCGCCACCACCTTGTTGGCGACGCCTGCGTTGATCAGCGACTGCGTGCCGATGATCGAGCGGGTGCGGCCGGCGCAATTCACGACGATGGTCGTGTCGGGATCCGGCGCAATGCTGCCCGCGCGGAGCACCAGTTCCGCGCCGGGCACGCTGACGGAGCCGGGGATGTTCATGGTCGCGTACTCGTCGAATCGCCGGACATCGAGGATGGCGATATTGGCGTGGCTTTCGATCAGCCGGGCGACTTCGTCCGCAGGCAAGGAGGGCGTGTGCCTTCGGGACTCGACCAGTTCGCCAAACGCCTTGGCGTAGGAATTCACGTCGCTAAAAACTTTCGTAGCCCGCCTTCTCCCAGGCCTGGAGGCCTCCTTCAAGCTGACGGACGTCCGTGTACCCCAACGCCATGAGGCGATCCGCAGCCTGGCGAACAAGGCCTTCGCCGGCATCGTAGACAACGATGGGCACATCCTTGCGGGGCAGTCTCGTCTCGGCCTCGAGCGCGATCCGGTCGGCCGCCATGTTGGCGGCAAACAGCGGATGGCCCGTGGCGTAGGCGGCCTCGTAGCGCAAATCGAGCAAGGCGATTTCCTCACGCAACAGCAGCGCGCAACGGACTTGCAAGGGGGTGACGGTCGGTACGTTCATGGCTGGCGGGACGGGATGAAGAGAAATTGTTGATCCTGCAATGATAGTGCGCAAATGGCGCGCCGTTCAGAATAAAATCGACCTTTGGTCCGGCTCGTCGCTTCCGGATCTCCGCAGCGCCATTGCGTGTTCGCGGCAAGTGGCCGGGATAAATGGCCAATCGCCAGACTCCGCCAAATCAGAGCACCCTTCCTCGGCATGACCGAAGTCTCCAGCACCGCGATCTCCAAATCTTCGCCATCCACATGCCGCGTTCACGACGCCAGGACGCTTTGGATCCGATTGCGGATCGCTTCCTTCTCCGAATTCGTCGTCGCGCCGGTCAGCGGCAGGTCCAGCGCGATGTTGGCCGGCCGCTTCAGCACCACGATGCGGTCGCCGATCTCCAGCGCCTCGCTGATCGAATGGGTAATGAAGACGGCGGTCTTGCCGTTTTCCTTCACCAGCCTGACGAATTCGGCGCGAAGCGTGCGGCCGGTCATCTCGTCAAGCGCGGAGAACGGCTCGTCGCATAACAGGATATTGGCGTCCGTCGCGAAGGCACGTGCGATCGATACGCGCTGCCGCATGCCGCCGGACAGCGCGTGCGGATAATCATGTTCATGGCCCCGCAAGCCTAGCGTGTGCAGCCATTTGATCGCGGTCATGTGGCGCTGTTCTGCCGGAATATCGAGCATCTCGAGGCCAAGCTCGACATTCCCAACCGCCGTGCGCCACGGCAGCAATCGATCGTTCTGAAAGACGATCGCCATCCGGCCGCGAAAGGAATCGAACTCGCAGAACGGATTGCGGCCGTCGACCGTCACCGCGCCCGACGTCGGCGCCGTCAATCCCGCGATCATGTTGAAGATCGTCGATTTGCCGCAGCCGGTCTTGCCAAGCAGCGCCAGCATCTGCCCCTGCCCGACCTGGAGATCGAGCCGGTCGACGGCGGTGTAAGCCGAGGCAGATCCGCTTTTGCCGAAAGATTTGCAGACTTGTGTGAGGCTGATGATGGGCACGGCGGCGGTCACAGCGTTCGCTCCGAAACAGCGCGATAGCGGAACGCAGCACTCTCGATGAAGGTGAGCACGGCCTGGGCGACCAGCACGAAAAAAACCAGCTGCAACGTCCAGGCGAGCGCGCCGGCCATGTCGAACAACTGCTGTTGCTGCAACAGTTCATAACCGACCCCGCCGGTCGCGCCCACCAGCTCAGCCACCACGACGACGCGGGACGCATTGCCGAGATTGACTTTCCAGGCCGTCAGGATGTCCGGCAGGATCGCGGGAATGATCATGGTGCGGAATAATTTCGCCCGGGTCGGGCGAAAGCTCATCACCATCTCCATGAGGTCGCGCGACATCCCCTGTAGCGCGCTCAAGACCTGGAACGTAAAGGCCGGCAGCGTCGTCATCACCATGATGAAGAAAATCCGCGGCTCGACGCCGTGAAACCAGATGATCGCGAACACCACCCATGACAGCGCCGGAATGCCCTGGAACAGGGTCAGGATCGGCGACAGGAACTCGTTCACCGCGCGCGAGCGCGCCATCAACACCGCAAATACGGCGCCGACGATGAAAGCTCCGGCAAGACCGGCCAGGATGCGCCCGACGGTCGCTAGGACGTCGCTGAGCTGGTTCCAGCTGGTCAGGATTACGAAACAGCGCTTGAACACGTCGATCAACGACGGAAACAGGAACGGAGGAAAGAACAGCGAAGCGATCTGCCAAAGCCCGGCGACAACGACGAACGGCAGGACGTAGGAGAGCGCCCGCCGGCTGACAGCCGCGCTCCAGCCAAACCTGCTCGACGATAGCCCGGCTTGCGGCATCGTCATTGCATCGGTCCATCATAGATCGTCGAGGCCGAAGGGTCCGACGGCAGGAAAGCGGTCGACTTGCCGGCCTCATAGACTGACTTGATCTCCTTGCCGACCTCGGCGGCGGTGCAGATGTTCATGCCGAGCCGGTCGTTGGCGCGAATGAGTTCGGCGATCGCCCGGCGATCATCGTCGGTACCCTTGGCCATGATCAGCTTGGCGGCATCGTCGGGATGTGCCGCGGTCCACTCTCCGGCTTCCTTGTAGGCGGCATAGAGTTTTGGAATGAGGTTCTTGTTTTTCTCCACCCAATCGATATGGGCTGCGACGCCCAAATACGGGATGTTCTTGCTGCCGGTGGCCTTCTCCCAGCTTTCCTCGATCTTCAGGTCGATCATCCTGATATCAGGCTTCTTGGTATGCAGGATGGTGTAGGCTGGCTCCCAGAGCTGAACGGCCGTGGCGCGATCGGCCAGCGCGTAGCCGACCAGGCCGGGGGTCGCCGTATTGACGACCGAGAATTTTGCCGGATTGGCGCCGAGCTGCCGGGCGAACCAGTCGAACATCACGTAATTGGTCGTGCCCTTGGCCGCGGCGAGATCCTTGCCTTCAAGATCCTGGAGCGATTTGACTTCCGGGTGTGACGTGACCACCGTTCCCCAGAAGTCGAACAGATTGAACAGATAGGTAACCTTGACGCCCCGGATATCGGCGAGACCGACGGTCAGAAGCGACGCGCTGCCACCAATCTGGAACTCTCCCGAATTGAATTGCGCGGTGTAGGCATCCGGCGTTCGCTCCTCGAACGAGATCGACAATCCGTTCTTCTCATCGAGCTTTTGCGCCTTGATGACTGGCGGCAGAAAAGCTCCGAGAGAGGGCGGTCCAAAAATCACGATCGACAGCTTTTGAAGCTCTTCGGCGGATGCCGGCTGCGCAAGCATCGCCGCCATCAACAGGCCAACGCCAATTCGCGCCCGTTTGATCATCTCTTGCCTCCCGACTTGATCGTCATCCTGCCGCCCCGCTGATCGGCTGCTCGAATTCCTTCCGAAGCGCGACGAAGAAACGCCCAATCAGATGCTTTGAAACGCTGGCGAGGATTCGCTGCCCGACACCGGCAACCAGGCCGCCGATTTCGCCGTTGCCCTTGTAGATCAGGCGCGAACCATTCGCGCCATCGGGTTCGATTTCGAACCGGGCGATGCCGTTGCCGTGTCCCAGCGTTCCCGCGCCCGATACCTTGATACTGCAGGCCCTCGGCGCCTGCTTGTCGGACAGCGATATCTCGCCCTCGAACGATCCGCCGACGGCGGCTACCCGAAGCTGCAAATCGACCTTGTAGGCATCGACGCCGATCTCGGTCATGCTCTTGCAGCCGGGAACGCAGCGCGTCAGCACCTTCGGATCGTTGAGCGCGATCCACAGCGCTTCGACCGAGGCCGGGATCGCTTCACTGCCGCCAATGTCGAGTTTCACGACGCCGTCTCACAAACCAAACAACTGCTGCGCAAGGCCGCCGTCGATGCTCGCGCGCTCGGCATCGGTGAACGACGTCTCCTGCACGATCTTGCGCGGCGCCGGATCACCGATCGGGAACGGCATGTCCGAGCCCATCATGATGCGTCCGGCGCCGACGACGTCGGCAAGATACCGCAGCGCGCGGGTGTCCTGCACGATGGTGTCGTAATACATCGCCGCCAGCGCCGCATCGGGATCGCCGAGCTTGTCCTTGTCGAGCGAATAATTCCGGCGCAGGCGTCCGATCACATAGGGCAATGCCGCGCCGCCGATGCCGGCCACGATCTTGACATTGGCAAAGCGCGTGACGTGGCCGGCATAGATCAGCCGCGACATCGCAATCAACGTATCGGTGATGCGACCGACGGCGTTGGCCATGCCGTAATCGTGGACCCGGTCGTCGCCGCTCTCGAACACCGGATGGATGAAGACGATCGACCCGAGACGGTTCGCCGCCTCCCAGAACGGCAGCAGAGCGGGGTCATCGAGCACGCCGCCCCTGCCCTTCGGCTGGGTGCCGATCATCGCGCCCTTGAAACCCTGAGCATGGGCTTCCTTCAGCACTTCGGCGGCACCAGCACCGTCCTGCAGCGGCACCGTGGCCAGTGCAACAAACCGCGGCTGCTCCTTGGCAGCTTTGGCGAGATGGGTATTGATCAGGCGCGACCAGCGAACGCCCTCCTCAGTCGGAATCTCGTAGCCGAACATGTCGAGCCAGCCGCCGACGACCTGACGCTCGATCTTGTTGGTGTCGAGCCATTGCAGGCGCGCCGCGATGTCGCTCAGCGGCTTCGAGACCGGCCTTGTCGGCTTGTTGCCGGCAAAGGCGAAACCAAGGCTGCCCCCCTCCTCGATCAGCTTGACCGAAGGAAAGCTTAGCCGTTCGGCGCGAATGGCATCGAGCAGTGCCGGCGGAACAAGATGGGCATGGCAGTCGATGATCATTTCTGTACCTTTGCTTTCAAGACTTGCGCGGCTGCGATGGCGTCGCTAATGGCGGCGATACGGATGGGCAGCTTCGAAAAGGAAATTCCGTAAGCTGCGACCGCATCGTTGATCGCACCGGATATCGCCGCGGGCGAACCGAGATAGCCGCTCTCGCCCGAGCCCTTCTGGCCGAATACGGTGAACGGCGAGGGCGTGCAGTGATGCACGATCTCGACGTGCGGCACCTCGTGCGACGAGGGCAGCAGGTAGTCCATGAAGCTCTGTGTCAACATCTGGCCTTCGTCGTCGTACACGAACTCCTCCAGCAGCGACGCACCAATGCCGTGGGCAATTCCGCCGAGCGTCATTCCCTTGACGATATGCGGGTTGATCACCGTCCCGCAGTCGTGCCCGATCACGTAGCGCCGGATTTCCGGCTTGCCGATCTGCGGATCGAACGCGATCAGCACCAGGTGAAACTCGAACGAGTGGCACGGATACATCTGCACCCGGCCGCCCTCCGGCAACCTGGTCCCGGTCGGCACCTGCATCACATGGGTGACCTCGAGCCCCGGCTCCATGCCCTCCGGCAGCAGATGGAAATTGCGGTGCGCGATGTTGACGTGTTCGATCCATGCCAGTTTTTTACCCGAGGCCGCGTCGGATACCGCGCCGGCTGCGTAGCCGACATCCTTTTCGCTGCAGCCGAACTGATGCGCGGCAAGCCGCACGATTTTCGCCTTGAGCTTCTGCGCGGCATGGAATGCGGCGCCGCCGAGCATGATCGCCATTCGGCTGCCGACCGGGCTGTTCGACGGCAGGCTGTTCATCGAGTCCGGGCGCACGATCCGGATCAGGTCCGGATCGATCTCCAGCACCTCGCCGATCACGGTCGCCGCCAGCGTCTCGTGGCCTTGGCCTGCCGACGTGGTGTGGATCGTCGCCGTCACGAACCCGAGGCCATCGACATTGATACGGCAGGACTCCATCCAGGTCGTGGTGGTATTCTTTTCGTTCAAAAGCGGCTCGAACGATGAATTGCCGCCGCTCGGTTCAAGGCAGGCGGCCACGCCGATACCGGCGCACTGCCCGGCCGCGCGCAACGCATCGCGCTCTCGCTTCAACTCGTCGTAGTCGGCATGCGCCAGCACCTTGGCGACCACGGTATGATAGTCGCCGCTGTCATAGCGCGTGCCGCTCGGAATGAGGTAGGGGAATTCGTCGCTGCGAATGAAATTGCGGCGCCGGGTCTCGATCCGGTCGAGACCAAGCGCGGCCGCGACCTTGTCGATCGCGGTTTCGATGGCGTAGTTGGTCGGCGCCTGCCCGAAGCCGCGTACCGCCTCCTGCGCCGCCTTGTTCGAGGTGACCGAGACCGCCCGATACTGAACGCTCTCGATCTTGTAGGGCCCGACAATGGCGCCGATCGGCTTGCCGAGCTGGAACGGCGACCGCCCGGCATAGGCGCCGACATTGTCGAGCGCGCGCATCTTCATCGATTTGACGATGCCGTCGTCGTTGAAGGCGACATCGACGTCGAAAATCCGGTCCGGACCGTGGGCATCGCCGGCGCGCATATTATCGAGGCGATCTTCGATCAGACGCACGGGGCGGGCGAGGATTCGCGCCAGATGCGAGACAATCACGGTGTGCTTGATACCGCGCTTGACGCCGTAGCTGCCGCCGACATCGACGTCCTGATGGACCCTGACATTGTTAAGGGGAATACGCAGCGCGCGGGCGATCTGGTCGGGATATTTCGGCATCTGGATCGAGGCCCAGACGTCGAGGATTTCGCGCCACGGGTCCCAACTGGCTGCGACGCCAAAGGTCTCGATCGGCACCGTCGACGTGCGGCCCCAGACCACGCGAAACGACAAATGGCGCGGGCTCTCGGCGAAATGCTTGTCGACCTCGCCCCACACAAAGGTCTTGTCCAGCAGAACGTTGCTGCCATGCGGTGGATGAACTGGCGGGCTCGACGGATCGAGCGCCCGTTCGGCATCGATCACATAGGGCAGCGGCTGGTATTCGACCCGCACCTTTTCGGCGGCGTCTTCGGCCTGCGCGCGGGTTTCAGCGACCACGGCCACCACCCATTCGCCGGCATAGCGCACCTGTCCGACCGCAAGCGGAAAGCGCCGCACATTCGGCGTGTCCAGCCCGTTCATCAGGGGATCGGTTGCGTTGGCGAGTTCTTCACCGGTCAGCGCGTAATGCACGCCCGGCATTTTCATGGCTTCGGTGACGTTGATCGAAACGATCGTCGCGGCCGGATACTGCGACGACACCAACGCGACATGCAGCAGACCGTCGAGCGCGACATCGGCGACATAGCGCCCTTGACCGACGACGAAGCGGCGATCCTCGCGCACCCTGCGATTGGAGGATACGAATTTGAGCGGCGGCGCCGGATTCACGAGCGGCCTCCATCTTGCGCGTTGGCCTCTGTCGGAGAATGCGCGGCTTCGGCGTCGCGCGGGATGTTCGCCTTCCGCAAGCGGTCGGCGGCGAACTCGACCGCCTCGATGATCTGCCCGTAGCCGGTGCACCGGCAGATATTGCCGGAGATCGCTTCCACGATATCTTGCCGCGACGGCGCCTCGTTATGATCGAGCAGTGCGTGCGCCGTCAGAATCATGCCGGGCGTGCAGTAGCCGCACTGCAGGCCGTGGGTTTCGCAAAACGCATCCTGCACCACGCTCAATTCGCCGGGCGCGGGCGCCAGCCCCTCAATGGTGGTGATTTCGTAGCCGTCGGCCTGTACCGCGAACATCAGACACGCCCGCGACGGTTCGCCGTCGATCAGCACGGTGCAGGCGCCGCAGACACCGTGCTCGCAACCGGCGTGGCTGCCGGTCAGCAGAAAATCCTCGCGCAAGGTGTCGAGCAACGTCTTGCGCGGCTCGACATCGGCGACGCGCATCCGTCCGTTGACCTTCAGGCTGACCTTCATCGCAACACTCCGGTAGCGGACCTAGCCTCGGCGATCGCGTCCTCGAGCGCGCGGGTTCCAAGCACGGAGGCGACACGCCGGCGATAATCCGCCGTCACATGCACATCGGAGTTTGCTTCGAGATACCCGATCGCGGCACCAACAACGTCCGGGATCGACACCCGCGCCAGATCTTCGCCAATCAGCGCCGAAACATCGACCCGAAATGCGCGATCGCCGATGCCGCCCAGGCCCAGCGCCACATCGATGCAACGGCCGCTGTCGTCGAGCGCCACCTGGGCTGCGGCGGCGACGAACGCGAAATCCGACTTGCGCGCGCTGATTTCGCGGAATCCGGTGCCGACCCGCGGATGCGGCCATACCGGAAAACGCACCGCGCAGACGCAATCGCCCGGCATCACGGACGTCAGCATCGGTCCGATGAAGAACTCCTCCGCCGACATCGTCGTGCGACCGGAGGGATTTGCGATCTCAATCCCGGCACCGAGCGTGACCGCGACCAGCGGGATTTCCGCGGAAGGATCGGCGTTGGCGATCGATCCGCCGACCGTGCCGCGATTTCGGGTCGGCGGATGACCAACCCACGGCAGGGCTTTCATCAGCAACGGTAGCTTGCGCCGAACAAGTTCGCTCCCTTCGACTTCGACCTGACGGGTGACGGCGCCGATGACGAGGGCGTCGTCTTCGGCGCGGATGCCCTTCAATTCTTTCAGGCGCAGGATATCGACGACTTTCGTCGGGCGGGCGAGCCGCATCGCCAGCATGGGGATCAGGGTCTGGCCGCCGGCGATCACGCGCGCGTCTTCGTCAGTGGCCAGTATCGCGCACGTCTCGGCAAGCGAGTTGGGCCGGACATAATCGAACGGCGCCGGTTTCATGTTCGTCCTTCGGGCGCGATGGCGCCGCTTAAGCCAGCAGCAAGCCGGCCACGGCCGGTGCCAGCACCGAAACCGTCTGGTTCTTGAGAAGCGGACCGTTCACTTCGCTGGCGGCCTTGATGGCACGCCATTCCGGGTCGGCGCCGAAAGCCGCCCAGGCATTGGTGCGATCGTCTTCAGATTTAAATCGCGTGAGATAGGTCAGCCGCGAAGCCTCCGTCGTCAATTCAAATACGCCCAGCAGTTCGATGCCGTGATGTGGAAATCGTTTGACGACTTCATTCTTGAAACGCGCCTTCATGGCTTCAGCCTTGCCATCGGAGGCTTCGTACACACGGATTTCGTAGATCACCGTTTACTCCCTTGCGCAGACGATAAAAGCCAAGGGAGGAGCAGATGTCAAACTTCTTCTAGTTCATTTATACGATTTTGTCGGAATGCACCGCAACAATGAACGCCATCCGCGGCGCATCCCCTCCGTCACGTATTGCATCAATTGTTGAATTGTATTAACCGACGACCCGACAAGGGAGAATTGCGTCTCAAATGTCCGGTTCAGACGATTGGCTGCCCGTCCTTTCCGACGCCGGAGGTCCCCGCTATCTCGCTTTCGTCCGGGCGCTCGAGAACGATGTTCAGTCCGGCGTCCTGAAGCCGGGCACGCGTCTATTGCCTCAACGCGACATGGCGAACCATCTCGGCCTCAGCGTCGGCACGGTTTCGCGGGCCTATGGAGAGGCCGAAGCCCGCGGCCTGATTTCAGGTGAGGTCGGCCGCGGCACCTTCGTCCAGCGCCGCCGGCCGTCGGCGAACGCCAAAGGCACCGCGCAAGAGACCATCAATCTCGCGCTCAATGTTCCGCCCTCAACCGGCGAGGATGAATTGATCGCCTCGGTGCTGTCGGAGATTCTGGCAGACGGCGCACTCAGTCCCTTGCTCGGCTATTTGCCGCATCAGGGTCTGGCCTCGCATCGCGAGATCATGGCGGGGTGGCTCGCGACGTTCGGCATGAAGACCGAGATCGCAAACCTCTTCATCACCCATGGCGGGCAACACGCGATATCGATTGCGCTCAATATGGTGGCCGCGCCGAACGATATCGTGCTGACGGAACGGTTCACTTACTCGGGCATGGTCGCGCTGTCGGCGCAGAACGGATACCGGCTGCACGGCGTCGCCGGCGATGCGCAGGGGTTGTTGCCCGAGGCGCTCGACCGCGCGTTTTCGGAAACCGGCTCACGCGTGCTGTTTGCGACCCCGAGCCTGCAAACGCCGATGGGGACGGTGATGACGCTGGAACGCCGTCGGAACGTCGCGGACGTGATTCAAAAGCACAACGCCAATTTCGTGGAAGACGACGCTTACGCATTCCTGTTTGTGTCGCCTCCGATGCCGATCTCGACGCTGATTCCCGAGCGCAGTTTTTACATCACGAGCTTCGCGAAATGTCTGGCGCCCGGTTTGCGGATCGCAGCCATGGCCGCGCCGGAGCAGTTCCGCGACCGCGCCATCAATGCGGTGAGGGCAACGGGGTGGATGGCGTCGCCGATCATGGCCGAGGTGGTTGCCCGGCTGATCCAGGGCGGCGACCTGTCGCGGCAGGTGCACGCCAAACGCGCCGCTGCGACGCGCCGCAATGCGATCGCCGATCGCGTGCTTGGCGCCTGGCTGTCGCCGTTGTCCGATGCTCCGGGGTTTCATCGCTGGCTGCCGATTCCGGCGGGCCGCACCTTGATCGCATTGGTGGCGCAGGCGGCACAGGCCGGGATCACCATCGCCCCACCGGGCGCGCTACAGCAGATCGACCGCGGAACGCTCGGCGTCAGGCTGTGTCTCGGTCATCCCGCCACCGACGACATGCTGGAGAACGCGCTGCTCAAACTTCGGGAAATTCTGGAAACAGCCGAGGCGATCTCTTTCCTATAGGCACCACGGGATCCCAACCCACGTGCTCTTGCACACTTTCGCTTTGCAGGAGTGATCGATATCGCACTGGATAAACGTCTCCCCAAGACGAACAGTGTCGACGCTTTATTTCGAGGCGGCCTTCACAACGAGGGGGCCGGCCTTGTCGTAGGCATCGTCGATCAGACGCATGATCGGTACCATATCGGCGATGCGGGCAAGCGCCGGCTGCCCCTTACGAACGCGATCCAGAACGTCGAAGACGAAGGTTCGGTAGTGCGGGACGTTTGTCGTCAGGCTGCGGATCAACTCGCGTTCGCCCGAATTGCGCACGACCTCGACCGTCTCCGGATCGTGCGCGACGAGATATTGCGTCGGCGACCGCACCGCGTAATGCATATCGAAGGTACTGGTCGGCGCGGGATAGAGGTAGCCGGTCTCGATCACGCAGATATCGGCGTCCCGCTCCAGCGTCACAACGGAATAGTCCTCGATCGGATACCCCCAGGCGGCATTGGACATTGTCGCGTGCCGTACCCGTACCCGATCGCCCATCAGCAACAGCGCAAGATCGAAGAAGTGAGGCGCCAGGTTGATGGTGCAGCCCCCGCCAGATGAACGCGGATCAAGCATCCAATGGCAGTTAGCCTGCTGATATCGCGCGGCAAAGCCCGCGATGAAGCGATAAGTCATATACTGGATACCTTTGGCGCTCATCTCGCGCAACCGCGCCGCGAAATCGCCATTGCGGAAGACCAGCGGCACCGATGAAAAGCTGCCGCTCCTTGCTTCCAGAGCAGCAAGAGCGGCAACATCCTGCGCGTTCAGGCCGCACGGCTTTTCGAGCGCGAATGGAATGCCTTCCTCGATCAGGAAGCGGGCTTCCTCAACCATGTCGCTGTGGCGGCCGAGAGCAAAAACAAAGTCCGGCTTCGTCTCGCGACAGAGCGCGCGGAAATCGGTGTTGCCGACACAGCCGAGTTTCTCCGACAAACTCGCGACGAATCCTGGATCGGGATCACTGATGCCGACCACCTGCGCGCCCGGCACTTCAAGTGCAGGATCGAGGTAAAGCGAAAGATGCCAATGGGAGGCGCCTATGAAAACGAGTTTCATCACATGGGTCCCGCCTGTTGGAACTGGTCGCGATTTGGCATGGTGTCGACAGAACAGAAGGACGGAACCGCAATCGACGTCGGCCACCACCCTTCGGCGAGCAAGATGTGCCCGAACGTTCAACCTTCAGCGCAACGCCTGGCTGATATCCACGTCCTGATCTGCGGGAGCCGCATTGAAAGCCGCCTCCCAGATCGCGATCTTGCCGTCGCGCATGGTCCAGGTCTCAACGCCAAATCCCTTCATACGCTGACCCGTGCCGGCGTCTTCCCACTCGCCCTCCCAGACGTTCGTCATGACGTCGTTCACCAGCGTGCGAAACTGCTTGTTCAGCCGATAGCCCTTCTGCTTTGAACGTCTCGCTTCGAAGAATTTGCGAAGCGCGTCGCGCCCCCCAAATTCCGGGATGACCCCGAACCGGACAACGCAGTCTTCCGTGAAGCCGGCGACCAGAGCGTCGACATTCCACGGCATGAACAGCTGCTCGACGTAAGCTACCAGTGAACGCGCCTCTTCCACGGAGCGAGGATTGCGATCTCCTTCATTTCTGACCGGTTGAACTGCCATCTCGATAACCTCCCGAACGATTGGCCCTTGTCCTCTGGGTTGTTGTGGGTCGTCGGTCTTCCCGGCGTACCACCAGAGACGCCTACTGACTGAGCAGCGGAAAATCCTTTACGGGTTTGCTGCCCGGAAGAGAACGCAGATAAGCGGCAAGCTGCGGTCCGGGCGGGCTGGGCTCCGCCGCGCCCGCAATCGTCGCGCCTTTCAGGAAATTGCGGCGAGCTGGATCGGTCGACGAACCGCGTTTTGGCATGATTTTCCTCCCGAGGAACGATGCCGCCGCATTTTTGTGGGAAGAGGTCTCTCGAGCGCTTCCATGGCAAGTCTCGCGCCGCACCCGTGCTGCGTCAAGTGGAGGCCAACACATGTGATGGGTGACGGGAGTGGCAACGAGACCAGGCCATTGCTGGTCGACATGGGTCTCAAGTTGCTAAAGTATTGACTGTTGTTGCCAGCGCGGCGATCCCGATACGGATCGAGCCGGTCAGGCCAAAAGGGAGGTAGGCGTCATGACACCGGGCCGGATTCACTTGAGCGCCGCGGACGCACGCGAACTGGCGGAGGGGGCGTTGCGCGGCATTGGATACGATGCCGAGGAGGCTCGCATCATCGCCGATCACGTCATCGATGCGGCCTTGTGCGGCTATGAATATTCGGGCCTGGCCAAGATCCTCAACATCGCGGAGAGCGAACACTTCAAGCTGCCGCGCCGACCCATGAAGGTGCTGCGCGAGACCGACGTCTCCATCGCCTTTGACGGCGGCAACAATGTCGGGATGCTGTCACTCTTTTACGCGGCCGAGGCCACGATCAAGAAGGCCGCCGCGCACGGGATTGCGTTGGTTTCGGTGAACGATGCCTGGATGAGCGGGCGTAGTGCCTACTATGTAGAGATGATTGCCAATGCCGGCCTTGTCGCGATCCACACCGCGGCCAGTTCGCGACTGGTGGCTCCGCTCGGTGGCACCAGGGCGGTGCTCGGCACGAACCCGCTGGCGATTGCGGTTCCGTCGTCGCGCGAGCCCATCGTGCTCGACATCGGGACCTCTGCCTACATGATGACCGAGGTGATGCTGCGCGAGCGGCTGGGCGAGTTGCTTCCCGAAGGCGTGGCAATCGGGCCCGACGGCGAGCCGACCAGAGACGCGGCGCTGGCGCGCCGCGGCGCATTGCTCCCGTTCGGCGGCTACAAGGGCTTTGGGCTGGCGTTGATGATACAGGCGCTGGGATTGCTCGCCGGGTCCGGCTCGGAGCAGGAGAGCGACTACGGCTACCTCTTCATCGCCTTTCGGCCCGACCTCATCGGGCCGGCGGATGTTTTCAGCCGGCGGGTGACGCAGCTGATCGAACTTATCAAGGCGACGCCACGCCAAGGCGGCATCGACGAGATCCGCATCCCGTCAGAGCGGGCATTTCGCTCCCGCAAACGCGCCCTTCGCGAGGGCCTGGATTTCGATCGACTGGTATTCGATGCGCTCGTCGCCCTGCGCGCGCGCAAAGGATAATCGCGGGAGGCTTGCGCAAACGCGCACGCCGGCGTTGCATCACGCTCCGCCGCACCATATCTTCGAATTCAGTTTACGTGGCCGCGCCTTGAGCAGCTCTCCCGAACTCTCTCATGTCAGGACGGCCGGCGGCGTCTTCAATTGCGGCGACTACGGCCTCAAATGGCTTGGACGAGATCATAGATTGACGTTCTATTTCGACTTTTTCGTATCGTCATTTGACACCTCACTAGTGGTATTATTAGCCGCGAAGCCCGGCAGTTTCCGTCCTGGCGGCATCGACGACCTCCTCGCTGGTTTGCGCACGTCCCCGGAGCGGATGTCTGAATCGCATCTCGTCGCGGCCGGGGTCGATTGAGTTCTCTCCGTAATTTCCGAAAGCTCCAGCGATGCGGCGGGGTGCCGTGCCAAACTCCTCTTGCCTTGCCGATCACGTGACGTTCCTTTCCGGTTTTCCTCACACTGGCTGCTTCAGCGCGTTGGCATCGACCGGCATCTTGCGCAGGCGTTTTCCCGTGGCTGCAAAGATCGCATTGGCGATGGCTGGGACGATACCCGAGGTCCCGGTCTCGCCCATCCCGCCCGGCGGCTCCGAGCTTTTCACAACGTGAACCTCGATCGCCGGCGCCTCGTTCATGCGGATCATCTGGTAGGTGTCGAAATTTGTCTGTTCGACACGACCATTCTTCAGTGTTATCTCGCCATAGAGCGCAGCGGTAGCGCCAAAGATGATTCCGCCCTGCAGCTGCGCCTGCACCGTGTCGGGATTGACGACGGTGCCGCAATCCATCGCGCAGACCACTCGGCGAACGCGGACAGAGCCGTCTTTTGCAACCTCGACCTCGGCGACTTGCGCGAGATAGCTGCCGAACACGAATTGCAAGGAGACGCCGCGGCCAACTCCCTTGGGCAGAGGCTGTCCCCAGCCGGCCTTCTCCGCGGCGAGATCGAGTACTACTTTCGCGCGCGGCGATTTGCCGAGCAACGCGCGGCGATAGGCGACCGGATCCTGTTTCGCGGCGGCCGCCATTTCGTCGACGAAGCTCTCGACCACGAAGACGTTGTGCGAGGGGCCGACGCTGCGCCAGAACCCGGTCATGAGGCCCTTGGACTCCACGCGCGAATATTCGACGTGGAAGTTCGGGAAGTCATAGACCAGATCGATCGCACCCTCGGTCGAGTCGGGATCGAGGCCGTCCTTGAAGCCTGGCGGCAGCCAGCGCGCAATCACCGAGGAGCCGGCGTAGTGGTTTTTCCAGGCAACCGGTTGGCCCTGCTCGTCGAGCCCGGCGGAGATGCGGTCGAACCAGTAAGGCCGGTAGACATCGTGCTGGATGTCTTCCTCACGGGTCCACACGACCTTCACCGGACCATCGACCTGCTTGGCGATCTCGACCGCGCGGACCGCACCGTCAGCCTCAAGTCGCCGGCCAAAGCCGCCGCCGATCAGATGATTGTGGACGATGACTTTCTCCACCGGCAGGCCAGCGGCTTTCGCGGCCATCGACTGAACGCGCGCGATCGCCTGGGTGCCGAGCCAGATCTCGCACTCGTCTTTGCGGAATGCACGGTACAGTTCATCGGTTCCATCGTGGCATGCGCGAGGAACGGAACCTGGTAGATCGCCTCGACCTTGGTGGCGGCGCCTGCCATGGCCTCGTCGGCGTCACCGATATTCTGCGCCACCGCGCCCGCACCAAGCGTTGCCTGCTCGAGCTCTTTTGCGATGTCTGCCGTCGTGAGCGCGGCGTTTTGGCCGTCGTCCCATTCGATTTTCAGCGCCTCCAGGCCTTTCTTCGCGGCTCCCATATGATCGGCCACGACGGCGACGGCATCGTCGAGCCGCACGATCTGGCGCACACCCTTGACCGCCTTGGCGACCGCGTCGTCGAGGCTCTTCACGCGGCCACCGGCCACGGGCGATTGCGCCAAGGTGGCGATCTTCACACCGGCCGGGCGCGCGTCGATGCCATACTGTGCGGTGCCATTGACCTTTGAGAGCGTATCGAGCCGCTTGGCCGGCGTGCCGATCAACTTGAACTCATCAGGTGATTTGAGCACGACGCTTGCGGGGACCGGCAGCCTCGCGGCCTCGGCCGCCAGGTCGCGATATCTCAGCTTCCGTCCGGTCGGCCCATGGATCACCTCGCCGTCCTGCGCGCGGCAGGTTTTTGCATCGACGTCCCAACGCTTCGCCGCTGCCTCGACCAGCATGATCCGCGCGGTCGCGCCGGCCTGGCGCAGCGGCTTCCACGCGCCGCGCATCGCGTTCGAATTGCCAGTCGCCTGCACGCCGAGCAGGGGATTGACGTAGAGCTTCTCGTTCGGCGGCGCATGCTCGAGCTTCACCTGCTGCAGGCTGACATCAAGCTCTTCGGAGATGAGCATGGGAATCGAGGTGTAGGTGCCCTGCCCCATTTCCACATATGGCATGGTCAAGACGATCTGGCCGTCGCTGCCGATGCGGATGAAGGCATTTGGCGCAAACTCATCTACCGTGGCGGCTTCACTGCGGCCGGCCGCCAGGCTGAGGCTCAGCAACAGACCGCCGCCGATCGCCGCGCCTGTTGCCAGAAAACCGCGCCGGGACAGGTTGGCGCCATCATCGCGCGAGGTGATACGATCGATGGATCATGACTAGCCTCCCTTCTCGCTCGTCTGCGCGGCGAGCTCGATCGCTTCGCGAATGCGCACATAGGTCCCGCAGCGGCAGATATTGCCGCTCATGGCGTCGTCGATATCGGCAACGGTCGGATGCGGGTTGCGTGCGAGCAGCTCCGAGGCCGACATGATCTGGCCAGACTGGCAGTAACCGCACTGCGGCACTTCATGCTCGAGCCAGGCCTGCTGAATCTTCGCGCCAGCTGGCGTCGCACCGATCGCCTCTATCGTCGTGACCTTCGAGTCGCCGATGCTGTCGATCGTCGTGATGCAGGACCGGGTGGCGGTGCCGTCGATATGCACGGTGCAGGCACCGCACAGCGCCACGCCGCAGCCAAATTTCGTGCCGGTCATGCCGAGCACGTCGCGCAGCACCCAGAGCAGCGGCGTATCGCCATCGACATCGACGCTACGCGGACTTCCATTGATATTGACGGCAAATGCCATGTGCCCTCTCCTTCCTGCTGTCAGACCCACGCGACGCGACGATCGCGCGGGATCAGCAGTCTTACCAAGAGATGTCGATCATCATATTCACATCAAGTTGAACGCGCCCGCGGTCAGGCGGATGATAACCCTGCTTGTCCCTGAGGGGCGCTACAGCCGTGACCGCGATGAATGCACCGACCCAGTTACCCTCGTGCGTTGAGAAAACGCCTGACGTGCTCGAGAGAGAGCTCGGCATGTTGTGATCGAGCGCGTGAGTGGATCAATCCGGGAATTTATCGCCGAACATCGGCAGACCGCTGTACGATTGCTCTCGCGTGGCCTCGTCCTGGATCACGTCCCAGTGCTCCGCGAGCACTCCATCCTCCATGCGCACAATGTCAGCGACGACCCACGCCGCCGGTCGGCCATGACCGGAAAACCGCCCATGGAGAATGACGAAATCACCGGTCGCCGCCGCCATGTGGTTCTCGTAGCGCAGCGTCGCGGGCAAGGTCTTGACCAAGTCAAAGAGCCCGTCACGGCCGGGCGGAATATGTGCGCTGTGCTGGGTGTAACGCGGAGACCAGAAGCGCTCGGCGGCAGCGTAGTCGCGCTTGTTGAAAAGGATATCAAACGCTTTCAGGACGGTTAGGACGCCGGGGTCTTCGCTGGACTTGATCATGGGAAAGCACCTCGCTCAAAAGATCAAATCGCTTCGCAAGCCCAGGGTTACTTCCGGACCAGCGGGATCTGCAGATTGGTGGGGCGGTTCTGCTCCGTATCAAAGCCACGGCCGTCAATATTGCGCGCCCCCCAGAACAGCAGGTCACCTCTGAGGTAGACGAGGTCGTGCTCCATGAAGTTCGTCCCTCCCTCGAGACCAAAGGGCGCGAAGGCTTTCCCGAATATGCTCTGGGGTGAGTTGACTGCCCAAGGCGCGTATCCAGCCGACGCGACCTTGTTGAGTATATCGGCAAATCCCTGCGCAAGCGGAGTTACCTCGTAAGTTTCATCGGCAACGAAGTCGACCTTCTGCGCGCCCGGCGCGATCGGATGTGCGCCGCGCCACAGCATGTGCCCGCCGATCTTGATCCGCGCGAGCGGCACTGCCCCATAGGGATCGGCCGAGTTGACGATCTCGAGCTCGAACCAATCGGACGGTTGATATTTGAAAGCTCGCTTGAGATAGAACGGCTTGAGCGAGCCGTCCGGGTTCTTGCTCGGCCGCACTTCGGGAGCGATGCTCGTCCAGTCTCCGAGCATCGCCTCTTTGATCCTGATCACGTCCGTTTCCATGCCGCTTGCCCTTGGTTGGTGGGAAGAGGACTGCGCCGTGGCTCGACCAAATGCTCCCATCACCACAAGGAACAACAGCGACGCTCCGATGACCTTACCCATGTGTACAGTCCAATTGGCGCCAACGCGCTGGCCTTATGCGTTTCGAACGGCGCTAACGGCCCTGCGGATTACACCGAGGCTGCGCTACGCTCTGCCTACCAGGCAGACCCTCACGTACCGTGCCTTCTGCTATAGAGACGGCTGGTCGGCTTGAAAAAGACTTTGTAAGCTGGGCCCATGCTTACGAGATATGGGAGATTGTGATGGAACTGCGGCATCTCCGCTACTTCATCGCCGTGGCTGATGCAGGCAGTTTGACCGTTGCCGCCGAGCAAAAGCTGCACACTTCCCAGCCGTCTCTCAGTCGGCAAATCCGCGATCTCGAGCAGGAAGTCGGCGTTGAACTGATAAATCGTAGCGCTCACGGCATTGAACTGACGTCAGCCGGCAAAGCGTTTCTCGACCATGCGCGAACGGCGCTGCTCCAAGCAGAGGCAGCAAAAGAAGCAGCGCTGCGCGCCGCTCATCTGGCGAAACCGACATTCGCGCTCGGCTTTCTGTCGGGGAGCGAAATCGGTTTGCTGCCCGAGGTGGACCGCATCCTGCGCGGCGAATTTCCCGGCATCGAAATCCGCCTGTCGAGTGACTACTCCCCTGCGCTCGCCAAGGCATTGATGAGGGGCAAGCTCGATGCGGCTTTCATGCGGCCGGAAGAGCACATGGGGGATTTGGCCTGCAGACGCGTCCGTACGGACCCTTTAATTTTCGTGTTTCCGAACGATCATCGCCTTGCATCGCAAGAGGCCGTCGGGCCGCAAGAGATCGCGGACGAAATCTTCATTCTTCCCTCCAAGACTGCCCCTGCGGTGCGCCGTGTCGTTCTCGAGTATTTCGCCCGAGCCGGCGTCGATCTCAAGCCGGAACATGAGGTGCACAACGTCGTCCACGCAATATCGATGATCACATCGACGCACGCGGTGATGCTACTGCCGGCTTACACACAACGTTTTCTGCCCGAATCAGTAACCACCCGTCCGGTGAAGGGAGAAGTGCCCACACTTGACCTGGTCATCGCCTACCATAAGGCGAACAATTCCCCGATCCTAAAGCAGCTTCTCTCCAGCGTCGGCAAGCTCGTTGGGCCGCCATCCTAGGTATCCTTGCGTCGATGCGGAACCTTCGCAATCCATCGGCGCCTGCTCACCACGATCGCGCAAGCGTGAACGCCGAGGTGAGCGGTCATCTGCAGCACCTGCAGGATTTCCCTTTGATCGGTGCCGAGCCTCAACCCCCGTCGGATTTGCAGCCGGGGCGTGCGGATTCAGCGCCGTAAAACAGGCATTCGGCGCCAGCGACGGTCCCGTGCCGGCAATCCCCTGATCAATTTTCAGCGAGGGCTTCGCTCCTTGCCGCTGACGTGATGGGATCCAGGCAATGATCGTTCGATATTCGTCTAGCGATTGCCTGGCGCTTCACAACGATAGACCAGGCCGAACCAGGACGCGAGGAGACCAAGATGCCTTACGCGACGACGGACGACGGGGTGCGACTGTATTTCGAAGAAACCGGAACGGGGCATCCCGTGATCCTGGTGCATGAGTTCGCCGGCGATTTGCGCAGCCATGAGCTGCAAATGCGGCATTTCGGCAAGCGTTATCGCGCCATTGCCTTCAATGCGCGGGGCTTCCCTCCATCCGACGTGCCGGAGCATGTCTCCTCCTACTCGCAGGCCCGTGCCGCGGACGACATTCTTGCGGTGCTCGATCATATCGGAGAGCGACAGGCGCATATTGTCGGACTGTCGATGGGCGGATTCGCGACGCTGCATTTCGGCTTCCGTCATCCGCAGCGGGCGCTGTCGCTGTGCATCGGCGGCTGCGGTTATGGCGCCGAGCTCGATAAGCGCGACAGCTTCCGGGCCGAAGCCGACGTGATCGCGGGCGTGATACGGGCGGAAGGGATGCCGGCATTCGCCGAACGCTATGCCTATGGTCCGACCCGCGTTCAGTATGAAAACAAGGATCCGCGCGGCCACGCCGAGTTCAAGCGGATGCTGTCCGAACATTCGGCGGTTGGATCGGCCAACACCCAGCAAGGCGTGCAGAAGGAACGGCCGTCGCTTTATACGCTGGTCGAGGAAATGCAGCGCATCGCTGTGCCGACGCTCATCATCACCGGCGATGAGGACTGGCCATGCCTGTTGCCCGGCATCCTGATGAAGCAAAGCATTCCCACGGCGGCGCTCGCGGTGATGCCGAACGCGGGCCATGCGATCAACATCGAAGAGCCAGGCGAATACAACCGGATCGTCGGCGATTTCCTCGCCCAGGTCGAAAGCGGGCGTTGGCCAAGCCGCGACCCCCGGGCTGTCAGCACCTCCATTACGGGAATGAAGGACGCATAAAGTCCGCCCTGGAGCGTCGTCGACGAACGCCTGTCGGCTCGCCAACTGCCGCTATTGCAGCTCCGCCGCATCATGCGCATAGAGCCAGCCGATATTGGCGATGGAACGGTCGCCGGACGTCGCCATCGCCTCGTCGCGGGCGCGTTGCGCGTCGCCGTCGGGCAGATGGAAGCGGGTGCGGTTGGCGGCGCTCGCCTGCTGCAGCCTGGTGGCGCGCGGCTTGCGCGCCGCCTCGTAGCGAGCCAGCGCGCCCGCGATGTCGTCGGGCATGGCCTTGAGCAGCGCCGCGAGCGCGGCGCCGTCCTCGATCGATTGCGCGGCGCCTTGCGCCATCATGGGCAGCATGGGATGGCAGGCGTCGCCAAGAAGCGTGACACGACCGGCGCTCCAGCACGGCAGCTCGGCGCGGTCGTGCAGCGCCCAGATGAAGGTCTCGGGCACGGCGCCGATCAGGCCGCGTACCGTCGGATGCCAGCCCTGATAGCGCGCGAGCACGTCGGACACGTCGCCTCTGTCGGTCCAGGACTCCTGCGTCCAATTGCCGTGCTCGACGACGCAGACCACGTTCATCATCCGCCCAGCCGAGACCCAGTAGTGCACGACATGGCCGCCCGGTCCCATCCAGTTGTGCGAAGCGATCTCGATGCCGAGATGCCTGATGCGCTCGGCCGGCACCAGCCCGCGCCAGGCGACGCAGCCGGTGAAGCGCGGCTGCTCGGGACCGAAGACGAGACCGCGCACACGCGAATGGATGCCGTCGGCACCGACCAGGAGGTCGGCTTCCGCCGTCGCGCCGTTCTCGAGCCGCGCGATCACGCGCTCGCCCTTCTGCTCCAGCCCTGTGAGCTTGTGGCCGACATGCAACCGCCCTTGCGGCAGCGCGTCGGCCAGGAGGTTGACAAGGTCGGCGCGATGGAAATGGTAGTATGGCGCGCCGAAGGTCGCCTCGACCTCGGGCCCGAGCGGTGCGCGCTGCAAGGTGCGTCCATCATCCCAGCGCCGCTGATGCACCGCGCCCGGCTGCACGCCGACGGCGTCCATCGCCGCCTCGAGGCCCAGCCGATGCAGGAGCCGTGAGGCGTTGGGGCTGATCTGGATGCCCGCGCCGATTTCGGCGATCTGCGGCGCTTGCTCATAGACATGGACGTCGAGCCCTGCCTTCAGGAGCTGCAGCCCCGCCGAGAGCCCACCAATTCCACCGCCGATGACTGCGACTTTCATGGGAACTCTCTACCGCGGGCATCCGGCTCGCTCAAGAGCGCGCGGGATGCGCGTGGTCCGCAAGAATGCCGGCCGTATGTTGTGGACCGGTCGAGCATCGTCAGATGTCGTGCTTGCGAATATTGCGCAGAACCTTGTGCAACGTGCCGAGGAAATTCCCGTCGGCAGCGGAAGCTTCATCCGCGCGGCAAGCTCTCGCGCGGCATCCGCCCGCCGCCGGGGACGACGAAGTCGCAAGCCCAGGCCGGAGTTTCTGATTCAAAGGTTCAAACAGCCGATCGATCCATCATTGCGCAAGCCAAGCAATCCCGCGCCGAGCGCGCGACGTTCGGAGCGCTCGCTCCTCGCAGCGCCGGCGCACGCTTACGACACACGCCCGCGGTCCCGCGACGCATACGCGCCCGAGTGCTGCTGATAACTTGGCCCTCGAAAATCGAAGAGGGCGCAGGGAATGCCGGGTGATGACCTCACCCATGGCCCGCCTGCAACAAAAAACGCAGGCGGCAGTCACCACAGGTTAGGCCGGATCAACCGGCATTCCCTGCGCGATGGGTTACGGTTTATAGCGCGCTCTCCCCGGTGACCTTTGCTTGGTTGCCACCGTCATCCCTGAGAAGCTTGCTTCTCAAGAACTTAGCGCCTGCTTCGGAGCGCCAGGACCACACGCCTTCGCCGTCCGCACCGGCCACGTTCGTCTCACGTGCCCTCCGCGTCCACCGCATCCCCGCCCCACGTATCGTGACGATCGGCCGAAACGTCCCTCTTCATCGAGGCGGGATGCGCGAGAGCATCGTTGTGATTTGCCCGACGGAGCAAGCACTGACGCCTGCGACAGATTGGCACGACGGGCAATTTGCGCATGGCGCGCATGCGGAAATTGCCCGTCGGGCAAGTGGATACGCGGCTGCGAGCCGCAGCCATCACAGCAGAGAGCGCACGCATGGACAGCGAGATCGGGGCAAGCCTTCTTCATTGCAAACGACCACACATTGCGAGCGCGACCAACGGCCGCCGCTTTGGCACCTTGGAGACACGCCGAGGACTCTGAAAATGTCTGTTGATTGGGGTAGACCAAAGCGGTCGGCCGTCGGCCAATGTGATGCGATCAGCCCAACGGACGTCGGTCGGTTACGGGCATTCACGACCGAATTGGGGCTGCCCCAATCATGTCCGGGTTACCCCCGGTCGCGACCGTTGGGGCAGACATCCCGGCTCGGCAGGTTCGTGCCATTAAGCGACATCAATGACGAGCCGACAATTGAATTAACCTATGACCGTCTGTCCGATTTTAGCCGCTTGGACGATTGCGTCCGTGATTCGCAGGTTCTGCAATCCGTCGCGTCGGGTCACGAGGGGCTTTTACCTCGCCGCGGAATGCCGTTTTAGAAGCGTCATGCGGAGCGTGGGACGCGCAGCCGACCAACATCGGCTGACGATTTTTGCATCGGGAAGTTTCTCTGATTGGACTATTCGAGCGGCACGGTAAGTTTTTTGATTGTGGTCCCGGTGTCAGGACGGAGGCCACGCCACCACACAAACGCCTCCGCCGCCTGCTCGACCAGCATACCAACTCCGTCCGCAAGCCGCTTCACGCCGGCGTTCCGCGCCAGCCGGAGGAATGGCGTAAGACCCTTTCCGTATAGCAACTCATAGGCAAGGCTATCGTCGCCAAAGACCTCTGGGCTTATCGGCGGAAGCTCGCCGCGCAGGCTGGCAGAGGTTGCGTTCACGACTAGATCGAACCGGCCAAGTTTTTTATCGGCGAGGGCCGAATAGCCAGTGGCAGTAATCGGCCCATATTGCTTAAACTGACGCCCAAGCTCTTCCGCCTTAGTTACGGTGCGGTTTACTATGACCAGCTCCGCCGGCCCCTGCTCGAGGAATGGCAGCACAACGCCGCGTGCTGCGCCACCCGCGCCGAGCAGCGCCACCCGGCGCCCCTTCATCAAGCGGCCGAGATTGCGTGTGATATCGTTGGTAAGGCCGACGCCGTCGAAGTTCTCTCCGGTCGCCCGATCTACCTCGAACTTCATCGCGTTGACGGCACCAGCGAGCCGGGCGCGCTCGTTAAGATCGGTGCAATACGCGAACGCGTCAAGCTTGAACGGCGCGGTGATGTTGAGGCCTAAGCCGCCTTCGCGCCGAAACTTGTCCACCACTTCGTTGAAGCCGCCGATAGGAGCCTCAATCGCGACGTAGTCGATATTCTGCCCGGTCTCTTTGGCGAAGCTCAGATGGATCAGCGGCGATTTGGTGTGGTCGATCGGATTGCCGACCACGGCATATTTGTCAGACATAAGTCGCTCCCTCACGCCTTCATCTCGTCGACAGCAGGCTCGGCGTACAGCACGCCTTCGCTGACCATTGTGTCGATCTCCGCGCGCGCATAGCCAAGTCGCCCGGCGTTGGCTATCGGGGCATAGCTGACTAAGGTACTAAGGCAAGCCTTCCGCGCCGCAGTTTAAGCTGACTGGTTTGCTCGGCGGACGCGCGCATTTCCTTCAATTGATCTTGCATCGCGGTAACTTGTTCGCTCATCACACCTCGCTGTTCCTTGGAGTCGTGTGTGCCGACGATGATTGCGATGATGCCAACGGCAGCCGCGATCCAAACTCCAACAGTCTCAGCAGCTCGACCCAAAATCTTTTTCCTTCCAAGCGAAGGGTCAGTTTCTCTACTTGGCGCTCGGCGCGCTTTGCATGATTTTCAGCAGCGTCGTCGCTTTGTTGGGCTTTTCTTTCGAGCGCACTGATTATCTGGTTGCGGTCGGCGCGCTTGTTCGGCTTCTTGCCGTTTGCGCTCGGCTGCCTCCTCCTTTTTTCGATATTCGGGCTTTTCGATTGACCTGCGCCCTCGCCTAAATCTCCAATGCTACCCCTTCAAGTTCTATCGCCGCAATGTCCGCCTCGGGTCACAGGCCAAAAATCTCACTTCGAGCAAATCCGGTCCGCACTACCTCAGACAACCGACGGGATAAAAATCTCCCGTCTTGCCAGCGAGAGAGCCGTCCCGCGCGCTAAAGGGCTCTGAGAAGATCTTCTATGAATGTGTCGATCTCCTTCATCAACTTGACGACTGCCTTTATCTCTTCGGGCATGTGGGCCCAATCATACCGATACGCCTTGTCGAGACGCGCCACGGCCTCATCGAAGAGATCGAGATTGTATTTGATATTCAAAATCATTTCGACGGCACGAGGCCCAAATACGCCGAGATTCTCCCACGCCTCCTGAAACTCTGGAGGCCATCGGATCCAAATGTCCTTTACAAGAACATCGTTCGCAGTCCCGAACACAGCAGCCGGCTGAAGCCGATTGCGGGTGGCGGCAATGTTGGCACGGAGTATCACTGCGGCATACCGAACCCTAATAAGGATATTTTGGCTTCGTCGGCTGCTCTCACCTTCGTGCAAGGAGCGCTCAAAATTGACCTTTGCCGCGAGATAGGCGATCACCGCAGCGGCGATCGCGATGCATGCTGCAAGAAGGGTTTGCCACTCCTTAATTTTCGTCATATCGAACGGCCCCCAGATGCCCAGCGCTGCGGCAATCATTGCTGCAAGCATCAGGGCAGACATTGTGGGGAGGCCGGGCAAGCGAGGTGTCATCAACTCAAAGCATGCCGAGGCCCGCGACGATTGTCGAGAGGGCCGCATGACCGCCGCCCTCAAGCCGCCTTCTCTCCTCCGTACTGCCACAGGCGAGCCGCCGCTCGGCCGCAATGCAGAGTTCTTCACCGACGACCAGTGCGAAATCTTCGAGCACGACAATCCACGCCACCGCTCATCCTTGACCAGGATTGGCGTGCTCGAGCTCGAAGGCGGCAAGTGGCTGGCCATGCCGCCGGGCTTTCATACCCAACGTCCCACCCTTCAACTCACGCGCCGGGACGCGGCACTTTGCGATGAGCGCGATGATCAGGCGCGCGGAGAGGTGCGCCGCGGCGGGGGATGGCGAGGGGACGCGGTGGACCAAAGACTATGCCGATGCCGTGATTTGCTGGGCGCAAACACTGATGCCTCCGGCCGCGGCCCGATGGCGAAACCCATGAATGACAATTGGTAAAGATGATGGGTTTCGCGATGAGCTCAACCCATCCTTGTATGGGGCTAACCGGGCTGCGCTACGCTCCGCTTGCTTCACGAGCCCCTCATGCGCGGCGCCTCAATCGGCCTGCGGCGAAGCGCACAAGGGATTTGATAACGTGAGCGATGGCCAGGATTAGAATTAGGTTGAGAGCATATAGGTAAATGACCAACGGGTGCGCGTATTTCATCCAAGGGTGCATCGACGGGGGAACAAGGATGTCATTGAGGATTATGGAGGGGCGAAGCAGGAAGGCTGGTGCCACAACAAATCCAAGGGGAAGATTGAGGATGATTTCTCCGACGGCATGCAACGCGCCGCCACCACAATTAATGATGGCCAATTCACTGCCGCGACAGCCAAGCAGCGTTGCGCCCAGAGTCGAGCACTACCACTTCAACGATGCCGAGCGGAACTGCGGCGAGCACGAAGCAAAAGCAGACGAGGCACAACCATTCGAGGACATTTTTCATGGGACTAGGCTATTCCGCGACGGCTGAATATTGAGTGTACGCCGTCGGCGCGTAGGTGGGTTAGCGATCGCCTTTGCTCGAAGAGCAAGGGCGGGCGCGTAACCACCGTTGCTACCGAGCATCGCGATGGAAGCGGTGGGTTACGCTTCAACCGTCATGCTGACGGCTGCCGCTAACCCACGCTACGCGGGCTACGCTTGCTGCAGCAAATGACAGTTATTCAATCACCTCATCAGCGCGGGCAAGCAGCATCGGTGGAACGTCAAGTGCCCTGTGCTGATAAATTCAAATGGCCGTGGGGCGATCACCTCGTTCACATCGGTGGCTTGACGCCCTCGGCGCCGATCACGACCGCGGCGGCTTCAGGGCTGTCCTTTTTCATAACGACGAAGACCTTGCGCCCAACGGCGAGTTCGGCGGCGGACGGTGCCTTGACAAAGGCGACAACCGTCGCATCCGTCGGGATGGTGATCGTCTGTTCTCCGCCTTTGTAGTCAACCTTCACCACACGGTCCGCGCCAACCTCCTCGATCTTGGAGATATTAGCGTTGGTCATCATGTTCGGCTTGCCTTCAAGATCCCACGGGTAGTGCCCCTCGGCCAGACCGCGCAACAAGTCATCAAACACATGAACCTCGCGTGCAACGCGCTTGCCATCCTGCTCGAAAGACGTGATGCCGACGAACTTGCCAGACTGGATCGCGCTCATGTCGGCCTTTGTCACCAGGAAAAGGCCAGCGTCGCCGGCGAGTTTGACCGATACCGTCTCGCCCTTGGCGTTTTGCACGCCGATCGTTCCGTCCTTGACGTCGGTCAGCGTGCCGCGGATATGCGCCTGCGCGAAGGCCGGCGCGGAAAGCAGCAAACCAACAAGGACCGCCGCGGCTGCAATCGGTGCGCTCAGAATACGAGGTATCAGCATTTGATTTCACTCCCTTTGGCGCTCGGCAGACAAGGATGCCCACTCCGCGATTATGATTATAATGCGCGCAATTGTGGCGATCTAATCTAGTCACTTTGAAGACAGTCGCGGCTGAATCAAAGGGATTTTGGAGGTCGCCGATGTTACGGAAATTGCCCGTCGGGCAACTGCGTGCAAACGAAACTTTAGCACGACTGCAGCAAGCAATGGGCAGCGACTTCAATCGCGGATTCGGCGGGCCGCTCGCGCCAAGGGTACGACGCAGGTTGTGGACCGAGCGAGCACTATCAAATGTCGTGCTTGCGAATGTTGCGCAGAATCTTGTGCAACGTGCCGAGGAAGTTGCGGTATTCATCTTCCTCGACGCCCTCGAACATCTGCAGTAGCCCGCGATGGAGCATTGGCCAGACCTTCTCGAACGCCGATCGTCCCTTCGCGGTGATGCTGACGTCACGGACCCGCATATCGTCGGGACGAGGTTGGCGGCGGACGTAGCCTTGCTCCGCCAGCGCATCCAGCGTTCGGCTCATGGTCGACTGTTCGGTGACGGCAAACACCGAAAGCTCGTTGATGGTGACCGACGAGGAAACGCTGAGCACGGCGAGCGCGCGCATCTGGGTCGTCGTCATGTCGAATTGCTTCAGCTCCTCGGCGACATCGGTGTTCCACCGCGCCATGATGCGATTCATCAGATAGGGAGCGAAGTTGTTGAGCCCGATCTCACCCAGGCTTGGGCCAAGTTCTTCGTCTCCCGCATCGCTCCGCAACAAGCTTCCGGAAAACCGATCCGACATTGCCGCTCCTACGATCCGAACTCATTTTCGCTCAGACAGAAATTATGCATTGTTCGCAACCGACGCGTTGGTTGATCTCCTCGGTATCAGCGCCGTCGCAACGGCAGCAATGGCCGCGACCACGGCGAAGGCATAAAAATTCCACTGCGGGCCGGCATTGAGGCTTGCGATGTAACCGCCGAGCAGCGGCCCCATCAATGCGCCGATGCGCGCAAAGCTCAAGGCAAAGCCGGTTCCGGCCGATCGCACGAAGGGCGCGAGATAGTCCGCGAGATAGCCGGTCAGGATCAGCGATGCCGACACCGTTCCGAAACCGGCGATCGCCACAAACATGTAGTTCAGCCAGATCGGTCCCTTGAACGCGAGCGCCGCGATGCCGATGGCGCCGAGCGCGTAGGCCAGCGTCACCGTCAACCGCACACCAAAGCGATCGGCCCACCGGCCGAGCAGGATGCCGCCAACGGCGGAGGTGAAGCTGAACACCGCCAGGAACAGCAGGCTGTCGCCGAGATTGTAGCCGCTCTTGCGCATGATCTGCGGCAACCATTGGGCGATTCCATAGACCAGCAGCAACCCCATGAACAACGCGGTCCAGAAGCAGATCGTGGCGAAGGCATCGCGAGGCGAAAAGATTTCACCAAGCACGGTGCGCCAGCTGACCTGCCCGGCTTTCGGCGTTTCCGTCGGCACCGGAAGCTTCAGCCGCGCGGCAAGCTCTCGGGCGGCATCCGCGCGCCCGCGCGCGACAAGCTGTTCCAGCAAATCCGGTAAGAGCCACAACATCAACGGCACCAGAACGACCGGAGCAGCACCAATCAAGACCACCGGACGCCAGCCATGCTCGGGCAACAACGCCTTTGCCACCAGCGCCGCGACTAGAATCCCCACCGAATATCCGGAATACATGATGCCGTAGTTCAGGCTCTTCCGGCGCGTCGGCGAATACTCGATGGTCAGCGCCGCCGCCACGGGGATGATGCCGCCGAGCCCCAGGCCTGCAACGAACCGGCTGGCGCCGAACCAGGCCGGCGTGGGTGCCCATGCGGTGACGACCATGCAGGCCGCGAACAAGGAGAGGCAGCTGACGAACAGCGCCTTGCGTCCGTAGAGATCGCTCAGCGTGCCGCTCAGGATCCCGCCGAGCAGCATGCCGAACAGCGTGTAGCTTCCCATCGCGCCGAGCTCGATCGGCGTCAGCTTCCAGCTCGCATCGGTCGCGAGCGCCGGCAGGATCGCGCCGAGAAAGCCGACATCGTAGCCTTCGGAAAAAATACCGATCCAGCACAGTGCCACCACCAGCAAGCTGGTGCGGGACGATATTTCGGCATTGCCGGAAAATAGTTCAGCACCGGGAAACGCACTTTCGACACTCGTCATATCAACCCTCAACCTTGCCGGGCGCCGCGGCCCCGATCAAACATTCCACCCCGCGCTCGACGGACGCGCGGCAAACCTAAAGCGTCGCAATCGTCTTCAACGCGCCATCGAGTGCAATCCCCTGCTCGTCCATCAGCGCGGCCTGACGCAGCCGCCGCAACCACGCCGCGCCATCCTCCCGCGCGGCGAGCAGCGGCACCGCCGCCATCACCTTGTCGAATTTCGACAGGCCGCGCGCATGCGTATCGGAATAACCCTTGACCAGGCGACGGCACTCCAGCGTCTCGAGCGCAAGGTCATAGTTCGACGACAGCAGTCCGCTGGCGGTCGCAAGCCAGGCCTCGCGGTGCTCGGTCTCGCGATAATGTCGCAGCGTGTCGCGGCGCCGGCCGTGCAAGGCCGCGACGAGATAAAGCCCGATGAACCAGAACACGGTTCCGGTGCGGACGCGACGACCCTTGTTGACCCAGCCGTCGAGGCGCGCAAACAATCTTGGCCTATCCTCGATCCATTGACCGAGCCGCTTCGGCAGCGTGCCGCAAACTTCCTCCATGCGCGGATGCATGTATTCGGTGGTGTAGACGATCTGATCGGCCTTCGCGCCGACCTCGGCGCGCACGCGCGCAAAGCGCGAGCCGCGCACCTTGAGATCAGCAACCCTGATCATGTCGTCATAGGCCATCGCCACGGCAACGTATTTTGCGGCTTTCGCCGTGAACGCAAAGTCCCGCGCTTCGCCGCCATGCGCGCGATCGGACGCGAGCACCGCGCCAAGCCGGTCGAGATACTCCGCCGCGTAGGCGGGGTCCTGAAAGTCGACCAGCCGTTTCGTGCCCGCAAGAAGGAAGCCATGTGTAGCGGGTGGAAACCCGGAGCGGATACGATCGACTAATTGGTCCAGCGCGGGATGGCCGGCGCTCTCGGGCAACGGATCGAAGCGCTTGACTGGCGCGGCCGCAACCGCATCGCGCGGCTTCTCGCGGGCGCGATCGTAAGCGGCATTGAACGCCTTGAGGCTCGTCTCCACGCCTCTGCCGCCGCTTTGGATGGTGGCTTCGAACGCGCTTCTGTCGAAGGGAAGAACACCGGCCGCCGCGAGCGCGCCGAACAGGGCCGACGAGATCACGCTGCCTTCGCGGATCGCGAGTGCCTCCATGTCGAACGCGATGGTCCGTTTCGCCGCGAAAGCGGCCGCATCGACCACCGTCAGCGGATTGCCGGTGCCGTCTCCCGGCACCTCCTTCTCGCTGACCGCAAACGAGCGGTGCGTCGAGGCGATCAGCACCGTCTTGTCGGGGGTGACCAGACCGCGCAGGATCGAGCGCCCTGCCTCCATCATCTCGGCGGCGATGACGATATCGACATCGCCTGGTGTCGGCATCAACGACAGGATCGGCGGCGTGGCCGCTGCGCGCCTTGAGCATTTCGACATAGTAGATCGTGGCGCCGGTTCGCTGGGCGACGCCGGGCACCGAGGTCGACTGCGCGACATACCCTTGCGCTTCCGCAAGCGCAACGATCCAGTCGGTCAGCACGCCACCGCCCTGCCCGCCCATGGCGAGAATGGCGACGCTCAGGGGCTTGACGCTCGATAGCTCACCCGCGCTGGTCATATGCTGATTTATCCTTCGCCTGCTTCAGTCCGCGAAGACGATCCGGCCAGCCTGACGGCGGCGCTGCAGCCAGCCGATGACGGCGCCACGCATCCGGTGAACGAGGCGGTCCCACCATGTCGGATTGTGAATGATGTCGGCGCGATAGAACGACGGGCACAGCACCGCGGCTTCAGAAACCTCACCGCAATTGCCGCAACCGACGCAGCTGTTGTCGATCGCCGCGACCGGATCGTCCCTCAGGGGATCGTCGGTCAGCTTGACCGACAGCGACGGACAGCCCGACAGGCGGATACAGGCATGATCGCCAGTGCAGACGTCTTCGTCGACGCCGAAACGCTCCTTCACCATCCGCTGGCCATCCCTGACCGCCTGCAAGAATTGCGGCCGGACGCGGCGCTGCTTGTTCAGCATGCACTCCGACGACGCGACGATGATCTTTGGTCCCTTCTGCTTCGTCGTCAGCGCCTCGCGCAGGGTGTCGCGCATCTCGGCGACGTCATAGGTCCGGTCGATCTGGCGGACCCACTCCACCCCGATGCCCTTGACCGCCTGCACGATCGAGTTGTTGGTCTTGCGGCGCGGGTTGAGCGCACGCGACGACATGATGTCCTGGCCGCCGGTCGCCGCCGAGTAAAAATTGTCGACGACGAGGATGACGCCGTCCTGCTTGTTGAACACGGCGTTGCCGATCGATGACGCCAGCCCATTATGCCAGAAGCCGCCATCGCCCATGACCGCGATCGAGCGCTTGTCAGCCTCCACATTGAACGCGGATGCCGACGCGGGGCCCAGCCCGTAACCCATGGTCGTTCCGCCGATGTTGAAGGGCGGCAGAATCGAAAACAGGTGGCAGCCGATGTCGGCGGCGACGTGGTGCGGGCCGAGCTCCTGTTCGACCAGCTTCATCGCGGCAAAGATCGGACGCTCCGGACAACCGGTGCAGAAGCCCGCGGGGCGCGGCGGCACGACCTCGGCCAGCGCTTTCACTTTTGGGTCGTTCAAGACCGGACTGGGATCCGGCACCGGCGGCTGATTCCGCAGCAGCGTTCGCGCATGCTGCCCGATGAATTCCATAAGACCCTTGACCAGGACCGGCGCCGTATACTCGCCGCCCATCGGCAACACGTCCTTGCCCGAGACTTTTGTCTGGATGTCGCGGCGATGCAGGATCGTATTGAGCGCATGCTCGATGTATTCGGGCGCGCCCTCCTCCACCATCAGCACGGCCGTCTTGCCGGCGCAAAATGCGACCAGCTCGTCATCGATCAAGGGATAGGCGACGTTCATGACATAGAGCGGCACGACCGACCCGCCGTAGACATCGGCAAGGCCGAGCTGCTGCAGCGCGCGCATCACGGAATTGTACATTCCGCCCAGCATCACGATCCCGATCTCGCCCTCGGCAGGCCCGAATGTCTCGTTGAGCTTGCGCTGCCTTGATGAACGCGATCGCCGCCGGCCAGCGCCGCTCCAGCTTGTCCTTTTCGTGCATGAAATTTGCCGGCGGCAGCACGATGCGATTGACGTCACGCACGGGATTTTCGAGCGCCTGGCGCAGGGTGTATTTCGGTCTCTGGTTGTCCTTCGCGACAAACTGCCCGTGAACGTGACAGGCACGGATGCGCACCTGAAGCATGACAGGCGTGGAAGAGGCTTCCGACAGCTCGAAGCCATCCTCCACCGCCTTGACGATCGACGGCAGGTTTGGCCGCGGGTCGAGCAGCCAGATCTGCGATTTCATCGCGAAGGCATGCGAGCGCTCCTGCATGATGGAGGAGCCTTCGCCATAGTCCTCGCCGATGACGATCAGCGCGCCGCCGGTCACGCCACCCGATGACAGGTTCGACAGCGCGTCGGAGGCGACATTGGTACCCGCGGTCGATTTCCAGGTCACGGCGCCACGCACCGGATACATCACCGATGCCGACAGCATGGCGGCGGCCGCGGCCTCCGATGCCGAGGTCTCGAAATGGACGCCAAGATCGGCCATCACGTCCTTGGCGTCCGCGAGCACATCCATCAGGTGGGAAATCGGCGAACCCTGGTAGCCTCCGACATAGGCGACGCCGGATTGCAGCAGCGCCTTGGTGATCGCGAGGATACCTTCGCCGTGAAATATTTCGCCGGCGCCAAGTTTGAGATCCTGAACCTCGCGTTCGAATGACCGTTCAGCCATCGCATCCTCCCGCGCTGTTCATCGCGCTTGCCCGCTCGCACGCCGGCTGGTAGCTCTGGCCCGCAACCTTCGTTCCGGCAGAGCCATGTCGAATACACACCCACGCATTGAACGCCGTTTCGTGCAAACCAAGCGCGCGCGCATCCATCTCGCCATGATCGGGAGCGGCGCGCCGCTGCTGCTCCTGCACCAGACGCCGCGCTCCTGGGATGAATTCCGCGACGCGCTGCCGCTGCTCGGACAACGTTATCGTGCGATTGCCATGGATACGGTTGGTTTCGGCGATTCCGACGCCTTGCCTGAAGGCGAGGACTCGATCAAATCCTGGGCTGCGTGCGCATTCGATCTGCTCGATGAGCTTGGCATCGCGAGCGCCGCAATTGCCGGCCATCACACCGGCGCTGCGACTGCGATCGAAATGGCGGCGGCTCGTCCCGAGCGTGTTCGCGCGCTCGTGCTTTCGGCACCGCCTTACGTCGATGCTATCAGGCGCGCCGCCTTCGGCGGCAAGAAGATCATCGATGAGGTCAGCCCGAGCAGCGACGGCGCGCATCTGCGCGAGCTGTGGCAGATGCGGCAGCCATTCTATCCGTCCGGCGATATCGATCTGTTGGAACGTTTCGTGGTCGATGCCATCAAGGCCGGCCGCATGGCCGCGGAAGGGCATCGCGTCGTCAACCGTTATGTGATGGAAACGCGGCTGCCGCGGGTGCCTGTCCGACGCTCGTGATCTCGCCGACCGCCGATCCGCATGCGCACCCAGTTGCGGGCAAGGTCGCCAAAGCCATCGCCGGCGCAAGCCTGATCGAGGTCGAAGGCGCCATGGTGCCGTTTCCGGACCAGATGCCCGAAATGTTTGCCGCGACGATCGTCAGCTTTCTCGACCGGATCCTGCGGACCTGACGCGGGGAGCGCCGATTTCTCCCCTCCCCCCGCGCGCGCAGCGCGTGGTGGGGAGGGGTCGGGGGTGGGGGGTGTTTCAGCGTACTCAACACCAGCATGGGTACAAGCGGAGCCACCCCCCACCCCCGACCCCTCCCCGCCGCTGCGCGGGGGGAGGGGAGAAAGACGCACTGGAGTCTGCGAAGAGAGAAAGCTGCATCGAAACACGGTCATATGCCGTGGCCCTGGAAGCTGAGGCGCGTGCTGGGAAAAGCTGGTCAATCATCTTTCCGCCCGCGAGCTATCAGTTGCCTGAAGTCGGCGATGGCGCGCTCCGGCGCCAGAGCGAAGCTCGGGCCACGGCTCGGCTCCAGGCCTTCGAGGCGATGCAACGCGACCGCCATCTCTGCTGTCTTGAGTGCGACGGAGGCGCAGTTGACGACGGGTGCGTGACGGATCTTGTAACCGCCCTTTCGGCACAACAGCAGTGCCGGCAGCACGCCGGCCGGAAGTATGACGTCGGCGCCCGCCGCGACCAAAGGATCAGCTTTTTCCTCGAAGATCGCGCGCATCCGCGCCAGCGCGGATTCATCGCCGGCAAACGCCGGATTGAAATCCTCCGGCACAAAGCCAAGCCCGACCACGCCACTGATACGCTCGCGCAGGCCGTAGCGCTCAGCCTGCTCGTAGTGCCAGACTTCGAACACGGGATCGATCGAGACCAGCCCAAGCCGCCGACCGAGTTGCGCGGCAAAGTGCAGCGTCGCCTCGCCGGCTCCCACGACGGGAATGCGGACAGTAGATCGCGCCTCGTAGAGGCCGGGGTCCTGGAAATGGCCCATGACGAAAGCGTCGTAGCGTTGAGCTTCAGCCTCGATGCAGCGGTCGATGGCGAGCGCCGCGCAGCGAAACTCGGTCAAACGCCCGAAGTCGCGATCGGGAGGCGAGGTGCCCAAGACATCGACGCTGGTTCCGGGCGCCGCGATGTCGTTCAGATAGCGAGACAGCCGCTCGAAGTAAGGCGCGTTATGCGCGGCGTCCACAAAGCTCAGCCACAGGATGCGCATCGGACACCCACCTCATCCCGATCCATGCAATGTCGGACCGAGCAGACCATTACTTGAAGTGTAAACATATGCATCCGCATGTCAATTGCCCTCCAGGAGACCTTCGTCGCAATAGGCCGACAGCTTCCGAAGGTCAGCTCCCCAACCGCTGTGCCGCACAATCGAGCAACAAAGTGCCCAATTCGTCGGCATATTTTGCACCACTACGAGGCAGCAGGACGAACCCCCGCATCAACACCCAGCGGCGGCTTGCTATTCAAGTGCCCCTAAAGAAATATGTGCATGCATATAGTTGAAAGAGAAAGCACGGCCGCTCCGTTGACGCGCCGCAACTTGAGACCTAAAGTCGTGGCCCGGTGCGAACTGGGTAGACAAATCGTCATGTCGGTAGCCACGCAATTGCCTGCAGGTCCGGACACGGTGTTCGCGGCATTCCAAGCGGCTTCAGTGCGGCACGCGCACCGGCCCTTCATCAGCGTGCTGAACGAAACCGCCGAGGCCTACGATATCGCGGCGGGCGAACTCAGCTACGGCCAAGTGCGAGCGGCGGTCGAACGGCTCGCCAGCGCCTATCGTCAAGCCGGCTATGGACATGGCCATCGCGTCGGCGTCCTCCTGGAAAATCGGCCCGACTTCTTCCTGCACTGGTTCGCACTCAACGCGCTCGGCGTCTCGGTCGTCCCGATCAATCCGGATCTGCGCGCGGCCGAGCTCGAATATCTCACCGATCACTCCGAGATAGTATCGGTGCTCGCCATCGCCTCGCGCCACGGCGACCTGATCGCCGCGGCGAAGGCTGCGGGACGAACGATCGAGGCGTTCGGCCCGAACGACAAGCCCGCGCCGATCGCCGTCCCACCGCCAAAGGCGGGCCTGCCGGACCGGAACAGCGAGTGCGCGCTGCTGTACACGTCGGGCACCACGGGACGGCCCAAGGGCTGCGTACTGCCGAACGAATATTTCCTCTATGCCGGCTATTGGTATGCAAGGGCCGGCGGTCTGATCGCCATCAGGGATGGCGAAGAGCGCATGCTGACGCCGTTGCCGGTCTTCCACATGAACGCGATGGCCTGCTCCACCATGGCCATGGTCGCGGTGGGCGGTTGCCTGATCTTGCTCGATCGCTTTCACCCGCGAAGCTGGTGGGACAGCGTCCGCGAGGCGCGCGCGACCATCGTTCATTATCTCGGCGTCATGCCGCCGATGCTGATGGGTGCGCCGAGCAAGCCCGCAGGATCGAAGACCATGCGGTACGCTTCGGCTTCGGCGCCGGCGTCGACCCGGCACTTGCATGGCGCCTTCGAGGCGCGCTTCGGCTTTCCGCTGATCGAGGCCTGGGCGATGACCGAGACGGGAGCCGGCGCGGAGGTCGCCGCATCCGCGGAGCCGCGCCACATCGGCAGGCGCTGCTTCGGCCGGCCCGGCGCTGAGCTCGAAACGCGGATCGTCACCGATCGCGGCGACGATGCCGCAATCAATGAACCCGGCGAATTGCTGGTCCGCCATGCCGGCGCGGCGCCGCGCTACGGCTTCTTCCGCGAATACTTGAAAGACACTGAGGCGACGGCCGAGGCCTGGCGGGGCGGCTGGTTCCACACCGGCGACGTCGTCTGCCGCGGCGCCGACGGTTCGCTGCACTTCGTCGACCGCAAGAAGAACGTCATTCGCCGCTCCGGCGAGAACATCTCCGCTGCCGAAGTCGAGGGCGTTTTGATGCAACACCGGCGGTGAGGCAGGTGGCGGTTGCGCCGACGCCCGATCCGGTGCGCGGCGACGAAGTGTTCGCACTCGTGGTGGTTCAGCCCGGCACGATCGCCGGCGCCGCGCTCGCGGAGGACATCGTGCGTTGGAGCCTGTCGCGCCTCGCCTATTACAAGGCGCCGGGTTACGTGGCCTTCGTTCCGGCGGTGCCGTTGACGTCGACCCAGAAAATCCAGCGCGGCGGCTTGAAGGAGCTGGTTGCAGCCTCGCTTGGCACCTCATCCTGCACCGATACGCGCGCGATGAAGAAACGGGTGGCAGCCTGATGCCACGGCAGCCCATCGCGCGTCGTTCCTATGATGGCGTGGTCGCCTGCCAGCCGGTCACCATCCCCTATGTCAGATACTCGCCGGAGAGCGCGGCCTGGTGGATCGGGCGCGCGCTGCACCAGCTCGTCATGCAATCTGGGCTGCGGCCGCAAGATCTCGATGGCTTCTCGCTGTCGAGTTTTACCGCGGGGCCCGATACCGCGATCGGGCTCACGCAACATCTCGGTCTTACGCCGCGCTGGCTCGACCATATTTCCTTAGGTGGCGCAAGTGGCGTCGTGGCTTTGCGCCGCGCGGCGCGCGCGGTGCAGGCTGGCGACGCGGAATTCGTGGCTTGCGTCGGCGCCGACACCAACCATGTCAATTCCTTCCGCAGGACGCTCTCGACCTTTTCCCGCTTCGCCCAGGATGCCGTGTATCCTTACGGCTCCGGCGGCCCGAATGCGAGCTTCGCGCTCATCACCAAGAACTACATGAACCGCTTCGGCGCGCGACGGGAGGATTTTGGCAAAATCTGCGTCGCCCAGCGCGATAATGCGCTGTCGGTGCCGCATGCGCTGATGAAGCAAAAGCTGACGCTCGAGGCTTATCTCGCAGCAAGACCGATCGCCGACCCCATTCATCTGTTCGATTGCGTGATGCCATGCGCCGGCGCCGAGGCGTTCGTGGTTTGCCGCGAGGAGATGGCGCGATCGCAGGGCTGGCCCGCGCGTGCACGTTCTTTCCACGATCGAGCGGCACAATGCCTTCCCGGATGATCCGATCCAGATCACGTGGCGGCTGGGCGATGGATGCCGGCGAACTCTGGGCGATGGCGGATGTACGTGCCGACAGAATCGATTTCGTCGAAACCTATGACGACTATCCTGTGATCTCGATGCTGCAGTTTGAGGATCTCGGCTTCTGCGGCAAGGGCGAGGGTCCGGATTTCGTGCGCAGCCATACTCTCACCAACGACGGCAGCTTCCCGCACAACACCAGCGGCGGCCAGCTTTCCGTCGGGCAAGCCGGTGCGGGCGGCGGCTATCTTGGACTGGTCGAAGCGATCCGGCAATTGACCGGCACGGCGCTTGGCAGCCGGGTGCCGAATGCCAAGATTGGCCTCGTTTCCGGCTTCGGCATGATCAACTACGACCGCGGCCTTGCTTCCTGCGCGGCAATCCTTGCGAGGTCAGCGTGAGCACGCCGCTGGCCATACCGAAACGCAAGAATCCGCTGGCGCGCACCCGCCTGCCTCTGCTTCCGCAGGGCGCACGCAGCCGAACCGCGCATGGCTTGACCGCGGCCGCCGCCGAAGGCCGCTTTGCGCTGCAGGTCTGCGAGGATTGCGCGCACGTCCCCTATCCGCCGCGCGACGCCTGCCCGCGCTGCCTGTCGGCGCGGCTGACATTTGGAGATGTCGACCCAAATGGCCGCCTGATCGCCGAGACCACGATCAGGGTTTCGACGGATCCCTATTTTCGCGAGCGAATGCCCTGGCGCGTCGGCACCGTCAAACTCGATGCCGGGCCCGTCATCGTCGCGCACCTTCATGGCGATACCGTCGAGGGCGAGCGCGTCAAGCTTGTCCTGAAGCTCGACAAGAGCGGTTCAGCCGTGATGCTCGCCCTGCCGGCACAGGAGACGCCGCATATGCAAGCCGATCCGCAACTGCGCGAAATGACCTGTGATCCCAGATATCGCCGCGTGCTGATCAGCGACGGGCGCAACGCGGTTGGTCAGGCGATGGCAAAGGCCTTCTCCGAGGCCGGTGCGAGTATTGTCTTTGTCGGCATCGCCGATCGCTGGAAGCCGTTTCCGAACCAAGCGGAGCTATCGAAGATCGAGCGCGTCGAGATCGTGCCACTCGACGTGACCGACACCGAATCGGTGACCGAGCTGGCGGCGCAGAATGGCGGCCGCATCGACATTGTCGTCAATACCGCCGAGCACGTTCGCCCCGGCGGCGTCATCGAGCGCGGCAATCTCAGTGTCGCACGCGACGAAATGGACATACGCTATTTCGGGACGCTGCGGTTGGCGCAGGCGTTCGGTCCGGTGTTGCGGTTTCCGGGGCGCTGACGGGGCCAATTCCGCCGCCGCGTTCGTCAACCTGCTGTCGGTCCACGCGCTGATGAACTGGCCGGCTTATGGCGCCAATTCCGCCGTGGAGGCGGCCTGCCTCTCTGCCTCGCAATGCATGCGGGCCGAGCTGCGGCCGGGCGGCGTCAAAGTGCTCAACGCGTTTTTCGGGCCGCTCGAGACCGAATGGTTCCAGACCGTCCCGCCACCAAAACTCGCGCCCGCCGCACTGGCCAAAGCGGTCGTCGCCGCATTGAAGGACGGAAACGAGGATATTTTTGTGGGCGACGTCGCCCAGGATATCCGGGAGCGGCTCAAGACCAATCCAAAAGCACTCGAACGCGAACTCGGCTCGCACTGAAAGTAAGCTATCATGGCAACGCCCGATCTTCTCGCTTTCGCCGACGCCGTTGCAACTGGCGCAATCCGCGTCATCGATCTCACGCAGACCTTGTCGCCGGAATTTCCGACCATCGTGCTGCCGCCGGAATTCGGCCAATGCGCGCCGTTCCGCCTCGAGGAGGTGTCGCGCTATGATGCGCGCGGACCGGCCTGGTACTGGAACAATTTTACCGTCGGCGAGCATACCGGAACGCATTTCGACGCGCCAATCCACTGGGTATCGGGCAAGGACCTGCCCGACAATGCGGTCGATACCATTCCGCCGCAAAAGTTCATCGCACCCGCAGCCGTGCTCGACTGCTCGGCGGAAGCAGCATGCGATCCCGATTTCATTCTCACCATCGACTTTGTCGAACGCTGGGAGGCCAAGCACGGGCGCATCGCGCCGGGCAGCTGGGTGTTGCTGCGCACCGACTGGTCGAAGAAATCCTACGCCGATTACGCCAGCCTTCGCGACGACGGCGCCCACACGCCTGGCCCCTCTCCGGAAGTGGTCAAATGGCTGGTCGAAGCGCGCGACGTGCACGGTTTTGGCACCGAGACGATTGGGACTGACGCTGGGCAAGCGCATCATTTCAACCCGCCCTATCCGGCACACTTCTATATGCACGGCAAGGGCCGCTACGGTCTGCAATGCCTGACCAAGCTCGACCAGCTGCCGGCGAAGGGCGCCATCATTTTCGCGGCTCCCCTGAAGATCAAGCAGGGCTCGGGCAGCCCGCTCCGAGTGCTCGCGCTGCTACCGGGTGGTTCGGCATGATCCACGGCTTCAGCTTTTGCGTGAAAACCATGAAAGGCGTTTCGACATGACCGACGAGAATTTCGAATTGACGTGGCGCTACTCGCCGGCGGCACGCGACGCGCCCGCGCGTTGCGCATGCTGGACCGCCGGCAAATTCTCCTTGGCGCCAGCCACGACGGGGATCGGCGCGCTCGCGCCGTTGCGGGCGCGTGCCGAGGGCGTCGACAAGTCGACGCTGTCGATCGCCTATCCCCTCGATGTGCCGACCTGGGATCCGAACGCGTTGTCGATCCCCGGCATACAGAATCTCTACGAAACGGTCTTCAACTCGCCGCTGCGCTACTCGCCCGACCTCAAGCTTTCGCCGCGTCAGATCACGGAATGGAAGTGGGTCGACGACAAGGCGACACGGCTTCAGATCACGCTGCGCGACGACATCTTGTTCCACGACGGCAGCAAGATGACCATGGAAGACGTCAAATTCAGCCTGTCCGATCGCGCCAAGGCGGACAAGAAGCTGGTGGTGGGCGGCATGTTCAACACCGTGGCCGACATCGAGGTGGTATCGCCGACCAAGGGCGTCATGCAGTTCAGCCGGCCGACGCCGACCGCCCCGATCTATCTGGCGTTCCTCACCGCCTATGTGGTGCCCAAGGCCTATATGCAGCAGGTTGGCCCCGAAGGTTTCAACGCCAAGCCGATCGGCGCAGGGCCTTATCGCATGGTGGAGCATCAACGCGGCTCGCGCATCGCGCTCGAGGCCTTCGACAAATATTGGGGCGGCGTGCCGCCGATCAAGCAGGTGACCTTCGAAATCGCGCCCGAGGCTTCCGCCCGCGTCGCACTGGTCGAATCCGGCCGCGCCGGCTTTGCTTCCCAATTGCCGGTGCGCGAAGTGCAGCGCCTTGCCCAGAAGGCCGGACTGGTCACGAAGATCTATCCCTTCTCCGAGGTCTATATGCTTCGGATACCGAGCTATGTGCCGCCGATGGACAACGACCACGTGCGCGCCGCGATGCATCTTTCGATCGATACGGGGACTTTATCCAAAGCGTTCTACGCGGGCGTGGCCAAGCCCTTGTCCGTCATGGCACCGGAGGGCACGCCCTCGAACGTGCCCGACTTCAAGTTTCCATTCGACAAGGCCAAGGCCATCGCCGAACTGAAGGAAGCCGGTTACGGTCCGGACAAGCCGGTTTCCTTCACGCTCCTCTCGACCAACGGCGTGTTCCCGAACGACTACGACATGGCGCGCGCCATCGCGCAGATGTGGAAGGCGATCGGCATCAATGCGACGATCGAGGAAACCACAGCTGCAAAATTGCTGGACGCGGCGCAGAACAGCAAGCTTGCCGGCCCGGTTCTCTACAGTTGGGCGAACGGCACCGGCGATCCCGAAAACTATGCCGGCCGGATTTTTGATCCGCGTCTGCGGTTCTCGACCTGGAAAGACATGTCACTCTCGCCGCGAATCGACAAGCTGATGACCGAGGTGAATGAGCAGGAACGCATCGCGGGCTACAAGGCCCTGAATGTCGAGTCCTCGGAAAAGTCCTGGGCGATCCCGCTGCTGCAGGGCATCACCACCGTTGCCTATTCCTCGGAGCTGGAGCCCACGCTGTTCGACAATGGCTACGTGCTTCCCGCCGAGATGAAGTACAAATGACACGAGCTCTGATCGGCTGACGGTATCAAGACATGCTGCAGGTGATTTCGGCGATCGTGGTGCGACGGCTGCTTCTGGCGGTCCCGACCCTGTTGCTGCTGTCGCTGGTGGTGTTCTTTGTGCTACGGATCCTGCCGGTCGATCCGCTCGGCATGCTGCTGCCAGCATCCGCGACGCCGGCCGATGCGGCTGCGCTGAGACAGCAACTGGGTTTTGACAAGCCTATTCCCCAACAGTTCCTGATCTGGCTGTGGGCCGCCATCAACGGCGATCTCGGGATATCGCTCAACTTTCGCCAGCCGGTCTCGAAGCTGATGATGGCGGCCCTGCCCGCCACCATGGAACTCTCCCTTGCCAGCCTGCTGCTGGCGCTGTTGATCAGCATTCCCGGTGGGGTACTCGCCTTCGTGCTGTACCAGCGCAAGCGCGAAGCAGCGGTTGATCTCGCGGTCGCGCTGATGCAGTCGATCCCGTCGTTTCTCTGGAGCCTGCTCTTGATCGCGGCCTTCGGCGTGCTTTGGCCGATCCTGCCGTTCAGCGGACGGGTCGGTCCGGAGGTCACACTCCCCGACCTCACCGGCTTTGCGCTTTTCGATCTCCTGCTGACGGGGCAGTTCAAAGGCTTGCTCAGCGCAGCCTCGCACCTCGTGCTGCCCGCACTTGCGCTCGCACTCGGCTTTGCTCCGCTCGTGATCCGGGTGCTGCGCTCCAGCCTGATCGAAGCCGCCAACGAGCCGTATGTCGAGGTCGCGCGGCTGCGCGGCCTGTCCGAGAGCCGCATCCTCTGGCGTCATATCCTCAAGAACGCCGCACTTCCCGCCATCACGATGATCGGCGTGCAATTCGGCTTCCTGTTCGGCGCGGCGCTGCTGGTGGAAATGATTTTTGGTTATCCGGGGATCGGCAATCTCATGGTGCAAGCCGTGAAAGGAAACGACTTGCCGCTGATTCAGGGCATTGCCCTGATCTTTTGCGTGCTGATGCTCGCCATCACTGTCATCGTCGATGTGCTGTACGCGGTGCTCAATCCGCGCATGAGGAACCTATGAGCGCCATCGAGCTACCCGGCGCGGTTGCCTCCAGCCTCGACTGGTCGTCGAGCCTGCGCGCTGCCCTGCGTGAGCTCGCGCGTCAACCCAGAGTTTGGGTGGGCGGGGTCATCTTGCTGGTGGCGATGCTGCTGGCGGTCTTCGCGCCCTGGATCGCGCCGCACGATCCGCTCGATCAGGATCTGCTGCATATGCTGGCGCCGCCGATGTGGGCGCCGGACGGAAGCGCCAGCTATCCACTCGGGACCGACGGCCTCGGGCGATGCGTGCTGTCACGTGCGATCTACGGTGCGCGGGTTGCGCTGACGGTCGCCATCGCCGCCGCCTGGGGCTCGATGCTGCTCGGAAGCACGCTGGCGCTGCTCGGCGGCTATTTCGGTGGCGTGATCGATCGTCTCATCAGCTATGTCGTCGACCTCTGGATGTCGTTTCCGCCGGTCGTGCTGTCGCTGATCCTGCTGGTCGGGCTTGGAACCGGTGTCGACAAGGTCATTCTTGCGGTCGTGCTGGTGGACTGGACGCGCTTCTGCCGCGTGGTTCGTGCCGACGTGCTGGTGACGCGCCGTCGCGACTTCGTGCTGGCTGCGCAGCTGATCGGCTTCAGCCATTGGCGCACCATGCTGCGCGAGGTGCTGCCCGCGGTCGTCCCGCTGATGATCACGCTGTTCTCCATCGAGATGGGGATCGCCATCGTCGTCGAGGCGACGCTGTCCTTCATTGGCCTGTCGGTGCCGCCCGAGATCACGACATGGGGGCAGATGCTGGCCGATGCCCGCAACGACATGCAGAGTGCGGTCTGGGTGCTGCTGACGCCGGTGGCCTGCATCATCGTCACCGTGCTCGCCTGCAATCTTCTCGGCGACGGTGTCCGCGTGGCGCTCGATCCGCGGCTGCGTCAGCGCGTAGGATAGTCATGCTCTCGATCGACAATCTGACGCTAAGCACCTGGATCGACGGACGGCGGATCGATCTGCTGCGTGATCTGTCGGTTTCGCTGGGGCGCGGCAGGGTTTTGGGCCTCGTCGGCGAGTCCGGCGCCGGCAAGAGCATGATCGGCCGCATCATCGCCGGCCACACGCCATCGGGCTTCGAAGTCACCAAAGGGCGCGTGTTGTTCGAGGCCGCCGACCTGCTGTCGCTGAACCGCAAGGCGTGGCGCGCGCTGCTCGGACGGCGCATCGCCTTCATCCCGCAGGAGCCTCTGACGGCGATGAACCCGGTGCTGACCATCGGCCAGACCTTCGATGAGCATCTGGCGCATCTCGGCATCTCATCCAAAGAGCGTCGCGCGCACATGCTGCAGCAACTCGATGCGGTGCATCTGCCAAAACCCGACCACATGCTGCACCGCTATCCGCACCAGCTGTCGGGCGGGCAATGCCAGCGCGTGCTGATCGCGATGGCCTTCGTCGCCAATCCGGCGCTGATCGTGGCCGACGAACCGACCACGGCGCTCGACATGGTGAGCCAGCTCAATGTGCTGCGACTGCTTGCCGAACAGCGGCGTCAGCATGAGACGGCGATGCTGCTCATCACCCACGACCTTCGGCTCGCGGCGCACGTCTGCGACGACATTACCGTGCTCTATGCCGGCGAGCAGGTCGAATATGGAGCGGCCCGCGAGGTGTTGCGCCGCTCGCGCCACCCTTATACCTGGGCGCTCGACCAGGCGACGCCCGACGTGCACGGCAAGCCACGCCGGTTGTCTGCGCTCAGCGGCCAGATGCCGGGTGTCAGCGCGTTGGGATCGATGACCGGCTGCCGTTTCGCATCCCGCTGCCCACAGCGCCTTGAGGCCTGCGAGGCCGCGCCGCCGGCGCCGATCGAAAGCGCGCCCGGCCATTGGGTGCGGTGCCTGACGCCGCGCGATGGTGCGTCGAATTCGGCCAACGATGCGTGCGACGAGCGTCGCGACGACCCGGGAGGTGCCCGATGGCCATGCTTCAGCGACGCCGCTGATCGAGTTGCGGGACGCGACGCTGTGCTACACGGCGAGGCGCGGCCTGCTTGGGCAACGCAAGGTGCGAAATTTTGCGGTCGAAGGCTTGTCTCTCACGGTTCAACCCGGCGAATTCGTCGGCATCGTGGGAGAAAGCGGCAGCGGCAAAAGCTCGGTCGCAAAGCTGATCGTGGGGGCCGAGGCGCTCACCGGCGGCGCGCTGCTGATCGAAGGGCGCGATCGGGCACCGGCCGACGCCGAGGTCAGGCGACTGAACCGCGAGTGTGTCCAGATGATCTTTCAGGACCCCCATTCGGCGCTCAATCCGCGGCGCTCGGTCTATCGCCTGCTGACCCAGGCCTACGAAGCCGATCGCGCCGCTGCGGCGATGACGAAGCAGCCACGCGATGGACGCGCGCGGGAGTTGCTCGCCGACGTCGGATTGCCGCAGGACATGCTGACCCGCTTTCCCAGTCAGCTCTCGGGCGGACAGAAACAGCGCGTCAACATCGGACGTGCGCTGTGCGTGATGCCGCGATTGATCGTGGCCGACGAAATCGTCTCCGGCCTTGACGTTTCGGTGCAGGCCCAGATCCTCAACCTGCTGATCGAACTGGGACGCCGACACGGCATCGCGCTGGTGCTGATCTCGCACGATCTCTCCGTGGTGCGTTATTTGTGCTCCCGCGTCGTCGTCATGCAGCGGGGCAAGGTGGTCGAGCAGGGAAAGACTGAGGAGGTGTTTTCCGATCCGCAGCACGCCTATACGCGATTATTGCTGTCGTCGGTGCCGCCTGCGGATCCCTCCATCGCATGGCCGCCGGCCGTCGGCGCCGTTCATTAGAGACTATGGAGGCCACATTGAACGCCAGCAAAATATACCGCATCTGGGCGCAGGGCGCCACCGATCAGGTCGGCCACCGCAACTACCTGGCGGCGCTGCTGCCGCACATGAAGGCCTGCACCGATCCCGACTTCGAACTGGAATTCAAGACCATGACGCCCTCGGTCACGACGGTGCACGCGTTGTCGGAATTTCGTTTCTCGCGCGAGGTGATCCGCGGCGCCGTTGTTGCCGAGCGGGAGGGATATGATGTCTTCTTCATGAATCATTTTCAGGACGTCGGCCTCTACGACGCGCGGGCGTCGGTGAACATTCCCGTGCTCGGCCTGGGCGAAGCGACCTTGCTCCATGCCTGCTCCATGGGCCGCAAGCTCGGCCTGCTCGCGATCAACCCTGCGTTCATACCGACTCATGCCGAGCAGGTTCATCGTTACGGGCTGCAACAACGGATCGCCGGAATCCGTGCCATCAACGCCAATATCGGCGATTACATGGAAGCGTTCGCCTCGCTTCCAAAAAAGGCGGAGCTGTGGGCCATCTTCGAGCGCGAGGCGAGGCGCCTCATCGACGCGGGCGCAGATATCATCGTGCCGACCGGCGGCATTCCGATGATGCTGTTCGGCAACGAGCCGGGCGCCAACGTCGACGGCGCGCCGATCGTCAACGGCGTCACCGTGGTGATCAAGGCTGCCGAGATGGCGGTCAAGCTGAAACGCTTGGGATTTCCAATCGCAAGCCGCCACCCGCAGTCAGGCTTTGCCTTGCCATCTCCCCAAGCGCTTCAGGAATTTCTGAACCATGGCTGATTCAGCACCGCCGACCCGAGCTCGGTGTGGCAGCGTGGCTAATGAAAGCGCGGCACGACCTCCCGGCAGAGCAGGCGCAAGGCATTCATCACACGCGCATGCGGAATGAGGCTGCCAGGGTTGAGTTCGGCCAGGATGCCGTCAAGCCCGATCTCCTGGCGCAGGCGTTGCAGTTTTTCGACCACTTGGTCGGGCGTGCCGACGATCATCTTATCGCGCAGCGCATCTTCGTAGCCGACGGTCTGCAGTCGCTGACCTCGCTCGAAGGATGGGTGAAGATCGAGGAGGCTCAATAGTCAGTCGTCACTACCTGCGAATGGGACTGGTCTGATGGAGCACCTCGAAGCTCAAATCCTGTCGATGCAAATTCAAACCTCATCCTGAGGAATACCGGATCGCACGGTCAAGCCGGGCGGTGACGGCATTGTGCGGCGCTGCCGTGGATCAAACCGCCGAGCTCTTTTTCCTCGACCGCCGGGCGAGCGGTTCAGCCGCTGCGGGCGCCAGCGGCGGCGAGACATGGAGCGAGGGCCGCAGCAGATCGACGATCTGCTCCGGAATCACCGCCTTGCTGAACAGAAAGCCCTGCATTTCATCGCAGCCCCGATCGCGCAGGAAGCTTTGCTGTCCGGCGGTTTCCACGCCTTCGGCGACGATGGTCATGCCGAGCGCCTTGCCCATACTGATGATCGCCTGGGCGATGGCCTGATCCTGGCAGTCTTCGGGCAGGTTGCGGACAAAGGAGCGGTCGATCTTGATGGTGTCGATCGGGAATTGCTTCATCAACGACATCGAGGAATAGCCGGTGCCGAAATCGTCGATCGCCAAGTGAATGCCGCGGGCCTGGATGGTATTCAGGATCATCCCCGCCCGGGAGACGTTCTGCATCACCATGCTTTCGGTGACCTCGAGTTGCAGCAGGGTCGGCGACATGCCGCAGCTCGAGAGCGCGTCATCGATATCCTGCAACAGGCCCTCGTCGACGAATTGCCGCGCCGACAGGTTGACCGCCATCGATATCGGTCGCAACCCCTGGCGCTGCCACGCCATGTTCTGGGCGCAGGCCTGCTTCAGAACCCAGCGGCCGATCGGCACGATCAGCCCGGTTTCCTCGGCGAGCGGAATGAACTGTGTCGGCGGCAGCATGCCGAAGTCAGGATGGGTCCAGCGCAACAGCGCCTCGACGCCGGTAATCTGTCCGGTCGTCAGATCCACCTTGGGCTGGTAGTGCAGCGAAAACTCGTTGCGGGCCAGCGCGTGCCGCAGGCTCGTCTCCATCGTCAGCCGCTCGATCGACTGGGTCTTGGCCGCCTTGGTGAAGAAACGGAGCCCGTTCTTGCCGTCTTCCTTGGCGAGATACATTGCCATATCGGCGTTTTTCGTCAGTGTCTGCACGTCGGTTCCATCGACCGGAAACATGGCGATGCCGATGCTGGCGGTGGTGTGGCATTCATGGCCGCTCAATTGCAGCGGCTGGCTCAGCGCCGAGAGCAGCTTTCGCGCGATGGTTTCGACATCGTTGTTTTCCTCGGTTTTCTCGAGAATCACCACGAATTCGTCGCCGCCGAGCCGCGCCACCACGTCGTTCGAGCGCAGGGTTTGGCGCAGCCTGCCGGCAGTTTCGACCAGCAGCCTATCGCCGGCCTCATGACCAAGCGAATCATTGATGATCTTGAATCGATCGAGATCGATGAACAGCACCGCAAATCGGCGCTGGAAGCGCCGCGCGGCCTCGATGGTCAAATGCAGCAGCTGATTGAACATCTCGCGATTTGGCAAATCGGTCAGGCTGTCGTGCGAAGCGAGATATTCAATTCTTTCATCAGCCGTGGCTTTTTCGTCGGCGCGGTCGAAGTTGTCGAGCGCGAATGAAATATTTTCCGCCAACTTTGCCAGCAGCTCGACCAGATCCGCGCTGAAGACGTGTTTTTCACTGGCCGTGAACAGCAGAACGCCGACTGACTGGATACCCTTGCTGAGCAAGGGAAAACATGCACCGGATTGTGTCCCGCCTGCCTTCGCCACCGCGTGCCAGTGCGCGACCCCCGCGTTGGCCAGGAAATCATTCGCGATGCAGGGCGCTTTGGTTCGGAACGCCGTTCCGGTCAATCCGCGGCCTTCGGGAAGGTCAGCGGACGTTGCAAAGCGCGTGTTTCTGATACGCTCGCGGTTTTCGCCTCTTGACGCGGCAACGCGGAGAAACACCTCGCCCGGTTCGGCGACGGCGATCGTGGTGGACGTAAATGTGCCTCGCAGCACCGCAGCCTCGCAGACCAGTTCGAACAGCTCGGCCCGCGACATCGCCCGCATGATGGCTTCATTGGTCGCGCTCAACGCCTCGAACATCCGGGTCAGGCGGTCCTTTTGCTTCTCGGCTTTGGCTTTTTCGTCGGCGAGGTCGAAATTGCCCAGCGCGAATGAGATATTATCCGCGAGGCGCTGCAGCAGATCGGTGAATTCGGGTGTGAACGTATCCAGCTCGACGGAGATAAAGCCGATGGTGCCGACGGGCTGATGGTGGCTGAACAGCGGAAACGCCGCGGCCGATTTTGCCTGGTTACCGCGCATCAGGTCCTGAAAGGCCTCGCCGCGCTGGTCGGCGAGATAGTCGTTGCTGATGCTGGGCTGCCGGGACCGGAATGCCCTTCCGCACAGTCCGCGTCCTTCCGGAATGCTCTCGCTGACTGAAAGTTTCGCGTATTTTGTCAGCTCCGCGGTCGGTCCCGCCGAGGCAACGATATCAAGAAGGTCGCTGCCGGCTTGCGCCATGGCGATGAAGGTCGAGGTGAATTTGCCGCCATCGGCGGTGCCTTCGCACACCAGGTTGAACAGTTCGGCGCGGGATTTGGCCCGCATGATTGCCTCATTGGTCGAACTCAGCGCCGCCAACATCCGCGTCAGCCGTTCCTTGCGGTCGTCACCCCTGGCCTTTTCGTCGGCGCGATCGAAGTTGGCGAGCGCGAACGAGACATTCTCCGCGACGCGTTGCAGCAGTTCGACGAGTTCGGGCGTAAAGGTTCCCGGGTCGGGAGAGTTGAAGATCAGCACTCCCGCCGCCCGGTCGCCGTTGAGCAGAGGCAAAACCGCGGCTGACCGCAGGCCGCACTGCTCGGCGGGGCCGTGCCAGGGCCGGGTGCGCTCGTCCGCCAGGTAGTCGTTGCTGATGCAGGGCGCTCTGGTTCGGAACGCCGATCCGGTCAGTCCTCGCCCCTCAGGCAGCAATTCCGTGACCGCAAACACCGGCCCTCCCGGTTCGCCGGCGCGGGGGCCCTTGGAGGCAACGACACGAAGAAACTCCGATTGGGGTTCGGCCAGGGCGATGCTGGTCGAGCTGAACTTGGCGCCATGCACCGCTGCTTCGCAGACCATTTCGAACAGCTGCGTGCGCGATTTCGCCCGCATGATCGCCTCGTTGGTGGCGCTGAGGGCTGCGAACATGCGCGACATCCGCTCCATCGCCCGCTCGGTATTGCGCCGCTGCTGTTCGTGCTCAAAATTGCCGAGCGAAAATGAAACGTTGGCTGCCATGCGCGCCAGCATCGCGACGGTCTCTTGGTCCAGCGAGCCGACCCCGCGCAGATAGACCATCAGCGCGCCGACGCTGCGGCCATTGCAGGTGAGCGGCAACGCCGCGGCCGCGCCGATGCGCGCCTCTCGCACTTGCTCCCGCCATGCCCCGGCGCGCGCGTCATGGACCAAATCATTGCTGATCGACGGCTGCTGATCGCGAAAGGCTTCGCCGGCAAGCCCCAAGACCCGAGAAGCGGTCTGCGCGATGGAAATCTCGATCGGGCGCAACAGCTCGGCGAGTTCGCCGGCACCGGCGGCAAACCGGAGCGTTTCGGTTCCCGGTTGCAGCATATAGATCGCCGTTGCCAGGAAATCGTTGAAAATTGCGGCTTCGCAGACCTGCTGATACAGCTGCTCCGGCGATTTGGCATAAAGAATCGCTTCGTTGGTCGCGCTCAACGCCGCAAACGTCCTTGCAACATTGGTGTTCAAGATGAACGCCTCCCCGGGCGGCAATGGCTTCTTCAACAACCATCTGTGTCCGGCACTAAGCCGCCGTTATCAATCAACGTTAATCCCGCCTGAATCGAACACCGCAATGCGCGATTCGCGCGGCCGCAGGCTTCATAATACCGCTGGGCTTCGAGAGCCCCGCCGCGGCAAATCGGACGGCGGTAACTCGTATGGCTATGACCTCGTCAAGCAATTCCAGACGAATGGCGAGCCGATCCGCGGCGATCGCGTCATCAATCCGGCGGAGGCCGAGGTGGTTCGCGCCGGGATCTTGGCGATTTCCCTCAAAACGAAAACCCCGGCCGCTGGGACCGGGGTTTCGCAAGTTGAGATGGTTGCGGGGACAGGATTTGAACCTGTGACCTTCAGGTTATGAGACGGAAGTCCATTTATATAAGTACCTGATGTATAAATTATATTATCGATTTACGTCATGTGTGTGCTAGGAAATGTGCTAGAAATTCGGAGTTTTCGGCTGTTTTTCACCAAAAGTGTGCTAGCTGGCATTTCACAGTAGATTTTCCATTTCCGAGTGAACCGATGCCTCTTGATCCACGAATATGCAATGTCGCGATCGATGGTGCCGCTCGCTGAAATTCCTCGCCATTTTCAACGACTATGAAGCCAGATAGTAACGCGGAGACCGTCGCTACTGCAGGCGCTGTGGATGGAAATACGTGATCGCGTATACTTACATTTTATACGCATATGCGTCTAATAGATAAATATACGAGATCGCGTATATTGACAAAATATACGTACTCGCGTATATTGCTGTTGGAGGTGGATTGTGACCCAACAGCAAATTGCCCGCACGGAAAAACAATTGGGAGCCATACTGCGCCGAGCGCGGAAAAAGGCCGGTCTGACACAGTCAGATCTCGGCAAAAACATTCATCTGCGTCAGGGAACAGTCTCTCGTCTGGAAGGCGGGGCGCCCGCGATCCAGCTACGCACCTTGATGGAGGCTTTGGCGGCGCTCGATCTTGAGCTTGTTATCCGTCCCCGCAGCAAAGCGAGCGCGGATGACATCGAAGGCGTCTTTTGATGGCGCGCCCGCGAGCCCGCGCTCCATTAAATGTGTTCGTGAACGGACGCCTCGCCGGTTTGCTCAGGCGCAAGTCGAGCGGTGCCATCGATTTTCGCTATGATCGGGAGTGGCTTTCTTGGGACGCCACTTTTCCGATCTCGTTGTCACTGCCCCTTCGAGAGGACCGCTATATCGGCGAGCCCGTCATTGCCGTGTTCGACAATCTTTTACCGGACAGCAACTCGATACGCAGACGCGTCGCCGAACGTGTTGGAGCAAGCGGAACGGATGCTTATAGCATGCTGGCAGCCCTCGGACACGATTGTGTGGGCGCGCTCCAATTTCTGCCGGAGGGTACCGATCCGGGACCTGCGGGACAAATTGAAGGAAAATTGATCAGCGAGACTGAGGTCGGCGATATTATTCAGAACCTCGCAACAGCTCCTCTCGGCCTCGGCGAGGATGAAGAGTTTCAAATCTCCATCGCCGGCGCACAGGAAAAGACGGCCCTGTTGCGCCGGAACGGCAAATGGTACAAGCCGGTCGGCGCAACGGCAACGACACATATTCTGAAGCCGCAAATCGGACGTTTGCCAAACGGCATCGATCTCTCAAACAGCGTCGAGAACGAATATTTTTGCCTTAAGCTGCTTTCAGCGCTTGGCGTGCCGACGGCAAATGCCGAAATGGCCGATTTCGGCGGACGCCGCACACTCATCGTCGAACGTTTCGACCGCCGATGGACGGCCGACAGGCGGTTGCTTCGTCTCCCACAAGAAGATTGCTGCCAAGCGCTATCGGTGCCGCCAACACGAAAATATCAGTCGGATGGTGGTCCGGGCGTGAAAGAAATTTTAGAGCTGCTCAAAGGCAGCGACGCGCCAATCCACGATATGACGACATTTCTCAGGGCCAACATTGTGTTTTGGCTTATCGGCGCTACAGACGGTCACGCCAAGAACTTTAGCGTCTTTCTGGGCCAGGGAGGACGCTTCCGCCTCACGCCACTCTACGACGTGCTCAGTGCGCAACCAAGCCTGGATGCGAAGCAAATTCAACGCAAGGCCTTCAAGCTAGCGATGTCTGTCGGCAAGAACCGTCACTTTAGAATGGATGAAATTCTGCCGCGCCATTTTATCCAGAGCGCGGAAATTTCCGGTGTCGGAGCTTCCATAGTCCGTTCGATCTTCGCCGACCTTGTTGAAGACTTCAGCGCCGGATTCGCGACCGTAAGAAAAGCCCTTCCCAAGGGCTTTCCAGAGGAACTGACGAAGTCGATCGAAGTGGCAGCAGAGCAACGTATCGGACTGTTGCGCGACGTCTGATTGTCACTAGCCGATATGCATTGTCGGGTATAACGAGGTTATATCCAACGGTTTCTATCAAGAGGATTTATTTGATCTAATCTCCGCATGCGGAGAAGCTGACATTGGCGCGGACAATTGGCTGAACAATTATCTGCAAAACGGCTGAGTTGACTGGTGGCGAGGAGTGGACAGCCGATATCGACGTGGAAAATATTGCAGCGGGCAATACGAAGGTTCCTTTAACAAAGAAGGACGTCAGCAAAGACGCCCATTATACACGCATCACCATCACAGACCTGAACAGAAATCTCCAGTCGCGAACAGACGAAACGATTAAGTCTTACTTAAGTTCGATTTACCGGTTTGACCTTCAGGCGGGACGCCTGAAAATTGTTTACCGCGGGGAAGAAATATTGCCGCCGCCGGAGGACAATTTCGATACCGATATGGACGGCAAGCCAATGAAGCTTCCGTTTGAGACGGAAATTGGCGGAAAGAAAATAAAAGGATTCGTCGGCGTTTTAAAACAAGGTGCAGGCGGAAGGAAGTTTGCCGGTTTCTCGCTCTATCAGAATGAGCGTCAGATTAAGGGATTTCCAACTGCGTGGAAGCCCAGCAACATTTTCGGCGGAATCAATGACGAGGGTGCGAACAACCTCGTATCGCAGCGCCTCATGGGCATCATCGAGCTCGATCCAAAATTCAACGTTTCGCATACTAAGGACGCGGTGTTGTATGGCGGCAACGAGGAAGAAGAGCTAGCAGGGTGCTGAAAATCTCGATTATGAGATCGATTTTCGTGGTGTTTGCGGGGAAAAAACCGGAGTGATGGTTCGCAATTCGCGTTGCATGGGCGGTATGGGCTGCGGTTTTGCCTCATATTCGGCGCCCCAGACGAACTCATCCCGTCGCGGCGAGCAGCTTGCGAACGCGAATGAGATTGTAGGCGGCAGCAGTGAGGACGAAGAACCATTCCACCAAGCCGCGGCCACGATGCCGGGTCTTGCGCAGACCGCCGACGGTCTTCATCCAGCCAAAGGGTTCCTCGATCCGCTTGCGCTTGATCGTGCTGATGCGATAGCCGGGATGGCGGGTCGTGCGCGCGTCGATCGCGGAGCGGCGGTTGGCATTGTTCTGCGAGACATGCGGCGTGCAGCCGCGTTCACGGCAGCCGGCGACAAAGTCGGCGGTGTCATAGTTCTTGTCGCCGCCCACGGTGCTGCCCGGCCTGGCATTGTCCTCGATCATGTCGAGCGCGGTCGAGCGCTCCGCTGTGCCGTTGGCCTCGGTCAGGCGCGCATCGACGATGAGGCCATTGCGGTTCTCCATCATCAGATGCCCCATGTGGCAGAGCTTGGCCTCCTTGCCGGCGCCTTTGCGGAACAAGCGGGCGTCGGGGTCGGTGGTCGAGAAATGCGTGTCATTCTTGCGTTTCTCGCCATGAAAGTCGCGCTCGGCGTTGCGCCCACCGCTGCCATGATCTTTTCCCGATGGCGGATCGCCGCCGTCCTTCGGCACAAAGCTCTTCATGCTCGCCCAGGCCTCGATCAGGGTGCCGTCGACCGAGAAGTGCTCGCCGGAGAGCAGCTTGCGGACTTGAGGCAGGTTCAACACGCTCGCAAAGAACTTGGCCGCGATATCGCCGTCGAGCAGCCGGTCCCGGTTCTTGCAGAAGACCGTCGCATTCCACACCTGATCATCCGCCGAGAGCCCGACGAACCACCGGAACAACAGATTGTAGTTGAGTTGCTCCATCAACTGCCGTTCCGAGCGCACCGTGTAGAACGCCTGCAGCAGCAGCGCCCGCAACAGCCGCTCTGGCGGGATCGACGGCCGTCCGTCTCGCGCGTAAAGTTTGTTGAAGTCTCGCGACAGTCCGTTCAGCGCCTCATCGATCAGCGTACGGATCGCGCGCAGCGGATGATCGGTCGGGATGCGGCTCTCCAAGCGGACGTAGCTGAAAAGAACTTCCGATCGCTGATCTTCACCGCGCATCGCGTCCCTCAAATCAAAGGAATCAGGCACATGCACAAAATCACACTCCAACCGCCTCGCAAAACGACTTTTTCAGCATCCTGCTAGAGGACTATCTTTTTGATCTGACCAAGGACTATCGCGAATTTGCAAGCAGACGACGCGGCGGCGACCGAGATCCAATCAAACGCGAAAAATTTAAGGAGATGGTTGCTGACCTGAAATCGGAGTTCGTAAATGACGAATTGAGAGATGTAGTCAATACGTCAGTGCTCCCACCCTTGGAGATGATAATTGCGAACAACGCAAAGCAGGCGGAAGGCGTCACGGATGAAGAGAAGGTGGGATCGTGGGAAATCACGGCCGACTTGCGCGTCGACATATGGATTCAAGATAAAAGCGAAAATGACCCTTATGTCGTAAGTTATGCTGGCGCCGATAAAGGTGTGGTCCATATCATCGTCAATAGAATCCATCCATACTACGCTGCTCGTCCGACCGTCGAAGCAATTTACGAATGTATTCGACAGTACATCTACGATGCTGTTGCCGAATATCGTGTCGCCCAACTCATCAAAGTAACGCCAGACAGCGTCCGTCGGATGAAGGACGCGCTGCTGCGAGCTGATGCAAATCGCGTCGAAAATTTGGATGCGCCACCGTCAAATGTAACCGGCATGAGCATCCACGTCGACAGTAGTCAGCCTGCGCGAGCGTAGCGGGTCGGCATCCAGTACTGGCGCATGGCCTCGACGACCGCCGGGATATCGGTGTGGGCGTTGCGCAGGAATTCCTTGGTCTCGGGACCTTTCCTTGCCGGTCCGAGCAGCGGACGGCCCTGATCGTCCAGACAGTGCAGCAGGATGGGTAGCAGCAGGCCGTGGTTGATATTGCGGGTGTCGAGCAGTGGTGCCCAAGCCGATAGTCGCGGCTGCATGGCGGCGTGGAATCCCAGACACCAGGGACGCGCGTCGACGTCGCCGTTCGGCTTGCGCGGATGGATCGGCTCGAACTGCTTCGGGTTGGTCGAGAGGGTGTTGCTGATGGCGTTGCTGATGGCGTTGTGGTGCTGCACGACGGCGGAGATCGCCGCGAATTCCGGTGTGCCGCCATGGTTGAATGCGTCGGCGTCGATGGCGAGCAGCGGGCAGATCCAATCGAGCGGGCTGATCGACAGCGGTCCGGCGACGATTGCGGCAACGTAGCCGTCCAGCGTTGCAATGTTGGTGGCGACGGGACGCCGCTCGGCGCGCGCCTGCAGCCATCGCTCAAGCTCGTCGAGCGGCATGGCGGCTGGCGCTGACGACGCCCGATGGCGGCGCCGGCTCATGCGGCCGCCTGTGCGCTGCGCTCGCGTGCCGCCTTCCAGTTCCAGGCCAGAAGCTCGTGCAGCTGATGGCTTTTGGTCCGCCCGGAGACGATGCGCTCCAGCACGTCGGCCAAATAAGCCTGCGGGTCGAGTTCGTGGAGCTTTGCCGTGTTGACCAGCGATGCCAAGATCGCCCAGCTCTCGGCACCGCCTTCACTACCGCTGAACAGCGAATTGCGGCGGCCCATTGCAATCGGGCGCATGGAACGCTCGACCGTATTGGTGTCGACCTCGACGCGCCCGTCGCGGAGAAACAGCGTCAGCCCGTCCCAGTGGTTGAGCGCATAGTTGATGGCCTCCGTCAGCTTCGACTGCGAGAAGAGCTGGCCGACCATTGCCGTCAGCCGTGTCCTGAGCGCGTCCATCAAGGGTGCGGTCCTGGTGCTGCGGGCGGCAAGCCGCTGTTCGGCGCTGCTGCCGCGGATCTCGGCCTCGATGGCGTAGACCGCCTGCAGGCGCTCGATCACTTCGCGAGCGAACGGCGACTGCATCGTCTTGTACACCTCGACGAATTTGCGTCGGGCATGCGCCACACAAAAAGCCAGCTGGATCGCGCCGCCATGACCGCGCGCCAGCGCCTTGTAGGCGGCATAGCCGTCGACCTGCAGAATGCCGGAGAAGCCTCTCAATTGCCCGGCAATCTTGTCGGCGCCCCGGCCATCGGCGAACACATAGGCGACCGCCGGCGGCGACGGGCCACCCCATGGGCGATCATCAATGGCATGCGCCCAGAACTGGCAGGTCCGGGTGCGATGTCGCCCGGGATCGAGCACCGGCATCGGCGTCTCGTCGCAGAACAGCCGCGGCGAGGCCTGGATCGTCTTCAGTTGCAGCTCATAGAGGCTCTTGAGCCACCATGCGGCGCGCTTCACCCAGCCGGCCAGCGTCGCGCGGTCGAGATGAATGCCCTGGCCGGCCAGAATCTGCACCTGCCGATACAGCGGCAGATACCAGGCGAACTTCGACACCACCACGTGGGTCACCAGCGCCGTCGAGGCCATGCCGCCCTCGATCAGTCGCGGCAGCACCTTCGCCTGCACCACGCCGTCGGTACAGCCGCGGCAGGCATATTTGGGACGGATCGTGCGCAGCACCCGCAGGATCGCCGGGATGACGTCCAGCACCTCGTTCACGTCTTCGCCGATCCTGTGCAGACCGCCCGCGCAGCATGGGCACGCCGTCGCGTCCGGCTCCAGCACCTGCTCGCAGCGTGGCAAGTGCTTGGGCAGCGCGCCGATGTTGCGCCTCGCCTTCTTGCGCGGCTTGCCGGGCGGCTTCGTCGCTGGCGCATCGTCGTTCGCCGGCGCAGGCGGCATGACGCCGGTGGCGAGATCGTCCAGCTCGAGCGCGAGCTGCTCGGCGACGATCGCCGCGAGCCGCTCCGAGCGCTTGCCGAAGATCATCTCCTTGAGCGTCTGCATCGCCACGCGCAGCTTCTCATTCTCGGCGTCGAGCGCCAGCACCATCTCGGTCAGAGCCGCTGCGTCAGTTGGGAGGACTTCGGGACAAAATGCCATAACAAAAAGATACATGCACTCGGCATAGGCTCCAGAGAAATCCGCATCTCATCCGACCAGAGCCGGTTGCCTCACAGGCTTTGGCGAGACCCGCGTCCAATCCAAGCCATCGAGCAGCATAGTGAGCTAACTCGCACTCAGATGCACCACTCCGTCGCGGATCGGCGGCCAGGTGAAGCCCCCCTGATGCAGCCGCTTGTATCTCAACTGAGAATGCAGACTCTTCGAGTCCAGCGCTGCAGTTTGTGCGGGTCACGCATCCATTCCACCCATTGTTCGGGCGACAGCTTCCCTGCGTCGGCAAACGATATAACCGGTATGGCGAACGCCTCTTGCTGCAGGATGACGGCGCTACCGTATGGTCGGTTCCTCCGCAATGGACCGATCTTGTAGGCCCGGATCCAGAGATCGTCATCGGTCATGGACGGGCACTCTTGCGTGCTGTCGACCTGATGGAGCTGGCCAGCCTGGTGAAGCGCCTTTCCGACAGGGCGGCCTCGCGATCGCGCCGCAAAACGTAAGGATGATTACGCCGCAAATGTAAGGTGATTAATGCCGCAAGAGACTTCTTGACTGTACTGCACAATCGTTCCGTAGAATAGCGTTTTATGTGCATACGATTGCTGTCGCGGTCTTGACACTGACACACATTGCGGCATAAATATAATTACGCTAATGATTCTTCGCACGCTCGGAGCGGACGGTGCCGGCGAAGCACGACAGCAAGCGCTCAAAGACCGACGCTCTCCTCGAAGAGGGCACGCTCAATCCGACGCCCGAGAAGGTGCGCGATCCAAAGTTTCAGGGAAGCGAGTTCTTCGATCCGCACGACGCCGTGCAGGTCAAGTACGAGATGCTGCGTCGTGTCTCCATCGACAACGCCTCGGTGACCGAGGTTTCCGACGAGTATGGCATTTCCAGGCCGACCTACTACCAGGCCAAGGCGAACTTCGATGCTGCAGGGATTGCGGGACTGGTCCCAAAGAGGCCAGGCCCCCGCGGCCCCCACAAGGTCCACGGCGAGGTCCTTGCGTTCCTGCAGGCACGGCTGGTCCCGGGCGAGCCGGTTCGCGCTCGGGAGCTTGCGAGGTTGATCCGCAACGAGCTCGGCATCGAAGTCCATCCAAGGACGATCGAGCGAGCATTAAAAAAAACTGCCGGATGAACACGCCACGACGCTGGCGTGTTCGATCCCATCGTCCGCCATTGCGGCCCAGTATGAGGTGCTGCGCATGGCGGCTCTCGGCGAGGCGCTGCCGCCTACGGCCCGCAGTGGCCTCATGCTCTTTCTGCGCCGGGGCATGTGGGGGTGGGCGCAGACGCTGGTCGCCGCAAGCCCCGTTCAACAGCCAGTTCACGCGTCATCGCTCACTCCACCAGCGCGTAACGAGCGCACAGCTGTCGTTCACGTGCTCGCGACAATGGCGATGAGCACCCACGATCGGAGAACGCCATGAAGGAGTCTCTCAAGGTCCAGCCTCACCACCTCGAACGCGGTGCCTACCTGTACATTCGCCAGTCCTCGATGCGACAAGTCATCGAGAACGTCGAGAGCGCGAAGCGGCAATATGCACTTCGTGGACGCGCAATTGCCCTTGGCTGGCGCGACGAGCAAATCATCGTCGTCGACAATGATCAGGGCGAGTCCGGTGCATCGGCCGCCTGGCGCGAGGGCTTTCAGCGCCTGGTCAGCGACGTCGGCATGGGCCGCGCCGGCATCGTCATGGGCCTGGAGGTCTCCCGCCTCGCGAGGAACAATGCCGACTGGCAGCGTTTGCTGGAGATCTGCGCCCTCGCTGACACCCTGATCCTCGATGAGGATGGCGTCTACGATCCGACAAGCTTCAATGACCGCCTCCTGCTCGGGCTCAAGGGAACAATGAGCGAAGCTGAGTTGCACATGATCAAAGCACGGCTACGCGGCGGAATCCTTAACAAGGTGAGACGCGGCGAGTATCGCTGCACCCTGCCAACCGGCCTGATCTATGACCAATCCGGCAACGTGACGCTCGATCCCGACTCGCAAATCAGGGAGACGATCGCCCATTTCTTCGACACGTTCTCTCGCGTGGGCTCCGCATGCCAAACCGTCAAAGCCTTTCGCAAGGAAGGCCTTCTGTTTCCCTCGCGTCTGCGCAACAGCGAGACAACGGTTTTTCGGCCATTGAACGCATCGACGGCAATACGTGTCTTGAACAACCCACGCTACGCCGGCTGCTACGTCTATGGACGGCGGCGCTATCGACGAGCCATCGACGGCAAAAAGACCGTGCAGCGGAAGCGTGACCACGATGACTGGCTGGCCTGCATCCCAAATGCCCATCCCGGCTACATCAGCTGGGAGCAATTCCAGGAGAATCTCAAAATTCTCAAGACCAACGGTCAGGGATATGAGGTGGCGCGCGCATCGCCTCCGCGGGAAGGTACGGCGCTGCTGCAAGGACGGGCGGTATGCGGGCGATGCGGTAAACATTTCCGCATCCGCTACGCTGCCCGGCGCGGACGGCTGGATGCCTGGTACGTCTGTGATCGCGCTCACGGCTATCGCGGCGAGCCCAACTGTCAGTCAATCGCCGGGCCTCCGATCGACAAGGCCATCGGCATGCTGATTGCCGAACAGATGACGCCGACCGCCGTCGAGTTGACGCTCGAGATCCGCAGGGAGATCGAGGCCCGGTATGAGGAAGCAGACCGGCTGCGCTGTCGTGCGATCGAACGGGCCCAAATCGAAGCGGATCTCGCCCAGCGCCGCTTCATGTTGGTCGACCCCAATAATCGTCTCGTCGCTGACACGCTCGAAGGTGAATGGAACGAGAAGCTCCGCGTGTTGGCAAAAGCCCGCGAAGATCGAGAGCGCGCACGAGAGCAGGACCAGCTCATCCTCGATGAAGCTGTCCGCGAGCGGCTGATCGCGATGACTGCAGACTTCAATAAGCTTTGGGCAGATCCGGATACGCCGGACCGTGAACGCAAACGGCTGCTCGCCCACATCATTGAGGACGTCACCCTCATCAAGATGCCGGCGGAAGGGACCACCAAGATTCACGTCCGCTTCAAGGGCGGCAAAATCCAAACGCTCACCACCATGAGCCCAAAATCTTCCGCGCAACAGGTGAAGACGCAGCCCGGTATCGTCGAACTGGTCGACAAGCTCCTCGACAAAAACATCTATTCTGAGATCGCCGAACTCCTCAACCAGCAAGGGTATCGCCCGGGCGGATCGGCGCGGCGTGGCCGCCACGATACCTGCTTCACGGCCTTGCGGGTCGCGTATCTCGTCCAGCGCTACGGCCTGCGCTCGCGCTATGACCGACTGCGAGATCGCGGAATGCTGACAAAACGAGAAGCGGCTGCGCGCCTCAACATCCACGAAACGACCCTCTTCAGGTGGGCTGAACATGAACTCGTCACCAGGCATGCCTACAATGCGCACTATCACCTATACGAGATTCCCGCATCGAACCTGCCACGCAAGCAATGCAGCCGATGAAATCGTCTTGTCGATCGAGCTGCCACCCTCAAGACGGCAATGGTGCTAAAATCCTCAACTGAAGCTGAAGGAGGTGTAGTATGAATGCACGTAGTTCGTCAACAGGCAGAGCCCGTTCCGTCCCACCACAACAGCTTCACCCGGTTCATCCTCTTGGAGCGGAATACGAAGACGGCGCTCCAGAAATGGATCGGCTCCAAGCGTCTGTCTGCACGAGGGCGGCGAGGCCATCGGCATCTTTGCGGAAATCGACCGGGCGCGTCGCCACAAAAACCTGGAGGTCTGTTCCGGCCGTGATCATGACACCCCCCGTACCGCACCGAGCACTGCCAAAAGCGCTTCCGTCTCGACCTGACCGATGACGCGCACGACCGCTTTATCGAGCGCGATCTCGATTGTGCCGGAACTGATCGGGAACGGCTGAGAAGGTCGTGACGGCGACGATCGCGCGGGCGCCGAGATCACCACCGGCGCGAACGCTGGGTCGTCGGCACAAATCTCGGATGTAGGGGATTGCCCGCCTTGGCGACGCCGCAGCCGCGGTTCCGGGATCGCAGTAGACCCATCAGCCGACGCCGCGCTCCCGCCTTCGCGAAGTAAAACCCGGGCCTCGCGACGCCACCCGAACAACTGCTGGGGGCTCAGCCCATGGCGTCGCGCTACCTCCGACACGCTGACGCCGCTCGCTTGATTCTCCTCCACGATGCGCGCCTTGTCCGCGATCGACCATCGCCGGCGCAGCCCAGCGCCCATGATAAGCTCGATCCGCCGTGCGTCCGTGACGCCGCCGCCAACTCCCGCTGCCTTGCTTTCAAGCTTACGCTCAAGTGTAGTGTCAAAATCAGTGCTCATGGGTCGGCATTACGCCACAACCCGGGCACTAACGAAATGTGGGAAGGAAGCCCCGCTTACTGTGTACCGACTTGCGAAAGTCGACCGGATGCGCCGCCATCACCACCTTGAGGTCAGACCGTAGTGCAATCACCGGCCGCCTCGCAGCGCCGACAGCACCGTCGTAAGCGTCGTGGAATTGGACCAGGCTCGACCCGGATGCGCGCCCCGCTCACCTCAATCTCGATCATCCCGCGGAGCTTGCCCGGTGCCGATGCCATGTCCAGCCTCGTGTGTGCCGGCGCAAGGCAACCGGGCCTTCCTAGTCGCCGGAGCGCCCTCGGAAGCGATCCGGACCGGCACAAAGCCTGGCGCGTTAACGCTTGCCGCCGCGAGCTTGTGTCGCCACACCGTGAGCAGCCCACGGACAACGCCATTCAGGCGCGCGACCTCGGAAATGTTGGCGCCTTCCTCGAAGCTCTCCGCTACGATCCGGGCCTTCTCCTGCGCCGTCCATCTTCGCCGGCGCCGCTGTCCGGTAATCACCTCGATACGACGATAGGAGAATCGCCTTCCTGCCTGGCATCAAGCATGGCATTTGCCATCGACCCACCTCCCAACGATCAGCCATTACAGGCTGTATCGCAGATCAATCGCGCGACCGCGAGGTGGGGGCCTCATGCCGGTTACCGTCAAATGGGGCCAACGGCACGACGGCGACGGGATAAGCCGTCAGTGAATTCACACTTCGCGATTGGCAAAAGGACGCCCTCAAACTCTGGAAGGCTGCGGGTAATAAGGGAATCGTAGAAGTCGTTACTGGCGGCGGCAAAACTATCTTCGCTTTGTCTTGTATCCGCGCAATCTCTGCTGAAACTACACTGGTCGTTGTTCCGACCATCGCGTTACTCGATCAGTGGTGGGAAGAGGCAGCCGCCTTTTTTAAAATATCACTTGAGGATATCAACATCGTTAGGGGATCAGGCAGGATACGGACGGGGACCATTAATCTCGTGGTTCTCAATACTGCTGCTAAAATGAACCTTGGCAAGTGGAAAGGCGATTACTTTCTAATTGTTGATGAATGTCACAAGGCAGCTAGCTTAAGATACGACGGCGTTGGATGGCGCACCAGTTGCCACGCTCGGCCTCTCAGCGACGCCTGAGCGTCCCTATGACGAGGGTCTCGAAGAAATTCTCGTTCCGAAACTTGGTCAAATTACATATCGGTACACATACAAAGACGCGCTTCGTGACAAGGTAATTGTCCCGTTCCAGCTAAAGAATGTCGTTTTCGATCTGGAGCCTGAGCGTCAAGCTGAATATGACAAATTGACCAAGTCCATCGGCGGGCAATCAATCAAAACGGCATGGAGGATGAGAAGACAATTGCTCTTCTACTTCGTCGCGCGCGCGTCATGAACTTAAGCGTGAATCAAATCCGCCTCGCGCTGCGTTTGATTGTAAGGCAAAGGGAGCACGCACAATCGTGTTTCATGAAGATATCGAGGCCTGCGATGTCATTCAGGAAGTGCTGAGTAAGGCCGAGCTACGGTCTGGCGTCTACCACTCGAAACTGAAGTTACGTCAGCGCGCCGAGGTGCTCTCAGCCTATCGGCGCGGTGACCTTGATGTGCTGATTACTTGCCGGGCTTTGGATGAAGGTTCGAATGTGCCGGAAACACAGGTCGGCATTATCGCCGCAAGCACCGCGACTAGAAGGCAGAAAAGACACCGGCTCGGGCGCGTGCTGCGCCCCGTAAAGGGCAAGGATGGCGCGATAGTCTACAGTTTGGTCGCGACTGAGCCAGAAATCAAACGTCTGCGCACGGAAGAAGCGGATATGGAAGGCGTCGCGGCCGTAACGTGGGGGCGCGCATGACAACAATATTGGTGGGAGATTGCGCGACTGATAATCTTTTCGAGATTTGGGACGCTGACGCTGCCCTTGAGGCTGAATTTGAATTCATCGTCGCCAAAGCAATGATCTGCATCTATCAGGCTACCATTGCTTTCCGTTCGGTGGCACCTTTAAGCTTGAGGACAATGTTTCGCG
>CAVZQX010000025.1:0-17072 GCA_963777475.1 uncultured Alphaproteobacteria bacterium
AACCGGCTGCTGTCGATTTGATCGACGAATGCCGCGGACCATGGCCTGACGTCCGGCTACGTGCATGCACCGAGATCATCACAAGCCCGAGTTCCAGTATGGATGCCAGGGCGCTCGCTTATCGATACCGTGGCGATGCTCGTACTGATGCAGGAGCATTTGAACAGGCCATTGCCGATTTCGGCGATTCCATACGATTGGAGCATGGCAGCTGTGCTCGCGGCTGCCATGCCGAATGCGACAAGACGGTAGATCGCCATGCGGCTGCTGCCTTCTCCCCGTCTATTGGGGAATCCGGGCGATGAGCTGATGATGAGCGTTTACGCCGATCTCGCCGCGCTGTTCGCCATGAGCGATCTTGTCGCTGTGATAGACGAGCAGGACCGCATTGTCGTAAGTCAGCGCCTGGGGTGCGGTGACCGTGAGCCTGGCGGTGCCGTCAGCGCCGGCAACGAAGTCGTTCGTCTTGCCCGAGCCGTCGAGCGGGGTGAAGCCCACGGGCTTCTGATCGAAATGGTTCTCGAACAGGCTGTAGTGGCCGCCAGGTCGCAAATGGTCGAAGCTGACCGATATCGCGACCTTGCCACCGTTGACGGGCGCGATAGTCACTGCGCCCTGGGCCGCGAGCCAATCACCGAGGTCGAATCCCAGCGCTTCCCCCTTCGCATTCATCAGAGCCGCGGTTTTTGCATCCTCGTCGATGAACGCCGGTTGTGCCGAGAGGGCGGCCGATGCCAGCAGCAAAGCAGCGCCGGCGCACCGGGCGGTATTGCTCAATAGCCTCATTACTTTGAACTCCTTGATACGTTTAAGGTCGGCACAACCGCGGGGCCTCGTCGGACACAGCTGTGCGCAGAATGTCTTCCAGAACCGTTCGACCGTGCCACACAGGAGGTTGCCGCCAAGTCGAAATAAATTTCGTCTCTTAGGGCGCCCATGTCCGGGGCAGGTCAGCTCACAATCCTTACGCCCTTCCAAAACGCGACTTTCCCGGCGATATTGGCCGCGGCAGGCTTCGGATCGGGGTAATACCAGGCCGCGTCGATGTTTTCGCGATCTTCAACAGCGATCGTGTAGTAGCTGGCTGTTCCCTTCCAGGGACAGATGCTCGTCGTTTTGCTCTCCCGAAAGTGTTGCCTGGATAAGGCTTCCGGCGGGAAGTAATGATTTCCCTCAACGATTTCGGTGCTGCTGGCCTCGGCGATTACCGTGTCGTTCCAGATGGCTTTCGTCATATCCTACCTCACCTATTCCGACCGAGAGCTGCGCCAATCCTGGGTGCATCTTCCTTCAATATGTCAGTCCTGCGCAAACCCTTTTGGCGCCACCCAGAGAAACATCCGCCGGCCGAATATCCCTGCGGCCCCGACCAGAAGCACCGCGGTGCCGACATTCCACATCAAAATCATAACCGTCGCATCGATGCTGTGGAACAAGGCAAGGGCGGTCGACGTGATCGCAGATACGGCCAGGCTTCCCATCAGCGTGACCGCCGTCGGACGAAGCCTGGCGGCATAGCGCAACATCACAAGTAACGCGAACGACAGTGGCAGGCTTGTAAGCACGAGCGTCGTGAAGCAGCGCGCAGCCTCTCCAAAACTCATCCCGTCGGGACCGATCGATATCCACTGCGTGAGGCACTGGTACCCGATGTTCGAAAGCCAAAGCACCAGCGCCGGAATCGGCAAGAGAAGCCACAGCCGCGAGCGGTCCGGAAGGCTGACCAGAAACGCCGCGATGGCGGCAAGCACGCCTGTCAAAATCGAGGCCGCCAGGCTCGTGACGAATGACGAGTCGTGGAGACGTTGAGCCAGATCGGGCCGAATGCCCTGGTTTACCGCGAGCAGCGTGAGGACAGCTGCGGCCATCAGAAGCCAGCAGCCGGCGCGCAGCAGCGGCGGTCGTAGCCGCTTCACCGGCGTCATTTTCGCCGCGAGCGATGCTATGAGGTCGTTTGTCTTGATCATGGCTCTTTCCGCGACATCAGCAGTTTCTGAAGGCTCTTGACCGCCCGGTGCATATTCACCTTCAAAGAGGTTATGGACATTCCGCTCAGCGCCGCGGCCTCCTTCAACGACATCTCCTTGAGCTTGAGCAGTCGAACCGCCTGTTGCTGGGCCGGGGGAAGATCGTTGATGGCCCGTTCCAGCTCACGTCGGTCCGGCCCCTCCTCTGGATTCATTTCGGGCTCCGAAACGGCTTCATGCTCGGGGCACAGTGATACTTCGCGGCCTCTCTGGCGCATGCGGCGTCGCATACGGTCGATAAAGCGCCGGTTCGCTATGGTCACGAGCCATGGCGCAAAGGGCCGGGCCGGGTCGTAGGTGTATCGGATCGAATGAATAGTCAGTAGGACGTCCTGCACGGCATCCTCGATATCGCTCCGGTCATTTGATCGTCGTGCCGCGAGCGAACGCAGATATGGCGTTATCTCCTGCAATAGGCGCTGGTAGGCCATGCGATCGCCGTCCTGAGCGTGAGCCATGAGGATCGCCCAATCGAGCGCGCGCGCCCCCGGCTTGAAGTCAGCTCCCGTCTGACCATCGTTGGCGACGAGTTCAGGCGAGGCGTCTGACCGCTCTGGTCCCTGGTCATTGACGATCGTCCCTCCCGACAAGTGTTCGCCGGCAGGGCTGATCGACGAGGTGGTCAAGCGACAAGGTGCCGGGCCCCAGGGCGATGATGGCAAGCGCCAGCCCGGCCCACGGCAGATGGAAGTTGGCCCAACCCTCCGGCACGACCAGTTGAATGACGCCCGTCATCATGAGAAGCGCAAGGGCGCTGAAGCGTGTCGCCAGCCCGAGGACCAGCAGCACCGGCAGCACGATCTCGGCCACTCCATCGACGAACGCAACCGTGGCAGGCAGAGGGAAATCATAGGAATGTCCGAACAGGTGCAGCTTGAACTCGTCTTCAAACGGGTACGCCGCGGCTGGGGACAGAGACAGGAAGCCATCCCACTTGATGAGCCCGGATTTGAAGAATGGTATCGCCAGCGCGATCCGCAGCACAGGCGGTGCCATAACCTGAGCGACGCGGGCGAGACGTTCCGCAGCTCCTCGCACGGCATCCTCAGCGGTTAAGATGGTCGTACCCCCGGTCATATTTGCCGCGGCTCCGTCATAAGCCTGAAGCCAACGAGGCCGCCGGCTCGCATCAGATCGTGGAGCGTAGCCGCCAGGTCGAAACGTGGACTGACGACCATGGCCTCCTTGAGCGAAACAAGCACTGATTTTCCATCCGCAACCGCCCGGATGAAATCCAGACAGCTCGCCGGAACCGACCGAACCTCCACGTCGGCTCCGGGGCGGACGACCAGCACGTCTTCATCGCCGGCGTCAAGATCGACCGGCTCCGGGACGCCGCCAGCCACATTCATTCGCCAGATCGTCAGCGCCGGAAACTGCGAACGCACGGTACGGAGCGACGGGTGAAGCACGAGACGCATCGCCGGAAGTTCCTCCGCCCCAATTTCGGCGAACGCCCCAGGATCGATCGGCAAGGCTTCGGCCGCGTGATAGGCCTCCGTCCAGGCCCGTTCGATACATGCGACATCGGCCAGATACGGCAGCACCGCCGCCGGCTCGAAGCGGCGGACGAACTCCGCAAACCCGGCTCCATAGTCAAGCATGATCGGAGATGTCGGCAGTTCGGTGACAGCATAGGTGCGCGCCATGGCCTGGAAGAAATCCGATCCCACGATGCGATGCACCGCCGGGTAGCCGTCCTTCAGGGTCTGCGTCAGGCCTACCACGACGTTGTTTCGGTAGACCCCAAACCGCCTCGGGCTCGGCTCTCCATCCGGTCCGACCACGCCAGCCGGCACGGCCAGATCGGGATCGAGCAGAGCCGCGGCAAAACTGCGTTGCCGTTCAGCAAGCGGTTGCATGGCGCACGGCCTCCGATCCAACCGAAACCATCATCGCCTCGGCGCATTTGGCCTCCTGTTCAAGGGCGGGCCACGCCGGCACATCGGTGTCCCACTCGATCAGCGCCGGCACGGGGCCGGTAGACCGGATAGCCTGCGCAAAGAGATCCCAGACGATGTCATCGACGGGGCGATCGTGGGTATCGATGAGGAGCGGTCGCCCCCCTCATCGGCTTCGCGGGTGTGGCCGGCGAGGTGAATTTGCTGAACGTGGACAAGCGGATATTCGTCCAGATAGGCAACCGGATCCCACTGCTGATTGGTCGATGCGACATGGACATTATTGACGTCGAGCAGGAGTCCGCATCCGGTGCGGCGCGCCACCTCGGCGATAAAGGCGGGTTCGGAGTAGGTGCTTTCGGAGAACGCGACATAGGTGGACGGATTCTCAAGGAGCATCTGGCGGCCGAGAGCGCCCTGTACCTGGTCGATATGATCGCAGACGCGGATCAGCGTCTCCGTCGTGTACGGCACCGGAAGCAGGTCGTTCAAAAACCCGGCGTCATGCGACGACCAGGCCAGGTGCTCCGAAAACAACCCCGGCTCATACCGATCAATCAGTTGCCTGAGGCGGTCGAGGTGTCCCCGGTCCAGCGGGCGGTCGGCCCCGATCGACAATCCGACGCCATGAAGGGACAGCTTGTATCGCTCACGGATCGCCGAAAGATAGCGGTGCGGCGGACCTCCCGCGCCCATGTAGTTTTCCGCGTGAACTTCAAAGAAGCCGACGTCCGGTAGCGCTTCGATGATCGTGCGGTAGTGCTCGGCCTTCAGGCCAACGCCTCCGCGCGGCGGTATCCGGCCTTCGACTGGGGATGTAGAGAGCGACACCTGCGAACTCCGATCAAAAGGGAAAGACGGGCCGCAATGCTGCCCGCCTGACGCCTGTCTCAGGCCTTCGGCGTTAGGCTTCCGGCCCCTTTGGGGGTCTGCATCGTCGTGCAGGTGCCCTTGGGTTCGAGCCTGAAGGCATTGCCCTGATAATCGACGGTGCTTGTCCCGGCGCACGTCGTGCCGGCGCCGGCGAAGCAATCGTTCTGCCCCTTGAGGGCGACGCCGAAGCATTTCTGCATCTTGCCGCCCTGCATCGCCTTCATGGTCTGGGCCTGCTTCTCCTTCATCATCTTTTCCATGTCGGCCTTGTTCATCTGAGCCGTGGCGGATGTGGCGGCGAGCGATCCGACAGCGACGGCGAATGCGCCGGCAACCATTGCGGACAGCGTGCGATTGGACATTTATATTCCTCCATTCATCGGGTTCACCCTGCGGCATCCGCAGTCGGTCTGGCGGGCCATGGGGCGCGCCTGTTGATTGGTTCGTTCCGATGTCCGGAAAGGTTACCTCTCGTTTGGAGGACCTTGGCGCAGCCTGGGCGTCGCAGCTCAGGTGTGACGAAGAAACTCGATGAGGTCAGTTGCTGCGGCCGATGACCAGTCGGCGGCACCCGGATCGGTTGCAACGGTTGCTGCGGACGAAGGTTCGTAAACCGATACCGGCCGGATTCGAAAGCGGGACGTCATCTGCCGAGAAATTGCAACCGCCGCTACAACCGAAGATACCATCATTGCAGAAAGAGCCGACACCACGACATCGCGCCGCGACGGAGTAGTATCCAGGTTGCGACGAGGGGAAGCGGGTGCCTGCCGCTGTCGGCGTTGTGGTCGTACCAGTTGGGCGGATCACGAAACATCCTTCAGTTCCCTTGCATCAGTCGCTCTCGCTTTTCGACGAACAGCACAAGGTCAGCCTGCATCCTCATCAATTGCTGCGCCGCGGACGTGCAGTCGATGTCGGCTGCGATGAGCTGCTCAATTTCCCAAGTTTGCAGCCGCGCTTCCCGCCGAAGCCGGGCGATGTTTTGGTTAGAGGGAGTTTTACCGCGTAAATAGAAAGGCGACGGCGAGCATCGCGATCAAGCCGGCGATAAACAATAACGAGATTGTCGCTGCAATCCTCTTTGCTTTGGGACTATCTTTCCACGATCGGCGGCCATGACTTGCGGCGGTCATTTCTTCACTCTCAACCCGAGCTCGACTAGGCGGCGGATGGCTTCGGAGCGGCCGGGCTCATCATCCTGAGCGGCGGCCCAAGTGTCGACCGCAGCCCGCATCTCCTTTGAAAGCCGGATAGCCGTCACGGGATCTTGCCCAGTCGCGGGACGACCGGGTCGTTTTCGTACTACGTTTTTCTTTGACGCCCTCATAAAAACGTACTACATTTATCTTGCTTGAAAATCAAGCGGCCCCGTCTGATCATCCGGGAATGGGACCAATGGGTCCAAGCGCAGCCCATCGATTCCGGCGAGGCGACTGGTCGAGATTCGCTGAAGTTCTTTGTAGAGCTGCAGGACGCGCGATCTGCACTATTGAATTTCAAGGCAAGAGGCCGGGACAAGTCGCAAGTAGTGCACGACTGGCTGCTCGACGCGCGGCGCGTGCATGGGATCGGCTTGGAGGCGTCTCTCCCTTAAGTTGCCCGAATCACAATCGCAACTTTTTCTGATTGACGCGACGGCGCCGATTGCACCTGACTTCCGCCTCTTCCCGGGTAACCCAGCACCCCTACGGGATGGGGCGGGACTTTTTCGCTGATCTGCGGCACTCGACCCAACACGGCGTTAATCTTTTCTTAACCATAAAGATTCAGCCTCACACCACTCTGGTTCGGGGCAGTACCAGCATTCGATCGTCGTCACGACCTGCCCCAATGCGCTTTTTTTCGTTCATCCGTGGGCGACGGGCAAATGCCCGTGGGGGCTCGACGGAGTAACGCCATGTCCAGGCGTGAGGTCCAAGCCGAAACAAATTTGCTTTCAGCATTTGCATTGATGATTGGTGGCGCCTTGGCCGCCGGCCTTCCGATGGCGCTACTGATTATTTGGGTTTGTTCCTGACTTCCTCGGGAGCCATGGGCCGCCGGGCGGATGTACCCCGGCGCGGCCCAAGGGCCCCCGAGCCATGCGGGTTCAACGCGCATGCCGCGTCAGAACAGCCGCGCGCCATCCGGCACGCGCTGGTCGGGCGCAAACAGCACGACGTTGCCGCGTGCATCCGGGAAGCCCAGCACAAGGACTTCCGACATGAACTTGCCGATCTGCCGCGGCGGGAAATTGACGACGGCGGCAACCTGCCGCCCGATCAGCGCCGCAGGCTGATAGTTTTGCGTGATCTGCGCGCTCGACTTCCTGGTGCCCAATCCGGCCCCGAAATCGACCGTCAACTTGAGAGCTGACTTGCGGGCTTGCGGAAACGGCTCGGCCGCGATGATGGTGCCGACGCGAATATCGACTACGAGGAACTGATCGAAGCTGATCTGCGGCATCGGCGGCGCGGCCGGGTCGTGAAGCAGGTGCATGTCCTCAATCCCTCCAATTTCATCAACCCTTCATATGCCGGCTCCGGACGCCTTCGCGACGCAAATATCCAGCCAGCCGAACCGGTTGACCTCGAGCCGATCGCCCGCGTTGATCACCACCGTCGTCGTCTCCGCCTCGATGATCCCTGGCCCTTGCAGCGATTGCCCCGGCTTGAGATCGTCGAGTGCGTAGACCGGCACGTCAAGCCAGCCGCCGAAGAATGCCTTGCGCCGCGAGCGCGGCTTGCAGGGCGCGGTCGATGGGGCCCCCTGCTCTCCTGCTTCGCTCGCCGAAGCCGCTCCGATCGCAGCGACCCTCGCGTTGACGAACACGACCTCCTGGTCGCGCGAGGCGTAGGTATAGAGTTCTTCATGGCGGCGATGGAAGCGATCCTCGATCTCCGCGATCAGCGAAGGTGAATCCAGATCGACACCATCCAAAGCGACGTCGATCTCGAAGATCTGCTCGCCATAGCGCATCTCGGCGGAACGCTCGACCGCGATGGGCCCGTCGAACCAGCTGCGCAGCCGCTCGACCGCGCGGCTCTCAAGCTCGGCAAAGATCTCGCGCACTTCGGAAGCGGTCGAGCGAGCTCCGGTCTCGAAATGCGTGCGGCTGACCTCGTAGCGCAAATCGCTGGTCAGCATGCCCCAGGCCGACAGCACCGAAGCCGTGGTCGGCACGATGATACGCGACAGCTCGAGCTCGCGCGCGACCTCGGTGGCATGCACTCCGGCAGCCCCGCCGAAACTCAGCAGCGCAAAGCGCCTTGGATCGACGCCGCGCCGCAGCGTCATCAGCCGGATGCCATCGGCCATCTTCAGGTTGACCAGGCGAAAAATGCCCGCGGCAGCCTCGAGACGCGTGATGCCAAGCGCGGCGGCAAGCCGGTCGATCGCCGCTTCCGCCGCCGCGGTGTCGAGCGGACGCTTTCCGCCCATGAAGGCGGAGGCGGCGAGATAGCCGAGCACCACATTGGCGTCGGTGACGGTCGCCTTGCCGCCGCCCTGGCCGTAGCAGGCCGGTCCCGGCATCGCGCCCGCGCTTTCCGGGCCGACATGGAAGATGCCGCCGGAATCGACCGACGCGATCGAGCCGCCGCCGGCCGCGATGCTGGAGATATCGAGGCTGCGCAGCGCAATGCGCTGGCCGGCCAGGCCGCCATCGGCGGATAATGTCGCCGCGCCGTCGGCGATCAGCGAGATGTCGGTCGATGTGCCGCCCATGTCGAACGCCACGAGATCGGGAATGCCGAGCATGCCGGCGCAGCGCCGACAGCCGGACATGCCGCCCGCCGGACCCGACAGCACCGTTGCCGCGGCAAGCCGCGCGGCCTCCTCGACCGGCGCCATGCCGCCGTTGGACAGGATGATGAAGAGCGAGCCGTCGAAGCCGGCTTCCTTGAGACGTGCCTCCAGCCGTTCAAGGTAGTGCCGGACGATGGGGCGGACATAGGCATTCACGACCGTGGTCGCGACGCGCTCATATTCCTTGATCTGCGGCAGCACGTCGCTCGAACGCGAGACGCTCACGTCCGGCAGCTCGCGCGCGAGCCGCTGCTCCGCAGCGATCTCATGCGCCGGATTGCGATAGGCGTGCAGGAAACAGATCGCGGCCGAGCTGGCGCAGGACTCCTTGATCGCGGCGATCGCTTCATCAAGCGACGCCGGATCGAGTGGCACCAGGACCTCGCCGTTCGGCTTGAGCCGCTCGCGCACGCCAAAGCGCAGCTCGCGCGGCACCAAAGGCTCCGGCGGCGGCGTGCGCAGATCGTAGCGGTTGCCCTTCAGCCCCTCGCGCATTTCGAGCACGTCGCGATGGCCTTCGGTGGTGAGTAGAGCGACGCTCGCCCCCTTGCGCTCGAGCAGCGCGTTGGTTGCGACCGTGGTGCCATGCACCAGCCGCTTGGTCCGCGCGAGCATCTCGGCGCAGGAAAGGCCGAGACGACGCGCGAGCTCTTCCAGCCCCGCCATCACGCCGATCGACTGGTCCTGCGGCGTCGAGATCGATTTCGCGAACACGGTGCGCCCGGCCGCATCGATGGCGACAAGATCGGTGAAGGTGCCGCCGACGTCGATCCCGATGCTCAGCATGCTCAACTCGTCCGCGCTTTCACCGCGTCATCGGTGACGAGGCCCTGCAGACGATCGCGGTCGCGCGCCGCCTGCGAGCGCCTCGAAGGTGCCCCCCACCCGCCGCCGCCCGCGGAGCGGACTTCAAGACAATCGCCGGGCCCGATCTCGATGCCTACCTCCTTGGTGCGCAATTCGCGTGGCTCTCGGCCCGCGGAGAGCAGGCGATAGCGATGCGGCTCGCTATCCTTGCCGCCGAGCATGCCGCAGGAGCCGTGACGCGTCCCCTCGCCCGCGGTATTGCCGAGCGCCGGCTTCTCGGTTTCGAAGACGAGGTCAAGCGCCACCCCAAGGCCGCCGCGAAACTGGCCGTCGCCGCCGGAATCTGGCAGGAATTCGTGGCGACGGAAATGCAGCGGGAAGCGCGCTTCCGCCACTTCGACGCTGCCGAATTTCAGGCCGCCGACCGAGTGCCACTCCCCAATCGACGACCAGCCGTCGCCGTTCGCCGACGCACCGCCGCCGGGACGGGCATGAAACATGTGCCAGATGAAGCCGCGACCGGTGCGCGGGTTCTCGCCCTGCACCGCAATCCGGAAACGGCGGCCCCAGCCGGCCATGACGCGATCCGGGCACGACGACGCCAGCGCCTTGACGATCGCTTCCACGATCTCGTTGGAGGGATGGCTGGTGCAGAGCGTCACCGGCTTGCCCGGATCGGCCCAGACGATGGTGCCCTGCTTGGCAATCACCTTCAGCGGCCGAAGCGCGCCGGAATTCTTCGGGGTATCGGGATCAATCAGATAGGCGAACGCCATCACCACGGCGGCATGCATATTGGCATGCGAGGAGTTGACGAAGCTCGTCACCTGAGGATCGGACTCGGACAGATCGACCTCGATTTCGCTGCCGCGCTTGGTGACTTTTGCAGCGATCCTGATGTCGTTGTTGCCGCGACCGTCGTCGTCGAGGAAGGCTTCGCCATGGAAGACGCCATCCTTCCAGGTCCTAACCACCGCGCGCGCCTGAGCTTCGGCGGCATCGAGCACCGCTTCGATCGCGGCTTCGACGACGTCAGCGCCGAGTTCGCCGAACAGTTTTTGCATCCGTCGTTCGCCGAGATGCGCCGCCCCGATCATCGCGGCGAGATCACCGCGAAAGTCGTCCGGGTTACGGACGTTGAGCGCGAGCATATCCAGGATATCGTCGCGCAGCCGCCGCTTTTCGTAGAGCTTGATCGGCGGAATGCGCAGGCCCTCCTGCCAAATCTCGGTGGCGTTCGGATTGTAGGCGCCGTGCGTCGCGCCGCCGATATCGCTCTGATGCGCGCGCACCACGGTCCAGAACAGTCGACGCTCGCCCGCGAAGATCGGCACGAAGATCGTGAGATCGGGAAGATGGCTGCCACCATGATAGGGATCGTTCATCAGGATCACGTCGCCCGGCGCGACTTCCTTGAACCGCTCTTCAACCGCGCGCGTCGCCCATGGCAGCGCGCCGACGTGAACCGGGATATGGTCGGCCTGCGCGATCAGCCGCGCCGCTACATCGCAGATCGCGAGCGAAAAATCCCGGCTGGAATTGAGGATTTGCGAATACGAGGTGCGCAGCATGGCCTCGCCCATCTCGGCTACGATCGAGCTCAGCCGGTGCTGGACGACGGAACGCGTGATCGGATCAACGGTCGGGCGCATCTTTGGCCTGCGGCGTGGGACGAATGAGGCGAACGAATTTTACGTCAGCTTTTGACGCGAAAAAGACGTCCTGCAAAGATTCCAAACGGCTCTTGGCCCCGTCAAGGCGGCCGATCTGGCGGCGGGATACTGCGGAGAACCAACGGTCGAGACTTTCTGAAACGGGTGGGCGAGGAGTATCCTAATCCGCGCATGAGGGAGGGACGCCACCAGTTATGGCTGATCGACGATCTAGACAACGCAATCGTACGGGCGGCAGATCCGAAGCTGTGGTTCGCGGGGCGCGAGAACCACGCCCCGTGAATTTCGTTTGCGGCCATTCGCGGGTTGGAGTGTTGGCTGGGGCGGGAGGATTCGAACCTCCGTATGGTGGAATCAAAATCCACTGCCTTACCACTTGGCGACGCCCCAACAGACTGTGCGGAAAGCGCGGGGACGGTCGCCGCGCGCCCTTTCGGTGGCACCGTCGGTCTATAGAGAGAGTTGAGCCATTTCAACAGGCTAGAGGTGCGAATTTCACCTGAATTCAGCCCTGCGCTTTGCCGCGCCGGATGGGGCCTTTTCGCGATCGGAATGGTTGAGAGAAGCCCCGTTTCGTGGGAATAGGGCAGCAGGCTTCCTGCCGCTCTCCAATGAGGCACTGCCATGACCTATCGCGCGCCGATCAACGACATGCTGCTTGCGCTGAACCACGGCGCCGGCCTCGCGGCGGCCCTCAAAGCCGGGCACTATGGCGATTTCGACGCCGACATCACCGCCGCCGTACTTGAGGAGGCCGGTAAATTCGCCTCCGACGTGCTGGCGCCGCTCAATCGCGTCGGCGACGAGCACGGCATCAAGCTCGACGACGGCAAGGTCACCACCGCGCCCGGCTGGCCGGATGCCTATCGGCGCTGGACCGCGGCGGGGTGGAACGCGGTGTCGGGCCCGGAAGCGTTCGGCGGCCAGGGCCTGCCGCTGGCGATCAATGCGGCCTGCACCGAGATCTGGAGCGCGGCAAACGTCGCCTTCGGCCTCTGCCCGCTGCTCACGCTCTCCGCGATCGAGGCGCTCGATGCCCATGGCAGCGCCGAATTGAAGAAGATCTATCTGGAAAAGCTGGTGTCGGGCGAATGGACCGGCACCATGCAGCTCACCGAGTCGCAAGCCGGCTCTGACGTCGGCGCCCTGCGCACCCGCGCCGAGCGCGCTTCCGATGGCAGCTATCGCATCAAGGGAACAAAAATCTTCATCACCTATGGCGAGCACGACATGACCGATAACATCGTGCATTTCGTGCTGGCGCGATTGCCCGATGCGCCCGCGGGCACTAAGGGGATTTCGCTGTTCCTCGTTCCGAAATTTCTGGTCAACGCCGACGGCTCGCTGGGGCAGCGCAACGACATTTTTGCCAGCGGCGTCGAGCACAAGCTCGGCATGCATGCCTCGCCCACCTGCACCATGACCATGGGCGATCATGGCGGCGCCATCGGCTACCTGATCGGCGAGGAAAACAAGGGCATGCAGTGCATGTTCACGATGATGAACCAGGCCCGGCTCGGGGTCGGCCTCGAAGGTGTCGGTGTCGCCGACCGCGCCTACCAGCAGGCGCTTGGCTATGCGCAGGAGCGCCGCCAGGGCCGCGCCGTCGGCAAGCAAGGCGACGGCTCCGACCCGATCTTCGTGCATCCCGATGTCAAGCGCATGCTGATGCAGATGCGCGCGATGACGGCCGCTGCGCGCACCATCTGCTACGCCACGGCGGTCGCGCTCGACATTTCCGTGCGCGCCAAGGACGCCAAGGTGCGGGCCGATGCGGCGGCGCGCGGCGCGCTGCTGACGCCAATTGCGAAAGCGTTTTCCACCGACATCGGCAATGAGGTGGCCTATCTCGGCGTGCAGGTCCATGGCGGCATGGGATTCATCGAGGAAACCGGCGCAGCGCAACATTACCGCGACGCGCGCATCACCGCGATCTACGAGGGTACCAACGGCATCCAGGCGATCGACCTCGTCACGCGAAAACTCGCCGCCAACGGCGGCGCATCGGTGTGGGCGCTGCTCGACGAGCTTGGAAGCACCGTGAAACAGGTTGAGGCTTCCAACGATCCCGCCTTCGGCACCACCGGCGCCAAGCTGCGCGACGCGCTCGCCTCGCTGGAGCGCGCCAGCCGCTGGCTGCTTGAACGCGTCGCTTCCGCGCCGAACGACGCGCTCGCGGGTGCCACGCCTTATCTGCGGCTGTTCGGATCGGCGCTCGGCGGCTGCTTGCTGGCGAGCGAGGCGCTCGCCGCCCGCAGCGCCGGCAACGGCGACCACGAGCGCTACGTCGCGCTGGCGCGCTTCTTTGCCGAGACCATCTCGGTGCAGGCGCCAGCGCTGGAAAAGACCGTCACCGACAGCGCGGAAGCAGTGAACGGCGCGGACGCGGTGCTGCTGGCGTGAGGCAGTCGCACACTCTCCAGGCGAGGTCGCGCGGCTCGAGCCATCGCAGCAACGAAGGCCTGGGGTATAGGTCCCGCGTCGCGCTCGCAGAGCCGGTCACCGGGCCGGCCGAAGGCCGGATCCGTTGGCTCGCTTGGCAAGGGCAACGTGGGTAAAATTCACACGCGCCAAACATGAGGTGTGCTGGCGTTGTCGAGGCAAGCTCACAAGTCGATCGCGCCCAGCAGCATGTTGACCTGGCCGTTTCCCCACATCGGCAGAAGTACCCTGGAAAACTTGTGTCCGGAGGCTTCGGTCAAGCGAAGAAACGTCGGCTCGGCGGCTTCGACGGTGGCGCTGCTTTGGGCCCGCAAAAAGCTGAAATGAATGTCTGGCGACGTCTCCTCGATGAACCTTCCCTGGGCTGCCGCTTCTTGCAAGCCCGCACTCAAGAACTCGAAGCGAAAGCGTTCAGGCGAGGCAAAGACAGCGAGCAGGAAGGGTCTTCCGGACAGGTCGGACAAAGCAGAAACGCCGAGATCGTCGGTGAACGGCATTCCATTTTCCGCTCGCCGCAGGCGTTCCCAGAGCGAAACGGCCGGCTGCAATTTCGGATCGAGACGATCTGGAAGGGTGAAGGGATTCCGACAGGGCATGATTGATCTTCACACGCAAAAAATGGAAACTGCATCGAATGCCGAACAGTTTCCCCAAGGGTTTATCTAACCTAAACGGGCCAGTCGGTCTTGATCTTGATCTTGGTCAAAGGTTGGACGGCCAAGGGTCCGCACTGTATCAGAGCAATCCGGGCCACTCAGATCTGGCAGGGCAGGTGACTATGATGGCCGAGAATACCTCGAAGAACAGCTCGAACAACGCCTTGCAACTTCGCCAGCAGATGCCTGAGCTGCCGAAGCGTGGCTTCCGTTGGGGGGTCTCGACCTCGAGTTTTCAGGTCGAAGGCGCGGCGCACCTCGACGGGCGCGGCGACAGTATCTGGGACACCTATTGCCGGCAGCAAGGCCGCGTCAAGAACGGCGACACCGGCGATGTCGCCTGCGATCACTATCACCGCTATGCCGAAGATGTCGCGCTGATGCGCGATCTGGGTGTCGACGCTTACCGGTTTTCCATCTCGTGGCCGCGCATTCTGCCGAGGGGCCGCGGCGCGGCCAACGAACCGGGGCTGGCGTTTTATGACAGGCTGATCGATGAGCTGCTCGCCGCCGGCATCGAGCCCTGGATCTGTCTTTACCACTGGGATCTACCGCAGGCCCTAGACGATCTCGGCGGCTGGCAAAACCGGGACATCGCCGGGTGGTTTGCCGATTATGCGGCGCTCGTTGCCCAGCGCTATGGCGATCGCGTCAAGCGATTTGCCACGTTCAACGAGCCCTGCGTCTTCACCCTGTTTGGATATGGTCTTGGCTGGAACGCGCCAGGGATCGGCGACGGGACAGCCCTGCACAAGGCCATCCATCATGTCAATTTGAGCCACGGCGCGGCCGTCGACGTGCTGCGGGCTTCGGTGCGAGATGCCTCGATTGGTGCCATCCACAATCGGCAGCCGTGCTTTCCCTGCAGCACCAGTCCGGAAGATGCGGCTGCCGCGCAGCGCTTTTCGAAATACTGGAACGATGCGTTTCCCTATCCGCAGCACTTCGCGTGCTATCCTCCCGCCCTGGCTGACGCGATCGAACCCTACCAGAAGCCGGGCGATATGGCGTCGATCGCCCGCACCGTTGACTGGTTCGGATTGAACCACTACTCGCCGCACTACATCAAGGCAGACTCGAACTTGCTTGGCGCCAGCTTTGGTGCGCCGCCGGACGACGTGCCGCGGACCACGATCGGTTGGCCGATCGTTCCCGGCGCCTTCCGCGATACCTTGCTCGATATTCATGACCGCTTCGGCTTGCCGATCTATGTATTGGAGAATGGAACTGCGGCCAACGATGAACTTGATCGTGCCGGGCGCGTTGAGGATACTGGGCGGATCGCCTATTTGCAGGCCTATGCCAACGCGATGCAGGAAGCGATAGCGGCGGGAGCGGATGTCCGAGGCTACTTTGTGTGGTCGCTGCTCGACAATTTCGAATGGGGGTCGGGCTATTCACAGCGCTTCGGCCTCGTTTATGTCGACTTCGCCACGCAAAGGCGGATTCCGAAAGCGTCCGCGCGGTGGTATTCTGATTTCATTGCGAAAAGGCGGGGATCGCCGGTTCCCGCAGCGAGCGGGGTCCCGGCGAACGTAATAGCGGCACAGGGATGACCGGCGGCCGGACAGCAACAAACGATCAAGCTCTGCTCGCCGACATCGGCGGCACTAACGCGCGTTTTGCGCTGATGGACCGCGGTGAAATCGGGCCGGTCGAACACCTGAAGGTGGCCGATTTCACCAGCACGACGGACGCCATGGCGGCGTTCCTCAATCGTCACGCGGCCGGGGCAATGCCCGCGGCCGCAGTCCTGGGCGTCGCAGGAACGGTACAGAATAACCGCTGCGTCTTCACCAACAGCCCATGGGTGATCGACGGGGCTGAGCTGCAGCAGATGTTCGGCTTCGGGTTCGTCCAACTTCTCAACGATTTCGAAGCGCTTGCGTGGTCATTGCCGGCACTTCAGCCATCCGATCTCTTCCCGGTCGGCGAGCAACGACCGATCGCCGGCGCACCGATGCTTGCGATTGGACCTGGTACGGGCTTTGGCGCCGCCTGCTTTTTTCGGCATGACACAGTGCCATTCGCGGTCGTCACCGAGGCCGGCCACGCGACGTTGCCGGCAACCTCGGAGCGCGAGGAGCAGGCTATCGGTCAACTGCGCCGGCGCTTCGGGCACGTCTCGATCGAACGGGCCCTGTCCGGATCCGGCCTCGAGAACCTCTATTCTGCGCTGGCCGCCATCGATGGCGTGGCAGCGCCCGACCGCGATGCCGCCGCGATCACCAGCGCCGCGCTGGATGGCAGTTGCAGCGTCAGCCGGGCCGCGCTCGACATGTTCTGTTCGTTGCTCGGCAGCGTCGCCGGAAATCTCGCGCTGACATTCTGCGCCCAAGGCGGCGTCTTTATCGCGGGCGGTATCGTGCCGCGCTTCGCCGATCGCCTCCTCGAATCGAGCTTTCGGACGCAGTTCGAGAGCAAGGGCCGCTTCCAATCCTATCTTCGCAATGTTCCGATCCATGTTATCGTCAACCCTGATGCCAGCTTCATCGGGGTCAAGGCATTCTTCGAGCAAAGTTTGGCGGTAGCTGGCGCATCCGCCGTTCGACGACGCCGATGACGGATATCGTAACGATTACGCCCAATCCCTCCGTCGACCTGTCCACATCGGTTGAAAGGATCGTCCCGGTTGCCAAACTTCGGGGCACATCGCAACGGCGCGATCCCGGCGGCGGCGGGATCGATGTGGCGCGCGTCATCAAACGCCTGGGTGGAGATGTCAGCGCGATCTATTCGGTGGGCGGCGTGACCGGAGACTCTTGCGCAAGCTGCTCGACCAAGCCGGCGTTGCAAGCCGGACTTTTGCAATCGCGGAGGAAACGCGCGAGGATTTCTTCGTCAGCGAAACCAGCACCGGCCAGCCGTACCGCTTCATCCTTCCCGGACCAGAGCTCATGATGG
>CAVZQX010000026.1:0-5325 GCA_963777475.1 uncultured Alphaproteobacteria bacterium
AGCACGGAGATGGAGCATTGGCTAAGAGATCGATTCCGACCGATAGGCTTCGGTTGACGTACGCGGAAAGCGGCCTCCTTCAAATCCGATAGCGATCTACGTTACCCACGCCGGCAGCCGGGTAAACCAGGGTCGCGCCGTTTCGAGTTGGGCCGCGAGTTGCAGCAACAGGTCCTCTTCGCCGAAACGCGCGACGAATTGCACGCCGAGCGGCAGCCCATCCGCCGTCCAGTGCAGGGGCACGCTCATCGCCGGCGTGCCCGTCAGATTGGCGAGCTGCGTGAACGGCACATATTGCAGGCTGTCGCGCGCGATCTTGTCGACCGTGCTGTCGAGCAGGCCAAGACGGGTCAAGAGCCCAAGCAGGCCGACCCGATCGAGCAGGTTCAGCACCGCCTGCTCCGCCGCCGTCGGGTCGCCCTCACCGTGGCGGATCGGCGGATGCGCGAGCGTTGGCGTCAGCAGCAGGTCGTAACGCTGATGGAAGCGCGCAAGGGCCCGCGCAAATTCGTTCCATCTGAGCAATTGCGCCGTCAGCGTCCCGGCCGAGACCGCACCGCCCAGCGTCGCCAGCACCCGCGTGAGCAGTTCGAAATCCGAAGTGCGAGCGCCGGCTGCGCGCGCCTGCGCCGCCATGGCCGGCACCTGCCCGAAATAGACATGCAGGAAAGCTTTCGCGAGCGCAGCGCCATCGATCTCGGGCGCGGCTTCCTCGACCTCGTGGCCAAGACTGCCGAGCAACGTTGCCGCCTCGTTCACGGCCGCGACGGCCTCAGAGTGAACCTCGGTTCCGATCGGCGAGGCCGAAGTGAAGCCGATGCGCAGCCGGCCGGGATCGCGCCGCATCGATTCCGCATAAGGCTCGCTCGGCCTCGGGATCGTGAAGGGATCGCCGGGCTCGTTGCCCGCCGCGACGTCGAGCGCCACTGCTGTGTCGCGCACGCTGCGGGAGATCACGCCCTCGCTGGAGGCGCCGTACCAATATTCGCCATAGGCCGGCCCGGATGAAATGCGTGCGCGCGAGGGACGCAACCCGAACAGGCCGCAACAGGCGGCGGGAATGCGAATCGAGCCGCCGCCGTCATTGCCTGCCGCCATCGGTACGACGCCCGACGCGACCGCGGCTGCTGCGCCGCCGCTGGAGCCGCCGGGCGTGTGATCGAAATTCCAGGGATTGCAGGCACGGCCGAACAGTTGGGAGTCCGACACGCCCTTGAGCGCAAATTCCGGCAAGTTGGTCTTGCCGAAAATCACGAGCCCGGCCTCGAGATAGCGCCGCACCACATGGGAATGTTCGCGGGCAACAGTGCGCTGCATCGACCGGCTGCCATAGGTCGTCGGCAGGCCGGCATAGTCCTGCGCGCAATCCTTGATCAGGAAGGGAACGCCGGCGAAGGGACCGGTAAGCGGCTTCTTCAATTGGGAGCGGGCTTCGCCCTCCATCAGGCGGCAGATTGCATTCGTCTTCGGCTGGGCCGCCGCGCTCTGCCGCAGCGCGAGGTCGAGCAATTCCGCCGCGGTTGTCTCGCCGCGCGCAACGCATTCGGCGAGACCGATCGCGTCGCGTTGAAAATATTCGCTCGATTTCATCGCGCCGCCCCCCGAAAGTTCGGGGGCAACGGTATCACTTTTGCGCATGCACGCCAGTCACGGGCGCTCCATGTCCCTCATGGAGGGGAAGCGCGTCGGGATCGCGGGTCGAAGCTAGACCCTCGAGCGCCCGCGGGCCAAGCCGACCACGGCGGAGACGAGAAACAGCACGACCGCGACGAAGAAGATGATCTTGGCGATCTCAATGGAAGTGCCGGCGATGCCGCCGAAGCCGAGAATGCCGGCAATCAAGGCGATGATCAGGAAGGTGACGACCCAGCTCAACATGACACGAACCTCTGTCTTCGGAAGTGGCTTTGATCGGCGCGGCTGACGGCCTTGCGCCTCGGTTGCAGGATCAATCCAGTCTGAAAACAAAGGTTCCGAGCCGCGAAACCGAGAAAATTTGCGCGTCGCGAGGAACAAAGTCGCACCTCGCGAGCACAAAGCGGCCGCTGCCGCGCCCGCCGGATAAGGCTGTAAAACTGGTCGGCGAACCCCTATATGGCCATCAATCCTGCTAAGAAGGCTCCCCTTCACGGCCCCGCGGTGCCATCGTGGGCCCAACGACGATTTGCATGACCGAGCCGAGCAAGTTGAGCCATTCCAGCGTACCCGACCATCAGCCCGCGGCTGGCGGCATCGCCGCACGCGCGCGCGCGGCCACCGGGCCGCGCTATCTCGACGGCCTCAACCCCGAACAGCGCGAGGCGGTGGCGACGCTGGACGGCCCGGTGCTGGTGCTGGCCGGCGCCGGCACCGGCAAGACGCGCGTTCTCACCACGCGCATCGCCCATATCCTGAGCCAGGGCCGCGCGCGGCCGAACGAAATCCTGTCGGTGACCTTCACCAACAAGGCGGCGCGCGAGATGAAGCTCAGGCTCGGCCAGATGCTCGGCCAGGCGGTCGAGGGCATGGCGTGGCTCGGCACCTTCCACTCGATCGGCGGGCGCATCCTGCGCACCCATGCCGAGATGGCACAGCTGAAATCCAATTTCACCGTGCTCGATGTCGACGATCAGGTGCGCCTGTTGAAGCAGCTGCTGCAGGCCGAGGACATCGACGACAAGCGCTGGCCGGCGCGCATGCTTGCCGGCCTGATCGACGGCTGGAAGAACCGCGGGCTGACGCCGTCGCAGGTGCCGGCGGGCGAAGCCGCCGTGTTCGGCAACGGCAAGGGCGGCAAGCTCTATGCGAGCTATCAGGAGCGGCTGAAGATTCTCAACGCCGCCGATTTCGGCGATCTCTTGCTGGAAAACATCCGGATCTTCCGCGAGCACCCCGACGTGCTCCGGCAATACCAGAGCCGCTTCAAGTTCATCCTGGTCGACGAATACCAGGACACCAACGTCGCGCAGTATCTCTGGCTGCGCCTGCTCGCGCAGGCGCCTTCGAAGCCGGGCACCGCCGTTTCCCCCGTCATTCCGGGGCGGGCCGAAAGCCCGAACCCGGAAGCTGGAGATAAAGAGGACTCGACCTCGAGATTCCGGGTTCGCGCACTTCCGGAACGCCCCGGAATGACGACGGAGATGTCAAGCCTCCGACGGCAGCGGTCCCACCCCCCAAGAACATCTGCTGCGTCGGCGACGACGACCAGTCGATCTATGGCTGGCGCGGCGCGGAGGTCGACAACATCCTGCGCTTCGACCACGACTTTCCCGGCGCGAAAGTGATCCGGCTGGAGCGCAATTACCGCTCTACCGGCCACATCCTCGCCGCCGCCTCCTACCTGATCGCGCACAACGAAGGCCGGCTCGGCAAGACGCTGCGCACCGAGGACGTCGACGGCGAGAAGGTCACCGTCACCGGCGCCTGGGATTCGGAAGAGGAAGCCCGCGCCATCGGCGAAGAGCTCGAGGAGCTGCAGCGCAACGGCGAGAAGCTCAACGAAGCGGCGATCCTGGTGCGGGCGTCGTATCAGATGCGCGAGTTCGAGGATCGCTTCGTTACCCTCGGATTGCCCTATCGCGTGATCGGCGGTCCGAGGTTCTACGAGCGCGCGGAAGTCCGCGACGCGCTGGCATACTTGCGCGTGATCAACTCGCCGGCCGATGACCTCGCCTTCGAGCGCATCGTCAATGTGCCCAAGCGCGGGCTCGGCGACGCCACGGTGCAGATGCTGCACGATCATGCCCGCAAGCGGCGCATCCCGCTGTTCGAGTCGGCGCGCGCGGTGGTCGATACCGACGAACTGAAGCCGAAGGCGCGCGGCAGCTTGCGCGATCTCGTCCTGCAGTTCGATCGCTGGCGGGCGCAACGCGAAGTCACCACGCATACGGAGCTGGCGGAAATCGTGCTCGACGAGAGCGGCTACACCGAGATGTGGCAGAAGGACCGCTCGGCGGACGCCGCCGGCCGGCTGGAGAACCTGAAGGAGCTGGTGCGCTCGATGGAAGAGTTCGAGAACCTGCAAGGTTTTCTCGAGCACATCTCGCTGGTGATGGACCGCGACGGCGGCGCTGAAGACGACGCGGTGTCGCTGATGACCCTGCATTCGGCCAAGGGCCTCGAATTCGACAACGTGTTCCTGCCGGGCTGGGAGGAAGGGCTGTTTCCGAGCCAGCGGACGCTCGACGAACAGGGCCGCGCCGGCCTGGAAGAGGAGCGCCGCCTCGCCCATGTCGGGCTGACGCGCGCCCGCCGCCGCGCCAAACTCTATTTCGCCACCAACCGGCGCATTCACGGCACCTGGACCACCACGATCCCGTCGCGCTTTCTCGACGAATTGCCGGCCGCCAGCGTCGAGATCACGAAATCCAGGGGCGGTGGGGGCTGGGGCGGCAGTGGTGGTTACGGCCCGTCGCGCTTCGACAACGTCGAGTCCTTCGGCTCCAGCTACACCACGCCGGGCTGGCAGCGTGCCCAGGCCAACCGCGCCCGCGACCGTAACGGCCAAGGGCAGGGACAAGCGCGCAGCGGCTTCGAGGAGGAGCAATCGTCCTTCTCGGCAGGCGCCGAATTCGGCAGCTTTGCGCGCAAGAAGCGCGCTACCGTGACGATCGAGGGCGAACTGGTCGCGAAATCCACCGGCGCGGTCTCGGAATTCTCGCTCGACGACCGCGTCTTCCACCAGAAATTCGGCTACGGCCATGTGATCAAGGTCGACGGCAACAAGCTGACGATCGCGTTCGAAAAGGCCGGCGAGAAGAAGGTGGTCGACAGCTTTGTCGAGCGGGCCTAGACCGGCAACCATCAAGCTGGCCCGGCGCCGCCCACAGCTCTGCCGTTGGTAGCCCTTGACCATCGCGGAACTCATCGTATGAGATGGTCCATGGTCCGCGAAGGCTCGATCCTGCTAATCCTCGCGCTCGCGACGGCGCCGCTGGCGTCGGCGGAGACGATGAGCTTTGGCGATGCCTCGGCCCTTTTGGCCAAAAGCTGCGCCGCGGACATCAGCGCCAATTGCCGCGGCGTCAGTTTCGATTCCAACCGCCTCAAGGAGTGCCTCTCGCGCAACACCGATGTGCTGACGCCGCAGTGCGCGACCGACTATCTCAAAAGCCTTGATGCGATCCAGAAGCGGATCGCTGCGCGCACCACGGTCGCCAACGCCTGCGGTCGCGAGATCGTGAAATTGTGCAAGGGCTCGACCAAGGAGACCAGCAAATCGATTCCGTGCCTGACGACGACGCGCGGCGTGAGCCGGAACTGCATCCAGGCCATGGATGACGCGGGGTACCGATGATGCGGGCGGTGCCGCCAAGCTTGCGAAACCTTGGACTAGTGGTGAGTGCG
>CAVZQX010000027.1:0-65289 GCA_963777475.1 uncultured Alphaproteobacteria bacterium
CCTCCCCCCGAACTCGCTCGGTGCATTCCTTGTCCATCACCGGATTTGGAATGTGGCACTATAACTCTCCGCATCCGGCCAAACCGAGACAACAGCATCTTTGGGCCACGCATGCTTTTTACTGGCGCCTGCCTTTGATCATCGTCTCAAGCTGCAGCGCGGTTTTCTTTGCTTTGCTCATAGATTGGCGGCGCGGTCGCGGTCCCCGGTCGAATGTGCGCGGGTCTACCGGTCAGCAGGGGCTGGCGTCGGATCCGACCGGCCACACGATGATGTCGTAGCTACGTCCGTTTGCAAATTAGTTGTCCCCGCTAATCGATCAAGCGCGGACCAACGTGTTCCGTCAGATGAACACTGGAACTGGATAGCGAACGGCCGTCCGAGGACGTTCCGAGCAAGAAGGGTTTAGCCACCGCCTCCCTCCGATGTCGGCCTCTCGCGCAAGACATCGACGAGAAATCATCCGCTATGCCGCCTCTTGATTTTGAGCTTCTTAGTTATCGCTCTATCCAGCCAAAAGAAATGTGCGGATCTTCCCTCACTGCGCATGTTGGGCAGATATGAACATCGCAGAATCGTATTGTTCAAACAGAAAAATTAATGAGTTATGACCCTAGCTGTCACAGACAGCTTAGATGAACTTTACACTGGGTTCCAATTACAAAATTACAAATGGAAAACGGATAGCTGCTCTCCCCACCCGTGAGATGATGCCTTAATTAAAATTAGGACACTGTGGGATTCGAATTGGGACATGATGGGTCAAACACGCACGGTACCGTCGCAAGTTTTGGGGGCCGCCGGATCATAACTTGCAATTTGTCCAGGTCTCGTCAATTAACGCCAGCCGAGAGGGTTGACCTTGTCCCCAAATTTTATCCGGTTCTGAATTCGCTCCCGGCACTATGCTAGGAGATGAAAATCGTGGCTCGGGTGATGCGGAGCCGCTGGATTATTCTTGAAGGGAAACAAACCCTGCTGGCCGTCAGCACTAAAACTCTCGTGTCCCGAAATGTTCGGCGCTAAGGAAACAGGCGGCTGAAACTCGGTTTCAAATCTTGCGTGGCCGCTCTCGATCCCGTCTACCGCTGATGAACCAAAATCCGCGGTCATCGTCTGGCCCAGATCAGGCTTGAAGACAAAGCCGTCGCTTGACTCGTGTCCGGCAACACCGCCGGACGACGACACTGGCGGATCATAGACGATCGTGCCGCCGTTTCCGTCGCTCACAAAGCTGAAATTTGCCGCCTGATAACTGCCAAAAAAGTGAAGAATGGTGGAATTTGTTCCGTCGCTCACTGAAAGCGTGTCGCTGATGGAATTGTAGTTTTCCGAAAATGAGCTGGAGTTATAGTTGATGCCCTTCAAGTCGATCTGGTCTGAGCCAGCGAGGGTTCCATCGCCGGTGAATCCAGAAATTAGCCCGGTGAAGCTTGCGGGAGCGGCGAGCACGAGCAAACCATCGGTGCCGCTGTCGTTGGTAAAGCTGACGGTCGCAGCACCTGGCCCTCCGATGTCGAGGATCGAGCCACTGTTGACGTTGACGTTGGCTTCAGGGCTTGTCCCAACAATTGAGATAGTCAGCGGCTGATTTCCCACGCTCCCATGGCCATCACTTACTTGTGCGTCATAGGTGATGGTTAGCGTGTCACCAGGCTTTAGAAAGTCGACATCTGGGTTGGCCGGATCATAGGTCCAGTTGAGAACTTCCGTTCCGCCGTTGCTCGTCACGCTGTCGAACTTGATCGCGCTGGCAGCCGCTAGCGCGGCAATATCCACGTTCGCCGGCAGCGTCGTAGAACCGTCGTACTCAACAGTGGCACTTCCAGTAACCGAGGCGGTCAATGTGTCGCCAATGTTGGCTTCGTTGACAGACAGGGTCCCAGAAACGGGGGCGGCAAGCTCGGCATGAACAGTTCCCGCACTAATATTGTCAACCTCAAATGCGTTTGCAGCGCTCTCTAAGACGACCTTATTGAATGCGGCCAGGCCCAAAAATTCGACATACCCATTCGATGTGAAAGAAGCCTCGTTGCCGGTGGCAAACAGCGGGCTAACATCACTCCCCGTAAAAGAGGCCACGAGGGTCGTTCCATTATAAAAGTCGATCGTATTGTAGGAATCGACCGAACCCCAATAGAGCCCAAAGGCGTTTTCTAGCGAAGCGAATGTGATGGTTTCTGTGCCGCCCGCGCCGACGCTCAAATAGTTAGTGGTGTCTGCGTTCCCGGGTAAAGGTCCGACGAACGGAGCGCCGGTGACGTTGACGAGCGAGCCGTTTACGACACCGGCATTTCCCGATCCGGAGAAAGTAGCGTCAAGCGCTGCGCTGAAGAAATCACCGAACCCGCCACCATTGTCCGAAAGCGAGCCGCTTGGCTGCTGATCGAACGTCTCGGTCGGAAGGCCGATTGCATTCGTATTTATACCCTGGTCTAAAACCGTCGGTTGCCCCGAACCGGCCACAACGACATTCTCAGTGGGTGGATCGCTCTCACCGACAATTGTGGGTTGATCATTCGTACCCGTAATCGTGACCGTGAGCGGCTCGGTGGCCAAGCCGCCGTGTCCGTCGTTGACGGTGGCCATGTAGGTCAGCGTTAACGTGTCGCCGGCTGCAAGAAAGTCGAGCTTGTTGTCGACCACATCGTAGGACCAGCTCACCGAGCCGTTGTTGGTGTTTGCCGCTGATGGCGTGAGCGTCAGTGAGTTCTCGATAGCAGCGATGTCGGCTTCTTGCTGAGCCGTCAGGGACGAGGTGACGTCGATGTGGGCGGCGTTCTGGTACATGAACGAGGTGAATTGGGTGCTCACCTCCGGACGGTCCGTCAGGGCCGCCTCGGTAAAATTAATCGTGCCGATGGCATGGTCAATGGTGATATTATCGATGCCGGGGAGTTCTGCGATCGAGCCGTTCGTCGTTGTAATCGTCGGCGGATTATCGGCACCCGTTATTGTGACCGTGAGCGGTTCGGTGGCCAAGCCACCATGCCCGTCGTCAACGGAGGCGGTATAGGTCAGCGTTAGCGTTTCGCCGGCCCCAAGAAAAGCGAGATTGCTATCGACCACGTCGAACGACCAGCCCACCGAGCCATTATTGGCGTTTGCCGGTGATGGCGTGAGCGTCAGTGAGTTCTCGATAGCAGCAATGTCGGCTTCTTGCTGAGCCGTCAGGGACGATGTGATGTCGATGTGAGAGGCATTCTGATACGTGAATGAGGTAAAGTGTGCGCTCACTACGGGATGAGCCGTCGTGTCGGCATCGGTAAAAGCAATCGTGCCGGTGTCATGATCGATCGTGGCGTTGTCAGTTCCAGGAAGTGCGGAGATCGAGCCGCTCGTCGTCGCGATCGTGGGCAATTGCTCCCCCGTGATCGTTATCGTAATCGGCTTAACTACCGCGAGATTGAGCGCGGCAAAATTGGAGTTTACCTCCGCCAGATAGGTTAGTGTCAACGTTTCACCGGGCGCAAGAAAGTCAAGTTTCTCGTCGAGGATACTGTAGGTCCAAGTCACCGAGCCGCTATTGTTGTTTCCAGGGGCAGGCACTAACGCCAGCGATGTCTCCACAGCCTGAATCTCAGCGAGTTGCTGCGCGGTCAGTGTAGAGTTAATGTTGTTGTGATTAGCGTCCTGGAGGGCGAACGAATCGAATGTCACTTTGACTGTCGGAGCATCACCGGCGTTAATGTCGGCGAAACTGATAGTGCCGGACACGGTATCGATCGCTGAACCTCCCTTCGTGCCCGCGCCATGGAGAGAAGCGTTCACCACAACCACCGTCGGGGGTAGATCAATATGCTGCAGGCTCAATCCCACATTCGGGTTCGACTGGGGCGAGCTGGTGCTGCTGCTGCTGTTGGAGTTTTCGTTCAAGTAGATCGGCGTCGCGGTCGTGCCGTCGGCAAGCTTGATCCCCGGCCCGACGAGCTCCGGGTTGAGCGTGTCGGTCTGGGCCGTGGTGGTTTTCGTATTTGTGTTCGCATCCGAAAATTTCAGCGAGAACACGTCGTTGATCAGCTTCTGGATATCGGGCGACAGCGGGGTCGACGACTCGCTGACGACGCCGTTGCTGATATTGATCTGCTGTCCGGCCAGTATTGACCATCGCGATCGGCTGCAGCGTGGTCTTGTCGAACAGGATGTAGGATCCGGTGGTGCCGTCGGGCTCGACCAGCACCTGGAATTTGGCATCGGGCGTTCCGCCCTGGCCCGGAACCTTGAAGTCGATCTCGACCAGCACCGCGGTGCCGCGAATGCCCATGGTCGCGACCGGCGTATCGATCTTCATGTCGCCATGCTTGGCGGTTTCGCCGGCGACAAAGGTGATGGTGCCCGCGACCAGGCTGATCAGCGAGGAATTGTTCGACCCGTTGGGGTCGTAGACCATCTCGTTGAGCACCATCCGCGCATTTGACGACAGGCCGAACACGGTGCCGTCGATGAAGGTGACGCCGAGCGTCGAATCCGAGCCGGACTGCGACGACGTCGCCCTTTTCGACGTTGTCGCCCTTGTTCAGGATGATCGAGACGCCGTTGCGGATCGCGGTCGCGCTGCCCTGAAGCTTGGTGACGTGGCCGATCACCTGATGGGCGCTTGTCGGGACCGCCGGCTTGGCTATACTGCACCTCGCCGGTCAGCGCGTTGACGATGTCGCCGGTCAGATGGGCGCCGTCGGGCGAGGCGAGCGGCGGCGCGCTTCTCGCCCTTGAAATAATCGTGCAGGACGAGTTCGCGGTCGTCCTTGGAAAGGATCAGGTCGACGCCGGAGCGCTTGAAATCGGCGTTGAACAGAAGATGCGCGTCGGGGACGAGGATCGCATCCGCGGGCGCGTGCGCGGACAGATGATCGACGTGGAGATAGGCGGGGGAATGCGCCCCCGGGCCGTCAGAAGAAAGCGTGGCGTCAAATTTGCCAACGTAATTCAAAGGGCCACCGGAAATGGTTAATAACTATTTAAAATTGGTACGGTCTAAGCTTGCATATCACTGGCAGCCGCGTTGCGAAACCGTCTCTAGTTTGTACGGATTTGGCAAAAGGGGCCCGGCACAAAATCTATACTGTAAGATTCGATCAATATGTAAGTATTTTCTTCGAGTGTAACAAGTATAATATCTAGATAGACATGTCTTAAAGCGCGAACTTAAGGGCATAAGACTTGGGGTCGAGATCGAGGATATTCGATATTTCGTCTTTCTTCTGTTATCCGGTCGTACATTAGCTCAACTTTCAAAGTGTAATTGTCATCTCGCGAACAAAAACCGATAGGCGCGGGTGAGTTAATCATAATTGACAGAAACTTCGCACCAGCACACTTCCTGCATAGGTCAGAATTGCGCTGGGCGAAACTGCGCGGTGAAAAAACCACGAAAGGCCATTGCCGGAACACCGTCATCCGCCCTGGTTGATCCGCTCGATTGTCTGCAACGTCTTCGAAATCGTCCTCATAAGACGCTTCTCGTGCCAGCGATCCCTGGGTTCACGCAGATATGCTAGCTTACCCAAGAGTTTGTTGATTGGCGCCGTGACACTTCGATCGTGCGAATGCTGCGAGCGCATCGCGACCAACCGGCGACGAATTTCGAGAAGATCAATCTTAGGGTCGAATTCCGGTTTCCGACTTAACTTTGGAAAAGCGTCCTTCGGTACGATCATAGCATTGCAAAAAACGAAGCCGCTAAGTCATGTGCAGAACGGCTTTGCGCCGATAGCTCGTGCGCAACGTAAGAGACAATAGTACGACGATAATTACCAACAAGGCCATTTTATGCTTGATGCCTGCGCAGTCGCAACACCTGCGAAGCTTTTTCATCCAGAAATCCTTGATCTCCGAATGACAAGGTTGGGAACACTGGCGCCTCTTATCCTTTTTTGAAAAATATCGCTGCGGCCGGGCCGCTGCGCCCCCAAAAAGCGCGCCGGTCGCGGGCCCACCCCCAAGGGCCAGAATGCGACAGTCTAACTGTCCAAATTCGACGGGTGGAAGAGGTCGAACGCCGGTCGATTGAAATATGTTAGGGAGCGGCCAATGTCTGAATTGACTCTTGGTTGGGTGATAACGCGTCGACGCAGCCCGTGACCGTCCACGATCCGGTCAATGACACGGCCGATCTGGGTAGTTTTTCCTGTTGGACGATCAGGGACCATCTCTGAGTCATCGTGGGGGCAAGGCCTGGCTCGAGATCGGCATGCAATGAAGTCTCGACATTCGCGCTTTGATTGCTGCCAGCAACGCCCTTGTTCCGACGATATTCATGGCGCGTGTCAGATTGCAGGCGAGTACGCTGAGCGCACCTCGCTTGCGACCTTCGGCAGCGTCTCGTCAGGAAGTGCGTCGCGCCCATCCGTATCTTGAGCGTGCCGAAGGGGTGCTCCCGTCTCGCGGCGACGGCGTATGGCTTGGCGATCCTGATCCAGCCGCTGCTGCGCGGCTTCGAGGACGTGCTCATGCTGCCATCGCGTGATGCGGCATTGTCTGCGTGCGGTGCACTGATCCTTGATGGCGCAGATCTTGTAGCCGCTCGCCCAGTAGCGGCGCATCTTCTGCCCGTGTTCCCCGTTGGCATGGTAGAATTTGAGCTTCTCGCCGACGGGCAGCGATAGACGTTCTCCTTCGGCACATAGACGAAGTCCAGCTTGCCGAAGCGGCCTTCCGACTCGCGCCCCGACGTCATAAGTTACCAACTGAGCTTATTTGGAAACGATGGGGGCGTGCGTTCTGCCCGCCCGCTCAATTGGAATATTTCGGAACGTCTGGTGTTGGCCTTAACAGCACGATGTTGCCGTGCCGAGACAGAAACGCAGGAGCACCATCCATGAACTCCCAAGAGGAATTGGTGGATTGCCTTTGGCGGCTGACCGAGGCCCTCGCGCTAAACCGGGCACGTCGGCTTTCAGTCGTGCGAGATGGCGACATGCCGAGCATCTTCTGCGCGGAGGGCAGCCTTGCTGTCGATCATCGTCCGGATGCATCCACGCATAGGCCGCAACCTCCAGCTCTTCGATGAGCGCCAGATTCTTTTAGGGCGACCTCAAATTCGCGCCGGCAGGTTGAAAGCGGACTCAGGCAGCCGCGACCGGCTTACGTACGACCGTGATGATCCAACGCGTCGGAGTATTGGACCCATCCTCGAACACCGAACGGACCGTGGCCGTGACGGGTCGTGCCTCTACGGTCAACCTCGCCCTTTCGCCGCGATATTGGGCGTAACGTCAGCGTCGCGCAAGTTTTGGATCGTCTGTCTCGAGCTTTTGCATCCGTTCCAGTGGTCGAGGTGCGCGAAACAACTCGGGGCGACGCGAAAGCAAGCGGAGGCTTTGTGGCGCACGGACCAGGTTGGGTTGGAAATTTGTTTCTCGGCGCGCCCCAAGCCCCAAACCTTCCGAAAGGCTATGGCACGGGGCATACCGCCATGTTTTAGTCAAATCTGCACTGAGTGTTTAGCGTTTTATCGGCTCTGTGGAGATCCGACGGCCGCCTTTCTTTGGCGTGCCTGGGACCGGAAAGGAGCGACAATGAGCATCCCGACGACCCCGCAACAAACTCATTCACGCGATGTCGCGCTCGCCGCGATCGCGCAAGCTCATAGACAGATTGGGCACGCAGATGAACTGCTCGCGCAGGGTAACGCGACGGCCGTTAAGTTAGAAGAGGAGAAACAAGCCACTCGCCAATCTTTCGACGAGCAACCGCGGTCTGCTGAGCCCGGCCGCGGGTCATCGCGCGGCAGGCTGGTGCTACGGAGCCTCATCGGTCTTCTAGCGGTAGCGTGCATCGGTGTTGCCGCCTTTGCGTGGCCGTCACCCCACGGCGAAGCGACACCGGAGCCCATTTCAACCTCATCGGTGTCGATAGGGAAAACAGAACCACCGGCACGGCCGGCCCCATCCAACGCTGACGTGACGGCAAAGAAAAATGCAGGACCTCCGCAACCATCATCTCAGGCTCAGACCACGCTGCAACGCGCAGCTTCAGTAGCTCCGACAGCCGCTCCAACGGCTCCCGATCTGGCACAGGCGATCCAGATGATAACGCGCGAACTCGCAAACATGGAGCAAGGGATCGATGAGCTCAAGACCGGTCAGGCACAAACGGTCCGCGACAATGCGGAACTAGCCGAGCATCTCAAAGCGACGCAGGAAATGGCTCGCCACAACGCGGACATCGCTGAAGATCTTAAGGCGGCACAAGCAAAAATGGCTCGCGACAACGTCAACTTCGCCGAACAGCTTAAGGCATACCAGGAACAACTGGCTAACATCGCAGACCAGCTCAAAGAAAGCCAAGAACAAACTGCCCGCCTAATAGCATCCGAGCGGAAGCAGCGGCCTAGAGCACTAGTACCCGGAATCATAGCTGAGTGATACGGCGGCCTTTGAAGCGGCGTTGACGGACCTTTTTCTTGGTCCAGACGAAGGGCTCAGCTTTGACGTTATATGCTTTGATGTAGGCATCGATGTGCTGCTCAAGCTGTTTGAGGCTTGTGAAGGAGGCGCCGCTGAGCGACTGCCCCTGCAAGATCGAGAACCATACCTCGACCTGGTTGAGCCAGGACGCGCTTGTCGGCGTGAAATGAAATTTCACATTGGGATGGGCCTTGAGCCAATGCTCGTTCTTCTTGTGGGTGTTGAGGTTGTCGAGGATGACGTGAAGCTGGCGGTTCGGAAAAGCCGCGGTGACGCTGTTCATGAAGTCGAGAAATTCGACGCGGCGACGGCGTTTTGAATGCGTCGCGATGATCTTTCCGGTGGCGACTTCGAGCGCCGCAAACAGCGTTGTCGTGCCGTGCCGCTTGTAGTCGTGGCTCTGGCCGGTCAAGGCGCGGCCATTGGGCAACTTCAGATAGCCCTGCGCTCGCTCCAAAGCCTGGATCGAAGGCTTTTCGTCCACGCATAGCACAATGGCCTTCTCGGGCGGGGCGACATAGAGGCCAACGACATCGGCGGCTTTGGCCGTAAAGTTCGGGTCGTTGCTCTCGCACCAGGACTTGCGAGCCGCGAGGTCAATCTTGTGGCTGCGCAGGAACCGCCAGACATATTGGACGTCAACATCGCCCAGCGCCTCGGCCAGCAGGGGCCCGGTCCAGCGTGCGAACCCTTCCGGCGGCGGTTTATCCAGCAGCTTCAGAATCCGCTTGTCGGTGGCCTTCGTATAGATCGGCTGCTTGCCAGGCCGCGGCTTGTCTTGCAGCCCTTCAAGGCCATGGTCGGCATAGCGATGCCGCCAAAGGCTGACAATCCGCGGCTGGACCCCAACTTCCTTGGCGATCGACCGGGTGCTGCGCCCGGCCGCCGCCAACAGAACGATCCGTGCCCGCTTCAAATCGCGCTGCAATGTCACCGGTGAGCGACAACACGCCTCAAGCACCTTGCGATCTTTCCTCGAAAGGTGGACTTCTCTTGCTTCGGGTATCATCCCGATGTTGAATCACGACTCACGCTCCAAGAAAAGTGGGTACTAGTACCCGGAATCATAACTGAGTGATACGGCTGCCTTTGAAGCGGCGTTGACGGACTTTCTTCTTGGTCCAGACGAAGGGCTCAGCTTTGTCGTTATATGCTTTGATGTAGGCATCGATGTGCTGCTCGAGCTGTTTGAGGCTTGTGAATGAGGCGCCGCTCAGCGACTGCCCCTGCAAGATCGAGAACCATACCTCGACTTGGTTGAGCCAGGACGCACTTGTCGGCGTGAAATGAAATTTCACATTGGGATGGGCCTTGAGCCAATGCTCGTTCTTCTTGTGGGTGTTGAGGTTGTCGAGGATGACGTGAAGCTGGCGTTTCGGAAAAGCCTTGGTGACGCTGTTCATGAAGTCGAGAAACTCGACGCGGCGACGGCGCTTTGAATGTGTCGCGATGATCTTTCCGGTGGCGACTTCAAGCGCCGCAAACAACGTTGTCGTGCCGTGCCGCTTGTAGTCGTGGCTCTGGCCGGTCAGGGCGCGGCCATTGGGCAACTTCAGATAGCCTTGCGCTCGCTCCAAAGCCTGGATCGAAGGCTTCTCGTCCACGCATAGCACAATGGCCTTCTCGGGCGGGGCGACATAGAGGCCAACAACATCGGCGGCTTTTGCCGTAAAGTTCGGGTCGTTGCTCTCGCACCAGGACTTGCGAGCCACGAGGTCAATCTTGTGGTTGCGCAGGAACCGCCAGACATATTGCACGTCAACATCGCCCAGCGCCCCAGCCAGCAGGGGCCCAGTCCAGCGGGCGAACCCTTCTGGCGGCGGTTTATCCAGCAGCCTCAGAATCCGCTTATCGGTGGCCTTCGTATAGATTGGCTGCTTGCCAGGCCGCGGCTTGTCTTGCAGCCCTTCAAGGCCACGGTCGGCATAGCGATGCCGCCAAAGGCTGACAATCCGCGGCTGGACCCCAACTTCCTTGGCGATCGACCGAGTGCTGCGCCCGGCCGCCGCCAACAGAACTATCCGCGCCCGCTTCAAATCGCGCTGCAATGTCACAGGTGAGCGGCAACGGGCCTCAAGCACCTTGCGATCTTTCCTCGAAAGGTGGACTTCTCTTGCTTCGGGTATCATCCCGACCTTAAATCACAACTCATGCTCTAAGAAAAGTGGGTACTAGCGTCCTCACCACTACCGATCGCTAACTCGACGCATAAGCCGGTGCCAAATCCGCCGTCGCCGCAAGTCAGAGTGCAGACGCAGGATCCAAGGCATTTGCAGCCTAAACAACAGTAGTTGGTCATGGCTCGGCGATCGCCACCAGATACCCCCGCCTCGTCGACTACTGGATATGTCCGTGTCGGCTTTTGTGAAGATTTTCGGATGCCGGCCCCACGAAGGCGGTGCCGCGCAGATCAGGGGCGGCGTCCGCAAACCTCCAAGGGAGATGCTTTGGGGCAGGCAGCGACGAGGATATTGCATCCGTCGACAGTGATGTGAACCGATGGAGAGCAACCCCATGAAGACGTGGAACGACCTAAGCCGATCCCCCACGACGCTCAAACCGTGCGGCACGTTGATCGCCGTGATCGAGATGAGCCTGTCGAGCCGGCTCGTTGCGAGATCGTGCCTGGCGTCGAGCGCCCGCCGTTGAAGAGTCCCCTGCTCCGCTCACCGCGCATGGGGATCGACTTACCTAACTTGTGGTTCTAAATTCGCTCCCTTGACGCGAAGCTGGCCTACCTTGAGCAACAACAGGGATCCACACTTCTTTTCAGAATGCGCCGACGCTTTTGAGAACACTATCCTGCAATCATTCTGGAGTTTAGGCACGTGGCTTGACCTAGAGCGCCCTGACAAGCGGCAGCGTCCGAACATACGACGAAACCGAAATTCGTTCGCCGCAGAACGCTCGTCAGCAAAGCGGTACTTCATTCGGTACGACATGACATGACGGACGGAGGTATGGCTTAAGTGCTGACAACGCTTTTGATTTTCGAGATATCCCGTCCAGTCCATCAAAAGACGAAAGCAAGACTACCGAGCCCGGCTATTTGCGCGCTATCGCCGCCAAATGCCGCATGCTCGTCAGACGATTCTTCCACTGATCGAAGTCTACAGCTTTGATGGTCAGCGGCTCGCTCGACCGCGAGCGATACTGCGTGACAATCATGTCGAAAGCCAAGTTCACCGAGGCTGACGTTAAGCGCGCAGTCAAAGGCGTCATCGACGGCGGTGGAAGAGTCTCGAGCGTTGAAATCTGGCCTGACGGGCGCATATCGGTTACAGTCAAAGAGGACAAACACCGCTCGATAGATCCGGAAGATGATCCGGAGGTGTCGCGGAGGCTTTTGTGAGACGTAGACGTTCCGCCCTCCCGTTGCCCCGCTATACGCTTCACAAGCGGGTTAAGAACGGCTGGGGCTATTTTTTTAATGTCCCAAGCTGGGCGCGCGAGCGAGGTTGTCCACTGCAGAATGAACCGCTGGGTGCCGACTACGACAGGGCGGTACAGCGGGTGGAGAGAATTTTTGCTGCCGGCATTTGATAGCTGGCGCAGCGGCGGCGAGGACGCGACCTCCGTTGTCGGCGTGGTCATCGGAACACTGGACTGGATGTTTCACGAATATCGCCGAACATGGCCGCAAAAAACCGCTAAGCGACTACAAGCCTTGAGCCCTGGTCAATGCCGCGTGCATGAGACCGGTATCAAGATGATCTGCGAATATCTGTTACAGGATGGCAGACGCCTCGGGACCCGGCGGGTCTCGAGCATCGACACCGCTTTCGTCGATGACCTCTTTGGGAAACTACTTTTCAAGGAGGTCAAGGGCGAAAAGGTTGAACGCCGCACTACCGTCAATCACGCCATGAAGACCGCGCGTACAGCGTGGAATACGGTGTCGCGCGCCAACCCCCGCGTATTCCCGCCGAAAAATCCATTCGAGAAGATGGGCCTACAATCGAACTCGCGCGAAACGCCGCATGCGACGTTTGCGGAATTGGCGGCGTTTCGCGCCAAGGCAATCGAAATGGGCTATCCCTCGCTTGCGACTGGGGCTCTGATCGGGTGGGAACTGCTTCAGCGCGAGGCGCACATGTTCATCCGTTTCGTGGCTGAACATTACCGACCGCCGAGCCGACCAAACCACGTCTATGTCATCAATTACAAGACCAGCACCGGGTCTTGGGAGCCGTTGTTCAATGCCAAGGGCAAGCCGCTCTATCCTGTGTTGATGGCCGAACTCGACGCGATCAAAGCACTGCGGCCGACGGGTGGCCTGATGCTGCGCCGAGACGGCAGCAGCCTGCCGTGGTTTGGCAAGGGAGAGATACTCACCCAGGTTCAGCGCATTTCGAAGAAGGTCATCCTCGCGGCGGGCCTGCGGTCCGAACTGACCTTCACTTCATTCGGCCGCCACGGCGGCACTACGGAAGCGAGCACCTCTGGATTGACCGAGACGCAGTTGATGCAGAAAGGCCAGTGGTCGTCGACAGCGGCGATGGCGCACTACCTGCACGACGATGATGAGGCCAAGCAGGACGCACAAATGAAGCGCATCAAGCGGCGTGCAAAACTAGCGAAGCAAGCGACCGGAAAGTGAACATTTGTCAGAATGGAAATGCGCGGCTTGTCAGAATGAAAAGTTCTTGACGAGCTAAGTCATTGAAAACATTGGAGCGGGTGAAGGGAATCGAACCCTCGTATTCAGCTTGGAAGGCTGCTGCTCTACCATTGAGCTACACCCGCGGGCAGGCGATGACCTAACACGGCGCGCGGGCGGTCTCAACTGGTCAGCCGCCCACAAAATGGCCCCCGTTCCGCCCCCTGCTTCCGGCAATTCGGCCCTTAACATCGAGGGATTCGCTGCCTATATTCGGATTTCCATCAACAACGAAAGGAGGTGATCCAGTGTCTTATTCCAAGCGCTGTCACCTCGCTGGGATCGCCCGCTAGGCATTGCTTCTGCCTGGCATCGGGGCGCTCTCGGCCCTGGACCAGCGAGTTTCAAAAAGGTGGCGCGGCGGGAGCAATCCCGCCGCGTTTTTTTATCCGCCATTGTCATTTGCGGGGGCGCGCGTGAAATTCGCGAATCGGGAATCCTGAGATTCCGGCGCGGCGGGGCGTGACAGGATGGCACGGCAATGCTGGATCCTCTCCCGGATCGGGAGCCACGCGACCGCCGTGCCGACGATCCAGTCCATGATGGCGGCGCTGTTCTCGAGGCTCAGCAGCAGCAACACGACGCGTGCCATTAGGCAAAGCGGCTTCGGCACGCCGGCCCGCGCCGCCAATGAGAGCAGCAGCGACAGGATCAGAACCAGATGTGACGTCGAGATCAAATTCATCATCGGCGACGGTCTCCGCTGAATGGCTTGACGCGGTTTCGCGTTCTGCCCGTCAGTCGTGCCGTTCGCCGGGTGCGTTCGAACTGTGTCGCAGCTAATCGTGTTTCCGGAGTGTTTCGTGGCGGCGTCCGGCCATGCCGGACCGTTCCGGGTTACACCGCCGCCCCGTGCGGCTTGAACAGCCGGCCCTTTTCCACCACCAGCACGACGGCAAGCGCAGCCAGCGTGCAGAGGAAAAACCCGGTCGCGAACGGCAGCAGCGTGCCATCGTAATCCTGGCCGATGGTGGTGCCGATGCCGATGCCGAGCAGCGTCGTGATCGAGCCGTAAAGCGAGGACGCCGTGCCGGCGATATGGCCCTGGGGCTCCATGGCGAGCGCGGTGAAATTGGCGATCATCAGGCCGAACGCGAACATCATCAGCGCCGACAGCGCCATGAACAGCGGCAGCGGCAGCATCTCGAGTTTCGCGCCGACCAGCATGGTCCCGGCCACCGCGACAAAGCCGACCAGCGCGCCATGCGAAATCACGCGCATGCCGAGGCGGCCGACAAAACGGGCGTTGAGAAAGCCCGCAATCGCGGTGCCGACCGCGATGGCTGCGAAGGCAATCGGAAAATAATGGCCGAGCCCGTAGATGCCGGTGAAGACCTGCTGCGAGGAGAACACGTAAGCGAACAGCGAGCCCATCACACAGCCCGCCGCCAGCGCATAGCCGAGGGTCTGGCGGTTGGTCAGCGTCTGGCCAAAAGCGCCGAGCACGTCGCGGACGGCGAGCGACTTCCGCTCCGACATCGGCAGGGTTTCCGGCATCCGCAGCGCGCTCCAGATCAGCGCCAGCACGCCATACAGCATGAGCACGACGAAGATGCCGCGCCACTGCGTCAGCAGCATCACCGCCTGGCCGAACGACGGCGCAATGACGGGCACCGCGATGAAGACCATCATCGCCAGCGACATCACGCTGGCCATGCGGCGGCCGGCGTAGCAGTCGCGCACGATCGAGGTCGCGATCACGCGGGTGGCCGAGGTGCCGAGCCCCTGCAGCGCGCGCGCCAGCAGCACCGTCTCAAACGACGGCGCGGCGATCGCAAGCACGCTGGCGATGGCATAGAGCGTCATGCCGCCGAGCAGAACCGGACGGCGGCCGAAGCGGTCGGACAACGGTCCCATGGCGAACTGGCCGACGCCGAAGCCGATCAAGAATGTCGACAGCACCGCCTGCGGCCGGTTGGCGACGGTGATGTGAAATGCCGAGGCGATGTCCGGCAGCGCCGGCAGCATCATGTCCATCGCCAGGGGATTTAAGGCCATGATCGATGCGATCACGACCACGAATTCCGGAAAGCTCATCGGGCGGTGGCTCGATGAAACCCAGGCGTTGGCATTGATATCAGTCACTAAAGCAGCACCTCTTGAAGACCGTCTGTTCTACCGGTGATGCTGCGGTGCACAAGTGGCGTTTGGGGATGGCTGCTCCGCAAGCCGCGGGCCGTTCGGGCGCCAAGCGAGCGGCGCGGCATATCTTTTCTTTTACGCGAACCGGGGCGCACTTCGCTGCAAAACGCTCTGGCGCGCGGGCCGCGCGAAATATGGTTGTCGGGAACGGCGTCGGCCGAACGTCCTTGAGGCAGGCACAACCCTATGAACGAGAGAGAGCGATGCTTTACGCCATACTGGCCTATCACGTCGAAGCGGATGTCTTGTCCTGGTCGGCTGCGGAGGATGCCGCGGTCATGACCGATCTCGGCCAAGTCCACGACCGGCTCATACAGCAGGGGCAGCTCGGGCCTGCCGCGCGCCTGGGGCCGACGAACGAGGCCCGCACCTTGCGCGGTCCCGGTGCAGGCGTCGTGCTCGACGGTCCGTTCGCCGAGACCAAGGAGCAGCTGCTGGGCCTATACCTTCTGGATTGCGCAACCGAACAAGCCGCGATCGAAGCCGCGCGCGACCTGCGCCGCGCCAATCCCGGCGCGGTGTATGAGATACGTCCGATCCGCCGGTATCTTCCGGGACTGGAGATGGCGGAGATGGAGGTTAAGGCGGAATGAGACCCGTGCGCTTGCGAGACGGCGCGGACCACTGCCAGCTAAGCCGATCGCTCGCTTACGGCTTCGGCGATGCTGCGGGTCCGGGGTTGCGGAAGAACCGCCGCATCAATAGCGCGCCGAAGGCGAGGAACCACAGATACTGGGCATATTGCGGGGCCACGACCGCGAGCGCGGTACCCGGCAGAAACACGAGCACCGGAAAAATCGCGCCGGCGAGTTCAGCATGTCTGCCGCGCGCCGCCAGCCACCACAGCCAGGCATTCAGCGCGGCGATCACGGTCAGATGCAGGCCATAGAGAACGGCGACCGCGCTGCTCAATCGATAGCTGCCATAAAGCCCGTTGGTCACCGGCAGCAGGATGATGGACAAGAGAAAGAGCAGATTAAGGATCACCACATTCCGGCTGCCATGCGGCTGCAGCACCAGCCGGCGGTGATGGCTGAACCAGAATAGTCCGGCAATGATGAAGCTGAGCACCAGCGCCGACAGCCGCCCGGCGTAGACATGATAGAGGTCGGCCCAACCCGGCATGGTGGCGAACTGCCCCGACTTGGGCAGGTCGTAGGCAAGCAAGGTCATCGCCACACCGAAGATGGTGTTGCTGAGCGACTCGAGCTTGCGCATCTCGAAATGGTCTGGGCTGGCTTCGGTCATGTGCAAGAGGCGCCTTGGGTTGAACGCGGTTGCGATCCCAGCTTCGCTTGTGCGCTGCTCAAGCTATACAGGCGCGCGCGTAGACCGTAAGGGCTCTCGCATAGCGGCGCCACGGGTAGCTTGCGACGCCAGTCCGTCTTCGCCTTCGGCTACGCCGGACACGCTTCACCCTGTCGGGCTCTTGCGTGGCTGCGCCACGCGTAGCCCGCAGGGCGATGCGTGGTGGGGGAGGAAGGACTCGAACCTTCGAAGCCATGAGGCGGCTGATTTACAGTCAGCTCCCTTTGCCACTCGGGACACTCCCCCGTTTCGACGGCATTGCGCCGCACCCGCGAAACGCGGGGGACACGAACGCCGTGGAGACGTAAAGACCGCGAAATCCCTTCTCGAAGGGGTCGCGGTCGGCGCGTTTATGGGGGAAGCCGTGGGGCAAAGTCAACCAACGGAATCCCGAAATAGGACCGGCAAACACCCAAATTGCCATTGTCCGGAACCCGTGACACAAGCCTGCCCATGAACAATCGCGATCGAAAGCCACCGTTCCGGCGCGGCGGCGGTAAAGGGCGCCCCTCCGCACCTCGCCCAGCCTGGCGCGACCGCGGTCCGGGGCCGGACGGTCCGGTCGTTCTCTACGGCTGGCATACCGTGACCATGGCGCTCGCCAACCCGGAGCGGCAGATCCGAAAACTGCTGCTGACCGAGAACGCGGCGCGGCGGCTCGAGGAGGAAAAGGTCGCGACCCGCGTCACGCCGGAGATCGTGCGCCCGAGCGAGATCGACCACCTTCTCGGTCCCGACGCCGTGCATCAGGGCCTGTTCGCGGAGGCCGATCCGCTGCCCTCGCCCGACATCGAGACGCTGCCGCAAGAGGGCATGGTGCTGGTGCTCGACCAGATCACCGATCCGCACAATGTCGGCGCGATCATGCGCTCGGCCGCGGCGTTCGCGGTGAACGCGATCGTCACCACCGCGCGCCACAGCCCGGAGGCGACCGGCGTGCTGGCGAAAGCGGCCTCCGGCGCGCTCGAACTGGTGCCGCTGGTGACCGTGCAGAATCTCGCCCGCGCGCTGACCGAGTTGAACGAGCGCGGCTTCATGACGGTCGGGCTCGACAGTGCGGGCAGCCAAGATCTTTCCGCGGTCGCGCTCAGCCAGCCGCTGGCGCTGGTGCTCGGCGCCGAAGGCAAGGGCCTGCGGCAACTGACGCGCGAAACCTGCAGCGTGGTGGCGCGGCTCGATCTGCCCGGCGAAATCAAGAGCCTCAACGTCTCCAACGCCGCGGTGCTCGCACTCTATGTCGGCGCGACGCGGCTCGGGCTGATGGGCTGAGGCGGCTTCGCGCAAGAGCTGGCGGCGCGGTTTTCCGCGGCAGCGATTAAGCAGCCGTTAACCATAATTGTTCCAGCTTACCGCCTGCAGCGCGATGAATCGTCATCGCGCTCCAGCTTATTGTTTGAGCATGATCTCCGCGCAAACGCTTTGCGTTTGTCGCAGGGAAAAACCGGTACCCACCTTTCCGGATCATGCTCTGGGAATCGGCCCCTGGCGCGAGAGCTCATCATGACTGGCAACACATCCGTCGAAAATCGCATCGTGCTTGGCGACCACGTGCCGTGGTTCGGCGCCGCGCTCGTGACCGGCGGCGCGTTCGATCTGCATGTCAGCGCGGGGCGCTGGGTGGTCTTGAGCTTTCTCGGCTCGCCCGCCAATCCAAGAGCCAGTGAAGAACTCGGCAAGCTGTTGCGCGACGCTGCGCTGTTTCGCGACGATCACATGATCGTCTGCTTCGTATTGACCGAGCCGCCGGAAAATATCGCGCAACTCGCCGAGATTTCCGGCAATGCGCTGTTCTTCCTCGCCGACTATGACGGCGCGATCAGCCGCGCTTACGGCGCGTCCGAGATGCCGCGCACCGTCGTGCTCGACCCGATGCTGCGCGCGGTTGCCGACATCGCCTGGGATTTCCCGCAAGGCCATGCCGAGACCATTTCCAGCGTGTTGCGCAGCCTTCCCTCGGTCGACGATTCCGCCGGCGTTCCGATGTTCGCGCCGGCGCTGATCGTGCCGCGGGTGTTCTCTTTCGAGCTCTGCGATTTCCTGATGCAGTTCTATTCCGAACAGGGCGCGACCAATTCCGGCTTCCAGTTCGATGTCGACGGCAAGACCAAGACGGTCTCGAATTGGCGGCTGAAGCGCCGCAGCGACGTCGCGGTCGCGGCACCTGAGGTGCGCGGCCTCGTCCGCGACCACGTGGTTCGCCGATTGCTTCCGGAGATCGAGCGCTATTTTCAATTTCAGGCCACCCGCATGGATCGCTATGTCGTGGCTTGCTACGACGCCGAAGTCGGCGGGCATTTCTTCCGTCACCGCGACAACATCAATGCCGGCGCGCAGCACCGGCGGTTTGCGGTCTCGATCAATCTCAACAGCGATTTCGACGGCGGCGACCTGATGTTTCCGGAGTTCGGGCGAAGGGTCTACCGGCCGCCGGCGGGCGGCGCGCTGGTGTTTTCATGCGCCGCGCTGCACCAGGTGACGCCGGTCACCCGCGGCCGGCGCTTTGCCTTCCTGTCGTTCCTCTATAGCGAGGAAGACGCGAAAAAACGCTTCGACAACAATGCCAGGCTGCATGACGGCGAGACGCAATATCTGGGAGACCGCGACCGCCTGTTGCCGGAAGACGCCCCGCCCTTGGCCGTCGACGAGCACGTTGTGGCGTAAGCAAACGCCCGCTCGCGGGACGCGAACGGGCGCTTGATATCTACCCCTAAACGATCAAGCGATCAGTAATAGCGGCGCAGCAGGCGGTGGCCGTAGTAATAGGGCATGTAGCCGTAGTGGTGCGGCGTGTAACCGTAGCGATAGCTGTGATGCCACGGCCGGTAGTGGAAGCTGTGGTGCCAGCGATAGCTGTGCGTGGCAGCGTAGTGGCCGTCCTCGTAGCCATAATAATACGGGTGATGGCGATAGGCGCCCCAGCTGGACACCGCCTCCTCCTGATAGGTCGGATACGGCGCAAAGGCGCCCGGACCGGTATAGGTCGGGCCCTGGTTGACATAGTAATATTGATGGGCCGGCTCGGCGTAATATTGGGTGGCCGGCTCGGCCAACTGCTCATAGGCCCAGCCGCCGCAGCCGGTGTTGCAGCCCCTGTTCACAACGGGCGGCGTGTAGACCTGCTCGCACGGGCCGTAGGTCTGTCCGCAAGGCGAGCAGGCGGTAAATCCGCAAGCCACCGCGGGTGCTGCACCCACAGTCATTACGGCGATCGCCGCCACAACTCCTGAAACCGTCTGACGCATCACTCTCTCCTGTTTCGATCTGTTTTTTGGTTTGGTTTGGCAGTTTCTTGATTGTTCCGTCTTGGTTCTATCGTTGGAAATCCGGCCGCGAGTTTGAGAAATCCTGCTGAATTCGCCCTCACCGCCGCGCGGCGCGCGGATCACCGGCGGCGGATAGACCGGGACCTCCGGCTGTGCCCGTTGTGGGGGGCGGCCGACTGCGCCGACCAGGATTGATGATAGATTCGGCCGGTTGCGGCAGCTTGCGATTGGCCGGCGGCTCGATCTCGAGGCGGCCATAACCCGGCTTCTCGCCGTGACCGAGGCTCGGATAATAGTGGCCGACATTCGGCGTCGGATCGACGTAGCGTGCCGCCAAAGATCGTCGGCGATGGTGCCAGCCCTTGCCGAGGCCAAAGTCGCCTTCGACGACGGCGTAGGAAATATCCATGCCGTTCTCGATGATGGGCACGCCGGGGCGGCCGGGGATGACCACTTCGAATCCATCGCCGGCCAAAGCGGCTGAGCGTCATTACGATCAAGATGGCCAGTGCTGCCGGCAGGCGCATGGATCCGGTTCCGATTTACTCGCCCACAACCTATACCATTGCGCGCAACCAAGGGTTAAGGCCGCGCACTAAGTTACCGGTAAGCCTAACGCATAAGCCATTTACCGAAGTTAAATTACCGGCAATTTGCCTGACCGAAGGTTAACGGCGCAGAGGCGCGCGGTTTCAGGCGAAGGCGGTGACCAGAATGGTGCGGACGCCGATCGCGATGGTGACGACGCCGACCGCCCCCTGCAGGCCGCGATTGGCCGAAGCTCAGCCAGCGCGCCGAGATCGCGATCGGCACCGCGATCAGCGTCGACAGCGCGCCCATGCCGATCATCGAGCCGATCCCGAACAGCGCCACGTAAGCCGAGCCCGGCCGCCGGCGCTCGAGGCCTGCGACACCGTCAGCACCAACAGCGCCGCCGAGCCGGCCATGCCGTGCATCAGGCCGACCAGCAGCGTGCGCCAGCGAAAGCCGTGCGCATGCGCATGGGCTGCGCGGGCATGCGGCGCGGTTTCGCCGGCATGGCTGTGGGCGTGGAGATGCACGGTGCCGTCGCCGTGGCTGTGATGGTGGAAATGCACGCGGTCGCGCCACAGCCGCCACAGCACATGCGCGCCGAGGCCGACCAGCATGATGCCGACGGCGGTCTCCAGCGGCCGCGCAGATGTTCGGGCATGGCCTGGCCGAGCACGATCGCGGCGCCGGCGAAGACGAACAGCGTCAGCGTATGGCCGAGGCCCCAGGTCAGGCCGTGCTTGACGATATCGGTGACCTCGCTGCGGCGCGCGGCAATGCTGGAGACCGCCGCGACATGGTCGGCTTCCAGCGCGTGCTGCATGCCCAGCAGAAAACCCAATCCCAGAATGCCGAACATCTGTCCCCTGCTCGCTTCTTAGCGGGCGCCCCCGCGAAGGCGAAAGCGAAGTTCACATTGGTTTGAAGGCTCGCGCAACACCCATCGGGCGCATCATGGCCGTTTACGTCGATGCCGGTCCAGAAACAGCGGAACATCCGCTGATGACAGCGTTACTCCCGGTCACAGAAAGGGAGCCCCCATGACTTCCCGATCAAATTTAATCGGATCATGGTCAAAGGAAAAAAGCGGCTGGAACGGCCGCCTTTTTCATGCTCGTGAAGCAGGCGCGCTAAATCACCGGCATGAACGCAGATAGTTCGTGCGCGCGTCCCGTTCGCCGCCGGCGGCGCCAAAGGACGTGCCGAGACACCATTGGTAGTGAACGGCGAAGTCGGACGACCAGCGGGTGCCCTGCAGGCCACCGGCGCAACGCGGGCTGGACAGTCCGGCCCGCACCTGGTTGAGCGCCGCCTGGGCATATTGCTTGCAGAAGCCCGGATCGGCCGCCCGTGCCGCCGTAATGTGAGAAATGAGAAACATCGAACACGCCAACGCAACGCCCGCCGACAGCTTCCTGGTCATATCGCCTCTCCCCAGCCTTGGTTAATTCCCTGTCGGAAATGTTACCATTGCGCGAGCAGGCAACAAACGCACGCCCGTTGAGCCCGACCGGCGCGTTGACGCGACGTCGGCGACTGCCCTAAACAGGCGGCTCGAAAGCTTGTCGGCAAATGCTATGATTTGCGCGGGGGCCGACGAAACTCCGCCAAAGCGATTAGCGAAAAATTATCAGTGCCTTAGCCGGTTTAGCTCAGCGGTAGAGCAGCGGTTTTGTAAACCGAAGGTCGGGAGTTCAATCCTCTCAACCGGCACCAATAAAATCAACGACTTATTGGATTTTGTCGCCCCGAGATTTCGCGGGTTTTTGTCGAAATCGCCGCCGGGGCTACGTAGGGCTACAGCCTGACAGCGAGCGGACGGCCCGGCTGTTCTGAAATCAGGAGGGAGCGCGCGGCGACGCCTCGACGCTCGCGACCCGATCGAGATTTGCGATCAGTCGCGTGAGCAAGGCAACAAGCTGCGCGGCCTCCTCGTCCGTGAAGCCGCTCAACGCCTCGCGGTTACCCCGGAGCAAGGTTGCAACCGCGCTTGGCAGACGCGCTGCTGCGGCTGGCGTCATCGAAACGCGGCTGCTGCGTCCATCGGCCGGGTCAGGCATGCGTTGGATCAGTCCGTCTCGCTCCATGCGGGCAAGCATTTGCGCCATCGGCGGCTGCTCGATCTTGGCAAAGCGGGCTAGATCTCGCTGCGTGCTTGCTCGACCGTCCCGAAGCGCTACCAGTACCGGCAGATGACCGACGCCGAAGCCCAAGGGTTTCAGGCGCGCTTCGCTCAGGCGAGCGAAGCCGCGCGCCGCGAGACTGATCAGGTGCCCGGGCGTCGAAAGCACATCCATGTCCGTCAGATTTCTCGCTTGCACTGTTCGACCCTCTGATGCATACGTGCATATGTATATTGCTTCTGTTCCTTGACGCAACACTGGCCCAACCGAGGAGAGAGCACGATGGACGATGATGTCGAAATCCTGAAACGCATCTACGACCGCTTCAACTCGCGGGATATCGATGGCGTGCTGTCCGTGCTGGCCGATGATGTCGCTTGGGCCAACGGCATGGATGGCGGCCACGTTCACGGTCGCCAGGCCGTGCGCGAGTACTGGACCCGCCAGTGGACCATGGTCAGTCCGCACGTCGAACCTGTGGGCTTCCACAGGGCTGCTGACGACGCAATCGTCGCAGAGGTTCGGCAGTCCGTCCTCGATCTCGAAGGCAAGCCGCTTCAGGGCCAGACGCACGGGCTGAAGGACAAGATGGTTCAACACGTCTTCCGCTTTCGAGACGGCAAGGTGACTCGCTTCGATATCCAAGATGCCACCTAGGAAGCTGGTCGGGCTACCCAGCTAGCTATTCGTTCGGCGCGCCATCGGCTGCTCCGCCGAAGGCAAGCCGGGTCGCATGGGCGCGGACGTCCTCGGGCCAGGTCGATACGTGCTGGTCAAATCCGCGGGCGTCGTTCGCAAACAAAGCGCGCGTCGCCTCCTCGAACCCGGGCAGATTTCCAGCCATCGCGGACATGAAGTGATAGGCCGCCTCCTGCGACGCGCGCAGCTGCGGCGTCGTGCCCGCGCTTCGCTTGGCTTCGTCCACCAGCCTTCGCAGCGCGACCGACGCGCCACCGGGCTGCGCGGCCAACCACTCCCATTGGCGTGGCAGCAGCGTGACTTCGCGCCCAACGACCCCAAGCTTGGGCCGTCCCCGTCCGCGGGATTCGGCAGCCGGTGCGTCAGCTGCAGCGGGGGCAGACGTGCGCCGGGGTTTTGCGTGATCGGCGCCACCAGCCGAGGCCTTCGACAGTCTGGCAACGACATCAGCCTTCGTACCACGGAGGTCGAAATCGATGGCACGACCCGTCGTATCGTCGAAGACGAGAATAGGTTCGGCTCCGCCGCGGTCGGAGGCGTTCTTGACCGCCAGCGCGACCTCGATCAACGGGCCGGACGCCAGCAAGCGGCTGCCCTCGAAAGCGGTGCAGGGTTTTGAAAGATGCTCCGACATAAGGATAATCCGATCCGGGTAACAGCAACCGGTTATACCCTGCTATAAATACCGTAGAAATATTACCCGTATAATAAATTGACCGCTCGGCGGCCTGCCTGATACCAATTTGCGCACAGTTCGTCGGTTTGGTGAAACGAGGCAGCCTGATGAAGGGCGAGGACAGGAAAGCCGCGATCGTGAGATATAAGGAACGCAAGAGGGTCGCGGGAGTTTGCGCGGTCCGCTGCGCCGGTTCGGGTAAGGTATGGCTCGGGCAAAGCCTGAACCTGGACACCGTTCAGAACCGCATCTGGTTCATGCTGCGCCTAGGCAACCACCCAAACCGAGATCTTCAGAAAGCCTGGCGCGATCACGGCACCAACAGCTTCACCTTCGAAATCGTCGAAGCGCTGGCTGACGAAGCAACGCCATATGTCAGAGATGCCCTCCTGAGGGAGCGGCTGGCCCACTGGCGATCGATCCTCAGCGCCGAGGTCATCTGACGGGGCACTTTGCACGCTCGGCCAGCGTGTATGTAGCATTTTTGTCACCTTTCATCCGAAATCGTCATTCCTCTTTTCAACCTCATGAGACGGCGCTTGATTCGACCGACAGCCTCTGATCCAGTTTTTCCCGCTGAGGTGGTGTCATGAAATGGATGCGGGAACGTGACGCGCTACTCGCGCAGACGTTGGCGTTCGTTCAGTCGGTCGCCGGCAGGAAAGACACCGGGGTGGCCGGGTTCGCGACTGCCGAACCGGCCAAGACTGGATCGGCCAAGACTGGATCGGCCGAGACTGGATCGGCCGAGACTGAACCGGTCAAGACGGCTGAACCTGCCAAGCCGGAATTCGAAGCGGCGAAGGTTCGGGCCGCCCCGGTCGAACCCGCCAGGGTCGCCAGACCGGAGCCCGCCGCTCCCGCCCCGCGGCTGATCGTGCCGAGCGCGAGCGAGATGCAAAACGAAATCCGCGCCCGCGTCGCAAGCTTCCGTGCCCATCAGGAGCGCTTCAACCGGGAGCGCGAGCAATATTTCAGCGCCACGCTGGCCAGACTCCGCGCCACCCTCAACGAGTTCCCACCGCAGCGGCGGGAAAAATAGCGCTAGTCCCGGCAGCGTCGCGTCTCAGAGGAACGCCAATACCAGCGCGACATTGGCCGCGCAGGCCACCAGCAGCGCAACCGTCAGTGTCAGTTGCACCCGCTCGCAGGAGATATGGAGCATCGTTCGCATGGGCCGAAACATCCGGCGATTCTAGCTGGGGAGTCTCGGGGATTCTTTTTTCCGCGATTTATGAGTCGTTAAGGACTCAGAATTGCTAAGGACTCTGGATCGCCAAGGACTCTTGATCGCCGAGGACTCTGGGCCATCCCCAACTCGTTCAAAAAAAGGACAGTTTTGGCCCGATCATTTTCTCGCGAAGCTTGCTGTCGGCGCTTGGGAGCGGAAACTGCAAACCGCTCCGTGCGTTAAGGCCTGTCATTGGAGCAAGCCTTTATCGGGAGCGTAGCTATGCCCTATGCGCTGTTTTCCAACGATGCCAAGCTGAGCAAGGCCTACCCGACCGAAGCCGAGGTCTGGAAACTCGCGCGGCAAAGCGGCCTCGTGGTGGACGTGGCCTTCGACCAAGACAAGGCCGCGCCCCGGCCGGTGCTCGACAACGACTATGAGATCAGGCCGTGTCGGCCCGAGCCACAGGAAGATCCGGACCAGAATCGGGCGGACGCCGAGCGGGAGTTGCTGCGCGACCTTCAGTTCAATTCCTGAATTTCCCGCCTAAGGCGTTGCGGTCGCCAAGGAAGCCTGCTCGGCCGAAAGCACGACGCAAGCCCGCTTCCGATGCAACCCCCTGATCGCGCCGGTGACCTTGAGCACCGAGCCGGCAGGGCATGTCGCGTCCTGAACGAAGGCGACTTCATACGGCGCGAGCGCAAGCGGTTCGGATTTCAGGATCGTCTGGGCAGAGCACGGCAAGGCGACTGCAGACAAAATCACTACCAACGTCAAAATGCGCATGTTCGTTGTCCACCAGCCGGTCTAATTATAATAACCGATTGGCGACGAAAGTTTCGCGACTGGTGAAAATTATTTTTAAGTTGCCGACAAACGCCGGGCGCATCGTCTGCAGGCTTTGCAAGCACGGGTCTTGCCACCCCTTGCAATCAGGAGGGGCAAACAAAAGGCCGGCAGCAAGCCGGCCTTTGATCGCATTAGCTCCGTCTCCCGGGTACTTTCTCGGTATTTAGTCGGATCAGTACTTACTCGGATCAGTACTTAGTCAGGCCAGTATTTGGTCAGGTCAGTATTTGGCGGCGACCGGACCGCCCCAGCCGAAACGGTAGTTCACGCCGACCTTGACGGAGTTTTCGTCGTTCTTGAACCGGCGGCCGACGATTTCAGCCGGGCCGGTGGTGAAGGTGGTGGTACCGAAATTATAGTACTGGTACTCGGCCTTGGCCGACCAGTTCGGCGCGAACATGTATTCGAGCCCCGCGCCCGCGGTCCAGCCGTCGAGGCTATTGCCGGTGGCGGTAAAGGCTGTCGGCATGCCGGCGGCGCTTACGAGGATATTGGGGTTATCGCGAAAGGCGTAACCACCCTTGGCGTAAACCAGCGCCGGTCCCCAGGTGTAGCCGATCCGGCCGGTCACCGAGCCGAGTTGGTCATGCTGGGTGGTGATCAGGGTTCCGCCAGGAAACAACAGGTTCTGGTTTTTGCCGGCAAGCCCGCTGTATTGAGCTTCGGCGCCGACCACCCAGTTGGGGGCGAACTGGTAGTCGAAGCCGCCTTCCACGCCGTACAAGAAGCGGCTGCGGTTGCCCTCCAGGCTATTGTTGCCTTCGAAGTCGCCGCCGAGATGGCCGCCGAGGTAGAACCCGGTCCAGCTATAAATGGCTTGGGGCGGCGTATAGATCGGCGCCTTGGTGTAGGTTCGCGCAGGCAAATCCGCCGCTACCGCGGGCGCCGCGAAAGCAAAAAGCGCGGCTGCGCCAAGTAGAAGTTTTTTCATCAAAATCCCCATCTTATCGGCCGCGACCCTGGGTCAACAACGTGGCCTCATTTTGGTTGCATCACGGCGATGCCAGAGCCGTGATTGTCTCAAACAGATACGGCGCGGCACCGGCAGGGTTTCATACCCGCCAATCGCGACTTTTCCACGAGCACACCGCGCCGTGATCATATGGCGACGCCGTCGGCCGGGCGGTTCAAAGCTCCCTGAAACGTGATCGGAGGCCGTGCCGCGCGGTTGACACTATCGCGACATCTTTTCCAGGTCCGGAAACGGCGCGTAGGTCACCCCGGCGCAGGCGTCCTGTACCTGCGCGCGATCGAGAATGTGATCGAGCCGGCCACCAACGTAAACAACGGCCCGCTCGCGCGGCTCACGATAGCTTCCGTCGGATTGAGGCTCGGCGAAACGCAGGCAACTGACATAGCCCACGCGGCCGCCGATCGTGCGCTGCACCGGGTCGGCCATCGAGGCGTTATGAACGCCGACGGGATTATTCAGATAGGTGTGCATGAAGGCCAGCAATTCGGTGCGGTAGTTGCTTGGAAACGGCTGGTTGGCGTCGCTACCGTCCACCACGAATGCGGTGGTTCTGCCGTCCTCGCTGTCGAGGCAGGCCGCAAGCGTGAGCGGCAACAGCAAAATCACCAGCAGCCTTAACCAGAGCCTTGCCGAAAGCCTTGCCGATTGTCCCAAAGTTCAACTCGTCTTCTAGAGGTCCGCCGCCCGGACCGCCGTTCTAGACCGTCATCCACGTAAAAGGAATTTGCATTATTGTCATCGGCGACACTTGGCACGCCGAGGCTCCAGCTTTTTGTCGGACGCGTTTTCCCTTCCGCGAACCGCGGGCCAACCCCGTTATCCAAGTGCGGGCAGGCTTTCGTTCGAAAACGCGCCAGCGCCGGCCCGCCGCCACGGTCAAGCATGGCAGGCGGGCCGGGCCTGGTGTCCGAGGGGAAGCGGCGGGGCAACTTGGAACGGGCCACTCCCTCGCGGGAAGCGGCATCAGCCGCGCCTGATCGCCGACTTGGAGCTGACTTTCGCGTGGGTCTTGATCGCGCCAATCTTCTTGCTGGTTTTGATCGAGCTCAGCTGCCGATGGTGCTTGTGATGACGGTGGCTCATCTTGATGCTGCTCTTGCGCACGTTGGTCTTTTGCAGATCAGTCTTGGCATGCGGCGCCGCGCTGACCGGAGCCTCAGTCGCCTTGCCGCTGGTGGCCGCGAACGCCGGCGCGGCGAGTACGGAAACGGCGAGCAGCGCTGCGGAAATTGTCTTGAACATGGTTTTCTCCTCTCAAGGGGATCTCAAGGTCGCCGGCCGGTTGGCCGGACTTCTTCGATCATGGTCACCAGCTCTAGAGGTTGCGCGCTGAACCTGCCCTGAAGCGCCATGCCGGACTGTGTTCATCTGCATGACATGTTCGTCATGTTCCAAACGCGCCTACTGTACGCGCCCGGCGAAAATATGCAGAGATCGTGGCGAGGCGCCGGGAATGTTTTCGCCCTCTGGGGGTTCAAGTCTGCAAGACCGGGTGTAGGATCGCGCCCAAGCATGATCCGCGAAGGCGAGGTCATGCCTTACAAACGCAATCTGGAGATATGCATGAGAAAGTATTCGATTTCGGCGCTGGTGCTGTCGGCGGTGCTGATCGCCGCGCCCGTCGTTTCGGCCTACGCCGCTGGCGGAGATACTCCTACACCTCCGGCAACCGACTCCAAGGGCAAGAAGAAGGGCGACAAGAGCTCGAGCATCGACAACCCGAAATTCCTGGCCGGCTACCGCACCGCCTACACGACGATCTATGACCACCACGATTACACCACCGCTATCGATCAGTTGAAAGCGCTGGGACAGGACGACCGCGCCGACGTCGCCAACCTGATCGGCTATTCCTATCGCAAGCTCGGCAACTACCAGCTTTCGCAAGTCTGGTATGAGCGCGCGCTCGCTGCCGACCCCGACCACGTGCGGACTTGGCAGTACTACGGCCTGTGGCAGCTCGAACAGGGCAACCGCGAGCAGGCTGAATATCACTTGAACAAGATCGCCCAGCTCGCGGGCACCGACAGCGCCGAATACCGCTCGCTTTCCGCGGCGCTGGCGCAACCGCCCGGCACCGGCCTCGTCTACTGAGTTAGCGGCTAGCGTTCCAAATCGGACAAGCCGGCACAGCCCCTCGGGGTTGTGCCGGTTTTATTTTGTCGGGTAGCATTGCTCTTACGAAATTTCAAAGGCGCATGATCGCCGGCGTTTTGGTGAATGCATGGAACCATGGCTGCAGTTTGCGACGGACTACATTCGCGATTGGCTTGAATTTCAATTCAAGGGCTCCGAGCAACCCGGTTGCATCCTTGCGATCGTGCATCGAGACAAGGTCGTCGCCGAGCACGCGTTCGGCATGGCCGACCTCGACGCGCAAGAACGGCTCACCCCCCGCCACCGGTTTCGGATCGCATCGCATTCAAAGAGCTTCACCGCAGCCGGAATCATGAAACTGCGTGAAGCGCGCAAGCTGCGGCTGGACGACGCGATCGGGCAATATGTGACGGAATTGCACCCGCAAGTCGCGCAGACCACGATTGCCCAGCTTCTGTCGCACAGCGCCGGCCTTACCCGCGACGGCATCGACTCCGGACAATTCATCGATAGCCGGCCTTACCTCACAAAGAAGGAGCTGCTGGCAGACCTGAAACTGCCGACCGCCATCGAGCCCAATACGCGCTTCAAATATTCCAATCACGGCTACGGATTGCTGGGCCTTCTGATCGAAGCCATCACCGGCGAACCCTATGATGTCTGGATCAAGCGCGAAATCGTCGATGCCGTCGGACTGCGCGAGACCGTGCCGAACATGCCAATCGCCAAAACTGTTGCGTTCGCGCGCGGCCACACACGCAGGCTTCCCGCGGCAAAACGCCTGGTCATTCCCGGCGACAATCCCGCCCATGCGATGACGGCGGCCGCCGGCTTCGTCGCTACCGCGGCCGACACCGCCCGTTTCTTCGCGCAGCTGGCGCCGAATGCCAAACGAAGCGTGCTCGCCGCCTCGAGCCGCAGGGAAATGACGCGAAAACAATGGCGCAATCCACATGCCGAGCCTGGAGGCCTATTACGGTCTCGGGATCATGAGCGGCAACACCGCCGGCTGGGACTGGTTCGGCCACGGCGGCGGCTTCCAAGGCTATATCTCGCGGACCTGCGTGATACCTGCCTGCGAGGTGACCATTACCGTGCTCACCAACTCGATCGACGGCTGGGCGCCATTCTGGGTTGATGGCGCCCTGCAGATCTTGCGGCGCCTTCCAGACGCGCGGCGCGCCGAAGCGACGGCGTTCGCGACTGGACCGGACGCTGGTGGACGGTGTGGGGCGCGAGCGATCTTGTTCCGATGGGGAATGTGGTCGTTGTCGCCAATCCGCACCTCGTCAATCCGTTCATGGATGCAACCGAAATCGAGGTCACCGGCCGCGACAAAGGCCGGATCGCGTTGGCAAGCGGCTACGCGAGCCATGGCGAGCCGGTGCGCCGCACGCGCAGCAAGGCCGGCATCGTCACCGATATCTGGCTTGCAGGCGCCAACGTGAAGCGCGAGAAGGCCGTGGCCGCGGAGATCGAGCGCAGGTACGCGCCGCGCAAGCGCCCTCCGCGCTGACGTTTTGGCGAAGGCGCCGCACTATTTCATCAGCCCCTGAACTTCGGCCCGGAAGGCCTGGCGCGAGGCGTCGCGCGAATAGAACATGTGGCCGCCCGGATAGACCACGAGTTTCACGCGCGGCGCCTCCGCAAAGGCGGGCAACTGGTCGAGCAGGATTTTCGAGCCGAAATACGGGGTGGCGAGATCGAACAGCCCATGCGCGACCAGGACCTTCAGCTTGGGATCGAGCGCGAGAATCTGCCGCAGTTCGGTGACCGACTCCGCCGGCCGCAGGCCGCGGCCGAAATCCCAGGCCTTTTCCACCGCGCCATTGCCGAGCTCATAGGAGCCGTCCGGCCGCCAGTTGAGCTTGCGCGTGGTGAGGTCGACCGCGGCACTGGTCACGGGTGCGGTGAGCGCATCGCCGGACTGGTCGCCGAAGTGGAAGAAGCTCGATTCCGGATAAGGATCGTAGCCGAGCACGGACGCATCATAACGTCCGGTCACCTTGCCGTTGCGCCGATCGAACTCCCGGCGGAATTCGATGATGTCGAAGCGCCCGGCGAGCCTGCGGCTCACGGCCTGATCGATGCCGGTCAGTGCGGCGACCTTGTCGGCGATCCGGTTGGTGGCATCCGTATCGGCCTCGCCCTTGATCAGATCGGCGAGGAAGTCGCCGCGCGCATAGCGTTCGACCTCGGCGAGGTCGGCGCGGGTCACCGGGCCCTTCGCCTCGCGCGCGACCGCCGCATAGGTCGGCAGGCTTGCGACATATTGCAGGATGCTGGAGCCGGAATATTCGCGGAAGTCGAGCACCGGCGAGATCAGGATCAATCCCTTCACACCGACGCCCTGCTCGGTCTGCAGATTGCGCACGATTTTCGGCCCGCGTATGCCGCCGTAGCTTTCGCCGACGATGAATTTCGGCGACACGAGCCTGATCGTATTTTTCCAGCCAGCGCCGGATCGTCACCGCGATCGAGCCGACGTCGCCGTCAACCGAAAAGAACTTCTTGCGTACGTCGTCGCCGGTCGCGACGAAGCGGCTATAGCCGGTACCGACGGGGTCGATGTAGACGAGGTCGGTGAAGTCGAGCCAGGTCTCGGCATTGGGCTGCAGGTCGGGGGAGGCGGAAGGCGTCACCTGGTCTGCGTTGATGGCGAGCCGCCACGGGCCGTTGTTGCCCAGTTGCAGCCAGGCGGAGGCCGCGCCCGGACCGCCGTTGAAGACGAAAGTCACGGGACGCGTGGCATGATCGGCGCCATCCAATTGATAGGACGTGTAGGCGATATCGGCCTGCGGCTCGCCCTTGTCGTCGAACAGGCGGATTGAGCCTGCGGTCGCGGTAAAGGCGAGGTTACGGCCGGGAAGATCGAGGCTCTGCTTGGTCGTCGAATCCGGCGGCAGCTTGTGCTGCTCGGCGGTCGGCGGCGAAGCGGGATTGGCGGGGCTGGCGCCGCTGCGCGGGCCCTGCCCGGCCTTCTGCCCCCATGGCGGCTGGCGCCGGCATATCCTCGGCGTGGAGATGGCCCGCGATCAAAATTGCCGCCAGCGCAAATGCGACGCTGAGCTGGCGCGGTGCCGACAAGGCGACGGCCATGACCTATGTTCTCCCTTTTTGCGACGGACTGAAGGCCTTGCGACCTGGACCCCAGCATCGCGGCCGTTTCTAGTGTGAAATTGCGACAGACTGACGGTACTCGCAAGCTTGCCGGCATGACAAGCAGGCCTCCCCATGCGAAGGCCGATCTCGACAACAGCGCCCCAAGTCGTATAGACGACCCTCGGCGCTCCCGCCTCTTCAGCGTCATCAAGAGCACGCATGATACGTAGCCCCCTGCGATATGACCGGATCGCCTTCGTCGCGAGCGCAGGCGTGGAAGCGCAGGAGGCGCTGGCGCAGCTCATCGAGCTCTACGGCAATTGCGATCCGGACCAAGCCGACGTCGTGGTAGCGCTCGGCGGCGACGGGCTGATGCTGCAGACGCTGCACCAGCACATGCGCACGGGAAAGCCGATCTACGGCATGCACCGCGGCACCGTCGGCTTCCTGATGAACGAATTCAGCGCGTACGACCTGCGCGCGCGCCTGGCCGCCGCCCGCGAATCCCTGATCAATCCGCTATTGATGCGCGCCACCGACGTCCACGACGTCGTCCACATCCACCACGCCATCAACGAAGTCGCGCTGTTCCGCCAGACCAACCAGGGGGCGAAGTTGCGGATCCTGATCGACGAACAGGAGCGCATGCCGGAGCTGATTGCCGACGGCATCCTGGTGTCGACGCCGGCCGGATCGACCGCCTACAATCTCTCGGTGCAGGGACCGATCCTGCCGATCAACGCCGCGCTGTTGGCGCTGACGCCGATCAGCGCGTTCCGTCCGCGGCGTTGGCGCGGCGCCCTGCTGCCGAACACCGCCTATGTGATCATCGAGGCGCTGGAAGTCGAGAAACGCCCCGTCGCCGCCGCGGCCGATCACGACGAGGTGCGCGATGTCCGCCGCGTCGAGGTGTTGTCCGACCGCACCATTTCGATGCGGATGCTGTTCGACCCCGGCCACAGCCTCGAAGAGCGCATCCTGCGCGAACAATTCGGATATTGACCGGCGCACGGAGAGCGGGATCGCAACCCTTCGTTAACCAAGGCCGCGATAGGGTTAACGCTGGTATACCGACCTCACCGGTGATCTTACCGGTGCTCGCACCAGCGCTCTCTTGGGCCGGCCATGTTCCGCATCGATTTCAACAAGCTGCGATTTCTCGTCTGCGACGACAATCCGCACATGCGCCGCATCCTGCGGACGCTGTTGCATTCGTTCGGCGCGCGCGAGGTCTATGAAGCCGAGGACGGCGCTACCGCGCTCGAAATGTATACTCATTACGTCCCCGACATCGTCATCACCGACTGGGCGATGCCGATCTTCGACGGGCTCGAACTTGCGCAGATGATCCGGCAGCCGGAATCCAAGGGCAATCCCTTTGCACCGATCATCATGCTCACCGGGCATTCGGAAAAGCGCCGCGTGACGGTGGCGCGCGACGCCGGCGTGACCGAATTTCTCGCCAAGCCGATCTCGGCCAAAGGGCTCTATCAGCGCATTCTGAACGTCGTCGCCAATCCGCGCCCGTTCATCAAGACCAAGACCTATTTCGGCCCGGATCGCCGGCGCAACACCAGCAACGCCTATATCGGTCCAGAGCGCCGGGTCGGCGGCGAAGTCGAGGTCATGCAGCAGCCGTCGCTGCTCGACAAGGCCCGTTCCTCTGTCTAGCTAGCCTAGGGCGTGATCCGGAAAAGTGGGTACCGGTTTTCCGAGAGGATCATGCTCAAACAATGAGCGAGATACGCGATGACGATCCATCTCGACGGCATCGCGTCTTAGCGAGGCAAGGAGCAATCCATGGCCAACGACAAGCCCGCGGCGATCAAGGTCAAGGCCTTCGCCGATCACCACGTCATCACCCAGCCCAATCCGCTGCGCAAGGTCTTGCGGCGCGTCGGCGGCAAGGATCTCGACGATCCCGTCGCGCGCGCGGAGAAAGCACTGGCCGGGCTGTCAGGCGAATTCAAGGACTGGATGCTGACGGAAGCCGCTCGGCTTTCCGCCGCGTACGCCGCCATTGTGAGTGGCGGCTTCACCAGCGCCGCATGCGAAGAGCTGTTTCGCGCCGCCCATGACATCAAGGGCGATGCCGCCACCTTCGGTTATCCCTCCGCGGCCGCGGCCGCCGACAGCCTGTGCCGGATCATCGAGCACGCGCCCGATCTCGAGAAGGTGCCGTCCGAACTGATCACCCATCACATCAATGCGATCCAGGCGATCGTGAACGATCACACCAAGCTCGACAGCGCGACAGTCTCCGGCGAATTGAGCCGGCGGTTGCGCGGCGTCGCGGACGAATATCTGGCCCACGTCAATCGCGACCGCCCCGAGCATCTCGAGGCCATCCTGGCGCCGAGCATCGTGCCGGGGGAGTAACAGCCGATCGCATCCCAAAAGCAGAATTGTAGGGTGGGCAAAGGCGCGCTTGCGCCGTGCCCACCATCTTCTCTCGATGATCACTGAATGGTGGGCTCGCTACGCTTAGCCCACCCCACGACATCCAATTTTTTGCGTGAGCATCGCCTACGCCGCGATCAGCGCGTGCGACAGCGGCGCGATCGCCTGCTCCGCCACCAGTTCCTCGCAGAACAGGCGCGCTTCGTCGCGCGCCGACTCGGTGGCAAAGCGCCTGAGCAGGATCAGGAGCTGATCGGTGGCGCTTTCCTCGGTCTCGCAGTGGGTGAGCACGCGCTCGACCATCCGCCGCCGCAGCCGCGCGGCCGTGCCCGCGGAGTCGGCGAAACCAATTTCGTGACAGACCTCGAGCGCGACGCGGAACGCTGCAAAGGTCGACTCCGGCAAGCCGGCGCGCCGCAACAGCGCATGCATGCTGGCGCCGGCGCGGTCGTGCAGCAGCGCCGAGACGCGCGGCTGCGGCAGGCCAGACAATTCGGCGAGCGCCGCTTCGAACAGTTCGAGATTGCCCGACAACAGCGCGCGCAGGATCAGCCCGGCCGTGAGCTGGGAGGTCTCGCGCAGATGCCACACCAGGCCGCGCATATCCTCGCCGCGCGAACGCGCCGCGATATTGATGGTCGAACGATCGCGAGCCTCGCTTGCGATCCGACCTGCCCGGTCGGCGGAAAGCCAGTTCCTGGCGACCACGAATTGCGCCAGCGTCTCCGAGAGCTTGGCGACCAGCGCGGCACGCGTCGCAGCCGGCAGGTCTTCCAGCACCAGCATCGATTCCCGGATCGCGGCCAGATGACCATGGCGCTCGACGATGCGGTCCCACGAAAACGGCGCAAGCTCGGCATAGGCGTTTTCGATCAGCTCCAGCGCCGCCGCCGCGCTGCCGACTTCGGCGATCGCGGCGCAAACGGAGGCAGGCAGATGGACGCGGCGCGCGATCGCGCATTGCATCTCGCAATCGCCGGTCGCGACGATGTCGACGAGGTCGGCGTCGATCAAAAGCGGTGAATGTTCGAGAACCGGAAGCGCGACCGAGGGCTGGTCGAGCGACAGCGCCTGCACGATCGCGGCCGGCGCCTCCGAACTGCGCGCGAAGACTTCAGCCATGGCCTGCCGCACCAGCGGCGATGCATCGTCGAGCAGCATCAGAAGCGCGCCTTCGGCGGCGGCACGGTCGTCCTCGGAGAGATCGGAAATCAGCCAGGCCCGCGCCAGCGATCGTGTAGCCTCCGCCCGCTCGCCGGCGGAAGCGGTCCTTATCCAATTGATGAACTGCCGAACGATCATTGTCCTGCCGGCTTACGCAACCGAGAAACCGTTTGTGACGCAGAGCGCGTCACTGCAAGACAAAATAAACCACGACGCTTAACAAAGCGTTCACCATAAGCGGCTGGTTTTATTGACGTTTTGTTAAGGGCGGGTGCGGCCTCCACCTACCGCACCATTCGGTGCAGCCTTGCGGGGGACGCGCAGCCCTGGATCATGATCCGATTGAATTGAATCGGATCATGATCTCATCTGTTGTCTTGAGCATGATCTCCGCGCAAACGCGTTCCGCGTTTGTTAGCTAAGGGAAAACCGGTTCCCACTTTTCCCGATCATGCTGCTAAAGACGAGCGAACCCGGGACGCCGATAGCGGACCGGCGGCACTACCCCTTCCTGGCCTTTTTCGCCTTTTTTGCCTTTGCCAGCCGCTTCTTTGCGGCCTTCTTTTTCTTAGGTGACGATGTCTTCGTCGCTCTCTTCTTTCTCGCCGCGGCGATCTTGGCCGGGTGCCGCCTTCTCGGGCCGCGAGATGGTGTCGCGGCCGCCGGCGAGGGAGTTGCGGCAGGCGGCGGGCCCGCGGGCACGTGTTGAAGTGGCGGCGGCGGCGCGGAAGACGTTGCAGCCGGGCGATAAGCTCCCATCCAGAAGGTCAATTCGGCCAGTTCGTCGCCGGCGAGATAGTCGTCCTGCCAATCGTCTTTGTCGATAAGCCCGTGCCAGACTTTGGGGTCTTGCCGGTGCGCCTCGACATAGGCGTTCCAGCGATAGGACTGGTAGATCGCGATGATGTTGGCCGCGTAAGCGGCCGCCAGCGGCGCGTTACCCTCGACGATCATCAGGTTGTCGTCGTTCTTGGTTGACGCCTTGAAGCCGAGGTTGTGCGACCCGGTCATGACCACTGGATGATCGCCGAACGGATCGAGCACGATGACCTTGCTGTGAATGTGAACGCCGGCCCCGAGGATTTCGGTCGCCCAATCATGGAAGGTGTCCTTGATGTTCGTGGGCACCATCGATTCATAGCCGAGGTGCTGCGGCGGTTGCTTGCCGCCGTTGAACAGCGTGACGGGAGTGGCTGCCGTCGGATCGAGCGCGGCATGGGCAGAGGGCTTGGCCGGTCCTGCCCCGGTCGACTCCGTGGTGAGGCCGGCGATCTCCTGGTTCACCACGCCGCGGATATAGAGACTACCGTCGAAGTTCGCCGCGCCCTCATGGTGCCGGAACAGGATGTTCTGCAGCAGCGTCCATTTGTTTTCCGGCTGGTCCGATCCGACAAACACGCCGGGATTGAAGAACAGGAACAGGATGCCCTGCTTGGCACCGTTGATCAGCTTGCGCGCATAATCGAGGTCCTGTCCGGCGCTGGTTGGTGCAAACCATTGTGTGATGGTGCCGCCGTCGACACTGAACGTTTTGGCCGTTGAGTTCTTGGTAGCCAGGCTTGACGGATAGGCGTTTCCGGCGGCTTCCAGCAACTTCCACTCGTCGAGGAAATTCTGGGCAAGCTGCGGATCGTTGACGATGATGCCGTTGTTGGCCTGCGTGCACAGTCCGGTCATGGTCCAGTTGGTGCTGCCGGAGAGAACGCGCTGGGGATTGCCGGCGGAATCGCAAGCTACCAGGAACTTGTTGTGCGCGAAGTGTCCCTGCGGAACCAGGCGGTCGTGCAGATCCACGACATTGCTCAATTCCGCCCGCACCGCCTTGTTCTCATCGTTATCGTTCTTGGCACTGAAGGCGCCGTTGGCCAGGATCAAATGGCACTTCTTGCCGAACGCTTTCAAAGCCGCCTTGAGCTCCGGGTCGTTGAGCTCGTACAGCGCGGCATAAATCTCGCCGTTGTTCTTCTGCACGTCGGCGAGCATGTTCAGGATATTCGGGCGCAACAGCCCGCTCAACTCGTTCCGCAAGGGATTGCCGGGCGTTGCAATCAGGTCGGCGATCTTCGGGTTCGGGCCTAGCGAGGCGAGCACGCGCGACACCCACTGCGCCGCTACGATCCCCTTGTTGAAATAAGCCGAGACCTTGGGTGTCATCTGACCGGAGATCGTCAACTCCGGCGTCAGAGGGCTGGCCTGGTCGGTCGCAAGCTGCAGGTTGTCTTGGTCTCCGATCACCGGCACCACGGAATACTGCACGACCTGGCCCGGCGTCACGCCGTAATCCCACCACATGAAGCGCTGCACCGGATGCTTCCAGGGCGCGGTGGGATCGAGCTTGTCGTCGTCGGAGAATCCGACGAAGCCATGCAGGTAGGCGTCAGCGGCGCCCTTGGCGACGCGGCGGACCGTGAAACCGCGACATCCCTTGATCGGATTAAGGTTGGCTGGCAGCCAGACGAGGCAAGTATGATCGCCGTTGTCATAAACTTTTACATCAATGGACATAGAATATCCTCCACAGGCAGTGAAATCTGCGGGGCGGAGGCTACCGCTCTACCTGAAATCGTACAAGGTCATCCGCACAGCCTTTGCTGCGACAAAGCTGCGGGATGCCGCCGCGCCCGCGCGGCGATGAAGGCAGGGTCACCTGCCTGTTCGCTAGCTTGAGAAGGTGCCGTTGCGATCGCTGAAGAGATCGAGCGGCTGCGGCGCGCCACCGCTCGTTGCCGGGGCAGCGTTGTCGGCGCTTGCGACCGACGTCAGCGAGGCGGAATTGCCCCATAGGGCGCGAACCGTCGACGAGACCGGTTGGGACTGATCGTCGACCTGGAACAGCGAGCGGAATACCGGGACGTTCGATGAAGGGTCGCTGCCCGACGTCGGGCTCGATGCGACCGTGACCGGGCTTGCGGCAGCCGACATTGGGGAATGTCGAGAGATAGGCGGCGTTGTCGATCGATGACGTGGGCCGCGTGGCGCTCGCGACCGAGGTAGACCGGCTGTGTGTTCCCGTACATCGCCAGCGCGGTCTGCGTCGCCGGCGAATTGGCGGCGCCGGCGTAGCGCGAGGTCAATACCGAATAGACATCGGAGACGCTGCGTGCGCCGCCCTGGCGATCATAGAAGATCGAGCGGTTGGCCGCGGCGGCGTTGGGAAACAGCCGCGCGGCGGACGCCTGCGGATTGTCCTCGGCGCTGTTGATCAGCTTGGCGGCGCCGCCCACCCCCATGAAATGCGCCATATAGAGTTCGCCGTCGGTCGGGCGACGGCCGATCTGGCCGGTGAGCTGGAAGCTGTTGGACTGCGTCAGCACGCCCGCCATCGCCGAGGCAGCGACCGGGTCGTCGCGCAGCTTCATGATCGCCTTGCGCGTCGCGGGATCGCTGACCGTGTAGTTGCCGGACGACGTCTTGCTGATGGCGTCGGAATATTGGCCGTAGCCAAGCTGGCTGCCGGCTTCCTTCACGGTGCCGAGCCAGGTCTGCTCGATGAATTGGAACAGCCCGTGCGCCGACGAAGTCGAGGCGCCCGCGCTCGAGTTGAAATCGGATTCCATCTTGGCGGTGGCGAGCAGGTATTGGAAGCTGGCGCCGGTGGCGTTCGCAGCCTGCTTGATCGCGCCGGCTACCCGCGCGCGCGAGGTGTCTACCCCTGGCGTTGCCGTGGCGTTTGAAGTGTCGACCGACATAAAGTGCTCCGCTCCCCGCGGACCGAATGGGGCTGTCTGGGCGCCTCTTCTCCCAAAAAGGCGCTCATATCGCCGTCACCCTGCGGCGGTCGTGGTTAATGCCAGGTTAAGGCGCAGCCGCGCCCTCACGTCCGGTAAACAGCCTTCGGATCGAACAGCCGTTCCGCGTCCACGAACGCGAGCCGCGGCCCGCCCTCGCCTGCCGTGACCTTGCGGTAGAAGCAGGAGTGCCGGCCGGTGTGGCAGGCGGCGCCCACCTGCTCGACGCGGAGCCAGACTGCATCCTGATCGCAGTCCATCCGCATCTCGAGCACGCGCTGGGTTTGACCTGACGTCTCACCTTTTCGCCACAACGCGTTGCGCGTACGGCTGAAATACCAGGCCTCGCCGCTGTCGATGGTCTTGCGCAGGGCTTCCTCGTTCATATGCGCGACCATCAAGACATCGCCGGTTGAGGCATCGGTCGCAACGCAGGTGACGAGCCCCGACGCGTCGAATTTGGGCTGGAAGCCAAGCCCCTCTTCGCGCTCATCGATGCCTGAGGAATTAGACACGGGCAGCCTCGCAAGTCTCTCGCGAGGTTACCGGTTCGACCCTCGCACCATGGACAGGAAACGCGCCTGCTCCGCCGGATTGTCGCGGAACATGCCGGTGAAGCGGCTGGTGAAGGTCATCGCACCATGCTTGGCGACGCCCCGCACCGACATGCAGGTATGCTCCGCTTCGATCATCACCGCAACGCCGCGCGGTTTGAGGATTTCATCGATCGCGGCCGCGATCTGCGCCGTGAGATGTTCCTGGGTCTGCAGGCGGCGGGCGAAAATGTCGGTCAGCCGCGCCAGCTTCGACAAGCCGACGACCCGTTCGACCGGCGTGTAGGCGATGTGCGCCTTGCCGTAGAACGGCATCATGTGATGCTCGCATTGCGAGGTGAACTCGATGTCGCGCACCAGCACGAAGTCGTCATAGCCCGCGGTCTCGCCAAAGGTACGGTCGAGCACCTCCGCCGGGCACTGGTGGTAGCCCTGGTAAAGCTCGTCGAAGGCCTCCACCACGCGGCGCGGCGTATCCAGAAGGCCCTCGCGGCCGGGGTTCTCGCCGATATAGGCCAACAGCGTGTGCACCGCCGCTTCCGCTTCGTGGCGCGACGGACGCGGCTGGTCGGCGCGCACCGCGGCAGCAAGGAACTCGGAAGGGTCCAGTTCTGCAGGGCGTGTTTCCGGAAGCTTTGCCTCGGACGGCTTTACCTCTGAAGACTTGACCTCTGAAGGCTTGCTGGGGCGGATGGTTTTGATCAAGGCGTCCATGTCAACTCCGTTCGACCGGTCGTTTTCGGACCGGAGTGTCACCGGCAGACGAGGCGGCTTGCCGCCGGACGCCTGAGGATACGGCTGGATTGTATTTCCGCCGCCTGGCTCCCTATATAGGACGGTGAAGCCCGGCCGCCAAGGCCGATCGGACGCGCCAGCCGGAAGACCTCGATCGCATGCTGAACGACATCTACAACAAGCGGATCATTGAGCTGGCCGGCAATATCCCACGCATTGGCCGGTTGGCCGCCCCCGACGCCAGCGCCACCGCGCATTCCAAGCTCTGCGGATCGACGGTGAAGGTCGATCTCAGGATGGACGGCCCCGTGGTCACCGACTTCGCCCATGATGTGAAGGCCTGCGCGCTGGGGCAAGCCTCCTCCTCCATCATGGCGAGCCATGTCGTGGGCTCGACCGCAAGCGAGTTGCGCGAATTGCGTGAGACCGTGCGCAAGATGCTGAAGGAAAACGGCAGCCCCCCGCAAGGCAAATGGGCCGATATCGCGCTGCTGGAACCGGTACGCGACTACAAGGCGCGCCATGCCTCGACCATGCTGACCTTCGATGCGGTGGTCGATGCGATCGGCCAGATCGAAGCCAAGGCCAAGCAGCCGGCCGCGGCGCGGGGCTGATAGTTATCGCGCCGGAGCCGTTACGGCGACGCTGCCGCTCGGGAGCGAGCGCTTCGGCGGTCTTGGTCGATTTCACCGGCGGCTCCGCGGCTTCCGCATCCGCCGCGTTGCTCACGAAGCGATCGTGCACCGGCTTCGCCGTCACTTCGCGCGACCGGCACAGATCGTTCGATTTGCCGTTCGGTTTGCGGCAGCACCTCGGCGAGACGATCCGTGGTCACCAGATTGGTCAGCCGCAGTTCGGCCGGCGACAATTCATGCAGGTCTTCCCACGGCGGCACGCTCAGGGAGATCGCCAAGAGATCGCCCGCGCCGCCCATGTCAAAGGTGTATTTGGCGAGCCGCCCGAGGTCGCGTTCCACGATGGTCATATCCTGCGCGGTGTAGCTCGCGGCTTTGGCGTCGTCGGCGCGATCGCCCATCCAGATCTGATGCACGCGCACATGCGCGGGCGCCGGCACGTAGCGCGTCTTGCCCGATAGCAGCAGGAACACGCACATCAACTCGCAATAGGCCTCCGGCGAGACGCTGGCGCGATCGCCTAAAGGCGTGTGGGTCGAAACGCTGACGCCGACCGTGGTCAGCATGCCAAGCTCGCGAAAGTGCCGTCCGAGCGCGATGGAATCGTTGACCGAGCCGCCGCTGGAATCCAGCACCACCGTCGCGCCGGCAAGCTGGCGGCCGCGCTCAAAATCGTCGAACTCCTTCGGGGTGTCGGCGGTGACGATGCCGACCGCGCTGACCCAGCCGCGACAATTGGGCTGGCAGGCGACCCAGCCGAACTTCATCGGCATCTTGCGTTCTTCGAGGGTAGTCCCGGCCTGCGCCGCACAACGAAACGGGGCGACAAGAGCAGCAAGGCAAAGCATGGCTGTGCCGAGCAGCGCGAAGGTGCGAAAATCGGGCGACCTCAAGAGACTCAAACTGATTCCTTCCCCAAGCCCCAAATCTAGCCCGGCAAGCCCCACCGCGACATCAATCGATTCTATCTATCACACGGACGTCACAAAATGGTATCCGGGGGATTACCTATCGTCCATAGCGACTTGCTGCGCTGCCACCAGATAGTATGGAAAGTGTGGCACGATTGTCGAAGCCATCAGTTCCATGCTTGGCAACCGCGCAAATCCGCGCTCAGGATCAGGGCATGGCGCCCAACAAACACTCATGTTCCCACGTTCACGGTTCCCAAGCACTGCATCGAGCCCTGCATCGGATGCCCCGCAACGCCGGCCGCGCACTGATCTGGATCTACCGCCATACGTTGTCGCCTCTGGTTGGCTACAACTGCCGCCACTTGCCGACCTGCTCGATCTATGGCGACGAAGCGATCGAGCGTTTTGGGCTCTGGGCCGGCGGATGGATGACGCTGGCGCGGCTGTTGCGCTGCCATCCCTTCGGCACCTCGGGCATCGATAATGTGCCGCTGACGGCGCCGCCCGGCGCGCGATGGTACCTGCCGTGGCGATACGGACGCTGGCGCGGCGTCAACGCGCCGTAGGCGGCGAGCACGGCTCGGATGGAACCCGCGCGTTCCGCTCGCGTTGATTTGCTCCCCCTCGGGAGGAAACAAACAATGCGCTGGAAAATCAGCCGCCACGGTCACGATCCCCGGCAGATCGACCTGCTTGCGATCATCGCGCTGTTCATCGCCATCGTCGCAGCGTGGCTTTACTTCGCGGATTCTTCACCGCCACCGAACGCTTCGGCCTTCATCGTGCCGAGCCAAAGCGTGCGCTGGTAATTCAAAGCGCGATAGCTTCGCTATCGCGCTTTGGTTTATTGTTTGAGCATGACCTCCGCGCAAACGCGTTCCGCGTTTGTTAGCTAAGGGAAAACCGGTTCCCACTTTGCGCTAACGCGGCCCTTCGGGTCCGGGTCATGCTCTAACGCGGAAACCAGAAGTACCCCCGCGGCGGCTCGATGCGGCGCCGGACGCGGCTTTTTCGGACGGGGCGGCTTCGGCGCTGCCACAGGTTCGGTCGATGCCGTGGCATCGACATGTCCCGCGCCGTCATCGGGCAGTCTGACCGACAAAAGCAGGTTCGATTCATAGGAGCGCCAGCGATAGCCGATCCCGAAATCCATCGGCTGGGCGCGCGTGAACAGCTCGGCATATTGCTCCTGATACTTTCCCCGGAATTCCGCGATCGGTCCGGCATAGCGGCCGAACGGAAAGAAGCGCCATTTCTTCGGGTTGTAATAGGCGAGCGGAATGCCGGAATCGTCCTGGATGATGGTCGCGCTCTTATTGAGGATGAAGTCGCGCACCACGGAGAAATTGCCGGAATGAAGGAGATAGGACGCGCTCTTGATCAGGCTGTTGCCGGGCGCAAGCGTCTCGCAGAATTTGAGGAAACCGCTTGCCTTGACGCCGGAATTGGAAAGATCGGTCGAGAAGTAATACAGCGTCCTCTCCACGCCGTCCTTGCCGGCGAAGGCGATGCGCAGACCATGCGTCGCGTTGCTACCGGGGTTTTGGTTTCCGGCATATACGGCGCCCTTGTCGTCGAGCGCGACCGGCGTGACGCTGTGGATGGTCTTTCCCGAGCGCGCCAGGAAGACATAGAGGATCGGCAGCGTGCCGCTGATCTCGCTTGCGTGCAGGTCGACCTTCATTTTCTTGGTGATGAAGAAGCTGAAGCTCAGGATCGAGCCGAGCGAGTGCTCGACGTTATAGAGCGCGGCTTCGACCGCGCCGTGCGGCAGCCGGGTCAGATCCGGCACCGCGCCCGGCGGCTCGAGCGCGCTCAGCACATAGGTCGAAGCCTTTGAATAGAACGCGTTGGCGTAGAGGAAGTCCGGGCCTGAGAACATGTAGAACATGGTCGGCCGCGGCGCCGCCAGGTTGCTATCGGCCCAGGCGCGGACCTTCGACAATTGGTGCTGCTCGAGCTGCGCGAAGGCGCTGTCGAAGAATTTGGCATGGTGCTGCCAGGCCGGGTCCCGGGTCAGCGGCGTCAGGGGCGAATCCGCCGACGGCTGCAACCCTGCGAGGAAACGCGCGGTGTCGTCGGCGGTCACGGTATCGGCCGCGCGCGCAGGGCTGGTGGCCGCGAGGATCAAGGCTGCGGCGACGGCCGCGAATTTCCTCTTGTGAAACATCTCTAATCGGGGCCTGCGGATGGAGCCGCGGCGTCCGGATCGGTCCGCCCGTGGAGAATGGTGTAGATCAAAAGGCCCGAAATCATGATCAGCGTACCCAGAAATGACTGTAGCGGCCGCTCGGTCAAAAGATAGTACATCATGAACGCGGTCACGAGCAGGAAAACCAAAGGGGTTACCGGGTATCCCCAGGCGCGATACGGCCGCGGCAGCTCAGGGCGGGTGATGCGCAGCTTGATGACGCCGAGCACGGTGAAGAACGAGCAGAACAGCAGCGAAAACTGGATGAAATCGAGCACCGCCTCGAAGCTGCGCGTGAACAAGAGAAGGTTCGCCACCGCAAGCTGGAACACAATGGCATAGGCCGGCGCGCCGTTTGCCGACCTGCGGGCGAACAGCTTCAGCGCCGGGATGTCCTCCCCCATGGTCATCGTCACCCGGGGACCGATCCACATCATCGCCGAGATCGAGGACACCAGCCCGATGCAGATCATCGCCGCGACGATGCGTCCCCCCGTGTCGCCGAAGATGTAGCTGCCACTGATGGTGGCGACGTCGAGCTGGCCGGCGAGCTTGTCGATCGGGGCGGTGTGCAGGAACACCGCGTTCAGCGCCACGTAGATCACGAGCACGATCAGCGTCCCCGTCAATAGCGCCCGCGGCAGGTTCTGCTTGGCGTCGCGCATCTCGCCGATGATGTAGGTGGCGGCGTTCCAGCCCGAGAACGAATACATCACGAAGACGAGGCCGATCGCGAACGGCGCGCTGGTGACATGCGCGACGTCGGATAGCGAGGGCGCGAACGAAATGGGCTGCGGCGTGCCGATCACAAATCCCGCGATCAGGAAGCCAACAATCAGCGCGACCTTCAGAATGGTCGAGATCAACTGAAAGGTGGAGGAATGCTTCACCCCGGTGAGCTGCACCAGCGACACCAGCCATACCAGGGCGATGGCGAGCGCGGTCGGCGCGGCACCGGGCAGCACCGCCTTGCCATATTCGCCGAACGCCATCGCGGCCAGCGCCACCGGCGCCGCGAAACCGACGGTTGCCGAAACCCAGCCCGCCAGGAAGCCGAAGGCCGGATGATAGGCGCGGCTCAGGAAATTATATTCGCCGCTGGAGCGCGGAAACATCGCGCCGAGTTCGCTATAGGAAAACACCCCGCACAGCGCGACGATGCCGCCGACGATCCAGAGCAACAGGATCGAAAAACCCGAAGGGATGTCCTTGACCTGAAAGCCGAGGCTGGTGAAGACGCCGACGCCGATCATGTCGGCCACGACAATTGCGGAAGCCACCAGGACCGAAACCGTCGGCCCGCCCCCGAGAAGCCGGCCAGGCCACGCCGCGCTTCCCGTCTCTGGTACCGTCATGTCGGTCGCTACCCTGGGCGATACACCCCCAAACCGTCATCGTGAGGGTTGGTGCCCTCCAATTCAAGCAGGGCTAACACGGGTTAAATGCAGCCAGGTCAATTAGGTACTATAATACCTTAATTGGCCCATTCTGGACCATCCGGAATGTTACGGCGTTGCGAGACCGGGGTGGCCGTCCCACAATCAGGACACGATTTGGTGTTGTTCTTGGCCCTCATTGGTTGTTCTTTTGAGGTTTCCGGATGTGGGGAGTTTTTCCGGAAGCCTTAACGTCGCCTAAACGCGACACGATCAAATTGGTCGTTTGTACGGGCAGACATTGAGCGGGTAGACTTTGGGGGCAGTGGGTGGATGGTCGGAGTCGATCCGAAATTCCATAAATGTGATTTCGCGGACCGGGTGACGCAGCCGTGCGCGGACGCTCGTGTCCGATGGCGCTCGCTTGCCGCGGCTTGCGTTGTTGTGCCGCTGTCCCTGACGTTGGCTCAATGCAGCCGGGCGCCGAGCCCGGGTCAGCTGGCGGCGAATATGCAAGATTCGTCGGCGGACACGTTCGAGGACCGCTTCCCGGCACCGGCGTTCAGGGACCGCTTCCCGAGCGCGAGCGAGAGCTTGGCGCTGCACCCGATGTCGGACTTCGCGCCAAAGCGCGTGGCCCAGGCCGCCCCCGCGTCTTACCGGGTCGCTTCCTTGGGTCCGGATCTGCCCTACCAACGCCCGACGCTGAAAGAGGATCTGACGACGCTGGTCAGCATGAAATCCTCGGCCTTTCCCTATTACGGCAACAATCCCGCATCGGACGCGCCGTTCCTCAACGTCGCCAAGGGCGATCGCCGCGGCCACCGCAGCTATTCCGGCCGGGTCTACTGGCAGGACGAGACCTACAACGACAACCGCGTGCTGCTGCATATCCCGGAAAATTTCGACGTCCGCAAACCCGGCGTGATCGTCGTGTTCTTCCACGGCAACGGCGCGACGCTGGAGCGCGACGTGCGCGACCGCCAATTGGTGCCGCAGCAGATCACCGATTCCGGCGTCAATGCCGTGTTGCTGGCGCCGCAACTCGCGGTCGATGCCTTCGATTCCTCCGCCGGCAAGTTCTGGCAGCCCGGCGGCTTCAAACGCTTCATGGACAAGTCCGCCCCTCAGCTCGCCCGCCTCTACGGCGATCCCGGTGCTGAAAAAGCGTTCGCCAAGATGCCGATCATCATCGTCGGCTATAGCGGCGGCTTCCTGCCGACCGCCTGGAGCCTCGAGGTCGGCGGCGTCAGCGATCGCGTCCACGGCGTGTTCCTGCTCGACGCGGTCTATGGAGAGCTCGACAAGTTCGCGTCATGGATCGAACAACACCGGTCCGGTTTCTTCGTCAGCTCCTACACCCATTACACCGCCCGCCACGACCGCGAGCTGATGAGCATGCTCAAGGCAAAGGGCATCGCCGTTTCCGAGGACATGGACGAGCCGTTGCGGCCGGGCAGCGTGCGCTTTGTCGAAACGCCCGAGGGCGTGACGCATCGCGACTACGTCACCCACGCCTGGACCAAGAACCCGATCGAGGAAGTGCTGGTGAAGATGGCGACGACGCCTTCCATGAGGGTCGCGGCCGGCACGTCATCGGCGGCGAGCCAATAGCGCCTTGATCTTCGCGCCGCGACGCCACGTCGCCTTCGATCAAAATCTAGTCAAATTGCAAGGCTGACGCCGCCGCATTCTTTAGCGGCGTCCGGGATTGTTCGTTGCATTGCAGCGCCCTAAGGTACGACGAAATCAATTCCGCAACTTCCGGAGACGAGCAATTGCAGGAAGGCCTTTACAAGGTTGAGTTTCACACCGCGCATGGGGCCGGCTGCGGCGTGATATACGCGACCTCCGGCAAGCTCCGCGGCGGAAATTCCGCCTTTGCGTTCATCGGCCATTACAGCGGCGAAGGCAGCTCGATCCAGGTCAAGGTCTCGACCGAACGCCACAATGACGATCCGGCGTTCAAGTCGCTGTTCGGCACCGACAGGGTGACGCTGACGCTGAAGGGAAGAGAAGACGGCCGCATGGTCGCCTTCGAAGGCACCGCACTGCAAGTGCCGGGCGTCGCCTTCCACGCGATTCTGACGCGGATCAGCGATTAAGCGCCTGGCTCGCTAGCCTCACGACTTCGGCAGCTTGGGCATGCTCTCGACAAAACCGTTGAAGCAGGCCAGCCGCTCGTCTTCTTCCTTGGTGAAGCGGCAATCGGAAACGCCTTTGGCGGTCATCGCCTTGGGCTTCGGCGCCGGCGTAATCACCGCGTCGTAGCAATCCAGCCGCCCTTTCGTTCCATCATCGATGTCGAGGCATTGCTCCAACCTGACGGCCACCGATTGCAGCTTGCCGGGCATCGCAGCCCTGTGCGGCTTGACCTGGACCAGCGGCTTGTCGCCGACCATCGGCGGGCTCGATTGAGCGAGAGCGGCGGCCGAAAACAGCGCCGCGGCGAATGCCAAGATTATTCTCATATCACGTCTCACTTCACTTTGGTTTTGCTGTCGATGAGGGGCAAGGCCGAACGACCTTGATCCACCGGTTTCGCCTCGATGACGCGATTGCCTTTATCCCGATCGGGCGGCTTTTGCCATGCCCTGAGCGCGTTGTTTTAGCGGCAACCCATGCCGTGGATTAAGGGGCGTCCCTTGTTTGTTCACAAAAAACGCCCCCGTGACCGGGCGGCCACTTGCATATTTGGTGCTCGCTTAGGTCCGGGAAGATGCACGAAAACGGCGTTATTGCGTATTGCGCGCCGCGGTTTCAAGCTCCGTTGCACTTCTCACTGCGCTGGAGCGGATGTGGGGCTGGGAGACGCCATCACCGGCTTCACGCTGTTCGGCGCAGGGCAGGACGCAAGCAGCTTCGTCCACGCCGGCTCCAGGCCGCTTGTGTCGATGTCGAATATCTCCTGATTGGTTTTGCCGCCCGGCAGCAGCGTCGCCTCGGCCATTTGCAGACGCGGGACGGCGAGCAGCGTGTTCATGGTGGCGGAGGCGATCGTCCCGCTCCAGGCCTCGAACGTTCCTATTCGCGCGGGAAATGTGCCGAAGGACACGGGCTTGTCGGAACCCGCCATCATGATCACCGCGCTCGCGCCGGCGGCGCCCTTGTCAAATTCGCGGATGAACGTCAGCCGCGCGCGATCCTTGTTCTCGCAGAACAGCCGCCATTCCATCGTTCGAAACGACGCATCCTCACGCTTCTTTGCCAACGCGATTTTAGGATGTACGGACGGGCCGCGGTTTGAAGGGTCCACGCGGTTTCGGCCATCGACCGCGTATCGATGCCGAATCGATAGAGTTCCGACCGCGTGAGCGCGTGCGGGCTTTCGAATTTCACGGTTCTGATGAGATCGTCGAGTTCATGGCTGATGCCCATCGCGGCAATGAATGCCGCTCTCTCCCGATCTGCCTTGGCGATGCCGCGGTCGGTAGCAGCCGCGATCTGCTCCGCCGAGGGATGTCCATGATAGACAAGGGTGAACTTGGAATTATGGACGGCCACCACCGCATCGGGAGCAACCTCGCGCGTGGTTGCGCCAAGAAGCAGATAGCCGCAGGCCGAATTGCACATCGCATGGCTGGTCGCAATCTCGGCCTCGACTTCGCCGCCGGCCGTCTTGATCTTGACGCAGGCGTCGTCGGCCTGCGTGCCCGAACCGCAAGCCGCAACAATCGTCCGTCCGACCCGGGCAATCGCCTTGCGGCTACGCAGCAAGCGTCCGATGACGAGGGCCTGCTCGACTGTGCCGCCCGGCGAGTGGAAATAGATCGGAAGCTCCGTGTCTTTCACATTTCGCAGGAAGCGGCGAATGCGCGAGGCGGCATCCTGATCGACTTTCCCTTCAATCGCGATCCAATGATCGCAGCCTGCTCCGCATGAATTGGCCGGACCCTTTGCCAGATAGATGATCAGCTTCGACGCAAATCCCGCCTTTTCGGTCAGCGGATCCGCGCGCAACTCGCCATGGACTAGCAATAGAGCCGTGAAAAGGAGGACGCGAAACATCATCAGGATGGCAGGATCGGGGGAGAGGCCGGAGGCTCCGGCATGCGGCAGGCTAAACAATGAGAGGTAGCACCGCAACCTCTGCCGGCAGGCGTCGGCTCCGGCCCGAAGGCAGGTTCGGGCCTCCAAATACCCGGCTTTTGCGGGTTGCGGGAGCCGAATCCCCTGCTATACCGCTCTCGTTCCCGCTTACCTGCGCTCGTTCGCAGGAGTGAGCTACAGGAGAAAACCATGTCCGACTTCAAGTTCGGCCTCACGAACCTAAAGCCCGTCGAGCCCGTGCACAAAATCGCCCTCACCTTCCCCGACGGCGCCACGCGCGAATTTCCCAAGGACATCACCGGCCTCGAGATCGCCAAGGGCATTTCGCCTTCGCTTGCCAAGCGCACCGTCGCGATGGCGCTGGACGGCGCGCTTTTTGACCTCAACGATCCGATTCCCCAGGATGCCAAAATCGAATTCGTTGCCCGCGACGATGCGCGCGCGCTGGAATTGATCCGGCACGACTGCGCGCATGTGCTCGCCGAAGCCGTGCAGTCGCTGTGGCCGGGCACGCAGGTCACGATCGGCCCGGTGATCGAGAACGGGTTCTATTACGACTTCTTCCGCAACGAGCCGTTCACGCCGGAGGATTTTTCGGCAATCGAAAAGAAGATGCGCGAGATCATCGCGCGCGACAAACCGTTCACCAAGGAAGTCTGGGATCGCGAAAAGACCAGGCAGGTGTTCCGCGACAAGGGCGAGAACTTCAAGGTCGAGCTGGTCGACGCCATTCCCGGCGACCAGCCGATCAAGATCTACTTCCAGGGCGACTGGTTCGACCTCTGCCGCGGTCCGCACATGACCTCGACGGGCAAGATCGGCGGCGCGTTCAAATTGATGAAGGTCGCGGGCGCCTATTGGCGCGGCGACAGCAACAATCCGATGCTGACGCGGATCTACGGTACCGCGTTCGCCAAGCAGGAAGAGCTCGACGGGTATTTGAAGCAGATCGAGGAGGCCGAGAAGCGCGACCACCGCAAGCTCGGCCGCGAGCTCGACCTGTTCCATTTCCAGGAGGAAGGCCCCGGTGTCGTGTTCTGGCACGCCAAGGGCTGGACCATCTTCCAGGCGGTGATCGCCTATATGCGGCGGCGGCTCGAGGGGGATTACAGCGAGGTCAATGCGCCGCAGATTCTCGACAAGTCGCTGTGGGAGACCTCCGGCCATTGGGACTGGTACCGCGAGAACATGTTCGCGGCGCAATCCGCCGGCGACGAGGCCGAGGACAAGCGCTGGTTTGCGCTGAAACCGATGAACTGCCCCGGACACGTGCAGATCTTCAAGCACGGCTTGAAGAGCTACCGCGATCTGCCGTTGCGTCTGGCCGAATTCGGCGTGGTGCACCGCTACGAGCCGTCCGGCGCCATGCACGGGCTGATGCGCGTGCGCGGCTTTACCCAGGACGACGCGCATATCTTCTGCACCGAGGAGCAGTTGGCCGACGAGTGCCTGAAGATCAACGACCTGATCCTCTCGGTCTACGAGGATTTCGGCTTCGCCGGAGAACTCACGGTGAAACTCTCGACCCGGCCCGAGAAGCGCGTCGGCTCTGACGCGATGTGGGATCACGCCGAGCGGGTGATGGCCACCGTGCTGTCGCAGATCGAGGCGAAGGGCCACAACCACCGCATCAAGACCGCGATCAATCCCGGCGAAGGCGCGTTCTACGGGCCGAAATTCGAATATGTGCTGCGCGACGCCATCGGCCGCGACTGGCAGTGCGGCACCACGCAGGTCGACTTCAACCTGCCGGAGCGGTTCGGCGCGTTCTATATCGATCACGACGGCTCGAAGAAGCCGCCGGTGATGGTGCATCGGGCGATCTGCGGCTCGATGGAGCGCTTCATCGGCATCCTGATCGAGCATTATGCCGGCAATTTTCCGCTGTGGCTGGCGCCAGTGCAGGCCGTCGTCACCACGATCACCTCGGAGGGCGACGAATACGCCAAAGTGGTCGCTGCCGCGGCGCGGCGCGCCGGCCTGCGGGTCGAGATCGACCTGCGCAACGAGAAGATCAACTACAAGGTTCGCGAGCACTCGCTGGCGAAAGATCCCAGCGCTGCTCGTGGTCGGCAAGAAGGAAGCCGAGAGCCATTCGGTTTCGGTGCGCCGGCTCGGCAGCGACGGGCAGACGGTGATGCCGACGGACGAGGCGATCGCCGCGCTGGTCGATGAAGCAACGCCGCCAGATGTGAAGCGGGCGAAGGCGGCGGCTTGAGCCGGCCAGCTTTGCCCAATCCGGGACTCGGCGGAAACCCAGTCCCGCCGAACGGCTAAATCAGCGTGAGACAGCGCGCGCGCTCCCGACCGGGGGCGCGGCGGCGTTCCGACCAAGCCGCAGCAAGTCTTTATTCAGATTCGTTGCGAATTGACCGGCGTCAATGCCGTTGCGATCGGCACCGGCGCAGTCGCGACCGGCTCGGTTGCGGTCGGCGCCGGTGCCTCCGCGGGCAACGGCGGCGCCGCCTTCGGCGATGGCGCGGTGGCAACCTGCAGTAATGCCGCAGCGCTCGGGACCAACGCCTCGGCGACGGCGGCGAACTCGGTCGCGATCGGCGCGGGCTCGACCAACACCGCCGCCAACACGGTGTCGTTCGGCTCGCAAGGCAACGAACGGCGGCTGACCAACGTCGCCGCCGGCATCAACGCGACGGATGCCGTCAATGTCGGGCAATTGCAGTCCACCGTCGCAGGCTTCCAGTCGCAGATCGGCGGATTGCAAAATGAAATTGCCAGCAACCAGCAGGAAGCGCGGCGTGGCATCGTCGCTGCGGTTGCGGTCGCGCCGGTGCTGATGCCCTCAGCGCCCGGCAAAACCACCGTTGCCATCAATACCGGATATTATCGCGGCGAGACCGGCGTCGGCATCGGCATTTCGCACCGCTTGAATTTTGCCGTCCCGACCGTGGTGTACGACAGCTATTCCAACGGCGGCGGCAACGAGCATATCGGGCGCGCCGGCATGGCGGTCGAGTTCTAACTGGGATAGATGCTTGACATGCTTCAATCGAATTGCGCCGCGACACCCAGCCTTCCCGCCCTGTCCCGCGTCGCGCTTGCGGCCTTGATCGCGGTCACCTGGTCGGGCGCGGCAGTCGCGCAGCAGCAACCCGCCCAGCCCGCCCCGCAACAATTCCAGGAATTGGCCGAATGGGGACAGTTGCCGAAGATGATATTGGAGCGCCAGTTCGCAGGCCCCCTGCAGGACACGGTGATCCAGCGGCTGCGCGATCCAGTCGACGGGACCATCTGTTATCTCTATCTGCCGATCTCGGCGCCGCACTCGCCGACGACGGCGGCAGGCTTCGTCCAGTACGGTCCCAACATCATCGGCAGCATCAATTGCGTCCCGGGCGTGCCGCCGGCGCCGAAACCGAGAAAGCCGTAAGTCCCCGATCACAATCGGTCCAAAGGCGGTGTTGCGGCCTCGTGGCCGGTGGCCTAGGCGGCTTTTTGTTGTCCGAGCTTGATCAGCGACTCGGCCGGAATACCGAGTCCTTCGTGCAATCGCCGGATCATGTTGAGCGTGAGCTCGCGCCGCCGGTTCAGTACCTCGTGAACGCGATTTCGGCTGCCGATAAAGGGAATAAGATCACGCGGCTGCAGTCCATTCTGCTCCATGTGATACCGGATCGCTTCCACCGGATCGGGCAGATCAAGCCGGTAATGTCTTCGCTCCCACGCCTCCACCAGCGTGACCAGCACATCGAGCCGGTCGCCTTCAGGCGTATTGCGCCGCGCCCTCATCAGTCCCTCGATCTCACGCAGGACACGACGGTAGTCACGATGGGATTTGATCGGTGCGATAACCATAGCCCAAGACCTCACACGCTCTGCGCGTCGATGGCGTCATACTGATGATGGGTTCCGATGAACCTGATGTAGACGACCCGATAAGGATAGTTGATCCAGACAACAATGCGGTACTTATTGCCAGCGATATTGAAGACGGCGCGGCCGTCCTTGAGAATGCTGACGCTGCGGATATCACGCTTGACGTCCGCCGGCCTGGCCCAGTCCGCTTGCCTGACTTGACGAAACCATGCCATTGCCGGGTCACGCGCGTCGGCAACCCCGGCGCCTCGATTGAGAAAGGCCTTGATCGTGCTGAGCGCAATCACTCTCACCTCGCTAACCTTATCATAGTCCCACCGTGGGACCAAGAACTTTGATTGCGCGGGGTCCGACTCGTCACAATCGATCTAAATTCGCTTCCACCCGCCTCCCTTCTTTACTATCTCAACGCTAGGAAACCTCCGATCCTGCCCCGAAAGACACCACCATGCCCGACGCCCTCGAACTCCTGAAATCCCGCCGCTCGGTGAAACCGCGCGAGATGACGCCTCCCGGCCCCTCGCCGGCCGAGCTCGACACCATCCTCACCATCGGCGCGCGGGTGCCCGATCACGGCAAGCTTTCGCCATGGCGCTTCATCGTGTTCGAGGGCGATGCCCGCCTGCGCGCCGGTGAGGTGATCGCAGGCGTGTTTGCCCGCAAGAACCCGCACGCCGCGGCCGCCGATATCGAGGTCGAAAAGCGGCGGCTGACCGATGCGCCGCTGGTGATCGGCGTGGTCAGCTTTACGAGGCCACATCCGAAGGTGCCGCCGTGGGAGCAGGAATTGTCGGCGGGCGCGAGCGCCATGAACATCGTCACCGCGGCGACCGCGCTCGGCTACGGCGCCTGCTGGCTGACCGGATGGTTCGCGTTCGATCGCGACGTGCTCGACGGGCTAGGCCTGAAGGCGGACGAGAAACTCGCCGGCCTGATCCATATCGGCACGCCGTCGAAACCGAACGAGGACCGCCCGCGCCCGGTGCTGTCGGAGATCGTGACGCGGTTTTGACGGAGTGCAACGGGCCGTCTCAGTCGAGCCAATTTTCGACCTTCAGTCCGCGGATGCGTTTGAACTCGCCGGCATTGTCTCAACGGCGGGAACGGGATCGTCGAATTCGCGAAACTCTTCTCGTAGCGGCTTCATCGTCTTGAGAAGCGCTATGAGTTCGCGCTTGCGCACTGGTTCGGCCGCCCGGTTGCGACCGTTGCGGATTGGTCTTACGTGCCGCGGCTTGGACATTGGTGAACTCCGTGTTGGCAAACGCAGCAGATATCTGCCGAGAAGAGTTAGGTTGCAAGGCTCCCGCGTCAGTCTACGCCGCCTTCGAGGCGTGCGTGCCGAACCGGAACAGCAGCTGTTCGATTTCGCTCGCCGGTTTCGCCGCGCTGAACAGAAAACCCTGCACCTCGTTGCAGCCTTCGGCGCGCAGCCAGTCGAGCTGGTCGATGGTTTCCACCCCTTCCGCCGTGGTGGTGATGTTGAGGCTGCGGCCAAGGCCGGAGATCGCCCGCACGATCGCGACGCAGTCGGGTCGCCTGGCGATATCCTTGACGAACGAACGGTCGATCTTGATCTTGTCGAACGGAAAACTCCGGAGGTAGCTCAGGCTGGAATAGCCGGTGCCGAAATCGTCCATCGAAATGCTGACGCCGAGCTCGCGCAGCTGATGCAGGGTCGCGAAATTCGCTTCCGTCTCCGCCAGGAACAGCCGTTCGGTGATCTCGAGCTCGAGCCGCTTCGGCGACAAGGAGGATTGCGCCAGCGCCGAGATCACGACCTGCACGAGATTGCGCCTGCGGAACTGGACCGGCGAGAGATTGACCGCGACCTTGACGTCATCAGGCCATTTTGCGGCCTCCAGGCAGGCCTCGCGCAGCACCCACTCGCCGAGCGAGACGATCAGCCCGATGTCCTCGGCGACGGGAATGAAATCGGCCGGCGGGATCATGCCCTTGTCCGGATGCCGCCAGCGCAACAGCGATTCAAAGCCTGAGATGCGGTCGCGCGCGATATCGACCAGCGGCTGATAATGCAGTTCGAACTCGCCGTTGGCGAAAGCGCGCCGCAGGTCGAGCTCCAACTCGCGGCGCTTCTGCGCCTGGCGATCCATCTCGCGCTCGAAAAACCGGTGCACGCCGCCACCGTCATCCTTCGCCCGGTACAACGCCATGTCGGCGTTGCGCAGGAGCTCCTCGCCGGTCGTGCCATCGCCGGGCGACAGCGCAATCCCGATGGAGGCGCCGATCACCACCTCGTTGCCGTCGATGTCGTAAGGCGCGCTCAGGATCTTGATCGCCCGCGCGGCAAAGTCGCTGGCCTCGTTCGGCGAGACCTCGGAGGTCAGGATGATCGCGAACTCGTCGCCGCCGAGCCGCGCCGCCAGATTATTGCCGCGGACCTGCGACCGCAGCCGGTCGGAGACCTGACGCAGCAGGCGATCGCCGATCGGGTGGCCGAACGAATCGTTGACGTTCTTGAACAGATCGAGGTCGACGCACAACACCGCGACGCGCTGGTTGCCGGGCTGCCCCTCCAGCGCCTGCCTGAGGCGTTCCCGGTAAAGCTCGCGGTTCGGCAGATTGGTCAGCCCGTCGTGATGCGCCATATAGGCGACGCGAGCCTCGGCCTTGCGCCGCTCGGTGATGTCGGTGATGGCGACGAGATAGCCGTCGCGGCCCTCGAAGGAGACCCGCCGGCCGAAGGTCAAGACCTCAATCTCGCCGCCGTCGGCCTTGAGATGCCGCCAGTAGCGCGTGGAATTGTAGACGTCGCCGACGTGCTGCAGGGCTTCCGTATGGCTGACCCACTCGTCCTCCGGCCAGATTTCGCAAAGCTTCATGTCAAGAAACGTCTCGCGGCTATAGCCATAGTGCTGCACCGCCGCGTCGTTGACGCTGAGAAAGCCGGTCGTGTGCGCATCGAACACCCACATCGGCATCGGGTTGTTGTCGAACAGCAGCCGGAACGAGGCCTCACGCCGCTTCAACGCCGTCACATCCGAAATCGTCAGCGAAAGAATGTCGGCGAACGCCGTGGCGCCCAGCCGCAGGCTGCGGTCGTCGCTATTGATCTCGAATTGATCGCGCTCGCCGCGTGCGACGATGTCGAGCAAGCGCCGGATCACCTCAGGCGAGCCCAGGAGGTTGCCGCCCTCGCTCAAGCGATGCCACTGCAGGCGCGCCGACGGCAGCTTGAGCAGCTTCGAGGCGCCCTGGTTGTGGTGAACCACCTGGAAATCGCATGGCCTTCCCTCCGCATCGCGAAGGGTCGCCAGCGACACCACGCCTTCCTCGGTGGTGGAAAAGATCGCATCCAGCAGATTATATTGCGCGGCGCGCTCGTTGACATAGGTGCCGACCAGCGTGACGCCCCAGCGTGAAGAGGTCGGCAGCGCCAGCACGTCGTAGGTTCGCACCATGCCGTCGCGCACGCAGTGCGCCATGGCGAGGTAGGGACGGCCGTTCCGCAAGCCGTTGGCCGCAGCCTCGCCAAGCGCGGTCGCGCAATCGGGCGGGAGCGCGCTCAACGGAATGTCCCAGCGCTCGTCGCCCAGCCATTTCTGGATGTAGCGGCCGGTGCGCGAGACCTCGAGCGCGCGCCCGTCGCCCTTCAACAGCACGATGTGATCGGCCAGCCGCCCGAGGCTGCCCAGCATCACATCTTCATAGCGCGGGAGCCTTTCGCCGGGGCGCAGCGCGGCCTGCCATTTGCGCCTCAGGACCGGAATGTCGTCGAACAATTCGGCATTGGTTTTTCCGGTCTGCTTCCTGGCGGCAACCATGACATTCCCCACGACGAACGCTTAAGCGCGGCGGTATCCAATGCCGGCCCGCGCTTAATGGGCTGTAAAAATACGGAGGGCCGTCCGCGGGATGCGCGATTATGACAGTTCTAAGTCGCGCGATGGTTAGTGCGCGTTAGAAACTATGACAAGTCAAAGCCTTAGATGATGATCCTGGTGCGTCGAGGCGGTCAGTCTTACGGTGTCTCTAAACCCTCATGGGTGAGGAGGCGCCCTTGCGCCGTCTCCGGACGATGCTTCGCATCGCTCGGAGAACCACGAGGCCCCGCCGGTGGCCTCGTCCTTCGAGACGCTTGCTCGCGCAAGCTCCTCAGGATGAGGGGAAAAAGCCGGTCATGACGCAGGAGGATTAGCGCGCGATCACCTCGATCTCGCCATCGACGCCGTTGACGACGTTGAAGGGCCGCTCGTAGACCTTGCCCTCGTTCTTGGCGATGGCGCGATACTCGCCTTCGGACAGCACTACGCGCGGAAAGGCGCCGATCAATTCCTTGACGACGTCGCCGCCGGGCGTGATCACCGACCAGGCGGTGTTCGCCAGGGCCTCGCCGCCCTTGTCGCTGACGAGCTTCAGCGTGATGACGGCGGCGCGATGGGTGACGACCACGTCCGTCAGCTTGCCGGCCTGAACGCGGATGTCGGAGCGCACCACCGAATTGGCGTCGCCGTAGTTGGAGACGATGTAGTAGGTGCCCTCCGGCAGCAGCACCACGTCGCCGGCGGCGACGCTCGGCACCAGCGGCGCGCGATCGCCGCCCTCGAACTGGCTGCCCTTGTAGATCGCGAACGAAATCTGGTTCTGCGGAATCTTGCTGGTGCCGACGCGGCCCTCGATGCGCAAGCCGCCGGCCGGAAGCACGAAGGATTCGTGGTCGGTTTCGGCCTTCAGGTTGACGGCGCGCACCGCGCTCACGAGCCCAAACACGACATGGACCACGTAGTTGCCGGGCGGCAGCACGATGTTCGGCGTCGGGCTGTGGTCCTCGCGGATCATCTTGAAGGTGCCGGACTCGTCCGGCCGGTCGGGGAAGATCCGCCACACCAGCCCGCCATTGATGGCCGGCAGATCCTTGCCGTAGCGCGCGGCCAGCGACAGCACGGCCTGGCCGGGCGCGGCCGCGCCCGGAGGGGTGGCGATGACCGGCGGCACCACCGCCGACATCGGAGGCTGCGTCAGCGGCGCGGGCAGGCTCGGAACCGATGCCGGCCCTGAGGGCGGCGCAAGGCTGACGGCCGCACCCGGATCGGGGACGGTCGCGGGCGGCACCGGCGGCGGATGATCGCTGAACATCTGGGCGCGCGCCGGGACGGCGATGATCGAGGCCAAAAGCCCCACAAGCACAAGCGCCGACTGCAGCCGACGACTGCGCCGGAATCCGATGATGCCGTCACCCCCTGTTGTCATGGAACTGCTTTTCACCGAAAACGCGGCAAATTCAAGCCGAAGCCTCTGGCCGAACGCCTCAATCGCCCGATCCGGCGGGTCCCCGAAGGTCGGCGCATGGTCAGGCGGGAACCGGTTTTGCGGAAAGATCGCGATCAAACAAGGAGATGCGATCGTGATCCGATTCAATCTGATCGGATGGCGATTGAGCTGCGCGGTCGCGATCCAGTCACAAATCCCGCCTACCTCATACCGAATGCGGCATAAACCATGCTTATGGTCCGGTGTGGCGGGATTAACCCGCCGCGCATAGTTTCAGGGTTAAGAGCGTTTTCGCCGTTTGTTGCGGAGATGGCTCCAGGAGATCTGCGGTGCTGGAAATTCTGACGCGACGCGGCCAAAGCGGCACGGATAGCGGCGAGAAGGTCGGCCTCGGCAGCATTCGGCGGCCGGTCATCGGGCTCGCGCTCGGCGGTGGCGCAGCGCGCGGCTTTGCCCATATCGGCATCGTCCGCACCCTGATGGCCCATGGCATCGTCCCCGATGTCGTGGTCGGCACCTCGATCGGGGCGGTGGTCGGCGGCGCCTACGCGGCCGGGCACCTCGACACCCTTGAAGCATGGGCGCGCAGCCTGCAGCCGCGAAATATCCTGGGCTATCTCGACATCCGCCTCAACGGCTCAGGGCTGATCGGCGGCGAGAAGCTCGCCGCCCAGCTGGAGGCCTCGATCGGCCCGACCTTGATCGAGGAATTGCCGATGAAATTTGCCAGCGTCGCCACCGAAGTCCGCACCGGCCACGAAATCTGGCTGACCCACGGCCGGTTGGTCGAAGCGATGCGCGCATCCTATGCGTTGCCCGGAATATTCTCGCCGGTCCTGGTCGGCGACCGCTGGCTGGTCGATGGCGCGCTGGTCAATCCGGTGCCGGTGTCGGCGGCGCGTGCGCTCGGAGCCGAAATCGTCATCGCCGCCAATCTGTCCAGCGACGTGTTCACGCACTCGACCACGATCTATTCGCATGGCGCGGCGACCCAGGTGCCGGAGACCGTGATCCACTCGCCGCCGCCACCCCGGCGCGGCTTGGGCAAATTCTTCTCGCCCGAACGCACCATGAAGCGTGAGTTCTTCGGCGGCGGCGGCCGGCCGGGCATCTCCTCGGTGATGGTCGACGCCTTCAACATCATGCAGGACCGCATCACCCGCGCGCGGCTTGCCGGCGATCCGCCGGACATGATCATCACGCCCCGCGTCGGCCAGATCGGCTGGTTCGATTTCCACCGCGCCGCCGATCTGATCGACTTCGGCACCCGCGCCGCCGAGCGCGCGCTCGATTCGATCAAGGAAGCGATCAACGTCATTGCGCCGGGCGCCTGATCGCGGTCGCTTCTCAAGCCGTCTTGATATACTGGCGCAGCGCTTCCTGCTCGTTCTCGTATTCCTGCACGCGCCACTTGACGATGTCGCCGATGGAAATCAGGCCGACCACCCGGTCGCCTTCGACCACGGGCAGATGCCTGAATTTGCCGAGCGTCATCATCTCCATGATCGCCGCCACAGTGTCGTTCTGCCGGCAGCTCACGACCTTGCGCGTCATCACGTTCGAGATCGGCTCATCGAGCACGGACGCGCCCCGCTCCGCCAGCACGCGCACGATATCGCGCTCCGACAGGATACCCTCGATGTGGCCCGCCTTCATCACCAGCACGGCGCCGATCTTGCGCTCGCCGAGAATTTTGATCGCCGCGGCGAGTGCTGCCTCCGGCTCGACGCTCAGGATCTGATGGCCTTTGGTATCGAGAATTGCACGTACCGTCATTGTCGTCTCCTTGAAGCCGTTTTACGCCCTTGAACGGACGTGATCTTTGGTTCGTTAGAGCCTGCATCAACAGTTTGGCGCCGGTTTGGTTGCGGGCGCATTCGGCATGCACTTGTCCTAGAAAGCACGCAATCAATGCACGCTTGCGGGCTTATGCCGCATTTTTGAGACGCTCGATGATGAAGGAAATCGCCCTGCGCCGCAAGCTGAAGTCATCGCACCCTAGTACGAAGCAGCTGCAGCATCGCTTGTTTCGCGCGGGATCGGGTCGAACAGCGAAAACAGCAGCAAGCCGGCAAAGAATCCGCCGATGTGCGCCTGCCATGCGACGTTTGCGCCCTCCATGCCGATCGCGATCGATCCGACGCCGAAGATGATATTGACGCCGAACCAGATCGCGAGAAACGCCAGCACCTTCGGATTTCGCAACGCACGCCAAAGCGACAAAGCCGGCACCCTGGCCGCGGCATCGGCATCGACGCGGGTGAAGGACAGGAAGCTGCCCTTCACGAAGGCGAAGCGCATGGCAGCCGCCATCGCGCCCGACACCGAAGCCGAGGCGCCAATCATCGGCGACACCGCGTGCTCATGGGTAACGAGATGCGCCAAGGCGCCAGCCGCGGCCGTCACCGCCATGAACAGGAAAAACCGCATGGCCCCGAAGCGGCGCGCCAGCGCGCTGCCGAACGGCAACAGCCACAGCACGTTGAACCCGATATGGCTCAAGTTGGCGTGCAGCAGCGAATAGGTGACGAAGGTCCAGACCTTGGCGCCGGCCCCGCCGGGAAAGGTCAGGTCGACAATGCTTGAATCATAGCGCTTCGGAATGAAGCCGAAGGCGTCGATCGTCCAGTTTTCCCACTCCGGCGGCAGCAGGACGCGCAGGTGGATCACCGCGATCAGCAGGATATAGGCGGTGAGCGCGCCCGGCAGCGTCAGGATCGGTTCGCGCGGGCTGTCCGGCGGCAGCTCGGCGGGCAATTCCGGGGGAAATTCGGGGAAAGATTCCAAGGGGTTTTTTGACCTGACGAAAGCGGCGATGTGTTGGGTCAGATAGGCGGCTTTGGCCGCCCTGTGCAAGTGCACAATTGGATATTCCTGAAGCCGGAGATTTGAGATCGGGCGTCGCACAATAGAAAAGGGAGGGCTCGGAGAAATTGCTCCCGCCATTGTTTTCATTCGCGAAAATTGTCTACCTCGTGGAAATGACACGATGGACGGCGATAGAACAAGATGAGATTTGTGAACCAAATCTGAGCCAATCACAAGATGATGTGGCTTCAGTCCAGCCGCTGCACCCGAGTTGCGGCGCAGAATTTAACCGTCTTCATGAGGAGCACTATGCGGCCCGTGATGCAGAAGGCTTATTGTCGCTTCGAGCATCAATCAGAATGATGTCTCTGCTGCCATGAATTCCAGGCTTTTTCAAAATGCGGTCGACCTTTAGGCGTTCTCCGTAGCTGAAAAAAATAATCACCTTGATGCCACGTTCCGCGTCTGCCGATTGCTGATAGACCTCAACCTGTTTCTTGAGGTTGCCTTCCAGCTTGGTGTTGCTTGCGAGCTTCATCTCCACGAGCGTTTTGTGTCGCCCTCTTGACGCCTTGAAATCCACAGGGCCACGGCCGTCATTTGCTTCCCTGCCGATGTCCACCGGTGTGCCGAACCAGACGAGCCGATAGAGAATTTGTAGATCGTTTTCTCGTTTAAATGGCTCGCCGTCGTCATCGTAAAATATGCGCCATCCCCCGTTATCCTCGATAACGTGCTTGAGGTACGCGAGCCGAGTATGGGCCTCGGCATAGGTGCCGCCGGCAATCTGATAAAAGTCGGTCTCAGCGAGGAGCGGCTGGAGGATTTCCCTCAGGCGCTTGGAGAACTGGATTTCGGTTTGAAGTACTTTTTCCGCGCTAAGGTCGACCGCTTCCTCACCATGCATCTCTTTCAGCTTGATTTAGTAGTCGATGAGCTGGGGGAACTGTCTAATTGTCGCCGCTGCTGAGGCGGCTCTGTCCTTCTGGGTGGCGCGCTTGGTTCGACCTGTGCGTTGTCGAAGGGCTACTTCAAAGTAGTTGGAAACGGCGGCCCGCAACGAGGCATCAGGAATGGCGGTGGGGATCTGATTGAACTGTCCAAGGAGGTCGCTGCGATTGATCCATGTCTCGTCACGCGTGAGCATTGCGCGTGGAGTGAGGAGAACAAAGTCGCCGCGATACCACGGAAGTTTGTAGGTCTTCCGTTGCCAGGCTTGGGTCGTATAGTTGAATATGGCTCGGTTGATAGTTACCTCGAGCACGTGGCGCGGGTCCACGTGCTGGGCTGCGAACCGCTCCGTAAACCGGCACAGGAAGTCTTGGATGAGGTTGGTGACGAAGTCGCTGATGTTGTCTCGACCAACTCCGTCGCTGACAAGGCAAACTTTCTCAAGGTGGCTTCCTTCCGTGATCCTTTCGTCGCCGAAGTCCGAGAAGATGACATGCAGGTTCGCGTGCAATTCGCGGGCGAAATCTATCCCTAATCCACTCCCGCCGTTACCAACCAGTGAGAAGCCAAACCAGTTCTGCTTTACTTCGGGGAAACAATACCAATTTCTGAGTTCCCCCTCCGAAACGGCTCCTTCAGCAGCTCGATCTCTGAGGAACACGAGATAGTCAATGATCTGGTGATGAAGAGCCTGATACTCTTCACTTTCGCTGTGGAACAACAAAAACGGATCAATGAACAGGGGGAGATCATTGATCAAGGAGATGTCGAAAGCGCCATATTTTTCGATGACCGAAGGATCGATACCGAAGCTGTCGCTAAAAAATGTCCCCATCAGAAAATCCGCCTGACCGCGCTCCTAAAGCAGCTCAGTAGCGCCGAGAGTATTGGTTGGAGGATAACCGCGATTGCTTCCAGCGTACCCCGATAGCCTGTGTGTCCTTGCCGAGAAAACCACAAACTAGTTCAGCGTTTCCGAAGTTCGAATCATATCGATTCGTAGCAATGACCGACAACAATCGCGATTCCAGGGCGCGTGTGACGCGCGGAGCTCGTAGGGCGGGTTGGAGCCGAAAGGCGTAACCCGCCATCCATCCACACGACAGGAGAAGCGAGCCCGGCACGAATTTAATGGCGCTGTGGCCTCTATCCGGACTCTGAGCCTGGCGATTGGACGTCCGGCACCGCGGCCAACACCACTATCCTTCTGAGTTCGGATCATACGCCAGTACCTGCTTTTGTATGTCCTCACAGCCATCCCACTCTATCGCTTCAGCGTTTTGTTGAAGCCAGAGCGTTTTGTCTCCTAAAATATAATCCGAATGCCGAGCCAGAGCCACGCTCCTGACTTCCTCTCCGACATGTTGGGTCACAAGCAAAGGATCGCCGTCGCGATGCAAATGATGGTGATGCAAGTTCAGTTTGAGGTACGGATCAAATTTCTTGCCATCATTTGCAACTCCCGACTTCTTGTATACCCGAGGCGGGTGTTGGCCGTTCGCTACCGCGTCTACAAATTCGTCCAGCGCCTTCGACAGGCTCGCGTGAGATCGAACGCGACGAAAAATCGTCTTATCGATCTTTACAACGGGCATGTACGCCTATGCTGCGTTGTTCTTCGGTTCGAAAACTAGATAGTCAGGCTTGCCAATCGGCGCATAGAAATCATCACCCAAATCAGCCAGTTCTGGCGTCTTATCGGAAAGGCGCTTTGCGAGGCCGGGAATGTAAAGCGGGTGACCGAACATCCTGCGGCGGCAAATTCCGGCCACATAGAGGTGTGCCCATCTAGGTTCGGGCACCACATCGAGCAGTTCGTGACGCGACAAGGCCTCTTCCCCTGTCGAAACAAGAGTACAATAGTAAGATTTCAAATGGTCTTTGGGGATCACAACATTGGAGTCGTCATTTCTCGAGAAACCCTCTCGAGCCTTCTGCCAAGGCTCTTCCGCATGGGTGGCGTTGGACAGTTGGATAGCGGTGTAATTTCCAAAGAAGATTACGACTTCGCGAATAAAATCCTCTAGTGAGGCATCAAGTCTCTTCCCTGCTCCCTCAGGGATGATCGGGTTGGCTTCGTATTTTCGATATCTGTCCCACACGGGGTGCACGACTGGGCCGTGCCGCCATGCAGCGATAGGTTCGGGGAAGAGTTCTCCATCCATCAAGGCCAAATGGAAGCTTTGGGCATAATACATCAGCTTCTCCAGCGACATCGGGTCAACCGGAGCTCCAAGTTCTTCATATCGAAAGCGAACTATCCAATCCGCCACTCGAGTTGCGCTAACCATCGCGTCCTCCTTGGCGTTCCCTGGGATCGGTAACCGCACCGAATCCACCACTCGCCCCACGCCACTATACCATGTATTGACGCATTCGCGTTTATTTTGTTCCCTTTGTGTTCTGACATATAGTCTTTTTGAACCGATGGCAACGACACGTCGACAAATTTCCGATTTCCAGAATTTTGCTTGACGGCGAGGTAAAATCAGGAGTATGTCGATTTGGTCCCGTCCTCACTAGAGGGGCGCTTCGCGGTCGTCACGGACGTTGAGGGCGGGATGCGGTGGACGCGGCAGCGTCAGGCGCGAGAGCGCAAGACGAGTGATGTTGTCGCGGACGGCGAAGACGCGTGGTCCTGGCGCCCCGACGCTGGCGCTAAGTTGGCGGAAGCAATTCCGCCAATGACGGGGGCAAAAGAGCCCGGTCCCCGGG
>CAVZQX010000028.1:0-130334 GCA_963777475.1 uncultured Alphaproteobacteria bacterium
AGCTCGACCCGTCCTCCGAAGCTCGAAGCGCGAAGGAGGAAGAGCGAACGCGGAAGCCGTAATCCGCCATCTCGCCACCTGTACCGGCGGATTACGCCCGTCGGGCGCGCTTTGCGCAAAATGGGCTCCAATCCGCTCTACGCGCTGTTAACGTAATTCTGCGGGTCCCCAGAGCTTTGTCGCAGTCCAAACGCGTTGATGGATATCGATATAAACTCGCCGGTTGACGCCGCGAACACCTATTCTCCGGCATGGCTCACTGTCGATTTAGCCGAAATCACCGACATGGCCGCGCGTACAGCCGCTGGGCGGCTCCCCCCTTCAGTGGCGCCTGTGAACAACCTATGGCTGCCGATGCGAAGCTTTGATATCGTCACCAATCACCATGGATTTTGTTGACCTCAAAAGATACTTCGTTCCCCTGAGAGAAGATCAGGAGACTGATCTGAATGTTGGCCGCGTGTGGGGACCGCGCGCAAGCGACTGGCTATCATGGGATGATTTAAGGCTGCGCCGCCGCGTAATCCTGCTCGCCGAGGCCTATAGCGGCAAGACCGAGGAATTTCGTCATCAATGCGAAGGGCTGCAAGCCGACGGCAAGCCAGCCTTCTTTCTGAGGATCGAAGACCTCGACCGGGGTGCGGAGCAAGCGCTCGACGGACAAAGCACGGAGCGCTTCCGCGCATGGCTGTCGGCTCCCAGCGAAGCTTGGTTTTTCCTCGATTTGTTGATGAGGCTCGCCTAAATCGCAAGAATTTCGAGACAGCTTTACGCCTATTTGCCAAAGAAATCGGCGAGGCCAGCGAACGAGCACACATTTACGTTTCCTGCCGCGTCACCGACTGGCAAGGAGCCGACGACCGGGCAATTTTCCTACGCAACTTGCCCGCTTGGAAAAGGCCCCAGACTAAACCAGCAACATCACCGGGCGATTACAGCGGGCTTCTCGCTCCGATTTTCGACAAAGAAGAAAGGCCTCAAAGGCGCGCACCTGATCAAACCGCCGAACCTCGAAGAGCTCACAGTCGTCCAACTCGTTCCGCTCTCGACGGATCAGTACAGCGAACTCGCCAAGGGTGCTTCCGTCAAAGATATCCAAGCCTTCATCGAGGCAATCAAGAAGCAGGGCTTATCTATCCTCACGGAAAGACCTGGCGACCTCGTCGATTTAGCAGACTATTGGAATACGCATGGCGCTTTTGGTCCCTTCGCCAAGATGCTTGAGCATAGCGTGCTGCGCAAGCTTGCCGAGCCAAACCCGCATCGTTCCGACAATGAAGCCCTTTCAGAGGAAGAGGCCGTTTGGGGTGCTGAACGTCTTGCAGCCGCGCTCACCCTCGGTAAATCCTTTACGCTCCGCGCGCCAGGCAGCGAATCCGATCCCGCCTTGGCGGCGGGCGCGCTCGACCCTGTTCACATATTGCACGGATGGACCCCGGCCAAAAGAAATGCGCTGCTCCGGCGTGGCCTGTTCGCGCCGGCAACCTACGGCCGCATACGATTCCATCATCGTTCCAGCCAGGAATATCTTACAGCCAAATGGCTCGACAGATTACTTCGGGTCGGCTGCCCTCAGGCCGAAATATTCAACCTTCTCTTCACGGAGCGCTATGGGGTCGAAACGGTCGCCCCTTCCCTCCGAGTTGTCGCCGCATGGTTGTCGCTTTGGCGTACGGAAGTTCGGCAAGAACTCACTGATCGCGAGCCCCTCATCCTGTCGGCTACGGCGATCCCGGCTCTTTGCCGCCCGAAGCCCGAGAGCAAATTCTGCTCTCCTATGCCGCCAAACAGGCCGCCGGTGAATAGCCGACGACCACCTTGAAAACCGTGACCTTTGGATGTTCGCCGACGCACAACTTGCGCCAGCGATTTTGAAGGCTGCATCCATCAACAAACGAGATGATTTCCACTTTGATCTGCTTCGTCTCGTTCGGGAAGGCGCAATCAAGGGGGCAGTCAGTTTGGCAAGGTCTGTCGCGCTCGATACGAAAGCGAACGACCATCACCGCATGGTTGCCGTGGACGCTCTCGAAGTTTGCGGCGATGAGGCCACGCTTGCTTCCATCGCCAAAGGCTTTGTCAAAACCCCGGCGGCAGCAAGTGCGCGCCTCGCCTCCTCGTTCGGTGAAGCCTTCTATCCGAAGTATCTGACAACCAATGATCTGCTTAAGATCATACACAGCACAGCAACAACCGGGCCATATGCAACCGATGGCTTCGGCTACTACCTCAAGGACCTCTACGCAAAAGCGCCTGACAATACGGCACGCGCGACGCTTCTTCGCGGGTTAGCCGAGTTCTGTTTAACGACGCCCTTTGTGAATGATTTGCAGCGCATTAGCAGCCGTTACACGGATATCGCCCGGCATATGCATGAGCTCGCGAAGCATGAGCTGCTGCGGCTCCAAGGCGCTGTTCATCCCGATTACCTCGTTCGCATGCTGATGGTTGTCGAACGGACGGAACGGACAGGCTCTGACGACGAGGAGAAGCAACGCCTCGCTGAATTGGTTCGCGCGAATACCGGTTTGAATCGCGATCTCATGTGGGCCGATGTTGCCGAGCAAAGATGGAACGGTCGGTACGGGCCGGTCACACGGCATTTTCAAATTCTTGTCGGAGGAACTACGCGGCTCTGGGGATTGGCCGAGAGGGACCTCCCTTGGTTGTATGACGATCTCAGGACAAGGCCCGATCTACAGGATCGGCAGGTCGCTCTAGCTGCTTGATGGATATACTTGGCGATGTGGGGCAGCTCGCCTCCACAAGCCGCCCAGCTACGCGAAGCGATAAAGTCCGAGACCGTGCTCCTTGAAGAGCTTACGGCTGCACTAACACCTCAACGCGTCCAGCCGATCAACCGCCTTCATTCGCTTCAGATGGCCTTCTATAATCTCCAGGCGCGACATCAACGCGTTAAGGACAAGGAAAGCTGGATAGCGTTTCAACAGGCTATTCTCGCGAATCCTCAGCTCTTACGCGACCCCAAGCTGCTTTCGTCTTGGACCAAAGGAATTTTTAGACTTCAAAACCTTTACGGCTGGCTTCAACACCGCACAAAATCCGACGAAGGCAATGTTGCCCTTCAGTGGCGTCTGCTTGAAGAAGCCTTTAACCGCGAAGTAGCGGTAGGTTTTTGCGATGGAATGAAGGTGCTTTGGCGGCTCGTCAAGCCAGTCCGCCCCATCAAGAAGCCGGGTGGCCATATATCGATCAAATGGTATTCGATTCTGGCGTATGCCGCCGTCGGTATGGAGGCGGCCAATGATGCCGATTGGCCTGCGGCTCTCAGCGAGAAGGAAATAGCGCGCGCGGCACGCCATGGCTGCCGCGCGGAGCAGACATATCCAGATTGGATCGACTTGTTGACAATCGCGAGTCCAAAAGCGGCCTTACCCGCGATAAGGGAGCAAATAGAATACGAGTGGTCCTTTCCCGGCAATCTTTCGACCACCTTCCTGCATCGATACGCCGGAGCCGCGACCTCGATTCAGAAGCCGGTCCAAACGCTTCTTTTTGATACCATGGTCTCTATGGAAGCAAATTCCTGGGCGACGCTGAACACCGCCCAGCGGATCGTCCAGCGCCTCAAACTGAATGCCGCGCAGAAAACTCAACTTTTTTCTGTCGCGCAAAAGCGCTTTGACGCACACGCGAAGGCCAGCGAGAATGACTGGACCCTTTCCTATCTCGGGCTTTTGCTTTTGGTGGACCCCGATAAGGCCGTGTCCGTCCTCGAAACATGGCTTAACGCGGTTGCCGGCGCGAACCGGAAAGCACGCGCCGAGCTCACTTTCAGCACCCTGTTCGACCGGTACGACGGACTAATCGCTGGGTCGCTCGCCGCCGCATCGACCGAAACTCTCGAGCGCATGCTTCATATCGCTTACGCAAGCATTCGGCCGAAAGACGATGTGTCTCGTGAAGGAAGCTATACGCCCGATACGCGTGATCACGCGCAGCACGCACGCGACGCCATCCTCTCGACGCTTCTCGCGCGCCCTGCCCGATGCTTATTACGCGATGCAGAGACTTGCTGAAAATCCCGTGTTCGCGCTACGTTCGCATCGTTTTCGCGAACTTGCGCGCGGCAAAGCCACGCGCGACGCGGAGCTTCCAACTTGGACCGCCGAGGAAGTCCGCGCCTTCGAAACCACGTTCCTTGCGCCGGCCAAAACGGGCGCCGACCTCTTGCGCGTGGTACTGGGCGTTCTGGCCGATGTTCAAAAAGGCCTGACCACAGACGATTTCACGTCTCGCGCCCTTCTGGAGCGCGCCAAGGACGAAGACGAGGTTCAGCCGTGGTTAGCCGAGCAGATGCTCTTGCGCGCCGAAGGCCGCTTTCAGATCACGCGCGAAAGCGAGATAGCCCTTGGCGACAAGCCTGACATTACTGTCTCGTCAACAGCTTGTCCCTATCAGGTCGCGGTCGAGATCAAACATGGCGGCAAGGGCTGGACAGGTGGCGAACTTGAGAACGCCTTGCGCGCTCAACTTGCCGTGGATTACCTCAAGCCCGACTATCGGCGCCATGGTGTCCTTGTCATCACTCACCACCATAGCCGGCGTTGGCAGCGCCCCAATCAGAGCAAGAGGATTGAGTTCTCCGATTTGATCGCGTGGCTGTCTGATATTGCCGCTACGATCAAGCAGAATGACGTTGGCCACATTACTGTGGCCTGTGTCGGACTGAATGCCTGGAAGGCCGAGTTCAGTAGTAGCTCCGAAGCGCTCCGGACCCGCAGCTAAACCACGCAGGAAATGGCGCTCCGCCGCTAAGAAGGTAGGGAAGACCAAAACCGGCAGCACGCCGAAACGGGAGGCTTCGCTCAAAACGAAGACCGGCCGGAATCACAGGGCGCCCCCGAAGTGCTGACCAGAATCGCCGATGGAATCTATGGGCGACTTGCTGGTCGGAGAAGAGTTTGCCTACGCCCACGGACACCAGTCCTGGCATTTCCTGGGACCCGCAAGACCAAGTCTGCTGTGGGTCTTGGCCGGGTGCACACAGCCAGGGTCAAAAGCGGCGGTTGTCGGCCGCGCTAGAAATGTCCGGTCGCTCGCCATCGCGACCACTCCAATTGCTTCGGCGCATGGCATCAGGCTGACCGGAGCAACTCGGCGCAACGGAACTCATGACCCACTTTGCTTCGGGACGGTGCCTTCGCATGTGGGAGAGCCCAACTGCGCTCGCGCACTCACTTGCCCGACGGGCAATTTCCGCATGCACCCCATGCGCAAATTGCCCGTCGTGCCAATCTGTCGCAGGTATCAGCGCTTGCTCCGTCGGGCAAATCACAACGATGCTCTCGCGCATCCCGCCTCGATGAAGAGGGACGTTTCGGCCGATCGTCACGATACGTGGGGCGGGGATGCGGTGGACGCGGAGGGCACGTCAGACGAACGTGGCCTGAAGCGGACGGCGAAGGCGTGTGGTCCTGGCGCTCCGAAGCAGGCGCTAAGTTCTTGAGAAGCAAGCTTCTCAGGGATGACGGTGGCAACCAAGCGATGGTCACCGGGGAGAGCGCGCTATAAACCGTAAAACCATCGCGCAGGGAATGCCGGTTGATCCGGCCGAACCTGTGGTGACTGCCGCCTGCGTTTTTTGTTGCAGGCGGGCCATGGGTGAGGTCATCACCCGGCATTCCCTGCGCCCTCTTCATTTCCCGAGGGCCAAGTTATTCGCAGCACTCGGGCGCAAACGCGTCGCGGGATCGCGGAGATGTGTTCATCTCAGGGTGTATAACTTGAAGGTCGCTAGTCGAAGGCGCGGTCGTGCCGCCAAGCCCGATGCGGTCTGCTTGGCAGCTATCCGCGAGGGCTGGCTAAACCCTCATGGTGAGGAGGCGCCCTTGCGCCGTCTCCCGGACGATGCTTCGCATCGCTCGGAGAACCATGAGGCCCCTTCCGGTGGCCTCGTCCTTCGAGACGCTTGCTTGCGCAAGCTCCTCAGGATGAGGGGATAAAGCCGCTGGTGACGCAGTGGGATTGGATTGCTGTGGGCCATGGCCATTGTCACAATCTCTGGCCGAATGCAGCGGGCAGGGATGTCCAACGGGCCACGAATCGTGACCCCGGGGCCGTTGACGTGAGCCCTTCCAGATGTTGCGCCAGATGTTGCGCGAAGGCTCCCCGGCGTGCTTCACATCCGAACAAATTTGCCGCAGAACTGAACCGCCCCTGTCAAGCCATCGGGGCCGGGGGGAGCTAAATGTCGAATTCCGAAGACCTGAATTCCGCGGCCCTGGCCTACCACCGGCTGCCGCGGCCGGGAAAACTCGAGATCCAGGCGATCAAGCCGCTGGCGAACCAGCGCGACCTGGCGCTGGCCTATACGCCCGGCGTCGCTGCCGCCTGCTTGGAAATCGCCGCCAATCCGGCCGAGGCGGCAACCCTGACCATACGCGCCAACCTGGTCGCGGTCGTCTCCAACGGCACCGCGGTGCTCGGGCTCGGCAATATCGGGCCGCTCGCCGCCAAACCGGTGATGGAGGGCAAGGCGGTCCTGTTCAAGAAATTCGCCGGCATCGACGTGTTCGACATCGAGATCGCCGCCGACACCATCGAGCGCGTGGTGGAGACGGTGGCGGCGCTGGAGCCGACCTTCGGCGGCATCAATCTCGAGGACATCAAGGGACCGGAATGCTTCGAGATCGAGGCGCAGCTGAAAGAGCGCATGAAGATCCCGGTATTCCATGACGACCAGCATGGCACCGCCATCATCGTCGGCGCCGCCATCACCAACGCGCTGCTCTTGAGCGGCAAGAAGTTCGCCGACGTCAAGATCGTGGCGTCCGGCGCCGGTGCCGCCGCGCTCGCCTGCCTCAATCTGCTGGTCTCGCTCGGCGTGCAGCGCCAGAACATCTGGGTCTGCGACATCGAGGGCGTGGTCTATGAGGGCCGCACCGTCCTGATGGACCGCTGGAAAGGCGTTTACGCGCAGCAGACCGACAAGCGGAAGCTCACTGATGTGATCGGCGGCGCCGATATCTTCCTGGGTCTTTCGGCGCCCAATGTGTTGACGCCCGACATGGTCAAGCGGATGGCGGACCACCCCCTGGTGATGGCGCTCGCCAATCCGACGCCGGAGATCATGCCCGATGAGGCCCGCGCGGCGCGCCCCGACGCCATGATCTGCACCGGACGGTCGGACTTTCCCAACCAGGTCAACAACGTGCTGTGCTTTCCCTTCATCTTTCGCGGCGCGCTCGATGTCGGCGCCACCGCGATCAACGAGGCGATGAAGCACGCCGCCGTCGACGCCATCGCCCAATTGGCGCGCGATCCGCCGTCGGATGTGGTGGCGCGCGGCTTCGACAGCACGGAGGTGCAGGGGTTTGGGCCGGGCTCGCTGATTCCGAGCCCGTTCGATCCGCGGCTGATCCAGCGCATTGCGCCGGCGGTGGCGAAAGCGGCGATGGAATCCGGCGTCGCGACGCGGCCGATCAGGAATTTCGACGAATATGCCGCAGGCCTGGAGCGCTTCGCGTTCCGCTCCGGTCTGGTGATGAAGCCGGTGTTTGCCAAGGCGAAAACGCAAGCCGTGCGCGTGATCTATGCCGAGGGCGAGGACGAACGCGTGCTGCGCGCGACGCAACAGGTGCTCGAGGAAAAGCTGGCGCGGCCGATCCTGGTCGGGCGCCCCTCGGTGGTGGAAGCGCGGATCAAGCGGTTCGGGCTTGCGATCAAGGCGGGCCAGGATTTCGACCTCGTCAATCCCGAGGACGATCCGCGCTACCGCTCCTTTGTGCAGTCCTATATCGACGTCGCCGGCCGGCGCGGCGTCACCCCCGATGCCGCCCGCACCGTGGTGCGCACCAACGCCACCGTGATCGCGGCGCTTTCGGTGATCCGCGGTGAAGCCGACGCCATGATCTGCGGCGTCGAGGGCCGCTACATGAGCCATCTGCGCCATGTGCGCGAGATCATCGGCCATGGGCCAGAGGTCAGCGATTTCGCGGCGCTGGCGCTGATGATCACCAGCAAGGGCGCTTATTTCATCGCCGACACCGAGGTGCGCTCCAACCCGAGCGCGGATGAGCTTTGCGAAGTGGCGGCACTCGCCGCCAACCACGTGCAGCGCTTCAATCTCAAGCCCAAGATCGCCTTCGTGTCGCATTCCGACTTCGGCAGCAACGACACCGATTCCTCGCGCAAGATGCGCCGCGCCACCGCGCTTCTCAAGGAGCACCATCCGGAGCTCGAAGCCGACGGCGAGATGCAGGGCGATACCGCGCTCTCCGAAGCGACGCGGGAGCTGATCCTGCCGCATTCGAAGCTCGAAGGCGTCGCCAATATCCTGATCATGCCAAATCTGGACGCCGCCAACATCGCCTATCAGATGATCAAGGTGTTGGCCGATGCGGTTCCGGTCGGGCCGATCCTGATCGGGCCGGCGCGGCCTGCGCATATTCTCACCCCGTCGGTGACGGCGCGCGGCATTCTGAACATGACGGCGGTCGCCGCCGTCGAGGCCCAGGAGCGCGCCGGCCGGCAGCAGCCGACGCTGTTCGCATGAGCGAGCGCATGATGTCGGAAAAGCACGCCCTCGTGCTGCGCCGCGGCGGGCCGGTACTGGTTTTTGGGAAAACGCGTCGCGCTACTCGGAATCGTCAGGTTTCGGTCGCAAAGCGGGAGTATCTGGCAAATCGATTTGATCGTTTGAAAAGCGCAAGCCGACCCCCCATAATCCGCCCGCGACCCCGCCTGGATCATGACCCGATCGGATTGAACCGGATCATGATCTCATCTCTTTGTTTGAGCATGTCTTTTCGGAGAAACCGGTTTCGACTTTTCCGGATCATGCTCTAGAAGCACTTGATGAGGCCGACAATGCCAGCATTTATTACGTTCGGGCGAGTTCTGTTCGCCGTGCTTTTCATCTATTCGGGGGCGACCAAGCTTTTCGGCATTCAGGCCACGGCCGATTTCATCGCAGCCAAGGTGACGGTCCCCGAGCTGCTTGCGCCCTATGCCACCCAATTGGAAACCATGACGGGAATGCAGACGCCGCAACTGCTGGCGATCGCGACCGGCTCGTTCGAAATTCTCTCGGGGGTGATGATCGCGCTGAATTTCGCCGTGCGGTTCTTTGCCATCCTGATGATCATTTTCGTGGCCGTGGTGACCTACTATTTCCACGATTTCTGGAACCAGGCGCCGCCCGACAACGCCAAGACGCTGATCGACGCGCTGAAGAACCTGTCGATCATCGGCGCGCTGTTCATGATCGCGGGCTACGGCCGCGGGCCGCGGCTCGCCGAGCCTGCCTATGGGGATGTCTGATGCGCTCGTCGCCAGGGCGTCACGCTGACGGCATTGGCGGGTTCGAGTATTTGGGGCTCGCCGGGTTTCAGGCCGTGCGCGGCGAGCACTTCCTGGGGCGAGTGCGCGGGCACGCCGGGAAAGCAGGCTTCGCCGCCGGGGAGACGCACCCGAGCGGCGAGCGACAGCCAGAACGTGTCGTAGCGGTCCATGAATAGGCCGAACACGCTGGGCCCGCCGATAATGGCGACCATGCCTGAAGCAACGCCGGCGGCGGCGCATGCCGCCTCGAAGCTCGCGCCGGACGGATTCCACAGCATCGCCTTTGCATTGGACGGGTCGGGGGCCAGCGCGGCAATCCCGCGCGTCACGATAAGCCGCTTTCGCTTGCGTGAATTCGGCTGGTCTTCCCCGGAATGGCGGCCGTGCACGATCAGCGCGGCGGAATCGAGCGCCGCGTTGAAAAACCTCTTGTCGCCCTCGAACTTCAGTTCGTCCGGCATCGCGCGATCGGCATTGGCGAGCATGCCGTCGGCCGAGACGATGACGTAGCCCTCGATGCGCAGGTCCGCCATTGGAGGGGCGGCGATTATTCCGAAACCGTGGTGACGACGCTGTTGACCGGCCGCTGGCTGACCGTCGGCAGCTTCTCGTCTTTCAGGAATTCCTCGTCATATTGCGGCAGCGACGTTACCGGCGCCTTGGCGCGCATCGCCACGACCTTGTAGCCCTCGGCCTTCAGCCGGTGCAGAAGCTCGGGCAGCGCCTCGGCGGTGTGCTTGTGGAAGTCATGCATCAGGATGATGCCCTTGCCGAGCTTGTCGAGCTTCTTGAAGGTCACGTCGATGACCTGCTGGGCGTTCTTCGCCTTGAAGTCGAAGGAATCGAGGTCGCAGGAGAAGATCGCGATGTTGCGGCTGCCGAGATACGTGACCATCTGAGGCGAATGCTGCAGGTCCGGGAAGCGGAAGAACGGCGCCGGCGACACGCCGCCCAGCGCCCACTTCACCGCGCTGATGCCTTTTTCGATTTCGTCCTTGCGCTGGTCGTCGGTCAGCTTCTTGTTGTTCAGGTTCGCGTGCGACCAGGTGTGGGTGCCGACAGTGTGGCCCGCCGCGTAAACCTGCTTGAGGATTTCCGGATAGTAGGTTGCATGCTTGCCGATCGAGAAGAAGATGCCGGTGGTGCATTCCTCGGCCAGCGTCTTCAACACCGACGGGGTGTTCTCCGTCCACGGACCGTCGTCGAAGGTGAGCACCACCTCATGGTCGCGCAAAAAGTCCAGATCCTTGAAATGCTCGAAGCCGAATCCGGGGCCGCCGGTGGTGTCGATCTCGACGGTGCGGGCGACGCCGAGCGCGTTGGGGTTGGTGCAGGGGGGACGGGCGGGTTGCGCCGGCGCGGCCGTCGCCGCAAGGAAAGCGGCAGTCGCAGGCCCCGCCTGCGCGGGGGCCGCCGGTTGGGGGGCTGGCGCGCTCTGCGACCACGCCATGCCGGGCGCACAAAGCGAAACCGCGAAGATCAGTCCTGCCGCAACACGCATGTCGTTTTCCTTAAATTTGGGTCCCGTCACTGGTCCGCGGCTTTTCGCCGTCGCCCGAGCCATTCCCACCCCAGTCGCATACTAGCCTAGTCGGACCTTCGCCGCCAAGGCAACCGGTCCAAAAGCAAAGTGGCCGAATTGTCGCGGAACAGGTTAATTACGGGGATTTTTCAGCTCTCCGCCAGCGCTTTCGCAATCGCGGTCTTCACGCGCGTGTCGGTCGGCTCGACGGCCGAGGCAAAGACCTCCGCGAGATAGCCGTCGCGGCCGATCAGATATTTATGAAAGTTCCAGCGCGGAACTTCGTTCGGCCGCGCCTGCGCCGCCCATTTGTAGAAGGGATGCGCGCTCGGTCCCGTCACGACGGCCTTGGCCGCCATCGGAAACGTGACGCCATATTGATGTTGGGCGGTTTCCGCAATTTCAGTTGGCCCACCGGGCTCTTGTCCACCGAAATCGTTGGAGGGAACACCGACCATCGCAAGCCCGCGCCCGCCGAACTCGGTCCACAACTCCTGCAAACCGGCATATTGCGGGGTGTAGCCACACAAGGAGGCGGTGTTGACCACGAGCAGCGGGCGGCCGGTAAATTCGGCGAGCCTGATGTCGTCGCCGGAAAGCGCCGGGAATGAGAAGGCGTAGGCCGTGATCCGGCTCATCGCGCCCTGCGCATGGGCCGTGCTTGTGGCGGCCGGGCCTGCCATCGCCGTTAACAGGCCTGCGATCATCGTCCTGCGGTCGAACATGACGGTCCTCCAAACGCGATCCGGATGGGGCCGAGGATAGTCCAGACGGGACGCCGCCGCTGCTCAACAAGCCGTTACGAGCGGGGCGGCGGCTCAGGGCACCACGGCAGCGGCAACAAGGGCATGTAATATCGGTTCCAATCACAGATCGATTCCGGGCCGGTTCGCTTGAACGCGTATTTTACCGGCTCGGCCTGGCCAACGGCGATATGCAGGCCGAACAGCGCCATGGCGATCGGATAAGTCCATTTTTGAAAGCGCAAACTCCGCAAGCGGTCGAGCAGCACCGCGCCGGCGAGGATGATCAGGGGATCGGTGAAGATGAAATATTCGGATTTCAGCCCACGCCGCACCCCAAGCGCGTCGATCCCGATGGCGGCCAGCATCAGCATCACCGCCTGCGCTGCGACCTGTTTTTCGCCCCGCCGCCAGGCATAGACGATGCCCGGCAGGATCAGCCAGGTCAGGAACACCGTCGGACGCGGCGAGGAATGCAGAACGAAGGTGTAGCGCGCCAGCACCGAAGCGAACCCGTCGAGCAGCAGCAGGAAAACGGCCGGGAAGTTTGATCCGTTCGCGGCGCCGGACGTGTTGGCGTCGGCGAAGGTCAGCATCTTCTCCAGCGGATTGACCACGGCAATCACATTGGCGGCGTTGTAGTCGAGATCGAGCAGCAACAGCGCAACCGAGGCGGCTGCAATGAGTGCGAACATCGAGGCGAGCGTTTCCGCAGCGCTGATCCGCCATATTCCAGCGTATGCGATCATGCATCCGCCGATCAGGACCGCTAGCGCTGCCTGATAGATGCCGAAGCGATTGAGCAGCAGCGGATGGAACCGCGCGGCATCGAGCAGGCCGCGGTCGAGGCCTGTGGCGATGAGCGGCGAGGCCGCCCACGTTGCTGCGACCGAGATGATCGCGGCAACCGCCACCGCGAGCCAGCTTGATGCCGTGTTGTTCCAGAACGCGATGCTTTTGCTCTCCGCGCTTCCGAACGGCAGGATCAGAAACGGCAGCGTGCCGATCAAAAGGATCGCCTGCACCTTGTTCTCAAGGCCCAGTACGCAGAGGGCGCCCGCAAGCGCTACTCCCGCCGGACGCGCTAGGTTCGCGCGGCGCCCGATTGCGATCAACAGCATCAGCGCAAACAGCACCGGACACGCCGCGATAAGCTCGCTGCGCAGGATGCGCGAGTGCACCGCAATGCCGCCGGAGAGCGCGAAAGCAAGCGTGGCCAGTAGCGCAACACGCCAGTCGCGCACGATTCTGCGCACTAGCCAGGCGAAGATCAGCACGCAGCCGCTCGCAATCAGGAGAGCGAGCACGCGTCCGGCACGAACCGCCTGGGACATCGCCGCGTCGAAGGCGGCCGCATCCGTAGCCGGCGGGATCGCCGGCAGCGTATAGGCATCGAGCAGGTGAAGCGCGTGCAGCAGACCGAACCAGGATTTCACCGTGAGGATGGTGAGGTAGGCGGTGTGATCGAAGAAGGCCTGCGGCCTGCCGTCGTTCATGACAAGCGCGTTGTAGATCACCATGAAATCCATGTCGGCGTTACGCCAATAGACCACGGCGTAGCCGAACAGGATAAACGACAACGCAAGACCGCCAACGATCGCCGCCAGTCCACCGCGCCAGCCGAGAAAGGTCAGCCGGTCGAAGGCGTCACGCGACGCGCCGGACGGCGCCGCCGCGGCCGATGTGGAAATTTCTTGCATGCCGGCGGTGTTCTAGCCGCCAGCTTGCGATGGCGCCAGCGCATGATCCGGAAAAGTGGACGCCGGTTTTCCCTCGCGACAAACGCGGAACGCGTTTGCGCGGAGATTATGCGCAAAATTTAGCGCAAGGAAACGATGAAATCAGTGCCTTCGCCAGTCTCGCCCTGGTTGATGCCCTGATCGGAGACGATGATCGAACCTCCGGTCGTCATCGCCTCGGCGATGCGGGCCATCGTATCGGCCGGAATCGTGATCCGGTCGAGCGCCTCAGCCGGGCTGTCGGGCACCGGCAACGGCTTTGCCGCGACGGCGGCAGCGCCGGCGGTCTTCCGGTGCCGCGAGACGCGCTCGTCCTCGTCGCGCATCGAGGCCCGGACCGTGACCGGCAAGGACACCACCGACCAGTGCAACACGTTGGCGTCGTTCTTGTCGACTTCGGCCGTGAAAACATGCGTGCCGAGCGGCCGATCGCTCGGTGCGATCGTTATGGGAACATCATACAGCGGCGCAAAGTTCTGCCGGACGTAGAGCTTGGAGTCCTTGCGGCTGATGAACACGGCGATCTGGCCGGTGCGCTTCGGCGGTTCTACTTTCGCCGTCGCGGGCTTGTCGGCATCGAGCAGACGAGCCGGATCCTTTTTGGTATCGGCTGCGCTGGCCGGGGCTTCGCTTGCGGCCTTGACGCCGTCGACCGGCGTCTCGCTCGGCTTGGTCGCATCAGCCTTTGATGGCTCGGTTTTGGCCTCGGTTACCTTCGGGGTGCCTTCCTGCTCTGGCGCGTCGGCTTTGGATTCGGCCCTCGCTTCGGCGGTGGTCGTCTCGGCCTTGGCTTCCGCCGGCTTGGTTTCCGCCTTCACGGCGGCGTCAGGCTTGTTTGGCTCCGTTGTCGTCGCGACCGTCGTCGTATCGCTCGTATCGGCTTGCTTCGCGGTCGGCGCGCCGGTCGCGGATGACGCGTCCGACATCGTGGAGTTGTCGGCGGGCACGCCGCCGCTGGCGTCGGCGGTGTGGGTCTGTTCGCGCAGCGGTGTGGCCGCGTCGTCGGTTGCGGGCTTGACGATCACGTTGTGGCCGACCGTCGGCCGCAGTTCGAGATTGGTCTCCGAGGTCGCTGGCTTGGTTTCGGGCACGCCCTTGTCGGCTTTCGCGGCCGGCGGCGCGCCGGTCTGAGGCACTTCGGCGACGGGTGGTTGCGGCGCGACCTTGAGGGCCGGGAGCAGGGGATGCGAGAAACTCGCAGGGCTCATCTCGCCGGGCGTGACAAGGACGCGCGCGCCCATCTTGGTCCAATTCCACATCTTGATGGCAAACGCCGTCGGCATGCGGATGCAGCCGTGCGAAGCCGGGTATCCCGGCAGCACGCCGGCATGCATCGCGACGCCGGACCAGGTGATGCGCTGCATATAGGGCATGGGCGCGCCGCTATAGATATTGGAATGATGCCATTTGTGCTTCTGGATGACGCTGAACACGCCCATCGGCGTCCCGTGGCCGCGCATGCCCGTGGAGACCGGCGCTTCCGCGAAAAATCCGTTGGCGTCGTAGATCTTCACCTGTTGCTTGCTGATCGAGACCGAGATGATCAGCGGTCCCTGCGGCTTGGCGCCCGTTTCCTTTTCCGCCGTCGCTTGCTTTTTCGCCGAATGCCGGCGCGCTCTTTGTCGCGGCGGCTGCACCGGCGGGCCCGGCCGATAAAATCCGGGCTCGGAGTCCTGCCAGTAATAGAGGGCGGCCTCGGCACGGGAGGTGGTGCCGAGCGCGCCGGCCACCGTCAGAATCGCAATTTGCCAAAACCGCTCGGTCGCAATATCAGCCACAGAAATCCGCTGCCCCCACACGCGAAATACCCTCAAATCCCGATCTCAGCATCCGTTTGTTGTCGCAGACGCTAAACGCGTTCACCAGCGAAGGGTTCGAATCCCCGCGGTTTTCGCGCCAAGCGTAGCAAAAAAGCCTCACATTGCGTTAACGGCCAAGTAATCCCCAAAGGAACATCCAAGGAACGCCCGGTGAAACCTTGTCACCTGTGGCCTTCCTGCGCGGCCTTTGTGTCCCTACATGGGCGAGGGCCCGCCGACGGAGAACAGCATGACATCGATCGCCATCAGCCAATGTGACATCAGGCTGAAACGCCTGGCTTTATTGCTGCTCGCGCTGTTGCTGGGGCCGGTTTCGCAAGCTTGCGCCGCCGACGAGCCCGATCTGATCTTCCGCCGCTCGACCGTGTTCAAGTGGGTCAGCCCGAACGACAAGCTTGCGACCTATGGGGTCGACGACCCCGAGGTCGAGGGTGTGGCCTGTCATTTCACGGTTCCGGAAAAAGGCGGCTTTACCGGCTGGCTCGGGCTCGCCGAACAGGTTTCGGACATTTCGCTGGCGTGCCGTCAGATCGGTCCGATCCATTTCAAGGCCAAGCTGGAGCAGGGCGAGGACATGTTCAAGCAGCGCCGCTCGCTGTTCTTCAAGAAGATGCAGATCGTGCGCGGCTGCGACGCCAAGCGCAACGTGCTCGTCTATATGGTTTATTCCGATAAGCTGATCGAAGGCTCGCCCAAGAATTCAACCTCGACGGTGCCGATCATGCCGTGGGGCCAGGCTGACAGCGCGATTCAAAAATGCGGTGAATTCATTCAATGACGATGTAATTTCACTGAGCCCTTGCTTGCCTTACTTGTGCCCTCACTTGCCCTTGACTGGCTGCCCTTTGGCGGGAACCGGGCGCAGGCGGCCCGATCTTGAAGGCTGCGCCTTCGGGTCGCAGCAGCCGACGAGATGGACGAATTCCTGTGGCACCGAATAGGTACCGCTGTCGCTGCACTGCTGGGACATTGCGCCAACAGGCTTGAGCAAGTCTCTTTTCCGGGGATCTACACGCGCGGGAGCAGGCTCGGAGAGAGCAGGCTTGGCCGTCTTCGCGCCCGTGCGCTCGGCCATGCTTTCGGCGGTCCGCCGGGCGGATTTGCGCGTCAAAGGCTTGTCGCCAACAACAATTCCGCCACTGGCCATGTTTCGCATCCCCTCTCGAGGTGGGAGTACAACGCGCAACTGCCCCCAAAAGTTGCACAATCCTCTCCTTGCCTCTCTGGTGGGATGCCGTCCCATTGGTTGGGCCTCGAACGCCGCTTCGCCAGCAGAGAAAGATCAAAAAAAGGGCCGCTTTGCTCGTTGGCGGAGTTCCCCGGCGCATCGCTGCGCCGATCGCGCCGGTCGGCCATTGAACGATGTGCGGGTTCAATGAGCCATTTCTGTAAAATGCTGGAACCATTGATCTTTCCTTGGAATTGTTTCGTCGAGGCGAGGGCGACGAAACAATTCTCAGGCGCGACGAAACCATTTTTCGCTTGTCGAGCAGAACTGTGGAAACGGCGCGTGGTTATCAATCCGACAACAACACGGCGGAACGCGCCGGAACTCTTGCCCGGAGACAGTCAAATGCGAACCCTCGGTTTCTTGCTTGCTTGCGCCTTTGTGCTGGCCGGCTCAACGATGGCCGGTTCGGCGGAAGGTGGTCTGCCCGGCGTCGGCACCTTCAGCTACAACGGCTCGCCGATCGCGGCACCTCATGCCTTGATTGTCGCCGCGCGCTCGGGCGCGACCGAATAGACGCGACGAAACTCGCGGTTAGGGTCATCATGTTTGTTCGTATCTGCGCCGCAGCGTCTGTGGCAGCCCTCGTCCTCAATAGCCCGGCTTTGGCCCAGAGTCGCTCGCCGATCAAATTACCCGATCCGCGCGGCGAGTTCGTGCGTCAGTGCGCACCTCACATGTTGGGACGCTGGGCGCATCCAGAGGAGGTTTGTGGTTGCCTGCATGACCACGCGGTCGCCGTAGTCGAAGACAACGACCTTCGCCAGGCGCTGTTGCGGGGCATCAGCGAGACCGGGGTGCCGACCATCGAGGCGGATTGGTTGCCCGCCGCGAAGCAAGCTGAAATCGGACCGACATTTACCAAGATCGCCAAGCCGACGCTGCAATGCATGTTCGAGCCGGCGAAATAGTTTTTGTCCCGACTGTTCTATTTCGACTTCGGCCCCAGGCGCGGGACGCATTTTCGCGCCGGCGCAACTCCCGTTGCCGTCATTTTGGCGCCCGAGACTTCCTTGATCTGGCCGGCCGGGCAGGTTCCGTCGTCAACCAGCACCCGCTGACCGAGCCGCAGACCAACGATATCCTGCTCGCGCCCGACATGTTGCCGTTGCGCGCGCGCAGGGGTAGCCGTCGCCATGCCAAACATGATGCAGGCGACACCGATGCGCGAAATCGTCGTGACGGGTGTGCGATTTTTCACTTGTTCTGAATCTTCAATCCGTTCGGGCCGACATTGATCTGCAAGCCCTCCGGCTGCTTCTTGGCCTGATAGAGGTTGTAGCCGAGCACGCCGACCGCGACCACCAGCACGCCGATGATCAGATACAGGACGTTGCGATTGCCGGGCATCCGCTATCTCCGTCGTGACGCTCATTTCAACTTAGTGATGCGGTGGCGATTCTCATAGAGCCCAACCGTCAACCGACCGATCGGGACCGCGAGGATGAGGACCGTAAGGTTTTGACGATACCGGCTCTGCCGGTGCCCAGCTTGCGGTTTGCGCGCACCGCCGCCAGCGAGGCCTTCGCCAGCCTTTCAGCCGACGCGATCAGGTGTGGAATTGGGTGGCCGGAAAATCCCAGCACAAACCCGGGGAGGGGACGGGCGCGACGGTAGGTTTCCGCCAGCAGCCAGCCCTCAACGCCGGCAGCGGCCTTCGCTTGCGACGCGATAAGCGGCTCGGTCGACGGGTCAAATCGTGCGACCAGATGCAGGCCCTGCGATGGTATCGGCACCGACAGCTTGCCATCCGACGCCGTCGACAGCGTCGATGCAAGTACGTCGCGGGCTTCGCGATAGAGCCCGCGCACCTTCCGCAGATTTGCGGCGAACGCTCCGGAATTCAGCATATCCGCCACGGCGCCTTCCAGCAGCGAGCCCGGATAGCGGTCGAGCGCGGCGCGGGCTGATGTCACCGGTCCGACGAGCCTCTCGGGCAGCGCGCAGTAGCCCATCCGCAGTCCGGGAAACAACGTCTTCGCGAACGTGCCGATGTAGATCACGCGCCGGAGGTGATCGATGCCGGCAAGAGACAGCAGCGGCGCGCCATCGTACCTGAATTCGCTATCGTAATCATCCTCGAACACGAAAGCATCGGCGTCCTTGGCCCAATCGAGCAATTCCAGCCGGCGCGACATCGACATCTGCACGCCGAGCGGAAATTGGTGCGACGGTGTCACATAGGCCGCGCGCGCGGAAGGCGCGAGTGCCCGGCCTTGGGCCACGTGCATGCCGGATTCGTCAACCGGCACCGGGACGGGGCGCTGGCCACAATGCGTGATCGCATTTTGAGCGGCAGGATACCCGGGATCCTCGCACCAGATTTGATCTCCAGGCTTGAGAATGGCGCTCAGCACGATCCGCAATGCGTGCTGCGTGCCCGACGCCAGCATGATCTGATCGGGATCGCAGCGCAGCCCCCGTGCCGACAGCAAATGATCGGCGATCGCGGACCGGAGTTCGCGACTGCCCCGCGGATCGCCGTAATGAAGGTGCTCGCTCCCGAATGCGCGCAGTCGCCGCCCCGCAAAGGCTCTGAAACGCTGCAAGGCCCGGCTATCGATGTGCGTGCACCCGAGCGACAATGCGCCTTGCTGCGGCGCATCGACGACGATCTTCGTCTTCCGTGCGCTATTTGCTCGCGCCGGAATGCGCGCGGCGACGAAGGTACCCGAGCCGACGGTGGCCACGGCAAACCCGTCGGCTATCAGCCGCTCATAGGCCGACGTGACGGCGTTGCGCCGGAAACCGGTCTGGCTTGCGAGGGTGCGGGAAGGCGGCAGCGGTTCGCCGGGCTTCACGATTCCGCCGACGATGGCGTGGCAAAGCGCCTGATAGAGCCGATGCTGCGAGGAGGCATCCTCGGTCACGTGGGGGCCGAACAGGTCGAGCGGCAGCTCGGCTTTGCGCGGCGTCGGCGGCGAATTGGTCGGAATTTTTCGCATTGAATTGGCACTATCGCAGACCAAAATCGCCGGTACAACTGTTTCGGCGTTCATCATCTTGACAGGAGCTGCCGTGAGCGAAGGCGAGACCACCCATTCGTATCCGTTGTCCCCGCGAAATCGGGTAAAACGCCTCCATGAGCGCGGCTTCTACGACCACGCGACGGTCCACGGCCTGCTCGACGCATCGATGCTGTGTCATGTCTCCTACGTGATCGAGGGCCAGCCCTATTGCACGCCAACGTTTTTCTGGAGGGAGAATACCCGACTGTACTGGCACGGCAGCAGTGCCAGCCGTATGCTCAGGAATCAGTCCAGTGGCCAAAAGGTCTGTCTCACCGTCGCTCAGATCGACAGCCTGGTGTTGGCCAGGTGCGGATTCAATCATTCGGCGGACTATCGTGCCGTGATGGTCTTTGGCACCGCTTGCCTCGTCACCGACCCGGACGAGAAGCAACGCGCTTTGGTCGCCATGGTCGACCGCTTCTTTCCCGGTCGCACCGCTACCTTGCGACAGAGCACCGCGCAGGAAATCAAGGCGACCTCCGTGATCGCGATGGAGATTGAAGAAGCGTCCGCCAAGATTCGGGCGAAAGGCGTCGCCGACGATGAGGAGGATTACGAGTTGCCGATCTATGCCGAGCGCATTCCGGTACGCACGGTGCTGGGTGCGCCCGAACCTTGCCCGCGGCTTCGCGACGGCGTCGAGCGGCCGGCGTCGCTGCGCGGGTATTCGGACGGCCGCCTGCTCGAAGCGGCGTTGCGCGATGCCTATTTTCTGCAATACCCCGGCGGCTGAGATCGGGTTAGGGTGCCGGCATTCGCGACCCTAAAATTTCTCAATTGGAGCAGCCCGCATGAGTGCCGATACGCAACGGAAGATACTGGACGCCGTCGATGCCGGCTTCGATGCGCAGCTTGCGATCACAAGGGACTTCGTTGCGATTCCCTCGACCCGCGGCGCCGAAGCGCCGTGCCAGGACATGATCGGCGATCTCCTGCGCGAGCGCGGCTATGAGGTGGACGATTGGCATATCGACACCGACGAGCTGAAGGATCTGCGCGGCTTTGGGCCGATCGAGCATGATTTTTCGAGAGCCCGCACCGTCGTCGGCACCTACCGGCCCTCGCGCAGCGAGGGCAAATCGCTGATCCTGCAGGGGCATTGCGACGTGGTCCCGACCGGACCGCTGGATATGTGGGAGACGCCGCCGTTCTCGCCCGTCATCAAGGACGGCAAAATGTATGGTCGCGGCGCCTGCGACATGAAATCGGGCACCATCGGCGCGCTCTCAGCGCTCGATGCGATCAAGGCCGCCGGATTGAAGCCGACCGCGCGGATTCACTTTCAGTCCGTGATCGAGGAGGAGAGCACCGGCGTCGGCGCGCTCTCGACGCTGCAGCGCGGCTACCGCGCGGACGCCTGCTTCATCCCCGAGCCGACCGGCGGCAAGATGGTGCGCTCGCAGGTCGGCGTGATCTGGTTTCGCCTGAAGGTGCGCGGCCATCCGGTGCATGTGTTCGAGGCCGGCGCGGGCGCCAACGCGATCACCGCGGCCTACCACCTGATCGGCGCCTTGCAAAAGCTCGAAGCCGAATGGAACGAGCGCGCGAAAGCCGACCGCCATTTCAAGGCGTTGACGCATCCGATCAATTTCAACCCCGGCATCATCAAGGGCGGCGACTGGGCCTCCAGCGTGCCGGCCTGGTGCGATGTCGATTGCCGGATCGCGATCCTTCCGGGATGGTCGGTCGCCGATTGCCAGAACGAGATTCTTTCGTGCGTCTCGGCGGCGGCACGCGACCATCGCTTCCTCTCCAATAATCCGCCCGATGTCGAATGGTCGGGCTTCCTCTCGGAGGGATATGAATTGAAGGATTCCGCGGAACCCGAGGCCGCGTTCGGCAAGGCGTTCAGCGCCGTCTATGGCGGGGCGGTTGAGGACCTCGTGTTCACGGCGCTGACCGACACGCGCTTCTACGGGCTGAACTACAACATCCCGAGCCTGTGTTTCGGCGCCAGCGGGGCGGCGATGCACGGCTTTAATGAATATGTCGATCTCAACTCGCTCAGGAAATCGACCAAGGCGACCGCGCTGTTCATCGCGGAATGGTGCGGGGTGGAGAAGGCATGAGAAGGCCCGGTACGCGCGACCGGAATCCGGCGTCGAATTACCTGTGACGTCATTGCCTGGTCGGTTCAGGCGATCCATGCTCACGCGAACGAGGAAACGGCAATGGAGGAAGCGCGGACCATGACGCCGCTTGAGAAAATCCAGTCGATGAGGCTGCCATTCGCGGAATTGAAAGGCGTGACCTTCACAGAAGCGGAAAAGGATCGCGTGGTGGCGCGGATGCAGGTGAGGCCGGACCTCTGCACCCTCAACCACATCGCGCATGGCGGCGCGATCATGGCGTTTGCGGATTCGGTCGGCGCGGCGGCGACCGTGATCAACCTGCCGGAGGACGCCAAGGGCACCACCACGATCGAGAGCAAGACCAATTTCATCGGTGGCGCGAAGGAGGGGACGACGGTGATTGCGACCGCAACGCCCGTGCATCGCGGCCGCCGTACCCAGGTGTGGCAAACGCGGCTCGAAACCGAGGACGGTAAGCTCGTCGCCATCGTCACGCAGACCCAGATGGTCCTCGTATGAATACGGGGAACGGATTTCATTCACCATTCGGTCGCGGACATCTGCCGATATTTCAGGCGGGATGCGGCCTTGAATTCCATGCTGCAATGCACAATATGCGACACCTAGGGATTCGACGCCTCCTCGAGGGCTACCAAGAGGAGTTTTGACTTGCCACACGAAGACACCTTTCGTCCGCGGCCAGGCTTCGGCTACGTGCGGACACTCAGCCAGCAAGAAGAACTGCCGCTGCTGCGCGATCATTTGCTGCGGCTCGATCCGGAAAGCCGGCACGATCGCTTCAACGGCTTCCTGGATGACAGCTTCATCGAACGCTATGCCGAAAAATGCGCGAGCGACGGCACGATCGTCGTCGCCTACATGGAAAACGGCGTCGTCCGCGGCGCGGCCGAGTTGCATCCGCCGGATGCATGGGAGGACTCGCTTCCCGAGATCGCCTTCAGCGTCGAATCCTGCGTGCGGCGTCAGGGCGTCGGCAGCATCCTGTTCAGGCGTCTGATCGCGGAAGCGCGGTGGAAGGGTTATCGCACCTTGCGCGTAACCACCGGCGCGCAGAACCATGCGATGCGGGCGCTCGCCAGCAAGTTCGGCGCCCACCTCGTGTTCCGGCAAGGCGAATCCAGCGGGACGATTGAAGTAAAGCCGCTGCCGCAGGCCGAACTGGCGAAGCTCGCGATCGATTCGCCGCTTGCCGCGGCGCGCGCAGTGATCAACTTCAACCGCGCCTGCTGGAAATTGCTCTCCCAAGGATAGCACAATGCTCAACGCGCCCGGCGATGCCGGGCGCGTTGTCGATCGTGGATTGTCTTTAGCTTATGGACGGAGCACGTGGCTATGGACGGAGCACGTGCGCGCGGGAAAAACCGTTCAGGTCCCGGTGCGCTTGTCGTTGCCGAATTTCCGTATCACGCGGCGTTCGACCACCACCGAGCGCTGCGCGCCTTGCTCGCCCGCGATCACGCGCGTCTGCGAGCGCGCCGCCGAACGGCTGAATTTTCGGACCTCGGCCTGCACGATCTCGAGCGGCATCCCCATCAGCGACGCGGCGATCTCCGCCTGGGCTTCCTGATCGTCGGTGATCCCGACGGCAGCGAAGATGGCTTCTTCCAACGTCGGAGGGTCGCGGCGGACGCGCCGCGGTCCATATTTGGTATTCCAGTCTTCGCTCATCGGGGCCTCTCATTTGATCTGGGATACCTAGGACCCATCATGTTGCATTGCAATATGAAACTGATATGGCAGGCCAGCCATGCGTTGGATTGTCCATCGCGCTTCCGACATTCTCTTGTCACGAACGGCGAATGCTCGGCGCGGCCGTGTTGTCATGTTGCCCGCTCGCTCGTATCGGCGTGATCGGCTCGCGGTTGCGGCCAGCGTTTCAGCGCGGCGTGTCCGGCGTCGGTGAGCATGTAGACGCCGCGCTCGGTCCGGTCGAACCAGCCGTAAACATTGTGCAGCAGGATTTTCGGCGCGTCCGGAATCTGCGGCTTGAGATCGCGCACCCGCCGCGGCCCGCGCGAAAGCGCGCACGCACAGGCCAGCGCCTGCTGGCGATAGGCGGTCATGATCGGCGCGCGCGTCGAACCGCCCATGGCGGGATCGCCCTGGCGCCGCCGGTGCTCGGCGACCAGCCGCGAGCGCTTCTTGGGATCGCGGCGCGGGCCGGTCGTCGGCGGCTTGACGATCACCTCGACCTCGCCGCTGTTGGTGACCGCGAGCATGCCGAAGCCGAGCCTTCTGCACAGATTGCGGTATCGCGCATCGCTCTCGCGCCCCTTGCCGCGCGCCGACATCTTCGCGGCGAGCCAGACCTCGTCACAGGCGCCGGCGCGATCGACCGCCTGCAAGACCAGTTCGAGATTGAAGGTGAGCTTCAACTCGCCGATCACGACGACAGGCGGATCGTCGCCGCTGAGCGCGACGAGGTCGCAGCCGCCGATTTCGCCCTTGACCGTGAAGCCCAGCTTTTCGAGGAAGCGTTTGACGGGCAGATAAAGCGCGGTTTCCAAGCGGACTTCCTGTCGGCTGCGACTCAATACCTCCAGTCTAACCCGGATCGCAGGTTGCACGGACCCGGCATTTGATCCGGATGCGCTCGCAGGGTTATCCTGTTACCGGAACACATGGCCTGCGCCGAAATTGGCAGGCATCAGGCTTCGGGCGCGACGAAAGTGACGATCAGGAACGGGCTCTACCACATCCGAATCGAAATGCTCGATGGCGTCGAGGGTGGCAATCAGGGCGTGATGGTGTTGCGCGACGGCACCATGCGCGGCGGCAATTCGTTCTTTTACGCGTACGGCACCTACACCGACGAGACGGCCTATGGCGAGGGCATCGCGCTGGCCGGCAAGCAGAGCGTCCGGTTCCGAGCGAACTTGCGCCTCTTGATTCCGGATTGACCGCGGAAGATCAAGGCGAGCCGCGGCTGCGGAAGCCGACCCCTAAACCCGTCCGCTCACCGGGATCAGCGCGCCGGTGACGGCGCTGGCGGCGTCGCTTGCGAGAAACAGGATGACCTCGGCCAGTTCCTGCGGCGTCACCCACTTGGCGAAATCGGCAGTTGGCATGCTGGCTCGGTTGGCCGCGGTGTCGATGATCGAGGGCAGCACAGCGTTGACGGTGATCTTGCCCTTCCATTCGGCGGCGAGCGCTTCGGTCAAGCGGTGGACGCCGGCTTTCGAGGCGGCATAGGCGCCCATGCCGGCGCCCGCCTGTAGCGCGCCCATCGCCCCGATATTGACGATGCGCCCGGCGCCGGAACCGGCGAGATGGGGAAGCGCCGCGCGCGAGGCGTTGAGTGCGGTGGCCACATTGAGCGCGTACATCCGCTGCCAGGTCTTACCATCGCCCTTGCTATCGCCCTCGGCGACGGTCTCGAAGGCAAAGCCGCCGGCTATATTGATCAGCGCATCGAGCCTGCCGAAATGGCTCGCCGCCTTGTCGATCGCCTGCTTGGCCTGCGCGGCATCGGAAAGGTCGACCCCGCCGAGTTCGATTCGCGCTGGCGTTGCCGAAGCTTGCGCCTGCGCATGATCCACACCGGCGACCCGCGCGCCGCGCGCCAGTGCTACCTGCGCAACGACCTTGCCGAGCGCACCGAGAGCGCCGGTCACGATAACGACTTTTCCGTCCATGGGGAGGTCTCCGCGTCAGGGCAGGGAGCGCAGACTATCGTCAGACGAAATCGACTTGCAATGCGCGAAGATTTGACCGCAAGGCGCCGTTGGCGCCTCGCAATTGGGACGGCGCGCCGGACACCTTTAAGCAATTGGCTAAAATTTTCGGCGCTTCCGTAAGCGGATGGCAGAAGCATCCTGCTAGTCTTTCAATCCTCCGATAGAGGGGTGCTGGAGTTTTACGATGGGATACCTACCTGATCACGGCTTGCCGCTCATTCAGCTCAAGGAGCAGCGGCGCGACCTGGTTGTCGCTTTGCAAAATCGAAGCGGACCGGTCAGCGGCTGGGAGTTGATGCAGATCGCGGCGGTTCAGCAGGCGATCTCGGCCTTCGAGGAAGTGATCGCCGACCTCGACGCCGAGATGGAAGCCGCCTGACGCGACCCCGCCGGGCGGATCCGCGCCCGCAAGGTCACGATTGCAGATAGCGCGCCTTAAGCTCGGTCCGCTCCTCGGGTCCGAGGCCAAGCCCCTCCCTGATATAGCTTTCGAGATCGCCGTAGTCGGCCTGGACCGCTTCGAAGCCAGCGGCAAGGAACGACGCCTGGACCGAGCCGATCGCCTGCCGGACGTCCTCGGGCAGGTCGCTGCCGGAAGAAGGGTCGCGCCGGTAGAAGCGGTTGGTGAGCAGATAGTCCTCGGAGATCACGTCCTCCGCCACGCCGAGTGCGTGCAGCACCAGCGCGCAGGCAAATCCGGTGCGGTCCTTGCCGGCGGTGCAATGGATCACGAGCGGGGCGTGGTCGGCAAGTAGGTGCGCAAACAGCGCACGGAAGCTGTGGGTGTTGAGGCGGACATAGTTGCGGTAGGATTCGCGCATGATCTCCAGCGCATCCGCCGCCGACAACGAGCCGGCGGCAAGGAGAGCCCGCAGCGCTGCGACGACGGTGGGCTCGATCGGCAGCGAATGCACCGCGATCTCCTTGACGCTGCACACCGCGGCCTCGCGTTCCTCGCGCCCGCGAAAATCGAAGGCGCTGCGAACGCCGAGCCCGCGCACCACCTCGATATCGGGTGCCGTGAGGTGGCCCAAATGGTTGGAGCGGAAAATCTGCCGCCAGCGGACCATGCGGCCACAGCCTGCGGGATAGCCGCCGAGGTCGCGGAAATTGCTGGCGCCCTCGAGCTCGAGATGGCGTGCCGGGAAATCTGACATCGGATCAGCTTAAGCCATCGCGGGCGGCGGAGAAATGACGTTGAGATGAATCGTCCTTGCCGGTCCGCTCTGAACTGCCGGTTCCACGGGCATCTATGTAGATTGGGTAAGGGGAAAAATCTTCGCCACGGCAATGAAAAAGGGCCGAAACGATTTCGCTTCGACCCTTTTCAGTTCTCGCTGTCCGCCAAGCCGTGGCAGCCCAAGTCGCGGCAGCCCAAGTCGCGGCAGGCACGCGCCCTCGAAGTCGCGCCGCGCATCAGCGCTCCCACAGCGGCTTGGACGGAAGCTTGGACTCCTGGATGGCCTCCTCGTGGTACCAGCTGCCGCTGCAGGTCGCTTGGTTCACGCGGGGCGCATTCTGGTCAATCGCGGATTTGGTCTCGCCGTAGCGACGACCGCCGAGAGCCGAACGGCCCCCGGCCGGGAATTGATAGATCGTGGCGGACTCCTGATTCAAATTCGCACTCATCGATAGTCTCCTTGTGCGGAACGCTTCCCTTGATGGTGCGCCCAACTCGTTCTCTTGTGGTTACTAACCCGATATCGTCCGTGCCCTCGTCAATGCAACGTGATCAAAACAAAATCATTCCCTGTTTAATTCGTAGGCAATCTGGGCCTTGCTCCCTATGGGGCAAGGGTCCGCTGACTAACGCTTGGGCTGATGCGAAGGTTGCCGGGAACGACCAATCTTGTTGGCGAAAGTTGCCCTGCCTTGGCGCGGCTTTAATCGGCTCGGCCGGAGAAGTTGGGGACTGCCACCGAATCGGGCGGAAATCGGACACTATTCCTGTCGTTTCGACATCAGCGGCGAGCGAGAAACGCGCGCCTATGCCGCACCCCCAAGAGCTCTGCCAGCTCGGGGGGCCATGCTCGGCGGGCAGGTTTTCAGGAGCAGGAGAGCGGGCGCGTTGCCTCCGCGATTGGCACGCAAAATGCTTTATGACAAGCGGCCGATCGTGGCCGGGTACGCGTGTGACGACCTATTTAGGTTCTCCCAGCTTTCGAAAATATCAAGAGAGGCTCAATGACGAAATACAAGCTCGAGTATATCTGGCTCGACGGGTATACGCCGGTGCCGAATTTGCGCGGCAAAACTCAGATCAAGGAATTTGCATCGTTTCCGACGCTGGATCAGCTTCCGCTATGGGGCTTCGATGGCAGCTCGACCTTGCAGGCCGAGGGCCACAGTTCCGACTGCGTGCTGAAGCCGGTTGCCGTCTATCCGGACGGCGCGCGCACCAACGGTGCGCTGGTGATGTGCGAAGTCATGATGCCCGACGGCAAGACGCCCCACGCGTCCAACAAGCGCGCCACCATCCTCGACGACGAAGGCGCCTGGTTCGGCTACGAGCAGGAATATTTCTTCTACAAGGATGGCCGTCCGCTCGGCTTCCCCTCCAGCGGCTATCCTGCGCCACAGGGCCCGTACTACACCGGCGTCGGCTACAAGAACGTCGGCGACATCGCCCGCAAGATGGTGGAAGAGCATCTCGACCTCTGCCTCGCCGCCGGCATCAACCACGAAGGCATCAATGCCGAAGTGGCCAAGGGCCAGTGGGAATTCCAGATCTTCGGCAAGGGCTCCAAGAAGGCCGCCGACGAAATGTGGATGGCCCGCTATCTGATGCTGCGCCTGACCGAAAAGTACGGCGTCGACATCGAGTTCCACTGCAAGCCGCTCGGCGACACCGACTGGAACGGCTCCGGCATGCACGCCAACTTCTCGACCAAGTTCATGCGCGAAGTCGGCGGCAAGGAGTATTTCGAGAAGCTGATGGAAGCCTTCAAGGCGAACCGCGCCGACCACATCGCGGTCTACGGTCCGGACAACCACATGCGCCTGACCGGCAAGCACGAGACCGCCTCGATCGACAGCTTCAGTTGGGGCGTGGCCGACCGCGGAGCCTCGATCCGTGTCCCCCATAGCTTCGTCAACAACGGCTACAAGGGCTATCTGGAAGATCGCCGCCCGAACTCGCAAGGCGACCCCTACCAGATCGCGTCCCAGATCCTGAAGACGATCGCCTCGGTGCCGACCGGCGCCAAGGCTGCCGCTTAATCAAGGCGGCCGCTTAAGAAGAGCTCTGCCTGGCTCGCAACGCGATCCGCCAAAGCCTGACCGCATTGGCGGATCATTGCGTTTCTGCCTCGCTTCCTCTTCATTTTACCGTCATGCTGGCGACGTTGGATAGCTGAACGGCTTCCGGTCGATTGGGGATGCGAGTTTTGTTCGGAGGTTTCTATACCGTCCGGTTTCAGCTCGGCGAAACGCTGGGCCGCAGCGTGATGTATGCCCATGATGGCAAGATGCTCGGCGGCAATTCCGCCTTTGCCCATATCGGCACCTTCGAGGAGATCGGCGACGAGATCGCCATCGTCATCAATACCGTCCGTCACAATCCGGATCCGAACTATCGGGCAATGGCCGGCACCGACGATGCGACGTTGTTCGCGCGCGGCAGGCCGGACGGCGATCTCTATCGCTTCGAAGGCAGGTTGCGGGAATTGCCCGACGTTCCGTTTCACTCGGTGATGACGCCGGTCGAGGAGCAGCCGATCCCGATCGCGGGCGGGGTAGGGGTGGACTGCATCGTCAACGGCCTCTATTCCATTCAAATCCGTACGCTCGACGGCGTCGATGCCGGCTTGACCGGGGTGATGCTGCTCAACGACGGTCGCATTCTCGGCGGCGACGCGTTCTTCTATTATCTCGGCACCTATACTTCCGAGAACGGGCGCTGGAAGGGCCAGATCCTGAACCAGGAACACACGCCGGCGCAGGGTGAAAACCCCGTGTTCGGCGGCCATGAAGTCGGCATCGGCTTTTCCGGCACCTGCGACGACGAGGGCGCGGTTTGGGAAGCGACCGCGCTGGCCGGAAAGCGCAGCCTGCGACTGACCGCGGTGCTCAAGCTGATGCGCCGCGCGTAACTCATCAGTGAGAGCCGAAGCGATGGCCGACAATGTCGTGCGTCTGTTTTCGACCCTCGCCTTGAAGGGGGCGGTTGGCCATCTGGCGGACCGGTATCAAGCGGCAACGGGCACGCGGATCGATGCGGATTTCGCACCGACGCTCGGCCTATTGAAGCGCCTGCGCGAGGGCGAGACCGCCGACGTCGTCATCCTCACGCAGGAGGGGCTCGAAGAACTCGTCCGCGACGGAAGCGTGACGGCGGCGAGTTGCATCGATCTCGCCCGCTCCTATGTCGGCATCGCCGTCAAGGCGGGCGCCGGCCATCCCGATATCGCAACCGAAGCGGCGCTCTGCGCCACGCTGCTCGCGGCGCGTTCGGTCGCCTATTCGCGGATCGGGGCCAGCGGCATTTTCTTCGCGCAACTGATCGAGCGGCTCGGCATCGCATCCGAGATCAACGCCAAGGCCACTGATCAGCCTCGGGCTTCACCGCGGAGCGGCTGGTCACGGGCGAAGCGGATCTCGCGGTACAGCAGATCAGCGAATTGAAGCAGGTTCGCCGGCATCGAAGTCTTGGGTCCGATACCGCGTGAGCTGCAGACCGCCGCGGTGTTTTCCGCGGGTGTATGGTGGCATCGCCGCGGGCGGCGCAGGCCGACCAGTTGTTGCGGTATCTTGCCTCGCCCGAGGTGGCGCCGGTGTTGCGGGATTCCGGACTTGAGCCTTGAATTGGCCTACGGAACGAAGCAAGTTTTGTCCGTCATGAGAAAATGGCTTCACCTGCTGGCGTTCTTCGCCTGCCTCATCGCGCTCGCGCCGTCATTGGCGCACGCGCAATCCGCCGATCTCGTCCTCTGCGACCGGCTTGCCGCCGATCCCTCCGATCCGGACAAGCCGGCCGATGTCAAGGGAGTTCCGGAAGTTGCCGCCGCCGACATCGCGACCGCGATCAAATTCTGCAAGCAGGCGGCAGGCGGTTCGCGGCGCGCGCTCTATCAGCTCGGCCGCGCCTACGCCGCCAATCAGCAAACTGGCGAAGCGGCCAGCGCCTGGCGCAGGGCGGCCGACAAGGGGTCGACGTCGGCGATGGTCGAACTCGGCGTGCTCTACGGCACCGGCTCCGGCGTCGCCAAGGACGAAGCCGCGGCGCGGAAATTGTTCGAGCGCGCCGCCGCAGGCCGGCAATCCCCGTGGCGTCACCAACCTCGCGGCGCTCGGCGGCGCCAGCGCGTCGTCCGATCCGGCGCGTGCGAGAGAGTTACTTTCAAAGGCCGCGGAGACCAACGCGGAGGCGCAATATCAGCTCGGCCTGATGCTGGCCGACGGCACCGGCGGTCCGAAGGATGAGGTCGCGGCACGAGCGATGTTCGAGAAGGCGGCTGCCCAAAACCATCCCGGCGCACTGGAGCGGATGGGCGCGTTCGCGCAAGAGGGCCGCGGCGGACCGAAGGATGCGGCGGCGGCCAAGTCCTACTACCAGCGGGCCGCCGATCTCGGCAACGAGGATGCCAAGGCAGAGCTGAAGCGGCTGGAATGTCCTGTCGTGTTGAAGGACAAGCGCGGGAACGTCGCATACGAATTTGTGCTTCTAGTACCGTTGATCGCGCTACCTTTGCGGTTTCGCCCGTTTCAATCGGTCGAAGGTCGGCCGTCCTGGCGTGATCGCGGAGCAAATTGACGGGGACTTCGGGCCTTGGTCCACCGCGCAGTCCCGCAGGTTCGAACCCTACCCGAGGATTGTTGCCGCCGCGCGCCACATGGCATAAGCACGGCCGCAATGATTTCCCCATTCAGGCCCCAATGATCCGTCTCGATAACGTCAGCAAGCAACTCGGCCACCAGATTCTCTTCATCGAAGCCTCCGCGGCGCTCCAAAAGGGCGAGAAGATCGGCCTCGTCGGTCCCAACGGGGCCGGCAAGACCACGCTTTTCCGGATGATCTCGGGCCAGGAGCAGCCCGACGAGGGCCAGGTCGCGGTCGATCGGGGCATTACGATCGGCTATTTCAGCCAGGATGTCGGCGAGATGTCGGGCCGCAGTGCCGTGGCCGAAGTGATGGACGGCGCCGGCCCGGTCAGCGTCGTAGCGAACGAGCTGAAGGAATTGGAGACCGCGATGGCCGATCCGGACCGCGCGGATGACATGGACGAGATTATTGCCCGCTATGGCGAAGTGCAGGGACGCTTCGAGGAGCTTGACGGCTATGCGCTGGATGGCCGGGCGCGCGAGGCACTGTCGGGACTGGGTTTCAGCCAGGACATGATGGATGGCGACGTGGGTAGCCTGTCGGGGGGCTGGAAGATGCGCGTGGCGCTGGCGCGTATTCTCCTGATGCGTCCCGACGTCATGCTGCTGGACGAGCCGAGCAACCATCTGGACCTCGAGAGCCTGATCTGGCTGGAGCAGTTCCTGCAGGGCTATGAGGGCGCGCTGTTGATGACGTCGCACGACCGCGAGTTCATCAACCGCATCATCAACAAGGTCGTCGAGATCGACGGCGGTACGCTGACGACCTATTCCGGCAATTACGAATTTTACGAAGCGCAGCGCGCGCTGAACGAGAAGCAGCAGCAGGCCCAGTTCGAGCGGCAGCAGGCGATGCTTGCCAAGGAGATCAAGTTCATCGAGCGCTTCAAGGCGCGCGCCTCGCACGCGGCGCAAGTGCAGAGCCGGGTGAAGAAGCTCGACAAGATCGAACGCGTCGAGCCGCCGAAGCGCCGCCAGACCGTGGCGTTCGAATTCTTGCCGGCGCCGCGTTCGGGCGAGGACGTGGTCAGCCTGAAGAACGTCGCACAAGGGTTATGGCAGCCGCAGCATCTATCAGGGGCTCGACTTCATGATCCGCCGCAAGGAGCGCTGGTGCGTGATGGGGGTCAACGGCGCGGGCAAGTCGACGCTGTTGAAACTGGTGGCGGGCTCGACCGAGCCGGACAATGGAACGGTGGCGGTCGGCGGCAGCGTGAAGATGGGCTATTTCGCCCAGCACGCCATGGATCTGCTGGATGGCGAGCGTACGGTGTTCCAGTGGCTTTCGGATTCGTTCCCGCAAGCAGGCCAAGGCTCGCTGCGCGCGCTTGCCGGCTGCTTCGGTTTCTCCGGCGACGATGTCGAGAAGAGATGCCGGGTGCTGTCGGGCGGCGAGAAAGCGCGGCTGGTGATGGCGAGATGCTCTACGATCCCCCGAACTTCCTGGTGCTGGACGAGCCCACCAACCACCTCGATCTCGCCACCAAGGAAATGCTGATTGCGGCGCTGTCGGAATACGAGGGCACCATGCTGTTCGTCTCGCACGACCGGCACTTTCTCGCCGCCTTGTCCAACCGCGTGCTGGAGCTGACGCCCGAAGGCATCCACCAATTTGGCGGCGGCTATTCGGAATATGTCGCCCGCACCGGACACGAAGCGCCGGGCTTGCGGAGCTGACATTGCTCGCGCTTTGATCAAGCGCAACATCGCTCTTATCAAGCCAGGTTAAGGAACGGCACTCAGGCCTGTTCCGGCCGCGTCGTCGCAACACCGAAAGAACGTCGGAGAAATTCATGAAACTTCGCGGCAGGATCGTGGCCTTGCTGACGGCGTGCGCGTCGATACTGCTGGCAATCGTGCAATCCGGACCCGTCCTGTCAGCCGATGAACCCTATGTCCCGCGGCTCGGCGACATCATGAATGCGGTACAGTCGCGGCACCTGAAGCTCTATTTCGCAGGGAAGGCCCAGAACTGGCCGCTTGCCGGCTACGAACTTCGCCAGCTCAAGGCGAGCCTCGCCGAAGCCGCCAATCTGTATTCGGGCATTCCCGTGAGCACCGTCACCACGATGGCCAATTCGGTTGAGTCGGTCGAGGATGCCATCGGAGCAAAGGACGGCCGCAAGTTTGCGAAGGTTTTCGGCGCTCTAACCGATGGCTGCAATTCCTGCCATCGCTCGATGGACCGCGCCTTCATCGCCATCCGCGTGCCGACGGAGCAGCCCTTCTCCAACCAGATGTTCGCACCGCAGGGCAAGCCATAGCGGAACTTGCGCGCGCCGGTTGCGGTTAGTTTCGGAGACGACGAGGAGTGTCTTCTGATGATCCGCAAACTGCAATCCGGCCAATATCGGCTGTACTCGCGAAAAATCGATCCCAAGACCGGCAAGCGCCGCAATCTCGGCACCTTCAAGTCACGTGCCGCGGCAGAGAAGCATGAGCGTGCGGTGCAGTATTTCAAGCGGCATTGAGCTTATTGACGACCGGCTACGGCGAAAACAGCCTGACAAGCGCAAACGGGGTGCCTCTCAGAGCAGGCGACATTCGAATGCCTGCCTATCGCGTTTCACTGCAATCCGAGCGAAGGATTGAACCATCTAGATCGTATCATTGCCAGAGCCTCGCACGCGCACGGCGTATTTTCGTCCGAGCGGATGGGGCCTCATTCAACGACACGGCTCGTCGTGGAGTCGGCTTGATAAACCCATATCCCCAAGGAGGCCCTATGCGGAACTTCGTTATCTCCCTCGCCACTTCGGCAGCGGTTGCGATCGTCGGCGTGAAATCCAGCTGCCGCAATGACCGCGGTCAATTCGGCGGGAATTCGCTCGGCGGTCGAGGCGGCAAATCCGGTCGAGAAGGTAGTTTGTTGGCGCTACGGCTGGAGGGGTTGGGGCGCTTATGCCGGCTGGTGTGGCCTGACATATGCCGTACCCGCCTATGTCGGGCCGCCGGTGTATGCCGCGCCGGTCTATGACCCGGCCCCCGTCTATGATCCGCCGCGTCGGTGTTGGATCGACGGACGTTGGCGGGCGTGCTGAGGATCATGACCCTTGGCCCTCGACAGCGGATGCACCCAATGCCCAGGGCATCATGAGTGCGATCGGCATCAAATGCGGCGAATCGCATGATGGAGAGCGACCCGGATGCAACGCTCTTGGCAGCGGTGGCGGCTCGCGACCAGCGGGCCCTTCGCATCCTCATGGGCCGCCACATGGAACGGGCGATCCGGGTGGCCGAGCGCATCGTTCATAATGCGGCCGACGCCGACGAAATTGGCCAAGAGGCATTCTTTCGGGTCTGGAATCGCGCTTCGTCTTACGACCCGAAGATTGCCCGTTTCACGACCTGGTTCTATCGGATCGTTGTCAACCTTGCGTTGGACCGCAGGCGGCATCCGGGAAGCGATCCACTTGAAGATGCTGCTGATGTCCGGTCAGGCGAGCCGGACGCCGTGGACGTCCTCATTGAGGAAGAAGAGCGAAAAATGGTAGCAAATGCGTTGGTGGCGCTCTCGGCTCGACAACGTGCGGCGATCGCGCTGTTCCATATGGAAGGCTTGAGCGCGAGAGACGCCGCCAGCGCCATGAGTCTCAGCGACAAGGCGTTCGAATCGTTGCTGACCCGTGCCCGACTTACGCTCAAGCAACAGATCGCCGTGCTTCAACAAGTGCGCCGGAGAGGAACATGACCCTGGAACGATTTTGCAGTTTAATGGAAACTTGGGGTGGGGAAATCGGCCGCTGGCCCGAACATGAACAAATCGCCGCATGGCAATTCGCCGATACGACCGAGGGAATGGAAGCCCTCGCGCGGGCTCGCGCCTTTGACCGTTTGTTGTCGGCGAGTGCGCCGCACATGAGGACCGAACGCGCTGCGATTGCATCCTTTGCCGTCATCCAACGCATCGCCGCGGAGAATGGACGCCAATCCCATCGTTCCTTCTCACTAAAGTGGCTTTTTCCGGGGGCGAGCCTCGCGTGTTCTGTCGCGGTCGGCGTTTCATTGGCCCTATCAGTCCCCTATGAGCGGCACCCTCGTGAGCAGCAGATGTTTCTCAGTTTGATTCTGGACTATGCATCGCTACCGATGGCGCGGTGATATCATGTTATTCCGTCTGCGTTCATTCGAGGCCGGGCAAAAGCTTTTGCTCCTCGCGTCCATCTGCTGCAACGTCGCGCTCGCGAGTTATGTTGCCGTTCAATGGCTCCGGCCGGAGCAGCCTCTGGTCATGGCGGTGACCCCTCCCGCTATTGTCGAACGTATCGCCAGACGACTTCCGAAGTCTGACGCTGAAATCTTGTGGGGTGTCTATCACAGCAAGGAAAGAGAGCTCTCCGCGGCACAGGCCGATTACCTTCGTACCCTCGTGAAACCAATTGATCTGCTCGCCAGGGCGGACTTCGACGTCAATACCTTTCGCAATGCCATATTGGAATCCCGCGACAAGCGGATGGAGTTGAGCAATCTCTTGATCGAAACCCTTGTCGAGGCGATCGCGCAAATGTCTTCTGAGGGACGACGCAAACTTGTCGACGGAGTTCGGCCGCACTGACCTTCGCAAGGGGCTCGCGCATGTCGCAGATCGGACGGGATGTTCATCAGCATGTCGGGGCAAATGAGGCTCCGCTCACCATGCATATCGATAGCGAACAGCTCCAGAGTATCGCGTAACCGCCGCAATTAGCAGGCGCGTGACCATTATTCCTTGCTCAAGCTCAATCCCTCACTGAAGCCCACGTGTGCGCTCTGATTCCGCGCCCCCGGCAGCGCAAGGACATCAGCAAGCAGAAGCTCTGTCCGCGCCGGCCGAACGCGCTCGTCGGAAGCCGCTTGGCTCCATCAAAACATGTGCAAGCCGGGCGAGGGAAATCGCTTCGGCGCAAGTATCAGAAGGGACGGATGGGATTTATGTCGGCGGCCCTGATCTTGGATCAGCTCACGCGGCAAGCCAACCTCAGCACGGAGACCACCTTTTAAATTGCTCCGTCATCATGGAGGATATCATGCGTAACGTACTGTCGAGTATTGCTATGGCTATGGCTGTCGCGGCGCTGACGATGCCGGCCTTGGCGAAGGCGGCCGATCTTGGTCCATTCAAAGCTCCTACACAGGTCGACAGGTTCGTTCCGTCGCCTTTTAATCCGCCGATTTACAATTGGACCGGCTTCTATCTTGGCGTCCAGGGTGGTTACGGCTGGGGTGACTCAAGTGGGACCCAGAACGCAGGTGGCGCGCTCTTTCCGGTGGTCCCGTACACAATCAACCCTTCCGGCTTTATCGGTGGCGGTCATGTGGGTTTCAACTACCAGACCGGATCGACCGTGCTGGGGATTGAGGGCGATTTGGAGGGTTCTGGTCTCGACGGTCTTTCAAATTTCTCGGCATCCGGCCAAAACTATAGTTTCGATGCAGCCGCGGATACTCTTGTCTCCGTTCGCGGCCGCGTCGGGTTCGCCCATGACCGCTATTTGGTCTATGGGACCGGTGGTGTGGCTTGGGGTCACGTGACCGCTCCGCCCGACGCAGTGGGAAATAACACGCTCGACGCCTGGCGCACCGGTTGGACCGCGGGCGCTGGAATCGAATACGTCTTGTTCAACAACTGGTCGGCGAACATCGAGTACCGGTTCACCGATCTGGGGCGAGTCAGTAACTTCAATCCAACGCTCAACTCGACCGACGACAACGCATTCAGCTTCCACGCGATCCGGGTAGGCGTGAGCCGAAAGTTCGGCGGCAACTGAGCAGTGCGGAGCGGCGGCTTTGCGAACTGCCGACGGTGGCGGGACGTTGTCCCCAGTTCCAGACCACGGCTCTCGCGCTGGAGTGCGCGAGGGTGGACGCCCGGCGAGATTATGCCCGGGCTCCCGCCGATATGAGGGTCCATTTTTGCCCGCTTGGGCGGCCGCAGGTGAGGGTAGTTTTTGACCTGCGCGAGAAGCGCAGAGCCGACCGGCTTATGCAGCTAGTCTGGGAATATGCCTCCCGGTCGATCGCAGAATCGGGTGCTCCGCCTCCCCGCAACCAGATAATGCCGCAAGATCGCTGGGCCGAAGTGAAGATGCCGGTGGCGGACGTCTTGTGGTAACAGGAACTCGCGGCGCATCGCTGGTCGTCTCCACACTGTCCTAGATTGCGAACGGTCGGGAAATTTTTCGAGATATGCACGAAGCCTCTCGTTTCGCGCGGAGGCGGGGCGAAGTATCACTGGCCCGTCGACGCTGGCGTCGCACCGAGGCTCGTCGTCAGTGTCTCGCGCAGGATCATCCCAAGGCGGGCGACGGCAGGTGCCGGCTGAGCATCGGCCGTGCGCAGCGATACGCCGACCCGCGGCAGCGCCGGAAGGCCGGCAGTCCTGGCGTCGAGCGGCATGACGGTGGCGGGGATGCCCTGCCGCGTGCGCAGCGTTACGCCGAGTTCGGCTGAAACGGCAGCCCAAAGCCCCGACAGGCTGGGACTGCTGAAGGTGATGCGCCAGAGATTCCGGCCGCATCCAGAGCGGCCACTCCGGCCTGCCGAAAGATGCAGGGAGATTCGAACATCACCAAAGGAAGGGCTGTTGCAGGATCGCGGACGAAGCCTTCCGGTGATGCGATCCACACCATCGGTAGGTCGGCCAACTTCTGACCGTGCAACTCGTGTCCCGCGTCTCCCCAGACCAAAGCGAGGTCCAGTGCGCCGGTCGCGAGGCTATCCAGCAACGCCGCGTTGCGATCGACCCGCGCCTCGACGCGGACGCTCGGATGTACTCGAGTGAAACGCGCCAGCACGCCGGGAAGCCAGGTTTCCGCGAAGTCCTGCGGTAGCCCGAGCCGAACCCATCCGGCAACGGCGGGGCCACGCACGGCCATCAACGCCTCGTCGTTCAGTTCGAGCAGCCGGCGCGCGTAGCTCAGCAGGGCTTCTCCAATGGAGACTTTCGCAATCACACCTCAAACCGATTTAATAGGTCCTGACCCTAGCAGGGAATTTTCGCAGGCGCCGACTTTCTCGAAGCGCTCGCCGATCGGTTCGACCCAAAATTGCGGCGCGTCCGCAGAAAATCTCAACGATCTCTTTCTCGAAACACTGAAAACGACAATTATGTCGAAACGCCTAAATCCTTGGCGAAAGCGGCGCTCGAAGTCAAACGACGATGGATTTAACTTCGCCCGACCAGATGCGATCTTCTTAACAACAGCGGCACTCGCCGGGGGTAGAGGAGAGGCTCGAATTCAAACCAGTGCTTGGCTCTATTCTGTTCTAACTGGAGGGTATGGCGCAAGTCTAGTGTGCGATGCCCTCGCGGCCAAACAACGCCATCAAGGTGCCGGTCATCGTCGCAACCAGCTTCTCCTTCCCTGCCTCTGCCGCAAAAGCTTGCGCCTCACAAACGGTGATAGTTCGGCCGGGCTTCAGGACGCACGCCCGAAATAGAAAATAATCGCCTTTAGCCGGGGCGATGAGGTTGGTCTTGAACTCGACGGTCGAGAACCGCCGCATCGTCGGGCATCAGGGAGAAAGCCGCATATCCGCAGGCGGTATCGAGCGCAGTCGTGATGATACCCGCGTGGATAAAACCATGCTGTTGCGAATACGCGGCGGCGTAGGGCATCCTCAATTCGACCTCGCCGGCATTAAGACCAGTAATTTCAATGCCCAACGTCGCCATTGCGGTTTGGCGCGCGAAGCTCGTCCGGACACGGACCTCAAAATTTGCATCCTTCGGATCGAATCGTCCCATCTGTCACCTCGTTATCGGCTACGCCGGATTCACATACGAGAAGACGTACCCGGTTCTGCAGGTCAGCGTCTTTGAAAAATCGGACAGCGTCTGGCACGATCTGCCGCCGCGCCATCGCACGAAACTGGCCCGGCGACAGACCAGCGTGTTGTCCCAGATCAGTAGTCAGATGAGCTTGATCGGAATAGCCGCTTCCGATGCGACATGCGCAAGATTTCCCCGTCCAAGGGCGATTTGCCGCAGCGCGCCACTAAAACGCTCAACGGCTGCATATCGCTTTGGCGCAAGCCCAGTGCGTTTTCGAAAATGGCGCTGAAGCGTGCGGGGAGCGACGCCGAGGTTAGCGGCCAGCGAGGCAACACTACCACCACGGTCCAGTTCCGACGCAGATAATGCGCGCTCGTGGGCGGGAGCGCTCGCCATCGGGTGCGCCCCCGGCGTGGTAGCGGTGTTGAACCGCGGTCTGAGGTGTTCTATCCACGCATCGAGAGCGCCGATGATTGCATCGAATGAACTCTCGCTCTTCTTTTCAAGTGTTGCGGTGAAGAGCTCAGACAATTCGACGAGATCAGCATCGCCTAAATCGAGATTGAGAGGTCGGCATCGAACGCCGAGCATCCAGCCGTGGAGGCTATGCTGGCGCAGTTGCCGGCCGAAGCGAGGCGGCGAATAAATCGCTTTCCAAACAACTCCCCTGACGTTTATCTCCACATCGTCATCCGGGCGCCGTCCCAAAAGGGCGATCTCGGAGAATGGCGAAGCAAACAGATTGCGGCCGACATCGGTCAGTCGTCCGCGATCCCTGAGGACGAAGAGATGATCGACAAATGACCGATGGCGGTCAATCGGCTGCAGTTCGGAATAGACCGCCAAATGGGAATCGTAGGTCTGCCGCCCCCATTCCTCATGCATCTCCTCCTGCGCTTCACGGCTATTCTTGTCCATCTGGCACACCTACGGCGCGTACTCATAAATCGGGTTTGGTCGGTACGTTCGTAACAGCCGCCGGCGTAGCTGTCAGGCAAGCCGAAGATGATCGTCAGCGACCATGGCAGCGAACTTACCAGTAAGCCGACCATTCTGCTTGAACTCCCAACGGTACATGCTACCGCTGGGCACCTTGGCGATGCGTGGAGCGGAGACACGTGCGCTCAAGCTTGAACGGTCGAAAGCCTCCCGTTACGCTGCCTGAAAAACCGGGAGAAACCGACAATGAAGCAGATCAGGATCGGCGACATCACCATCGATGCGGTGATCGAGCGCGAGGGCCCGTGGCGGCGGCCGCAGGACTTCTTCCCCACTTATGACGACGCCGTTTTCAAGCGTCATTTGCCGACCATGGAGCCGGAAGTATTCGACACCGCGCTCGGCATGATGGTGATGCCTTACCAGACATTCGTGGTGCGCACGCCGCGCTACACCATCCTGGTCGACACCTGCACCGGCGAGGACAAGGGGCACCCGGCGCCGTTCGATTTTCCGGGCAAGGAGCGCTGGCGCAACGAATTGTTCGCGCTCGGGATCAGTTACGAGAAGGTCGACTACGTGTTCTGCACCCACCTGCACATCGACCACACCGGCTGGAATACGACGCTGCGCGACGGGCGCTGGGTGCCGACCTTCCCGAATGCGAAATACGTCTTTCACAAGGGCGAATACGCGGCCTGGGAGGCCGAGCACAAAAAGGGCGCCAATCCGCCGGGCACGGTGTTCCGCGACAATTGCCTGCCGATTGTCGAGGCCGGGCAGGCGCTTCTGGTCGATGACGATTATGCGCTCGACGACACCATCACGCTGACGCCGACGCCCGGGCATTCGCCCTGCCACTGCTGCGTCAACATCTTTTCGAAGGGCAAGCGTGCGGTGGTGGCCGGCGATCTCATGCACCACGCGATCCAGTGTCGCGAGCCGGACTGGTCGGCGCGGCCGGACTGGGATCCCAAGCAGTCGGCGGTCTCGCGCCGCAAGTTCTTTGCCTCCGTCGCCGACAGCGATACGCTGATCCTGCCGATTCATTTCCCGAACCCGACGGTGGGCCTGCTCAAGGCCGACGGCGATCGCTTCGACTACCGGTTCAAGCGGGAATAGGCAGCTTTGGCGGCTTGAGTGCAGCACACGAGGGGGACGACAGCGGCGATGAAAAACGGTTCGAGCGCCGTCACGCGGGTGGCAATTGCCGGCCTCGGGCCGATCGGATCCAGGGTCGCCAAAGCCCTGGATCGCGGGATCGAGGGGCTCAAGCTCACCGCAGTGTCCGCTGAAAACATCGATAAGCACCGGGCCTGGCTGGAACAGCTCGACCAGATGCCTGCCGCGATGCCGATCGAGGCGTTGGCTGACGCAGCCGATATCGTCGTCGAGTGCGCGCCGAGCCGGCTGGTCAGGTCGATCGTCGCGCCGGTGGTGTCGCGCGGCAAGACCGCCGTGGTGCTCAGCGTCGGCGCGCTGCTTGAAAACGAGGACCTGATCGAGCTTGCCAAAAGCCATGGCGGTCAGATCGTGGTGCCGACCGGCGCCCTGATCGGGCTGGATGCGATGACGGCGGCGGCGGTGGGAACGATCCATTCGGTGCGAATGATCACCCGCAAGCCCGTGCGCGGGCTTGTTGGCGCTCCCTATCTGGTTGAGCACGGAATCGAGATCGAGGGAATTTCGCAGCCGCTCAAGATCTTCGAGGGGACGGCGCGGGAAGCCGCGAAGGGTTTTCCTGCGAACCTGAATGTCGCGGTCGCGCTGTCGCTTGCCGGCATCGGTCCCGACCGCACCTTGGTGGAGATTTGGGCGGATCCCACCGTGACGCGGAACACGCACCGCATCGAAGTGGATTCGGATTCTGCGCGGTTTTCGATGGTGATCGAGAACATTCCCTCCGAAAATCCCAAGACCGGGCTGATCACCGCGCTCTCGGTGATTGCCTGCCTTCGCAAGCTGCATGCGCCGCTTCGCATCGGTACCTGAGTGACGCGCGCCGGCAACGCTGCTATGTTCGGCCAAAAGCTTCTTCAGGGAGGATCGCCATGGACGCCGTGACGCCGCAGGGTTCGCAGACCGCCGAGACGCATTCGCATCTCGTTCGGCCCCAGGACATGGAATGGCAGAAGACGCGTTTTCCGGGCTGCGAGGCCAAGACGCTGCTGTTCGATCGCACGACCGGGCTGATGACCGCATTGATGCGCTTTGCGCCCGGCGCGGTGCTGCCCGACCACGAGCATGTCAATATCGAGCAGAGCTATGTGATCGAGGGCTCTCTCGTCGACAAGGAAGGCCCCGCCGAGGGCATGGCGTGCGGAAGCGGCGAGTTCATCTGGCGCGAGGCGGGGAGCCGCCATGTCGCGTGGTGTCCGGAAGGTGCGCTGGTTCTTGCGATCTTCCAGGTTCCGAACAAGTTCTTCGAGGCCGACGGCCGCGTGGTCGATGCCGCGGGCCAGGACTGGGACGAGACCTGGGGCCACACCAAAGCTTCGTAGGCAATAGCGCGGCCGATCCGGCCCTGCGGGTCTCTCGTCAAGATGCCCGGCATCGCCGACAAGTTTGCGCCGTCTGCGCAAGCTTGACTGCTGTGGCCGGGCATGACGACGTGTGGAAGGCGCGCTTGAGCGTTACGCGCCCTTTTCGCACTTCTTCATGAAGCTGGTCTTGGCGGCGCCCGCAAGCGGCTTGCCATCCGAACCGACAGCCTTGGTTGCGCAGCTATCGGCCATGCACTTCTTCATGAACGAGGTCTTCGCGGCGCCCGCGAGCGGCTTGCCATCCTTGCCCATGGCTTTGCTTTCACAGGAATCCTGCGCGAATGCCGTGCCCGCGGCAAAGGTGGCGATAATGGCAGCCAGAAATATGCGCTTCATGGTGTTTCTCCCTAAACCAGCAAGGAGTGGGATTGGACCTTGGAATCACCACGCAATCAAGCTTGGAAAACCAGAGTGCATTGCGAAAATACCGCGCTAGCGGCGGCTTTCACGCGCCGCGCTCGAGCAACGCCTTGAAATCGGCGCGGGCGCGCTGCGCCTCGGCGCGCGCGGTCTCGGAGGCTTCGCCGAGCCCGAAATAGCCGTGGATCAAGCCCGCGCCTGGATAATGCCGGGTCGAAACGCCCGCGGCTGACAGCGCCGCCGCATAGGCCGCGCCTTCGTCGCGCAGCGGATCGAACCAGGCGGTGCAGACGATCGCCGGCGCCAGTCCCTTAAGGTCCTTGGCGCGCAGCGGTGAGGCGCGCCAATCCGCGCCATGGCTTTTGTCTGAGAGGTAATGGCCGGCAAACCACTCCATCACGGCGCGCGACAGGAAATAACCTTCGGCGTTTTCAGTGCGCGAGGGAAAGCGCGCGTTTTCGCTCTCGTCCGCATAGTTTCCGAAAGCATCGGTGACGGGATAGACCAGCAATTGCGCTGACAATTTGATGCCGGCATCGCGACAGGCGATGGCCGCCGTCAGCCGCCAGGTTACCGCCGGCGCTGTCACCGGCGACGCCCAGACGCCTGCCGTCTCCGCCGAACGCAGCGATGCGTTCGGAAACGTCGCGCATGGCCGCAAAGGCGTCCTCGAACGCACCGGGAAAACGGGTTTCGGGCGGCCGCCGGTAATCGACGGAAACGACCACCGCGCCGGTCTCGATCGCAAGCCAGCGCGCTTGCCGGTCATGGGTTTCGAGATCGCCGGCGACCCAGCCGCCGCCATGGAAAAACACGATCGTCGGCGAGTGCCCGTGTCCTGCGCGATAGACCCGCGCGGCGAGCGGTCCGGCCGCGCCCTTCACCTTCGTCTCTTCCACGCTTGCGACGGGCGGGGGCGGAACCGCCGCGCGAGCGGCCGCCAGCGCGCGCAGCGCGTCGCGGGCGCTCTGCGGGGTCATGGTGCTGGGATCGCGCAAGGGTAGCAGCGGAATGATCTGGGCGATCACTGGATCGAGCGGTGCGTTCATGGGCGATTCCTCGACGGGCGCGGCTTTTTCTGTTGTGATCGAGGTCAGCATAGAATTCGACGCGCGCGCGGGCAATATCAGGCCGTGCATCGCCGGAAGATGGTCTATGCAGCGCTGTTTTCCGCCTGCATCAAATAGTCCCCGCTGCCGCCAAGGCTTTCTCGGTCGATCCCTGCTTTGGGGCCGAATGGCTCGAAAGCCCGGAATGTATCATCCGTTGGGCGGTGGAGAGGTAGAGTTTCTCGAATTGGTCCTTTGTGTGCGCGAGCTCTTGCTCGGAGAGTTGCGGGACGCTTCGACTGCGGACAATCGCCAACGTCGTTTGCCAGCTTAGCCGAGAGGCGCGGCAGGCGACGATCAAGCCGTCGCAGCTCCTTTCTTCCATCAAAGGTTCGATGGCTTCGATCGCGGCGCCGGAGAGCACGGACAGCGCGGCGATGACGTTCGTAGCCTCGCGCTGCATGGCAAAGCGATTGAGTGCGGAATCATTCAGCTTTCCGGCGCTGCTGAGCGCCAGAACCCTGGCACGGGCCTCGGAATAGACGACCGGCTCCGGCGCTTTCGTCGAGACATGGGCTGCGATGCTGTCCAGCGCTTCCCGGATGTTCTGGCGCAACTTGGGGGGAGCGGCCTTGAGCAGTTGAAGCCGGATCGCATCCGGCGCCTTAGTCAGGAGTTCACGAAGCATCGCGGCGGGAATGTCTGACCGTAGCCCCAACGACCCTGCGATGTCCTCGTTGTGTGCTGCCACGGAAACGAGCGCCGCATAGCCGCTCTCGGAGAACGCGGCGCCTTCATTCTTCGCAAGCGCGCGGCGTACGTCGATGTCGCCGCGCCTGAACAGCACATCCGTAAGCCCTTGGTCGAGCATGCGCCGGCTCGCAATCGCGACGAGATGCTGTCGGCCGAGCTTGGTTGCGATCCCAACGAGATCGGAGTCCGAAAGCGAGCGAGATCGGATCAGAACAGGCGCGGCAACGGCAATTTCCTCGTGGCAGGCGAGGTGGCGCACCGTCTGTTCGGGTGCCAGAGTTCAGATCGGCGAAGGTTGGACTGAATTGAGCAAGCGATGGCGCTTCAATGCGCTGCATCAACCGAACGATGACGTCGTCGAAGACCTCGATCTGATGTTCGTTGAGCCGGTCGGCGCTGGAAAGAAACAGATTCGTCACCCGTCGCAGCATCAGGACGCGCCGCTCGGGCGAGCCGTCGGATGCCGCTGCTTCGAGGTCGGCGATCAGTTCGGCAGATGCAATGCCAGCCATCGTCCAATACCAGCTCCGCGTTCAAACGCCCCTGTTGCCGCGGCGGATATACTCATGCTCGAAACGTTAATTCCGCATGTAAAAATGGCATGACGTGGTTTCATGATACCGTCGGCTCGGGCAAAAAGCCTATCGAAAATCGAAAGGGCCATTCCACGTCAATCGCGTAGCCAACATTCCAGGCTGGTCATTAAGCCAGGCGAAGCCGACTAGACCAGCTCACGCCAGGCACAAGGCCGCTACGCCGCCCTGACCTCGGAGAGGAAGCGGTTGACTTGTCCGGCGAGATCGCGCGATTGCGATGATAGTTGCTCCGCAGCCCCCAGCACGCGGCCGGCGGCCGAGCCGGTGTCATCGGCCGCACGCTGCACGCCGGCGATATTGGCGTTGACTTCCTGGGTGCCCCGCGCGGCTTCCTGGACGCTGCGGGCAATCTCCTTGGTCGCCGAACCCTGTTCCTCGATCGCGGACGCGATCGCAATCCCGATCTGATCGATCTCGGTGATCACATCGACGATGTTCTTGATCGCCGCCACCGTCTCGTCGCTGGTCGCCTGGATCGCCGAGATCTGTTCGGAGATTTCGGTGGTGGCCTTCGCGGTCTGGCCGGCCAGCGACTTGACCTCGGCGGCCACGACGGCAAACCCCCGTCCGGCTTCGCCGGCGCGCGCCGCCTCGATGGTCGCATTCAGCGCCAGGAGGTTGGTCTGCTCGGCGATGTTCTGGATCAACGTCACGACATCGCCGATCTTCTGCGCGCCTTCGGCGAGCGAGCGCGCGGTATCGCCGGTGCGGCGGGCGGTGTCCACGGCGCGGGCGGCGACCGCGGTGGATTGGGTGACCTGGCGGCTGATTTCGCCGATCGAGGTGGTCAATTCTTCGGTGGCGCTGGCCACCGTCTGGACGTTGGTCGAGGTCTGCTCCGAGGCTGTGGCGACGACGGCGGCCTGGCTGTTGGTGGCCGACGCGGTCGAGGACATCGACTGCGCGGTTTCCTCCATCACGGCCGATGCCGACGACAGGCCGGCGACCAACTCGCCCACCTTGGTTTCGAACATGCGGGTGAGTCCGTCGAGCGCCTGCGCCCGCCGCATCTTCAGCTGGTTCTCCGCTTCCTTCTCCGCGGCCAGGCGATCGGCCTTGATCATGTTTTCCTTGAACACCTTGACGGCGGCCGCCATCGCGCCGATCTCGTCGTCGCGGTCGGCCCCGGAAATCTCGCTCGTGACGTCGCCGCCGGCGAGATCCGACATCCTGGCGGTGAGGTCGACGATCGGCTGGCAGACCCGGCGCCGCACCATCACGACCAGCGCGAGGCTTGCGGCAACGACCGCAACGAGGCCTGCGAGCGCAATCATGAAGCTGAAACGCGCGGCGGAATAGGCTGCGGCGAGCACCTGTTCGGCGTTGTCGTAGAAGGCGTCGCGCACCTCGACGATGGCGCCGAGCCCGCGCTGCGATTCCGCAAAGTAGGTATCGAGATCGTGCTGGTATTTGCCGCTGACCGCGCCTTCCTTCGCAAGCTTCAGCTCCTGGCCGAAACGCCCGACATAGGCTTCGTTCATCCGGTCGAGTGCCGCGGCAACGTTGGCGGGCGTTGCCGGATTGCCGCGCAACTCCTGCAACGACATCAGGATCTGGTCGTTGCGGCCCTGGGAACGGGCGACATCCAGCCTTTCGGCTTCTGTCGCAACGCGTCCTGCGGCGACGAGGCTCTTGTGCAGGCTGGCGTTGTAGCCGCCGACGTCGCGCAAGGTCCAGGCGATGTTCGCGTAAATCGCCTGCCGGTACGCGTCGCCGTCGATCCTGGCGATCTTGCGCACCTGGCCGTCGAGCAGGGTGGTGACGGCACTGTTGTAGGCCGCATTGTCCGCCACGATCTTCTTCGCGGCATCCTTGCGGGCATCGGGTGGCCCGTCGAGGGCCCGGTCGATCTCTTCGCGCAAGCTGACGAATTTCGCGTTCAACGCGTCGATGCCGGCGCCGACCGCGTCACTGTCGTCGAGCGCGCCGGGCAGGGCTTGCCTGACCGCATTCATCTTGTTGCGGGCGCCGTCGGTATCCCTGCGGTATTTGTCGTTCAGTTCGGCGCGCTGCTTCGCCTCCACGGCCGGCGGCCCGAACAGGATATTGGTGGCAAAGCCGCGCTCGGGGTTGAGGTAGCGCGGGATGTCGCCGACCGCCCGGACCACCTGTAGCCTAGTCTGCGCCTCGGAAACCTTGTTCATGGTCTGGTATTTTGTCGCCGCGACATAGACGGCAAGGCCGCCGCCCACTGCGGAAAGCGAGACGATCGCGGCCGTCAGCAGGGTTCCGATTTTCATGATTTATCCAGCCGTTTTCAAAAAGGGGTAGAGCAATTGCCCCACAACCTAGCTGGCGCGAATTAACCGTGGGTTACGGAATTTGGGCTGAGCCGGCGCGCCGGCGAACCCGCTATGGGATTGCCAGAGGCTGCAACAAGCATGTCGGGCCGGGGAGGGGGCAGGTGAGGGCGGGCCCCGCCATGGCTTCGCGGGGTCCCGCCATCGGGTTTAGTGACTAGCCTCCGCGCTTCGGGCCGCAGGCTTGTGCGGCGACTGCGCTTCCGCACCGACCTCCTCGCAGGGAAGCTGCGTCCCCGATCCGTTGGCAGCCGGCACCGAGGCGTGACAAGACGGCGAAGCCGATTTGTCTTCCATTTTCTGGGCGTCGGAATTCCTCGCCAGCACGGGTGCCGCCAGGACGGCGGCGATCGAACCAACGAAGAGTGCGTTTGCAATCCGCATGTGAGGTTCTCCTTCTCGAAAACGAGATATTTCCATAAAAGGAATTGTGGCAATTTTCAGCTTCGATTTTCAAACAGCCGGGCCGTGCGCAGACACAACCTCGCGATCTCGCCGCAGGTCTGCGCGAGTTGTTCCCGAATTTTTCGCCTTCTGAGATCAGAGGGCGCAGGGAATGCCGGGCGCCCGATGCGCCCGCAGCCTTGCGTGCAAAACTGAGAGTAGCACGCACGCAAGTCATCACGGTCACACCGGCAACACCCGGCATTCCCCGCGCAGTGGTTTTACGGCTTATTTCGCGCTCTCCCCGGGGACCGGGCTCTTTTGCCCCCGTCGTTCCGCGAGATAACCTCGCGAACCTTGACACCAGCGTCGGGGTGTCAGGACCACACGACTTCGCCGTCCGCGTCAGGCTCGCTCGTCTAACGCGCCGTCCGCGTCCACCGCAACCCGCCTCACGTCCGTGACGATCGCGAAACGCCCCTCTTGGTGAGGCGGGATGATTTGCTTCTACTCCCGTTTCTACCGAGTCGTCAAGTTAAATTCTGAAATTCAGAAGTTGATGAAGGTTCGACTTTTGCGGGTGCGGCGAAGCGGAATATTTTTTGAAAGACGACCGGACGACTCAAATCAGCTTGAATTGGTTCAGGAAACTAGATTTTAGGCGCACGCGATTTCCTGGATTTGCCCGACGCGGGCAAATCAAACGAGCTGTCCAGGGGAGCCGCGATCGGTGATGCCCGGATCGCGGTCCTTATGTTAGAATGCGGCCATCATGAGCAACCGCATTCTCACCTTCTACGGCTCCTATCGTTCCGACCGGATGGGCATTCGGCTCGCGCATTTCGTGGTCGAAGGTTTTCGCAGCCGCGGCGACGATGTCGAACTGATCGACGCCAAGGAAGTCGGCCTGCCGATGCTCGATCGGATGTACAAGGAATATCCGAAGGGCGCCGCTCCGGCCGCGTTGGAAAAACTCGCCAGCCAAATTCGCGCGGCGGATGGATTTGTCTTTGTCACCGGCGAATATAATTTTGGCGTGCAGCCGGGCCTGAAGAATCTCACCGATCATTTTCTCGAGGAATGGTTCTGGCGTCCCGCCGCGATTGCCAGCTATTCCGCCGGCCGTTTCGCCGGCGCCCGCGCTGGTCTCGCGTGGCACGGCACGCTGTCGGAGATGGGCATGGTGGTGATCTCGAGCGCAATCGCCGTGGGCCCGATCGCGCAGACATTGTCGGCGGACGGCAAGCCGATCGGGGATGGCGGCAAGGCGCTGGAGAGAGCGTTCCCGCGCTTCGCCGACGATCTGACGTGGTGGATGGAAGCGGTAAAGGCGCAACGGCAGAAGAAGCCACCGCCGTATTGAGGTCCGTCACCCGGATGACGTGCAGCACGATCCGCGCGCAACTCAACAAGAGGTAATTCAGGAGTTCTACGGTATTGCCGTAGTTATCCGGGTTTTGCGCCTCGTTAAACTGCTTCCGCTGCAATTCATATACCGAATAGCAACGTCGAGTCCTTAATTAGCTCGGTGGAGTCGTGCACCGCGGCCAATGAGGCGACCACATGCTCACATTTCTTTCTTCGGCCAAGGCCAAGCAGCAGCTGCAGAACCCGATCGTGCCTGAGTTGCAGGCGGAGGCGCCGGTCATTCGGAAAGCCTCCGCCATACGCGTCTTGGAAACTGACGAGAGGCTCGCCAATATCTCCCCGTCGGATTTCGCGTTCGACGGAATTCAGGCGCCGCTGGCGGTCGCCTTCATCTCTCCGCACAATGATTTTTCGCGCGTGACATCGGCGCTGCAGAAATTGGCGGGTACGACGCCGGTGGTCGCAGTTTCGACGGCCGGCGAATTGTGCTCCGCCTCAAGCGGGTCGGTCTACAAACCTACCGGCACGAGCTGGTCGTCCGTCGTGGTTCAGATTTTTCCCGCCGACCTCCTGGAATCCGTCAGCATCCACGCCGTTCCCCTGCCCAACGAAGATATTCGCAAAGGCGCGCCCTCGATGGCGCATGGAGCGCGCATCGACGCGATCGCGCGCTCCTTGTCCTCGATCAGGGTCCCGTTTGCCGTCGATGTCCGCGACACCATCGCCTTTGCCCTGGTGGACGGAGTCTCGGCCTGCGAAAGCTATTTCATGGAGGCTGTATACCGAACCGGCAAGTTTCCATGCGCCTTCGTCGGTGGCTCCGCCGGCGGCAAGCTCGACTTCAAGAATACCTACTTGTTCGACGGCCGGAAAATTCTTGAGAACCATGCGCTCGTCATCTTCATGAAACTGGCCCCGGAGCGAGGCTACAGCGTCTTCAAGAGCCAGAATTTCAAGAAGACGGGTCAGTCGTTCGTCGTGATGGACGCCGACCCCGACCGGCGCACCGCCTCGGGCGTACTGGATATGCGCGTCAACGAGATCCGGCCCTTTGCAACGGTCCTTGCCGAGGCGTTGAAGACGACGCCGGCCGACGTCATGTCGAAAATGTCACGTTATTCGTTCGGCATCGAAGTCGGCGACGACCTGTTCGTGCGCTCGGTCGCGGCCATCAATCCGCAGACCGGCGTCATCTCCTTCTTTTGCGACGTCAATTCCGGCGACACGCTCGAACTGCTCGAGGCGACCGATTTCGTGGAGCAGACAAAACGCGATCTGGCAGCGTTTCTGCGCGGCAAGCCGCCGGCGATCGGCGCCGTTCTCAACGATTGCATCTTGCGTCGTTTGAACAATGAAAATTCGCTGCGCAACATGTCGGGCCTGTGGCCGATGCCCGCCGCGGGCTTTTCCACGTTCGGCGAACTGTTCGGCATCAATGTCAACCAGACCCTGACCGCTATCGTATTCTTCGATACGCGGGACAAGCCGCTCTCCGATCCCTTCATCGATCTGTTTCCGGTTCGATATGCGAACTTCGTGGATTATTTCACGCGCAGTCACCTCAATCGCATGATCCAGCTGAACAAGATCAAGGACAACATCGTCCATCGTCTGACGGATTATCTGGGCTCCAGCGCCGCGCTCAGCGGCAAGGTCGAAGATGCGTTGCAGCAGACGGCGTCCGTCAATGCCATCGTCAACGACATTCGCTCCGTGATTCTCTCGAGTGCGGCATCGGCAGCCAAAGCCACCGACACGACGGCGCTGTCGCAGGAATTCAACGGGTTGACCCAGGCGATGAACGGCTTAAGGGAGATCCTGAAAATCATCGACACGATCGCAGGCCAGACCAATCTTCTTGCGCTGAACGCGACCATCGAATCGGCTCGCGCCGGCGAAGCAGGGCGCGGATTTTCTGTCGTGGCCAGCGAGGTCAAGAAACTGGCAAACGATACCAAGGCGAGTCTCTCGCGTACCCATGCCTCGATTGGCGGCATGGAAAGCTCGCTTGCGTCCTTGGGCAGCAACATTCAGGACACCCGCGGACAACTGGTCCAGACCCAGCAAGGCTACGACAGCATCGTCAGCCACATCGAGGAGATGTTCAAAAATCTCCAGGTGATCACCGCGGTTCTTTCCGATCTTGGTTCGTTCGCGCGGGATCGCAACGGCGCCCTGGCGGGCGCCATGCGTGACATCGAGATACTGAAGCGCATCGGATAGTCTTACCGCGTTACTAAACCCTCATGGTGAGGAGGCGCCCTTGCGCCGTCTCGAACCATGAGGCCCCGCTGGCGGCCTCGTCCTTCGAGACGCTTGCTAGCGCAAGCTCCTCAGGATGAGGGGATAAAGCTCGTTGTGACGCAGTGGTACTAGAGCGTTTTCCGGCTCACCGCTATCCAAGTGCGGGGCAGGCTTTCGTGGGAATGCGTGCAATTCCGCGCCGCGGGCTTTGCCGCGACCGGAAAGCAATCGACCCCGGCTATCCCCCATGCTAGGGAGGACCAGAAACTTTAGTCAGGGAGGAGAGCACAACATGCGTGAAGCCGTCGTCGTTTCCTATGCGCGCACCGGCCTTGCAAAATCTCACCGCGGCGGATTCAACATCACCCCGCCGATGACCATGGCGGCGCATGCCATCAAGCATGCGGTGGAACGCGCCGGCGTCGAGAAGGACTACGTCGAGGATTGTTATCTCGGCAATTGCGCCCATGGCGCCCGCAACATCGGCCGCGAGGCGGCCTTGCTCGCCGGCATGCCGAAGACCACCGCCGGCGTCTCCGTCAACCGTTTCTGCTCGTCGGGTCTGCAGACCATTGCAATGGCGGCGAACCACATCCGCGCCGACGGCGCCGATTGCATCGTCGCCGGCGGCGTCGAGAGCATTTCCGCGCCCGGCGGCGGCGTGCCGAAAGAGGCCCAGGATGCGGAGCTGCTCAAATACGCGCCCGATATCTACATGGCCATGATCGATACCGCGGATATCGTTGCCGAGCGCTACAAGGTTGCCCGCGAATATCAGGACGAATATTCGCTGGAGTTGCAGCGCCGCATGGCGGCGGCCCAACAGGCCAACAAGTTCAAGGACGAAATCGTCCCGATGAAGACCAGGATGAAGGTCGTCAACAAGGAAACCAAGGAAGAGAGCATCGTCGACTACACCGTCACGCGCGACGAATGCAATCGGCCGGATACGACGATGGAAGGCCTGGGCAGGCTCGAGCCGGTGAAGGGGCCCGGCAAGTACGTCACCGCCGGCAACGCCAGCCAGCTCTCCGACGGCGCCGCCGCGGTGGTGCTGATGGAAGCCAAGGATGCGGAGAAGCGCGGGCTTCAGCCGATGGGTCGCTTCGTGGCATGGGCGGTCGCCGGCTGCGAACCCGACGAGATGGGCATCGGGCCGGTGTTCGCGGTGCCGAAACTGTTGAAGCGTCATGGCCTCAAGATCGACGACATCGACCTTTGGGAGCTGAACGAGGCCTTCGCCAGCCAATGCCTGTACTCCCGCGACAAGCTCGGGATCGATCCCGCCAAGTACAACGTCAACGGCGGCTCGATCGCGATCGGTCATCCCTTCGGCATGACCGGCGCGCGCCTGACCGGCCACATCCTGCAGGAAGGCCGCCGCCGCAAGGCGAAGTGGGGCGTCGTCACGATGTGCATCGGCGGCGGGCAGGGCGGCGCCGGGCTGTTCGAGATCTATAGCTGACGCGGCCTGCGCACGGCCGACATCGAGTGACATCAAAAGCGGTGCGAGATGATCTCTCGCACCGCTTTCGTTTTTCGGGGCCAAGCGCCAGATCGGCTTGCTCTTGAAGCCGGAATTGGCCGATCCGCCGCCCGATGGTATGGTCCCTGCAGCTTTGAAGGAGGGCACGATGGCTGAAGCGAAACTCGCTCCGAACCTGCCGGACTGGATGGTCGAGCACGCGAACCGCTATCTCGCTAGCGGCGGAACCGACGGGCACATGTACAAGACAACCGTGCCCCAGCAGGTGAGATCACGGCGCCGGCACTGCTGCTGACCACCACCGGCCGCAAGTCTGGCGATAAATTCATATTTCCGCTGTTTTACGGAACGGAGGGCGGCAGTTACTTCGTCATCGCCTCAAAGGGAGGCGCGCCCGAACACCCCGGGTGGTATCGCAATATTCTGGCGAACCCCGACGTCGAAGTACAAGTCGGGACCAAGAAACTGAACGCGCGGGCCAGGACAACGGCGGGCGAGGAACGCCTCCGACTTTGGAAAAAGGCGCTCGAATTTTGGCCGCCCTACGCCGACTATCAGCTCAAGACCGAGCGCGAGATACCGGTGGTCGTGCTGGATCCAGTCCATTAGGTAGGGTACGTGGCGGCCGGCCGCCGCAGCGACGGCTTGGCGCTGTTCGCCCGGCTTTATCACTTTGCCCGCCTCCTGGTCGCACTGCGAATGCCATGGCTCAAAAAGCGATCGGTCCCACCGACCCGATCCAGTGGCGGACCTTTGTGGGGTTCGCCGCGTCCATGTAGAAGAAATGCGTCATCACGGGCTTGACCGGTTTCCTGCTCTTGTCATCGGGCGTCATGGTGACGGTGCCGCGAAATATCTTGAGCAACCCGCCATCCCAATATTCGGTGACGTCATGAAGCGCGGTAAACCCGGTGTCGATGAAGGCGCGCAAATTGTTCCGGATGGTCTCCCGTCCGTGCCAGTCGGCGACGCCGAGATTGCAGGTGGCGTCTTCCGTAAAGCAGTCGAACCCTTTGCCGAAAGTCTTGTCGTCGATTTCCTTCCAGAAGGCCAACAGCCAATCCGGAGCCGGTTTTTTCGTGAAGGTCAAGGTCGTTGCATTGTCGGTCATAACCAACCTCCTCATGTTGCAGGATTGACGCCGAGGGTCGGCGGCCGCGCGGTTGAAGGAAAATTCCTCAAGGCCGCTTCAGCCGATCGCCGCGTCCATGAGGTCCATGTAGTCGAGGACGTTTGCGCAAGCGCGCCAATTGTCCCTCGATTCCCGCCAACAGGATTTCACGCCAGTCACTTGGTCTTTCGCGGTCGTCAGGGAACGGCGATCCCGAGCCTGATGGCCGCACGCCGCGCCGTCGCCTCTCGCTGTGCGGTGATGCTCGCCACCGAGCGGCGCGCGTGTTCGAGTATCGCGGGTGGAGCGGTTTCCGGAGTTCCGCTGTCAAAAGGCGGCTCGGGCGCATACACCATGTAAAGCTGGATGGTACGTGCCGCGTCGTCGCCGCGCAATTCGGCCGCAAGCCGCAGCGCGCCGTCGATTCCCGCCGTGACCCCGGCGGCAAAGACCCAGCTTCCGTCGACGACGACCCTTTCGTTCACCGCAATGGCGCCGAAAAACGGCAGCAGGTGAAACGACGCCCAATGTGTGGTGGCCCGGCGCCCTCGCAACAGGCCCGCGGCACCGCAGAGCAGGGCGCCGGTGCACACCGAGAAAACGCTGCGCGCGCCGGAGGCCTGGTGCTTGAGCCAGGTCAGCACCTGTTCGTCTTCCATCAACGCTTCCTGGCCGAAGCCGCCCGGCACATGAACAACATCGAGCCGGGGCGCATCGGCGAGCGCCGCATCCGGTGTCAGTCTCAGTCCCCTGAGATCGCGGACAGGCTCCGCCGTCTTGCCGTAGATGCGATAAGTCGAGTTCGGGATCCGCGACAGCACCTCGAATGGTCCGGTCAGATCGATCTGGTCTATTCCCTCGAAGAGCAGGGAGCCGATGTGCAAGTGGGTATCATCCGGAATCATGTACGTCTCCTCGTCGCAGGTTGTCGCGGGTTCGGCGTGGACAAGGTCATGGTACCGGGGCATGTTTCGGTCGAGATGCCAAAACACCCTCGTTCTCCGCCAACTGCGACCCGGGTCATCGAAGTGCTCGCTTACCCGTCGGTGCAGTTGCTCGACGTGACTGGCCCGGTCCAGGTGTTTGCGTCCGCCAATGATTTCGCCACTGAGGCCGGAGCAACGCCGCCTTACGAGCTTTACGTCATCGCGCAAGCTGGCCGGAGCGTCACCGCGTCGGCCGGAGTAGGGCTTGCAGCCGGTCCGCTGCCTGCCGTCGGAGCGCCGCTGGACACGCTCATGATCGCGGGCGGCCAAGGCGTCGATGCGGCGGCTGCGGACCCCGCACTGGTCGATTGGGTTCGGCAGCGCGCCAAGGATGCGCGCCGCGTCGCATCGGTTTGTACCGGCGCGTTCCTGTTGGCGGCTTCCGGTGTGCTGGATGGAAAACGCGCGACGACGCACTGGTCACTCTGCGCTGAACTTGCGCGGCGTTTTCCCGCCATACGGGTCGAGCCCGATCCGATCTTCGTGCATGATGGTTCGATCTGGACATCCGCTGGCGTGACGGCTGGCATCGATCTGGCGCTGGCGCTCGTTGAGGAGGACTTGGGTCGTGCCGCGGCGCTCGCTGTGGCGCGTTACCTCGTTGTTTTTCTCAAGCGTCCGGGCGGGCAGGCGCAGTTCAGCACCGCGCTGGCGTTGCAGGCGGCGGAGGATAAATTCGGCGCGCTCCACGATTGGATCAGCGAGCATTTGGCCGAGGACATTTCGCTGCCGGTTCTGGCGCGCCAGGCCGGCATGAGTGAGCGCAGTTTCAGCCGGCATTACGCCGAGGCGACCGGGTTGACGCCGGGACGCGCCATAGAGCAGCTTCGGGTCGAAGCGGCACGGCGGCTGCTGTTGGAATCACGTCTACCGGTCAAGCGAATCTCGCAGCGCTGCGGCTTCGGATCGGAGGAAACGATGCGTCGCAGTTTCATCCGGCTGTTGGCGGTCAGTCCGCAAGACTACCGGTCCCGGTTCGGCGCTTGAGCGGCCTCGGCGGCGGGCACGGCAGCGGGTTGTTCGGCTTCCTTACGTTAGTCGCTGGCTTCGGTGGTGAAGGCAGGCGCCTGAAGCGCACTGCACGCGCGGCTCCCCTGATCTTGGTCGCCTGATGCAGGGGCCACCGTTCAATTAATGGCGTGCGGATCGGGCGTGCAGATCACAATTTTGCGATGCAGCATAAAACTTGTGCGATGCAGCAAATACTGGTTTAAACAGTACTTACGAATCCTACCAGGAGAATTGTATTGAATAGGCTCTCTCTATCGATCGCCGCTGCCGCCATCTCGGCTGTAAGTGGCGCCACCTTCGCCGCCGAGCTGCCGACCTATGAATTGACGGGGCTTCCGATCTCGCCCATGCAGCTTCAACTGCTGGGACCCGCGAATGTTCAAGAACGATCGCCGACGCCCACCGTGGCGGCCACTCCGCACCAGGTGAGCGTCCTGACAGGGCAGCCGGGAGTGACGACCGGGACGATCGCTCCAAGCCGGACCACTGGTCTCGCGGCTCGCTGACTTACACCTCGATTACCCATATGATCCGCACGGCTTGGGGCGCGACGGTTCCGTGCCGTAAGCGGACGTGGCCGGACACATTGCTTCAGGTTGCAAGAAAGCCCGCGATGTCATCGCGGGCTTTCTTCCTGACGGACGGTTTGGCGGGATGGGCGACCTGGCGCGAACCCTACAACTCATCGCGATAACTAACAGCAACCGCTCGAGGTTCGGCTCTCAAGCGACCGCTTCCGGCGCCAAACTGACGTCTTCGTCGAGCATATCTTCTTCGTCTTCGTCGATTACTTCTTCCGCATCGATCAATTCGGCGGATTCTGCGCCCTGATCTTCCAACGCGTGATCCGCGGCCTGGGCCTCATTGGTGACTTCCGCGGCTGCCTCGGCCTGATCTGCGGCGTGTTCGGGTGACGCCGGCACCTGCATCGCTTGAAGCAACGACGGGTTTACCTCCGCCACTACAGTTTCGAATCCGGCGGGATCGAATTCCTTGCCATCCGCGTCGGTGATCGTGACCTGCCATCCCTCGCTCGCCCACACCCGGGCGTTCGCCAGCGTGATCAAGGCGCTGGTTCGCTCATTTCTGATCGTCTGATTTTCGCGCTCCGCGACCATCTTGTACGCCACGATACCACTCCCCTGAGATAGCCGAGGCGGGCAGGGTGGGCAGAAGCATTGGCCTCAGTTCGACCACGGCATGGAGATTTGATGGCGCCGCCGCGGCCGGCGTCGCCAGAATCTTGGCTTGTTGTGGCCTTGATTGCCCTGGTTTACCGGCGAGCGTCCGCAATGTTCGCCGCGCAGCGAAACCTGCAAGCCCGGCCCGTGAAGCCACGATCACGCTTTCCCGGATCCAATCGCTGCCTTCGCCGTCTCGAACTCGGAGGTCTCGACGAACAGGTTGGGGACCTTCGCAGCGCGATCCAGAAGCCACCCGGCCGCAACCATGATCAGGATGCCTGCCGCGCTGACGGCGAGCTGCTCCCAGACCCCTCTGGTGTACTGCATCAGGATCCAGTGCGCCGCAAAGGACAGGAATACCGAGAAGCAGAAGATCGGCAGCGAATGCCGACCGCACAGGATCAGCGGGCGCAGCCATCTGGAGGTGAGCAGCGGCCAATTGCGCGGAAGATATCGGGCGACCACCAGCGCCAAGGCGAGGAAGTGCGTGAAACGCAGCATATCGAGATCGCTCTTGTCGATCGGATAGATCGCGTTGGTCATCCATATCGGCACCAGCGCTTTCAGGAACGCGACGTGCCAGGTCATCACGATCAGGAACGCAAACAGAATCCACGCAACCGCCAATGCCAGCGCCATGCGAGACTGGATGATGAATTTCAACTTGGCCGCGCCTCCGACCCCGCACCAAGCCCCGAACACGAACATCAACTGCCAGGCGAACGGATTGAAATACCAGGTTGTCCCGGGCGGATAGGAGGCGAGATTCCAGTCGAACCAGCGCGCCAGCACGTACAGGATGGCCGAGCCAGCCAAGGTCGCGTTCGGACGGCGCATCAGGCACCATAGGATCAGCGGCGAAGCGGCGATCAGCGATATATAGAGCGGCAGCACGTCGAGGTTGACCGGCTTGTACCGCAGCGTGAGCGCCTGCCCGATCAGAACATCGGGGTGCTCGAGGAAATTATGGACGTTGAATTCGTCCTCATACATCGGGTTGTCGAATTTCCTGACCGTGCGGGCGATCTGCGCCGTGAACAGCAGGAACAGCATGATGTGGGCGACGTACATTTCCGCCGCGCGCTTCCACAACCGCTTGGTGGCGGCGAGCAAATAGCCGCCCCCGATGATCGGACCGTAGATGAAGCCGGCAAGATAGCCGGAAATGAACACGAAGAACTCCGCCGCATCGCTGAAGCCGTAGTTGCGAAGCGTCAACCAGGCGACGACGTCGTGCGGAATGTGATCGAGGAAGATCATCCATAGGCCGACGCCGCGGAAGAGATCGAGCCTGAGGTCACGCTCGACGGCGCGCGGGACGGGTTGCGCATCTTGGTTGACCATGGCCCGATCCATTTTGTCCCGTTGCGGCAACCGCTGCTGGCGCCGCGAGGCTGGAGCCGCGAAACGTCCAACGCCTCAAACGGTCAATAACTTTAAAGAAATCTCCCGCTCAGGACATCCTGGCCGATTGACGGGGCTATAATATTGATACCCGCCGGGTGACCTGCGTCAACGTCCCGCTTGGCTTGATCGCAACTGGAGCTCCGACCGATATGAGCCTGTTGAACACTCCACTATTTGACCCCGCGCGCGAGGCGGCTCTGGTTACCGGCGCGGGAAACGGCATCGGCCGCGCCATCGCCCAAGCCCTGGTCGGCGAAGGCGTGCGAACGGTGTTCGCCGATATCGGCGCAGATCGCCTGGCCGCGGCGATCGCGGCCTCGCCGCGGCCGGAGCTGGCCGTGCCTTGGGTCGGCGACCTCGCTGATCCCGCCGCTTGCGACGCGCTTTTGGCCGCGGCGCGATCTGCCGTCGGACCGGTGACCCACTTCGTTCATAGCGCCTCGCCTGCGCGGCGCGAGGCCGATCACGCTCTCGCGGTCAGCGAAGCGACCTGGGAGCGGATGCGTGCGGTCAACGTCGATGCCGGTTTTCACCTGGCGCGCGAACTCGCAAGCGGGCTGATCGCAGCCCATGCGGCAGGCTCGTTCCTGTTCCTGACCTCGCTCCACGCCGCCACACCGCGCAATTTGCCGCACTATTCGACGGCGAAAGCCGCCCTCGCCATGCTGGTGAAGGAACTGGCCAAGACTTTTGGGCGCTTTGGCATCCGGGTCAACGCGCTGGTTCCAGGGGCCATCGCGGCCGGCGGGTTCGTCGCCGATCCCTCCCTTGCGCGGCACATCCCGCTCGGCCGCCTCGGCCAAGCCGAAGACCTCGCGCCCATGGCCCTGGCGGTGCTGTCGAACCGGGTGTCGGCCTATGTCACCGGTGCCGCGATCGTCGTCGACGGCGGCCTGTCGCTGACGAACTGGTTCGATCCTCCCTTGCTCGATGATCTCGCCTGAGGCTGGGAGCGGAGGCGGGCGCCGCGGAGCAGGCGAGATTTGCCTGACGGGAGGGAGGCCAGGCACCGTCGTCTGTCTCGATTATGCCGCACTTTTGGCTCTCATATTGTGTCCGACTGGTCGACGAATCGTGGCGAGCGTGACGAAATCTGGACGAATCTTGGGGCGCGGGGCTCGCGCCCTGAGAGGGTGAGATTGGGGACGTGATGGCTTTCGACACAACGATAGCTGACGTGCTGTTGTTGCACCGCCGCATGAGGTGGATGGAAACGGCCACGCTGGTCCTTGCTGCGATCGCCGTGGCACTGGGGGCGGCGACCTGGACCGTCGAGCCCGATCGAACCGGCGCGCTGGCGACGGCGGCATTGCCGGCACAGTCGGATAGCCTCTCCTTCGAGGATCGCTTTGTTCCGATATCGAGGCCCCTCACGGGTGCCGGCAGGTTGCAGCCGCTGGACCCTTCGGCCGATGGACGAGATGCGGGTGCGAGCTGCCAGGAGCGTGCTTGCCCGGCAGTTGGCGTCCCGGGATTGGCGCACAGGCTTTGTCGATGAGGCCAGGGGCAATGAGGGCAGGGCCAATGAAGGCAAGGCCACTGAAGGCAACAAGCCATCGGCTGTGGCCGGAATTCCGCTGCCGCGGGCTCGCCCCGCCGCGGCGGAGCTGGACCAGCGGCCCGGATCGGCCCTGGCTGAAGCCGGCAACCCGGCCCGGGCGGACGGCCGCACGCTGTTGCAGAGACTGTCAGACCTGCTGCCGGGGCACGTCACGCTGGCGTCGCTTACGCCGGATGGCGGGTTGCTTCGTGCGCCCGGACCGGATCTCGCTTCGCTCGGCTATGAGCCGCTGACGGCAGTTTACGACATCTCGGCCCACGCGGTTTATCTCCCGAACGGCTTGAGCCTCGAGGCGCACTCCGGAATGGGTAGCCTCCGCGACGATCCCGAACATGTCTCCATGCCGAACGTCGGCGCGACCCCGCCGGCCGTCTACGAGTTGAAGCCGCGCGAAAAACTGTTTCACGGCGTGCCGGCGCTGCGCATGATCCCGACCGAGGGCAGCGACACGTCCGGGCGTTCCGGGCTGCTCGCGCATAGTTTCATGCTCGGCCCCAATGGCGATTCGAACGGCTGCGTCTCGATCAGGAACTACGACCGATTCCTCAAAGCCTTCAACGACGGCGAGATCAATCGCCTGGTCGTCGTCCCGAATTTGAGCGGCGCGACATTGGCCTCGCAACGCTCGTCCTCGCCGTCATGAGCGATGCAGCCAGTTCTGAAACGCCGCTGCGAACGACGTTCAAGATCAAGCTGGACGGCAAGATCGTATCGATTGCGACCGTGGGCCAAGCCTATCAGTTCCTCACCGGTCTGAGTTCGGTCGAGTGGCTGGAATTTCGCTCGTTGCACGACGCCGCCGTCAGCTTGCTTGAACGCGCCGCCGGTGACGCGATGCTCACCGTACCCGCGACCAACGCGGTGCGCGCGCTGTTCGTTTCCGCAAAGTTGCTGTGAGGGCAGGGAGCTTCCTGGCCGCGCTCACGCTACATCGGCATTCACGCTCTCCTTCTCATCGGCCGCGAGCGCATTGAGATCGACGAGGTGCGGATCGTCCGGATCGGGATCGCCATTGATCCCATCGCTGCCATGAACGTGGATCAGGGTCTGTACACGCCGGGCATTGATGTGGTCCACATGCTGATGCCGCAGCGCGATTGGCAGTAGCGCTTTCGGCAGCTCTACCAGCACGAAGGCCGGGGCCCTGCGCGCCTCGCTGCCCTCCCGCCACGCGAGCGGATTGAGGGTGTAGATCAATTGCCGCTCGATCTCCGGAAGCGGCGGTTGCTCCGGCACGGGTGTTGCCGGCAGCGCGATGTTCGCATTGCCTGCGCGCGTGCGCACCGCGGTGGAGCGCAGCTCCCAGCAAATCAAGTCCGCGGCGGCAAGAACCTCGCGACATACCGCATCCACGCTGGTCGCGAACCGGGTCGCCTCCGGCACCGACGCCGCGCTCTTGGCGGCGTCGACGAGGGCTGCGGCACCGGCGCCAAATCCCGGGGCCGCCTGCTCGATGGCCGCAGCCAATGCCTCGATGCGGTCCGCCGTCAGGTCGCGGTCGCGCTGCGTTCTGGCGTCCGCCAAGGCGCGCTCGGTTGCGACGATCTGCTCGTCGAATTCCACCAGCTCGGCGCGCAGCGTCTTGGCGCGTTCCTCGACGCTGCGCAGCCTGGCCTCGGCGCGACCAAGCTTGGCATCGGTGGCACCGGCCACCGCCAGCCGTTCGGCCGCGGCACGCTTTTGTCCGACGTCCGCCTCAGTGAGGCTCAACCGGTCGGCCAGCTTGCGCCGCGCCGCCTGCTTGTCCTTCAGCGCATGCTCGAAGCGCTCGACGGGGCCGAGCTCACGCTTGAAAAATGCCATAACAAAATCCCCGCGGATCGCGAATCATCCAACGAATCAGCAGCGCTTGACCTGCTCGAAAGCTAGTTCGAAACTTGGATGAGATTGCGGCTTAATGCGGCACGCTCCCGCGCGCAAAACAGACCCGATGTTCGCGCTAGCCGGATACCCTGTGAAAAGGCGGACGCGGCGCAACGACGGCACCGCAATATGATCGCGCTTTTTTGGCCGGGCGCAACATCAGGCGTTTGGTCAACCGAGCAGAGTTGCGCTATGCTGGCGGTCTATTGGCCATGCGTGAGAAGTCAGGAGTTGCGCGACAAGGTGACCTGAGCGGGGCGGCATCCATGATGACTTTACCTGAGCTGGCGACAGATGCGTTGGAAGAGTTTCTCAGCTCCTTTATGCGCCACCGGTTCGGGTCTTCACAGACGCGGCTCGTGGAGATCGTGCCCCTGGCCGCCCGTGTCGCACTCGAATGCATTGGAAATAGCGACGCGCTCTACCACAACATCGAGCACACGATGCTGGTCACGCTTGCCGGAGTCGATATCCTCCGCGGCCGCGCGTTGCACACCCAGACGACCGCCGACGACTACGCGCATGTCATCATGGCCTGCCTTGCCCACGACATCGGCTATGTCCGCGGCCTGTTCAAGGAGGATGACGCCGATGGCTTTGTCATCGATCAGGCCGGCGGCAAGGTGACGTTGCCGCGCGGCTCATCCGACGCCGGCCTGATGCCGTATCACGTCGACCGCTCGAAACTCTACGTGATGCAGCGCATCGAAGGTATTACGCCGCTCAACAAGCAGCGAATTGCCGATGCGATCGAAGGCACGAGATTTCCGCCCCGCGAGGGCCAGGAATACGACGAGGAGGCGTCGATCGTTCGCGCTGCGGATTTCATCGGGCAACTCGGCGACCCCAACTACCTCAGGAAAGCCAACGCGCTCTACCATGAGTTTGAGGAGGTCGGCATCAACCGCCAGCTTGGCTATGATTCACCCGCCGACATCGTCAATCGCTACCCGCAATTCTATTGGAACAGCGTGGCGCCGCATATTCAGACTGAAATACGCTATCTCAACATGACCTCGAGCGGGCGCCGATGGATCGCGAGCCTCTATGGCAATGTCTTCCGCGCCGAGCGCGAGATTTCGCTTTCCGGGCCGCAGCGGTAGTGACGTAGTCCGCCGGCCCGATCTCCTGGCCTCCGGAAGACGTGTGGCGCAATCACCACACTCAGCTGAAATAGTGCGGTTGATGCCGTACATGGCCCCGAATTCGCCCTGATTGGGCCCCGCCCTGATTGCAGGTTGGATTTCGATTTGGGTTGGGGGCACAGATTGGGGATGCGAAATGTCTTCCATCGCCTGTGCCGGAGCCGCTGGCGTCGTTTGTGGAGCAAGTCGCCGTGACGCGCGGTCGACCGCGATCAGGCGGGCCGTTCGGCTGTCTGCCGCCGTTCTCGCGGCCGCTTCGCTTGCGGCCTGCGCGCAGTCCTCTGTCGTCAGCAAGAGATCATCGCTGTTTGCTCCCAGCCGGCAGGCCTCGCTCGAACGCGAGCGGACGTCATCGTTCCCGACCATCAGGCGCGCAGCGCTGACGCCGGCCCCGTCCGCGCCGCACAACAGTGCCAGCCGGGAGCCGGTTTGTGTCGCAGGGAATTGCGAGCTTCTACACCGAGGGAACGCGGACCGCGAACGGCGAAAAGTTCGATACCAACCAATTGACCGCCGCCCATCCTTCGCTGCCGTTCGGCACCAGGCTGCGCGTGACCAATGTCGCGACCGGAAAGTCCGTGACCGTTCGCGTCAACGACCGCGGTCCGTACGTTCCGGGGCGCATCGTCGACGTCTCGTATTCCGCCGCTCGCATGTTGGGAATGGTTGGAGGGGGAGTTGCCAAGGTCAAGCTGAACGTCGTGCAATAGTGAGAAGCGTTTTCCAGCGAAAGCCGGCCCCGGACTTGGATAGCGGGGCGGGGTCGGGTTCGCGTAAAGAAAACGCGGCAGCACGAGAAGCTGGAGCCCTCCGTTCCGATTCAATCGGAACGGAGGCTCGAGGAGCTGGCCGCGATCTCGCTGATGAGAATGCGCGTCTGGGCTGAGCAGTGGAAACAGGCTCACTCCAGGGTCTGCACCGGTGGGGTGGTGGAAGCCGTCGCAGCAGAGGGCGGCTGCGGCTGTGCCGCCGGCGGCGCGCTGGCCTGGTCGCGCTGACTGGGCTGGCTGGCGGCCGCAGCGGTGCCCGTCGTCTGCCCGGCGGATCTGCGTGCATGACGGGCGGTGCTTGATCCTCGGATGCCCCAGGAATGCGCGATCCCCGGTCCAGCGGTAAAGCCCACAAGCGCACCCGCGAGCGCACCAACCGGCCCAAACACGACGGCGCCGGATAGCGCCCCGAGCGCGGCGTCGCCTCCGCGATGTTCGCCGGCAAGCGCGGTCGAAGACATCACCGACAGTCCCAGCGCGGCAAACGCGATTGCTTTTTTCATGACGGCCGCCTCGATTCTTGCCGGCCAGCAATACGCAGTAATGCGGCGAGAAGAGTACAGGTTGGCGGCGAAGTCCGGGTTCTGGAGATCTACTGCTTCTGGAGCTTCGTGATGGTCTTGATCCCATCCTTTTCGGTTACGGAAAAGGTGACCCTGTTGCCGGCGTGCAAGTCGTCCAACGACGAGACGTCTTGTACCTTGAATTCCTGAGCGGCGAGTTCTTGGGCAGCGCCGCCGGTATTCGCCCCGACGGTGCCGCTTTGCGTCTGCAGAATCGTGATGGTGCCATTGAGCCTGTTAAGTCCGGTAATCGTCCCGTTGAGGGCTTGTTGGGCCAAAGCCGCCGAACTGACGATGGTGAGGGCCGCGCTGCCGGCCAAGATGATCTTTGCGATGTTCACGGCAGTCTCCCGGTGTTTGAAACATGCGCGATAAGCCGTGGGATGCCGGAAGGTTCCTGCGCAGGAACGCAGGCAGCCGGGACACAGCTTCGTGATAGAGGCGCGGGAAGGCGGCCGACCCTTTGTCCGCTATTCCATGCAAAGCGGAACATTCACTGGCTCTGTCGCGAGCCGTTCCGCAGCCAGGCGCAACCTGATCCTCTGCGCTCTCCCTGTCGAGCGAATTTTCCGAAAGTTGCGGCGAAAGAACGGCTCTAGCGCACGGGCATCGGCGGCCGAGGCGCTGTTGGCAGCTCCGGGTCTACCCCCTGCTGCTGTATTGCGGCTTGCGGCGGTACGATGGTTTGCGGTGGCGGGAGTGTCGACACCGGCTCGCGCATCTCCCTGACGGTCGGCAGAGGCGGACGCGCTGGCAGTTTCGGCCGCAGGTTCTGCTCGGAAGACTTGGCAAGCACGCGAGTCATACGTTCCTGGTTGACCTTGAGCTGCTCGGCGAGCTTTGCATTGTCCCGGGACAGCTGTTCCTGGCTGGCCTTGAGCTGCTGGATACCTTGCTCCACCGTTGCGAGATCGCGCGCCATCGATTGCAGCAACTGCGTCGAGTTCGGGCGACAGGGTGGCGGCGGTCGGCGCGGCGGCTTCCGGTGCGGTTTGAGTTGGAGCTGCTGGTTGGGGAGGTGTTGGTTGTTCAGGTGTTGGTTGTGCAGGTGCTGCTGCCGCCGCGACCGCCTGATCGGCCGGCGGGGTCGGCTGCCCGGAGTTTTCGCCAGGCTGGAATAATGCCAGCACGAACGACGGCACCCAGCTCGCGAGCCTTTGCCTGGCCTCGTCGCCATAGGGCGACTGCCAAACGAAGCTCGCGACACCGATGCACACCGCCAGAAGGAAGCCGATGAGGCCGCGCACCGCGCGCCTGGCGATCGACGGCTGGTCGCCCGGAAGTCGGATATTCCGGGCATTGTCGACGGCAGGACGAAACGTCGTATCGACCGGTGGAACCGGCGGGACTGCAGCGCCGTCGGATGCCGTTTGGGCCTGCGAATCCGCAGACTGGGGCTTGGCATCAGAATGGGGCTCGGCGTCGTGTGCCATGGTGGGAATCGCCTGATCCGCCCGCGGGCCTGGAACGACATTGGGCGCGTCCAGCACGTCGAGAAGGACAGTGAGCGGATCGATTTGTTTCACGTTCGGCGTGGGATCCATCGGCGCTCCGTAGTCAGTCCCAGTGTCACTTGCATTAACGGGCACTTCAAGCGGATTTACGCCAGGCCGATGACCTTCTCTTGCACAGTCCACTCCGGTTTGACCAAAGCAAGGCGCGATGATGGAGAGTATGAGGCGGCCGGTAGCGACGCACTTGAGGAGTCCGGCTCAGAGCTAGCCCTCGATATCGCGGAGTTCATCCGGCGCATGGCGCGACCCGTCGCCTCATTCCCCTTCCGCGTGCTACGCCAATCCTGCCCGGCTCAGCAAATGATCGCGGACGCGAGGCAACTCAGGTGGCGGAACTTCCAGCCGATGTGCGCGAAATGTCGCTGCAGGCCGCTGGTTTTGAGCGCTTGCGCCAGGCGAGCAATCGCGGTCTCGAAGGGAGGCTGCGGGTTTCGTCCCTGGATATACGGACCGTACAAGACGTCTTGGCGACGTTCGTACGCTTTCGCGATCAGAGACGTCATCGTGAAAACAAATCCGAGAAATGCGATTATTTCGATTGTCATCTGCGGCCCCCACCGTTTGATCCCATCGGGCTTTCAATACGCCTGAAATTCTAAAGTCCGGATCGTCGGCGGCATCAAAATTGAACGAGCGTGTTAGCGAAGCCTAAACCATGCTCTTGGAAGAGAACCTCCGCGCGAGATGACCGTGCTTGGGATGATGCGGCGGGCGCTCCAATCGTTTGCGTCAAGCTGCTTGCCAACCGCCGAGCAATCGCGAGGGCGGCTTCGCCGCGCTTTGCGTACCTCTCAATGTGGCTTGCCGAGCAGGGCGGCGAACGGCATGGCAAAGATCTCCTCGCCGAGATCATCGCTGACGTGCAACACCCAGCTGCGCCAATCTTCCGCGCCGGGCGCCATGATGAGCGAACGCACAACGAGGGCGGCGTGGTCGTGCGCTTCAATCAGGTCGTCCATGGCGGCGCCGCATCGGTCGACCATGACACCTTCAGTGTTGGAGCAATGAAAATAGACCTGAGCCATGACACACCTCCCGCCAAGAACGAAATCCTGACTGCACGCATAGCAGCGAGAAGGGGAGCGGAAAATTCGGATAGATTCCCTAAGGGGAGCTACGGAGGAGGGAGACCGTTTTTGCGGCAGCTCGACGGCGGCGGAGTCCCTCATGCCGTTGAAGATCTGATAGCGCCGTCGCGCAGTTCCATCGTGGAACGGTGAAGCGGAGATGCAACATCGACCGAGAATTTCGGTGCACAGCCGTTTGCGGTCTTGCTGTGCCGGCACGCGTCTCAATACGATCATGAATGATTCCAAGGCGGCGAACCGCCTGGGTGGACGGCCGCAACGTCGGTCGACTATTGGGGGCACGATGCGAGTTGATCGGTTCACGGTCCGAAGTTTCACGTTCATTACCAGCCTGGGATTCTGCCTGACGATGTTACCGGCGGCGAGCCGTGCCTTCACTCAGGAGGATCAACGACGGCTTTGCACTGGCGATGTCTTCCGGCTCTGCTCATCGGAAATTCCCGACGTGGAACGGATCACGGCCTGCATGCACCGACAACGCGCCAATTTGAGCGAAGCCTGCCGCAGGGTTTTCGGCAAGCCTTCTGAATCTGCTTCCGCGAAGTAATCCGCGAAGTAATCCGCGAAGTAATTCTTGGGCCCGTTGCCTGGTCGATGCAACGGAACGCGCGACCGTCCGCCGTAGCTCGAAGCGCGGCGGCGCGGCCTGCAGGCTCCCGATGACAGGCTCCGTTGGATCGCGCAGCCCAAGCTGGTTCCATTGAGGCGTCTTCACTTGTGGAGCGCCGCAATGCATTTCCAATTCGGTCGCAAATTCGCCCGCCGACCCGGTCCAGTCTCGACGCGAGGAGAGGGCGGGTGCGTGTTTTGGTTCCAATGATCTAGAATGGAGCGACCCCATGCGAGTCGCGGCGATTGCTGTGACGTTGTTGGTTACTGTCTCGCCGGCGCTAGCTTCACAATCATGCTTGAGCATGGCTGAAGCGCGTCAGCGGTTTCCTGACCTTCACATTTACTGGCATGGCGCGGATCACTGCTGGGACGCGACGGCGGCGCAACGCCATCGGATCCGTCGCGTTCAGCGAAGAACGCCGGTCCGCGAGGTTCAGCAACAAATCGATCAGCCGAAAACGGATCAATCCAAGTGGCGCGATGCGATGTCGGCAATGTTGCCTGATGACGGCCCTGCACAGCGGCTCGGGGCGTCACGGGAGACCCAGCGTGATGGGAACGACGATGCGACCGCCGGCGCGCCATGGACAGATCGCTGGGTCGATATCAAACAGTCCCCCGTTGTCGCGCGCAGGGTCGATATCCCTCAGGTCGCGCCGTTGCCCGTCAGCGAACCCAAAACGGAACTGTTGATCACGCCGCGCGGCGTGGTGTTGGTGTGCATCGTGTTCTGGCTGGCGCTGGGGACGATCGGGGTTCTGTTCGGCGGCACGATCCATCCGCGGCGATCGAACGGCCGCTAAGGCTCCGCATGGTGAAGGGGCCGGGAGAGGCAAATTGCCAGCCAGCCCGGCAACCGCGACGCGGCGAAGCCCCTGCCATCTTGTCCACCCCCTATCGGCGGTTGCCTATCCGCGAACACCGGCGGAATATGGAACTCTCGTCGAGAGGGGAGAATCGGATGCGCGCTGATTTCGAGACGATCGTCGTTTCCCGCCACGACAATCACATCCTGCTGGTCACGCTCAATCGGCCGGAGGTGTCCAATGCGTTGAACACACGCATGGGACTGGATCTCATGGAGTTGTTCGAGGGCCTCTCGATCGACCTCGAGGACCTGCGCGTTGTAATCATGACAGGCAGAGGAGAGAAGGCGTTTTGTGCCGGTGGCGACCTTAAGGAGCGCAACGGCATGACCGACGAAAGCTGGCGGTCGCAGCACTTGATCTTCGAACGCATGGTGCGGGCGATGATGGGATGTCCGATCCCGCTTCTTGCGGCCGTCAACGGCGCCGCCTATGGCGGCGGCTGCGAGATCGCCGCGGCGTCGGATTTCGTCTATGCCGCGCGTGATGCGCGCTTTGCGTTGACCGAGGTCACGCTTGGAATCATGCCGGGTGCGGGCGGTACCCAGAATTTGGCGCGGGCGGTCGGCGAGCGTCGCGCGAAGGAACTGATCCTGTCGGGCCTTGCCTTCACCGCGCTCGAGGCGGAAGCATGGGGGCTCGTCAATCGCGTCGTCGAACCTGCAGAGCTTGTGGAGACCACACTCGGAGCAGCCCGGCGCATTGCCGCCAACGGGCCGCTCGCGGTGCGTCAGGCCAAGCAGGCCATTCATCGCGGCCTGCAGATGTCGGTGTGGGACGGCATGGCGTTCGAGATCGAGGCTTACAATCGCCTGGTCCCCACCGAAGACCGCCGCGAAGGCGTGAGCGCGTTCAATGAGCGCAGGAAGCCGATGTTTCGGGGGCGGTGAGCTGCGATGCGCGGGGGCTGCTCGTATGTCGTTCGACTCTCAATCGGCAAGATGCGAGGACGGCGGACGGCCTTCAACGATCGTGACATCTCCGGTACCACAATTATAGATTGCAGAACGCATGAGATCGATTTTCTTAAATCCGGTGTATGCAAGCGTCAGATTGATGGGGCCAAATGGCCCAGTTGCGGCGGACTTGTCGCGCGAGCGGTTAGCCAATTCGGGCCGAGATTTCTCGTTAGGGCCAACAAACCTGTGCGAAAGGCCCTAAAACCCGGCTCATTGGTCTAATATCCCTTCGTTCCAAATCAGAGGAGACGCAATGGCTACCCAGATGACCAAGTCGCAGTTGCTTGAAAAGCTTGCAACCATCACCGAGCTTTCCAAGCGCGACGTCAAGCATGTCATGGATACGTTGACCGATGTCGGTCACAAAGAACTAAAAAAGAACGGGATTTTTCTTGTGCCGGGCTTCGCGAAGTTCGTCGTCGTGAAGAAACCAGCCACCAAGGCCAGGAAAGGCACCAACCCGTTTACGGGCGAAGAGATGATGTTCAAGGCAAAGCCGGCCCGCAAAATCGTTCGGGCAAGGCCGGTCAAAGCTGCCAAGGACGCCGTCTAAAGCAAAGGCCCCCTCACGGGGGCCTTTTGTTCGAGTGTCTTAAGTTCCGTTAGAAGAAATCAAACTCGAACATGCAACCCATGCTTTGGTCTTCTTGTCTTTGACAAGCGGCAACGTGGTCTGGATAAGCCAACGGCCCGGCGCGCCCGATCGGCTGATCCGGGCTTACGTTTGCTTGCAATGGTGGGCGCGCTTCGAGCGACCGCGGACTTGTCGCGCGCCCGGTCGCATGCTGCGAGGCTGGCCCAAAACGCATGGGTGAGTCGGAGACAGATCGATCCGATCAGGATTTATCCCGTGTCCACATTCGTGCCTCAGTTTCCGGGAGGCATGTACGAAAAAAGGCCTTGCCCGCGTCACCGATCCGTCTTGCTTTAGACAAGGCGGTAGGCAGAGCTAGTAAGGACCGAGGAGTTCCCCATCCGCGGCATTGGACCGGACAAGGAGCGCCCATGCAGTCCGCGCAGAAACAGCAACAGCAACAAGACGTCGATCCGGCAGAGGCTGGGATCGGGGCCAAATACAGAGAGTCGCTGTTCGGTTACCAACGGATCGCGAAAGAAATCATTGCCAGCATCGAAGATCGGCTTGAAGAGCTGACAGCGAGGCGTTCCTCCGAAGCGCAGACCGTGACGCTTCGGACCCCGCTCGGCAGCTGGCTGCTCCGGGGCGTCATTGGATTGCTGCTGGTAGCCGGCATCCTTGGCGGCGTGCTCGTTTGGCAATGGCCTCGCAGCGAGATGGTGAGGTCGATGGTCGCTCGGTCGGCGCCGCAACCGGTCATCGATTTGCTGTCGGACAAGCAGGATGTTCCGGCGGATCAGGGCTCGCCGGCAGATGCCAACGTGCAGGACGCATCCGTGTTTCGCTCCACGTCGGACAGTGACCGGCAGAATGGCGCGGCTGCGTCGATCGACCAGTCGCAGTTGGTGCAGAAGATGGCGCGGGATATCACAAATCTCCAGGACGGGATCGAGCAGCTCAGGGCAGGCCAGGACCAGTTGCTCCGCATGATGATGCGACCGTCCGGTCTGAACGCGCAGGCGCGGACGCCGGCGCGGACAATTGCGACCCAGCAGACAACCGGGCTGGTGGCGCCATCGCCCCTGCCGCCACGGCGTCCCACAGTGTTGCGTGCGGCTCCACAATAGCTGCGGCAAAGCAATCCCGCCTCCGCGCTTCGAGCTACGGCTGCACGGCCGTGACAATTCCTAGCCTGGCCCATTCGGACGGCGGCAATTCGGTTTTGCCGCGGGATTCCGAATTGCGGTCGACGATGTCGAGCAGCTCGGTTGCGACGCCCATTTCTCGCAGGTAGATGCGGAACAGTTCGCCAAATCGCGCCGTCAAACCTTCGCGGCGTTCTTCGGATACATTGGGCGCCAGCCGGTTGCGGATTGACATGCCGGTCAGGATCATCCGGGTGCCCTGCGGCAGGCTGCGATGGACGCCACCGGCCAGCATCAGCACGCAGGCGAGATCGCAGCTCGCCTCGGACAGGTTCATCCTGGCGTCGAGCGGCCCGCCCAGACGCTTGAGCGCGAAACAGTCCGCGTCCGACTTTCCATCACAGGCCTCGGCTTCGGTCGACCCCTCCGTCGTGTCGAAGCCGCGGTCGCGCAGGATCCGGCCGAGGCTGGTCGCGACATTGAGATTGGATTGGCCCCAGGAATGGATCACGACCGGAAGCTTGCGCCCACCTTGGCGGTCGAGGATCGCGATCAGCCGCTTGTGGGTATCCCACTGCACGGTGCCCTCGGCCGCGATCCATTCCGAGCAGCCTTGTCCACACGCGCCGGCCGCGCCCCGCGCGACATAGAAGATCATGGCGTCGGGCAGCGAACCGAAATCGCCGATCGGGGGCCGCGGCGTCGACTGCGCCAGCGCGAAGCTGGCCGCAATAAAACTTATGGTGCCGAAGATGATTGCGCGTAAGGACCATGCGCCCATGCCGGCAGCTCCCTGGCAAATCCTTTGCAAGCATATTCCATCGCGGATTTGTGCTGCGCAAGCGGGCCGGGGGCCGCATGCCGCCGCGATAAACACGTAAAAGTTGCAGAAGGGGACTTGATGTCGCGCACACTCCGCCCACCCTACGCGCTATACTGTTCCGGGCACTTCTTGCGAAACCCATCAAGGGCGCCGCCGCCGAAACCACGGCGAAGAAATCGGAACGGCGCGAAGGGAGTTTTCAATGATCAAGGGCAGGGCGATTGCGGCGGCTACCTTCACAGTATTGGCAGTGCTGGCGGGTCCGGGCGCGAGCGCGATTGCCGCGCAGTGCGGCAGCACGGCGGCCGGGTTCGAGGCGTGGAAGAGACAGTTCGCCGATGAGGCGAGAGCAAAAGGCGTCAGTGGCTCGACCGTCGCCGCCTTGATGGCTGCGAGCTATGCCAGTGCAACCATCGCCGCCGATCGCGGCCAGCGAAGTTTTGGTTTATCGCTCGACCAGTTTCTCGCCAAGCGCGGGGCCTCCGCGATCGCCGCGCGAGGTCGCGCCTTGAAGCAATCCCAGGCGGGGCTGTTCGCATCGATCCAGCAACGCTACGGCGTGCCGCCAGGGCCGCTGATCGCGATCTGGGGAATGGAGACGGGTTTTGGCAGCCAGCGCGGCAGCCAAAACATGCTCTCCTCCATCGCCACGCTCGCCTACGACTGCCGCCGGCCGGAATATTTCACCGAGCAGCTCTATGCCGCCCTGCAATTGATCGATCGCGGTGTGCTGTCGCCGGGCACGCGCGGCTCGATGCACGGCGAAATCGGCCAGACCCAGTTCCTGCCCAAGAACATCCTGGCCTATGGCACCGGCAATCTCGACGTCGCCGCCAACGCGCTCAGCTCGACCGCGAATTTCCTTAAATCCCACGGCTGGCAGGCCGGCGCGGGGTACCAACCGGGCGAAGCCAATTTCGCAGCCATCCAGGCCTGGAACGCCGCTCAAGTCTACCAGCGCGCCATTGCGCTGATCGGCCGCCAGATCGATGGAAGCTGAGGCCGTCCGCGGCGCGCTGATGCGAGCGTCGTCCAACCGGCCTCGGGGCGTGCACTCCGGGTCCGTCAGTCGCGCGTGGCCAAGGGCTCAGCCGGCCTACGAGTTGAAGCCCGCGGAAGCGCTATGGGATGTGAAAGCATGACGGACCACGAGACGACACTGCTGGTCGCCGTCGTCAAGATGGTGGATCAATATCTTGACCGTTACGAAGACGAAGTGGATAGCCATTCAATGTATGCCGGAGAGCACGTAATAGCAGCTCTTGCGGACTTTGGCCGCAGGCCGGACCCGGTGGTTCCACCGGGCCAAGCCTGCGTTTCGATCGAGCTAGGCGGCCTTGGCGGCGAGCTCCGGGCCTGCAGTTTCCATCGCCCTCATATACATGTCGAGCAGAGTGTCGCGCTCGTCGCGCTCGTCCTGGTCCTGCTTCCTCAGTTTGATGATCTCCTTGAGGATTTTCACATCGAAACCCTCGCCCTTGGCCTCTGAAAAGACCTGCTTTTTCTGTTCGTTCAACTCCTGCAATTCGCTGTCCAAGTGCTCGATCCGCTCTACGAAGGAACGGATCCGTCCGCCGGGAATGCTGATGTCAGACATGGTGCCTCTCTGTTGAAGGAGGCCGTGAAAATGCAGGCAAAGAAATAACCAATGCGTTAACGCAAACCCGCGGGGCCGCCACAATTGCGGGTGATTGGCGTGAGCCGCCTGACGCGCGTCGCGGCTGATGGTCGCCGCCTTGCCCGGTGGCTCCGCCCATCCCGCGGACGATCACCGAAACAGTGCGACATAGATCACGTAGAGCCATCCCAGAATGCCGTGGATGATCGCCCAGAGGATCGAATGGTTGGTGGTATAGGAGATCGCGATGGCAAGGGCGGAGCCAAAGCCCACGCCGTATTTTGCGCCCTCGACCCGAACTCCGTAGTAGCGATTGCCGTTCATGTCGACCACCTCAGCCATGCAGCCGGCTTGAGCATAGCGACGTGAGCGGTGGTTTCATAGGATGGCGAACGGATATTGTTTCGCTAATCGGGCTCTGTGCCTGCTCAGTACGGCCGGGCGACGTGCCAGAGATTGGACGGATCGTCGGAGCCGTTGACGTCGCCGGGGGCCTTGTCCGCCCGCGAGCTGTAGAGCGGGCGATAGCGATTGGCCCACATCTTGCTGCCATCACTGCGGGTGATGACGGTGAAGTCGCCCGAGGCCTGGGCGTTGGCGGATGCGGCGACCGGAATCCAGCTCTCGGTGCATTTGCCGTCGCAGGTCGACTTGTTGCCGCTGTCGTCGCGCTCGAAATAATACAGCGTCATGCCCTTGAGATCGACCAGCATCGCGCGATGCTTGACGATGACCGCGCGCACCGGCAGAGCCGGCGTGTCTTGCTTGGGGGGCGGCGTTTCGGCGGACTCCGACCCATGTGCGTGCGCGAGCGTCGCCTGTGCCGAGATCAGCATGGCTGCGGCTATCACCAAGAATTTGAACATCAATGAACCCCAAGGTAAATGGCGTCTTAAGCGTCGAATGGCGTTCACGATAGCGGCTGCGGCTTAGTTCCAGGTTTCGCAGAACGCGACGAATGATCGACAAATTTGATGGAAAATTAGCCATCCGGCCGGCGCCGCGGCACCGGATACCAGGGGTTCGCTGCCGCCGAGGTTTGAAGGCGCTCCCGGCTCTCCTTCAGCCGCGGACCTCGATGGCGTCGAACCGGCGCGTCGGATGAGCGAGCAGGGCCGCGGTCTCGACGATGCGCATTTCCTCGGTGCCGCGGGCCGCGGTGCGCTCCAGCACGGCGAAGATGGCCGATGCGGCGTGGCCCAGCGCTTCCGGCGTGTCGGATCCGCGAACGCGCGCGGACACCAACAGCGCGGCAAACAGATCGCCGGTCCCGGACGGGCTGATCGGCAGTTTCGGCGTGCGCACGCGCCAGGCGAGCGACCGTTCGACGGCAACGGTCTCGATCTCGCCGTCCGGGGTGTCGGCGAGCTCGGCGCTGGTGACGACGATGGTCGATGGGCCGCGCGAAATCAGCGTATGCGCCTGCGCGATCAACGCTTCGATCGTGGCGGCCTTCGCCCCGCATAGCCATTCGAACTCGAAATGATTGGGGGTGATGATGTCCGCAAGCGGGCACAGCCGGTCACGCACCAGCGGTGGGATGTCGGCCTGCACGAACAGGCCGCGGTCGCGATCGCCGAGCACGGGATCGCAACAATAGGCGAGCTTCGGGTTGCGGGCCTTGGCGCGCGCGACGAAGTCCGCGACCACGGCCGCAATCTCCGGCGAGCCGAGATAGCCCGACAGGATCGCCTCGCAGGTGTCGAGCGCGCCGCGCTCCTCGACGCCGAGCAGGAGATCGCCGACCAGCTCCGCATCGAGCACGCGGCCGCGGATGGTCGGATAACCCGGCCGGTTGCTCAATAGCGTGGTGGGCACCGCGATCACGTCGATGCCGTGCATCTGCATGGGAAACACGGCCGCGCTGTTGCCGACATGGCCGTAGGCGACCTGCGACTGAATCGAAATCACGCTCATGCTGTCGGCCGAAGCAACATCCTGATCCTTCGAGGGGCCGCCGGGACGACCACCGCTCCTCAATACCTGCAATCGCGCGGCTGTACAAAGCTTGGGCGGATTGGTGCCAACGGGTCGGCGCGCCCCGGATTGCGTTTTGCTCGATCCGGGCTAGGCTTGCTAGACCGAGACCAGCCAGCCGTCCGGAGAAGAGGCCATGAACCAGCCGGTGCCCGTCAATCCGCCAAAACTTCGCTCGACCTTCGTCGCCGCGTCGTCGATGCCCTGGCAGCGAACCGACTTCGACGGAATAGAAATGAAGATCCTGTACCAGGACGACGAAGGGCGCTCGACCATCCTGTTCAAGATGGCGCCCGGCGCGGTGGTGCCACTGCACGAGCACACCGCGCTGGAACAGACCTACATGCTCGAAGGATCGCTGGAAGACGCGGAGGGCAGCTGTGGCGCCGGTGATTTCGTGTGGCGGCCGGGCGGCAACATCCACGTCGCCCATGCGCCCCATGGCGCGACGTTCATCTCCGTCTTCAACCGTCCGAACCGCTTTTTCGACGGCACGAAGTTTTTCGCTTCCGGCTAAGCGCGTAGGGCGGCTTGCGCTTATCCGCCCCGCCCTACGAGCTCTATGTTCTCGTCTGATCCATGACCATCAATCCTCGCAAGCTGCGATTGATGGTTTTCGCTTCGCTCTATCCGTCCTACGCGCTATCGCGCGTAATTCAGCGCTTGCGCGAGCAACTGCGCGGGCGACGTGCGCGACGTATCCAGCACCAGCCGGGGATCGGTCCATGCCTCGTATTCGGCACGCCGCTGTAAGAGGCTCGCCCAGGTGAGCTCGTGCGTGCCGGCGACGCTGCGCACCCGCCCTTCGATCCGCTGCCGGTGCATCGTCTCATCGGAGCAGACGCATTCGATGATCTTGAGGCTGACGCGATGTTTCGCTGCCAGATTGCGCCAAGCCGCGCGCGGCGCCTCGGCCGGGTTGACCGCATCGACGATGACCGTAAGCCGAAGACGGAGATGTTCGTCGGCCAGCGCGCGGGCGACCTCATAGGCCGCGATGCCGGTTTGGGCTTTGGCAAGGCCGGCGCGCCACATCGCCGCCTCGATCGGGTCGATCGAGAAAATCGGGACTGCCAGCGCCCGGGACAGGCTTTCAGCCAGCACGCTCTTTCCCGAACCGGGCAGCCCGGACAACACGATCAGTGTGGGCGATATCTTTGTAATTTCCGTCATGACGGCTTTCCAAAACCGGAGCACCATATTCCCTCGCGGAGCAGGGCTGCGCAAGCAAAGAGGGATCGGTTAGCGGGTTTCCGCTTTGCCTTGTTTCGTATAGCATTGGCGCATGAATGAAACCGGGACTTTGTTTGTGGCGCTGCGTCAGTCGGACGACGACGACGTGGTCGACATGCTCGAGCGCATGGTGCGGGATGCCCCGGATCATGCCTTGAACAAGATCAACGCGCTCGATCTTGCGGCGAGGGAGGGGCTCGACGACGAGCGCCTGATTGCGGCGCTCTTGAATGCGGTCGGGCTCGGCATGTTCGAGATGACATGGAACGTGATGTGCCCGAGCTGCGCCGGGGTTCTCTCCGCCAATAAAAGCCTGAAGACGCTGGACCGGGCGCAGTATAATTGCGCGTTCTGCGCCGCTGGCTATGAGACGACGCTCGACAACCTGGTCGAGGTGACGTTCACGGTCAGCCCGCGCGTGCGAAAGATCGCGGCCCACAATCCCGACGAATTGTCCGCGGCCGAATATTATCGCCAGATCTTCTGGAGTTCGGCGATCGATCTTCCGGCCGACATGGAGAAGCTGCTGCGGGAGATCACGCTCGAAACCGTCGACTTGCCGGCAGGCGAACGGGCCATCCTGTCGTTGCACTTGCCGAAGGGCACGTTGATCGTGTTCGATCCGGTGACGCATACGGCGCAGTTCCTCGATGTCAGCGGCGAGGAGGCGAGCGAGCGCCAGAACCTGTCGGTGATCTTCAACAAGGTCCAAACTCCCGTCGACACCGTTGCCTTGCGCCCCGGGCCACTGCGGCTGGCTCTGGAAAACCGCACCGAGAGTCGTGTGTTGCCGGCTGTGTGGGTGACGAACCAGGCGCTGGACGACCTCCTGAAGCGACGCAAGCCCATCCTCACCGCAAAGCGTCTCCTCACCAATCAGACTTTTCGCGACATCTACCGCACCGAAACGCTCGCCATCGGCCAGCGCCTTAAGATCTTGAGCCTGACTTTCCTGTTCAGCGATCTCAAGGACTCTACCGAGCTCTATGAGCACGTCGGCGACCTCGTCGCCTTCGATCTCGTCAACGAGCATTTCCGGCTGTTGCAGGAGATCATCGCGTCCGAACGGGGGGCCGTGGTTAAGACCATCGGCGACGCCGTGATGGCAACCTTCGAGACGCCCGACCGCGCCATTGCCGCCGCGATCCGCATGCGCGAGGCGATGAGCGATCTTGGCGCCGAGCGTCAGCACCAGAGCCTGCGCTTGAAGATGGGCATCCATGAAGGATCATGCCTGGCGGTCACACTCAATGGCCAGCAGGACTATTTCGGTCAGACCGTGAACATCGCCTCGCGCGTCCAGGGCCTTGCGGCCTCACGCTCGATCATGGTGACGGAGCAGGTGGTGGAGAATGCGGATGCCCGCGCCCTGCTCGAGAGCAGCGGGCTAAAGCCAACGCCGAGACGCGTGGCGTTGAGCGGCATCGCGGACAAGGTGTCGGTGTACGAGATCTTTTGAGCCCAAGCGTCGCCGGGCCCATGCGCCAAACACAGCGCCGGGAAGGTAAGGGGCCATGCCTCACTGATGCGGCCCACTTGACCTTGTCCCGGCGTCCCGTTCGTGTGCTTGGCCGCTATGCGATGATCCGAACGTGTTCCACCGCACTCGGCGGCTTTCTCTGCGGAGGTGGCGTCATCAAAACCTCCTTGGCTCGTGATTTGCCGCCCAGTGGCGACAGAGCCCAATGCTCCTCCCCTTGTCGCGCGCTGTCAAGCCGGATCGCAGCGCGATGCTAACGCGGAACGCGTTTGCGCGGAGATTACGCTCAAACAAGAAGCTGGAGTAGGATGGCGATTCGAAGCAAAGTCATCCTGCTTTGGTCGGCTGCACCGTAGCGGTGCGGCGTGGAGGGTTGTTAGATGCAATTTACCGTAGGGTTCAAGCTGAACGGAAAGGCCGATCATGTCGTCGCAGACGCACAAGACGCGCTCGAGGCCGCACTGAAGGTCAAGACAGGGCGTCCAGAGGCGCTCATCATGTATGTACGCCCACAGAACCGGCGCGGCGATACACGTCATCCGTCACATGCGACCGTCGAAGCCGTCCCGGTAATTCCCGCGGGCTGATCCGCCTGCATGCGTTCGGCTTGGCGATTACGCATCTCGCAGTTCGCGCGACTCGGCCCAACGATGCGTGGCGAAAGCCTTGTCAGCGGGCGAATCTGCGCCTGGTAATCTGCCTGGCTGAAGTCTGGAACCCGCGAACTGCGCGTCGTCGCGCTGGTCGGGCAACGCCGTCGACTTTGGTACTTGCACCGCCTTTTCCATCGCATGGCTGAAGCCCGGATTGTAGTCGAACCAACAATGGAGAATGAGGAAGGTGGCCGATTCCGGAACGCGCGCCACATAGGTGTACGTTGCCGTGACCGAGGGGCCGACGACGCAATAGGCATAGCCCTTCGGTACAAACGATCCCTTGGCAATTTCGTTGGCGAAATTGACCCGTCCGCCGGATTTCTTGCTCGCGTCGATCGGATCGTCCGCATGGATGGCATGGAGGTCGAACCTGAATTTGTGAAATCTTGCGCTGCGCCTTGGCCTTGTTGTTCAGGATGGCCTTCAACTCGACAATCCAGAAGTTGTCCTGTTGTCCGAGGAATGAAATTTCCGCTGACGTCTCGATGTCCGCATAGCTGCTTTGTTTTGCCCGGTAACGGCGGTAGGCCCATAGGCCGCCGACCATCGCGGCGAGGCAAAACCCGGCGACGAGCACGGTGGGCGGTGGGGTAGCGGTTGACGGAAAAATCCCTGCGATATCCTTCCAATCCGGTAGCGTCATTGGGTCCCCTATGGCGAAACTGAGTACGCCCCCAGCCGACAAACGCGAGAATATAATCCAAAGAAGCATCTTTGGTTCCCTGGGCGAATGGCGGAACCGCCATGCTGTTCAGCGCGTGGGCATCTTCGCCTGCCGCCATGAACCGCTTCAGGCGATCAGATCCCGTCGCAGGATGAACCGAGTGCATCCCGGCCCGTGGACGCGCCCGGAATATTCGCCGGAGGCCTCGTCGTAGTCGCCGTCCAATCCCACCATGACGAAGCGGGGCGGCGCGTCGGTCCAGGCATGGGGAAACAGCCGCAAATGGTTGCCTTGCGGTCCCGGTCGGCCGGTCATGTCGAATTCGCCGGACGGCACTTCCGGATTTTCCGGAACGGCAAAGAACGAAAAAACCGCGGTGACGTCGCCTGCGCCCGATCGCTTGACGGTCAGGGAAAGTCCGGTCACGCCTTGAGCGCAGACATAGGTCCCGCGCCAGAGGCCGAGCCAATCGTCCACCGAGGTGAGCGGCCGCGACACGGCCGGCCGATCGGCGCAAAGCGCCAGCACGACCACGAGCGTTGCCGCGCTGATGCCGCGTACGATCCGGTTCATCATGGTCAGGCTCCAGGAGAAATGTGCAGTCCCGTCCGGGTGACGTCGAGATTTTGCGAGGCCGTCGTTGCAGAGGGTTGAGATGTTATGTTAGCTCGGTGAGTTTGAAGTTCTGATCATATCGGTATCATCAACCGTCATTGCGAGCCACCGGCTCGGCGCAAGGTCCGACCTCCGAGGAGCAAAGACGCTCGATCATCCGGGCGCCGGCACTCGGTCGACCAAGTAGCAATTAGCCCGCATCAGCCAAGCGATGCAGCTCCAGCACGACTGGACTGTCCTGGTGTCCGATTTTGCGGCATGCTGATGAAACCGGTATCCAGAATGGAGAATGGCCGTGAAGAAGCTCTTGATGAGCGCCGCGCTGGTTGCGTGCGCGTCGTCCGCGTTCGCAGGATCATACATGTCAACATCGGACTGCAAGTATTCGCGCTACTACGGCTATAGTAGCTGCGTGTCGACATGGACGTACGTTTCCGGACCCCATTCGCGATCCCGAACAGGAGCGGCGGGATGCGATCGCACAGCAGAAGCAGGACGAGCAATGGGAAGCGTTCTGCAAGCCCACCTTCAAGGCCGATGAATACGGCATTCGCCGCGCGTCATATGCCGCGAAGGGCTGTGATGTCGGGCGAACCGAATAGAGGGCAAGACCACCGGGCGGAGACGCGTACGCGCAGCCGATCTGCCAATCCGGGAGCGCGCGACCCGTCGGGCTTCATCTGGGCTGCGCGTGGTCAGCCGTCGAATTTGTCGCAGAGCTTCTCGATGTCTTCAGCGGTGGTCATGCCGAGAATATGGTTCCGGTGCGAGAGGCGTGAAAGGGCTCCTGGCTCGATTGCAAAGGCGTATGGTCCGGAGCCGCGCTATGCCATCGTTTGTCGCGGGGATCGACGCTCAACGCGCATCCTTTGGTCGCAATCGAGCCGAACCAACCTCACCTTGGAGACCGTCATGGCCAATGAAAAAGGCCCGAACGTCAAGAAGAAGGCCAAGTGCAAGAATTGCGAAGGCAAGGGCTTGGTCAAGAAAGGCGACAAGGTGGTGAAATGCCAACGCTGCCACGGAACCGGACTGCGATAGACCGAAGCGAGCAGTCAGCCCGCAGGATCGGTTGACCCCTCCGCGAAACCCATCATCTTCGGCAATCCATCATGGATGGGTATCGCCGCGCACTGCCCATCCCAGGTACTAATTCCGGTCGTTGGCAGCAAGGCCGAGAAACTGCCGCTTCATCGCATCGACCTTGGCGAGATAGGCCGCGACGAGGTGATCGCCGCAGCGCTCGCCGGCCATCATCTGAAAACCACGGTGCGCGAAGGCCGAGGCGGGACCGGCGCCGCAGAGATGGATGAATGCGGCGAGGTCCTGCTTCTGCTGCGGGCTCGCGGTCGCGTCGGGCGCGCGGGCGAGAACGGCCGCGACTTGGCGGTCCAGGTAGACTGACGCGAGCTCGATGGCATGGCTCGGGATCGCGCGGATGTAGAGACTGTTGAACCAGCAGTCATCCAGACAACGTTCTCGCGGATGCAGTAGCGTCTCGCCTCGGCATAGGCCCCGTCGGTCATCTGGTACAGGCCGACAGCGCTCGAGGCCGGCTGGTAGACCGCGAAAGGATTCCAGGCGAGCCGCCAGCGCCAATAGGTGCGCGCCACCGGATTGCCGGTGCTTTCGACCTGCGCCAGCGCGGCCAGCAGCTCGGGCGCGATCGTGCCGGTGGAATACCTGCGGAACAGCGGTCCGTATTGCCGCCACGTCTCAGCCGGTTCCTTGTCGAGCGCTCGGCCTGCGAAAAACAGCAGCTCGCTCGGCTTGCGGACCACGTGATAGACGAGGTTCGTCAGCGAGAATGCCGCGAGGATGGTTGCCACGACGCAAACGATCCGAATCGCCTTCGGTGCCGCGGCCAACGTCCGTCGCGCCCAGCGCGCGGCTCGCCGGGGGCGAATCCGGCGGAGAAAAATGCTCCAGCTCTGCCTGACGCGCGTCTTGCGAGAAGGGGATTTCTGAGAGGAGGATTTGGCAGGGCGCGGGGAGGACACGCGGATGTCGGGCCTGTTGTGGGCTGGCATGGGACCGCCGGCCGGCGTGGTGCGATTTGGTGTGGTCTTCGAAGGGGCGGCGCCGGACGACGTCCCACAGTGACATCGGTATCACAGGCGCGAAGAACGACAGCTTCATTCTCTTCGAGAACGGTGTCAGGCGCAACAGCGGCTTGTGTTGCCCGCGGTGTCAAACGCGGCGGATGATGCTTCCGCCTTCGCTCGCTGAACTACGGCGGTCGCTAATCTGTTCTACGGGCTTTGAACGGCCAATTTCGGCTCGCTCTCTCTTCGCTGGGGCGATATAATGATGACTGAACGACGGAGGAAAGTTGCGATGCGAGACCTTGAGGAAGCTGTCAGGGCGGAGGTCGTCCGTGATCCCACCGTCATGAGTGGTGATCCCGTGGTCCGTGGAACGCGGGTGCCGGCCGAAACCATCCTGGCTTACTTGCGCGCTGGCTATCCGGCGCAGGAGATTTTTGCGGATTACCCGAGCCTTCCCGTGGACGGGATCGACGCCGTGATTCGTTGGGCAGAGGCAACCTATGGGGCCGACTGGCGATCAGCCGAGATGCCGGCCATCGGTCATTGACTGAGCAATTCCTGATCGACGAGTGCTTGAGCGGGGCGCTGGTCGGCGCCGCGAAAGCGCGAGGCTATCAGGCCGACTATGTCACGCACCTCGGAAAGGCTGGTTGGCAGGACTGGAACCTGGTGCGGTTCGCGATCGCCAACGACTATATCATCGTGACCGACAACCGAAGAGACTTCCTCAAGGAATACGCCAAGCTGGAAGTTCACGCCGGCCTGGTGATCCTTCTTCCGAAAGGCACCCGGGATCGGCAGATGGCCTTGTTTCAGAAAGCACTCGACGTTTATTCCACGCGCAACGATGATCTCGTGAACAAGCTGATCGAGATTGCCAGCGACGGCAGCGTCCACATCCGCGACTGGAATGCGGGAGACCACGACATCGGTCATATCGACGATCCAAAATGGGATTGATCGAGTGATCATCTATCCGACGTGGGGCGCGTTGGCCACGCAAACGGGTGTAACAGGGAGTGGTTGGCCGGCTAAGTCAAAGCAAGTTAAGTGCAGGGTCACAGAAATTCAACTCCGGAGGTTGGAGCGGCGGATTACGCCCATCGGGCCGGGTTTTGCGCGGACCCGGTGGGCTCCAATCCGCGCCTCACGTGCCACTGCAGCGTGCAGCTCATGTTTCCGTCATGCGCCACCAAAATTCTGGGCCACCAAAATCATGGGCGGCGCGCGGTAAAAACGTACGCTTGCGCATGGGCCATCTAACGCATGCTAGCTATTCGGTTCCTGCTCGGCCACAGCCATAGATTTGCCGTCACGGCCACGGATTGCAGTGCGTGCGCGAGAGCGAAGCTGACCTGGGGCACGACCCGCGTATCTGGCAGCGCTGTCAGCCCATTGGGCGCAGGACTTTTTGATGTCGGACTTTTGACGTCGGACTTGGCCGCAGAAAGACGAAAAGGAACACACGTTGAAGGTTTTCAAGCAGATGGCTGCAGGGGCGTTGATGATGACCCTGCTGGTAACGGTTGCTATTGCCCAGAACGCAGCCATTGATGGCGAGGTCATGAAGCTCAATGAGAGCTCCGGGAGCATCACGCTGAAGCATGGTCCTGCCCCGAGCCTCGGCTTCAAGGAAGCCATGACCATGGTCTATGAGGTCAGGGACCACGGGCTGCTCAAGCAGGTCAAGGTCGGCGACACCGTCAGGTTCGAGGCCGAGGGCGGCGACGACGGCTTCACCGTCACAAAGCTTCAGAAGACCAGCAAATAGACAGTAGCCCGCATGGGCGAAGCGACGTGCGGGGTTTCAGGGGCAGCCCCCGAGATCGCTTCGCTCATGCGGGCTACGCCTGCTGTAATTGATGGGTTTCGCTTTGCTCTAACGATCCAGCGCGCTGCACAATTTCCAAAATGGCAGACTTCAGCGGCTATGAGCTGAGTCCATAATAACGGCGATAAAAGTCGAGATGCCGTTCGGGCGTGAAGCCTTCAAAATCCCGGACAGAGTTGCCATCCTGCAATACGGTTAGAAGCTCCTTAGCCGCAGGTTCGCTGCTTTCACGGAGGCATGCTTTGGTAGTCTCAAGACCGGCGCCGCAAACAAGTTGAATGTCGATGTAGCATGCTGCGTCGAAGGAGGACATCTTAGCTTTGTAGATGAGGAGAGCGTCACTCGGAATGCCGGCGGAGAACAGCTGGATGCACAACGTCTTCAATGGCTCGTTGGAATTCGCTTCTCATCGGCGGTGAGAGATCGAATGAGCCGGCGGATTTTCGGGGGATTTGCCGCGACGGGAACAAGACCATAACGGGCAAGCAATTCATTTTCGTCCATACCGCGGTTTTTAACAACTTTGCCTCGTGTTCAGCAAGGCAGACGTCCAGCTCGCAGGGCGGGTTGGAGACGAAGCCGCAACCCGCCGTCGTGGTCGCCACTAACGGCGGAGATTGAGCCCGGCGGATTACGCCCATCGGGCCGGTTTCGCGATGACTTGGCCCATCCTGCTCGCTGCGCGACATCCGAGCCTTCAATTTTGAGTTCGCAGTCATTTAGCATTGTGATAGACTAACGAGTATGAAGACCAAGAAGTTGACCGAAGTTTTGGAACGCGTCGAGGCATGGCCGGCCGATGTCCAGAACGAGCTTGCCGAATTCGCACTGGAACTCGATGCAGGATTCAAGGGCGACGAATACGAGCCTACTCCGGAAGAACTTGCCGGCATCGACCGCGGCCTGCGCGCCGCAGCCGAGGGTCGCTTCGCCAGCGATCAACAGGTCGAAGCAGTGTTCGCAAAATTCCGCGGTAAATGAAAGTCGTCTACACCGAGGAAGCGCTTAGGGACCTCGATGCAATTGCCGACTGGCTGAGCGTTCACTATCCGACCGTGGCACCGGCCGTCGAGCGGCGCATACGCAGCGTCGTCGCGCACATCGCGCGTTGGCCGGAAAGCTCGCGCCGTTCGGCCAAGCGCGCAGATGTTCGCGCGGTGTCGCTCGGGCGTTATCCATACAAGATCTTTTATCGCGTTGCTGACGATAGGCTGGAAATACTCCACATCCATCACGCCGCGCGGCAGCCATGGGATGAACGAACCTGAACCGGATACAGCTCGTGGGGCAGATCAGCGAGGCATGATCTACCGTGCAGCCGCCTTTCGATGGTACGAGACTTTTCACTTCCGGCTAAGATGCAATTTTTCAGTAGCAAGTAGCCCGCATGGGCGAGGCGACAAGTGGGTGCTTCAGAGGCAGCCCCGGTATCGCTTCGCTCATCCGGGCTACGCTTGATGTGGCCTCGTGAAATGGATCGATTTCTATTGGGGAGAGAAGGCTGGCAGGTAGTTGGCCACTTCTTCGTAAGAAATAAACACGTCGAAAAGCGCGCATTCCGACTCGAACCGATCCTTAAAGCGCTGGGGAGCCAGCAAGACCGACGAAAAGTCCTTATGGTTGAAAGGACTCGTCTTTACCGAGCATATGCCTGGCGCGAGGTGCGTAAGCCGCGGCTTGTCCTTCGTTGAACCGATAGTTGTCGCGCTTGTTCTCTATGTGTAGAGCAAATCGCGCTCCGGTCATGCGTCGTTTCAAAGACCAGAAATATATCGGTTTCCCGGGTCTTTCTGAAGCTCAGGCACGTGACACCACCAATGCCTCCACCACCGCTTCCTTGGCCTTATGGTCATTTGTTCCTGATGCAAGAGACGGCAACAGGTGGCGAACGACGCAAACTTCGTTCTTTCCAGCAGCCAGATCGAGAACTCGGGTCTGTCTTTCACACCTTCCGCGAAGGCCTCGCATAGCTGATCTTCGGTTAGTTTCACGCTGCCCTCGATCTTCGTTGCCTACGCCGTCCGCCTCAGTTTTCAATAGCGCGTCGGAGGTTCAGCCCTTCGCGAATCACCTGTCGTGTGGATGGATGGCGGATTACGCCTTTGGCTCCAATCCGCCCCACGAGCTAGCTCGGACCGAGAAGTTGCACAATTCGTCGGGTCCGAGGCGCTTCTTTGCCAAGAGTTCGCTCGCGAGACGTTCGACCCTATCAGCGTGCTCTACAAGAAGATCGTAGGCGCGCTGGTGCCCCTCGTATCGTACCTGCGGCTCTCCCTGTCTTCTAGGTCCTTCGACAACTCTATCATCTTGCCATAGTCACCCCATCCAGCACCTTCGTGGGTCGGGGCGGCGTATAGCTTTTGGGCCTCCATACCGGCCGCACAGATTGCTATTTGATCGACGAGACAAAGTTCGGGATTACGTTGGATGTCGGCCTCACCCTTCGCGTCGTCGCCGTCGATGGCTATCTCAACGCGATAAATAGCCAGTCCCAAGGCCGATGCCACAATGGCATGCCCCGCTTCGTGGAAAGCCGCGCCGCGTTGATCTTGCGCCGACCTCGATGGGTTCTCATTACTCACTGTAGATTCCTAAGGGCTGAAAGTTTTTTTGTAGCAGTAGAGTTCTTCGCGAAACCCATACATCTTAGCAAGCGGCAATTGATGGGTATCGCTTCGCTCGACCCATCCTACGAGCTACGGGCTGCCGAGTTATCCAAATGGTAGAACGCGACCGTCGGGCAGCCGCGCGATATAGCCGAACCTGACGTGCTGCGCTTGTTGGAAGCTGTCCGGCAATTCGGCAACGTCGAGCGGCAATCCTGCCGCGGGCTGAACGGATTTCGCGCACAGGTGCGCAACGAGCATCTCGAAGAAGACGAGCAGCGCGTCGATGAACTCGTCCATCAGCGACGACACCGGAGTTCGCGGAATCGTGCTCTTCCGGAACTTCATCTCGACTGTCGGAGGGCTGATCGTACCGTCCGGCTCCATGGTAAAATCCCGGACGACAGCGCTCCCATTGTGATGCTCAAGACAATCTCGCAAATTGAGGACGATCAGTAGAGCTGGCTTGATTTCGCCGACCAGCAACGGGAATGGGTCTTGCTTCCCGAATTTGGCCTCCACTACCTCCTGTAGCTTGTCCCAGTTACTTGCCCCCGGGTAAAACATTCGTGTGATCGAAAGCAGTGCCTTGCCGAAGTGGTGTGCTTTCTGCGCGAACGTCTTGCAATGAGTGTCCACCCCTCCGATGGAGGGAAGTCCGATCGATCGCGCTTGCTGCTTAGTCTGGCCGAATTGTTCGATCGCGGCCATCTCAATAGTGGCGTAATGACGCCGGCAGATATCCATGGCGATGAGCTCTTTCAGAAGTCTCCAGAACTTAATTCCAGCGCCCTCTCGGTATCGATCGGCAGCATATTCTTTTGGAACAGAACCTTGGCTTGCAGCAAAATTTTGTAAACCAATTCTGACTGGATGCCGTAGTCGAGTAGCTTTTGCCGAACGTTGTGCGGCAGATTTGGATTTGTTCGGTTGGGATCGATCTGGTCTGCGAGCCGCACTTCGTAAGTGCATTTGTCGGTGAAGATAAGAAGACGGTTCTTCAGCGGAAGCATCTCCCGAATAGGGGTGCCATCATCAGGATTGTCCAACGTAAACGAACCGCTCGAATTTGCGCATGGGCATCCGGGGGAGCTTAGGCGTCTCGATACTCACGTTCGCAACTTTCCAATCGGGCTAGGCCGTTGTTTGCATGCATTCAAGCATTACCGCGATCGTTATCCGAGGTGCTTTTCGCCGGTCCGGTCTGGGTACGCAAACTCAAAAAAACCAAGCTACTTCAATGGTGAGCGCGCGGGGGATCGAACCCCAAGACCCCGTGATTAAAAGTCAGCGGGTGTAGTGTTTCAACACCAGCCCCGCTAACAACAACACGCGATCGCTCTCACGAACACCCCGTCGTGACTTCCACACGTATCGCACTTCATGCAGGTGCCGTTCCGCACCAGCGTGAAATTCCCGCACTCGCCGCACATCTCGCCTTCGTAGCCTTTGGCCTTGGCTTCGGCGCGGCGTTCGGCTTTGGAGGGGGACTGGTCGCGGGCGGCGCCGGCCTTGCTCCATTGCAGGGCCTCTAACTTTTCCGTGGGCGACAGGTCGTGGGTCGCTTCCTGCTTCAGCGCGACGGCGCCTTCGACGGTGTCGGCGACGCGGCCGTGGGAGGAGAGGGCGGTGACGTTGGTACCACCGCGGCTTGTCTCTGCCCCACCCCGGCTCGCTTCGCTCGCCGACCCCGGGAGCGAGCGCGCTCGTCTCTTCCCCCTGCAGGGGAGGGTAGGGTGCCGCCGCGCATCACGACGAGGTTGTCGGTGCGGGAGCGGGTCAGGCCGCGCGACAGGTATTTGTTCGCCTGCTGGCTGCCATGGGCGTCGTCGGGGGACTTGCCCTCCTCGACGCCCTTGCCGAGCGCATCAAAACCGCTCTCGTGGGGATCGACATGGGCGAGGTCGAAGCGGCTTTGATAGCTGACCGCGAGCTCGCGGAACACGTAGTCGAGGATCGAGGTCGCGTACTTGATGGAGTTGTTGCCCTGCACCGGGCCCGCCGGCTCGAAGCGGGTGAAGGTGAAGGCGTCGACATATTCTTCCAGCGGCACGCCGTATTGCAGGCCGAGCGAGACCGCGATCGCGAAGTTGTTGATGAAGGAGCGCAGCGCCGCGCCTTCCTTGTGCATGTCGATGAAGATCTCGCCGAGACGGCCGTCGTCATATTCGCCGGTGCGCAAGTAGACCTTGTGGCCGCCGACCACCGCTTTCTGGGTATAGCCCTTGCGGCGGTCCGGCATCTTCTCGCGTTCGCGCATCACCACGATGCGCTCGACCAGCTTCTCGACGATCTTCTCCGACACCTGCGCGGTCCGCGCGGCCATCGGCTTCTCGTAGAAGGCTTCGACCGCATCGTCCTCGTCCTCATCGTCAGCGATGAGCTGCGAGTTCAGCGGCTGCGACAGCTTGGAGCCGTCGCGGTAGAGCGCATTGGCCTTCAGCGCGAGCTTCCAGGACAGCATGTAGGCCGCCTTGCAGTCCTCCACCGTGGCGTCGTTCTGCATGTTGATGGTTTTGCTGATCGCGCCCGAGATGAACGGCTGCGAGGCCGCCATCATGCGGATGTGGCTCTCGACCGAGAGAAAGCGCTTGCCGATCTTGCCGCAGGCATTGGCGCAGTCGAACACCGGATAGTGCTCGGCTCTGAGATGCGGCGCGCCTTCCACCGTCATGGCGCCGCAGATGTGCACGTTCGCCGCCTCGATCTCGCGCTTGGTGAAGCCGACCGCGGTGAGCAGGTCGAAGTTTGGCGCGGCAATGGCTTCAGCGCCGATGCCGAGCTGGTCGCGAATGAAATCCTCGCCAAAGGTCCACTTGTTGAAGGCGAACTTGATGTCGAACGCGGTCGGCAGCGCCTTTTCCACTTTGGCAATGGCTTCGTCGGTGAAACCCTTGGCCTTCAGCGTGGAGACGTTGACGCCGGGCGCGTTGGAGAGCGAGCCGTGGCCGACCGCATAGGCCTCGATCTCCGCGATCTCGCTTTCGCGATAGCCGAGCGTGCGCAGCGCTTCGGGGACGGCGCGGTTGATGATCTTGAAGTAGCCGCCGCCGGCGAGCTTCTTGAATTTCACCAGCGCGAAGTCCGGCTCGATGCCGGTGGTGTCGCAATCCATGACCAGGCCGATGGTGCCGGTCGGCGCCACCACGGTGACCTGCGCGTTGCGGTAGCCGTTGGTCTCGCCGAGCGAGAGCGCGTCGTCCCAGGCGGCCTTGGCATGGGCGACGAGGTCGGCTTGCGGGCAGGAGGCCTGATCGAGCGGCACCGGATTGACGGCGAGCGCCTCGTAGCCCCGGCTTTCGCCGTGCGCGGCGCGGCGGTGGTTGCGGATCACCCGCAGCATGTGCGCGGCGTTCTTCTTGTGGCCGGGGAAGGCGCCGAGCTCGCCCGCCATCTCGGCCGAGGTCTTGTAGGCGATGCCGGTCATAACAGCGGTCAGCGCGCCGCACAGCGAACGGCCTTCCTTCGAATCATAGGGCAGGCCCATGGTCATCAAGAGGCCGCCGATATTGGCGAAGCCGAGCCCCAGCGTGCGGAACTCGAACGACAGCTTTGCGATTTCCTGGGAGGGAAATTGCGCCATCATCACCGAGATTTCGAGCACGAGAGTCCAGAGCCGGCACAGATGCTCGAAGGCTTCGACGTCGAAGCGCCCCCTCCCTAACCCTCCCCCGCTTGCGGGGGAGGGAAGGGTGGGGGTGAGCTTGTAGAACGTCGAGCAGGTTCGCGCTCGCGAGATTGCAGGCGGTGTCGTCCAGGAACATATATTCCGAGCACGGGTTGGAGGCGCGGATGTCGCCGGACGCCTTGCAGGTGTGCCAGTCGTTCATGGTGGTGTTGAAGTGCAGGCCGGGATCGGCGCTGAGCCCAGGCGGCGTAGCCGATCTTCTCCCAGAGGTCTCTTGCTTTAAGAGTCTTGGTGACCTTCCTGTTGGTGCGGCCGATCAGATTCCAGTCGCCGTCGGTTTCCACCGCGCGCAAAAAGTCGTCCTTCAGCGAGACCGAGTTGTTGGAGTTCTGCCCGGATACGGTGAGGTAGGCCTCCGAATCCCAGTCGGTGTCGTAGATGTCGAACTGGATTTCCTTGTAGCCCTGCTTGGCGAACTGGATCACCCGCTTGATGTAGTTGTCGGGCACCATCGAGCGCCGCGCGAGCTTGATTTCGCGACGCAGCGCCGGGTTCTTCTCGGGATCGAAGCAGTCGTCGCCGCTTCCCTCGCAATTGACGCAGGCCTTCATCACGGCCTTGAGGTGCTTCTGGTTGATCTTGGAGCCGGTGACGAGAGCGGCGACCTTCTGCTCCTCCTTCACCTTCCAGTCGATGTAGGTCTCGATATCCGGATGGTCGGCGTCGACCACGACCATCTTGGCCGCGCGGCGCGTGGTGCCGCCCGACTTGATCGCGCCGGCGGCGCGGTCGCCGATCTTCAGGAAGCTCATCAGGCCGCTCGAGCGGCCGCCGCCGGACAGGCGTTCGCCTTCGCCGCGCAGCTTCGAGAAATTCGATCCCGTGCCGGAGCCATACTTGAACAGCCGCGCCTCGCGCACCCAGAGGTCCATGATGCCGCCCTCGTTGACGAGGTCGTCACTGACGCCCTGGATGAAGCAGGCGTGCGGCTGCGGATGCTCGTAGGCCGATTTGGATCTGGTGAGCTTGCCGGTCTTCCAGTCGACGTAATAGTGGCCCTGGCCGGGGCCGTCGACGCCATAGGCCCAATGCAGCCCGGTGTTGAACCATTGCGGCGAGTTCGGCGCCACCATCTGCATCGCGAGCATGTAGCGCAGCTCGTCGTTGAAGGCGCTGGCGTCGTCTTCGCTCGAGAAATAGCCGCCCTTCCAGCCCCAATAGGTCCAGCAGCCGGCGAGGCGATCGAACACCTGCTTGGCCGAGAGCTCGCTGACATAGCGCTCATTCTCGGGCAGGTCGGCCAAGGCAGCCGTGTCCGGCACCGAGCGCCACAGGAAGGCAGGGATGGTCTCCTCCTCGACCTTCTTCAGCCGCGCGGCTACGCCGGCTTTACGGAAATACTTCTGCGCCAGCACGTCGGAGGCGACCTGCGACCAGGCGTTCGGCACTTCGACGTTTTCCAGGCGAAAAACCACCGACCCGTCCGGGTTGCGGATTTCGGATGTCGTCAATCTGAAATCAATGCTGGCATAGGGTGACTGGCCGGCAGTGGTGTTGCGGCGTTCGATTCGCATGTTGGTCGTGCCCCGTCTCTTCTTGGCCGGAAACCGCCTACCCGCGGTCCGGCTGTTGTTGCTCTCAAGCGAACCTCCCAAGACCGCAGGTCGGCTGCGGTCCGATCGTTCGCGCTCAAGCCGGTGGATCCGGCCCAGTTTCTCTCAAGCCAAGATCGATGCGGACATCGATCTCGACCCGGCATGCCCCTCAAACCAACCCATCCCCGGGTTTGTTCAGGCCATGCATTCAACGCCCCAACGCTTAGCTCGGCCAGTTCCGGCCGTTACTGGAGTGCTCCGGATTTCCTCGGACTTCAGGGCAGACAAGCCCTGCACCCGTTGCCTCCAGGCCGACGGAGTGGTCAGTTTGGAACCCTTTTGGGAGCGACCGGCGGGGACCCAAACACACTCGCGCCGAACGGGGAAAGGCTAGGACAACTCCGTTGCGCCCGTCAAGGACTAGTACGAGTTCCTGAATCAAATACTAAATATGGTGGAAAGAGGGGGATAACAGGGGGCAATGCCGCCCCTGTGATGACGCCAAGTATCAGTGAGTCCTCAGGGATTCCCAAGGAAAAAAAATTGTGTGGCGATCCCCCATCCATGCTTCCCCCCGCTGTTCACCGGGGAAGATTTTATTCTCCGCACAGGCTTGCCTCGGTGAGACTCACGGACGGTTACGGGGGAAGTTTTGGCAGGCATGCCGGCATCCCCGTGGCGTTGCGGGGCCACCGGCGGCAAGGTGCAGCCAATTCCTCGTTCCTTGTCGCCACCCCATGACCGAATCAGCGTCAAAGACGGCGCGGACGCGTATCGCGCCCGCTGGCCTTGCGTTCCTCGCCGTCACCTCGATCGGCTGGGGACTGACTTGGCCTGTCACCAAGTATCTGCTCGGCGAATTGCCGCCGCTGACCTTGCGCGGCTCAACCGGCGTGATCGGCGCGGCCGTGCTCGCGGCGCTCGCGCTCGCGCGCGGGCAGAGCCTGAAGGTCGCCCCCGAAATCTGGCCGCGGCTGCTTTTGGCGGCGCTGCTCAATGTCACCGGCTGGATGGTGCTGATGGGGCTCGCGCTGGTGTGGCTGCCGGCGAGCGAAGCAGCGCTGATGGCCTATACGATGCCGGTCTGGGCCCAGGTCCTGGCCTGGCCGATCCTCGGCGAGCGGCCGACATTATTGCGTAGCATCGCGCTGGTGATGGCGTTCGCGGGGCTCGCCGCGATCATGGGCGCCAACGGGTTTGCCGCCAGCGAAGCGAAGCTGCCGGGGATCATCATGGCGCTCGGCGGCGCCATGGGCTTTGCGCTCGGCACCGTGCTCGCCAAGAAGCACCCGATCAGGCTGCCGCCGATTCCCGCCGCCGCCTGGCAGATCGGGCTCGGCTGTCTTCCGGTCGCGATCGCTGGCCTCCTGATCGAGACCACGAATCTTGCCGCGGTGACGCCGCTCGGCTGGTGGCTGCTGTTCTATTCGACGGTAGGCCAGTTCTGCGTCGCCTATGTCTGCTGGTTCGCCGCGCTCGAGCGGCTGCCGGCGTCGGTGGCGGCGATCGGCACCATGGCGGTGCCGGTGGTCGGCATCGTCGCCTCCGCGGTCGGGCTGCACGAGCCGTTAGGCACGGGCCAGATCGTGGCGCTGTTCTTCACGCTGGCGGCAGTCGCGCTGGCGGCGCGGTGACCGTGCCGTTCGGGCCGCATCGCCGCCGAGCGCAAGCCGCACCATCTGGGCCAACTGGGGTTTGCGATAAGGCTTGGTCAGCAGCAACACGCCGGCGTCGAGCCGGCCGTGATGGACGATGGCGTTATCCGTATAGCCTGACGTGTAAAGCACCTTGGTGCCCGGACGGCGCTTGCCCACGGCATCGGCGAGTTCGCGGCCGCTCATGCCGCCGGGCATCACGACGTCGGTGAACAAGAGATCGAACGGCTCGCCGCCGTCGACCTGCGCCAGCGCCTCGCGGCTATCGGCGGCGGCGATGGTCTTGTAGCCGAGGCTATGCAGCTGCGCGATCACGAAGTTTCGCACCATCGCGTCGTCTTCGACCACCATGATGGTCTCGTTGCCGCCGGAGATCGGCGCGGCCGCTGGCGTCACCGCCTCGACCTGTCCGAGTCGCAGGCGGCAGATAAAGCTTGATGGTGGTGCCGTGGCCTTCCTCGCTATAGATCTTGATGTGCCCGCCGGACTGCTTGACGAAGCCGTAGACCATGCTGAGCCCAAGCCCGCTTCCTTTGCCGACCGTCCTTGGTGGTGAAGAACGGCTCGAACGCCTTGTCCTGCACCGATTGCGGCATGCCGGTGCCGGTGTCGCTGACCGCGAGCAGCACATAGGGACCCGGCCGCACGTCCGGATTGGCGTGGGTATAGGCCTCGTCCAGCACGGTATTGCTGGTCTCCAGCAGAAGCTTGCCGCCATTCGGCATCGCATCGCGGGCGTTGATCGCCATGTTGAGCACGGAATTGGCCAACTGCGACGGGTCGATATGCGAGGCCTTCACGTCCCGGCCCAGCACGGTCTCGATCTCGATCTGCTCGCCGAGCGTGGGGCGAAGCAATTTCGCGATATCGAGGATGGCGCCGTTGATATCGACGTTGCGCGGCTGCAGCGGCCTGTTTGCGGGCAAAGGCCAGCAGATGCTTGATCAGCTCGGCGCAGCGTTCGCGCCGCATCGTCGATCAGCCGCGCCACGGCCTGGAGATTCGGGCTGGCCCTTGAGGCCTGCGACCAGGGTTTCGGTCATGCCGGTGATGACCGTGAGCATGTTGTTGAAGTCGTGGGCCATGCCGCCGGTCAGCTTGCCGATCGCATCGAGCTTCTGGGCCTGCTGCAGCTGGTGCTCGGTTTCGCGGGCCGCGGTAATGTCATGGTAGACCAGCGCCGCGCCGGTGATTGCGCCGTATGGGGTCGCGCAGCGGCCGGCCGCTGACCGCGACATGGACCGGAGGCCTGTCGCCGACCAGACGAACGACGATCTCCTTGTCGTCGTATTGTTCGCCGCGCAATACCCCTGCGATCGGCATTTCGTCCGGCGGCAGCGGCGTCGTGCCGTCGGTGCGGTAGGCGACGCCGACGGCCTTCAATTGCTCGACGCTCATCCCGGCCCGGTAGAGCAGGGTCTGCTCGGCGGCCGGGTTCGAGAGCACGACCCTGCCCTTGGTATCGATGACGAGCACGGCTTCCGCCATGCTGTTGAAGGTGCTCTGCAGCACCGAGGCGGTGTCGCGGAGCTGCTCGTGCGCCGCCTGCAAATGCTCGGTGCGCTCGGCGACCGCGGCTTCCAGCGACAGATTGGTCGCCTTGGTGGCGCTGAGCGAGGACTTCAACGCACGGTTCGCGCGCCGCGATTCACGCATCAACATCGCCACCAGCAACAGGATCAGGACGGCGCCGGCGAGGTCGATCGCAAGGAGAATCATGCCGGTCCGCCGCGAATCCGCGGTGCGGATCGCGAGCAGCCTTTGCTTCCTCGGCCGCGAGCCGGTCGAAGTTCGCGCTGATCGCGTCCATCACGGCACGGCCTTCCCCCCTGGCCCTCAGCGCCGTCAATCCCGCGGCATCGCCCGCCTGCGTGAAGCCGGACCGCTCGCATGTTCACGGCAAGCCGGCGGGCAACCTGCGCTTCAGTGTCCTTCAGCAACTGCGTCTGGCGTGGATTGTCCTTGGTCGTCTCCGTCAGCTCCGCGAATGTCGGCGCGATCCGATCCGAAGCTTCTTGGTAATCCCTGAGAAGGTTCGGGTCGCGGATGAGGCCGAAACCGCGCGCCGCGCTCTCCGCGCGGCGGACCAGAAGCTGGAGGTCGGAAAGCTTGGTCAGCACCTGCAGCGTGTGATCGACCCGGGCCGCATCGGATCGCGACTTCGACCTCGAGGCCTATCGAGGCCGCGCTGATGATCAAGAGAACCGCAAGACCGACACCCAGAATAACGCGCTGCGACGCCATCAAGGGCGGCCTTTTATGTTGAGCGCTGGGCGTTCGCCGCCTGGGCGAGACATTCATTGACGACGTCCAACAGCGCCTCCGGCGTGAAGGGCTTGCGCAGGCAACGCGTGGCGCCGAGGTCGAGAGCCATTCTCAGGAAATCCGGAGAGGGGGAGGCGGTGCTGACAAAGGCGTAACCGGACATCGCGATCAGCGGGATCGCGGGCGCCCGTTCATGGAAGATTCGAATGGATTCGAAGCCACGCATATGCGGCATGAAGATGTCGACGAGCATCACGTCGAACGTCGACGATTCAAGCGCGCTGAGACCCTGCTCACCGCCGTCCGCGAGGGTGACTTCAAAGCCCTGGCGCTGAAGAAAGACCTCGATGGTCGCGCAGACCATCGGGTCGTCGTCGACCACGAGAATACGCCGCATGACAAAATCCACAGATCGAAGTCCCGCCCCGGCTCGCTGATAAAGGCGAATCGCGTTCGAGGTCAATTTTGCCGCGAACTCGCCGTCGCATAAGCACGGCACCGTGCGTATGTCGTCCGGAGTGCTAACAACTTCACGTGTCTCGGACGGTCAATGCCGCCGTTCGGCGCCTCCAAGTGCGGACTGGAACAACGACAGAGGGCGACGCAAGTCGACGCGCCGCCTTCTGCCAGTAGCAACGATCATCAATCGCGGTTACGGGCAGGGGTGCCGCAGCCCGTCAAAGCCCAGATAAGTGCCCGACGCCGGATCGTAGGAACGATACCTTTGCGCGCAATAGCTGGGGTCGCCACCACCGGGCACGACGGCCACGACGCCGTCATCGGGGTAGCCATTGTCGTAGTAGCTGTCGTCGTAGCCCTGATCATAGTAGCCCGGTCCGCCATAGTAAGCGTACGAGTCGGCTGCGAGCGCGCCACCGACCACGGCACCTACAGCCGCGCCCGGCCAGAAGCCGCCGCCATGATGACGATAGCCGCCGCCACCACCGTTCCAGGCGGCATGGCCGCCGCTCCAGTTGCCGCCGCCGCCATTAAAGCGAGCCGCCGGTGCGCCGGCCGCAAAATGCGCCGCGGGAGGCGCGCCACCGCCCATCCGCATGCCGCCGCCGCCCATATGGACACCGCCGCCACCGCCGCCCATCCGCATGCCACCGCCGCCGCCGCCGAAGTGGCCACCTCCGCCACCGCCGCGGCCAAAGGCGAAACTCGCACTCGGCGCGGCCAGAGGCAGAATCAGGGCGAGCGCTGCAGCCGTGCTCAAAGCTTTCAAACTGATCATGATCGACTCCATTGCTGTGATGTCGATTTAATCTGCTCAGGGCACGAATGTTCCGCGGCAAGCATCGATTGCGCGATAGGCCGCGGACGCGCCTTGAGACTTGCGTTTGACGGAGGGCTCGAATGAGACGGACTTTGCTGGACAATCCCGCCTTCCGGTGGCATCAGACGCAGGCAACGGGGCATCAGCCGGTCAGCCGCATGAAACAATTCTATCCTAAAGATCTTCACCTGGTGGAACGGCCAGACTTTTGGCACCCAACTGTGGACCTGGCGGTTCGGCGAACTGGTCGGCGAGGACGAGCAGGGCAACCGCTATTTTCGCACCCGCGGCGGCAAGATCGATCCGACCCTGCATTTCGAGCGGCGCTGGGTGATCTATAACGGGCTTGCCGAAGCGAGCCGCATCCCGCCCTCCTGGCATGGCTGGATGCACCACACCGTCGACCTGCCGCCGACTGAAGACGGCTACAAGCCGCGCGAATGGGAAAAGCCGCATGTGCCGAACATGACGGGGACGCCGGCGGCTTACCGGCCGCCCGGCTCGACGCTCGCGAGCGGCCGCAGGCCAAAGGCGACCGGCGACTACGAGCCCTGGACGCCGGGAAGCTGAACGCGCGGCCGAGCGCGTCATTCTCCATTTCCTCTGCGATTTGCTGCGTCGCGAGCGCTGCACCGCCGTTGTGAATAACGGGAACAACGGGGACATCGCGCGCAGCGTCGTTGCACTCCGCGCGTAGCTTCGGCGCTTCATACGCGTCATCTTACGGAGATGGGAGACCATCGCGTCGGTTCGGGCAACAGATCGCGACTGCCCCGATATGCAGCGGCACCCGAGTAAGGACACGGCCGGGAGATAGGCCCCCGGTGGCGCGGTCCTGAAATCGCCCGCCAATGTGGCGCCGCCGTGAGACAGGAAAGGCCGTCTGGGAAACCAGGCGGCCTTTTTCTGTTGGGCTTACGCGCCGCCCACGGTTTCGGAAAGTCTTGCCGCGGCTCGGGCAACGGCCTCCTTGCGGCGCGCCTTGTGCGGCGCGCTCTTCTCCTTGATGAGCGCGACCACTTCGGCTGGCGCCGTGTCGGGCGAGCCGGCGTTGAACGGCGGGGCCGGGTTATATTCCAGCCTGAGCTGGATCGCTTCCGCGGTCTTGCGGTCGACCAGCATCGACACCAGCGTCAGCGCGAAATCGATTCCCGCGGTCACGCCGCCGCCGGTGACGCGGTTGCCGTCGATGCAGACCCGGGTCTTGGTCGGCGTCGCGCCGAAGGCGGCAAGACAGTCCATCGCGGTCCAATGCGTCGCCGCGCGATATCCCCTGAGCAAGCCGGCCGCGCCCAACACCAGCGATCCCGTGCAGACCGAGGTGACGAATTTGGCGCCTTCCGCCTGCCGGCGCAGGAAGTCGAGCACTTCGGCATCATTCAATAGATCGTCGCTGCCGACGCCGCCGGGCACGCAGATGACGTCGAGCTGCGGGCAGTCCGCAAACGTGGTCGTCGGCGTCAGCACCAGCACGGAGTCGCTCGCAACCGGCTCGATCCGTTTCCAGATCAGATGCAGCTTGGCGCCGGGCACGCTGGAAAAGACCTGCACCGGGCCTGTGAGGTCGAGCTGGGTGACGCGCGGGAAGACGAGAAGGCCGATCTGCAGTGGTTGCGACATGGGAAGAGCCTTTCGAGGTTTTGCGACAAGGGGCAGCAACGTTTTCGCTCGTCGTTGCCGGGCATAGCCGTCCTAAGGACGGCGTCGCTTCCGCTCGCCTATGACCCGGCAATCCATCCTCTTCGCGAAGAATCTCTTACGAAGGGAGATGGATGCCCGGGTCAAGCCCGGGCATGACGACGGCGCGATCGTCATGCCCGGGCATGACGAGAGTTTGTTTCCACTTGACGCCGAGCATCCTGGCATGGTCGCCTACTGTCCGGAATGGCATATTTCCCTCGATTTAGGACATGAGCCATGATCGGCGTTCTCATCTTTCCCGATTTCCAGTTGCTGGACGCGGCAGGTCCGATCTCGGTGTTCGAGATCGCCGCGCGTTTCGCCAAGCGCGCGGTGCCGATCAAGGTCATGGCGGCAACGCCCGGGCCGGTGCGCTCGTCCTCCGGCGCTGAAATGCTGGCGCGGAAATTCGGGTCGGCGCGGCGCGATCACGACGCTGATCATCGCCGGCGGCGATGGCGTCGAGGCGGCCGCGCGCGACAAATGCACGATCCGCTTCGTGCAGGCGGTCGCCAGACGCGGCGTCCGCATCGCCAGCGTCTGCTCGGGCACCTTCATCCTTGCGGAAGCGGGCCTGCTCGATGGCCGCCGCGCCACCACGCATTGGCAGCGCACGCGGCAATTCCTCGCGACCTATCCGAAAGTGAAGCTCGAGCCGGACCGGATCTTCGTTCGCGACGGCCAATATCTGGAGCTCGGCCGGAATCACCGCCGGCATCGATCTCGCGCTCGCGATGGCCGGAGAAGATTTCGGCGACGAGATCGTGCAGAAGACTGCGCGCCAGCTCGTGCTCTACCATCGCCGCAGCGGCGGACAGTCGCAGTTCTCCTCGCTGCTGGAGCTGAAGGCGCCGAGCGGCCGCTTCGGGCCGCTGTTGACCTGGGCGCGCGAGCATCTCGACGGCGCCGCTCACGGTGGAAGATCTCGCCGATCGCGCCGGCATGAGCGCGCGGCATTTCACCCGCGCCTTCATCGCGGAGACCGGCACCACGCCGTCGAAGGCGATCGAGCGGCTGCGCATCGAGGTGGCGCGGGCGCGCGTGCAGTCTTCGTCGGAAGCGATCGAGCGCGTCGCCGAGACCACCGGCTTCCGCGATCCGGAACGGATGCGCCGCGCCTTCATCCGCGCCTTCGGCCAGCCCCCGCAATCGCTGCGGAGAGCGGCGAGGGGAGGCTAGTGCCGCCGCGTCTTGAAAAAGGGGCAGGAAGGTCGATTTCAACAATTTAAAATTTAGCCTGGTTGAATCAGACTCCAGTCTTATCTCTTTGCTTCAATACTCAACGCGACAAGGCCGCGCGCGCCGGTTTTGGACATCGCGAGGGCCAAGCCGCCGGTCACAGGTGATCCGTGAAGCCGAAGGGATTGCGAGATGGTTAGCAATTCTCTTAGAATTATCTTTCCGTCTTCCTATTCGGTCGAAGTTTCCAAACTGCGCCAGCAGCTCGACGAAGCGCATTTCGCGTGGGCGAAAGAATGGAAACAACGACAAGCCGATTTCAAGATCGAAAACATTCGTTTCACCCATGATCCGCGCTGGAACAAGCGGATTTTCAGCCTGCAGGCGGCGCACGATGGCGAGACATGGTTCTGGCAAGCCACCCACTCGATCGTCATGTTTGGCGTATTGTCGATCTAGGATTACTGCGTGATTTTGAAGTTCTGATCATGTCGAGAATCAGTCAACCGTCATTGCGAGCCGCCGGCTCGGACGCAAGCTGCGCATCGTCCGGAGAGCGAAGCAGATCCACAGGTGCGTGGCCTGATCCGGGTCGAGATGCTTCGCTGCATGCAGGCTCCTCGCGATGAGGAGATAGATCCGCGACAATGACTTCGCGATAGCGCGTCAGCGCGCGGCTCGTCGAGGTGTCAGCCTACGACGACTTCACTGATCTGGATGACCGGGCTCAAGTCGGTATAGTTCGGGATGTCTCCCATGATCTCCTGGGCATGCGGCCCAAAGCCGGCCTGGAACGCCTCGACCGAGTCGCAGAAGATGTGACACATTCCGACATAGGTCGCGGGGGCACCCGGTGCCCCACCGGCAAGGCCCTTGTCCACCGTATAGGATTTGCAGGCATCGCCCAGCCGAGCCTTCACGAGCGGCATGTGCTTGTCGCGATAGTACTCGTGATCGAAGCGCGCACCGGGCGTATTCGGATACATAACGCTTACCTTGATCATGGCGTGCTCCCTCAATTGATGTTCGCCGGTTGACCTCCGGCGCTGGTTCGAACTCTGCGTCAGTTTTGCCGATCCTGCAACTCCGAAGAGGCCTGTTTCGTCCGGGTCGGCCTGGCCGCCGCTGCCAATGCGATTATCTTGTCAACCCGCGTCGCGACGCTTGCTTCGCGCGTCGAAGATCAGTTGCGCCGCGGCGTTGCAATCGCCGCGATTGCCGGGTCGCGATTGTTGGCATTCGCCGTTGCGGGACCTATAGTTTGCTCGATCAAGAGCATCGAGAACGGGCATCAAGAAGGGACCCATGCGCGTTTCAATCATCACCGGGGGCGGGATCGGGATCGGCGCCGCGGTCGCGCGCCGGTTGGCAGGCCCGGATCAGTGCCTGATGTTGCATGGACAAGGCGCCGACGCGGCAGGGTCCGAGCGATTGCAAGCGGTCGCGACCGACTGTCAGCGTGCCGGCGCCAAGGTGGCTTGGCGCGCCGGCGACCTGGCCAATGCCGGAACGGCATCCGAGCTTGTTGGCGCGACACGCGACGCGTTCGGCAGCGTCGATGCCATCGTCCACGCCGCGGGGTTTGCCGATCGGCGCGGTTTCACGCAACTGCCGCGCGCCGAACTCGAACGGTCCTTCGCGGTCATGGCCGCGGCGTTTCACGAATTGGCAGCTGCGGCGCTGCCGGATCTGACGCGGGGATCGCAGGGACGCGTCGTCGCCATCTCCAGTTTCGTCGCCCATCGCTTCACGCCGGATTCGACCTATCCGGCGTCCAGCGGCGGCCAAGGCCGCGCTCGAGGCGCTGGTCAAGTGTCTTGCGATCGAGCTCGCCAGCTCAGGCGCAACCGCCAATGTCGTGATGCCCGGCTATACCCGCAAGGATGCCGGGCGAATGGGGGCGTTGGACGCGCAGGCCTGGCAAGTGGCCGCCAAGGCCAATCCGCTGGCGCGATTGGCCGAACCCGATGAAGTGGCGGCAGCGGTCGCCTTCCTGTTGTCGCCGCAGGCTGCCCACGTGACGGGAGCGCGTGTTGCCGGTCGATGGCGGCCTGACGCTGATGTAGATGTTTTCGTGGTGGAGGGCGATGTTGGACAGAGTGAATGGTCAAGCGAGCAGATGTCATCGTGCTGGGCGCGGGCATCGTCGGCGTGTCGGCGGCCTATGCCGCGCGGCAACGGGGGCTGTCGGTCATCCTCGTCGATCGGCGCGAGCCGGGCAGCGAAACCTCCTATGGCAACGCCGGCATTCTCAGTAGCGGCTCGATCTTGCCGCTCAACAAGCCGTCGCTCTGGAAGCGCGCTGCCGAACTTACATGACCAACACGCAACGCGGCGCTGCGCTGGGATCCGGCCTGGGCGATTCGCAATATCGACTGGGTCGTCCGCTTCCTTGCCAATGCGACGCCGTCGCGCAGACCAGGCCGCGCGCGACCGCCCTGCACGGGCTGATCGGCGCATCGTTGAAACTGCATCGCGAATGGATCGTCAAAGCGGATGCGGCGCAGCGCATCCGCGAGACCGGCTGGCTGAAGGCGTGGCGCAGCGACGCCGTCGGTGCGGCGAGGCGAAGAGCAGGCCTTTCTGGCCGAATACGGCATCGACAGCCAGCTGCTCGACCGCCAGGCGATTTCCGCGCTCGAGCCGAACATCCTGCCGGTCTACAAGGTTGGCCTGCTGCACACGCAGACCGCCTCGGTCGACTCGCCGGGCGCCGTGGTCAAGGCCTATGCGCGGATGTTCGCGGCTCCGGTGGCGAGATCCGTCAGTCCGACATCAAGGCGATCGTGCCCGACGGCGAGGGCTGGCGCGTGGTGCTCGCGGATGGTGCGATTTCGGCGCGCCACATCGTGGTCGCGCTGGGTCCGTGGTCCGCCGACCTGTTGCGGCCGCTCGGCTATCGCGTTCCGCTGGCGTTTGAACGCGGCTACCATCGGGAGTTCAAGCCGAACCCGGCACGTTCATTGCAGCGTCCGATCCATGACGCCGAAGGCAGTTTTCTCATGACGCCGATGGAGCAGGGCATCCGCGTCACCAGCGGGGTCGAGCTGACCGCCCGTGACGCGCCCTCATCGTTCGCGCAGCTCGATGCGGTGGTGCCGGCTCGCGCGCGAGCGTGGTCGAATTCGGCGAGGCGGTAGGCGAACCCTGGCGCGGGGCGCGGCCGACGCTGCCCGACAGTCTGCCCATGATCGGACCCGCGCCGCGGCATTCCGGGCTGTGGCTGGCGTTCGGCAACCAGCACATCGGCTTCACGACCGGGCCCGGCGACGGGGGCGGCGATTGCGGCGATGATCGCCGGCGCGCCGCCGCCGTTCGACGCCAGCGCCGTTTTCGCCGGAGCCGCTATCTCTGATGCGTCGATCCATCGGCAAACGCAGAGGGCGCGCGAGTAACGCGGGGACACGGACATGCACTACGTTTGGGATTTCGCGATCCTCGGCAAATACAGCCATCTGTTCTGGCTCGGGCTCGGCTGGACCGTCGCCTACACCATCGGCACCGTCTTGCTCGGAACCCTGATCGGTCTGGTCGTCGGCATCCTTCGGCTGCGGCGCTGGCCCGTGATCGATTGGTGTCTGCTCGCCTATATCGAACTGTTCCGCTGCACGCCGCTGCTGGTTCAGATCATCTGGTTCTATTACGCTTTTCCGGTCCTGATCGGCGTGAACATCCCGGCGCATGTCGCCGCCGTCACCGTGCTGTCGCTCTATGGCGGGGCGTTCTACGCCGAGATCGTCCGCGGCAGCATCGAGAGCGTGCACCGCGGACAATGGGACGCGGCGCGCGCGCTGGGACTTTCGCCATGGCGCGTGCTGAGGCTGGTGATCCTGCCGCAGGCGCTCAAGCCGATGATGGCGCCCTACGTCAACCAGTCGGTGACGCAGTTGAAGAACACCTCGCTGGTCTCGGTCATTGCCGTTCCCGACCTCGTCTACAACGCAACCCTGATCAACGCCGAAACCTATCGGCCGCTGGAAGTCTATACCATCGTGGCCTTGATCTACTTCGCGATCCTGTTTCCTGCCACGCTCGTTGGACGCAGGCTCGAGCGCGGCATGACCTACGACAAGGCGTGAGCGGTTACCCTCTCCCCTCGAGGGCCCACAAGGGGAGTGAGCGCGTTAACTGACATCGAAAGCCACGTCAGAATTCAGATCGCGTCCTTCAGATATTGAGTTCGACCGGCACGTCTTCCGGCTTCACGCCGGAAAGCGAAAGCCCCTTGACGAACCATTCGCGCATCTGGCCGATGCCCCTGTTGTAGTCGACCCACACCGACAGGAAATCGCGCCAGCGCTTGTCCGGCTCGCGCCGCACCGCCATGCTGGAGGGAATGGCGACGGACGGGGATTGCAGCAGCTTGTAGGTGCCGAGGTTCGGGTTCTTGGCGATCGCGGTCAGGCCAAGCACCAGCGCGTTGACCACGCAATCGGCCCGCCCCGACGACATCTCCAGCATCACCTCATCGCGCGACTTCAGCGACTTGATCGTCGCATTCGGCGCGAAGCGGCGGGCAACCGCCTCGTTGGCGGAGCCGACGTCGACGGCGATGGTGACGCTGGGCTTGTTGATGTCGGCCCAGGTTTTGGCTTCCAGCCCCTTCTTGAGCATGGCGCCGAACGGATGCGGGAAGACGGTGGCGGTAAAATCGACCACCAGCGCCCGCTGCGGGGTCGGGTTGAGGGCAAAGCCCAGGTCGATCTTGTTCGATTGCAGATCGAGGATCGAGTTGCCGTAGGTCGAATTCGGTGTACTCGAGCTGGACGTCCAGCAGTTTGGCGATGTCGTTGGCCATCTCGATCGAAAAGCCGGACCAGGTGCCGGTGGCGAGGTCCTTGTTGAAGTAGGGCAGCTCTCCCGGCAGCACCGCGATGCGCAGCACCTTGTTGGCGCGGATGCGATCGAGGGTGTTGTCGGGGCTCGCCTGCGCCGATGCCGGGCTCGCAAGCGTCGAGGCCAGCGCCGCGCCGCTGCCGATCGCGAAGGCGTAGCGCAGCGCTTCGCGGCGATCTTCCGAAACCTTGCCGTCGTCCGATGTGGTCACGCCTGCCTCCTGCACCCATTCGAAAACGAGCCTAGCGTGCGCTTCGCGATGCAGCAATAGGGGTTCCACCGGACGCGGAATTCTCAGGGTTCGTCGAGCAAACGTCCTTCAGGACTGCGGCCAGATAGACGCCGCGCGCGGCTTTTGGCACAACTTGGCCCGTCGATCGATCAAGCGCTGATGTCGGGCGTGCCTCGTCATTTGCAAGTTCAAAAAAACGGCTCAGAAAAGCCGGGAGACGGGAGGCCCGCATGTTGATTCCGATGGCCGACGTGCCGCGCTGGTATGCTGAACGCAAGCCGAAGGACACCGTTGCGATCAGTCATGGCGCCGATGCGCTGACCTGGGAGCAGTTCGAGCGCGGCGCCAACCGGCGCGCCCGGGCCTTTGCCGCGAAGGGGGTAAAACCCGGCGATTTCGTCGCCATCGGTCTGCCCAACGGCAATAGCTTCTTCGAGACCAGCTTTGCGGTGTGGAAGTGCGGTGCGACGCCGACCTCGCTGTCCTGGCGGCTGCCACGTGGCGAGGCCGCCGCGGTCCTGGAGATCCTCAAGCCGGCGCTGGTGGTCGGCGGTGAAGCCGACTGGAATGCGCCCAATTCGGTGCCGGCCGACTTCGAGCCGGAGGGCTTTTCGGACGGGCCACTGAACGGCCCCGTGGCGCGCTATTGGAAGGCGATGACCTCCGGCGGCTCGACAGGACGGCCCAAGGTGATCCTCGATCATCACCCCGCCGTCGTCGACACCGCAGCCGAACCGCCGCTCGGAATCCCGCACGGCGTGTCGCTGCTCAATCCCGGCCCGCTCTATCACAATGCGCCATTCATCGTGTCACACACCGCGCTGTTCGCGGGCGGGCGCGTCACCGGTATGACAAAATTCGATGCCGAGGAGGCGCTGCGCCTGATCGCAGCCCATCGGGTGCAATGGGTCAATTTCGTGCCGACGATGATGCATCGGATCTGGGCGCTGCCCGAAGCGGCGCGCAACGCCTACGACCTGTCGGATTTGAAGATCGTTTTTCATATGGCAGCGCCGATGCCGCCATGGCTGAAGGAAAAATGGATCGAGTGGCTGGGGCCCGAAAGAATCTACGAGCTCTATGGCGGCACCGAGCGGCAGGGCGCTACCGTGATTTCCGGGGTCGAATGGTTGGCGCACAGGGGGTCAGTCGGCAAGATCGGCGAAACATCCGCACTGCGGATCATCGGCGAGGACGGTAACGATGTCGCGCCAGGTGAGACCGGCGAAATCTATTTCCTGCCCTCCGACGGCCCCGGCAGCACCTATCACTATCTCGGCGCCGAGCCGAAACGCCGGCCCGACGGCTGGGAGTCGCTTGGCGATATCGGCCGGCTGGATGCCGAAGGCTATCTCTATCTCGGCGATCGGCTCGCCGACATGATCCTGCGCGGCGGCGCGAATATCTATCCGGCCGAAGTCGAGGCCGCGGTGGTGGCGCATCCTGCGGTGCGCTCCTGCGTCGTCGTAGGCCTCCCCGATCCGGAATTTGGGCAACGCGTCCACGCCATCATCGAACTCTCGAATGCCGCCGATGTGCAATCGGTTGCCGACGGTATGGGCGGTTTTCTGGCCGACCGGCTCAGCCGATACAAGCATCCGGAAAGTTTCGAGATCGTCTTGACCGGCTTGCGCGACGATGCCGGAAAAGTTCGCCGCACGCTGCTGCGCGACGAGCGCGCGGCGTGGCTGAAACAAGGCCACCCATTCCAGATCATGCCGTCGCGCGGCGTGCGCGCCTAGTCCTTCTCCATGAGCCCAAGCCTGCGCCCGAGCCACTCCGTGGTCGGCGCCTGGATCAGGATCGTCATCAGGATCGCGACAAAGGTGACGGAGGCGATGACGGGCGCGTCGGGTGCGTTGGTGCCGAGCAGGAGCCCTGCGAGCGCGGCCGGAATGACGCCGGTTTCGCGCGTCCAGCACATGAACAGCATCTCGGCAAAGCTCCATCGCGCCCGGCGATCCGGCCAGGCGCAGAGGAAAACCGTCACCGGGCGCGCCACCAGCATCAAGACCGTGACCACGATCACGCCGCCGAGCCAGTGCTTGCCGATCAGGACGAAATCGACCTGCGCGCCGAGCAGCATGAAAATGAACAGTCGCATGATGAAGGCCGTGGTCAGCACGAATTCGGCGAGCTTCTGCGCCTCGCCGGGCTCCATCCGAAATCCGAACGCTTCCTTGTTGCCGAGTACGATACCGAACACGAACACTGCCATGAAGCCGCTCGCCTGCAGGCCGGAAGCCGCGAAATAGGCGCCGATCACGGCAACCAGCGTCACCACGGGGGCGTATTCGGCAAGAAAGGCCCAGCGCTCATGCGCGATCAGGAGGGCTGCGAGATAGCCGAGCGCGATACCGGCCAGAATGCCGATCGCGGATTGCTTGAACAGATCGAAGGCAGCGTCTCCAAACGAGAACTTTTCGCTGCCGGTCGCAAGCGCCAATAGCGTGAAGGTAAGGATCGCGCCCATGGCGTCGTTGAAGGCGGATTCGCTCATCACGGTCTGCGCGACCCGGTCGCGAATTCTTGATCTGCCGGAAGATCGGCACCAGCGTCGCCGGATCGGTCGAGGCGATGGTTGCTCCCAGCATAAGCGCTACGACAACGGGTAAGCCGAAGACATAGTGGGCGGCAAGCCCGGTGATCGCGGCTGTTACCAGGATTCCGACGGTGGCGAGGATGACGATGGTGATCCAGACCCGTTTCAACACCTTAAGCCGCACCGAGGCGCCGCCGTCGAACAGGATGTAGCTCGCGCCGAACAACAGGATGATCTGGTTGAGCGCTGAGTTGGCCGCGATATGGACCAGCCCGAGCGCGTGCGGGCCGACCGCGATGCCAGCGATCAGAAAAATCGCAACATCGGGAATCCTGATCCGCTGCGCCAACAGCGCGGCCAGCGTGCCGACCGCGAGGATCAGGCCGCACGTCAACAGCGTGTGCTGGGCGATCAGGATCGAGGTTGATGGTTCCATGCTGCGATCGATCAGTCGATATGGATGAGGCTGCGCGCCTTCGGATGCAAGATCGGACTACGGACCAACACAAGAACCTCCCCAATTCGTGGATCGAACAGTCATGCGCATTGACCACGGTTCCATCGTGTCCGCCAAGCGCCGAACCCGTGGAAATACGGACGCCTGCGACAATCTGGCGTTAACGATCCATCAAGTAGCTTGGAAACGTCCGGTTGTATCAGTCGGCCCAGGACCGCTGCGGAGATTTCTAAGACGCCTGAAACATCGCCGATGATGTCTCACCTCATTTGAAGAAGCCACGCCCTTGAGCCAATCCGCTCTGCCCAGCACAAAGCCCAATTCCGGGACGCCGGAGGCAGGTCATGCGATCACGCCGGTCAGGGTGACCGACACCGGGGCCACAAGCCGCGCGGCGATCCAGACCTGGACCGGCAAGGCCATTGGCGAACAGATTCACGCGAAGTCGCTCGACGCGGCCTACCGGCAATGGCTCTACCATCGGGCCACCAGGCAGCCGCGGCTTCGCGACATGTATGCAAAATCCTCTGAAACCTTCGGCGACTCGGTCGTGAGTTCTCAAGGTCGGCAACGACCATATCGTCGTAGCCCAAAGCGAAGGTTATATCCGCCATCTTGGACAGGATTTGCGCGGTATCCGCACCTCGGAGCTCAAATTCGCCACCGCCAACAGCCTCCGCGAACTTTATGACGATTCCCTCGCCCGGAAGCGGCCGATCTATGCACGCTACATCTCGTCGCTGTCCGATCAGAATGTGTATTGGGAAACCCTGATCTTGCCGCTTGCGGCGGACGAGCAAAGCGCGCCGGTCTTCACCATCAGCTATGTCGCGATGCTGAACGAAAAGATCGACATCCTGCAGATCCTCTACGATCGCTCTCCGGTCGGCATCGTCGCCGCCGTTCCCATCATGAACGGCCAGAACAAGACCGACGACGCGCGCATCCTGACCATGAACAACAAGGCGAAGCAGATTCTGAGACAAGGGCCGGCCAGCGGCCCGATGCACACGGTTGGCGAACTCATCAGATACCTGGGAGCGGAGTTGCGCTGGACCGGGGTGGCCACCGCGCGCGAAGGGCAAGCGACCCGGATCGACTACCGCAATCCGGATGGCGAGGTGTTCGCGATGACCATCGAGCTCGTCAACCAGCTCCTGCTCATCACGTTTGCCGAGCAGCGGGACCAGGACCAGCCCGACGTCAAGACCACCAACCGCTTTGCCCGGCTCTTGGGACTGGGCTGATCGTTCCGCCGCGCCGCGCACCGTTTTAGTTCAGCGCCTTCAGCCAGCCGCCGATTTCGCTCGCGGCGACATTGGCCTGTTGCAGCAATTTTCCCATGGTGAAGAAGCCGTGGAACTGGCCGGGGAAGTGCCGGTAGGTAACGGCCACGCCGGCTTGCTTCAGTCGCCCCGCATATTCGGCGCCTTCGTCGCGCAACGGATCGGCGCCTGCGGTCAAGACATAGGCCGGCGGCAATCCGATCAGCGTGGTGGCGCGTGCCGGGGAGGCGCGCCAGTCGTTGATGTCGGCATCGCCGAGATAATGGTTCATGAACCAGCCGATGACGGAATGCGTCAGCAGGATCGAGGTTTCGGGCTCGCTGTGGGATGGATGCCTTCTGGCAAAATCGGTCGCGGGGTAAATCAGCACCTGGCCTGCGATGTGAGGCCCGTTGCCGTCGCGCGCCGATATCGCGACCACCGCGGCGAGATTGCCGCCGGCGCTGTCGCCGCCGACGCTCAAGCGGCTATGGTCGATGCCGAACTGCCTGGCATTCTCTGCGATCCATTTCGTGGCCGTGATGGCGTCCTCGACGGCGGCCGGAAACTTGTGCTCCGGCGCCAGCCGATAGTCGAGGGAGATCACGATCAGCTCGCCCTCGCAGGCGAGCTTGCGGCACACCACGTCATGGGAATCGAGATCGCCGATCACCCAGCCGCCACCGTGAAAGAACACCAGACACGGCGAAAGCCCGCTCGCCTTTCGCAGGCTGTTCGGCTTGTAGAGGCGCGAGGGGATCGCGCCATGGGGCGCGGGAATCGAAAGCTCGCTCACTTCCGCAAGCTCGGGCGGCTCGGGATTGGTGACGGGGCGCCCTGCCAGATAGGCCGCGCGGGCCTCAGGTGGCGTCAGCGTCTCGTAAGGTGGACGGCCTGCCTCCTGGAACGCCTGGTAAACGGCGGCGGCATCGGGATCGAGGGTTACGGGCATGTCGGAAAGAACCTTTAGGTCGCATTGACAACGTCAAGCGGCAGTCCGCCCGCCGTCGACGGTGTAGGCCGAGCCGGTGACGTAGCTCGCCTCGTCGGAGGCCAGGAACGCCACGATGGAGGCGACTTCGGAAGCCTGTCCTAACCGGCGCGCCGGAATCCGCTCGACGATCTTGTCGTTGGGCGGCGGCGCGTTGCCGGGATTGCGGCCCTGCAGGATCGAGCTCAGCATGCGGCTGTCGATCATTCCCGGGCAGACGCAGTTGATCCGCACGCCGGTCCCGGTGCACTCCCATGCCGCACTCTTGGTGAGCCCGATCACGGCATGCTTGCTGGCGCTGTAGACCGCGATCTGCGGCGATCCCATCAGCCCTGCGATCGAAGCCGTGTTGATGATGCTGCCGCTGTTTTGCTTCAGCATGACCGGCAGCACGTGCTTCATCCCCAGGAACACCCCGACCACGTTGACGTCAATCACCTTGCGAAACACGTCCAGCGGATAGTCCGTGATCGGCTTGACGTCGCCCTCGACGCCGGCGTTGTTATAGAACACGTCGATGGTGCCGAACTTGTCGACGGCGGTGCGGACATAGTCTGCGACCTCGTCCTCGTCGGTGACGTCGGCGGTGAGCGCAAGCGCCTGCGCGGAGGTGGGCAGATCGCCGATCGCGCTTTGCAGATCTTCGCGCTTGCGGTCGACGGCAACGATGCGCGCGCCGCGCTCGGCCAATAGCCGAATGGTGGCGCTGCCGATGACGCCGGCAGCCCCGGTGACGACGGCAACCTTGCCGTCCAAACGAATGCGATCGGGCATTTGGTTTCCTCTGCTGGTCCGGTTGTTCCGGACTTCCATGGCGGCTTCCGGCGTACCGGGCGGCGTGGACCTCTCGATCGGGCTGATTATCTCATCTGGAACCGGCACTGACCAGTGGCGGGGAGGGTGGGGAGCGGCCCTTTCCCCGCCGTATTCGGCGTGTTAACCGGGGGGCCAGCGAGCGGCGGTAAAAGCTGTACCCTTGTACACTGTGCTGATGCCCGATTCGCTTTTTTGAATTGAAGCTGCGCGAGATGTCTCGAACCATCGCCCTGGCCGGTCTTGCGGCCCTGCTTGCCGCCGCAGCGTTTTCGCTTGCGACGCCGGCGCGCGCGCAAATCGGCAATATCTTTTCCGATCCCGCGCCGCGCCCGCCCGGCAGTATTCCCCGCGGTAGCCAACAGCAACCGCCGCCCGACGACGAGGAGGAGGTGCCGGAACTGCCGCAGGGCCGGGTGCTGCCCGCGCCCGTTCGTCCGCAGCCGGGGCAGACCTCGATCATGCCTGGTGCCGTACAATCGCAGCCGCTGGCGCCTCCGCCGGGCACGACCATCATTCCGCAGAACGTTCCGCCGGCGGTCGCGGCCGCCCCGACCCAGCCCGGGCAGGCCAACCCGCCGCCGGGGGCCAATCCGGCGTTACCTGGATTGCCGCCGGGACAGCGCCAGACCAGGGGCGTGCCGCAAGCGCCCGCGACGCTGCAGCCCGGCGACGAGGTGGTCACCGAGCCGCCGGCCCAGAAGATCATCAACAAGAAGGCGAGCTTTTCGGGGCTCGACAAGATCACCGGGCGCATCATCAATTTCGACGAGGATATCGGCGAGACCGTCCAGTTCGGCGCGCTGCGGGTCAAGACCGACGCCTGCTACACGCGCCCCGCCACGGAAGCCGCCAACACCGACGCCTTTGTCGAGGTCGACGAGATCACGCTGCAGGGCGAGGTGAAGCGGATATTCTCAGGCTGGATGTTCGCGGCAAGTCCCGGCCTGCATCGCGGTCGAGCATCCGATCTACGACATCTGGCTGACCGACTGTAAGGGCCCGGACACCACCGTGGTCAGCGCCGCGCCCGAGCCGGCGAAGCCGGCGCCGAGCCCACAGCCATTGCCGGCCCAGAAGCGTCCGCCGCCGCGAGCGGCGGCGCCACGCCCGCCGCCACCGGCGCCGTTGCAGCAGACCCAGCAACAGCCGCCGCCACCGCCGCCGCCACAGCCGCGGTTTGTTCGGAATTTTCCGGTAAGTCAGCCTGTGGTCCCATCGACGTTGGGGCTGACGATCCGCGGATTCCAGACGCTGCTGTCACCAGGATTTATGCGGTCGAACGATCACGGGCAAATCAATTGATGACCTCGCGCGCGCTGCTTGCCGTAGCGGCTCGATCCAGGAAATAAGCGTCGACGCGCAGGCCTATCGGCAGCGTCTTACCGGGATCGAGATCGATCAGCACCTGGAGAACCTTGGTGTCCACTTTATCGGCCGGGCGTCCGGTTTGGATCGCCTTGCCGCCCAAACGTGACGAAACGCGATAGACCGTGCCACCGAACTTTTGATCCGGATAGGCGTCGGCAGTCACTTCGACACGTTGCCCGTCTGCGACCCGGCCAACGTCAGTCTCGTCGACCTCCGCTCTCACCCGCAGGCTGGAGAGGTCTCCCACCACCGCAATGGGGGTTGGCGGCATGTTTCCGACGGCTTCGCCGGCGGCGCGATAGCGCCGCAGCACGCTACCGGTGACCGGAGAACGGATGAAGGTCTTTTCGAGCAGCGCATCCGCCAGGGCGACGTCTGCCTCGGCGAGCCCAACCTGGGCGCGTGCCGCTTCGATATCTTCGATCCGGGAACCTGCTTCCATCACCGCCAGCCTCTCGGCCATGACGATGCGATGGGCCTCGGTGGCGTTCAGCGTCGACGTCGCTTGGTCGAGTGCCTGCTGGCTCGACGCGCCACTCTTGGTGAGCGGTAGCCGGCGGTCATATTCGCGGCGCGCCAGATCGAGATTGGCCTCGGTCTCGGACACGGCCGCGCGGGCTTCGCGCCGCTCCTCGGGGCGCGCGCCGTTGACGACCCGGTCAAGCTCAGCCTTCCTCTGCGCCAACTCGGCCCGCGCCGAGGCCTGCCGCGCCACCTGCTCGGCGTTGTCGACAACCGCGATGATTTGATCCGCGACCACCTTGTCGTTTTCCTCGACGCGCATTTCGCGGATGATGCCGATCACCTGCGATCCGATCTCGCGCTCTTCGCCGATCGGCTCAACCAGGCCCGGGGCGGCCACCATGTGATGGCCGGGCGTCGGATCACGTGCGGGAGAGGCCTGCGCGGATTGTGCGGCCCACCGGGTCGATCCCAGCTCTGCGCCCAGGGCAAAGAGCCCGAGCGCGGCCAGACCGGCGATGCCACGCCAACAAGGCCTGCGTGAACAAAGCTTCCAGGGAGACTTCAAGGAAAACCTCGTCGAGAATTTCATTGTGCGGCTCCTGTCGCGGGGATCGGAGAGGCTGACGGCACGGTGGGCTCCGGAACGATATGCCCGTCCTCGATATGCACGATCCTGTCGGCGAGGTGCACGATTCGCGGATCGTGGGTCACGATAAGGATAGCGCGCCCTTGACGATGGGCGAGCATGCAGAACAGCTCCATCGCCTTGAGGCCGTTCTCGGCATCGAGCGCCGCAGTTGGCTCGTCGGCTATCAGGATTTCCGGATCGCCGGCGAGCGCGCGAGCGATCGCAACGCGCTGCTTCTGTCCGCTGCTCATCTCGTTCGGGTAAGCGTCGATGCGATGTTCGAGGCCGACCAGCGTCAGAAGCTCGCGCGCCCGCTTGCGGGCGGCGCGCGAGGCGACGCCCATGAGGTCGAGCGCGACCATGACGTTTTCAGTCGCGGTCAGCATCGGAAAGAGGTTGTAGGCCTGAAAGACAAAGCCGAAGTTCCGCAGACGCAGCGCGCCCAGTTCGTCGTCGCTGAGCGATCCGATTACGTTTTCATGCAGGGCGACGATGCCCTCGGTGGGCCGTAACAGACAGCCGAGAATGTGAACCAGTGTCGTCTTCCCGCTTCCGGACGGTCCCATCAGCAGCAGCACTTCGCCGGGAAACACCTCAACGCCAACCGACCGCAACGCCGTAAAGGCGGTCGGGCCGGAGCCGAAGGTATGGGTAATTCCTGAGGCAGCGATGACGGGAGCCCTCATCGAAACACCTTTACCGGATCGATCGATGTCACCTTGTTCATCGACACCAGCGAGGCTGTGACACACATCAGCACGGTGATGACCCCGACGCCTGCGGCCAGCCACCAGGGGACTTCCGGCGAGGCGCTGCTGTTGCGGGCGAGGTAGGTGAGCACGACAACGACGAAGATTCCGATCAGGTAGCCCATGAGCCCGCCAACCACCGCCTGCTTGATGACGATCTTGTACAAATAGGTTCGGGTGCCTCCCATGGCGCGAATGGTGGCGTATTCGGGCAGCCGGTCCATGGTGCTGGCGTAGAGCGTCTGCGCGACGATGACGACGCCGACCAGCAGCGCGAGGACGGATGAGCCGATCAGGCTGGTGCCCGCGCCGGTCGTGAACAGCCAGTAGCTACGGCTCTTGCTCGAGAACTCGCTGGAGTTCAGGACATCGACGTCGGGCATGCGAGCTGACAACGCCCGGATGACGCTGTCTTGCCTGTAGCCCTGGGCGAGCCGGATCAGCACGTAGGTGATGTCATTGTCGGATCGGTTGGCAAACGTCCTCGCGTTGCGCAGCGACGTGAAAACGTAAGGCGATTGCGTGAACGTTCTGATTCCGTCGGTGAAGCCGGTAACGCGCGCCCGGTGATCGTTGATTTCGACGAGCTGATCGACGGAATCGATGCCGAGCTTGCTGGCGTAGCGGCGATCGATGATCACACCGTCCGGCGTCGACAAGGCGTCGTGAACGCTCCGGCCGGGCAACATCGCCCAAGGCGATCCCATCTCGGCATGCGGATCGACGCCGACGACGATGACGGTTTCGCGCACCCCATTGGCCTTCTTCCAGAATGCGAACTGCAACAGATAGGGCTCGGCAATGCTGACGCCGTCGATCGAGAGTGATTGGAACCGCCGACGCTCTTCGAGCGGGGTCGCCAGATCGACCGAGCGCACGCCGTGCGCGGCGATCCACAGATCGGCGCCGGCATGATCGACGATCGTCGAGGTCGTGTGCATGAAATTGAGCAGCATTCCAAGCTGCAGTCCCATCAGAATCGTCGAGAAGGCGATACCGATGAGCGTCACCGCAAGACGCACGCGATCATGAACCAGATTGCGCCACGCAATGAGAAGCGTCAGATCGGAATGCCACTCCAATACGGGAGGGCGTTCGAAATGCGCTTGGTACAGGTTGACGCTTTCAACCGACACGACACGATCCCTCCATCGCAAGTGATGTTGCACTGCGGGGGCTGTCGGGCGTTGACCTGCATCAAGCGCGGGGCAATCGGGCTGGCTGCAATGACGTTGTCATACCGTCATATTGGCTGTCTCAACGTCCTGTCCAGGCTCAGCGATTGAGGAAGATCAATTCAAGGTAGAAGAGCGCGTCTTAGATAACTCGCATCCATCCGATCAGCGGGGTGCAGATGAAGACGTTCCTCAACGTGAACCTTGCACTCTTGCCGTTCGCGATTTTTGCGATTCTTGTCGCGCGTGGGACGCCTGCGATCGCTATCTACGCCGGTTTGGTCGCATCCTTGCTCATCGGCGCGTGGCGTCTTTATCGGCGCCAACTCAAAATCCTTGAACTCGCGACGCTTTCAATCTTCGGCCTGTTGACGGTTGCCGTTCTGTTGTTGCCGGATTTCGTCGGAGCCCAGGCGACGGCGCTCGCGCTGCTCGGACTTGGTGTGTTTGCTGCGGCAACTGTCGTGCTGCGGCAGCCGTGGACCGCTGAGTTTTCTCGCGAAGACTATCCCAACGCAGCAGGCAATCCGATCTTCGTCAGCATCAATATGATCTTGTCCGGCGTCTGGGCCGCGCTGTTCCTGCTATTGGCGCTCGCCAGCGCCCTCAAGGCAGGACTTGCCGTCACGATTGCAATAATCCTTGTCGGCGCCGTAACGTCGATCTTCGGTCCAAAGCTGCTGATCCGGATGGCGCTCACGCGGTACCAGCGGTCGCTTGAAACCTATCACTGGCTGGCCCCGACATTGGGCGGCGCGCCGCGCGGTGACGACGACTGCGACGTCGCGGTGGTCGGCGCAGGCGTCGGTGGTCTCACCGCTGCCGCGCTGCTCGCCGATGCCGGACTCAAGGTGATCGTCGCCGAACAGCATTTTCAGCCCGGCGGCTTTTGCCAGACGTTTCAGCGCAGGCTGCATTACAACGGCGCCCCGCTCATCTACCGTTTCGATGCGGGACCGCACGATTTCTCCGGCGTGTGGATGGGCGGTCCGGTGACGGCCGTCCTTGAGAGGTTGGGCGTGGCGCAACGCATCGAGTGGCGGCGCGTCGAGCACAGCTATCGCTACCCGGACATGGTGATCGATGTGCCCAGCGATTGGCACGCCTACGTCGCCGAACTCGGGCGCCTGTTTCCGACGGAGGGCGCGGGCTTCGAGGCGCTCTTTGCCATCATTAGGGCCATTCATGACGGCATGTACTCGCCGCTGGTCAGTGCCGGCGGCATACCCGGGCTTGGAATGACGATCGAAGGGATGCAGGCATTTTCGCGAGCGCATCCGCTGGCGGTGCTGTGGCTCGACAAGCCGTTCGACCAGCTCGTTGCCCGGCACATTGCCAATCCAGAGGCGCGCCTGTTGGTTACCGCGCTGACGAGCTATATCAGCGACGGCTCTGAAACTCTCACCTGCGCGGAAATGGTGCCGATCTTCAACTATTACTTCCACGGCGGCTATCATCCCGTCGGCGGCTCCGCAAAGCTCGTCGATGTCCTCGTTGCAGCGATCAAGGAACGCGGCGGGCAGGTGTGGCTCAATTCGCCGGTCGAGAAGGTCTCGGTCGAGAACGGCCATGCCGCAGGCCTCGTGCTTGCTGATGGAAAGCGGGTTTCCGCGCGATCCGTTGTCAGCAATGCCGACCTGAAACGGACGTTTCTGGAGTTGATCGATGCCGCGGAGCTTCCAGGCGACTTTCGCGCGCGGATCGCCGCGGCTGAACCCGCATTGTCCGCCTTTACCGTCCATCTCGGGATTGATTTCGTCCCTGACATCCGACCGGTGGTGTACGTCAGGGGCGAGCAGAGGATCGGTATTACCGCGATGTCGCTGATAGACCCGTCGGCGGCGCCGGTAGGGCATTCAACGCTTACCCTCATAAGGTTGCTGCCCCAGGCGGAAGCGCAAAGCTGGTTCCCGAGCGACCGTGACGACGATGGCAAAGAGTGGCGTCAATCGGCGGAATATAGCCGATCGCAAGCGGCGGTTCGGCGACGAGATGATCGCGGCTGCGGAGAAAGTGATCCCGAACTTGTCGAACCATATCGTCTACCGCGACGAAGCAAGTCCGGTCACGTTTACCCGCTATGATTGGTCGAGCACGGGTGCGATTTATGGCGTGCGCAAAGAGGCTCGGCTGAAAGGCGTCAAGAGCCCGATCCCGGGTCTGGTGGTCGCGGGCAGCGCAACGCAAGGCCCGGGCGTCGAGGCGACCCTGATTTCCGGCGCCTTCGCGGCCAACGCGCTGCTTCCCGGACTGCTTGCGAAGCCGCCGTCGGAGCCGGGACATTTCACGAAGAAGGTGGCCTGAATGCTCGCCGTTCACTGGCGGGTTGCGATGATCCGAAGCGCTTCGCTGCCGGACACTGGCCGGTCTATCGGCAATCTCAAAAAATCCGCCGGCGCGCCCTTGACCGCCTTGTCGAGCAGGGCGGCATAGCGCCGCCGCGGGATTTCGATCGCGCCGAAACTCTTCAGGTGCTCGGTGACATATTGGGTGTCGAGCAATTCGAAGCCGCCGGCAATGAGGCGCGCCACCAGATGCACCAGCGCCACCTTCGAGGCGTCGCGGGCGCGGTGAAACATGCTCTCGCCGAAGAAGGCGCGCCCGAGGCTGACCCCGTAAAGTCCGCCCACCAGGTCGCCGTCCTGCCACGCCTCGACGCTGTGGCAATGCCCGAGCGCATGCAATCCGCCGTAGAGATCGCGGATGCGCTTGTTGATCCAGGTGTCCTCGCGGCCCGCTTGCGGCGCGGCGCAGCCGGCGATGGTGGCCTTGAAGGCGGTATTGACGGTGACGGTGAAGGCATCGGAGCGCACGGTGCGCGCCAGGCGCGAGGCGATGCGAAAGCCGCTGAGCGGGATCACGCCGCGCATTTCCGGCTCGACCCAGAACAGGGTCGGATCGTCGGCGCTCTCGGCCATCGGAAAGATGCCGCAGGCATAGGCCCGCAACAGCACTTCGGGGGTGATCTCGGAGGCAGCGGAGTCGCGTGAGGTCATGGGTTGCCAACTATAGCACTACTTTGGCAGATGATCCGCGCCGCTGAGGGCCGATTTGTGTTCTGCAGTCGTGCTAGCCGGGCGGCGGCCGTCCGGCGGATGCTTGGGCTCCGCCGATCGCCGTCATTTCGCGGCTGCGGTGGCGGGCTTGGCCGGCGGCGGTTTGGCGCGCGGAAACCGCAGCACGATCCGGGTGCCCGCATGCTTGGGATCGCGCCCGACGGTTGCATCGAGCTTGGCCGCCATGGCGGCGACGATGCGCTGCCCCATGCCGGTGGAGCGCGGATCGCTCTTGACATTGAGGCCGACGCCGTTGTCGGCAATCGACAAAAACAGATCCGCGGCTGCTGCGTTGAGCCCGACATGGATCGGGCCCGCGCAGTCGGGATAGGCGTATTTCACCGCGTTCATCACCAGTTCGTTGACGATGATGCCGATCGCCACCGCGCGGTCCGGATCGATCTCGATCGCCTCCGCCTGCAAGGTCAGCCGCGACATCTTGTTGCCTTCGGCGGACCTTCGCAAGTCCTCCAGCAGCGCCTCGAGATACTGGTTCAACAGCACGCTCTTCAGATCGTGCGAGGTGTAGAGCCGGCGGTGCACCTGCGCCACCGCGGCGACTCGTCCCATGGCGTTGGTCAGCGCCGCCTTGACGTCGTCCTGGGTTGCGGAATTGGCCTGCAGGTGCAAAAGTGAAGCGATGATCTGCAGGCTGTTGCCGACGCGATGGTTGACTTCGCGCAGCAGCACCTCGCGCTCGGCGGCGAGCGCCGCATAGCGGTCGCGCGAGGCGTGGATCTCGGCCTCGGCCTCGTCGCGCGCCCGCTGCAACTGGGCCTGGCGCAGTGCGCCGTCGGCGGCAACCTGCAACAGCGCAACGAAATCGCCCTGCACATCCTTGACGAGGTAATCGGCGGCGCCCGCCTTCAGCGCGGTGACGGCAATGCTGGAATCCTGCGAGGCCGTGACGAACACCACCGGCGGCGCCTCCGGGATCGCCAGGATCCGCTCCAGCGTCTCGATGCCGTCGAGGCCCGACATGTACTGGTCGAGCGCGACCACGTCGATGCCGCCTTCCGCGATGAGTTCCAACCCCTCCGCGCCGCTCTTGGCGTGAACGACCTTGAAGCCGCGCCGGGTCAAGCCGCGGTCGACCAGCCGCGCCAACGCGTCGTCGTCGTCGATATAAAGCAGCGTGGTCGTCGCATCGTTCATGTGGCGGCCTGCGGAACCTGGATGACGGAGAAGAATAGCCCGAGTTGGCGGATGGCGTTGGCAAAACTTTCGTAGTTCACAGGCTTGGTAATGTAGACGTTGCAGCCGAGCTCGTAGCAGCGCCTGATCTCGTGGGAATCGTCGGTGGTGGTCAGCACCACCACAGGTGCGCTCCTCAGATGCTGGTTCTCCTTGATTTGGCGCAGGATTTCGATGCCGCTCATGTCGGGCAGGTTGAGATCGAGCAGCAGCAACAGCGCGCGGCCCTTGTGTCGGATGCCGCTGCCGTCGCCGTCGAACAGGTAGTTCAGCGCCGCTGTACCGTTACTGAACGGGATGATCTCATTGTTGACACCGGAACGACGAATATTCAACTCAATCAGGCGGGCGTGGCCTTCGTCGTCCTCGATCATGATGATGGTGACGGGCGTGGTCATTGGGCGTGGTCATTGGTCCCGGGTTCGGTTGGCGACGGTCCAATTGATCGGCAGAGTTATGGCAAAAGTGCTGCCGTTGTCGGGTTCCGACGATACCGACAGGGTGCCGCCGAGCCGCCGGACCATGGCGCGGACGTGGGCGAGGCCGATGCCCTGTCCCGGCCTGTCCTGGGGTCCGGCGCGGCGGAACAGGTCGAAAATCCGCTGATGGTCCTTCGGATCGATGCCGCGGCCGTTGTCGGCGACCTCGAATATTGCAAATCCGAGCTTGGTTCGCCCATTGACCGAGATTTCTCCGGGAATTCCGGGTTTCAGATATTTGATCGCATTATCGATCAGGTTGGAGAAAATCTGTTCGAGCGCAAGCCGGTCGCTGACGACGTTCGGCAGGGCGGCGATGCGGATGGTGGCGTTGGCTTCCGCCGCCTGGTGGGCCAGCGTCGCCACGACGGTCTCGATCAGCTCGTGGGTATCGATCTTGACGGGCTCGAACTCGCGCCGGCCCTCGCGGGTGAGGCTGAGGATCGCGGTGATCAGCCGGTCCATCTTGCCGATCGAGGATTTGATGAACCCCAAGGCTTCCGCGAAATGCTGCGAGAGCTGCAGGTCGGCGCCCTCGAGCACAGGCTCGCCGTTGACCGCAATCGCCGGCGGCGGCGCCGCCTCCGCGGCATGCCTCAGCGCCGCCATCCGCCCGAAGATATCGCAGCGCAGCTCCTCCAGTTCGCCGGTGAAGCCCATGATGTTGACCAGCGGCGAGCGCAGGTCGTGGCTGATGATGGAGGCGAAGCGCTGGACCTCGTTATTGGCCTCGCGCAGATCGGCGGTGCGCTCATCGACGGTGGCCTCGAGATTGAGATTGGCGTCGCGCAAGCGCGCTTCCGCCTCGTCGCGCCCGCGCGCCGATCGCCGCAGCAGCAGGATCGATATCCCGGCGAGCAGGATCACGAGCGCGGAACCTGCGATGGTGACGGTGACGGCGAGCCGCTCGCTGCGGTCGGCGTTGGCGACGCGCAGGTTAAGCAGCCGCTCCTCCTCGCTGCGCATGGCGCCCGCCGTGTCGCGAATCGCGGACGTCGTATCGCGCGCGGCGGCCTCGCGGACCACGGCGGTGGCGCGCGCCGGCGAACCCTGCTTGAGGAATTTCATTTCGCGCGCGAACTGGTCGAGCTGGGTTTCGATCGCCGCCCGCAATTTCCTGATGTTCTCGACCTGGAGCGGATTGTCGGCCGTCAACCGTTCGAGCTTGTCGAGCTCGGGGAGGATCGCGGCCACGGCCTGATTGTGATCGGCGAGAAAATCCGGTCCCATGGTCACGAGATAGCCGCGCGCGGCGCTCTCGGCGCGGCGGATTTCAAGCAGCAGGGCGTTGGTCTGGTTTTCGACCTCGATGGTGTGCACCACCCAGGCGTTGTCCTCGCGCGACTGGTTGACCAATAGGACCGAGGCGGCACTGATTACCACCAGCACCAGAAATCCCGCCGCGAGCAGCAGGATTTGCCCCGTCGCGCGCCGGCGCCGAACCTCAGGCGTCACGGCAAGCTCGCATTGCAAGTTCAGGAATTGACGTTTCCCCGAGCGGAAAAGGCTTACGGATCACAGAACGCCAGTCGGTGCAATTGGTTCCCTGGGGGGCGTTGCCGGCGGGCAGGGGCGGGTTCAACCGGGCTGCTGGCCGGGAAATATATTGCTCGAAAATCGGGACAAGTTGCCACCCGGATCTACCGTCCATCGACTACGCAGGAGTGCGACATTCGACGACGACCGGCCGCACCATGATGCCCTCGGGAAGGCCCGCAGCTTGGCCTTCGAGCTTGGCTCTGACGTCGTCGACCGACATCTTCGGTACGGTCTTGCGCCGCCCGTCAGCGGGATCCCATTTGTCGGCCGCGAACCAGCCAACGAGGTATACGCCTGCTTGCGCGCGTAGGCGCACCATGTACTCGCGGACCAGCTGCGCCTCAAGCGCAGTGAAGAGCTCGCCGTTCCAGCAGCCCTTCGCTTCGATAACGGCCGTGATAAAGTCGAACGCTTCGCCGCCCGGATGGCGGCGGACCGCATTGATCAAAATGTCGGTGCGCCGGCCGACTGGGGCTCCCGGCACCCGGCTGACTTCGACTTCGCGGTTCGCAAAGATGCCGGCGTGAGCGAGCTCGGTTTGAAGAAAGCGCGCGATGACGTCCGAGAAGCCACTCTCGTCGATGGGCCTGAAGACGCTCTTTGAACCCTGCCGGTCCCAAAGATCGCGCACCGGCGTCTGCGCGCCGTGAAGCGAGCCGGCGAATTTTGCCAGCGCCTCAGTCAGGACATCGCAGAGATCCCGCGCCGTGTTCACCAACTTCAAGGTTGGTTTGTCGGCGAGCGCGAGAACCTCTTTGGAACTCATCGGCGACCAGGTCGCAAGTCGCATCGCTCGCTCGGCGAGGGCCAGTTCGTACGCTAGATGCGTCAGTTGTGGATGGTCGGCGATCAACTCGTTGAGGACCGTGACGGCGGTAGCAGTCCCCATTCCCGCGAGATGCCGGGGCAGGCCGTCGCGCAGATCAGGCACCGATCGAACGCTCCTACGAAGCCCGTCGCCCGATCGCCGCCCTTGCGCGGCGGAAACAGGCGTGTCACCAGCCTGAACAGCGCGGCGATGTCGTGCTCGCCGAGATCGCGATAGAACGGCGAGCCGAAATCGAAATGCATCGCGACGCGGGTAACGATCCTCCTGGCGAGGTCATCGTCGGAATTCCATTGTGGTCCGGATGGTCTTCCAGGAGCGGACCGGCTCTTGGCGCAGAAGAACGTCGACGATCGCGTAGTCCCGGTCGTGCTTGGTGGCGTCGCAATGCGCGAGGAGCCCTATGGCTTGGTCGAGACCAGGCTCGAAGCCGGCGCGCAGCAAGGCATCGAGGAAAGAGGCATATTCCGCCGGCGTGTTCTCCGGATCGTTAAGCTCCTCGAAGATCGCGTCGCGCAGCGCGGCGTGCTGCCAGCATCCATCCAGATCGTGGAGGATGTGATAGGGCGGTCCGATCTGGTTCGTGCCGGGCTTGCGCACGTCTTCGCGCTCGATGCGGATGATGGTGCGCACCGCGGAAACGAACTCCTCGGGAGCATGTCCGATGGCGTCGACGAGGATACTGCCGACGTCGGGCGATCTTTCGGCGTCGGTCCCGTGCCGCGGAAGTCCCACGATGACGGGGGCCCATTTTCGCCACGTCTCTTCAGTGATCCGGCCGTAACCCTCGGGCGAAATCTGCTTGAGCAGCACGATCGCACGCAGCCCGGCGATGGCGCTGAAAGGAATTGTCATCGGACGGCCCGAGCCAATCGTCGACCGAGGTATCTGCCGCCGGCAGGTACCGTTCCGCGCCGGCGACGATGCGCGCGCGTATGCCCTCGTCGGCTTCGTTCCAGCCGGGGGTAGTGACGATGAAATAATCGAGATCATCGCCGTAGCCGCGGCTTCCCGGCGTGAGCGCCAGGACGAGGGTGAGGTGGCACCAGGCCTGCCAGCTACCGGCTTCAGCGTCGGCGAGAAGCACGCGGACCCTCTTCGGCGGATCGGGCTCCAGGGGGGAGGGAGATTGTCGTCGAGCGCGCGCCATTGTGCCTGCAGCCGCCGGGCGTCGTTGGCCGCCTGCAAATCCAGCCGTACCGGCTCGAACCACTGTCCATATCGGGCGCGCACCAGCGACGAGCGCTTCATCGCGGCGGCGAGCGCCTCGACGTGATCCATCTTCTGCATGTCGAACGCCCGCTCGACGAGGCTGAAGAGCGTCTCGGTTTCGATATCCTTCGCGTCGTTCTCGTCCTTCGCAAGGGACAGAAGCCACTCCAGGTCCGCCGCGAGGACGAATTCGGCCCGGTGGAAATTGTATGCTTCGATCGGCGGAAGTGCCCACTTGCAGAGCGCCGTCAAAAACTTCCTGCGTCGCGCGTCGTCGGTCAGCAACTTTTCGCGGAACGCCGCCTGTTCCTTGTGGTCGAGTCCGAGGAAGAGGGGGCCGTGATTGCGCAAGCGGGCGGCGATGTTGTCCACGAACGGGTCCGTCAGGTCCGCACGCTCGAAGATCGGCCAGACCTTGAACATGATCGCGTCCGCTAGGCGTCGCGCGTGCGCGCTGCCGGATCTGCCGTTGCCGGCCATCGCACTCGTCGCCCACCGGAGAGCCGGAAGCAGGTCTTCGTCCTTCAGCGATTCCGGCAGCGTTATTAGGAAACGGGCATACGTTCCGAAGAACAAGTTCGCAGTCGGAGTGAGAAGCTGGAACAGTTGGTCGGCCGTGATGTGATCGGGCCAGAGCAGTTCGAGTGCTGCGCCTTTGATCTCGTCGTTCGGATCCTGCGCCTTCGCCTTGCCTTCGGCGAACGGAAGTATCTGGGCCGGCACGTCGGCATCGCCGCAGCTCTTCAAGGCCGAAATGGCGCCGTTGCGGACCTGGGGATGATTGGTCTCGTCCAGGACCACCCGAAGGAGTTCCGGCTGCAGTTCGGATAGTCTGCACTTCTCGGCGACGAGCAGAGCGAGCCGCCGGGTGGTGGGGCTCAACTGGGCGTCGAGGATGAACGGCAGAAGCTCGTCCGCCAGGCCGGCGTGCTTGAGCTTCGCGTAGATTTCAGAGTGCCTGTAGACCGAATCCGTGACGCGCTTCTTCTCGACCGCGTCGAGCAGCGATTTGAGGATCGCGGTCTTGTCCTCGTCGTGGAGCCCCGAAAGATCGCCGCCGAGAAGCGCGACCGGATCCTCGGCGATCAGCGCTGCACGGACCGCCTCGTCCAGCGAAGCGGCCCAGGCCGCGAGGCCGGAGAGCTGCGGAATGAGGCCGCCGGACGGATGACGAACCGCCTTCAGCACCGTCGCCGCGGGCACGTGCCGGAGGTGCAGATAGTAGGCGGCTAAAAACTCGCCGTAGCCGCGATGGGCCCAACCCATCTGTTGCTCGCCGTGCGAACCGAACAGACCAGTGTCGAGCGTTTCCCGAACATCGTCGTCCGAAGCGACGAAAGAAGCGAAATCTCCCGTCTCTTCGCTGCCCGCCAGCGCCGGAACGTTGATGTCCTCTTCCGGACATTCGCTTTCGAGACCCGTCCAGATCGCGAACCGGTTGCCCAGAATGGTCGCCGCCGCCATCCGACCCGCGAGGCGCATGCGCTGGCCCGCGTTCAGACGGCCGCGCCGGTTCGTGTCGCGGCGGCTCTTGTTGCTTTCCTCGCAGAGCGCGAGGCAACCCCGCTGGTAGAGCTCGATGCTGCTCTCGGGCAGGGCTCCGTCCCGCTCGTAGATGGCCAGCAGCATCTTCAGCGTGAGCGGCTTGATGGCGAACGGTCGCGCGTGGGCGGCGAACAACGCTCTCATGAAGCCCTCGGGGGGAATGCCACGGGCATCCAGTGCCGTGAAAATGTCCGCACGTCGCAAGGGCGCGAGTTCGAAGGCTATCGCCTGCTCGCCGAAGATGCCGGTCAGCGCGATCCCGAGGGTTTCGGCCGGCCAAACGGCGGTGCGGCAGGCGATGCGGATCGAAAGACGGTCCGTGGGAAGTTTCGGCAATTCCGAGGCGATGAGGTTGGCGATGGAGTCGATGCGCAGCAGCGCCTCGTCCAGGCTGTCGAGATGGAGGAAAAGATGCGATCCGTCGCTCTTCCAGCGCGTCATCTTCTCGTTTTCGAAGACCCGCTGGAAGAGGAACGCCTCGCTTGAAAACGAACGCAGATCGATGTAGCTGGATTGCAGAACGCCGTCTTTCGACGATGCTTCGACGCGATCGGCTTCTTCCTTCAGCGTCGTCGATTTGCCGATACCTGGTTCCCCAAGCAGCGCCAGCGATCGTCGGCCTTCCAACGCCGGGAGCGTCACCGGCCGATCGGGACCGTGCGAATCGCTCGGATCGCTCAGGAAACCCGCATCCGAGAGATCGAGAGGCGCGCCGAGCGGGATCCAGAAGCGGGGCCACGCGTACGTCAACGGCTCGTTGTTGGTTTGGGGCATCGCAGAACTCGAAACGGAAGTGTCGCGATCGTCGGATTGGCCGGATTGGTGCCGGAGCAACGGGCCGTGTCCGCTTACCATATTCCGCGGGAGCGCGCATTCCTCGCAGCCACGCAATCACGAAATCCCTCCTGGAGGAGAGGGCCAAGAGGGACAATTGCCTGGCCTGTCCCTTCTCCACGTGTCCCGCGCCCTTGTGCGGACGTCCCCGAGCGGCCACCATGTCCGCCGCTGCGGCCCGTGCACCGGATTGGGGATGAACGGGCGCCGAAGTCGGAGGCCGTCGAACGATGCATCTTCGCGCAAAGAAGCTTGCCGACAGGTTCGAGGGCGCCAGCGTGCGCCGTATGGCCCAAGGCAACGAACGGGGTGCACCGACCGAGCCGCTTTTCCACTACACGACCGCGGCCGCGTTGTTCGCGATCATCGGCTCGGAGACCTTCTGGTTCACAAGCGTCTATCACATGGACGACGACCAGGAACTGTCGTTCGGATTTGGGATCTCCCATTCGTTGTTGTCGGCCGCGATGGAGCGGGAGGACCTTCATGTGAAGACTTTCCTCAAGCCGCTGGTAGAGGACGTCGGATTCGATAGGATTAAGAAACGGTTCGAGTTCTATTCGGGCAGCTTCGGCCAGAAGGACGACCCGCGACAGTGGACCGATTACGCCGACGGCGGCAAGGGGGTGGCCTTGGGACTGGCGCCGAAGTTTTTCTCGATCGTGAAGTCCGGCGACTTCAAGCCGGAGGAAAAGACATTCTTCGGCAAAGTTGAATACGGTGAGCCTTCCGCGAAGATCCGCCACGCCGCCGTCGTGGACAGCGCCGTCGAGACGGTCAAACAGGCCTACAAGCAGGGGCTTCTGCTGAAGGTGGAAGACGAGCAAGAGTTTCTGCATCTGATGGCCGCTGAGATGTACGTCGAGATCCTGTGGAATTCGGTGACGACCAAAGCCGACAAGTGGTCGCACCAGGCCGAAACCAGACTTCTGGCAGTCAACGACCTGAAGAATCCCGGCATCGAAATCAAGAACGCCCCCAAGCGCCCGCGCGTCGAGATTCCTCAGCCTCTCCTGAAGGCCAACATCACGGAAATCATGATGGGTCCCAAGGCCGACGACGATACCAGAACGAAGGCCCGGCAGTTCCTCGACGGCAACGGCCTTGAGAGAGTTCCGGTGACGTCGGCCGCAGCGACCTAGCGCTGGATCCGTCCGCGTCATCGGACTCCGCCGGGATCAAAGGCGGGGCCGACGGTACACGACAAGCTACAGAGCAGCCGTCCGCCGCGCCGGATCGGTCGCCACGGTAGATCGGCAGACCCCAACAAGGTGCGCGCCATGTTGATGAATTGGTTCAGTTTGATCAGCGACACGTTGCCGTCGTTCGATGCGCACTCGGTATCACGGTGACACTTAACTACCTGCTGCCACAGGTCATCCTCGAAACCGGCCTGTCAGAGAAATTATCGTGTCTCATTCCAGGGGTGCAGTCCAGTCATCGCAATTGGGAATGGTTTCCAGAAGACTGTGGCGGCGACGTCGAAACGAGGGGCGATTTCGGCGGGCGCCGGTGATCGCGGAGCGGCATAGGCGCCGTTGTTTCACGCGAGGAACGCGCGCTTGGAAGCGGCGGATTACGCCCATCGGGCCGCGCTTGGCGCGGTCCCGGTGGGCTTCAATCCGCCCGACGAACTGATTTGCCCGACGTCGGGCGACTCAGTTGAATTTTGCCCGACATCGCCTCGCGCGAACGCCTCTTGGGGCGCAAAATCGCGTGCGCGAAAAATCTAATTTTGTGAACCGATTCAAGCGGATTTGGGTTGTCAGTTGGTCTCGCGCAAAAATTTCGCTTTCTGAAAATCAGAAAGTGTGTATTCTTCCCGCCGTCCCGCTCCCACAAGAGGGGCGCTTCGCGGTCGTCACGGACGTTGGGGGCGGGATGCGGTGGACGCTTTGGCGGCGCAAGACGAGCGGCAGCTAACGCGGACGGCGAAGTCGTGTGGTTCTGGCGCTCCGAAGCAGGCGCTAAGGTCGCGAAGATGCTCACGCGTCTCGCGGGTGACGGTGGCAACCAAGCGATGGTCACCGAGAAGAGCACGTATAACCCGTAAAGCCATCGCGCAGGGAATGCCGGTTGATCCGGCCCTACCTGTGGTGACTGCCGCCTGCGTTTTTTGTTGCAGGCGGGCCATGGGTGAGGTCGTCACCCGGCATTCCCTGCGCCCTCTGTTCTCATCGAGGGCAAGTTCATGCATCACTCGGGCGGATTGGCGCCGCGGGAACGCGGATTTGTATCCTGCTGTTTGAAACTCGAATTCGGGAGACTCGTAGGGTGGGCATCGGTGCGCCAGGAAGCTGGTGCGATCGGCTGGTGCAAGTCCAGCCCAGGTAAGGTGCAGCACACCGCCTGGAAACGAGTGTTGCGCGAGCCCGTCGGTAACGGCGGCCGCGAAGCGTACACAGTAGTTGCGTGGGGTGTGTGATTGAGCCCCGAAATACCCTTATCGCTGGGGGCGGAGGTTGTCTTTGCTGCCGAACGCTACATGCGCAGGACCGCTATGCGAGGGACTGCGCACCCTGCCGGGGTCGGAGAGCACATCACGCGCAAAAGGATCGTATTGGAACCTGGGAGATCCCGCGTCTGGCCGCTGGTCGATGAGGCTGGCGGTCCGCATCGGGAAGGCGAGGAGCCGTAGCCGATGATGCACGGAGGCGGGAAGTCGGGCGAGGCCATAGTAGCTGGGAAGCTGGCGAACGAAGTGGAGCTATCCATGGAGGAGCCGGTGGAGCGAAGGGCCGAGGCCGAGGGGAATGCGAGCCAGTTCAGCACGGGCCGGATGCAAAGCCGGGAAACCGTGTCACAGGGACTGGAGCGCATACGGCAAGCAGCAAGGGAAAGGGAGAAGGAAAGGTTCACCTCGCTCCTCCACCATGTCAGCATTGACCTGCTCGGGCAGGCATTCGGCGAACTCAAGCGGAATGCTGCGCCCGGGGTCGACGGGCTGACGTACCGGGACTACGAAGCAGAGCTCGATCGCAATCTCGAGGAGCTACATGCGAGGGTCCATCGGGGGGCGTACCGGGCGCAGCCGTCACGGCGGGCATACATACCCAAACCGGACGGTCGACAGCGTCCGCTGGCGATAGCCGCACTGGAAGACAAGATTGTCCAGCGTGCGGTTGTCACGGTGCTGAACGCGATCTACGAGGAGGACTTCCTCGGGTTCTCGTACGGGTTCCGGCCGGGTCGCGGCGCCCACGACGCAATGGATGCGCTCGTGGTTGCCGTCGAGCACCGGAAGGTGAACGTGATATTGGACGCCGACATCCAGTCGTTCTTCGATACGGTGAACCAGGACTGGCTCATCCGTTTCGTCGAGCACCGGATCGGCGACCCGCGCATCATCCGCCTGATCCGCAAATGGTTGAAGGCGGGCGTCCTGGAAGACGGGATCGTGAACGTTAGTGACAGGGGGACCGGGCAGGGAGCGGTGATCTCGCCGCTGCTCGCCAACATCTACCTGCACTACGCTCTCGACCTATGGGCCGAACGCTGGCGACGGCGCGAGGCCGCGGGAGATATGATCATCGTGCGCTATGCCGACGACTTCATTGTCGGTTTCGAGCACGAGGCTGACGCCCGGCGCTTCCTGGACGAGATGCGCGGACGGTTGGAGGAGTTCGCGCTGTCACTGCATCCTGAGAAGACCCGGCTGATCGAGTTCGGGCGCCATGCGGCGAACAACCGCAAGCGTCGGGGCCTCGGCAAGCCGGAGACCTTCAACTTCCTGGGCTTCATCTTCATCTGCGGCAAGTCGCGTCGGGGCAAATTCCTGGTCAAACGGAAGACCCAAGGCGGCCGCATGCGGAGCAAGTTGCAAGCCATCAAACAGGAGCTGAGGCGGCGCATGCACCAGTCGATCCCCGCACAGGGGAAGTGGTTGCAACAGGTCGTCCGCGGTTACTTCAACTATTACGCCGTGCCGACAAACCGGCGCGCCATCGCAGCCTTCCGGGACGGGATCGTTCGGGGATGGCGACGGGCACTACGCCGTCGGCGGCCAGAAGGATGATCTCACCTGGGAGCGCATCAAGGCGCTTGCCGACGCCTGGCTCCCGAAACCCAAAATCCTCCATCTTTGGCCCCGACAGCGCTTTGCCGTCATCCACCCGAGGTGGGAGCCGTATGCGGGAAAGCCGCACGTACGGTTCTGTGCGGGGGGCGCTCAGCAATGAGCGTCCCTACCGCGACGCG
>CAVZQX010000029.1:0-4118 GCA_963777475.1 uncultured Alphaproteobacteria bacterium
CGCCAGGCTTGCGGGGCTGATGATCTCAAGAGGTTATCCTTTTTGGAGCCGCGCCCTCTGCAAGCGGTTCGGCCGAAAACACTTTCGTTTGTTGCAACGTCCTTTCCAGTCGATCTCGTGGGGCGCACGATGCTTTGCCTTCCGACAATCTGAAACAGTGTAATCCAACTCACACAACCGCTCTCCGTTTTCGAGTATAAAGGAGCTGCGAGCGGACCTGTGAGGCCCCGTTGCATTGTTCTCTTCGATCCGGCGCCAGCGCGGCGATTTGGTGCAGAGCATGCGACATCTGACCGTGCGGCGGCGCGGTAGCGGACACCAGCACGACGTCGTCAGCGGTGAGGATTCTGCCACTGCAGCAATCTCCTGCACGGTGGAATCTGCACCTCACATCCCTGACAGGCCCGTTTCCTTCGTCGTCTTGTTCCCGATGTAACGGAGGTTATCATGAGCAGTCTCGTTATCGATCACGGCAATCCATGGTGGCTCAGTCTGAACGTCTGGGCCGTTCCAACATCAAATCCCAACGAGCCATCGCCCGGCGAGGTCTCGCCGGTCGTCAGCAGTCATTATTTTCTCGTTGCCAATGTCCGCAACACCTCGGCTGCGGAGGTCATGAACGCGACGGTATATTTCTGGTGGGCGGACCCGTCGCTTGGCGTCATCACGACCGCCAACGCCCATCCGGTCGGGACGAGTTCCGTCACGGTTCTGGGCAACGCCAGCAACACGTCGCTCGAATTGAGCGCGTGGACGCCGAGCTTTGTCAACAATGGCCACGAGTGCCTGATCGCCGCTGTGGTCGAGGCCGGCGGCTCGGTGCCGACGGTGCTCGACGGCGCCAATGATCCGACGGTCGCCCAGCACAATCTCGGCGTCGTCAATCTGGGAATGCACAAAGAGGGCAGGTTTTCCTACCCGTTCCAGATCTGCAATCCGTTCCGCGTCCAGCGCCGCTTCACGGTTCATGCCGAACGCGCGCCCCTCGAACACGCCGCTCCGTTTCTCGCATCTCTGCGTGGCGAAGCGCGCGCGTCGAGGAAGGGCGCGACGCCGGCCCGGAAAGAACCCGGCGGCGAGAACGGAGGGCACGTCGGCAAACTGGGCTTTGTCCACATGCCTTGCCCGCATCCTCGCGACTTCGACCACGCACGGCCGGTTCTCGAGGACATCCTGCTCGAATCCCATGCCTGCACCGGCTTCACCCTGGTGGGCGCCGTCGAGAAAGGCGACGCGCTCATCCACGTCACGCAGCGGCTGGGCGAGCAGATCGTCGGCGGCTTGAGCATTCTGGTTCTTGCGGAGAGGGAGGACAGCCATGAGCGTCGCTCTTAACATCGTCAAACGGCCGTTCGCGACGGAGAACATTTCCGGACTGATGACGCCCGACGGGATATTCGTCACCACACTTGGGCCGCAGGGCCTGAATGCGCAATTCGTCAATCCGGGGGCGACGCCCAGCGACATCGCGCAAATCTACTTCGAGAGTGTCGACGATCCGAGCATCGTGGTGACGCCCGCCACCTACGGGGTCCCGGCCTTGCCGGGGACGGCCACCAAGGTGCTGACCTGGCAGGCCGACTTCTCCAACGCCAGCCCTGGGAAGCACCTGGTCAGCTTCATGGTCGTTCAGGGGGCGCAATCGACACGCGTCATCGCGCAAATCTTCGTCATGTCGGTTGGCTTCAATCCGGCGACGAAGACCTTCACCGCGACCGTTCCCGAAGGCCTGATGAATGTACAGTTCATCGACCTGATTGGCTCGACCGCGCCGTGCGGTTGCGGCGGCTCGGGCAGCGGCAAGGGCGGCGGCTGCACCTGCAACTGCGACAGCGAGGTGGACCTCAGCCGCAGCGCGGTTTTGGCCCGTGTCGCGAAGGCCTTCTCGCTGACGCCGACCGGCAAGTTCAACGCCTGCCTTGGCGGCTTTCTGCCGCATCACGTCGTTGTCGGCGTCGTGCCCAACCCGCCTTACGCCGGGCAATATGGCGATCTGCCGTTCCAGGACCCGTGGTGGAAGATTGTTCTGGCCATCATCGCGTTGCTTCTCGCGGCGGCGGCGGCGATCGTGGAGGGCCTGTCCGGCGGCGACCTCACCGTTACTGGCGGAACGTCGGGCGGCGACGATCCAGGCGCACCCAACTGCTGCGGCTTCCAGTTGCAGGGCGGCGGCGGCAGCAGTTCGGTTGCGGCCGGGCTTGCGGCGGCGGCGGCCACGGTCGCGACCATTGCCGCCTGTTCGGACGTGCGCGATCCGTTCCGTCGGGGACAGGACCATACGATGCCCGCAGCCGGCGCCTTGACGACCGCCGAAGGGCTCAAGCTGACGATCACCTATCTCGAGACGATGCAGCTTGGAAAGCCGTTCGCGATCGGTGCGAAATGGAGCTACACGCGCGAGACCACCGCCGGCGCGCTGACCTATGCCGTCGATGAGACACAGCACAACGTCCATGTCATCGACAGCTACGACATCACGGCTCCCAACGTGGTGCGCAGCTACCAGCGCGAGCCGTTCATCGTCCAGGCCAAATTCACCGGACCCGATGGCACGCTCTACAGGGGCGGCGAACTCTTCGTGCAGTGCTTCCTGATCGGCCCGGTCGGACAGTTGCGGAAGTTCCTGCTGGAGGACAACGGAGCCGGAGGGCGCTTCGGCGATGCCACCGCGAATGATGGCATCTACACCGGCGGCTGGCAGTTCACTGTGGATGACAAAGGCATCTGGACCTTCCTCGTGATCGCCCAGGACATCAATGATGCGACGCCCAACATGACGCCGGACCAGGCGGCCCAGATCATCGGAGGCATGGTGCTCACCCATCAGCTCTCGATCACGTTCGAGGGAGGCACCTGCCCGCTTGTGCCGGACGGCCACGTCCACGTCGTCTGATCGTCCGGCAATGCGGCACGCCGCGTCGGGACGATAAGCTGAAGCGCGATGGCGATTGGACCAAATGCCATCGCGCTTCAGTCGTCCGCCTTTGCGGCAGCGCCGGCATAAGTTCCGCATGCCGACCGACAAGAACCCTGCATGATGGCGTACGGGCGCTAACCAATCCGAGACGTGGGTTACTGGCCGTTGCTTCTCTCCCATGACCGACATTCCTGCCCGCCTTGTCTAACCGCGTGCTGGAGCTGACGCCCGAAGGCATCCACCAATTTGGCGGCGGCTATTCGGAATATGTCGCCCGCACCGGACACGAAGCGCCGGGCTTGCGGAGCTGACATTGGGTGTGCCTTGATCAAGCGCAATAACGCTTGTATCGAGCCACGTTAAGGAACGGCTCGACCGCAGCGGCCGGCCTGTTCCGGCCGGATCGTCACAACACGAAAGAAGGTTGGAGAATTTTCATGAAACTTCGCGGATGGATCGTGGCCTTGCTGACCGCGTGCGCGTCGGTACCTCTGGTGACTGCGCAATCGGGACCGGCCATGTCGGCCGACGAGCAATATGTCCCGCGGCTCGGCGACATCATGGATGCAATCCAGGTGCGACACCTGAAGCTCTCTTTCGCGGGAAAGGCCCAGAATTGGCCGCTTGCCGGCTACGAACTTCGCCAGCTCAAGGCGAGCCTCGCCGAGGCCGCCATCCTGTATTCGGGCATTCCCGTGAGCAACGTCACCACCCTGGCAAATTCGGTCGAGTTCGGTCGAGGATGCCATCGGAGCAAAGGACGGCCGCAAGTTTGCGAAGGCTTTCGGCGATCTCACCGGCGGTTGCAATTCCTGCCATCAATCGATGGAGCGCGCCTTTATCGCCATCCGCGTGCCGACGGAACAGCCCTATTCCGACCAGGTGTTTACGCCGCAAAAGTAGGTAGCAGCGGAACCCGCGAGCGCCGGTTGCGGTTGGATCGGAAACGACACGGGGAGCGCGCTCATGATCCGCAAACTGCAATCCGGCCAATATCGGCTCTACTCGCGAAAAATCGATCCCAAGACCGGCAAGCGCCGCAATCTCGGCACCTTCAAGTCACGTGCCGCGGCGGAGAAGCACGAACGTGCGGTGCAGTATTTCAAGCGGCACTGAGCTCGTTGACGCCGGCTAGGGCGAAACAGCCCGACAATCGCAAAGAAGGTGTCTCTCGGGGTGGGTGGCATTCGAATGCCTGCCT
>CAVZQX010000030.1:0-288954 GCA_963777475.1 uncultured Alphaproteobacteria bacterium
AGAGTGGCAATGTTCACGATGGCGCAGGGCAAATCGACCACCGAATTGCCCCGGACGAACGCATCGGCTCGGTGTTGGTCGACTAAACCACCGCGTTCTGTTTGATAACCTCGCGATAGAACGATGCGCTCAGCTTTGGCGTGCGACGCCGCGTATCGAAGTCGACCCGGTAGAGCCCGAAGCGCTTTTCGTAGCCGTCCGACCATTCAAAATTGTCCATCAGACTCCAGAGGAAGTAGCCACGCACGGGTACACCCTCGGATGTCGCGCGTTGCAGTTGCGTCAGGTAGGCGCGCAGATACATGATCCGGTCCACGTCGTAGACGTTGCCGTCCGAGGCACGTTGGTCTGTCGCCGAGGTTCCGTTCTCGGTGATATAAATCGACTTCACGTCCCAGAGTTTCGCCACGTGACGCGGCACCCAATACATCGTTTCCGGACCGAACCTGAGCCAGGACGAGTCCATATGCGGAAACGATGCCGGAAACGGCGCCGTGGTAAAGCCCTGTTCGTTGTCGGCCGCGACGACGTAACGGTCAGGCTTGTAAACATTCAATCCGACGAAATCGATCGGGGATGAAATGATGCTCAGATCTTCGGCCGTGTATTTCGGGGCGTTGGCGCCGGCAGACGCCAGAAACGCATCGGTGTATTTTCCCTCCAGCATCACGGTCAGGTAACCGGCATTGATTTCGCGCGTGGCGATTTCCGCCGCGCGTATGTTGGCGGGGGTGCCGATTGCGGGGATACAGCAGGCGATGTTCTCTGCCGGACCGACCTTGGTTCCAGCGCGCCCATGCGCTCGGATTGCTTGCACCGCAAGGCCGTGCCCCAGCGCGACATTGTGACGAACCTGGTACAGCGCGGGTTGGGGCAAGTTGAGGCCCGGGGCGTCGATGGTGTCGCCATAGCCGAGAAAAACCAGCCTTGAGCATTCGTTGATCGTGAAGACGTGTTTCACGCGATCACTGATGCGCGCCGCGACATAGCCGGCATAATCCGCAAATGCCTTGGAGGTATCGCGCGACAGCCAGCCGCCGAGGCGGTCCTGAAGTGCCTGGGGCAAATCCCAATGATACATCGTCGCAAACGGCTCGATGCCATTCGCCAACAATTCGTCGACGAGGTGATTGTAGTAATCGAGACCCTTTGGATTTGGCGGGCCTGCTCCTTCCGGAAAAACGCGAGGCCATGCAATCGAAAAGCGATAGGCCTTCGCTCCCAGCGCCTTCATCAATTGCACGTCGTCCTTGTACAGATGAAAGGAATTGTTGGCGACGTCGGCATTGCTGCGATCCGCGATCTTCCCCGGAGTATGGGCGTAACGGTCCCAAATCGATGGCCCGCGTCCGTCTTCATCGACGGCCCCTTCGATCTGATAGGCCGATGTCGCCGTCCCCCATAGAAAGTCGCCCGGGAAGCTCGAAGAGAATCCCCGATCCGGCAGCGTCTCCTGGCGCGATTTGGCTTGGCTGGATTCGACGGACCGCGTCGACATTCCGAGAGCCGACCATCCTGCCAGGCTAGCGAAATGGCGCCGGGAAAGACCGTTGAATACCATCGCTTTACTCGGGCCGCGGCTGAGACACATTGGCGTCAGAACATACCTTAGCTGTGGCACCCGCCTGTAATGCAGGTCAATATCGAACTTTCCGAGTCCCGCCAGCCTGGCGCGGATGGCTTGACCTATTGATCGACGCGCCTCCAGGAGGGCAGACCCATCGCCGTTCGCACGCCGCTGGCACTTCTCCTCATATCCTTGAGCCTGATTTCTGCAGTCTGGTGGTGGCTGGCCACGCCGGTCACGCTGGCGCATGGGCAGATCGACCTTGCGGCGAAGCTGGATTGCGTGTCCTACGCCCCTTTCCGCAACCATCAAACTCCGTGGAATTCGGCACTGATCGTCAGCCCGGAGCAGATCGCGGAGGATTTGGCCCAGCTTGCCCGGTTATCGGGATGTGTCCGCACCTATTCGGTCGACAACGGATTGGACAAGGTGCCCGAACTCGCGTCCAAGGTCGGACTCAAAGTTCTTCTCGGAGTTTGGATTGGACGCGATCGTCTCAAGAACGCTCTCCTGATCGATAGCGCAACCGTGCTGGCCAAGAAATATCCTGGCGTGATCACGGCGATCATCGTTGGCAATGAGGTACTGTTGCGGGGAGAAATGACTGCATCCGAGCTTCGGGAAATCATCCGTTCGGTCAAGGCGCGCGTGGATATCCCGGTAACCTATGCCGATGTCTGGGAGTTCTGGCTGCGCTACCCGGAGGTCGCTGCCGACGTCGATTTCGTTACCGTGCATATGCTGCCGTATTGGGAAGACTTTCCGCCCCGCGCCGAAGATGCGGCCGCGCATGTGGATGCCATTCGCAAGCGAATGGCCCTTGCCTTTCCCGGCAAGGAAATCCTGATCGGCGAGGCCGGGTGGCCAAGCAGGGGACGGATGCGCGATGGAGCGCTTCCATCCAGCGTCAATCAGGCGCGTTTCATTTCCGAGATTCTCGATCGGGCGCGGCGGGAGAATTTTCGCGTCAGTCTGTTCGAGGCCTACAACGAGCCATGGAAGCGTCAGTGGGAAGGAACCGTGGGCGGTCATTGGGGCTTGATCCATCGGGAGGATCGCGATCTGAAATATCCGCCCGGAAGCGCCGTCACGAACTATCCGTTCTGGAAGCTGCAGCTGGCGTGCGGGTTGGCTCTGAGTATTTCCGTGTTCGGAGCTGCGTGGTTGGCATTGAGGCGTCGGCCATCGTCGCCGCGGTTGGCATCGTGGACCGCCGTGGCAATTTCCGCCACCGTCGGTGGAATTCTCGTCGGGATTGGCGCCGAGAAGGTGTTCTACGAAAGTTATGGCTTCGGTGGCTGGCTTGCTCAAGGCTTGCTGTTCGCCTCAGGAATAGCCGCGCCGTTACTGTCTTCCAATGCGTTGATGTCGGGGCGCGCGCTGCCTGCCTTTGTTGAACTGATCGGCCCGCGCGAAGGCAGAACCTCATCGTTGGCAACGATGATTTTGGGGTTCACGCTGATCGTGACCACTCTGATCGCAGCGGATACCGCGCTGGGCCTGGTGTTCGACCCGCGCTGGCGCGATTTCCCATTCGCCGGCCTGACCATGGCCGCGGTGCCGTTCTCGGCACTGACGCTGCTCAACCGTCCCAAACCAGGCGGGCGCCCGATCGTCGAGCCTGTCTTCGCAAGCTTGTTCGCCGCTGCCGCGCTCTACATCCTGTTCAATGAAGGTTTCCACAACTGGCAATCCCTGTGGACGTCCGCAGCCTACTTCCTGCTCGGCATCACGCTGTTGCGGGCGCGCTCAGTGGTTCTCGCGGGAGAAGTATCGACCCTGCCGGCCGGCTCCGGAAATGGGCAGGCATGACGCCGAAAGTGGCGGCGCACAATCTGATCGAAGCGGATTGAAACCCGCAGAGCGGAAGGCGCGCGCCGAGGAGGCTATTGAATGACCGCCTGCGAGGTGCACTGACGCAAAAATCCGCCCAGTGCATGCGACCGCAACCGGCTTCATCTGAGGCCATTCCTGGCAGTTCGAGGACAAGCACAGACGCCCCTGCGCTGTTGGGCCGCCCCGAGATGATCGAGGTCGATCATCCGCTGTTGCGGAGTTTTTCGAGGCGGTCGAGCAGCGGGCGCTGACCGGCGAGGATCTTCTGTCTGGCGATAGGAAGAGGAAGCCACGCCGCGCGATCGATTTCGGGAACCCGAAGGGTGCGGCCGCTTCGTGGCGGCCATTCAATTGTGATCTCGTTGCTGCGGACCGAAGCGACGTCCAGATCGCCTTCCAGCGCATAGGCGAGGACGAATTTTGCGGCACTTTGACGTACCTCTCCAAGCGGCTGCAGCGGACCGGTCGCTTGGACGCCGAGTTCCTCGGCGAATTCCCGGCGCGCGGCGGCTTCCGGGTCTTCACCGGTTTCCAATTCGCCTTTCGGAATCGACCATGCGCCGAGATCACGGTTGCGCCAAAAAGGTCCGCCGGGATGAACAAGGAGAACGACAACATCGGCGTCGCAGAGACGGTACATCAGGATGCCGGCGCTCGTGGTTGCCATTGCTCTTCGCCTGGAGAGTGTGGGAATGACGCGACAAAGTTGATCTAGCGCAAGTCGTCAAGGACAAAGCAGGCATTGCTATAATAAATGGATAAGCATCAGGGAGGTCAATTTCCGTACGCGGCGCTCTTCTGGCCGGTGCTTGCCGCTGTGTCAGCCGGCGAAGTCGCCTCGTCCGTGGCGGCGCATTTTCTGGGTCTGGACGACGGCGACCGCGCCGAGCAGGAACCGGAAGGCGCCACGCCCAGCAAGATTGTGCTCGAACTGAATACAGTGAGGCTGCGCGACTTTTCCATGGTGGAAACCGGGGTTCCCGCCCTGTTGTGCACGCCGCTCGCGCTGCATGGAAGCACTATCGCCGACCTTGCCAGCGGGCACAGTCTCGTTGCCGCCCTGCGCGGCGCCGGGGCGGAGCGGCTGTTCCTGGCCGATTGGCGTTCGGCCAGCGCCGACATGCGATTTCTCGGGATCGATGACTATCTTGCCGACCTCAATGTTCTCGTCGACGAAGTCGGCGGTGTGGCCGATCTCGTCGGGCTCTGCCAGGGCGGCTGGTTGTCGCTGGTCTACGCCGCGCGGTTCCCGGGCAAGGTGCGCAAGCTCGTCCTCGCCGGTGCGCCGATCGATATCGCCGCCGGTCAATCCGAATTGTCGGCGGTCGCCGCGGCGACGCCGCTGGCCGTGTTCCAGAGCCTGGTTGGTCTCGGCGATGGCCGCGTTATCGGCCGCAACGTCGCGAAGTTCTGGGGGAACCATACCGTCGATGCGAATGACATTCGTCGATCGCTGCAGACGCTTGAGCCGGTCTCTTCGCTGGAATTCGCAACGCTCGAAGCCATCTTCAGGAGGTGGAACTCCTGGACCATCGACATTCCCGGAAACTACTATCTCGAAATCATCGAGAAAATATACAAGCGCAACGAGCTTGCCCGCGGAAGCTTCATCGCACTCGGGCAAAAGATCGATCTCTCGCGCCTGCGGCTTCCGATCTATCTGCTCGCCGGGAGCGCCGACGAAGTTGTTGCCCCGGAACAATTGCTTGCGGCCGAGCGGCTGCTAGGCGCCCGGCAGGGGGATATCCGGCACGAAGTCGCGCCGTGCGATCACCTCGGTCTGTTCATGGGAAGGACGACGCTTGAAGAATACTGGCCGAGGATCGTGCGCTGGATGAATGCCCCTCAGCTTGAAGGAAATTTTGGCTAGGCGGCCGATTCCATGAAACCAATCGGTTCAGCTGCTTCACCACCGGATATCGTTCTGGGAGCCGCGCGCTTGCGCGCGTCGCGAAGCCTTGTCCTGAGGATATTCCACCGTCATTGCGAACCGGCGTGCGGATTATGGCTGACGGCAAGCGAGCGGCATCAACAAGAACCTGATCTATCACTATTTCGGCTCCAAGGATGCGCTTTACCTTGCGGTGCTCGAGCGCATCTATGCCGACTTGCGTGCCAAGCAGCAGGATGAGGACTTGCGGGACCTGCCTCCGGTGCAAGGCATGAAGCGACTGGTCAGCCATACCGTCGACCATTTCGTCGCCACGCCGGATCTGATCCGGCTGATGAGCATCGAGAATATCCACTATGCCGAGCACCTGAAGAATTCGCGTACGACGAAACAGCTCTATGGCGGCCCTGCTCGACACCATCCGCATTCTCCTGAAGCGAGGCCAGGAGGAGGGCGTGTTTCGCGACCATGTCGACCCGATCGACCTGTATCTGTCGATCTCCGGGCTCGCTTATTTCTTCCTGTCCAATCAGGCACACGCTGTCCTGGCTGCTCGACCGCGATCTCGCGGCGCGCCGACGGGTGCAAAAGTGCCGTCTGCACGTGGTCGGGATGGTGCTGAGTTATTTGACGCAAATTTCGCCGGCGCAAACCGCCGGCGCCGAAACATCGTGATCGAACCGGAGACTGGCGTATGAGGAGATTTCAGGTTTCTCCGCTGTCCATCACCCCTTCGATCGCGGAGGCGGTTTTCCTGTCCGATCGAGTGGTGGTGATGAGCGAGGCGCCCGGCATGATCGTCGATACAATAGCCATCGATTTACCACGGCCGCGCCGGCTTGCAGTCCGCGATGGCGCCGAATTCGCCGCCTATGTGCATCGTATTCGTCACCATTTCGCCGAGCTCGGGATCGTCAAGGAATAACAGGGTTGCTGCGCGGGCTGGTTGCAGGCGACAACGACACGCGCGACATCATCGTGGCGCTGGCGGCCGCCTTGTCGTTGTGGGAAGCTGGGGTCTGGCTATTTCATCCCTCGCCGTTGATCCTCCCCGCACCGTCGGCGATCTTCGCGGCATTCATGGAGAGGCCGGTCGCCGGCACCCGCGGTATCGGCTTCCAGATCCTGGTGGCGCAGGGACGGTTCGACAACGTCCGGGTGTTTGTGTCATTGCTGCTGCTTGGATTGGTCAGAACGGTGCTGTTCTTCGTGGTCGACTTTGCCGAACGCCTCTGCCTGCCCTGGCATGTTTCGCAGCGCGCCCGCCATGCGCGCTCCGCCGAGCGCGCATGAAACGCGACACGAATTCGCTGGGCACGCTGGCCCTGATCGCCACCGCGGCGCTTTGGGGCAGCAATCATGTCGTAGCTCGCGCGGCGCGCGATGCGATACCGCTGCCGGCGCTGGTGTTCTGGCGCTGGCTTCCCGCGGCGATCATTCTCACCTTCCTCGCGCTGCCGGCGCTGCGGGACGCCTGGCCGGCGATCCGTCCGCGAATAGCCGGGATCGTCGTTGGTGGGGCCATCGGCGTCGGCCTGTTCTCGTATCTGCTGCTCGGTGGTGCCTATCAGAGCCTGGCTGTCGAAGTCGGCTTCATCAACGCCACGACGCCGGTCTGGATCTTGTTGCTGGGACGGTGGATGGGAGGAACGCAGCTCGCCGCGGGGATGCCGTGGGGCATTGCGCTCGCCTTTGCAGGCACGCTGCTCATCATCAGCAAGGGCGACATCGAGGTATTTACCGAGCTGCGTTTCAACCTCGGCAATTTCTGGTCGCTGCTGGCGGCGATCGTCTTTGCGTGGTTTTCGCTCCGGATTCGCTTCTGGACGCGCACCATCGCGCCGTTGCCATTGATGGTGGTCACCGGCTGGTCGGGATTGTTGCTCGTCATGCTGCCGCTCTATTTCGCCTGGGTGATGAGCGGCGGGCCCTGGCTGGTCTGGAACGATTCCGACATTGACTTCGCACTCGCGGCCACCGGCTATATGGGACTGGCCCCGACCATGCTCGGCAATCTGTTCTATCTCTACGGCGTCGCGGCGCTGGGGCCGGCGCGCGCCGCCGCGTTCCTCTATCTCAGCCCGCTGTTCTCCGCCGCGTTCTCGATTTTCTGGCTCGGAGAGCGATTGGCCTGGTATCACATCGCTGGAATCGCGGCGATCTTTTCGGGCTTGTTCATTCTGGGCAGGCTGGGCGAAGCGCCGGCGCGCGCAGCGCAGGGTTAGCGCGACCGCCGCGCGTTATTTATAATGCAATGTCTGCGATCCAAATCAGTATAGGCAACGCCGTAGACTCCTCTTGCGGGTTGGCGTTCCGGTTACCTTACCGCGTGACCGCCGAACTGGCTGAGTTCAGAGTTATTGCCCAATCCATGAGTATATGCTCTCATGAAGATGGGAAAAACTGCCATGACCGAGCCCGATCTCATCATTTTCGACTGCGACGGCGTGCTGGTCGATAGCGAGCTATTGAGTTGCCGCTGCCTGACCGAGGTCTTGGCGGCGCATGGCATCTACGCTTGGTTTGGATGAGGCGCTCGATCTGTTCTTGGGACGAAGTACGAGCGCGGTGCTTGAGCATTATCGGGCGCTGGGGCGCCCGATTCCGGAGCCGTTCTCTGCCGAGCTTAAGGGGTGCGTCCGCGCCGCATTTCTCGCAAGCCTTGGCCCGATCGAAGGGGTGGGCTCGGTGCTCCAAGGTCTGGAGATTCCGCACTGCGTCGCTTCGTCCAGCGATGCCGATCGGGTATCCTTTTCCTTAGGCCTGACCGGTCTCGCGGCGCATTTCGGCGAACGGCTCTATACTTCGGAAATGGTGGAACGCGGCAAGCCGGCGCCCGATCTGTTTCTTCATGCGGCCGAACGCATGGGGGCCGATCCGCATAAGACCCTGGTGATCGAGGACAGTGTCAGCGGCGTGAAGGCAGCGAAAGCAGCCGGCATGACCGCCTGGGGATTTGTCGGCGGCAGCCACTATCAATCGCGCGACGGCAAGGCCATCCTCAGGCAAGCCGGCGCCGACCGGATTTTTGCGCGCATGGCGGATTTTTGGCGAACGGATCAATAGAGCTCGATGGCCGCGTCCGATAACGAGAAATCGCGTCTCGATGAGGCCGCGCGAGCCGGCTGGCTCTATTTCATTGCCGGTCACACCCAGGACGAAATCGCAAAAATGCTTCAGGTCTCGCGCGCCTCGGCGCAGCGGCTGGTTTCGCTGTGTCTCGCCGAGCGTCTGATCACGTTCCGGCTCGAACACCCGATCGCGGCATGCATGGAGTTAGCCGCGCGGCTGAAGGACTTCTTTCATCTCGTCTACTGCGAGGTGGTGCCGACCGATCCTCAAGCCCCGCTTTCCGCCGCCGGAATTGCCGAGCGGGCCGCAAACATCCTGGAATCGACGCTGCGCTCCGGGAAGCCTACGATCGTGGCGCTCGGCACCGGCAGGGCGGTGCGGGCCGCGGTCGAACGCGTCACGCCGATCGATTGTCCCGACCACCAGATCGTTTCGCTGGTCGGAAATATTTCGGCCGACGGCTCGGCGAGCTTCTTCGATACCGTAGGCCGCCTCGCCGATAGGACCAAGGCCCGCCACTATCCGATGCCGCTGCCGTTTCTGATGTCGTCGGAGCGCGAGCGCGACCAGATGCTGCGGATCGATCCGATCGCCAAGGTTCGCGCGATGGCGGCCAAGGCCGACCTGCGGCTGGTCGGGATCGGGCAGATGGATCAGCGCGCGCAGGTGTTTGTCGATGGCTTCGTCACCCGCGAGGAACTGTTGGAAATGATGCGGCTTGGGGCGGCCGGCGAACTGACCGGCTGGGCGTTCGACGCGCGAGGCCGCATCATCAAGGGCGGGACCAACGCTCGCCTGACCAGCATTCCGCCGCAGGTTCCCGCCGAAGCCTTGACCATCGGAGCCGCGGTCGGGCTTGCCAAGGTTTCGGCGATCAGGGCCGCACTGCAGGGCCGACTGATCAACGGCTTGATCACCGACGAAGCCACCGCGAGCGCCATCCTGAAGCAATAGCTCGATCGATCGCGCCTCGAGCCTCGACCAAGGCGAACGGGACGGCAGGGCTGCGCGGACCCTCGACATGTTGCCTGTCCCCAAAAACCGCGCGCGCCAGTTTCATCTTGATCTTGACAGGGCCATCGGGTGGTGTGAACATAATTGCAAGGCGTGGGCATATGCTCAAACGCCAACTAGGGAGGTTACCGTGAAGCACGTCCTCGGCGCCCTGCTGGGCGCAGCAACGCTATTGGTTTCGGGCTCCTCGATTGCACAGACGACGCTGACGATCGCCACCGTGAATAACAGTGACATGATCCGAATGCAGGGGCTGACGAGCGATTTCACCGCCAAGAATCCCGATATCACCGTGAAATGGGTGACGCTCGAAGAGAACGTGCTGCGCCAGCGCGTCACCACCGATATTGCGACCAAGGGCGGTCAGTTCGACGTGCTCACCATCGGCACCTACGAGGTCCCGATCTGGGCCAAGAAGAATTGGCTCGTTCCGCTCGACAATCTCGGCGGCGATTATGATGTCGCCGATCTGCTTCCCAAGATCCGCGACGCGGTGTCGGTGTCGGGCAAGCTCTACGCCGCGCCTTTCTATGGCGAGAGCTCGATGACGATGTATCGCACCGACCTGTTCCAGAAGGCCGGATTGACGATGCCGGAAAAGCCGACCTGGGATTTCGTGATCGATGCGGCGAAGAAGCTCACCGACAAGTCGGCCGGCGTCTACGGCATCTGCCTGCGCGGCAAGGCCGGCTGGGGCGAGAACATGGCGTTCCTGACCGCGATGTCCAATTCGTTCGGGGCGCGCTGGTTCAACGAAAAATGGCAGCCGCAATTCGACTCGCCGGAATGGAAGAAGACGCTGACGACCTATGTCGACCTGATGAAGGATGCCGGCCCTCCCGGCGCCAGCTCCAACGGCTTCAATGAAAATCTCGCGCTGTTCAATTCCGGCAAATGCGCGATGTGGATCGATGCCACGGTGGCGGCGTCCTTTGTCACCAATCCCAAGCAATCCAATGTTGCCGACAAGGTCGGCTTTGCGCTGGCGCCGAATGCGGGGCTGGGAAAGAACGCGAACTGGCTGTGGGCGTGGAATCTCGCGATCCCTGCGGGCTCGAAGAAGGTCGAGGCCGCGGAGAAATTCATCGCCTGGGCAACCGACAAGGACTACGCCAAGCTTGTCGCCTCGAAGGAGGGATGGGCCAACGTGCCGCCCGGCACACGAACCTCGCTCTACCAGAATCCCGAATACCTGAAGGTCGCGCCGTTTGCGAAGCTGACGCTGGCGTCGATCGATTCCGCCGATCCGAACAACCCGACCGTGAAGCCGGTGCCTTACGTCGGGGTGCAATACGCGGCGATACCGGAATTCCAGGGCATCGGCACCACCGTCGGCCAAGATTTCTCGGCGGCGCTCTCCGGCTCCTCCACGGTCGACGCGGCGCTTGCGGCGGCGCAATCGGCCACGGAGCGTGAAATGAAACGCGCCGGCTATATCAAGTAAGACGCGTCGCCTGCGGCGCGGTCTCCTCCCGACGCGCCGCAAAACTGGCTGCCGTCCAGCCTCGATCGGACGGCAGCCCTCGTCGAGCCTACTCATCGAGTTTCGCTTATCGACTTCCTTTGGGGCAGCAGGAGGCGGCGATGACAACCGAAAAAATGGTGGCAACCGAGAAGATCGTGGCAACCCAGCCGACCATCGTGGGGACCCGGCAGACACAGCTCCTCGGACGCGCCCTGCTGGCTCCAGCGGTGATCCTGCTGTTCATCTGGATGGTCGTCCCCTTGGCGATGACGATCTATTTTTCGACGCTGCACTACAGCCTGCTCGATCCCGACACCGAGAGCTTCGTCGGCTTTGAGAATTTTCGCTATTTCCTCACCGATCCCGCCTTCCTGACCGCCCTGCAGAACACCCTGGTGCTGGTCGGCTCGGTGCTGGCGATCACAATTCTCCTCGGTACGCCGCTGGCGCTGCTGCTCGACCAGCCGGTGATCGGGCGCAGCATCGTTCGCTTGATGGTGATCGCGCCGTTTTTCGTGATGCCGACCGTCAGCGCGCTGGTCTGGAAGAATCTCCTGATGCATCCGGTCTCGGGACTGTTCGCCTGGATCGCGACGCTGTTCGGTGCAACGCCGATCGACTGGTTCAACGATGCGCCGATGCTCGCGGTGATCCTGATCGTCGCTTGGCAGTGGTTGCCGTTTGCGACCCTGATCCTGCTCACGGCACTGCAATCCCAGGACGAGGAGCAGAAGGAAGCGGCCGAGATGGACGGCGCGAGCCCCCTTTCAAGCTTCATCTATCTGACACTGCCGCATCTGGCGCGGCCGATCACGGTGGTGATCCTGATCGAAACCATTTTTCTGTTGACCGTATTTGCCGAGATTTTTGTAACAACCGGCGGCGGCCCGGGTCTGCAGACCACCAACATCGCATTCCTGATCTATTCCCAGGCGCTGATCCAGTTCGACGTCGGCAACGCCTCCGCCGGCGGCCTCGTCGCGGTCGTGATCGCCAATGTCGTGGCGTTCTTCCTGGTGCGGATCGTCGGCCGGAATCTGGAGGCTTAAAGCGATGGCACGCAAGGTAACTTCGAGACATGTGTGGGTGTCCACCACCGCCGCGTGGTTGTTCGGATTTCTGATTTTCCTGCCGATCCTGTGGATGGTCCTGACCAGCTTCAAGACCGAGCTCGAGGCGTTCTCGATGCCGCCCAAGTTCTTGTTCTTCCACTGGACGATCGAGAATTATGCCACGGTGCAGGAGCGCAGCGACTACCTGCATCACGCCCTCAATTCGATCATCATTGCCGGCGGATCGACGCTGGTGGCGATGATCATCGCGATTCCGGCCGCCTGGTCGATGGCGTTTGCGCCGACCAAGCGCACCAAGGACGTGCTGCTCTGGATGCTCTCGACCAAGATGATGCCGCCGGTCGGCGTGCTGGTTCCGATCTATCTCTTGTTCCGGAATTTCGGTTTGCTGGATTCGCGCTTCGGCTTGATCCTGATCCTGTGTCTCGGCAACCTGCCGATCGTGATCTGGATGCTCTTCACCTATTTCAAGGAAATACCGAAGGATATCCTGGAGGCGGCACGGATGGATGGGGCGACCATCGAACGCGAGCTCATCTATGTGCTGACGCCAATGGCGATCCCTGGTCTCGCCTCGACGATGCTTCTCAATCTGATCCTGGCGTGGAACGAGGCGTTCTGGACCTTGAATCTTTCGACCTCCGAGGCCGCGCCACTCACGGTGTTCATCGCGTCCTACTCAAGTCCGGAAGGGTTGTTCTGGGCCAAGCTGTCGGCGGCCTCGACGCTTGCCATTGCACCGATCATCATTCTCGGCTGGTTCAGTCAGCGGCAGCTCGTGCGCGGGTTGACCTTCGGCGCCGTCAAGTAGCGAAAGGACTATGGCATCATGGGCCAGATCACGCTCCAGGGAGTCCGCAAATCGTTCGGGCCGGTCAATATCATCAAGGACGCGAACCTCGACATCGCGGACGGCTCTTTCGTGGTCTTCGTCGGGCCGTCCGGTTGCGGCAAGACGACGCTGTTGCGCCTGATTGCCGGACTTGAAGATGTCACAGGCGGGCAAATCCTGATCGACGGCCACAACGTGGTGGACGTGCCGCCGGCGAAGCGCGGCCTGTCGATGGTGTTTCAGTCCTATGCGCTCTATCCGCATATGAGCGTTCGCGGCAACATCGCCTTCGGGTTGAAGATGGCGGGACTGCCGCGCGCGGAAATCAACCGCAAGGTGGAAGCCGCAGCCGCGACGCTCAACCTGACGCCTTATCTCGATCGCAAGCCGCGCGAGCTTTCCGGCGGGCAGCGCCAGCGCGTTGCGATCGGCCGCGCCATCGTGCGGGAGCCGAAGGCATTTCTGTTCGACGAGCCCCTGTCCAACCTCGACGCGGCATTGCGCGTCCAGATGCGGCTGGAGGTGACAAAGCTGCAGAAGCAGCTCGCCACCACCGCGGTCTACGTCACCCATGACCAGGTCGAGGCCATGACCATGGCCGACAAGATCGTCGTGCTGAACGCGGGCCGCATCGAACAATACGGCTCGCCGCTGGAGCTCTACGAACACCCCGCCAACCTTTTCGTTGCAGGCTTCATCGGGTCGCCCAAGATGAATTTAGTGCCCGGGGATGCGGCCGGCGAGCCAGGGGTCGCCACCATCGGCATCCGGCCGGAACATCTGAGAGTCGGCAAGGAGGGCGAAGGCTGGCCGGGGACCGTATCGGTCGCCGAGCATCTCGGCAGCGACACCTTTCTTTACGTCGATGCCGGCAAGCTCGGCACGCTGACGGTGCGCTATGTCGGCGAGCTCAGTCTGAAGGCCGGCGACCCGGTGTGGCTGTCGCCCGATCCCGGCCGCATTCACCGCTTTGACAAGGAGGGCAGCGTTATCAGGACGTCGTGAGCGCTGCGCGCCATCGGCGCGACATCCCTAATTCCGCCGATTTGCCAACAGGAAGACAATATGTATCTCGAAAAATTCAGGCTTGATCGAAAAACGGCACTGGTGACCGGCGGCGGTCAGGGCATAGGGCTTGCGTGCGCGGAAGCGCTCGCGGAAGCAGGCGCCAGGGTCGTGATCGCCGATCGCGACGGCGGTATTGCGCAGGCCGGTTGCGAAAGCCTGAAGGCGAAAGGCCTGAACACCGAGACCGTCATCATGGACGTGACGGACTCAGGGCAGGTCGGCGAAGTGGCGGATGAACTGGCGGCGCGTTACGGAGGGGTCGATATCCTGGTCAACAACGCCGGCATCGCCCGAAGCGAGACGCCCGCGGAGACGGTGACCGACGAGCATTGGCTCAACGTCATCGACGTCAATCTCAACGGCACGTTCTGGTGTTGCCGCGCCTTCGGCAAGCACATGCTGGCGGCCAAGTCGGGTTCCATTGTCAACATCGGCTCGATGTCGGGATTCATCGTCAACAAGCCGCAGGAGCAGTGTTATTATAACGCCTCGAAGGCCGCAGTGCACCATCTCACCAAATCGCTCGCGGCCGAGTGGGGTGGGCGCGGCGTCCGCGTCAACGCGGTCGCGCCGACCTATATCGCGACGCCGCTCAATGCGTTCGTCAAAAGCAACCCGCAGATGTATGATGCCTGGATCGGTGGTACACCGATGGGCCGAATGGGGGAGGTCGATGAGATCGCCTCCGTCGTGCTGTTCCTGGCATCGCAAGCCGCAAGCCTGATGACCGGGAGCATCGTTCTCGTCGATGGCGGCTATACCTGCTGGTAGGGTTAGTCTTACTGTGCCACTAAACCTAAACCCTCATGGTGAGGAGGCGCTCTTGCGCCGTCTCGAACCATGAGGCCCCGCTGGTGGCCTCGTCCTTCGAGACGCTTGCTTGCGCAAGCTCCTCAGGATGAGGGGATAAAGCCGTTTGTGACGCAGCAAGATTTGGAGCATGATCCGGAAGAAGCCTGCCCCGCACTTGGATAGCGGGGTGGGTGCCGGTTTTCCGAAAGATCGTGCTCAAGAAAATAGGCTAGTTTGTACGAGATTGGAATGAAGCAGGCCTTCATCGGTGTCGACGTCGGGACATCGAGCGCGCGCGCCGGCGTGTTCGACGAGGCCGGAAGGCTGTTGGCGACCGCGCGCAATCCGATCACGGTCTGGCATGGGGCGGGTAGCATCGTCGAACAGTCGTCGTCCGAAATCTGGGCGGCCTGCGCCGCCTCTGTCCGTGCTGCCATGACGGAGGCGGCTATCTCTCCTTCCGCCGTCAAGGGCCTGGGCTTCGATGCGACCTGCTCGCTGGTGGTGCTCGACGCCGCCGGTGAACCGCTTACCGTCAGCGCCTCCGGCGATATCAGGCGCAACGTGATCGTCTGGATGGATCATCGGGCGGTCGCCGAAGCGCGGCTGGTGAATGAAACGCGGGACGACGTCCTTCGCTATGTCGGCGGCTCGATCTCGCCGGAAATGGAAATTCCAAAACTGCTCTGGCTGAAGCGGCACCTGCCGTCGACCTTTCGCGCGGCGGGTCATTTCTTCGATCTTGCCGACTATCTGTCCTTTCGCGCCACCGGTTCGATGGCGCGTTCGATCTGCACGCTCGGCTGCAAATGGAATTATCTGGCCCATGACCGGCGCTGGAGCGACAGCTATTTCGAGCGCATCGGTCTTGGCGAACTCGCTTCCAACGGCTACGCGAAAATCGGCAACGAGATTGCGGTGCCCGGCACGCCCTTGGGTGCCGGCCTGTCCGAGGCTGCCGCGCGCGACTTCGGCCTATCAGCGGGAACGCCGGTCGGCGCGTCGTTGATCGACGCTCACGCCGGAGGCGTCGGCACGATCGGAGGCGGCGATAGGTCGGGCGCGCCGGTCGATGTGCGCCGCCGCCTTGCCTACATCATGGGAACCTCGGCCTGCATCATGGCGACGACATCGGAGCCTCGCTACGTTCCGGGCGTCTGGGGCCCCTATTACTCGGCAATGGTTCCCGGATTTTGGCTCAACGAGGGCGGCCAATCTGCCGCCGGTGCGGCCATCGATCATCTCGTCCGGTCCCACGCGGCACATAACGAGGCCGCCGCGACGGCGAACGACGACGGCGTGGAGATCCTGGAATATTTGGAGCGGCGCATCCTCTCGCGCTCGGCAAGTCCCGGGGAAGCTGCGTTGCTTGCCCGCGACGTCCACGTCTTTCCCGAGTTCATCGGCAACCGCTCGCCATTCGCCGATCCCGATTCACGCGCGATCGTCGCTGGGCTCGATCTCGATGCCGACATCGGCTCGATGGAGCGGCTGTTCGTGGCGGGACTATGCGGGCTGGCCTATGGCCTTGCGGATGTCGTCGACGCTTTCCGCAACCACGGCATCGACTCGGACCTGATGGTGATCGCCGGCGGCGCCGGACGCAGTTCGCTGGTCCGCCAGATCATGGCGGATACGACGGGCTTGCGCATTGCGGTTCCCGCAACCCAGGAACCGGTCCTGCTCGGCGCTGCCATGCTGGGTGCCGTCGCCGGCGGCACTTATGGATCGATCGGCGAGGCGATGGCCGCGATGTCGGCGATCGGCTGCCTGAGCGAACCGGCCGCGCCTGGCATGGCCGACTTCCACCGGACCAAGCGACGGGTCCATGGATTGATGCGCAAACTGGATCGGGAAAGCCGCGACGCCATGCGCGAGGTGCACCCCGGCGCGGTTGCGGAAAATTAGAGCCATGCTGCTTGCTTGCGGAGATGCGCTGGTCGATTTCCTGCCCGTCAAGTCGGTGGACGGGCGCGACGCGGCCGTGCCGGTGGTGGGGGGCTCCTGCCTCAACATCGCCGTCGGCATGGCGCGTCTCGGCGCGCCGGCGGGGTTTGTCGGCGGCATCTCGACCGATCTGTTCGGCCGCATGATCGCCGACCACGCGCTCGCCTCGCAGGTCGATCTTCGCTATGCGACCCGCAGCGATCACGAGACCACGCTCGCCTTCATCCGCACCATTGCCGGCGAGCCGCACTATGCTTTTTATGACGAGGCGACGGCGTCCCGGAACTGGATGTATCGGCGCGGCTCCATTGCCTTCGACCAGATCGAAGCGATCCATGTCGGATCGACGACGCTCACCCACGATTCCGGAGCGGCCGAGGCGCTTGCAATGGTGGAGGATGCGCGCGGATCGCTCACCATCTCGTTCGACCCGAATTGCCGGCCTAATCTTGTCAGGGACAAACGCCGCTACGTCGATCGGATGGACGCGTTCGCAGCCAAGGCCGACATTGTGCGGATGTCGGATGTCGACTTTGAATATCTGTATGGCGCTTTCGATCATGCGGGGAGAGCGAAATCCCTCGTCGAGGCCGGCGCAAGCCTGGTCGTCATTACCCGCGGCATCAAGGGAGCGCAGGCATGGCACAAGCAAGCCGGCGCAGTTGAGATCGCAGCGCCGAGTCGTGGACGTGGTGGATACCATCGGAGCCGGCGACAGTTTTCAGGCTGCATTGCTGTTTGCCTTGCGTGCCATCGGGCGGATCGGACCTGCGTCGCTGGCGCAGACGACGTCGGAGGAACTCGGTCGGGTGCTGTCATTTGCGTCGCACTGCGCCGCCGTTACATGCAGCCGGGCCGGCGCCGATCCGCCGCGCGCCTCCGAGGTCGGCGCGGCATTGTCGCGTCTTTTGGCTGGCTCGCCCGGAGCAGAGGCGTCGCACAAACCTTGATGTTGTGATCGGCGCCCGCCGTCGCTCAATATGACACTTTAATGAATGATCTGGCGCAATGAAGCTGTCGCCGATGTAGGGCATAAGCCTGTCACCCTCTTCGGTTGGCAGGTCATGAAATCAAGAATTATCGAAGAACTCGGACAGGCCGATATTCTGTTGCCGTCGCTGGTCGCGGAGGGATTGGCCGCGAACGACCGGATCAAGGTTCGCTTGAGCGCGCTGCAGGCGGCCGCGCATCATGCGCGAGAGCCCGATCATCCCGCGACCGACTTGCAGGTCGAATGTCACGCCGCCGGTATCGCGCCGGCCGCGCTCGCGACCTTGATCGGCGGCGCCCATCTTGCCGGCGACGGCCGGATGACCGCGCCCAACCTCGCCAGGCTGATGAAGGAAATCCTCGACGATGCGGCGACGATGCTGCACGCGGTGAACGCCGGAAAGCCGGCCGAGGGTGAAGCCATGCGCGCGCGGCTCGCCGCGATCCGCGCCGCCGGCCTGCTCGAGGCGGCCAACGAAATCGAGATCGCGCGAGTCGCCAAATTGACCGGTATGGCAGAGGGCGGCGCCGATAGCCTGCATCGGCTGGTGATGGATCTGCACAAGGCGCTGAACCGGCTGGCCGCGGATTGCTCCGAGGAAAGCTTGAGCGGCGCCCAGGTCTTCGGCCTGCACGCGGAAGACCGTGCGCCGGTGGAAAGTTTCATGGCGGGGTTGAACGACACCCGTGGCTTGAAGTTCAACCATCCGGGCCTCGATACCATGGCGACGCGTTCGGGCGGCCGGCTCCTGATCCAGAACGATATCGGCACCACCGACGCGCATGTGGTGGTGATCGCGGTCAAGAGGAATGCGGTGACCGTGACCTATACGGACGTGCATCGCGCGCGCGCCAAATTCTTCGTCGCGCTGTTCGACAAGTTTCAGGCGAAATGGAGCGGGCTCGATCGCCACGTCGCGACGGGTCTCGGCGAAGACAACGCCTTCTATCTCGTCACCGGGCAGTATCAGGCCGATAGCGCGTCGGATCGCAACGCGTTCCTTCATGCGCTTGGCGCGGCGCTGGTGTTTCTGATCGACTGGAACAAGGCGCGCAAGCTGCTGCGTAGCTGGGTCGCCAAGGACGATGCGGCGCGCATTCTCGATTGGGCCGCGCGGCAGCGGATCGGCCATCGCGGCTTCCTTGAACTGGGCGGCAACGAATTGATCGGAACCGCGGTGCGGAACGCGGCACCGACCCGGATCGGTTTCGGCGAGCGGCTGGATCAGGCGCTCGGGCGCGGTGCCGCGGTGGATTTTCTCAAGACCGCGATGCGCGTTTCCACCGAGGCGTTGAATGCGGGACGATCGATCAGGCTGGTCCGCGACCAGATCGAAGCCGACCTGGTCATGCACCTGGAACGCGTCGACAGCGCGCTGCTCGCCATTGTCCTGCGTCAGGTCGGATTGGCGCACGACATCGCCGCCGCAATCGCCCACCATATCGCCGAGTTGCAGGCAGGTCGTCCGTCGGAAAGCAAGCAACTGACGGCTCGCGCCGGCCGGATCGAACGCAAGGCGGATCGCATCGCCATCGAAGCCCGCAACGAAGTGGCTCGTCTCAACGCCGACCCGATCATCGAACAGCTGGTGGACCGGGTCGAGGAATCCATCGATGAACTGGAGCAGGCCGCTTTCATTGCCTCGCTGGCGCCGGAGGGAATCGATTCCGCGCTGTTGTCGGCGCTCGCGCAACTGTGCGCCGTTGCCACGACCGCGACCGAAGCCGCGGCTTCGGGGCTTGCCGCCGCCGTCGAAGTTCCGGAGGGACATCGCGCCGACTCCGAAGATGCGCTCAACGCCGTCATTCGCCTGATCGATGCCGAACATGCCGCGGATGAGCGGGAACGCGATGTCACCGCGCGGGTGTTTGCCGGCGGTTTCGACGTGGCGACGTCGCTCTCCGTTCTCGAGCTTGCCCGCGCCATCGAGCGCGCAACCGACCGGCTGGCTGGATTCGGATATCTGCTGCGGCGGCACATCATGACCGATCTGTCGGCCTAACGAGGATTTCCCCCTATGCATATCGTGCGTATCGGCGGCGTAGCGACGAAGCCGCATTCCGCTGACCTGATTGGCGCCAAAGCCGCAAATCTGACGCGGATGGCCGCGCTCGGTCTGCCGGTGCCGCCGGCGTTCGTGCTCCCGGTCAGGCTCTGCGCTGCGATCATCGACCAGGACGCGCATGCCGAGGGCGATCTTCGCGAAGGATTGAAGGAGGGCATCGAGTTCCTGGAGAGCGCCACTGGAAAGCGCTTCGGTGACCACCGCCGGCCGCTATTGGTATCGGTGCGGTCGGGCGCCGCGCGATCGATGCCGGGCATGCTCGATACCGTGCTCAACGTCGGCTGCACACCCGCCGCCGTGCAGGGTCTGATCCGCTGCACCGGCCGGCCTCGGCTGGCGTGGGATTGCCGGCGGCGCTTCCTCGAGAGCTACACTGAGACCGTGCTCGGGCTCGATCCCGGGCCGTTCGCTGCGCGCCTCGCCGAATTGACGACAAGCGAGGGGGCGGCCTCCGACCGCGAGCTCGACAGCGAGGCGCTCGAACGCCTTGCCGCGGACGAGCGGGCCATGATTGAGGAACGAGACGACGACGCCTGGCTTGAGGATGCGCCGGCGCAGCTCGAAAGCGCTGCCAGGGCTGTCTATCGTTCGTGGATGAGCGAGCGGGCGCAGACCTATCGGCGCCTGCAGAACCTCGATCATCTGGAAGGTACCGCGGTCACGGTTCAGGCCATGGTGTTCGGCAACGGCGGGCTGTCGTCCGGGGCTGGCGTCGCGTTCTCGCGCGATCCCTCGACCGGGCTGCCGCAGCCGATGATCGACCTGGTTCTGGATGCGCAGGGCGAAGACGTCGTCTCCGGCCGCCGCACCCCCGATACCGAACAGACCATCGTCCGCTCGCTGCCGAAGATAGCGGCCGAACTCGGCGATATCCTGAAGCGGCTCGAACAGGAATTCGGCGACGTTCAGGATGTCGAGTTCACCATCGAGGACGGCAAATTGTGGATCCTGCAGACGCGCGCCGCGAAGCGGACGCCGCGCGCCGGCTTGCGCATCGCCATCGATCTCGTCCATGAGGGGCTGATCACCCAACAGGACGCGCTGGAGCGGATTGCCGGCATCGATCTTGCCGCGCTCGATCAGGTTTCCCTGGTCGCGGCCGACGCGCCGTTGCTGAGCGGAATCGGCGCGTCAGGCGGCATCGCGGTCGGACGCGCGGCGTTCTCGTCTGAAGGTGCCGAGCGGCTTGCGGCCATGGGCGACCCCGTGATCCTGATGCGTCCCGATACCAGCACCGCCGATGTCGCGGGCTTTGCGATCGCGGCCGGCATCGTGACCTCGGTGGGCGCCCGCACCGCCCATGCGGCGCTGGTCGCGCGCCAGATGGGAAAACCCTGTATCGTCGGATGCAGCGGCATGACGGTCGACGTTGCCGCCGACCGGGCGCAGCTTGCCGGCGTCACGGTCTCGGCGAGCGACTGGATCACCATCGATGGCGACAGCGGCCACATCTATCTCGGACGGCGCGAGACCGTCGTCACGCGGCCCGAGGCAGAGCTTGCCGAAATCGCGAGCTGGCGATCGCAGGCGCATGACGACGGACGAGACAAGTCCAAGCGATCAGGTGGTCCGGCCAGGGCCGAGCACCCGAGGCAGGCCCGGAACAAAGCCTAGGCACGCTCCATCCACTTCATACCGGGGCGTGGCGTAGCATGGTGTTCAGTCCGCCCGCTTCTCTGCCACACGACCGCAAGCATGCAGGCCCTATGCGATTGCGATCGGGACTGCCCCGAAAGCGCAGATAGCGGCCCAGCCAGCTAATTCCAAGCGAGGCCGCGCCCCTCAGCCGACCGCGCCGCCCACAAACATTCCGCCTATGAAGATCGTGTTCCCGACTGCCAAACGGACTAACGACCCTTGGCGTCGTGGCGATGATCCTGCGTTCGCTCGCGTGCTGCCTTAAGAAGTTGGCATCGATCTGCATTGACGGAGGCGAACTCTGTTACTCATGAATACCGGCTGGAGTGTGTGTGATTTGAATTGCCATACGTTGTCTTTGTTCAATACACACTCGATTGACCAAATCCGCCACCATAGGGGAATTTGATGGAAGCTTCGATTTACCACCATAGAAAACGACGAACCCCGCACTGTCGCGCAGCCTTCGCTGCTCGACGCGACATATAGATTGGTGACCAGGTGACGCACTGCTCTCACGCCGCTAATCCCCAGTTGACGCACTGCTTCGCGACGTTTTGACGAGCACGCCACTCATAAAATGCTCGGATCTCTTCACGCCCTTCAAACCGGTTGTGACCCACCATTTTCACCTCGTCCGGGGTGAAAAATTCATGGGCAGTGCGCCCTTCGTTGAAGTCGACGTCGTACCAATACGTCACCTCAAGACGATGAAGCGCGTGCCATTAGGAGGAGTTCGTCGTTAGGATTTTCATGGGCACTTCAGGCAACCTGTGAGGATTGGTCCAATTTCCCCATTGTCATCGAATGGGCCTTTCGATTTCAATGGCGCCTCGCTGCGGTGATTGGGTTTGTATCTTTCGCTGCTAGCCGGCTTTGCCTGCGAGTTCCGCTGGAACCGCTCGCCAAGGCTATGAGCCAGCCGCCGACGTGAAGATTGGTGTCTCTAACGAAATCGGAGATAGCAGCGTGGATCGCCAGAGTTATGTCGCGTTCGTGATGAGTCGCAACGCAAAACTCGGTCGCTATCGGGGCACGGCGGACATCGACCAAACCGCACTAATCGAGCTCGATTTCATAAGTACGTCGCCCTGCACAAAGGGCTCCGCCTGCTGTTAAACACTAGGCGTGGAGCTTCAAAATGCCCCATTCATTTGGCGGAAGCTACTAGAATCGTCTCGATCCATTTTGCCACGCGGAGCATCCGGAGATCGTTTCGGTATCCGCCGACGATCTGAAGGCCGAGCGGCAGCTTGTTCTTGCCGAATCCGATCGGAAGCGTCGCGGCGGGTACGCCAAGGAACGTCCATGGTGCGCAATATTCGGCATCGCCGGTATAGTGCAATCCGCGCGGCGCTTCGCCGAACGCCGGCAATGTCAGCAACGCGTCGTAGCCGGACATCTCGCCTGCGAAAGCGTTCTTGCGCGTTTCCTGGATCGCCTTGGCTGAGAGATAGTCGATCGCGCGAAAAGTTCTTGCCGGCCTCGACCAGCGACTTCAAATGATCGCTGGTGCGGTCGGGATGGCGCGCGACCAGGTCGGCGAAGATCGCGGCGCCCTCGCAGGCGAGAATGGTGTTGATGGCGGTCCAGTTGACCTGATCGAGCTCGGATAGTTCGAGCTCTTCCAAGACGGCGCCGGCGTCGCGCAACTTCGCGATCGCAGCATCGAAAGCCTGTTTGCTGTTCGGCCTCGGCGCGCGACCATTTTTCGAAACGGACGACGCCGAGGCGCGGCTTTTCCAGCGGCTTAGGCCGCGGTCGATATCGACCTGAAATCCGGGAAGCGGCCGGCCGTGGGGATCGCTGTCGCTGGAACCGGCAAGCAGGGAAAGCGCAAGCGCGACATCGTCGACGCGCCGGGCAAAAAACCCGACATGGTCGAGCGACGGACTTAAGGGGTGCACGCCGGTGCGCGGAATCGCACCAAAGCTCGGCTTGAGGCCGACGACGCCGTTGAAGGCGGCGGGCCTGATCACGGAGCCCAGCGTTTGCGTGCCGAGCGCGAGCGGAACGATCCCTGCCGCCACCGCCGCCGCGGAGCCGGACGACGATCCTCCCGGCGTATGGTCGGTATTCCACGGGTTGACGGTCGGTCCGGGATGGCGCCAGGCGAATTCCGTCGATACGGTCTTGCCGAAGATGGTCGCGCCGAGATTGCGCAGGCGCTCGACCACCCAGGCGTCTGCAGCGGGAACGTGATCCTTGTAGACCGGCGAGCCGTTCGTGGTCGGCATGTCGTGGGTGGCGATGATGTCCTTGATCGCGACCGGAATGCCCGACAGCGGACCCGGACGCCGCGTGGTATCTCGCGGCAAATATTCGAACGCCTTCAGCAGGGGCTCGACGGCTTTGGCCTGTTCGAGGCAATCGGCTGCGTTTCGATCTGCGGCTGCTTCGTCGGTTTTGAAGCGCCGTAGAAGTTCGAGGACCCCCGCATCGGAACTGGATGCAGGGCGTGCGATTGATGCGGTCATGTCGGTCAATTCCCGGAAGTCGCGCCCGACGATATCGTCCCGAATGAGGCTCGCCTAGATCGGAAATGCGCTGGGGCGTGGCTTGCGATGGACGGGATCGAAATCCCGTCCCTTCAGTTGCGGGCCTCTATTTCTTTCTTCGCGTCACATCTTCTTCATCGCGTCATAGACGGCGAAGGAGTAGGCGCCTTCGGGCTTCTTGGTGATCACGGGGTCGGAGCCACCCGACATCAAGGTTGCGACCGTGCGATCGTAGTCCTTGACGTCGAGCTTGCCGTCGGCATCGCCGAGCAGTTTGCCGATTTCGCCCATCATCCGCTTCTGGTCCTTCTCGGTCTTGGCGCCGGTCGAGTCGGCGGCAAGAATGATCTTCACGGCTTCGTCAGGATGGGCCTTGGCGTATTCCCAGCCCTTCATCGACGCCTTGACGAACTTGGCCATCTTGGTGACGAAGGCCGGATCGTTCAGGTTCTTCTCCAGCACGTAGAGGCCGTCTTCGAGCGTAGCGACGCCTTCGTCGGCGTATTTGAAGACCACGAGCTGGCTCGGCTTGTAGCCGCCGTCGATCACCTGCCAGTACTCGTTATAGGTCATGGTGGAAACGCAATCCGCCTGCTTCTGCAGGATCGGATCGACGTTGAAGCCCTGCTTGATGATCTTGATGCCGTCCGGCGAGCCGTCGGTCTTGTAGCCGAGCTTCGACATCCACGACAGGAACGGATATTCGTTGCCGCCGTACCAGATGCCGATGGTCTTGCCCTTGAAGTCGGCGGGCTTCTTGATGCCGGTGTCGGCGCGGCAGGTCAGTTCGAGTCCGGACTTCTTGAAGGTCTGCGAGATGTTGACGAGCGGCACGCCCTTTTCGCGCGACGCCAGCGCCGAGGGCATCCAGTCGACGACGACATCGGCGCCGCCGCCCGCGATCACCTGGGGCGGGGCGACATCCGGGCCGCCCGGCTTGATCGTGACGTCGAGGCCGGCGTCCTTGTAGAAGCCCTTGTCCTTGGCAACGAAGTAGCCGGCGAACTGGGCCTGCGAGACCCATTTGAGCTGAATGGTGACGGTATCGGCGGCCTTCGCGCTCGCCATCGAAAGGCCGAGCGTCAGGGCGACTGCCAGAGCAAAACTGTGCTTCATCGAAAGCTCCAAATCATCGACCTTGCCGACCTAGGTCCGGTAAGACGGGTGCCAGAAAGTTGTCGCGCGTTCGGCCAGCGTGACAAAACCGTAGAAAGCCATCCCGGCGAGGGCGGCCAGCGCAATCTCCGCCCAGACCATGTCGATCGCCATGCGTCCGGCTTCGGTGGAGATGCGAAACCCGATGCCCTGCGTCGGTGTCCCGAAAAACTCTGCAACGATCGCGCCAATCAGCGCCAGCGTCGCGTTGATCTTGAGCGCGTTGAAGATGAACGGCAGCGCCGCCGGCAGATAGAGTTTGGTCAGGCTCTGGGTGTGGCTTGCGGCATAGGAGCGCATCAGGTCGCGCTCGATATGACCGGAAGCGGAAAGGCCCGCGATCGCGTTCACCAGCATCGGAAAGAAGGTGACCAGCGCGACCACGGCGGCTTTCGAGGGCCAGTCGAACCCGAACCACATCACCATGATCGGCGCGATGCCGACCAAGGGCAGCGCGGAGAAGAAATTGCCAAGCGGCAGCAGGCCGCGGCCGAGGAATTCGAACCGATGCGCAAGGATCGCGACCAGCAGCCCGGCGCCGCAGCCGATCGCATAGCCGATCAGGACCCCGCGAACGAAGGTCTGGATAAAATCCGCGGTCGAGAATCGGCAACGACGACGCAAATCTGGCGGCAGCCGCGCTCGGCGAGGGCAACAGCACCGGCGGCACGCCGAAGCCGCGCACGGCGACTTCCCAGAGATAGAACACGGTGGCGCCGAACAAGAGCGGGACGAGGATATTGACCATCCGCCGCCGCTCGATGCCGGATCGGTCGCTGGCTCGCGAGATTGATCACGCAGCGTCGCCGCCGCGAGCCAGGCAAGCGATCACGATCGCCCAGAAGCCGGCACCCGCCGAGCCCGCGATCTGCGGGATCGCGGAGCAGAACCAGCGACGTCATTGCCGTCAGCAGCACGCCGGCGATGCCGATCGCCGATGACCTCGCGTCGGCCATCCAGGCCGCCAGCACGAACAGCACGCCGCCACCGGCGGCCACCTCCCAGATCGGGTGTGACAAGAACCGCGACGCCCCGGGCGCGAGCGGCAGCACGAAAGCGAGCAGGATCGCGAACGCTGCGAGCAAAAGCCCGAGCCGAAGTTTGCGCGGGTCCATCAATGCGCTCCCATGCGGCGCGCAACGGTGCGCTCGACCAGGGCGACGATGCCGATCAGGCCGGAGGAGAGCACGGCGGCGGCAACCAGCGCCGCCCACAGCTGCACCGTCTGCCCGTAATAGGAGCCCGACAGCAGCCGCGCGCCGATGCCGGCTTCCGCGCCGGTCGGCAATTCCGCGACGATGGCGCCGATCAGCGAGATCGTGATCGCCACCTTCAGGCTCGCAAACAGATAGGGGACGGCGGCCGGCCAGCGCAATTTCCAGAGAATCTGACGGGTGTCGGCCGACCAGGTCCGCATCAATTCAAGCTGCAGGGGGTCCGGCGAGGTGAGGCCCTTCACCATGCCGATGGTGATCGGGAAAAAGCAGAGATAGGCGGAGATGATCGATTTGGGCAATAGCCCCTGCAACCCGAGCGCGCCGAGCACCACGATGAAAATCGGCGCCAGCGCCAGAATCGGCACCATCTGCGAACAGATGATCCATGGCAACAGGCTGCGCTCCAGCACGCGGCTATGCACGATCATCAAGGCGAGCGCGATGCCGAACACGGTACCGAGCACGAAACCGAGCAGCGTCGCCGACAGCGTCACCAGCGAGTGATAGACCAGGCTGCGCGGGGCGAGCGGCGGATAGCCGAACACGTCGTCCAAAAACGTCGAGACGATCTGGTGCGGCGCCGGCAGCAGCGGACGCTCCGCATCCATGGTGCCGGCCAGGACGTCGGTGATCGTGTAGGGCGTTTCCTCGCGCTCAAAACCGTCGCGGACCAGCGACCAGTTCATGGCAACGGCAGCGACATACCAGATCGCGATCAGCGCCAGCACCGTGGTCGCAAGCGGCGCGTAACGTTCGACCAATGGATGACGCGCCAGCGCCCGCGGCGCGCGCGAAGGGCAGCGCGAGCGAGCTACTCGTCATAGGAGTGTCCTGCGCGCAAGCCGGTGCGGACGCGTTGTGCGATCTTGACGAACTCCGGCGTCTCGCGGATCTCCAGCGAACGATCGGGCGGAAAATTGCAATCGATGATATCGATGATGCGGCCCGGCCGCGGCGACATCACCACGATCTTGGTCGACAGGAAAACCGCTTCCGGTATCGAATGGGTGACGAACAGCACGGTCTTTTCGGTGGTTTTCCAGAGCTTCAGCAGTTGCTCGTTGAGATGGTCGCGGACGATCTCGTCGAGCGCGCCGAACGGCTCGTCCATCAGCAGCATCGCCGGATCGAACGACAGCGCGCGTGCGATCGACACCCGCTGCTGCATGCCGCCGGAAAGCTGCCAGGGAAATTTCCGCTCGAAACCGGTCAGATTGACCAGCGAGAGATAGCGCTCGGCGCGCTGCTGCTGCTCACGTTCCGAGAAGCCCATGATCTCCAGCGGCAGCTTCAGGTTCTTCTCGATGGTCCGCCACGGAAACAACGCCGGCGCCTGGAACACATAGCCGTAGCTGCGCGCCAGCCGCGCCTCTTCCGCGCTCATGCCGTTGACCAGCAGCGTGCCCGAGGAGGGCTGCTGCAGGTCGGCGATCACCCGCAGCATCGTGGTCTTGCCGCAGCCGGACGGGCCGATGAAGGAGACGAATTCCCGCTCGGCGACCTGCAGGCTGACATTGGAAAGCGCGTCGACCCTGCCGTCCGCGGTCTCGAATGTCAGCGAGATGTCCTGCGCGTCGACGACCAGCCGCTTGGACGCGGATTCCGTCGAGACTACGTCAGTTGTGCTGACCGAAACGGCGTGCAACGGGGTTTCGTCCGGGCGAATTCCTCACCATCGGTTCGCTGATAGTTGAAATATTTGGTCTTGGCGATGCCATGCCGGGATAGTGGCAAAAGCCGCAATAAGTGGCGCGCCCATTGTTTGAGCAGCGGGACAGAATAATAAGCAGGAATTCGCTCTCTTTCGATGCAGATATGGCAATGTTTTCAAGGAGCTGATTTTGACTTGCTATGCTTCGACGACAGATAATTTCAACCGATGCGTTCGCGAGAATGAAGCGAATGCCAAGTCCCTAATCCCAGGTTGCCTCGAGCGAGCATGATGAAGCCTGCTCCATTCAAATATGTCGCGCGCTTCGTCGCTCGATCAGGCGCTTTCGCTGAAGGCCGAATATGGCGACGAGGCGCGATTTCTGGCCGGCGGACAGAGCCTGATCCCGGCGATGAACTTTCGCCTGGCGCGCCCGTCCGTGCTGATCGACATCAACGGCCTTGGCGAACTGGCGGGGGTCAGCCGGTCCGAGGGCAAGGGGATTCGCGTCGGCGCGCTGACGCGATATCGTGCGCTGGAACGGAACGGCGATTTTCTGAAAGCCTGTCCGCTGTTCGCCGACGCGCTGCCCCACATCGCCCATCCGCAAATCCGCAATCGCGGCACCATCGGCGGCAACCTGTCCCATGCCGATCCTGCCTCCGAACTGCCGGCGGTTGCGACCGCGATGGGTGCGCGGATGCGGATCAAGTCGACAGCCAAGCGAGCGGGAAGTCGCCGCGGCCGATTTCTTCGTCGGGCTGCTCACGACGGATATCGCGGCCGACGAAATGCTGGTGGAGGTTTTGTTTCCCGACGCCGAAGCCGCGCACGGGAAGCTGCTTCATGGAAGTGGCGCGCCGGCGCGGCGATTTTGCGCTCGCCGGCGTCGCCGCCATCGTCACGCTGGACGAGGAAGGGCGACTGCTCGGAGCTGCGGCTCGCGCTGTGCGGGGTCGGCGAGACGCCGGTGGATGCCAGCCACGCCGCCGCTTCGCTGATCGGGCAACGCTTGACCGACAAGGCGATCGAGGCGGTCGCGGCCGAGGTGCAGAGCATGATCGCGCCGTCCGGCAACGTCCACGCCAGTCCCGACTACCAGCGCCACATCGCGGGCGTCCTGGTCAGCCGCGCCATTCGCGCGGCGCAGCAGCGGGTCGGCCATGCAGCCTGACGCGCCACGACATCGAGCTGTCGGTCAACGGCACGGCCTATCGCGGCCGCGTCGAATCCCGGATGCTGCTTGAGCGACTTCCTGCGCCACGAACTGCTGCTCGCCGGCACCCATGTCGGCTGCGAACACGGCGTTTGCGGCGCCTGCACGTCTTGCTGGACGGCGCGCCGGTCCGTTCCTGCCTGATGTTGGCGGTGCAGGCCAACGGCCATGAACTTGCGACCGTCGAGGGGCTCGCAAGCCCAGTGTCCGGCGAACTCATCCCGATTCAGGCGGCGATGCACGAGCATCACGGCCTGCAATGCGGCTACTGCACGCCGGGCATCCTGATGACCATGACCGCGTATCCTGGAGGAAAACCCCGCGCCGTCGGAAGACGAGGTGCGCGAGGCGCTGTCCGGCAATCTCTGCCGCTGCACCGGCTATCAGAATATCGTCGATGCCATGATGGCGGCGGCGCAGGCGATGCGGGCGCTGCGCCATGACCACGCGATTTTTTGGCGCGCCGGTCAAACGCAATGAGGACAAGCAGCTCCTGACCGGGCAGGCGCTGTTCATCGACGATGTCGAACTGCCGGGCATGCTGCACGCCGCTTCCTGCGCAGCCAGGTCGCGCATGCGAGGATCAAGCGGATCGATGTGTCTGAGGCGATGAAGCGCCCCGGCGTGATCGCGGTCTATACCGCCGAAGACTATGGCGCCTATTGGCAAGCCCGGGCCGCTGTTGGTGCCGCCGCCGCCGATCCCGGGCATCGTCTTCAACCTGCGCACGCATATGCCGCTGGCCAAGGACAAGGTCCGCTATGCCGGCGAGCCGCTCGCCGATCGTCGTCGCGGAAAGCCGCTACATCGCCGAGGACGCGCTGGACGATATTGTGGTCGATCTGGAAATCCTGCCGGCGGTCGTCGATCTCGAAGCCGCGCTCGAGAATGGCTCGGCATCGCGTTCACGACGATCTCGGCTCCAACGTCGCCTCGCATGTCCGGCAAACCAAGGGCGACTATCGTAGCGCCGCCGCGAAAGCCGATCTCGTGCTCAAGCGCCGCTTTCGTTACGAGCACGGCATCTCCTCGCCGATCGAGACCCGCGGCGTGGTCGCGCAATGGAATGCGCGCGGCCGAGCAGCTGACGGTCTGGGACACCACGCAAGCGCCGGTGTTCGTCCGCAACGGCCTTGCAGCCCAGCTCGGTCTCGGCGAGCGGCAGGTGCGGGTGATCGCGCCCTTTGTCGGCGGCGGCTTCGGGCCGAAGATCATGATGTTCTATCCGGAAGAGCTGGCGCTGCCGTGGATCTCGATGCGGCTCAACCGACCGATCAAGTGGATCGAGGACCGGCTCGAGCATTTTGTCGCGACCACGCATGAGCGCGGCCAGATCCACGACGCCGAAATCGCGATCGACCGCGATGGCCGCATCCTCGGCGTCAAGGACGTCTTCCTGCACGATACCGGCGCGTACAATCCGTACGGACTGACGGTGCCGATCAACAGCCAGTGCACCTTGCTCGGGCCTTACGTGATCCCGGCCTATGACAGCACGTTCACGCCGATGTTCACCAATCTGCCGATCGTCACGCCGTATCGCGGCGCGGGCCGCCAGCACGGCGTGTTCGTGATCGAGCGATTGCTCGATCTCGCCGCGCGCGAGCTCGACATCGATCCGGCCGAAATCCGTCGCCGCAATCTGATTCCGACCGGATGCGTTCCCGTACAAGAACGAGATCATCTACCAGGATTTTCGCCGCTGGAATATGACAGCGGCAATTACGAGCCGGTGCTCGACAAGGCGTTCGTAGCTATCGGCTACGACAAGTTCATCAGGGAAGAGCAGCCGAAGCTGCGCGCGCAAGGCCGCTGCGTCGGCATCGGCATCGCCTGCTATGTCGAAGGCACCGGCATCGGTCCTTACGAAGGCGCCAAGGTTCAGGTGCAGGCCAACGGCAAGGTCAGCGTCGCGACCGGCATCGGCACCCAGGGGCAGGGGCATTTCACGAGCTTCGCGCAGATTGTCGCCGATCAGCTCGGCGTCGATGTCACCGACGTCGATATCGTCACCGGCGATACCGATCAGTTCTATTGGGGCGCCGGCACCTTTGCCAGCCGCGGCGCGGTGGTGGCCGGCAATGCCGTCAACGAAGCCTCGCGCGCCGTGCGCAAGAAGGCGCTGAAACTCGCCAGCGACGCCTTCGAATGTTCCGAAGACGATCTGGTGCATCGCCGACGGCAAGGTGTCGATCACCGGCATCCCCGAAAAATTCATCCGCCTCGGCGAACTGGCGCAGCGCGCCAATCCGATGCGCGGCGCGGTCAAGCCGGGCACCGAGCCGGGCCTGGAATCGACGCAATATTTCGGACCGCCGAGCGGCGCCACCGCGAACGGCGTGCATGCCATGATCGTCGAGATCGATCCCGCTGACGTTCGAATTGAAGATCCTCAAATACGTCGTGGTGCATGATTGCGGCACCGTGATCAATCCGATGATCCTCGCCGGCCAGATCCATGGCGGTGTCGCGCAGGGCATCGGCAACGCGTTCTACGAAAAGCTGTCGTTCGACGAGCAGGGGCAGCTTGCTGAACGCCTCGCTCGCCGATTATCTGCTGCCGACTGCGCTCGAAGTGCCGCGCATGGTGCTGGATCACACCACGACGCCGTCGCCGCTCAATCCGCTGGGCATCAAGGGCGCGGGCGAAGCCGGCGCCATTCCGGTCGGGTCCGCTGTTCGCGCAGGCGATCGAGGATGCGCTCGACCTCAGAGCGAAAGAAGATCGAGCTTCTGGAAATCCCGCTCAGCCCGAGCCGCCTGTTCGAACTGATCCGGCGAGGGCGCAAGGCATGAGAACCGCGCAGGTGTTCAGGCTCACGATGGCGCATCCCGGCGATCTTTCCGAGCTCGAGCGCGCTGATCGCGGCGGAACGATCCGCGCGGCGGATGTCACGGCGATCATCGGCAAGACCGAGGGCAATGGCGGCGTCAACGATTTCACCCGCGGCTACTTCACCCAGACCCTGATGGGCCTGTTGTCGGCAGCATCTGAACAAGCCGGCGGCGCAACTGATCCGCGAAATTCCGTGCGTGCTCTCCGGCGGCACCGAAGGGGTGATGAGCCCGCATTACAGCGTGTTCTGCGTCAGCGAGGGCATCGACGCGGCAGTATCCTTCGGCGCTTGCGATCGGAACCGCGTTCAGCGCGCCGGTTCCGGCCGAAGACGTCGGCCGGCGCGCGCATGTCGAGAGCGTCGCGACAGCCGTCCGCCAGGCGATCGCCAATGCCGGGATCGAGCAGCTGGACGACGTGCATTTCGTGCAGGTGAAATGTCCTTGCGTGACGGTCGCCCGCGCGGCGGCGGCGATCGCCGCGGGCAAGACGCCGCTCACCAATGACCCGAACAAGTCGATGGCCTTTGCGCGCGCGGCGGGCGCGTTCGGCGTCGCGCTCGGGTCTCGACGAGATCAAGCCGGAAGATTTCAACGACGGCTCGCTGTTGAGCGACTTTTCCATCCAGTCGCCGCGCGCCAGCATTTCCTCCGGCGTCGAGGTCGAAAGCAACGAGGTCGTCGTGCTCGGCAACAGCCCGGCCTGGGGCGGCGCGTTGCGGATTGCGCACCGGCCGATGAGCGATGCGCTCGATATCGGCGGCGTCGTCGACGTGCTCGCCGATCTCGGCATCGCCGCCCAGCCGCAGGTCTCCGCCGCCGATGCCGGCCGCATCGCCTGCGTGCTGGTGAAATGCGAGCCTGATCGGCGCGGCAATTTGCGCGGTCACCGCCACACCATGCTCGATGACACCGACATCAACGCCCAACGCCATATCCGCGGCGCGGTCGCTGGCCTTGTCGCCGGCGTGATCGGCGACGGCCGGATTTTCGTCTCCGGCGGCGCCGAGCATCAGGGGCCGGACGGCGGCGGGCTGATCGCCGTCATCGCCTCGCAAGACGCGGAGCGCCAGCCTGATGCGCATCGTCATCATCGGCGCCGGCGTCGCAGGTTGCGTGATGGCGCGCAAGATTTCGCTTGCTCGACGGCGTCGAGGTGATTTGTCTCGAACGGGTCGCGATGGACGATCATTCCGAAGCCGGCACCGGCCTCAATGTCGGGCCGAACGCGGTCAAGGCGTTGACGTCCGTCGATCCCGAACTCGCCGACAACATCACCAGGGCAAGCTACGTCTGGCGCAACTGGCGGATTTCGCTGACCGACGGCACGGTGCTGTTCGATTTACCGCTAGCCGATGTCGCGGATGGTCCCGGCTGGCGCATCCGATGGTCGGAGCTCTATCGCGTCTTGCGCGAAGCTGCCGGCGCTTCCGTTCACTATGGCTGCGAGATCACGACCATCGGCCGCGACGCCGCCGATCCGCGCAAGACGTCGGTCGCGCTGGACTAGGAGCGGAAAGACGTTCCGGCTCGACGGCATCGATCTCTTGATCGCGGCCGACGGACGTTACTCCGGCGTAAGGCGCGTCATTTCCGGCGAGCCGCCGATCAAGCAGATCGGGGTTGCGATCTCCCGGGTACTGGTTCCGGATACGTCGAACGGGTTGATCGACGATTACGAGCAATGGTTCAACGGTCCCAACCGCTTGCTGGCATTCCGCGTGCCGCCGGACCATATCTATATCGCCGGCGCCTTTCCGATTCCGCCCGAGGCGGAAATCGCGCCCGAGCAGAAAATGCCGGATGCGCTGCGCGCGGCCTACACGCCGCGATCCGCGCCGCCGAGCGCGCAGGCGCGCTGGCTGATCGACACCATCTGTGCAAAATGTCACTGAGACCCATTGGGCGCGGATGCAGGAGCATGAATTGCTCTATCGCGCCAGCGATTGCAACGTGCTCTATCTCGGCGACGCCGCCCACGGTATGGTGCCGACGCTCGGCCAGGGCGCGACCCAGGCAATCGAAGATGCCGCGAATGCGGCGGCGCTGATTACGAAGCGCTACAGCAAGGCAAGCGTGATATCGAAAGCTGGCTCTTGGAGATCGAGGCCTTGCGCAAGGACCGCATGCGCTTCGTGATGGAGTTTTCGCTTTCAGCGACCGATACCATGCTCGCGGGCGCCGACCCCGTCGAGGGCACCAGGCACAAGAACGAGGCGCCGTTCCGCGACCAATCGATGAAGGCGCTTTATCGGGACGTCGGATTGCCGCTGAAATCGGACTACAGAGAAAGAGGATGACGACGCCATGACCGCCACTGCTTGAGGAAACCAGCCAGACCTCCGAGACAAAACGTGCCGCTCGCCACCGTTCACGGGCTCTATCACATCGCGATCAAGACCGAGAACCTGGCGGCGACGCGGAAATTCTGGACCGACATCATCGGATTGCGCGAATTTCCGCGGCCGGATTTCGGCTATCCCGGCGCGTGGCTCGGTTGCACCCAGCCGGGCGGGCTCGCCATCATTCACGTCTATGCCGGCGGCCCGGCGCTCGGACCGGAAGGCAAGTCGCCCGCGGGAACGGCGGCGATCGACCACGTCTCGCTGTCCTGCTCCGGCTATCGCTCCTATGTCTCGCGCTTCAAGGCGGCCGGCCTCGACTGGCGCGAGTTCATCGTGCCGGGAACCTCGCTGTGGCAGTTGTTCGTCTACGATCCGAGCGGGGTTCAGCTCGAACTGACCTTCGAGTGCGGCGGCGAAGGCGAGGAGAAGCCGGACATGTCGCCGGGGCGCAAATATGTCGCCGGCTCGAGCTTCTTCGACAAGGCGACGTATCCCAAGCTTGGTTGAGGCAATCGCTTCAACGGCCTCTGATTGAGCCGGCCCATCAACGGACTCGGTGCACCTCTCCCGCTTGCGGGGGAGGTCGCCACGGTTGGCAGCGCAATTGCGCTGTCGACCGTGGCGGGTGGGGCCTTGAGGTAAGTCTCCGCACGCGTGGCGACTTCCCGAGCCTTCGCCGCGGCGGCACCGATATAGGTCTCCGGCTTGCCCAGCATGTCGATCGTCTCCGGCGGGATCTTGCTCCACACCTGGCCTGCCGATTGCTGCTGCAGCGCCCATTGGGTCGCTTCCAGCAGCGAGATCTCCGTGCTGTGCCGAATGTGGCATGGCGATGTGATTCACCAACTCGTGGGCGTCACCTTCATAGCCTGCCATCTGGAGAGCGATATAGATCGGCTCGGCAAGAATCGCATCGCCCTGGGCGTCGAAATTTCGCTTGAGCGACGCTTCGTCCACCACGATACGCGAAATGAACGGTTTACCGCTCGTTTCACGCAGCAGGGTGTTGAGCTGGTTGACCAGATTGACCACGATCGTTGGAAAATCCCGAGCAATTGGGCTGCCGACCAGGTCGCGCTGGTGTTCGCTGACCATCGTCGCCAGAACCTTCCCGAATTCAATCTGGTTCTTGATCCATGTCCCTTCCAGGTTCTCGAAATTGATCGGGTTCCGCTTATGCGCCATGGTTGACGATCCGACCTGGCCTTTCTCGAACGGCTCCCCGAGTTCGGCGATCTCTGTTCGCATCAAGTGCCGGCCGTCCCGACCAAACTGGCCGAAGGCGGCGGAAAGCTTGATGCAGGAGAACAGGTAATCGGCGAGCGGTTCCGGCGGAAGAATTTGCGTGCTGATCGGCGCGGCCTTGAGACCGAGCTTTTCCAGCACACGCTCCTCAAAGGTCCTGTCACCGCAGCGGGCTGCGATGCCGAGACCCACCTGAGCGTTATAGACGCCGACAGCGCCGGAGATCTTTCCCACCAACTTTTCCGCGGCATGATTGGCACTTTGGAGGTTGGTGAGAATCCGGTTGAGGATCGTCGCGAACCAGAAGCCGACGGTGATGGGCAACGCGTGCTGTCCATGTGTCCGGCCGATCTGAGGCTGCAGCGCGTATGAACTGACTTGCTCGGCGAACAAACCAACCACCTTGTCGGTGAGTCGCCTGACGACCTCGTGTCCGCGCACGAACTGCAACGCCCGGGCGGTATCGAGCACGTCGTAGCTGGTGAGCGGAACATGAATCCAGCGTCGAAGTCCTGGGTCCACCTTGCTCTGGGCGATCCGCACCCATGCACGAATGTCGTGCCTGGTCACATTGCGTTCCACATCTGCGACTTCAGTCGTCGTAATGGCGAGAAGTTCTTGCTCCACAACATGCGTGAGCGATGCGATATCGGCCGCGGGGATGATCCCGATGTCGGCCAACGTCTTCATTGTCGCGATTTCTACTTCGGCAACAGCCCGAAACAGATTGTCGTAGCCGAAGACCGATTGCAGGTCCTTCGGCCGAAGAGCGGGAGAGGGGGCCGCTTCCGTCGCCGCGACCACTCAATCCAATCTCTTTTCGCATAAGCTCCTGCGTCTCAATTCGAACCCGCCCTGATCCGCCCGACGGTCGCGCGAACATCCGACCATCGCGGCTTGCCCGGCGCGAATTGTCCGCGGAGATAGTCGACGAGCGCTGCGACCTGGTCGTCGTCAAGACTGTCGCGGAAGGCCGGCATGTAGCCGAGATCGGTTGCGGCGGGCTGTGCGATCCCGTGCAGGATCACCTGGATCAGATTGTCCGGGAGTGCGCTGTGCAGGTTGCTGTTCAGCGCCAGTGACGGCCGGCTGCCGAACAGCGGCAGGCCGCCGACCTCGTGGCAGACCGCGCAGGCGCCCAGGTACAGCCGCGCGCCCGGCGAGGACGCGACGGCGACTTTCGTGTCGGTTTCCAGCCTGGCTGCGAGCGCATCCTGCGCCGTGTTGTCGAGTTGCTCTTCGTTGAACGAAGCGAGATAGATCGCCATCGTCCGGATATCCTGGTCGGGCAGATGCGCAAGCTCCTTCACCACAGGCGCCATCGGGCCGGCGGCGACGCCGTGGAAGCGGGACTCGCCGGTGCGCAAATAGGCGAAAAGCTCGTCTTCGCTCCAGGGGATCGGCGCTTGCGATAGCGACGTCAGCGCCGGCGCTTCCCAGCCGTCGGTAAAGCCGCCGGCGAGATAGGCGTCATGCCTTTCCGCGCCGAGCGCGTTGCGCGGCGAATGGCAGGCGCCGCAATGGCCAAAACCCTCGACCAGATAGGCGCCGCGATTCCATGCTTGCGATTTCGTCGGATCAGGCTGGAACAGGCTGCTGTCATGGAACAGCGCGTTCCATCCCGCCATCAGCGGCCGCAGGTTGAACGGAAACCTGAGCGCATTGTTCGGGACATCGGCACGCACCGGCGGCTGCGCCATCAGATAGGCATAGAGCGCCTGCAAGTCCGCGTCATCGGCTTTCGCAAAATGCGTGTAGGGAAAGGCGGGATAGAGATGCCGGCCATCGCGGTGAATGCCCTCGCGCATGGCGCGTTCGAAGGCAGGATAGGACCAGGCACCGATGCCGGTATCGACGTCGGGCGTGATGTTGGTTGAGGTGATCATTCCAAACGGCGTTTCGACGGCGCGACCGCCGGCGTTGGTCGCGCCGGTTGCCGAGGTGTGGCAGACCGCGCAGTCGCCGAGCGCGGCGAGTTGCGCGCCGCGCGCGATGGTCGCGGCGGAATAGACCGACGCGTCGGGTCGCGCGATCGGCGCGATTGCCCGCCATGGCAGCACCGCGGCGCCAATGCCGATGACGGCGGTGCATAAGGCCGCGACGGTCGCAAGCGCGCCGCGCCGCTTGGCAAACGGATTCCAACGCTCTTGATATCGCGGGGGCAGGGCGCGCCGGCGGCGGTAGCGTGTCCGGTTTCGTCGGCTGGTTGCCGTGCAATCCGCGCAGGATGCGTTCCGGCGTGAACGGCGGCTCGCGGAAGCGAACGCCGGTCGCGTCGAAGATGGCATTCGCAATCGCCGCCGCACTCGGGACAGACGCGGATTCGCCGACGCCGAGCGGCGGCTGATCCTGGCGCGGCAGCATCAAGACGTCGATTTTGGGAATATCGGGAAACGGGATGATCGGATAGGCGCCCCATTCGCGGCTCGTCACCGAATGCCGGTCGAACGTGACCTGCTCCATCAGCGCGCGACTCGCCGACTGGATGACATTGCCGTGGATCTGATGCCGGACGCCGTCCGGATTGATCATCAGGCCGGAGTCCTGGCCCGCGACCACGCGGGTGACGCTGACGTCGCCGGTTGCCTTGTTGACGGCGACGTCGGCGATCCAGGCCGACCAGGACGCGCCGAAGCCCGGAAACTTGCTGTGGACATAGAGCGCATAGGCAAAGCCGCGCCCGTGCACGACATCGCCCTCGGCGATTTTCTCTTCCGAACCGGACGCGGCGTCCAGCCGGCGCGCTCAGTAACCGCGTTGACGAGATCGATCGCGCGCGCGTCCTTCAGATAGCGCAGGCGGTATTCGATCGGGTCGACGCCGGCTTCGGTCGCGAGCTCATCGATATAGGATTCATGGGCAAACGTATTGGGCAGCGCCGAGACGCCGCGAAGCCAGGATGCGCGCACGATCGGCGGCATGTCGTGCGCGACCACGCGCAGGTTGTCGTAGTCGTAAGGTGGAATCGCGGTGCGGTCGCCCATTTCCGATACGATGGGTTCCGGCGCGATCCGCCCCGTCAGCAATAGCGCCAGCGTCGGCGCGGCGTTCGACGGATAGCGCGTGGCAAAGTCGTAACCGGCGACGCTGCCGTCGGCGTTCAGCCCGCCATTGACGGAGACGAGTTGCGCGGTGCCCTTCGGCTCCCAGGCGTGCTCCTGCTCGCGCGTCAATTGCACGCGGACGGGCCGGCCGACCGCGCGCGACAACAGAAGCGCATCCGCCGTGACGTCGTCGGCGCAGTTGCGGCCATAGCAGCCGGCCGCCTCGAGCCGGATCACCTCGATCTCGGATTTCGGGCTTTTCGATCAACAGCGCGAGGTCGGCGCGCAGCAGATGCGGGTTTTGCGTGCCCGACCACACCCTGATCCGGCCGTCCCGATAATCCGCGACGGCGCAGGACGGTCCGATCGAGGCGTGCATCTGGTAGGGCCAGACGTAGGTCCGCGGCATCGGCTTCGCCGCGCCGGCGATTGCCGTATCGACATCGCCCTTGTCGAGCAGCGTCCGTGGCGTCGACGGATTGGCGCGCAGCGCGGTCTCCAAGTCCTTCAGGTCGGGCAGCGTCGGCGTCGGCTTCCAGCTCACTTTCAATTGCGCCGCCGCCTTGATCGCGTTCTCCTCGCGCTCGGCAACGACGCCGACGAAATCGCCGATGCTGACGACGGCGATGAGCCCCGGAATATCGCGCACCGAAGCTTCATCGACCGCGATCAGGCTGGTGCCGACGAAGGCGCCGGCGTCGACGCCGGCATAAAGCGGGCGCACCACGCGGCCGTGCAGCATGCCGGGCACGCGGACATCGTGGACGTAGATGAGTTCGCCGGTCGCCTTGGCCGGAAGGTCGACGCGCGGCACCGATTGGCCGACGATGCCGTAAGCGCTCACCGCCTTGACCGGCGACGTCATCGGCGAGTTCAAGCCGGACTGTTTCGCCGCCGATCAATTCGCCATAGCTGACGCTGCGATTATCCTTGCCGCGGACAAGGCCGTCCTCGATGCTGAGGTCCGCGATCGGCAAGTTCGAGCCGCTCGGCGGCGCGCGCGATCAGAAATTGCCGCGCCTGCGCTGCCGCGTTGCGCAAGGGAACGGCCGTGATCTGGATGGTCTCGCTGGCGATGGTCGCGCCCTGGTTCGGCACCACGGCGGTATCGCCGAGCACCACGACGACGCGCGCAAAGGACACGTCGAGTTCCTCCGCGACGATCTGGCCGAGCGCGGTGCGGATGCCGGTGCCGAGATCGACATGGCCGTTATAGGCGGTGACCGAACCGTCGGCGGTGATCTTGACGAAGGTCTCGAACGCGTCGGCCGGCGCGCCGAACCACCGACAGCGATCCCGACTGTCCCTCGGGTTTGTCGGAGACGGCCGCCATCAGTCCGCCGACCTCGGCAGGCTGTCCCGCGGCGCGCATCACCGCGCGCAGGATTTCGACATGCGCGCCGCATCGGCATAAATTATATCTGCAGCGCCTCGCGCGCTTCGGTCTCGGTAGGACGCGGATTGATCTTCAACAGCGCTTTGGTCGTCATGATCATGCCGTTGAGGCAATAGCCGCATTGCGCGGCCTGCTCCTCAATGAAAGCCTGCTGCACCGGATCGGGATGTTCGCGCGAGCCGAGACCCTCGAGGGTCACGATCTCGCGCCCGGCGCAGCCATCGATCGGAATGACGCAGGCGCGCGCCGCTTGGCCATCGATCAGCACCGTGCAGGTGCCGCATTCGCCCAGGCCGCAGCCGAACTTCGGCCCGTTCAATTCGAGATCGTTGCGCAGCACATGGAGCAGCGCGGTTTCGGGAGCCGCGGTGACATCGCAGATCCGGCCATTGACGGTGAGGCGGATCGTGGTTGTCATCCTGCTAATCCCGGTGCTTGAAATATCCCGCGGAAGATTACCGTTTGTGTACAAACGTGCAAGCCGCCCATCCCGCGCCGCAACCGTTTGCCCGGTTTATAAACAACCGCGCTAGGCAAATGGGGTTTTATTCGGCAGGCTCGACGTTTTCGCCGGCGGCGCCGCTTGACAGCTTTGGGGCTCGCGCGCAAGATCGTTCGTATACGAATGATAAAGCGAATGATAGGGCGAGTGCAGGCGTCGTTACCGATTTTCACCGTTCGGCGGTGTGGGACTGGCTTGCAGGCTTTGAGATGGTGACTGAAACGACGAGCGCCGCGACCACCGACAAGATCCGCTGCGATGCCTGCCCGGTGATGTGCTACATCAAGCCGGGCGCGGCCGGCGCCTGCGACCGCTACGCCAATCACGACGGCGTCCTGGTCCGCGTCGATCCGCATATCATCCTGGAGCGGACGGTGTCGCATGGCGGCCGGCTGGTGCCGTTCCAGGCGACCGGCGACTGGGACGGCAAGCTCGTCCACGAGTCCTCTACCTTCGTCACCGCGATCGGCGCCGGAACCACCTATCCCGACTACAAGCCTGCGCCCTTCATCGTCTCCTCGGAAGTCGACGGCGTCGACATGGTCACCGTGGTGACCGAGGGCATCTTCAGCTATTGCGGCGTCAAGGTGAAGATCGACACCGACCGCTATCTCGGCCCCGAGACTGCGACCGTGCGCGCGCAAGGCGAGGCGGTCGGCCATGTCACCACCAGCGAATATGGTTCGCAGATGCTGTCGCTCGGCGGCGTCCATCATCTGACCGGCGGATCGAAGAAGGAAGGCCGCGTCACCTGCGACACGCTGATGGACCTCAGCAATTGCAAGCCGGTCGAGCTCACCATCGACGGCGGCTCGACGGTGGTGGTGCAGGCCGGCCGCGCGCCTGTCGTCAACGGCGCCACGGAGGAGCGGATGCGGGTCGGCTGCGGCTCGGCGACGATCGGCATGTTCGCCAAGCAATGGCACGGCAAGGTCGACGAGGTCGTCGTGGTCGACGATCACATCACCGGCGTGCTCAGCGAGCATCAGGCCGGCAAGCTGCTCGATATCCCCGATACCGGAATCAAGATGAAGGGACGGCGCTCGACGCCGGGCCGCTATTTCCAGGTCGCCGAGCCCGGCACCGGGTGGGGCGGCACCGGCATTTCCGATCCGCTGTCGATCCTGGGTCCGTTCGACGCCAGGACCGCGCGGCCCGGCACCACCATGCTGATGGTGAGCACGACCGGCGAACACGCGACCTATTACGAATTGGACGAGGCGCTGCGGCCGATCGAGAAGGAGATGCCCTTAGACCTCCGGCTGTCGGTCGAGCGCATCCAGGAGAATTGCGAGCCCGCGCTGTGCACGGTGCTGTTCATGGCCGGCGCCGGCGGCTCGCTGCGCGCCGGCGTCACCGACAATCCGGTGCGCCTGACCCGATCGGTGAAGGACGCGCTGACGCGGGTCACCAGCGGCGGCGCGCCGGTCTATGTCTGGCCGGGCGGCGGCATCACCTTCATGGTCGATGTGACGCAAATGCCGGCCGGGGCCTTCGGTTACGTGCCGACGCCGGCGCTGGTGGCGCCGATCGAGTTCACGCTGAGGCTCTCGGATTATGCGGCGCTGGGCGGCCACATGGACTATGTGCGGCCGCTGGCCTCCCTGAAGGACAATTCCGCAATTCATCCGATGCCTTATTTGCCGGGGCGGCGCGCATGAAGAGGCTGCCGCAGATCGCCATGCTCGCCGACGGCAAGCGGCTGCATCTGCAGGACGGCCCGATCGACCTGATCATCGAAGCGAAGGGAACGGCGGCCGATATTCGCGCGGCCTATCAGGCGGCAAGCCGGCGATTTCACCGGTCTGTTGGATGAACTCTGTGCGGAATTGGCGGAATTGCGCCAACCGGCCGATCCTACGCATTGCGCGCTGACAGGGCATCGTCGCGCGGCGGATGCATGCGGCGGTCGCGCCATTTGCGGCAGATTGTTTCATCACGCCGATGGCGGCGGTGGCGGGTGCGGTCGCGGAAGAAATTCTCGGCGCCATGGTCGAGGCGGCGCGGCTCGATCGCGCCTATGTCAATAATGGCGGCGATATCGCGCTCCATCTTGCGTGCGGCGAACAGTTTTGCGTGGGCCTGATGGATCGGCCGGATAGCCGCGGCGTGATGCGGACCATGATCATCGACGCCGATGATGCCTCGCGGGGCGTGGCGACCAGCGGACGCCACGGCCGCAGTTTTTCGCTCGGCATTGCCGATGCCGTCACCGTGCTGGCGAAGACCGCGGCTCGCAGCCGACGCGGCGGCGACCATCATTGCCAACGCCGTCGATCTGCCCGGGCATCCGGCCATTATCCGCCGTCCGGCAAACGAGCTGCAGCCCGACAGCGACCTCGGTCCGCGTCTGGTCACGCGCCATGTCGGCGAACTCGCAGGCTGCGAGATCGAGGAGGCGCTTGCGGCCGGGGAAGCCGCGCGCGCGCGAACTGCTCGCGGCCGGACTGATCGACGCTGCCGCGCTCCGCCTGCTCGGTGAGACATTGGTCGTAGGTGTGCGCAAACCGCGCGGCCTTCATGAATGCGTGCTAGAGAATGCGTAAGTCCAAGCGGGAACAGGGCAGAGAGCCATGAGCGCAGTCATCCGCAAGATCGTCACCGTGGTCGAGGAAACCCATCTCGAGATGGGACAGAAGATATCGCCGCCGACGCAGGCGGGCCGCGGCGATCGCCGTGATCGAAAATCCGTTTGCCGGCCGCTATGTCGAGGACCTCTCGCCCTTGATTGCGATCGGCGAGGAACTCGGCGAGTTGCTGGCGAAGAAGGCGGTCGCCGCGCTTGGGATCGACGGCGCCAGTGCGCAGAGCTACGGCAAGGCGGCGGCGGTGGGCGAAAACGGCGAGCTCGAGCACGCCGCCGCGATCCTGCATCCGAAGATGGGCGCGCCGGTGCGCAAGGTGCTAGCCAAGGGCGCGGCGCTGATTCCATCGTCGAAAAAGCGCAGCGGGCCGGGAACGACGCTCGATATTCCGCTCGGCCACAAGGACGCGGCCTTCGTGCGCAGCCATTTCGACGGCATGGAAGTGCAGATCAACGACGCGCCGCGCGCCAACGAGATCATGGTCGCGGTCGCCGTCACCGACAGCGGCAGGCCGCTGCCGCGGGTCGGCGGGTTGACGGTCGCCGAAGTCAAGGGTGAGGACGGCTTAAGATAGTTTCGGCTAAGATAGATACGGCTCAAGATAGTTTCTTCAACAGTGGAGGTAAGGGATGCGACGGAGACATTTCCTGGGCGCGGGTTTGGCGGTCGCGGTAGTCGGCATGGCCAATTCCGCAATCGCCCAGGGCGAAATCAAGATCGGCGAAATCAACAGCTATTCGCTGTTGCCCGCGTTCACCGACCCTTACCGCAAGGGCTGGCAGCTCGCGGTCGAGGAGATCAATGCGGGCGGCGGCATCAACGGCAAGAAGCTCGTCGTCGTCTCCAAGGACGACGGCGGCAAGCCGGCCGACGCGCAGACCGCCGCCAACGAGCTGGTGTCGAACGAGAACGTCGCGATGCTGGCCGGCACGTTCCTGTCCAATATCGGTCTTGCGGTCAGCGATTTCGCCAAGGAAAAGAAGGTGTTCTTCCTCGCGGCCGAGCCGTTGACCGATGCCATCACCTGGTCGAAGGGCAATCGCTATACCTTCCGCCTGCGTCCCTCGAACTACATGCAGGCGGCGATGCTGGCGGAAGCCGCCGCGAAACTGCCCGCCAAACGCTGGGCGACGATCGCGCCGAATTATGAATACGGCCAATCGGCGGTCGCCGTGTTCAAGAAGCTGATGTCGGAGAAGCGGCCCGATATCCAGTGGGTCGACGAGCAATGGCCGCCGTTCGGCAAGATCGATGCCGGTCCGGTGGTGCAGGCGCTCGCCGCCGCCAATCCCGAAGCGATCCTCAACGTCACCTTCGGCGCCGATCTCGTCAAGTTCGTGCGCGAGGGCAATACGCGAGGCCTGTTCAAGGATCGCGCGGTGGTCTCGTTCCTGACCGGTGAGCCGGAATATCTCGATCCGTTGAAGGACGAAACGCCGGAAGGGTGGATCGTCACCGGCTATCCCTGGTACTCGATCAAGACGCCGGAGCACGACGCGTTCCTCAAGGCGTATCAGGCCAAGTACAACGATTATCCGCGGCTCGGTTCGATCGTCGGCTATGAGACCATCAAGGCCGCCGCGGCAATCCTCACCAAGGCCGGCTCGACCGATCCGGAAAAGCTGATCGCGGCGGCCGAAGGACTTGTCGGTGGCCTCGCCGTTCGGCGAGATCACCTTCCGCAAGATCGACCACCAGTCGACGCTCGGCGCGTTCGTCGGCAAGACCGCGCTCAAGGACGGCAAGGGCATCATGGTGGATTCGGTCTACCGCAAGGGCTCGGACTATCTGCCCAGCGACGCCGAAGTCGAGAAGATGCGCCCGAAGGAGTGAGGCTCTGCTCGCCTCGCCCCGCTGCGGGCGAGAGCTATCTCCCTCGCCCCGTTCTTCACGGGGAGAGGGCGACGCGGCCTACGGCCGCCGTTCGTTGATAGAAGGACGCCGATGCGAGCATCGGCTATGGTGAGGCGCTCTATCCGCGAACACTGAGATGCGCGGAGAGAGCGCCCTCACCCGGATTGGATTGCGACGCAATCCGACCTCTCCCCGCAAGAGGCGGGGAGAGGTGACCGCTAAACGCGGACCGACCGATGGCCTTTTATGTCGCCCAGTTCCTGACCGGTCTTGCCAGCGCAGCCTCGCTGTTTCTGGTCGCCTCAGGCCTGTCGATCATCTTCGGCGTGACGCGGATCGTCAATTTCGCGCATGGCGCGTTCTACATGCTCGGCGCCTATGTCGCGTTCACGCTGACCGAGCGATTTTCCGGCGCGATCGGATTCTGGGGCGGCATCCTCGCCGCTGGCGCTGATCGTCGCGGCGATCGGCGTCGTGGTCGAGATGGTGCTGCTGCGGCGGATCTATCATGCGCCGGAATTGTTCCAGCTGCTCGCGACCTTCGGCCTGACCCTGATGGTCGAGGATCTGGTGGTGCTGATCTGGGGCCCGAGCGATCTGCTGGGCCGCCGCGCGCCGGGCTTGAAGGGCGCGGTCGATTTCTTCGGCCAGAACATCCCGAGCTACGATCTGTTCCTGATCGTGCTCGGTCCGGTCGTGCTCGGTATCCTCTGGCTGTCTGTTCCAGCGCACGCGCTGGGGCGTGCTGGTTCGCGCCGCGACCCAGGATCGCGACATGGTGGCGGCGCTCGGCGTCAATCAGAAATGGCTGTTCACCAGCGTGTTCGCGGTCGGCGTTTTCCTCGCCGCCCTCGGCGGCGCGCTGCAGATTCCGCGCGATGCGGTGCACCATGCGATGGATCTGCGGATCATCGTCGACGTCTTTGTCGTGGTGGTGATCGGCGGTCTCGGCAGCATCGTCGGCGCCTTTGTCGCGGCGGTGCTGGTCTCGGAGCTCAACGCCTTCGGCATTCTGATCTTCCCGAAGATATCGATCATCCTGGTGTTCCTGGTGATGGCGGTGGTGCTGATCGTGCGGCCCTGGGGCCTGTTCGGCAGGCCGGAGGCCGCCGCGCGCCGCACGCCGGGGCTGACCGTCAATCCCTGGCGTCCGCTGACTTCGAGCGAGCGGCTCGCGGCCTTGGCGGCGCTGGTGATCGCGGCGGCGCTGCCGTTCTTCGGCGGCAACTACGCGCTCACCGTCGGCTCCGAGATCGCGATCTTCGTGATCTTTGCCGCCAGCCTGCATTTCCTGATGTCGGTCGGCGGGCTCGCCTCGTTCGGCCACGCCGCCTATTTCGGGCTCGGCGCCTATGGCGTCGCCTTGCTCGCCAAGATGGCGGGGCTGCCGATGATCGCCTGCCTGCTGCTCGGGCCGCTGCTCGGCTGTCTCGGCGCGGCGGTGTTCGGATTCTTCGCGGTGCAGCTGTCCGGCGTCTATTTCGCGATGCTGACGCTGGCGTTTGCGCAGATCGTCTGGTCGATCGCGTTCCAGTGGGTCGACGGTGACCGGCGGCGACAACGGCATTCTGGGCGTCTGGCCGGAGCAGTGGGCGGCGAGCCCGTCGCATTTCTACTGGCTGTCGCTCGGCATCGCCGCGCTTGCGGTCGCGGCGCTGCGGATCGTCGGTGTTCTCGCCGTTCGGCTTTGCGCTGCGCGCGACCCGCGACTCGCCGCTGCGCAGCGAGGCCATCGGCATCGACGGCAAGCGCATCCAGTGGACCGCCTTCGTGATCGCCGGCACCGTCGCCGGCGTTGCCGGCGCGCTGTTCGCTTATCTCAAGGGCAGCGTGTTTCCCGACAACCTCGGCATCTCGCTCTCGGTCGATGCGCTGGTGATGGTGCTGCTCGGCGGCGTCGAGACGGTCTCGGGCGCGGTGGTCGGCGCCATCGTCTACAAGGCGCTCAGCATCTGGCTGGTGAGCCAGACCGATCTGTCCAAGCTCGTGCTCGGCGCGCTTCATCGTCCTGATCGTGGTGGCATTCCCCAAGGGCATCGTCGGCATGCTGGAGACCATCCGCAATCGCCGCCGGCCGTCATCGCCGCAAGCCGGCGCTGCTCGCCTCACGCAGTCGAGACCGCCGAATGAGCATCGCGCCCACATTGCTGTCGGTCGAGGGCCTGACCAAATCCTATGGCGGCGTCCACGCCGTGCGCGGCGTGTCGTTCGCGCTGCAGGGCCGGCGAGATCCTGGCGCTGATCGGCCCCAACGGCGCCGGCAAGAGCACCTGCTTCGACATGCTCAACGGCCAGAAGACGCCCGGACAGCGGCCGCATCAGCCTGCTGGGCGAGGACACCACCGGCAAGCAGCCGCGCGCGATCTGGCGGCTGGGCGTCGGGCGCACCTTCCAGATCACCGCGACATTTCCGACCATGACGGTGCGCGAGAACGTCCAGGTCGCGCTGGTGTCGTATCGGCGCGCAATTGTTCAATTTCTGGGCCTCGACGCCGCGCTTCGCGCAAGGCCGAAGCCGGGCGCCTGCTCGAACTGGTCGGCATGGGCGGCGTACGCCGAGCGCCCGTGCGGCGAGCTCGCCTATGGCGACCTCAAGCGGCTCGAGCTTGCGGTCGCGCTCGCCAACCAGCCAAAGCTGCTGCTGATGGACGAGCCGACCGCCGGCATGGCGCCGCGCGAGCGGATCGAGCTGATGCGGCTCACCGCGCGGATCGCGCGCGAGCAATCGATCGGCGTGCTCTTCACCGAGCACGACATGGACGTGGTGTTCGAGCATGCCGACCGCATCCTCGTGCTCAATCGCGGCACGTTGATCGCCGAGGGCTCGCCCGCCGGAGGTCCGCGGCAACCCGCAGGTGCGCGCGGTCTATCTCGGCGAGGGCCTGGTCTATGACGCGCGCCACCGCGAGGGAGCCGGCGCATGAAGCTCACCGTGCAAGACCTCAACAGCCATTACGGCCCGGCGCATATCCTGTTCGATATCGCGCTCGAGGTCGGCGACGGCGAGGTGGTGGCGCTGCTCGGGCGCAACGGCGCCGGCAAGTCGACCACCTTCCGCTCCATCGTCGGCCTGGTCGAGCAGCGCTCCGGCCGCATCGTGTTCGAGGGCACGGACGTGTCCGACCAGCCGACCCATGCGATCGTGCGCGGCGGCCTCGGCTATGTGCCGGAGGAGCGGCGCATCTTCACCGATCTGACGGTGGAGGAAAATCTCGAGGTCGGCCGCCAGCCGAAGCGGCCGAACGCGCCGCACTGGACGCGGGAGAAACTGTTCGCGCTGTTTCCGAATCTCGGCGAAATGCGCAACCGCCCGGGCGGCCGCATGAGCGGCGGCGAGCAGCAGATGCTGACCATCGCGCGCACCCTGATGGGAAATCCGTCGCTGGTGCTGCTCGACGAGCCGTCGGAAGGGCTGTCGCCGAAGATCGTCGAGCAGATGGTCGAGGCGATCCTGGCCATGAAGCGGGAAGGCGTCAGCATCGTGGTCTCCGAGCAGAATCTGCATTTTGCCCGGCTGATCTCCGACCGCGCCTATATCATCGAGCGCGGCCGGATCTGCTTTGGCGGCACCATGGCCGAACTCGACGCGCGTCCGGACATCCGCGACGCGCATCTGTCGCTGTGACGCGAAGAGGGCAGGGGACACAGATGGCCAAGAGCTGCTGCGCGTGAAACGAAGCGTCAAAGCCGGCAAGGCCGGCCTATATTCTCGACGAGCAGATCGGCTTCATCCTGCGCCAGGTCTGGCAGCGCCATGCCGCGATCTTTGCGCGCGAGATCGGCATCAATCTGACGCCGACGCAATGGGCGGCGCTCGCCAAGCTGACCGAGACCGGCCCGTGCTCGCAAAATCAGCTCGGGCGGCTGACCGCGATGGATGTCGCCACCATCAAGGGCGTGATCGACCGGCTGACCGCGCGCGGCCTGACCGAGACCAGCTCCGACCCCGAAGACGGCCGCCGCCTGCTGGTCAGCCTGACCCGCGCCGGCCAGCAGATGGCGGAAAAGGCCGCGCCGAACGCGCTGGCGATCACCGAAGGAAACGCTGGCGCCGCTCGACGCCAAGGAGCGCGAGACGCTGATGGCGCTGCTGGGCAGGCTGCGGTGATTGGGCCGCGTCAATTCCAGATCACGATCCGATCGGAAATTGGATCCGGATCGCGCAGCGCGCCCGATCGCACAGAAAGAGAGAGCCGCCGAGTTTCCACTCCAGCGGCTCCAAGTACAGTCCTTGAAGTGTAGTCCTTGGCGGGAGGGGCCAAGCACCGAGTATCGCTGCCTCGTCGGCGGCCATACAAAGCCAGCCTGCATCGACTTCGGATCAACGGATGTGATCTGGCTAACACAGTCCGGATTTTTCAATCTTGATCGCGCCGACCGGAGCGGGATGATTTTTGGTTCGATCAGTTTGTCCGCAGGCTCCTTTTCACCTCTCCCGTTGGGAGAGGCATAGGCCGCCTTTGGCGGCCGTCCTTAAGAATTACGCCGAAGCGAAGCTTCGGCTACGGCGTAGCGCCGGGTGAGGGGTTGCGGTCTCTCGATAGACCTGGACCCCTCACCGGAATTGCTGCGCAATTCGACCTCTCCCTACGGGAGAGGTGAAGAACCGAATGCGCGGACGGACCGACCCAATCAAAATTCATCATGCTCGGTCGGCAGCCATCTATTGTTCAGGGTCGCCGCCGTGGAGGCGCAATCGCATATGGACGTGCGCTACTCCGGCGTCATCGTAGGGTTCGCCTTCCCGCGTGAAGCCAAAATCCGTGTAGAATTCTTCAAGGTATAGCTGCGCGTCGATCAGAATATCGGGACAGCCTCCTTCTGCAAGGCGCGCAATGACCCGGCTGATGAGTTCCTTGCCGAGTCCCTTGCCTCGGTATTGTTGCGCAACCACCATTCTTCCAAAGGAAGCGCAGGCGCTTCCCGGTAACGGTGCGTGACATCTCGCATAGCCGATCAAGGTCTCGTTGTCTGTTACGAGCAGATGGTCGGCTGCCTGATCGACGAAATCCAGGTCCGGATAGGGCGACGCCTGCTCCACAACCAGCACATTCTGTCTCAAGGCAAGCACAGCGTAGAGTTCGTCACACCGGAATTCCTCAAAACGATGCCAACGGAATTGCATCGGAGACCCCGCCAATCTGTGATGAGTTTCGTATGCTTCGAGACGCTTGCAAATGCAAGCTCCTCAGGACAAGCGGATGAGCCTGGTTGCGACGCAGTAAGATGATGCGGTCCTGCTCGTTGACGCACGGAATCTTCTTTCTGACGTCATCGAGAAGTTCTAACCTGCTGGCAGTCCGGGGCAATTTCCAGTTTAATGGCTTCATCCTTCGAGACGCATCGCCTTTTGCGATACTCCTCAGGGTGAGGTCGTTGGTTGTGGTACGAAGTTAGACCCTCATGGTGAGGAGCGCGTCTTCGCGCGTCTCCGGACGATGCTTCGCATCGCTCGGAGAGCCATGAGGCCACAAGAAAAAAAAGGGAGATCCACCATGATGAACCGACGACAGTTTGTCACTGCCGGCGCCGCGACCGCCGCGCTGTTCGGCCGTGTGCACGGAGCCTATGCCGCGGCTTACGACCTGATCATCAAAGGCGGGCGCGTCATCGATCCGTCGACAGGCCTCGACGCGGTGCGCGACGTGGCGATCGTCGCACGGCAGGCTCGTGGCGGTCGCGGCGGATATCGCGGGCGACGCCGCCGAGACCATTGACGCGCGCGGCAAGATCGTAGCTCCAGGCCTGATCGACATTCACACCCATGCCGGCAAGAGCAAGGAAGGGCCGCCGATGTGCCTGCAGGATGGCGTGACCTGCTGGGTCGACGCCGGCTCGGGCGGCGCCGACAAATCGATCAGGTCGCAGCCGTCGCCCGCGGCGCGCCGCAGATCGGCCGCATCCTGGTGAACATCGCCCGCACCGGCGTCATCACGCCGGAAGGCGAGCTGCACGACATCAACGGCGCCAACGTCGCGCTGGCGCAAGGCGCGATCGCGCGCCATCGCGATGTCGTCGTCGGCGTCAAGGCGCGGCTGTCGAACAATGTCGCAGGCGCCAACGATCTCGAGGCGCTGCGGCGCGCGCAGGAGGCGGCCGCGCCCTTCAATCTGCCGGTCATGATCCACGTCGGCCAGAACTACTCGCCGATGCGCTCCATTCTCGCGCTGCTCAAGCGTGGCGACATCGTCACCCACATGTACGCGCCGGGGATGAACGGCATCCTCGACGACAAGGGCGTGTTGATCCCCGAAGTGATGGCCGCGCGCCGCCGCGGCGTCCTGTTCGACTTCGGCAACGGCGTCGCGGATCACTTTGATTGGGACACCGTGGAGAAGGCGGCCAGGCAGGGCCTGTGGCCGGATACGTTCTCCACCGACTGGAATACGATGTCGAAGACCAGCGGCGTCGTCGATCTGCCCAACGTGATGTCGAAATTCATCATGTACGGCATGCCGCTGAGCCAGATCATCGCCTGCGCCACCGTCAACGCCGCGCGCATATTCCCTTCGTTCGACGACCGCGGCACCCTCAACATCGGCGCGCCCGCCGATGTCGCGATCATGGAATTGCGCGACGGCACGTTCGATTTCCTCGATAATTACAAGGGCGTGCGCACCGGCAAGCAGCGGCTGTTCCCGGCCGGGGTCGTGCTTGGGGGGAAGAGCGTGGCGCGGGTGTGATAGTTACAAAAATGGTGAGCGCGAGAGTTGTAAGTGAGCATTCCTGTCATCCAACAAGCCAAGATCCAGGCTCAGGTCCTGGTTCCGCTCATAAAAGCCCTGCAAGCGGAATTGGGCGAGGCGCGCGCGAACGCGCTTGTCCGAAACGCCCTGGGCGACATCTATCGCCGCTTCGGCGAAGAGTTCTGGCGGACCAAGAATGAGCATAACCTCGGGAAGGCCGTGGCGTCGGCGTTCGCAACCTATGCCCGCGACGACGCGCTGGATTACACGTGATCGAGCAGTCGCACGATGCTTTCGAGATCGATGTCACGCGATGCCGCTACGCCGAGTTCTACCAGGAGCTGGGCGAGCCGGAACTCGGCTTCCTGCTGGTCTGCAGCGCGGACTTTGCGGTCGCCGAAGGATTTGGTCCCGACATCAAGCTCACGCGCACGCAAACCATCATGCAAGGCGCCGGCCATTGCGACTTCCGGTACAGGCGATTGAAAGAGGCGGATTGAGTGCGAGTGCGACATGCGCTTCAGCGTGGCGGATCACGTGAGGAAGCGGATCAACTGATCATTTTCACGATCACCAGCGACCATCGGGATGGTTCAAGAATGAACAACATTGATCTTGTGAAAGCGCTGCACCGGATTTGGAACACCGGCGACCTTGCTCTCATCGACAGCGTCTATGCCCATGATTTCCTCGCGCACTGGCCGGCAAGCTCGGAAGTCCCGGAGCGACGCGGCATCGAGGGTATTCGTTTCGGCGTCGGGCGGATCAGAGCCGCGTTCCCCGACTGGCATGAGCAGGTGGTGGACGTTTTCGGCTCGGGCGACAGGGTGGCGAGCCGCTACATTTCCACTGGAACGCACAAGGGCACGTTCTGGGGCATCGAGCCGACGGGCGGCGTATTGAGATACAGGAGATTTCGATTTTCAGGATCGCTGATGATCGCATTGTCGAGCAGTGGTGCATGTTCGACGATCTGGCAAGGCTTCAGCAACTGGGCGTCAGCGTCGACCATTTGCGAAGCTGAAGATTTGAAATCGAGCTCGTTGCCCTTGGCGCGGGGGCCGCCCTCATTCCAGTTTTCTGAATTTCAGAAAATTAACTGACGGCCAGGTAGAAACAGGAGTAGATGAATACCGCCTCACCAAGAGGGGCGTTTCGCGATCGTCACGGACGTGCGGCGGGCTGCGGCGGACGCTGATGGCGTGTGAGACGAGCGCGCTTGAAGCGGACGGCAAAGTCGTGTGGTCCGACACCCCGACGCTGGTGTCAAGTTCGAGAGGAAATCTCGCGGAACGACGGGGGCAAAAAAGCCCGGTCCCCGGGGAGAGCGCGAAATAAGCTGTAAACCATTGCGCGGGGAATGCCGGGTGATTCCGGTGTGACCGTGATGACTTGCGTGCGTGCTACTCTCACTTCGACGCGGACTGCGGGCGCATCGGGCGCCCGGCATTCCCTGCGCCCTCTGATCTTCAGATGGCGAGAAATTCAGGGTCAAACCTCGCGCAAATCTGCGGCGAGATCGCGAAGCTGTGTCTGCCAATGATGCTGTTTGAAATTGACTCCGTAGGGTGGGCAAAAGGCGCATCTGCGCCGTGCCCACCATCCATCGGCAGTCTCATCCTGAATGGTGGGCACGCTTCGCTTTTGCCCACCCTACGCATCTGTCATCGCCCGCGAAGGCGGGCGACCCAGTATTCCAGAGGCGTCAATGGTAGAGCCGAAAGGTCACGGCGTACTGGATACCCGCATGCGCGGGTATGACGGGTGCGGTGTGGGGCACTCACGGTCGTCATCGCCCGCGAAGGCGGGCGATCCAGTATTCCAGAGGCGTCAATGATGAGCCGAAAGGTCACGGCGTACTGGATACCCGCATGCGCGGGTATGACGGGTGCGGTGTGGGCATCACGGTCGTCATCGCCCGCGAAGGCGGGCGATCCAGTATTCCAGAGGCGTCAATGATAGAGCCGAAAGGTCACGGCATACTGGATACCCGCATGCGCGGGTATGACGGGTGCGGTGTGGGGCACTCACGGTCGTCATCGCCCGCGAAGGCGGGCGATCCAGTATTCCAGAGGCGTCAATGATAGAGCCGAAAGGTCACGGCGTACTGGATACCCGCATGCGCGGGTATGACGGGCACGATGTGGGGCAAGCGCAACGTGCCCGCCATTGTAGCTACTCGAACGCCAACTCGCTCACCGCCCCACGATCTCCGGCACCTTGGTCGCCGGCGGGGTGTTGCGGCTGCGCTGGGTGCGGACGATGCCGTCGATGATGGTCATGCCGACGCCGGGCAGGTCGCCGAGCTGCACGCTTTCCAGAATGGTCTTGCCGGGCGAATGCTGCGCCCGGTCCATGATGACAAAGTCGGCGGCGCGGCCGACCTCGATGAGGCCGCAATCGAGCGCGCGCATGCGCGCGGTGTTGCCGGTGGCAAAGCAGAAGGCGATTTCGGCCGGCACATCGCCGAGCGACGACAGCATCGACACCATGCGCAAGATGCCGAGCGGCTGCACGCCCGAGCCCGCCGGCGCATCGGTGCCGAGGATGATGCGGGAGAGATCGCCCATCTCGCGCGCGGTGCGCAGCGTGAACAGCGCCGAGCGCTCGTTGCCGTTATGAACCAGCTCGAGGCCGCGCTTGCAGCCCTCGCAGATGCAGCGGATCTGATCGTCGGGCAGGGCCGTGTGGCCGCCATTGATATGGCCGACCACGTCGGTGTCGGCCTCCAGCACCACGTCCTTGTCGATCAGGCCGGAGCCCGGGATCGACGGGCCGCCGGTGTGGATCGTGCTCTGGATGCCGTATTTGCGGGCCCAGCCGACCATCTTGCGCGCGGTCGGCCCGTCCTTGACGCCGCCGAGCCCGACCTCGCCGAGCAGCTTGACGCCGGCCGCGGCCAACTCCTTGAAATCGTCCTCGACCATCTCGCACTCGATCACCGGCGCGCCGGCGTGCACCTTCACGCCGCCGGGACGCAGCGTCCAGAACGCGCGCTGCGCGAAGATCGCCATCGCCTTCAGCCCGACGACGTCGCGCGGGCGGCCGGGCATGTGAACTTCGCCGGCCGAGATCATCGTGGTGACGCCGCCGTGGAGATAGCTGTCGATCCAGTTGGTCTGGTTCTGCCGCGGCGTCCAGTCGCCGGCGACGGGATGGACATGGCTGTCGATCAGGCCCGGCGCCACCGTGGTGCCATTGGCATCGACGATGGTGGTGGCGCCCTCGGTGTTGACGTCCTTGGCGCGGCCGATGGCGGTGATCTTGCCGTTTTCGGCCGTGATCGTGTCGGCATCCAGGATCGGCTTCTCCAGCGCGCCCGAGAGCAAAAGCCCGATGTTGCGGATGACCAGCTTGTTGGGGCCGGTGGCCTGGGGCGCGTCATGGGCCATGGGTATTCCTTTCCTTCAGCGAACGTTGGCGAGTTTGAGCCCGGCGTGAGCGTCGGATCAAGCCGGATTATTCATTCGTATACGAATGATCGTATACGCATGATACGGTCAAGACAACGGCTGAACTGGGCGGGTTCGGCAGCTACTCGAATCCGGCGGCGTCTGATACACAGGTCGGCTCCGATCACCGAGGTTGTTGGGATGCCGAACGCCCCCGAAAATGCGTCACCGCGAAAGCAAAGCCCGGGCTTTGACTTCGATCGCCTTCCGGTGACGCCCGCTGACGTCCGGGCCGCGGCCGCGACCATTCTCGGTTCGGTGATCCCGACCGACTGCAATCAAAGCCGAACGCTCGGCGAGCTCTGCGGCTGCAAGGTCTGGCTCAAGTTCGAGAACCTGCAGTTCACCTCCACCTTCAAGGAGCGCGGCGCCTTGAACCGCCTCAGCGCGCTGTCGGCGGAGGAGCGGCGGCGCGGCGTGATTGCGATGTCGGCCGGCAATCACGCGCAGGGCGTGGCCTATCACGCCAAACGGCTCGGCATTCCCGCAACCATCGTGATGCCGCTGGGCACGCCGATGGTGAAGATCGAGAACACCAGGCGGCATGGCGCCGAGGTGATCGTAACCGGCACTACCCTGGAGGAGGCCGGCGCGTTCGCGCTCGATCACGGCAAGGCGCGCGGCATGATGATGATCCATCCCTATGACGACCCCAAGGTGATCGCGGGGCAGGGCACCATCGCGCTCGAAATGCTGGAGGCGGTGCCTTATCTCGACACGCTGGTGGTTCCGATCGGCGGCGGCGGGCTGATCTCCGGCATGGCGGTTATGGCGAAATCCTTGAAGCCGAGCCTGCGCATCATTGGCGTGCAGGCCCGGCTCTATCCCTCGATGTACAACGCCATCAAGGGCGAGCATCTGCCGATGCGCGGCGACACCTTGGCCGAGGGAATCGCGGTCAAGGCGCCGGGCAAGATCACGACGCGCATGATCCGCGATCTCGTCGACGATATTGTCCTGGTGACGGAAGATCAGATCGAACATGCGGTGGCGACCCTGATCTCGATCGAAAAGACCGTGGTCGAAGGCGCGGGCGCTGTGGGTCTCGCGGCGAGTACTGGCTTTTCCCGAACGCTTCTCCGGCCGCAATGTCGGTCTCGTCCTGACCGGAGGCAACATCGATACGCGGCTGATCGCCTCGGTCCTGACCCGCGAGCTCGCCCGCGAGGGGCGGCTGACGCAGCTTTCGATCGACATCGTCGACCGGCCCGGCCAGTTGGCGGCGGTCGCGGCGCTGCTGGCGGAAGCCGGCGCCAACATCATCGAAGTGTCGCACCAGCGCACGTTTTCCGAGCTGCCGGCGAAAGCGACCCTGCTGCAATTGGTGATCGAAACCAGGGACCGCGCGCACCTGGATGATGTCATGGCGAGGCTGAATGCGTCGGGATTGGTCGCGCGTTGTGCTTGAGCTTGCGAGCAGGCAGCTAGCCGCCTGCTCGAGATCGTGGAGGTTCTTGATTTGAAGTTCACTGACCTGCAGGTGCCGAAATGGCGCCGCCCTCAAAGCGCGACCAGTCCGGTTCTGCGGACCGATATCGGTCATAGCTGGAATCGTAAGCGTTGGAATCGCGGAACGGTTGCGCGATCGGCGCGCGTTGGTGGGCCCAGCGTTTGGCATGGTAGTGCTCCGCGGCAGCGGCGGTCTGGACGAGTGATCCGGCCAACAGCGCTGAACCGAGAATCGTCAGGATTGTCTTTTGCATTGTTCTTCTCCCTATTCTTGCGCGCCGCAACGACGCAAGAGCGTCCCGCAGCAGGCTGCACGGGAGATAACGATCGGATGCGCCGAATATTACCTTGCCATCTATCACGAAGCGGCGAGCAAATTTCCCGGTCAACGCGATTCTTCGGCTAAGAAATGAGCAGCTATCTTCGTATCCCCGTCTCCCGGTTCTGGACATCCTTTTGCCGATACCGTTCAATGGTGGAAACGAATGGGACGCGAGCGGAACCAATGAAAAAGCTGGTATTGGCAATTCTCCTGTTGGCATCGCCGGACCTGGTGTCGCCGGTTTGGGCGCAGACCAAACTGACGCCCAAGAACGCGACCGCGCGCGTCGACAATTGCGCGCCGATCGGCCGCACCGCGAACGGCGAACTGGTCTATTCGATGAAGTGCGACAACATCCCCGCGCCGCCTGCGCCGCCGCCGCAGGCCGAGGTCAGGGAGGCACCGGCGCCGCCGGCGCCGGAGGTGCAACGAAGCGGGCTGTTCGGCTTGTCCTACGAGGTCAAGCGGCCGGACCAGTAAGGGGTACCGTCGACCCACATGATTGCGAGCGAACTGCGAGAGAAATTGAATGAGCCAACTCGTCATCCACGCCGGTGACTTCACCTTCCAGGCCCGCTTCGAGGAAGAGCTGGCGCCGAAGACCGTCGCCGCCTTTCGCAAGGCGATGCCGTTCGAGAGCCAGGCGATCCACGTGCGCTGGAGCGGCGAGGGGGTCTGGATGCCGCTCGGCGATCTCGATTTCGGCGTGTCCTACGAGAACCACACCAGCTATCCCGCGCCGGGCCAGATCATCCTCTATCCCGGCGGCATCAGCGAGACCGAAATTCTGCTCGCCTATGGCGGCGTGCATTTTGCGAGCAAGATGGGCCAGCTTGCGGGCAACCATTTCATCACCCTGACCTCGGGGCTCGAGAACCTGACCACCTTCGGCAAGACCGTATTGTGGAAGGGGGCGCAGAAAATCCGCTTCGAGGAAGTCTAGGTGACCAAGGCCGGATACCCGAGGGATCTGCGCGGCTACGGCCGCAACCCGCCCGATCCGCGCTGGCCTGGCGATGCGCGGATCGCGGTGCAGTTCGTGGTGAATTTCGAAGAGGGCGGCGAGAACAACATTCTGCACGGCGACCGTGCGTCCGAAGCTTTCCTGTCCGATGTCCTGGGCGCGCAGCCCTGGCCGGGCCAACGCCATGCCAATATCGAATCGATGTTCGAATATGGTTCGCGCGCCGGCTTCTGGCGGCTGTGGCGGATGTTCACCGAGCGCAAGCTTTCGACCACCGTGTTCGGCGTCGCCACCGCGCTGAAGCGCAATCCGGAAGTGGTCGCCGCCATGAAGGAGGCCGGTTGGGATATTGCGAGCCACAGCCTGAAATGGGTCGAGCACAAGGACATGTCGGAGGCCGAGGAACGCTGGGAGATCGCGGAAGCCATCCGCGTCCACACCGAAGCCACGGGGCAGCGTCCGCTCGGCTGGTACACCGGGCGCTCCTCGATCAACACCGTGAGGCTGGTGATGGAAGCCGGCGGCTTCCTCTACTCCTGCGACTCCTATGCCGACGATCTGCCGTACTGGATCAAGGGGCCGGCCGGGCCGCATCTCATTATCCCCTATACGCTCGATGCCAACGACATGCGCTTCGTCAATGCGCAGGGCTTTGGCGGCGGGGAGGAGTTCTTCAGCTATCTGAAGGACAGCTTTGACGTGCTCTATGCCGAAGGCGCGGCGTCGCCGAAGATGATGTCGGTCGGCCTGCATTGCCGGGTCGTCGGACGTCCGGGCCGCGCGGCGTCGCTGATGCGGTTTCTCGATTATGTGCTGAGCCACGAGCGCGTCTGGGTGCCGACGCGGCTGGAGATCGCGCGACACTGGCACGCCAACCTGAAACATCTCGCCGCAAACGCGCCCGAGCTCGGATAGGCGGGAGAGCACATGTCGCAGACACCGCTCGTCGAATTGAACGCATGCAGCGACGCCGACTTCGTCGCCGCACTTGCCAATATCTTCGAATATTCGCCATGGATCGCCGAACAGGCCGCATCGGCGCGGCCGTTCGCCGGAGTTGGGCAACTGTTCGAAGCCATGAAAGCCGCGGTCGATCGCGCGCCATCCGAGCTTCGGCTCGCGCTCATCAAGGCGCATCCCGATCTCGCCAACAAGACCCAGCGCGCCGCGGGCCTCACCGCGGAGTCCAATGCCGAACAGAATAGCGTCGGGCTGGACCGGCTATCGGACGCCGAATACGAAGCCTTCGAGCGCGTCAACAACGCCTACCGCTCAAAATTCGGCTTTCCCTACATCCTCTGCGTCCGGCGCCAGACCAAGGATTCCATCCTGCGCGATTTCGAGCGCCGGCTGCCGAACGATGCCGCGACCGAGATGCAGACCTCGGTCGAGGAGATCTGCCGGATCGCGGCCTTGCGGCTCGACCAGCTCGTGGCCGCCGACGACCGGTTGCAGGTGCATGGTCGCCTGTCGACCCATGTGCTCGATACCCACAGCGGCAAGCCCGCGGCGGGAATCGCGGTCGAACTGATCGAGCTGTCCGAACTCGGCGCCAACCGCGTGGTGACCCGCGCGGTCACCAATTCGGACGGTCGCACCGATCAACCCTTGATCGGCGGACGGCCGGTGCCGATCGGCCGCTATGAGCTGACCTTCAGCGTCGGAAAATACTTTGCGGCGCGGCAGGTGCCGATGTCCGATCCGCCGTTCCTGGACCAGATTCCGCTGCGCTTCTCGGTAAGCGAGCCGGAAGGTCATCTCCACGTGCCCCTGCTGGTCACGCCCTGGAGCTACGCGACCTATCGCGGCAGTTGACCTGCGCGCTGGATGCGCGAATTGAGACGGTGCATGACGACGGAGTTACTTCGAGCCAAACTTCTCCTGCAACGCTGGCCACAGCCGGTCCGGCTTGAACGGCACGGCGGTGAAGCGGATGCCGGTGGCGTCGGCCAATGCATTGCCGAGCGCGGCCGCTACCGGGTTGTAGGGGCTCTCGCTCATCGATTTGGCGCCCATCGGTCCGATCGTGTCGCAGGTGTCGGCAAACAACACCTCGGTGCGCGGAACATCCGCAAACGACGGCAGATGATAGTCGCGGAATTTCGGATTGACGACGCGGCCGCCCTCGTCGATCACCATCTCCTCATAAAGCGTGGCGCCGAGCGATTGCGCGACACCGCCTTCGACCTGCCCGCGGCATTGCATCGGATTGGCGACGCGGCCGGCATCCGCGGCCTGCACGCTCTTGAGAATCTTGATCTGGCCGGTGCCCTTGTTCACGGCGACCCGAAAACCCTGGACGTTGAAGGCGACCGAACGCGGCGTGCCCGCCAAGACGTGCCGCTTGCTTGCAGCGTCTTGCCCTGGTCGCGCGCGGCCTTGGCCAGTTGCGCAAAGGAATGGGGCTTGCCGCCGCAAATCACGGAATCATTTTCGAGCCGGCATGCGCTCGCGGCGCTGCCCGTCGCGGCGCACGCAAACGCCTTGATCTCGTCCGCGAGACTTTCCGCCGCTGCTTGCGTCGCGCGGCCGGCGACGAAGGTGCCGGTCGAACCGTACGCGCCGGTATCGTGGCCGCCATGGGCGGTGTCGGATTGCCTGAGGCGGATCTGGTCGACGGTGGTCGCGAGCGCGGTCGCCGCGATCTGGCGATGCACGGTGGAGGTGCCGTTGCCGAACTCCGCCGTGCCGACGGTGAGATCGAAGCCGCCGTCTTCGCGCAGCGAGATCGCGGCGTCGGCGATGTGCCCGTCGGGCGGCACGGTGTCGATCATGGTCAGCGCGATGCCCTCGCCGATCAGCCAGTCGGGGGAGAGATCAGGCTCCAGCGCCTCAGCCCGCATCGCGCGCTCGACCAGGTCGAGACATTGGTCGAGTTCGTAGGAGCCATAATACACATCGGCGCTGTGATCGGAGCCCGGCGGCGACAGCATCGGGTCGCCCGGCTTGATGATGTTGCGGCGGCGCATCTCGAATGGGTTGATGCCGAGCTGCTTGGCGAGTTCGTCGATCGCGGCTTCCACTGCGAACAGGGTTTGCGGCAGGCCGTAGCCGCGGAAGGCGCCAGCCGGCACCGTGTTGGTATAGGCGACGACCGCATCGACCTTCTTGTTCGGGCAGTTATAGACGCCGATGCACTCGCCGCAGGCATGAAACAGTACCGCCGGCGCATGATTGCCGTAGGCGCCGGTGTTCGAGAGCACGTCGAGCTGCAGCGCCGTCAGCTTGCCGTCCTTGTCGGCGCCCGCCTTCACCGTGACGCGCATCGGATGCCGCGTCGAGGTCGAGATGAACTGCTCTTCGCGCGTGAGCTCGAGCTTGACCGGTCGCCCGGTCTTCAGCGCGGCGAGCGCCAGGATGTCCTCGACAAACATCTCCTGCTTGCCGCCAAAGCCGCCGCCGACGCGCTCGCAGTACACCCGCACTTTTTCAGGGATGAGACCGAAAATTTCCGCAAGCGCCCGTCGTGTGAGGAAGGGCACCTGCGTGCTGGAGCGCACGTTGAGGACACCTCCCGCATCGATCCAGGCGAGGCCGCCATGGGTTTCCAGCGCGGCATGCTGCACGCGCTGGGTGGTGAACGTGCCTTCGTAGGTGGCGGCGGATTTCGCGAGCGCGGCGGCGACGTCGCCATACTCGCCGCGGATTTCCGCGACGATGTTCCGTGCCGCATTCGTGACGCGCTGTTCTGGGGTCTTGTCGGCATGAAGGATGGGCGCGCCCGGTGCGATCGCCTGTGCGGGATCGATCACCGCGGGCAGAATTTCGTAGTCGACCTTGAGGCGGCGGCAGCCTTCTTCCGCGGCGGCCTCGGTCTCGGCCACCACCGCCGCAACCTTTTGGCCGATGAAGCGGACCACATCGTCCAGCACCTTGGTGTCGTCCGGGTCCATCCAGATCTTTTCGTGCCGCGCGGTCGAGAACAGGCGATCGGGCGCGTCCTCGAAGGTCAGCACGGCATGCACGCCGGCAACGCGCAGCGCCTCGGTCTTGTCGAATGCGATGATCCTTGCGTGCGGATGCGGCGAGCGCTTCAGCTTGATGTGCAGCAGGCCCTCGATCTGCGTGTCGAAAGTGTAGCGCGCCGCGCCCTTGACGACCAACGGTCCGGCCGGCGCGGGCAGGCTGCGGCCGAATGCTTCGCCCGCCGCAACCTCTTCGATATTGTGCTTGCCGTCGAGCGCGTCCTCGATGGCGCGATAGCCAGTGCAGCGGCACAGGTTGCCCTTCAGCGCGGCGCCGAGATCCTGCCGCTGCGCCTGGTTCAGCGACGCGCAGGTCAGGATCATGCCGGCCGTGCAGAACCCGCACTGGAACGCCTGCGCATCGATAAACGCCTGCTGCATCGGGTGCGTGCCGCCGTCCGGCGCCAGGCCTTCGATGGTCGTGACCGCGTGCCCCTCGGCGCGGAAGGCGGGGATGAGGCAGCTATGCACCGGCTCGCCGTCGATCAATACGGTGCAGGCGCCGCAGTCGCCGGCGTCGCAGCCTTTCTTGACGCCGAAATGCCCGAGCTCGCGCAGGAACGTGCGCAGGCATTGCCCGGCGCGCGGCGCTTGCGCAAACGCCTTGCCATTGATCTCGAAGCTCATGCCGCATCCTGCAGTTCGGCAGCGAATTTCCTCGGCAAGGCGCAGCGTCATGTGCTTGCGCCAGGCCGGCTTGCCGTGGACGTCGTCGTGGTAGAGGTCGTCGGGAATGCGATGCAGGATCATCAGGCGCAGTTCGCCCGGGTTCGGAATCTTGGCAAAGGACAGCCGAACCGGCCGCCTGGTCGATGCGGTCACCGTCAGCGCAAATGCGCCTTCGCTACTGAGGCTGCCGGTCAGTAACGCCGCCGAGCGGCCGACCGGCGTCAGCGATATCTGGCGAAACGCGGAACGCCGTTTCAGCGCCGCGAGCGGAATATCGATCTGCCGCAACAGATCGCCTGGCTCGAGCACGTTGCTCTGGTTGCCGGTGACGAAGTCGGCTGCGGTAACCTTGCGCTCGCCGCCATTGGCCTGCCAGATCGTGCAGACGCCGTCGAGCGCCGCCGTGAGCGAGATCATGGGACCTGCCGGCAGCGACATGCAGATGTTGCCGCCGACGGTTGCCGTCTTCCAGATCTTGAAGGACGCGAGAAAGGCGCGGCAGCACTGGTCGATCAGCGGCGCGGCGAGCCAGTCCGGCGGGCAGGCGAGTGCATCGAGCTGCGCGATGGTGCAGGTGGCCGCGATGGTGAGGTGGGTGTCGCCGATGGTCAGCGCCGGCCATTTCAGGTCGGTCAGATCGATCAGCCGGGTTAGATGCACCTGCGGTTCCGAGAACAGCCAGGTTCCGCCCGCGAGCCAAGCATCGCCTGCCGTCCAAACGGGCAGATCCATGCGCGTTTGCGGGCGGGCGACCTTGTTTATGGTGTTCAAGTCCATGGATAAGCTAACGCTTTCAATGAGATGCTTCTCCCTTTAACAGTCCTGCAAGACCAGCGCCAATTGGGCTGGTCCTTGAATTGCAGGAACTTCAACTGCAGGGTTGCCTGAGGGCTGCATCTCTCACGCAGCCTTAGCTAATCGGGGATGCCGCGCGATATGGAACCAACGCAAGCGATCTGGATCAAGGATCCCCTCGCCATCCTCGCCGAGGGAGCTGAACGCGGTATTGTCGTAAGCGAAGGCAAGATCATCGAACTGGTGCCGGCGGGCGGCAAGCCCGCAACCGCCGACGCGGCCATCTTTGACGCCGGCCAGCACGTGGTCGTGCCGGGACTGATCAACACCCACCATCATTTCTACCAGACGCTCACCCGGGCGCTGCCGGCGGCGATGGACCGCGAATTGTTTCCATGGCTGCAAGCGCTCTATCCGGTGTGGGCGCGGCTGACGCCTGATACCCTCGATCTCGCTGTTACCGCAGCAATGTCGGAACTGCTGCTTTCCGGCTGCACCACCACGACGGACCATCATTATGTCTTCCCGGCCGGGCTCGAGGATGCCGTCGATATCGAGGTCGCGGCGGCAGGACGGCTTGGAATACGGGTGCTTCTGACGCGCGGTTCGATGAACCGCTCGCAGCGCGACGGCGGATTGCCGCCGGATAGCGTCGTGCAAGACGAAGATACCATTCTCGCCGACAGCGAGCGCGTGGTCGCCAGGCATCATCAGCGCGGCGAAGACGCCATGGTGCAGATTGCGCTGGCGCCATGCTCGCCGTTTTCGGTGACGACCTCGCTGATGCGCGCGACCGCCGATCTTGCCGAGAAGCTTGATGTCCGCCTGCATACGCATCTGGCGGAGACCGAGGACGAGAACCGATTCTGCGAGCAGATTCACAATTGCCGGCCGCTGGATTATCTCGAGCAATGCGGCTGGCTCAATCAACGGACGTGGTTGGCGCACGGCATTTTCTTCAATGCCGCGGAGATGACGCGGCTTGGAAGAGCCAAGACGACCATCAGCCATTGCGCCTGCAGCAACCAAATTCTTGCATCCGGCTGCTGTCCGGTCTGCGACATGGAGGAGGCGGGGGTTGGTATCGGCCTCGGGGTCGACGGTTCGGCTTCGAACGACGGATCCAATCTGATGCAGGAGGTGCGGGCGGCGTTCCTGCTGCAGCGGGCGCGCTATGGCGTCGGCAAGGTCAGCCACAAGGACGCGTTGCGCTGGGCTACCAAGGGGTCGGCGGCCTGCGTCGGCCGGCCCGAACTCGGCGAGATCGCCGCAGGCCAGTGCGCCGATCTCGCGCTGTTCAAGCTCGACGAACTACGCTTCTCCGGTCACGGCGATGCGCTGGCGGCACTCGTGCTCTGCGGCGCGCACCGCGCCGACCGGGTGATGGTCGGCGGCAAATGGGTAGTGACCGACGGCGCGATCCCCGGCCTCGACATCACCGATCTGATCCGCCGTCACAGCGCCGCCGCGCGCGCGATGCAGTCGGGGTAGACCGGGGCGCGATGAGATTAGGTTAGTCCACGACGTCGAAGCGGTGCTTCACCTCTCCCATCAGGCTAAGGCGTGCACACAAATTTCGATAACATTTTTCTTGCCATGAGGGAAACGAGTTCGATTCCTTGTGGTGCGGTCCACAAGAGGGATGGCCGCATTGATGGAAGATCTGGATTGGTCAGTCGGTCGCTTTGGCGATGCGCGGCTGGCCCAAAAGGGGGCGCTGTTGTTGCAGCGCGCCGTTGAACGCGTCACGATGAACCTGCGTGCGGCGGCGGACGGCCAAGCAGAGTGGGTAGGATTCAGCCGCTGGCAAAAGCAAAACAAAAACGGGGGCCGGACGATTTCGGTCCGAACCCCGGTCTCGTTGCGATGCCTGGGCGTTACTTGCCGGGCATCTTGTCGTCGATGCCCTTGACGTAGAAGTTCATGCCCAGCACCTGGGTGTCGGCGAGATGGTCGCCGCCCTTGCATTCGACGGTCGTGCCGTCCTGCGCCACGACCGGACATTTGAACGGCTGCAGCTTGCCTGCGGTGATCGCGGCTTCGGTGTCCTCAGCCATCTTCTTCACGTCGTCCGGCATATTGGTGTAGGGCGCCATCTGGAACATCTTGGTCTCGAGCCCGCCCCAGGTGTTCTCCTCCTTCCAGGTGCCGTCGAGCTCGGCCTTGACGCGCGAGATGTAGTAGGGCGCCCAGGTGTCGAGGATCGAGGTGAGCTGCGCCTTGGGACCGAACTTGATCATCTCCGAATCCTGTCCGAAGGCAAACTTGCCGCGTTCGCTGGCGACCTGCATCGCAGCCGGCAAGTCGGTGTGCTGCATGATCACGTCGACGCCCTGGTCGAGCAGCGCCTTCGCGGCGTCCGCTTCCTTGCCCGGATCGAACCACGAATTAACCCAGATGATCTTGACCTTGATGTCGGGATTGACCGTCTGCGCGCCGAGCATCGTCGAATCGATGCCCGAGATCACCTCCGGAATCGGGAACGAGCCGATATAGCCGAGCACGCCGGCCTTCGACATCTTGGCGGCGATCTGGCCCTGGATGTAGCGGCCCTGGTACCAGCGGGCCGAATAGGTCGACATGTTCTCGTCGCGCTTGTAGCCCGAGCAGTGCTCGAAATGCACGTTGGGATATTTCTTGGCGACCTTCAGCGTCGGGTCCATGTAGCCGAACGACGTCGTGAAGATCAGCTTGTTGCCGGCGCGGACGAGCTGCTCGATGGCACGCTCGGCGTCGGGGCCTTCGGGGACGTTCTCGAGAAAGGTCGTCTCGATCTTGTCGCCGAATTCCTTGACCAGCGCCTGACGGGCGAGCTCATGCTGGTAGGTCCACCCCAAGTCGCCGACCGGGCCAAGATAAATGAAGCCCACCTTCAACTTGTCGGCGGCCCATGCACCGCTGCTCATGCCGCCCGCGAGCAGAAGCGCAGCAGCGGCCGCAAAAAATGTCTTCCTCATCGTCAATCTCCAAACGTTCGGGGTGAACCTATCGTCCAGGACGTGGCGCCCCATCGCGCACGTCCGGAAAGGATTTAGCGGTCGGGCACGAACACCGTGCCGAGCGCGGCCGGCGCGGTCGAGCCGCCAGTCCGCGTCCGCGACAGCAGCACCAGCACGATGACGGTTGCGAGATAGGGCAGCGCCGACATGAATTGTGAGGGAATGCCGATGCCCAGGGCTTGCGCGTGAAGCTGCAGGATCGACACCGCGCCGAACAGATAGGCGCCGATCACGAGCCGCAACGGCATCCAGGACGCGAACACGGTCAGCGCCAGTGCAATCCAGCCGCGGCCGGCGGTCATGCCGGGAATGAAGAAGGGCGTGTAAGCAAGCGGCAGATAGGCTCCCGCCAACCCCGCGCAGGCGCCGCCGAACATCACAGCATACATGCGGATTCGAAGCACCGGATAGCCGAGCGCGTGGGCGGAGACGTGATTGTCGCCACAGGCGCGCAGGATCAGGCCGGCGCGGGTGCGGTAGAGGAACCACCAGACCGCGACGATCAGCGCGAGCGAGAGGTAGACGAAGGCGTCCTCGCCGAACAGGATGCGGCCGAGCAACGGCATATCGGTGAGTCCGGGAATATGGAGATGCGGCGCCGGCGTTATTCGTTCGCCGACGAAGCCGGCGCCAATCAGGCCCGACAATCCGATGCCGAGGATGGTCAGCGCGAGCCCGGTCGCAACCTGGTTAACCGCCAGCCCAAGCGTCATCATCGCGAAGATCAGCGACAGCAGCGTGCCTGCGATCATGCCGCAGATCGAGCCGATGATGATCGAGCCCGAGAGCCAGGCGCCGCCGAATCCGCAGGCCGCGCCCACGATCATCATGCCCTCGACGCCGAGGTTGAGGACGCCGGAGCGCTCGGCCACCAACTCGCCGGTGGCGGCGATCAAGAGCGGCGTCGATGCCGCCAGTACAGAGAGAATGATCGCTTCAGCCAGTTCCACTTTGTGCCTGCCGTGACGAGGAAATGAGCCGGAAGCGGTAAAGAATCAGGGAGTCGCAGGCGAGCACGTAGAACAGCAGGATGCCCTGAAACACCTTGGTGACGTCCAACGGGATTTTCATTGCGATCTGGGCCTGTTCGCCGCCGATGAAAGTGAGCGCGAGAAAAAGCCCTGCAATTAATATTCCAATCGGGTTCAGCCGCCCGAGGAACGCGACAATGATCGCCGTAAAGCCGTAGCCCGGCGAAATGCCCGGCTGGAGGTGGCCGACCGGGCCTGCGACCTCGATGATTCCGGCGAGGCCGGCCAAGGCGCCGGATATGGCGAAGGTCAGAAGGATAAGATGGTCGGCATTGAAGCCGCCGAAGCGCGCCGCACGGGGCGCGGCGCCGACCACGCGAATTTCGAAGCCCTTGATGGTGCGTCCGAGTAGCACAGTGGCTGCGGCGACCACCACAAGCGCGATGATGGCGCCGAGGTGCAGGCGGCCGCCCTCGATCAGGACCGGCACGGTCGCGACCGGATCGAACTCCGCGGTGGTTGGAAAGTTGAAACCGGCCGGATCGCGCCACGGGCCGCGCACGAGGTAGTCGAGGAAGAGATCGGCGACATAGACCAGCATCAGGCTGGTCAGGATTTCGCTGGCGCCGAACTTGACCTTGCAGATGGCGGGGATCAGGGCATAGAGCGCCCCTGCGGCCGCGCCCAACAGCAGCATCGCCGGCAACACCCAGGTGCCGGCGTCGGTGCCTTGCGTCTTTACCGCGATCCAGCTTCCGGCCACGGCGCCAATAAGGAATTGCCCTTCGGCGCCGATGTTCCAGGCGTTGGCGAGATAGCAGAGCGAAAGCCCGATCGCGATCATGACCAAGGGCGTCGCCTTCACGGCGATTTCCTGCAGCGAATAGCTGTCGGTGAGCGGATCGATGAAGTAGACGCCCAGCGCGGAAATCGGATTCTTGCCGAGAATGGCGAACAGGATGCTCATGCTCACGATCGTCATGCCGATCGCGATCAGCGGCGAGACCAGCGCGATCGTGTTGGACCGCTCGGCTCGCTTCTCAAGCACTAACTGCATGAGCCGCTTCTTTCTGCTCCAGAGTGCTTCCGCCCATCAAGAGACCGAGTTTTTCGCGCGTGGCCTGGGCCGTTGGAAGCGGTTCCGACAGGCGGCCGTGGAACATCACGGCGATCCGGTCGGTGATTTCGATGAGTTCATCGAGGTCCTGGCTGGTCACCAGAACGGCGGCACCGTTGGTCGCAAGATCAAGCAGGGCCTGGCGGATGACGGCAGCGGCGCCGGCATCTACGCCCCAGGTCGGCTGGTTGACCACAAGGACAGCCGGATTGCGCAGGATTTCGCGGCCGACCATGAATTTCTGCAGGTTGCCGCCGGACAGGCTTGCCGCTTCGGGATCACGTTTCGCCTTGCGCACGTCGAAAATCTCGGTGGTGCGGTCGACCGTGAGTAGGGTTGCGATGGTGTTGACGAAGCCGTGCTTGACCATGCCGCTGGCGGCATGGCCGGTCAGCAGCGCGTTCTCCGAAAGTTTCATGCGCGGCGCGGTGCCGTGGCCGAGGCGCTCCTCCGGCACGTAGGCTGCGCCCAGCTTGCGGCGCTGCGTGATCGAAAGTTGGCCTGCGGCAATGCCTTCAATCACGATGGCACCGGAATCCTCCGCCTGTCGCTCGCCGGAAAGCGCCGCAAAAAGCTCGTCCTGTCCGTTGCCGGCGACACCGGCGATGCCCAAGATCTCACCACCCTTCAGCTCGAGCGAAATATGTTGGAGCCTCACGCCGTGCGGATCGTCGGGCTCCAAGCTGAGATCGATGACGACAAGGCGCGGCACCGTGGTTTTCCGCCCCGCGCTCGCCTTCACTTCCTTGATCTCGGCGCCGACCATCATTCGCGCCAGCGAAGCCGCGGTTTCGGCTTTTGGGTTGCAGGTCGCTACCTTCTTGCCGCCGCGCAGGATCGTGGCGGTGTCGCAGAGCCGCTTCACTTCTTCCAGCTTGTGGCTGATGTAGAGGATGGCGCGGCCCTCGGCCTTCAGCCGCTCCAGCACGATGAAGAGCTGATCGGCCTCCTGCGGGGTCAGCACCGCGGTGGGTTCGTCGAGGATCAGGAACTTGGGATTTTGCATCAGCGCGCGGACGATCTCGATACGCTGACGCTCGCCCACGGACAATTGCCAGACCTCGCGCTTGGGGTCGAGCGGAAGCCCGTAAACATTGGACACTTGCTCGAGCCGCGCCGACATGTCCTTGAATGATTCCTTGCCGTCGAGTCCGAGCGCCACGTTCTCTGCAACCGTGAGATTGTCGAACAGCGAGAAATGCTGGAACACCATGCCGATGCCGCGGCTGCGGGCTTCCGACGGTCCCGACAGGACCATCTTTTGTCCTTGCCAGCGCATCTCGCCTTCGCTCGGCTGAATCAACCCGTAGATGGTCTTGACGAGCGTCGATTTGCCCGCGCCGTTTTCGCCGAGCAGGGCATGGATTTCTTTCGGCCAGATCTCGATATCGATGGAATCATTGGCGAGGAAGTCGCCGTAGCGCTTGGTCAGCCCGATGGTTTGCAGCAACGGGGGTTCGCCAGATGGCAGGCCGCTGGGCGTCGAATTTGACATTCGCTGTCACACGCGCGATGGATGAGATGCCTCAATACTGGGCCAGTTTGGACCTGCACGTAAGTAGGGAAAAAGCGCCAGCGCTTGCCCAAGTCTTTGGCAGGCACAAAGTCTTCGGCAGTCTTCGGAAGTCTTCGGCAGGCAGTTTCAATCGATTCGGGCCTGACGTGTCGGGGTGTGATCGATGAGCCACCCTGGGCCTATGGTGCCGCATCTTGCTGTTGCGGAAATGTGACGGTTTGGGGAAATCGGAACCGCCTAGGCACGGCTGCTGCGTCTGCAAGCAGTATCGAGCTGTCACTTGCATACGTTACCAGATTTGATTTTGACCGACTCATGAAGGGCTTCGTAGAGCGCGGTTTCAAACAAAAAATATAATGAAAACAATAAGAAAAAACTCTTCTCGCGCGGGTTGTATGCGGCCCAGCAAATCGGTTCTCTGCGCTAAATCAATTGTTGCGCACTTCTTCGTGATGAAAAGTGTGGCATGCCGTGGGGAAAGTTGAGGCTTCTCCCGCCGGATGAACGGCGCAAGTGTGACACCCAGTTCCGCTCGTCAACTTGGGGATTTTTGCGATGTCTTTACGTCACACAGCAATTGCAGCCGCGGCGCTGTCAGTTGCCGCGTTTGTTGCACCATCCGGCGTCGCCAGCGCCGCAGACCTGCCGGTCAAGGCCGTGAAGAAGGCGCCGGATTTGCCGTTCTTCCTGTTGATCGACGATCGGGTCACGTTCTCTTGGATGCCCCAGGGTACCGATCCCGGTGTCTTCAGCGTCAAACCGGGCGGCGGGATCAACGGCACCACCGCCAAACAGGTCTACTCGTTCACGCATTTCGACATCTGGACTTACGGCACCAACTTCTTCACCGCCTCGATGTTCAAGTCGGATCATAACGACCCGGCCAACCCCTGCACGAATGCGGGCGTGATTTTCAATCCGGGTACCGGCCTGGCTACTCCCGCGGCCTGCGAAGGGGCGACCGAAATTTACGGCCTGTTCCGTTCGACCTTCGGCTGGAACGAGATATTCGGTACCAAGGCTTTCACCTACGGTCCCCTTCACAACATCTCCTTTGAAGTCGGTATGGATGCCAATACCGAGAACAACTATCTCTCGCCCGCCAAGCGCGACGTCGTAGCCGGTCTGCAGTTCCAGTTCGACCTGCCCTATAAGGGCTTCTTCAACGTTGCGCCGTTGATGTATTACGAGTTCGCCAATCGCAACGCCTTCACCCAGTGCGGCGGTGGTTTCGCCGGCACGATTCCGGGCGTGAACTGCCTCGTCGACGGCAACAGAAGCTTTGACCCGACCTGGGCGGTTGAAACCAACTACTATATGGACCTCGGCTTCCTGCCTGAGAACATGCAGTTCTGGTCGATCAGCGGCCGCGCCGCCTGGTACGGCCAGAAGGGTTACGAGAACAATCCGCTCGTTGGTGTCAAAACAGCCGTTGAGTTCAACTCGGAGCCGATCCGCCTGACGTTCGACGCCAGCAAGGCGATCTGGGGTCCGAAATATACCCACTTCATCGATGTGTGGGTCGCCTATCGCTACTGGCAGAACAAGTTTGGCATCGATCACAAGGCGAGCGCGGTCTGTAACGTCGCGCCTGGTATAAGCAACAATAGCTGCACCGAGTTCGACGGTCTACACGGGTATCACGATGAAATTCTGATCGGTTCGACCGCTGCAAACGACGATGGCGCCGCGATCATTCCGCGGCGCCATTTTTCTTTCTGAGCTTGAGATTGTTCGAGCTATTTCTTCCAGACTCCTTCGTGCAGCGCTTCCGCCTCGTCTTCCAAGAGCGGTCCGAGCACCTCGGTCGCCCGCTGTCCGCTCTTGAATACCTCGCGGCAGGGCAGGTCGAGGGTCGGATTTTCCGGATGGTTGCCGGTGACGCCGCGCAGCCGATGCTCGGAGAGGCCATACACCACGCGGCCGATGCCGGCCCAGTAGATCGCGCCCGCGCACATCGCGCAGGGTTCGGCGGATGAATAAAGCGTCGCTTTCCTTACGGTATCCGCGCTGAGCGTCCGGCAGGCCTCGGTCGCGAGCAGGCGCTCGGCGTGAGCGGTCCCGTCATGGCTAGGCATGTAGCCGTTTTCGGCCTCGATCAGCACGTTGCGGTTCTGGTCGACCAGGATGGCGCCGAACGGGTGATTGCCGTGCGTCGTGGCGCGGCGCGCGACCTCGAAGGATCGGCGCAGGAAGTGCTCATCGAGCTCGGAAGCGCCGAGATCGGCCGGATCGTGCATCAATGCCCCGCCATGTGGCGGCCGATCTCCGTCAGGTCGGCCTCGCTGGCGCGGACCTCGTAGACGAACTGGCCGTGAAACATCACGACCAGACGATCCGACAATTCCAGCAGCTCGTCCAGATCCTCGCTGACCAGCAGCACCGCGGCGCCGCGGTTGCGCGCGGCCATGATCTCGGCGTGGATCTGGGCTACCGCGGCGAAATCGAGCCCGAAGCACGGATTGGCGGCGATCAGCACCTCGACGTCGCCGCCGAGCTCGCGCGCCAGCACCGCGCGCTGGACGTTGCCGCCCGAGAGCGCCGCGATCGGCGTATCGGGGGTGCGGGTCTTGATCTTGTATTGCGCGATCTTCCTTTGCGCGTCGTCGCGGAAGGCGGAGCGGTTGAGCCACCAGCCGCCCAGAGCGAACGGCGCGCGGTCGAACTCGCGGAAGGCGATGTTGTCGGCGACGCTCATGCCGCCGACGCAGGCATTCTTCAACGGCTCCTCCGGCAACAGCGACATCTTGTGCCGGCGCATTTCCTCGCGGCTCGCATGGTAGGCATCGCCGGCGACGCGGATTTCACCGCTTTCGGCTTCGCGCTGGCCGGCAAGCACCTCGACCAGCTGCCGCTGGCCGTTGCCGGAGACGCCGGCAATGCCGACGATTTCGCCGCTGCGGATGGTGAGCGAAACATCGCGCACCGCGACCGCGCCGGCATCGTCGAGCGCGCTGAGCTTGTCGAGTTCAAGCCGCGCGGAACCGACCTCACCGACGCGCGCCGGCTGGATGGTCAGTTCTTCCGCGCCGATCATGGTGCGCGCCATCGTGTCCGGGGTGAGGTCTTTGACCCGCCCGTGCCCGGCGAGCTTGCCGCGCCGCAGGATGGTGACTTCGTCCGCAAACGCCATCACCTCGCGGAATTTGTGGGTGATCATCAGGATCGTCAGCTCGCCGGAGATCACCATGCTGCGCAGCATGCCCAGGACCTCGTCGGCTTCGCCCGGCGTCAGCACCGAGGTGGGTTCGTCGAGAATCAGGAAGCGCCGCTTCAAATAAAGCTGCTTGAGGATTTCGCACTTCTGCCGCTCGCCCGCGGAGATATCAGACACTCTTGCATCGAGCGACACCTTGAACGGCATCCGCGCCAGGAACGCTTCCAGCTCCTTCTTTTCCTTGCTCCAGTCGACCACCGGTGGGACGTCGTCGCGCGCCAGCACCAGGTTTTCGGCGACCGTCATCGCCGGCACCAGCGTGAAATGCTGATAGACCATGCCGAGCCCCAATGCGTGGGCATCTTTCGGGTTGGCGATCGCCTGCTCGCGGCCGCCGACCAGCACGTCGCCTTCGGTCGGGTGGTAGTAGCCCATGATGCATTTGACCAGCGTGCTTTTTCCCGCGCCGTTCTCGCCGAGCAGGGCGTGGAACGAGCCGGGCTTAACCTTCAATTGGACATTGTCGAGGGCCGTGAAATCGCCGAACCGCATGGTCATGGCGATGGCTTCGACGCCAAGCGCCCCGCTTGGCAGGGGCGTATCGCCGATCATCATGAGATCGCCCCGATCAGGTCGGCCGATGTGGCGACCGCCCCGAACACGCCGCCCTGCATCTTGATCATCTTCAGCGCGTGGTCGTGGTTGCTCTTGTCGGTGGCCGCGCAGCAATCCTCGACCAGCACGCATTCGAAGCCGCGGTCGTTGGCCTCCCGCATGGTGGTGTGGACGCAGACGTCGGTGGTGATGCCGGTGAGCACGATGTTCTCGATGCCGCGCAGCCGCAGCATCAGTTCGAGGTCAGTGGCGCAGAACGATCCCTTGCCGGGCTTGTCGATGATCGGTTCGCCCGGTAGCGGGCTGAGATCGGGAATGATCTCCCAGCCCGCCTCGCCGCGCACCAGTACCCGCCCGCACGGGCCGGGATCACCGATCCCGGCGCCGATCTGCCGCGAACGCCAGCGCTTGTTGGCGGGCAGGTCGGCAAGATCGGGGCGATGGCCTTCGCGGGTATGGATGATGTGGAAGCCCTTGCCGCGCATGGCGGCGAGCAGCCGCTTGATCGGCTCGATCGGGGCCCGCGTGAGCGACAGATCGTATCCCATCTTGTCGACATAGCCGCCGACGCCGCAGAAATCGGTCTGCATGTCGATGATGATCAGCGCGGTGTTTTCCGGGCGGAGATCGCCGTTATAGGGCCAGGGGTAGGGTTCGGATTTGATGTAGCGCTCGATCATGTTGTTGGCCTCGTCGACGTGGGTATGATCACCTAGTAATCGAAAGCTCGGCCGGTGCGCCGGTCAGCGTGCGCTTCGGCGAGCAGGTGATGATCATGATCGCCAGCGTCAGGATGTAGGGCGCGGCGTTGAAGAGGTGATAGCCGGAGGTGACGCCGACCGACTGCAGCGCCGGGCCGAGCGCGGCGGCGCCGCCAAAGGCGAGCGAGGCCCACAGGCAAAGCATCGGATCCCAGCGCGCGAAGATCACCAGCGCCACCGCCGTGATGCCCTGTCCGCTCGACAGCCCCTCGTTCCAGCTGCCGGGATAGAACAGCGACAGGAACGAGCCGCCGATACCGGCAAGGAAGCCGCCGACCATGGTCGCGCGCAGCCGGATCAGCAGAACCGAATGGCCCATGGCGCGCGCGGCATCGGAGCTTTCGCCGGCGGTACGGATCAACAGGCCCCAACGTGTGGTCCGGAATGCCCAGTACAGAACCGGCGCCAGCGCCACGCCAATCAGGAACAGCACGTTGATCCGCAGCGCTGCACGGAGCTGCGGGATGTCGCTCCACCATCCGAAATCGATCGCCGGCAGCCGCGGTGCGGTGGGCTCGATCAAGGGCTTGCCGAGATAGAAGGCGAGCCCGGTTCCGAACAGCATCAAGGCGATGCCGACGGCGATGTCATTGACCCGCGGCAGCGAGCAGATGCCGGCATGGAGCGCGCCGAGCAGCGCACCGGTGACGCCGGCGGCGAGCACGCCGAGCCAGGGCGAGCCGGTGAGATAGGAAATGCCATAAGCGCTCATCGCGCCCATCACCAGCGTGCCCTCGAGGCCGAGATTGATGCGGCCGCTTCTCTCGGTGATGCATTCGCCGAGGCTTACGAACAGAAACGGCGTGGAGACGCGAATGGCGCCGCCCAACACCGCAACCGGAACGGTCCAGAGTCCAATCGATCCATCCGCCATGTCAGGATTTTCCTTTCAAGACTTGCCTCTCAAGACTTGCCTTTCAGAAAGCCGATCCGCCCATAGAGCGCGTCGCTGGCGAGAACGAAAACGAAGATGATGCCCTGAAGCACCAGCACGGAAGCATCGGGCAGGCCGAGCCTGCGCTGCAACAGCCCGCCGCTGGCGCTGATGCCGCCGAGCAGGATCGCAACCGGAATGATCGCAAGCGGATTTTGTCGCGCCAGGAAGGCGACGAGAATGCCGGTGAAGCCGTAGCCGGCGGCGAGATTGGCATTGGTGCGGCCCTCGACGGCGGCGACCTCGACCATTCCGGCGAGCCCGGCCGAGGCGCCGGCGAGGAAACAGACGGTCAGGACCAGCTTGCCGACGGAGAGGCCGACGATTCTGGCAGCGCGGACGTTGCCGCCGGCGACGCGCGCGGCGAAGCCGAAGGTGGTGTGGTAGATCAGGATGTAGGAGGCGATCGCGGCGATCAGGCCGAACACCAGTCCCCAATGCACGTCGGTGCCGGGAATGCTTCCGATCATGTTGGCCGCGCCGATCTCGCGCGTCGACGGCTTGTTGAGGCTTTCAGGGTCGCGCATCACGCCCTCGACCAGATGGTTGAGGATCGCGAGCGCGATATAGACCAGGAGCAGGCTGGAAATCGTTTCGTTGACGCCGCGGTATTGCCGCAAGCCCCCGGCGAGCATGATCCATAAACCCCCGCCGATCATGCCGGCACAGGCCATCGCAAGCTGCACGACAAGCGGCGGCATCGTTGGCAACGCCAGCGCGGCGCAGGTCGCTGACAGCGCGCCGATCAGGAGTGCGCCTTCGCCGCCGATGATGACCATGCCGAGCTGCGCCGGCAGCGCCGTGCACAGCGCCGTTAGTATCAACGGTGCGGCGCGCGTGAGCGTGTTCTGCCATGAAAACCAGGTGCCGAAGGCGCCCTGGTACATGTAGAAATACAGATCGAGCGGGTTCTTGCCGAACAGCGCAACGAAGATGCCGAATACCGCGAGCGCGCCGACCAGCGCCGCGCCCGGAATCAGAAGGTATTCGATCGAGCCGCCGTGACGCTGGAGGAATCCCGGATCAGCGGCCGGAGCAATCGCGACCGCCTCACCGGGATCCGCCACGTCAGACGTCATGAAGTTGCTCCGATGACGCCTTCGACCAGGTAATCCATCTTCTCGAGCTCCGGATCCTTCTGGCCACGGTCGGTGCCGGCAGCGATCACGACCTTGCCCTTGTTGTCCGCGATCGGGCCCTTGAAGATGGTGTAGTCGCCCGAGGTCAGCTTGGCCTTGATGTCGTCGGCGTGCTTGCGCGCTTCTGCCGAGACCATCTCGCCATAGGGCGAGACCTTGACGATCTCTTCCTTGAGGCCGCCGCGATAGAAGTTCGGGATGGCTTCGCCGGCCGCGATCATCTTCACGAATTTCGGATAGAGCGCCTCCCAGTTCCACTCCGCGCCGGTGAGGTAGGCCTTTGGCGCCAGCGGCGACTGGTTGACGTGATAGCCGCAAACCATGGCGCCGCGGCGCGCCGCGTTCTCGACCATGGTCTTCGGTCCGTCGACATGGCAGGTCAGGACGTCGACGCCCTGGTCGATCAGGCTGTTGGTGGCCTCGGCTTCCTTGACCGGCATCGACCAGTCGCCGGTGAAGATCACCTGCGTCGTGGCTTTCGGGTTGGCGAGCTTGGCCCCGAGCGTAAAGGCATTGATGTTGCGCAGCACCTGCGGGATCGGCTTTGCCGCCACGAAGCCGAGCTTGCCGCTCTTGGTCGAATAGCCGGCGACGATGCCGGAGATGTATTGCGCCTCGTCGATGTAGCCGAAATAGCTGCCGGCGTTCTTGGGGTCCTTCTCCGTCCAAAGGCCGCCGCAATGCTCGAAGCGCAGCTTCGGATATTTGTTGGCCATCTTGATCATGTGCGGATTGTAGTAACCGAACGACGTCGGGAACAGCAGCGTCGCGCCGTCGAGATTGATCATCGATTCCATCGTTTTTTCGACGGCGTCGGTTTCCGGCACCTTTTCTTCCTCGACCACCTTGAGGCCGGGAAGCTTCTTCAACGCCGCCGCGCCTTGCGCGTGCGCTTGGTTGTAGCCGTAGTCGTCGCGCGAGCCGACATAGATGAAGCCGATCGTGGTGTCGGCAGCCGATGCGGATCGAACGCCAAGCGCTGATCCGAGCGTCAGCGCCGCGCTGCCTTGAAGGAGATGCCGTCGTGAAATCCTGCCAAAATCCATTGCTTGCTCCCTTTTGGCGGATGCACCGCCGCTCATTTCGCGGCTTCGCCTGTCCGGCGGAGCCCGGAAGCCTTATCGCAATCTTCGTGCCAGGGCCCTTTTGGTAAGCAGATTAAATTAAGATAATGATTTTACTGGTATATTTTGCACATGAACTTTTCGGGCGAATCTTGTGCAGCTCTTCGTATGTCTAGAATATCGGCATAATATCTTGATTGTATGCAATGGAGTTGAGCAATCCTTGCCGCGTTCGATCTGGTAGCAACGGCGCTCGAGCGGCAATTTCTCATTTCTCGGCTGGGCGAGCGAGCTCGGGCTGCTACCAGTCGGCAGCCTCCCGATCGCCCAAACCCAGCTTCCGCTGGCACCGAACTTGTATCGATCGGCCGGGGCTTGTTACGGATCGGCTTTACGGATTCGTCATCGGAAAAGCATGAGCGAGATGGACGCTGAAACGGCCAAGCTGCAAAATCTCATCCTCGGCAAGGAGATCGTCGATCGGATCAACGAACTCGGCGCGATCTCCGAGACGGAAGCGGACCTCACCCGCATCTTCCTGACCAGGGAGCATCGCGCGGCGGCTGAATTGATCCTCGGGTGGATGCGGTCGGCCGGGATGCGCGCGCATCTCGACGCGATCGGCAATGTCTGCGGCCGATACGAGGGCGATCGTCCCGGGCTGCCATGCCTGATGCTGGGATCGCACTACGATACGGTTCGCGACGCCGGCAAATGGGATGGCCCGCTCGGGCTGATCACGGCGATTTCCTGCGTCGCCGATCTCCATAACAGAGCGCGGCGACTGCCGTTTGCGATCGAGGTGATCGGCTTTGCCGACGAGGAGGGCGTTCGCTTCGCCTCCACGCTGCTCGGCAGCCGTGCGGTCGCGGGAACCTTCGTCGAGAGCGTGCTCGGCAGCACAGGATGCCGACGGCATCCCGATGCGCGAGGCGCTGATCCAATTCGGCCTCGATCCCGATCATGTCGGCGCCGCCGCGCGGACGCGCCGGGAATTGCTCGCCTATGTCGAGCTGCATATCGAGCAGGGACCGGTGCTGGAACAACAAGATCTGCCGGTCGGGGTGGTGACCGCGATCGCGGGCGCCACGCGGCTGGCGGCGCGGCTGACCGGCATGGCCGGTCACGCCGGAACGGTGCCGATGGGCTTGAGGCGCGACGCGCTTGCGGGTGCTGCCGAATGCATTTCCGCGATCGAGGAGTTTTGCCGGACCGACGAGGGCGGGCTGGTCGGCACCGTCGGCTATATCCACGCGATGCCAGGTGCTACCAATGTCATTCCGGGGCAGGTCTCCTTCACCATCGATCTCCGCGCGCCGACGGACGCGCATCGCAAGCGGGCGGTCACCGATATGGTCCGCCAGATCGAAGCCATCGCCAGGCGCCGGACGCTTGCGCTGCAGCTCGACGTGACCCATGAGAACCGTACCGTGCCATGCGCGCCGTGGCTCAAGGCGCAGGTGGCGGAAGCGATCGCGGCCGAGGGTCTTCGCGTGTTCGAATTGCCGAGCGGGGCAGGGCATGACGGCATGGCGATGATCGACATCGCTGACGTCGGCATGATTTTCGTGCGCTGCCGCGGCGGCATCAGCCATCACCCCGATGAGCATGTCGAGTTGGCTGATGCCGACGCCGGCGCGCGGGTGTTGCTGCGGCATGGTCGAGAATTTTCGGCCGTGCAACGTGGTCGAATAGCGTCAAAGGCACCAAGGCCGGCGAGCTCGAGAATTTCCGGCCGCGCGGCGCGGTAAATAATCGGGATGCGGACTCCTTCGCGTGTAGCTGGATTCGGATGATGCGAGCTACAATCTGCGAGTTCGAGGGCAAACGGAGAATGTTGCCCTGTTCACATGGTACGATGTCCGCAGTCCCGGCAGGAGGAGCGTTATGAAGCCAAGGCCGCTTATTCGATGGTTGTCCATGATCGGCGTGGCCGCTCCGTTGATGGTGGGGTCAGCATCCGCCGCCGAAGTGCAGGTGATGATCTCGGCCGGCTTTTATGGGGCCTATTCCGAACTGGGTCCGGCGTTCGAGCGCGCGAGCGGTCACCATCTGGTGACGACGCGTGGGCCATCCATGGGCGACTCTCCGGAGGCAATTCCGGCGCGACTCGCTCGAGGCGAGGCCGCGGATGTCGTGATCCTGGATGGAGGGGCCACCGATGAGCTGGGCAAGCGAGGTCTGGTACGCGCCGACAGCAAGACCGTACTCGCCCGCTCGCTGATCGGCATGGTCGTGCGCGCCGGGGCTGCAAAGCCCGACATCTCCAGCGTCGAGGCGCTGCGCAGCACGCTGCTGGCGGCAAAGTCTATCGCGTACTCGGACAGCGGTAGCGGCACCTATCTTTCGACCAAGTTGTTTTCCAAGCTCGGTGTCGCAGAGGAGATCGCGGCCAAGAGCCGGAAGGTGCGAGGACCTCCGTCCGGCGAGCCGGTGGCCGGGGTTGTCGCGCGTGGCGAGGCGGAGATCGGCTTTCAACAAGTCGCCGAGCTGATCCATGTCCCTGGAACTACCTTCGTCGGCACGATTCCGGACGAGGTTCAACCAAAGTTTTCTTTCGCGGGCGCGCTCACCAGTACGGTCCGCCAGCCCGAGGCAGCGAGTGCGCTGATCCGCTTCCTCGCGTCGTCAGAGGCCGCGCCGGTGATCGCGAAGGCCGGGCTGACGCCCGTCTCGGGACGCTAGCTCGCGCAATCGGAAACGGCGGGGCAGGGCATGACGGCACGGCGACGACCGACGTCGCCGACGTCGGCATGATTTTCGTGCGTTGCCGCGGCGGCATCAGCCATCACCCCGACCAGCACGTCGAACTCGCCGATGCCGATGCCGGCGCACGCGTATTGCTGAGGATGGTCGAGAATTTCCAGGCTGGCGATCGAGTTTAGGTTAACCCGCCGTGACGTCGACCAGCTCGGAGCCGTCGAGCACCTGCCTGGCCTTGGTGCGGTCGAGATCGCCTTCCCAGGCGGCGACGACGACGGTCGCGACGCAATTGCCGATCAGGTTGCCAAGCGCGCGCGCCATGCCGATGAACCAGTCGACCGAGAGCACCAGCACGAGGCCGATCGCGGGAATGCTGGGCACGGCGTTCAACGTCGCCGCCAGGATCACGATCGCCGAACCGGGAACGCCATGCGCGCCTTTCGAGGTGATCAGCGACACCCCGAGCACCAGCAAGAGATCGCCAAGCGACAACGGCGTGTTGGTCGCCTGCGCGATGAACACTACCGCGAGCGTCAGGTAGATCGAGAAAGCGTCGAGGTTGAAGGAATAGCCGGTTGGGATCACCAGCCCGACCACCGATTTCTTGACGCCGAGCCACTCGAGCTTGCGCATGATTTGCGGCAGCACGGCGTCCGACGACGCGGTGGCGAGAACGATCGTCAATTCCTCGCGCAGATAGCCCAGGAATTTGAGAATATTCAGTCCGGCGAGCGCCATGACGCTACCAAGCACGCCGAGCACGAAGATCGCGAGCGAGACATAGAACAGGAGAACGAGCGAGACCAGTTGCTTGAGCGAGCCGACGCCGTATTGGCCGACGGTATAGGCGACCGCGCCGAGCACGCCGAGCGGCGCAACGCGAACGATCAGCCCCATGGTGCGGAACAGCACGGTCGACACGGCATCGATAAGGGAGGTGATGCGCTCGCCTTTTTCGCCGCCGACCAAAGCGAGGCTGATGCCGAACAGGATGGCGAAGAACAGCACCTGCAGCACGTCGTTGCGCGACAGCGCGTCGAACGAGGTGGTCGGGATGATGTTGAGGAGAAAGCTGCCGACGCCTTCGCCCTGCAGCTTCTTGGCATTGCCGGAGTAGCTTGAGAGCGCATTGGCATCCAGCGTCGACGTATCGATGTTCATGCCGTGACCGGGGCCGAACGCATAGGCAAGCACCAGCCCGACGACGAGTGCCACCGTCGTCATTGCCTCGAAGTAAACCAGCGCCTTGACGCCGACCCGCCCGACCTTCTTGAGGTCGCCGGCGCCGGCGATGCCGTGCACCACGACGCAGAACACGATCGGCGCCACGATCATGGAGATCAGCTTCAGGAACGCATCGCTCAGGATCTTCAGGCTGACGGCAAATTTGGGCTCGGCCATGCCGAGTACAATGCCGAGCAGAAGCGCCGCAAGAACCTGAACGAACAGCGACGCATAGAGCGGTTTGCGCACCGTCGTCGCAGCGGTAGTGATGGTTGCCATCGCAAGATCCCCCGTTTGGTTCCAAGCAACCGAGCAACAACCGTGCCAGTTTATCGACGCGGGATCGACCCTGAAATCATGGGTTTCGCGGCCCTCGCCGCGGTATCCGGGCCTCAGCGCGGCGAGGGCGAGCCGAGCGCAACCCAGGTAGCGACCGCGACGGCCGCCGCAATGATGGCGTAGGATAACCAGGGCTTCATGCAGCCCTAAACACCGCCGCAGGTAAAATATTCGGCCCTTGCTTCGAAGGCGGTATTACGGTGCAGCCCGCAGCTTCCAATGATCGAGGATGCGGAAGCGGGAGGTTGTGTTGTCCTGGCGGAACAGCGCGATCGCATCGATCACAAGCCGTGCGATGCCGATTGCTGCGAAGCGATGGCGCAGCATCGCGAGGATGGGCTCGCGCCGCGTATCGTCGAGCCGGCCGGTCAGTGTCATATGGAAGCGGAATTCCTCCATGACATAGGGATAGCCCCAACGGTCGAGATAGTCGCGCTGCCGGGGCGTCAATCTAGAAGGATTGCGCCGCGCGCGATCTTCCGGCGTCAGCGGTGCGCGAAAGGGATCGAAGGCGCTGACGCAGTCCCCCGCCAGCCGTTCGAGTTCGGCCGATCGTTGCGCAGGAATCACCGCGATGAAGCCGCTGATGGCGTCGACCACGGGCTTTATGATCGGAATGGCGCGTGGCGTATCCGCAAATCCCGTGCAGGCGGTAACCAGTTCGGCCTCGGTCTTGCCTTCCGCCAGAGCCAGCGGTGCTTTCAGCGTGGCATGAAAACCGTATTTTCGGGGGTCCTGCGTCAGGTCGCGCCAATCCGGTATCCTCTCCGCGACGCCGTCCGGAAACGGGATGTCTTCGCCGCTCCAGGCATCATAGCCGAGCAGGTTCGCGCCAAAACGGCCGAGTTCGGAGCCGGGGGCGGCTGCATAATAGATTGCGTAGCGGGGAAAATTGGCCATGAGAGCGTTTTCCAGCGAAGTGGTCCCCGGTTCGCGTCAAGAAAACGCGTCAAAACAAGAGGCTCTGGCGCAGAATAGAGCGGTCTCACTCCGCTGCAACGGCCTGGCGCCGGTTCGCCTGGGAGGCGGTCAGGCGGTCGGCATCGGTCAGGTGCACCAGGCGCCCGGCCGCAATGACGGCGACGATGCGCGGCCGCATCGGTATCTCATCATCGACGAGGATGAGATCGGCGCGATGTCCTTCGGCCAGCACTCCCCGATCCGAAAGACCCGCGGCGCGCGCCGGTGCGGCGGAAATCAGGTCCCAGGCGTCAGCAAGCGGCAGCACACCATCTGCCGCAAGCCGAAATGCGGCGAGAATCGGCGCCGGATAATAATAGTCGGAGGCCAGCACCGAGCATAACCCCTTCTCGATCATGTCGGCCGCCTTGGTCCATCCGGTGTGACTGCCGCCGCGCACGACATTGGGCGCGCCGAACACGATGGCGTCGCCGCCATCAGCGGCTTCGCGCGCGGTCTCTTCGTTGACCGGAAATTCGGCGATGCCGACGCCCTGGGCGCGAAACGCCTTCCGCATCTCGGGGCTCTCATCGTCATGCGAAAGCATGCGGATGCCGGCCTTGCGCGCAATCGCAGCCAGTCGCGCGATCGATGCGGGCACCTCGTCGGCGCGGGAAAGCACGCGCGCGACCATATGGTCGAATGCCTCGCCGGAAAGTCCGGTGCGTTCGACCATGCGGCTGCGCTTCCGTGGATTGTCGAGAAGCGCTACCGTGGAATCCATGTGGTCGTTGAACGCGAACAGGTCGATCCGCCCGGCCGACAGCCATTGACCGATGTCGTCTTCCGCATCGAGATTGTAGGTTTCTTGGCGGAGGTGGAAGCGCGTGTCCGCCGCAAGGCGCGGCCTCAAGCTCTCGACCGCCTCGAGCAGCCGCCGCGCATTGTCGCCGCTGCGCAGACCGGGCTCCCAGGACCAGGTCGTGGCGTGAAAGACCGTGGTGATGCCGTTGCTGATCGCCTGCCGGTCGCTATCGATCAACGCCACGTCGATCGGGAAATCGACGCCGGCGCGCGGCATCATCTGCCGCTCGAACGCGTCGCCATGCAGGTCGACAATGCCGGGCAGCACCAGGAGATCGCGGGCATCGACCTCAATCGAACCGCGTCCATGCCCGGCTCCGACGGCGCTGATCTCGCCGTCCGCAACCGACAGCGAGCTTTCGAGAAAATCTCCGCCGAGCAGGGCGCGGCCGCCTTCAATGAAAATGTCGGTCACGATACGGCACTTCGTCGCGGGTTGGTCGGGCGGCCGGCAGAGGACGCCGCTTCATGTTTCTCGAGGAACTCCTCGATCTCGAGCTTTCTGAAATCGGGCAGCGCGGCGCGCAGCGCATCATGGTCCCAATCCCACCATGCAAGGCGCGCCAGGCGGTCGGCAATGGCTTCCGGGAACCGCCGCCTGATCGGCCGCGCCGGATTGCCGCCGACAATGGTGTAGGCCGGCACGTCCTTGGTGACAATGGCGCCGGCGGCGACAACCGCGCCGGTGCCGATGCTGCGGCCGGGCAGCACGATCGCGCCATGCCCAATCCAGACGTCATGGCCGATATGGACGCGATGGCTTTTTCGCCATTCGAAGAACTCGGCCTCGTCGCGCTCGCCGGGGAAATAGGCGCTGGCACGGTAGGTGAAGTGGGCCTGCGTCGCCCTTTGCATCGGGTGGTTGCCCGGATTGATCCGCGTCATCGCGGCAATCGAGCAGAATTTTCCGATTCCGGTGTAGGTGATCTGGGCGTCGTTGACCACGTAGGAATAGTCGCCCATGGCGACGTCGAGCAGGATCGTTCGCGCGCCGACTTCGCAATAGGCGCCGAGCCTTGTCTCGGTGAGCTTCGCGGTGGGGTCGACGACGGGTTCGAGCGATAGCGATTTGCCGGCCATGCGTACTCCTAGAGGCACTTGAGCGTGCACGTCATCGACACGCTTGATGACAGCGCCATGACATTCAGATGACGAGCGGCGCGGGTGTGGATGGTTTCTGCACCGCAACGAATTGTCACACAACTGTTGAATCCGGGGGGTAGCGAGGATCACGGCGACGCGTCTGGAGCATGGCATGCTGGTAGTAGAAGGGTTGACCTGCCGCTTTGGCAAGAAGGCCGCCGTCGACAACGCATCGTTCTCGGTCGCGCCCGGCAGTTTCGTCGGCGTGATCGGCCGCTCCGGCGCAGGCAAGTCGACGTTGCTGAGGATGATCAACCGGCTTGCGGAACCGACCGCAGGAAAGATTGCTTTCAGCGGCCTCGACGTGACGGCGCTGAAGGGCCGCGACCTGCGCAAATGGCGTGCCCGCTCGGCGATGATCTTCCAGCAATTCAATTTGATCGGCCGTCTCGATGTGCTGACCAACGTCCTGATGGGACGTCTAGCCAACATCTCGCAGGCGAGGGCGTTATTGAAGCTGTGGCCCGATGCCGACAAGGCGATCGCGTTGGCCGCGCTCGAACAGTTCGAAATGGCAGGCCTTGCGGCACAACGCGCCGATCAGCTCTCGGGCGGCCAGCAGCAGCGCGTCGCGATTGCGCGCGCGCTGGTGCAGGAGCCGGACATCATCCTCGCCGATGAGCCCATCGCCTCGCTCGATCCGCACAATACCAAAGTGGTGATGGATGCGCTGCGGCGGATCAACCGTGATTTCGGCATCACCGTGATGTGCAACCTTCACTCGCTCGAGCTCGCGCGGAGTTACTGCGGCCGATTGATCGGCATGGCCGCCGGCCAGGTGGTGTTCGACGGGACGCCGGAACAGCTAACGGAATCGGAAGCGCGGCGTCTCTACGGCCTCGAATCCGATCCAAGGGTCAACGCGTCGGAAAAGCCGAACAGCGTTCCTGCCGACGAATCCATTCTGGGCGTACCCGCTATCGCATAGCCGTTGACCACCGTGACCCAATTTCTGCCGTCGCGCCGACACGAAAGCTGCCTCAACCCCAACAGGAGAAGACCCATGCTGAACCGCCGCTATTTCGTATCCGCAGGCGCGATGGCGCTTGCCTTGACCGCGAGCGTCGCGCATGCCGACGACTGGAAATCGAAATACAAGGAGCTGACTTTTGCGGTGGTGCCGGCCGAAAACGCCTCGGGCGTCAGCGACCGCTACGCGCCGTTCATGGAATATCTCAGCAAGGAGCTCGGTGTTCCCGTCAAGCTGCGCATCGCCAACGACTATGCTGCCGTGATCGAAGGTCAGCGCGCCGGCAATATCCAAATCGCCTATTACGGCCCGGCGTCTTATTCCACGGCCTATATGACGGGCGTCAAGACCGAGCCCTTCGTCACCACCAGGAACAACGACGGCACCGTCGGCTATTACTCGGTAATCTATGTGAAGGCCGACAGCCCCTACAAGGACATCCAGGATCTCAAGGGCAAGACCATCGGCTTCGTCGATCCCAATTCGACCTCCGGCTATAACGCGCCGCGGTTCTTCCTGCACAAGGCCGGCATCGACGCCGACGCCTTCTTCGCCAAGTCGATCATCACCGGCAGCCACGAGAACGGCGTGATCGCGCTCGACAAGGGCACGGTCGACTGCGCCGCCGACTGGTGGAATTCCGACACCAACTCCAATCTGACGCGCATGGTCAAGAAGGGAATGGTCAAGAAGGAGGACTTCCGGGTCATCTTCAAGTCAGGGCTGCTCGCCGGCTCGCCCTATGCGTATCTCTCCAATCTTCCCGATGACCTCAAGCAGAGCATCGTCAAGGCGTTCATGGAAGCGCCCACCAAGGACAAGACCGCGTTCGACCGCCTGTCCGACGGCAAGGACAAGGAGTTCGTGCCGGTGACCCACAAGGACTATGAGAATACCGTCGAGATGATTCAGTTTGTCAACGACATGCGCAAGAAGCGGTCCTGATCTCTCATAGAAGGGAGCGGCGGGAAAACTCGCCGCTCCCTTACTCCTGACCGGTACGGGACCTCATGGCTTCCAGCATTCTCAGCGTATCGCAGGCGCGGCTTGAGGTTCTGGTCGCGGACTATCGGCGCGAGGTCGGCCGCCGGCGGCGGCAATCATTGCTGGTGCTGGCGGTCCTGGCCGTCTTGATCGTTGTCGCCGGGCGTTTCGGCGAAGTCGACCTCAAAAATCTCATCGACAACATTTCGAATTTCACCAGCTATTTCGGCCGGATTCTCCCCAAGCTCAGCGTCACGCATTTCGGCGCCGATGTCGCCGACTGGTACTGGAACATCACGGGCTGGCTGAAGCTGTTGCTCGACACCGTCTTGATCGCCTATCTCGGGACGCTGATCGGCGCCGCCGGCGCCTTCACGACGGCTTTTCTCGCCGCGGTCAATCTCGCGCCAAGCGGCGCGCTGCGCTGGAGCATCAAGCGCATTTTCGAATTCTGCCGCACCGTTCCCAACCTGGTGTTCGCGCTGATGTTTGTGAGCGCCTTCGGCCTGGGGCCGCTGGCCGGCATCCTTGCACTGGCAATTCACAGCTTCGGGACGCTTGGCAAACTCTTCACCGAAGCTCTGGAAAACATCGATATGAAGCCGGTCGAAGGCGTTCGTAGCACCGGCAGCCAATTCATCGAAAGCATGCGGTTCGGCGCCCTGCCGCAGGTGATGTCGGCTTTCGCCAGCTACACGCTGCTGCGGTTTGAAATCAACGTCCGCGAAGGCTCGGTAGTGGGCATGGTGGGGGCCGGCGGCATCGGGCAGGATCTGTTCGTGGCGATCCGCAAATTCTACTACACCGATGTCAGCGCTATCCTTTTGATGATCATCGTCTGCGTCGCCGTGATTGATCTGGTGACCGAGCGCATCCGGCACCGGTTGTCCGGCCAGGATACCGGCCGATGACGACGCTCCGCTTGCTGCGCCCGGATGAAGCGACCGCGCTGCTCGACCGGCACCGCGGCCTCTTCAACGACGAGCCGCGTCAGCGCGCGGCCGCGCTCGCCGTGCCGCTTGGCTTCGCAGGCTTTACGGTCTTCGCGATCTGGTGGCTTGATATTCCCTTTAGCCAGATCGCATCCGGGCTGGCCTCGCTTGCGAAATTCATCGCGCTGATGTTTCCGCCATCGAGCGGCGGTCACCTCGACCTGTTGCTGACGGCCATGGGCGAGACGCTCGCCATCGCCTTCCTTGGGCACCCTGATTGCGACCGTGGTCGCGTTCCCGATCAGCTTTCTTGCCGCCAGCAATACCACGCCCCATGCCGTCATCCGCTTCGCGATCCGCCGTGCGCTCGATACCATCCGCAGCGTCGACGCGCTGATCTGGGCGCTGGTCTTTGTCGGCGTGGTCGGCCTCGGCCCGTTCGCGGGCATTCTCGCCATCGCCGTTTCCGATACCGGCGCATTGGGAAAATTGTTTTCCGAGGCGATCGAATCCACCGAGGCGCGCGCCCGGGAATCGGTGCTGGCAAGCGGCGGCACGAGTTTGCTGGCGGTCCGGTTCGGATTGTTGCCGCAGGTGCTGCCGATCATCGCGGGGCAAATCCTCTATTATTTCGAATCCAACGTGCGTTCGGCGACGATCATCGGGATCGTCGGCGCCGGCGGCATCGGCCTGCAATTGTCCGAGCAGATCAGGACCTACGACTTCGATCAGGTCGCGTTCGCCGTCATCATGATCCTGATCACGGTCTCGATCATCGATTGGATTTCGAGCAAGCTCCGCTTTGCGATCATCGGCCGGCGCGCCGTCGCATAGCCGCGCTCCATTAGCTATTCTCGACCAGAAACTCCACACGCTCGGCCGCAAAACGCGAGCGCTTGGTCACAAGCGGTTTGCCGGTGGTATCGACGTCGGTGCTGTCGACCACGAGGACCGGGCGTCCCAGCGCAAGGTCGAGCCGCGCTGCGTCGGTCGCGTCTGCGATGGCCGCGGTGATCTTGGTTGATGCCCGGCGATAATCGCGAACGCCGTAATGCGCGAGCAGCTTGGTCATCGAGCGGACGCTCGCGAAGACGCCGCCGGCGCCGGGGAAGCGTTCGGCGGACAGCCACGTGGTCGAGACGCAGATTGGCGTGCGGTCGGCCGATCGCAGCGCCTCGATCCGGATCAGGGCCGCACCGCTCTTCAATCCAAGCGTCCGCGCCAGTTCGCGTGTGGCCGGTTCTTCCGAAGCATCGATCAACTGTCCGCGCGGCTCGTGGCCGCCCTCGCCGACAATCTCGGAAAACCGCGTCCGCGACCGCAACGGATAGGCAAGGCGTTGCGCCTCGACATAGGTGCCGCTGCCGCGCTCGGCGCGGACCAGGCCGCGTTCGGCGAGCGCCGCCAGCGCACGTCGCACCGTGTGGCGGTTGACCCGATAGGTCTCGGCGATTTCGGTTTCGCCAGGAAGCCGTTCGCCGGCGGCAAAGCGGCCGTCGGCGATGCCGCGCTCGATTCCGTCCGCGACTTGTCGCCACAGCGCGACGCCGGAGGCCGTGTCCTGCATGCTCATGGTCGAAAGCCCGGAAAACGCATCGCGAAAATCATCCGTTTGTCACGAAACAGTCATGGCGCTTCAATATCAAGTTGTCTATTATCATAGACAACTTGATTCCGGCAAGATAGATAAGGGCAAGTCGGATGTAAGTCGGATGCAAGATAGATATCAGGGCGGATCATGACGGCAGGTGGCGAAGGCGAAAGGCAGGAGGACCGCAAGGTCGCCCAGCGCAAGGCGGCGATGGCGGTGCTCGCGCATGCGACGGCGGCGGAGATTGCCGCCCGTCTCGACGCTCATCGAACTGCCGTCACACGACGATTTGCGCGAAGCCGAGCACGGCCTCGTGATGGTGCGCGGCCGTATCGGCGGCGATGGCGCGCCGTTTAATCTCGGCGAGGCGACCGTGTCGCGCGCGGCGGTGCGGCTTGCCAGCGGCGAGCTGGGTTTTGGCTACACGCTCGGCCGCGACCGGGAAAAGGCGCGGATGATCGCGTTATGCGACGCGCTGGTGCAGTCGGATGGGTTCGCTGGGCGCGGTCGAGGCCAAGGTGGTCGCGCCGCTGCGCAATGCGATGCTTGCGCGGCGGGCCAGAAAGGCTGCGGAGGCGGCCGCGACGCGGGTCGATTTCTATACCATGGTTCGCGGTGAGGGTTGAGTGATGACCACGATCGCCGAAATGCCAGCGGGGTTTGTCGACAAGGTGTTATCGGCGCAGTCGACCTTCCGGTCGGTCATGGATGCGATGGCGCGCCCCGGCAGCGTCCAGCGCGTCGTGGCTTCGGTCGGGACGCCATCAACCATGATGCGCGGCACGGCCGCGATCGCGCTCACGCTGTTCGACCACGACACGCCGATCTGGCTCGATACAAGGATGTCGGAGACGACGGAGGTCGCGAAGTGGCTCAAGTTCCACAGCGGTGCGCCGGTGGTGACGGATTCGTCCATCTGCAGTTTTGCGCTGATCGGGGACGGCGATGCGCTTCCCGAGCTCGACCGCTTCGCGTTCGGCAGCAATGAATACCCGGATCGCTCGACGACGCTGATTCTGCAGGTCGAAAGCCTGACGCAGGGGCGCTTGTATGAATTGGAAGGTCCTGGCATCGATGGTTCGGCGGTCCTGCGGGCCACGATCGCGCCCGAAAATCTTTTCGAACGGCTCGCCATCAATGCCGCGCTGTTTCCGCGCGGCATCGACGTCGTGCTGGTCGCCGACGATGCCATGATCGCGATCCCGCGCACCACGCGGCTTGTCGCTAGCGAAGGTTAAAGGAGGTTGCTGCATGTATGTCGCGGTCAAGGGAGGCGAACGCGCCATCGAGAACGCCCATCGCTTGCTGGCACATGAGCGCCGCGGCGACCCTGATGTCGCCGAGCTCACGCTTGCGCAGATCGCCGGCCAACTCGGCCTCGCGGTCGATCGGGTGATGAGCGAAGGCTCGCTTTTCGACCGCGAGCTCGCTTCCCTTGCGATCAAGCAGGCGCGCGGCGACATGATCGAGGCGATCTTCCTGGTCCGCGCCTTCCGCGCCACCCTGCCGCGCTTCGGCGCGACCGAGCCGGTCGATACCGGCCGGATGCAGGTGCGGCGGCGGATTTCATCGACATTCAAGGATATTCCGGGAGGCCAGATCCTCGGGCCGACCTTCGACTACACCCATCGCCTGCTGGACCCGCAGCTCGCCGAGGGATTTGTTCCGGAGCAGCCCGCGACGTCGGAGGCGGCGATTGGAGCTACGCCGCGCGTCACCGACATTCTCGGCCGCGATGGGTTGATCGAGCCGTCGCCGCAAGCGGGCGACACGCCGGTCGGCGACCTCACGCGCGAGCCGCTCAGCTTTCCGGCCGACCGCGATCTGCGGCTGCAAAATCTGGCGCGCGCCGACGAAGGCTTTCTGTTGGCGCTCGGCTATTCGTCGCAGCGCGGCTATGGCCGCAACCATCCGTTCGCCGGCGAAATCCGCTTCGGCGAGGTCGAGGTCGAGTTTTTTGCCGAAGATGTCGGCTTCGCCGTGCCGCTTGGCGAGATCGCGCTGACCGAGTGCCAGATGGTCAATCAGTTCAAGGGCTCGGCCACCGAAGCGCCGTGCTTCACCCGCGGCTATGGCCTGGCGTTCGGGCAGAGCGAGCGCAAGACCATGTCGATGGCGCTGGTCGATCGCGCGCTGCGCGCCCGCGAGCTCGGCGAGGAAGTGGTCGCGCCGGCCCAGGATGAAGAGTTCGTGATGTCGCATTCCGACAATGTGCAGGCGACCGGCTTTGTCGAGCACCTCAAGCTGCCGCACTACGTCGACTTCCAGTCCGAGCTCGGTCTGTTGCGCAAGCTGCGCAAGGAGTTTGCCGAGGCCGCCGCTGACGCCGAGCCGATGCAAGAGGCCGCCGAATGAACGCGCCGGCCTACAACTTCGCCTATCTCGACGAGCAGACCAAGCGGATGATCCGCCGCGCCATCCTGAAGGCAATTGCAATTCCCGGCTACCAGGTTCCGTTCGCCAGCCGCGAGATGCCGATGCCCTACGGCTGGGGCACCGGCGGCGTGCAGGTGACGGCGGCGATCCTTGGGCCCAGCGATGTCTTGAAGGTGATCGACCAGGGCTCCGACGACACCACCAATGCGATCTCGATCCGCAAGTTTTTCGCCAAGACCGCAGGCGTCGCGACCACGACGTCGACGACCGAGGCAACCGTGATCCAGACCCGGCACCGGATTCCGGAAGCGCCGCTGCATGCCGGCCAGGTGCTGGTCTATCAGGTGCCGATCCCCGAGCCGTTGCGCTACCTCGAACCGCGCGAGACCGAGACGCGGCGCATGCATGCGCTCGGCGAGTACGGGCTGATGCATGTCAAGCTGTACGAGGACATCGCGCGGTTCGGCCATATCGCCACGTCCTACGCCTATCCGGTGAAGGTGAACGCGCGCTATGTGATGGACCCGTCGCCGACGCCGAAATTCGACAATCCGAAGATGGACAATTGTCCGGCGCTGCAATTGTTCGGCGCCGGGCGCGAAAAGCGCATCTATGCGATCCCGCCGCACACACAGGTGGTGTCGCTCGACTTCGAGGACCATCCGTTCACGCGATACCGGTTCGACGCGCCATGTGCGCTGTGCGGCGCCGAGGACGCCTATCTCGACGAGATCGTCACCGACGACCAGGGCAGCCGGATGTTCGTCTGTTCCGATACCGACTATTGCGAGGGCCGTCAGGCGGCAGGCCATCGCGGCAGCGAGAGCGCGGCTCCGCACAAGGGGGGCGCGAATGGCTGAGACCCGATGGGCAGCGCATGGCGACCAGCCGCTATTGGTCGCAGACGGGCTTGGCAAGAATTATGGGCGGATTGCCGCCTGTTGCGACGTTTCCTTCGTACTTTATCCCGGCGAGGTGCTGGCGATCGTCGGCGAGTCCGGTTCGGGGAAAACGACGCTACTGCAACTGTTATCGGCGCAGCTTGGGCCGACCTCCGGGAGCGTGTCCTATCGCATGCGCGACGGGGTGCTGCGCGACCTCAATTCGCTGGGCGAGGCCGAGCGGCGTTTCCTGTTCCGCACCGATTGGGGCTATGTGCATCAGGACCCGGCGCAGGGCCTGCGCATGGCGGTCTCGGCCGGCGCCAATGTCGGCGAACGGCTGATGGCGGTGGGCTGGAATCACTATGGCCGCATCCGCGATACCGCGTCGTCATGGCTCGAGCGGGTCGAGATCGACACCGCCCGCATCGACGACGCGCCGCGGACCTATTCCGGCGGCATGCGCCAGCGGCTGCAGATCGCGCGCAACCTGGTCACCGAGCCGCGGCTGGTGTTCATGGATGAGCCGACCGGCGGGCTCGACGTCTCGGTGCAGGCCCGCCTCTTGGATTTGATGCGCAATCTCGTGAGCGAACTGGGACTGGCGGCAATCGTGGTGACGCACGATCTCGCGGTCGCGCGACTGCTGTCGCACCGGGTGATGGTGATGAAGGGCGGCCGGGTGATCGAGACCGGGCTGACCGACCAGGTGCTCGACGATCCGCACGAGCCCTACACCCAGCTCCTCGTCTCTTCGATCCTGCCACCATGAGCGCGCCGATGACTGCGATGATCGATATTGCCGACGCGGAAAAGACCTTCACCATGCATTTGCAGGGCGGGGTGAGGCTGCCGGTGGTGCGCGGCGTTTCCTTCCAGGTCAACGCCGGCGAATGCGTGGTGCTGTCGGGGCCGTCGGGTGCGGGAAAGTCGTCGATCCTGAAAATGATCTTCGGCAACTACCGTTGCGATGGCGGCCGCATCGGCATCCATCACCAGGGCGCGCTGCTCGACCTGGCCAAGGCCGAGCCGCGGCAAATCTTGAGCGTCCGCCGTTCAACGATCGGCTATGTCAGCCAGTTTCTGCGCGCCGTGCCGCGGGTTCCGAGCATCGACGTGGTCGCCGAGCCCTTGATTGCGACCGGCACGCCGCGCGTGGAGGCGCGCGAGCGCGCAGGAGACCTGTTGCGCTGCCTCAACATCCCCGAACGGCTGTGGATGCTGCCGCCGTCGACCTTTTCCGGCGGCGAACAGCAGCGGGTCAACATCGCGCGAGGCTTCATTTCCGATCATCCAATTCTGCTATTGGACGAGCCGACGGCGTCGCTCGACACCGCCAATCGCGAGGTGGTGGTCGGCCTGATTGACGAGAAGAAGCGCGCCGGTGTTGCCATGGTCGCGATCGTGCACGACGACGAGATCCGCGGCCGGATTGCTGACCGGATCGTCGACGTGACATGCTTTGCCGCCGCGGCATGAAGAAAGGCAGGTGAGATGACTTCGACCAAGCCCGATACCGTCATTGGCAACGCCAGGATCGTTCTCGCCGACCGGCTGATCGAGCATGGCTGGATCGCCTTTGCAGACGGCCGCATCGCCGAAATCGGCGAGGGCGCGGCCCCAGCCGGCAGCGAGGACGCGGCCGGCGATCTGATCATGCCCGGCCTGATCGAGCTGCACACCGACCATCTGGAGGCGCACTACGTGCCGCGTCCAAAGGTGTTCTGGGATCCGGTCGCCGCCGTCGTCTCCTATGACGGGCAACTGGCAACCTCGGGGATCACCACGGTGCTCGATTCGCTGCGGGTCTGGCGCGAGGACGGCGCGGACGAAGTCGATGGCCGCGCCGGCGTGCTGGCAGCAGCGATCGCTTCCGCGCGCGAAGAAAATCTGCTGCGTGCCGATCACTTCCTGCATCTGCGCTGTGAAATTCCGATGCCGAGTGTCGTCGAGGAAGCCAAGGAGCTGGTCGGCCGTCCCGATGTGCGGCTGATGTCGCTGATGGATCACACGCCGGGGCAACGCCAGTTCCGCGACGAGGGCAAGCTGCGCGACTATTATCGCGGCAAGGGCGGCGGCAGGACCGACGCCGAGCTCGACCTGCTGTTCGAGCGGCGCTTTGCCTATCAGAAGGCGTATGCGGGGACCAACATGCGCGCCATCGTCGCGCTGGCGCATCAATACGAGATTCCGCTCGCTAGCCACGACGATACCACGGAGGAAAACGTCACCGACGCGATCCGTGACCGCGTGTCGGTTGCGGAATTCCCGACCACGATGGAAGCCGCGCGCGGCCTGCACAAGGCCGGCATCGGCATCCTGATGGGCGCGCCGAACGTGGTGCGCGGCGGCTCGCATTCCGGCAACATCGCAGCCGTCGATCTCGCCCGTGAAGGGCTGCTGGACATCCTGTCGTCCGACTACATCCCGTCGAGCCTGTTGATGGCGGCGCTGCAACTGCCGCAGCGCGTTCCCGCGATTGATCTTGCTTCGGCGATACGCACCGTCACCAAGACGCCGGCGGAAGCCGTCGGCCTCGCCGACCGCGGAGAAATCCGGCCGGGCAAGCGCGCGGACTTGATCCGCGTGCATGTCGCCCGCGACATTCCGGTGGTGCGTAGCGTCTGGCGGGAAGGGCATCGCGTGGCGTGAGCGAAGCGCCGACCATATCGGCCGATCGTCCGGCGCAAATCGGGCCTGGCCGGCTTGTCCTGGTGGTCGGCCCGAGCGGCGCCGGCAAGGATACCCTGCTTGGTCTCGCAAAGGCCGCCCGAGCCGGCGATCGCAACATCGTGTTCCCGCGCCGCGTGGTCACGCGCCAAGCTTCGCAAGCCGAAGACAATGAGCAGCTAAGTCCGGACGCCTTCCGGCAGGCAGCGGCGCGGGGCGAGTTTGCGATGCATTGGGAGGCGCATGGCCATCACTACGGCCTGTCACGAGCCATCGACGACGATATCCGCGAGGGGCGCACCGTGGTGGTGAACGTGTCGCGCACGGTGGTCGATGCACTGCGCCGTGGCTATGCCGACGTCGTGGTGATCGCAATCACGGCGCCGCCGGAGGTGCTTGCCGAACGGCTGGCCGGCCGGGCGCGCGGCAGCGACGGAAAGATCGAGCAGAGGCTCGGCCGCGCCGTCGATGAGGCCGCAGCCCGCCCGGATGTCACGATTCTCAATGTTGGCGATGCCGAGGCGCATGCGGAGCGACTGGTGCGGATCATCAAAGGTGCGTGAGCCCGCAAGCATGCCCGCGCGTGAAGGTTCATAACCGGAGAAAAGACCGTGTCGATCATTGCAACGGTAGAAGAACTTGAAGCGATTTACGGCTTCCCCGGCAAATCCTCGACCGTGAAGGTCGCTGACCGGATCACGCCGTCCTATCGTGTGCTGATCGAGAAGTCGCCGTTCGCGGCGCTTGCGACATCGGGGCCGGAGGGACTGGATTGTTCGCCGCGCGGCGATCTGCCCGGCTTCGTCCGCATTCACGATGACAAGACGCTGATGATGCCGGACCGCCGCGGTAACAATCGCATCAACTCTTTACGCAATATCGTCCGCGACCCGCGGACGGCATTGCTGTTCCTGATTCCCGGCTCCGGCAGCACGCTTCGCATCAACGGCCGCGCTCGGGTCTCCGCGGATGCCACACTGCTCGAAATCCTTTGGGGTCGACGGCAAGATGCCGCGTACCGTCATCGTGATGACGGTGGAGGAGATCTACTTTCAGTGCGCGCGCGCCATCGTGCGTTCCGACCTGTGGAATCCCGACAAGCGCGTCGATCCAAAGACCCTGCCCACGCCGGGCCAGATCCTCGCCGAAATGAGCGATAACCGCGTCGGGGGCGAGGAATACGATCGCGCCTGGCCGGAGCGGGCGCGGCAGTCGCTGTGGTGACGGGGACCTCAATAGCTGCTCAGGCAGCGAGGTCGAGCAATTTCGACGATCCCCTGATCAGCACTTTGCGTCCCGTCGGCGTGATGCGGGGAAATCCGTCACTGATCGCCGCGAGTTCGAGCGCGACGAGTTCATCGAGAGCCGCGCGATTCAAGGCGCGACGTGAGGACGCAGGTATGCGAAGCGCCTTCAGCGTTTCCCATTGATCCGGCGTGAGATCGTAGTCCAGTTCGGCGTTCATGCGACCTCGAAGGCATCCGATTCTTTGCGTTGTGCGTCTCTTACTAACCCCGCGTGAACGGGATACGACCATAATAAGTCGGGATTTCGGTCCGCCGGCCGCGGCTGTTGAAAACCCTGGGATGGATCAAATTGGCGGCATAGGTTACGAGACTGTCACATCGACGTGGCAAACGATCTGATCGATGACCCCGAATCGGCCGGTTTCTGCGCCTGCCCGGATGGATGTGCACCCTGAAAATCGATTTGCTGAAGAAGAAGCTCGGCGGTAATGCCCGGCTGAAGGGCCTGGGTGGCGCCGTCATCAGCATCGCGATAGGTACCGGGGCGATCTTTGCGCTGACGCATGCGCTCAAACACATCGACTATGATCAAGTCTTCGCGATTATCAGGGCGACCAAATTTGACGTGATTGCGCTCGCGCTGATGCTGGTGACGGCCTCGTACGGCAGCATTACGCTCTATGACTGGCTCGCGCTCCACACCATGGGGCGCAAGGACATCCCGTACCGCATTGCAGCGCTGGCGAGTTTCACCAGCTACCCGATCGCCCACGGGATCGGTGCGGTTGCGCTTGTTTCGCCGGTCATCCGCTATCGGATCTATTCCGACAACGGCCTGGGCGCGATGGGGGTTGCAAATGTCTGCTTTCTCACCGGGCTGACGTTTTGGCTCGGCAACATGACCGCGCTCGGCTTCAGCCTGCTCTACGAGCCCGCCGCGATCAGCGTCATCGATCATCTCTCGCCTGGGATCAACCGATTGCTGGCGCTGGCTCTATTGGGCGGCGTCGGGGCGTTCGTGGCCTGGAGCTGGTTGTTTCCAAAAACCATCGGAAAGAACCGCTGGCTGGTCCGGCTTCCTTCCGGTCCTCTCGTCCTGCTGCAGATCGTCGTCGGGCTTCTCGATCTGACGGCCGCCGCGCTCTCGATGTATGTGTTGCTTCCGGCGGGGCTCGATATCGGGCTGTTTCGCCTGATGGCCGTGTTCATCGCGGCGACGTTGCTCGGATTTGCAAGCCACGCACCTGCGGGACTGGGCGTGTTCGATGCCACCATCCTGATCGGGCTCGGCCCCGAAAGCAGGGAAGAATTGCTCGCCGCGCTCCTGATGTTCCGTTTTCTCTATCACCTCGTGCCGCTCTCGATCGCGCTCGTGTTGTTCGGCGGTGTCGAAGCGTTGCGAAGGCTGCGCGCGAAAGAGAAAGTTGTGGATGGCTTGGGGATGTCAGACTTGGGGATATCAGATCGGCGAATTGAGCTTCAGCCCGACCATGCCGGCGACGATCAAAGTGAGGCAAAGAAGGCGGACCGGATCGGTCGGCTCGCTAAAGACGATCATGCCGACGACAATGCTGCCGACGGCGCCGATTCCGGTCCACACGGCATACGCCGTGCCGAACGGCAGCGACCGTAATGCCAGCGCCATCAAGGCAAAGCTGAACGCAATCGCGGCCACGGTTGCAACCGTCGGCCAAAATCGGGTCAGGCCATCGGAATATTTAAGTCCGAGCGCCCAGGCGATCTCGAGCAGGCCTGCGCCGAGAAGTGCAAGCCAGGCGCTCATGGCTTCTCCGACGCCTGGGTGCGGGTCAACACGGCGTATTGAGCGTAACCGCGGAACGGGCGCGCGAAGACCAGATCGGCACCGCAGGCCTCGGCGATGACCAGAAGTTCCAGTTGGAGATCGTCGCGCGGCGTGACGTCGAACATCGTCAGCCATCGCTTGAGCAGTACGCGGGCGATTGCCGGCAGCCGTTCCTGGTTGCCGAAATCCACGACATGCAGGCGGCCACCGGGCTTCAAATTGTCTGCGGCAGCCTCGAGCACGCGGCGCCAGTCCGGGATCATCGACAGGCTGTAGGAGATCATCACGTGATCGAACGACGGTACCGCGAACAATTTCCGGGGTTGGGCGTCCGTCGCATCGCTATGCGCGACCTTGATCCGGCCGGCAAGGCCGGCCCGCGAAATGGCGGCGATGGCGGAAGTCAGCATCTCGGTCGAGACGTCGATGCCGAAGAATTGTGCGTTCGGGTAGAGGCGGGCGGCGTGCACAAGGTTTCTGGCGGTGCCGCAGCCGATTTCAAGCACGTTGGCGCCGTTGGCGGGCCGCAAGTTCGCGATCATGCGATCCCGGCCGAGCAGATAGTAAAGCCTCGTCGCATCGTAGATATGGCGTTGCAGGCGATACATCCGATTCATGCGCCGCGTCGCGTCTCCCGGTTGCGCCGCATCTTCGTCAATTTCGAAAGGATACGCCGACATTCGCTGGCCTCATCCCGCAGGTGTTGGTTCTCTCCTTGCGATGTTCGCGCGACAGGCATGTGACAGAACCGCTCATCGCCTCGGCTTCGCGATCCAAGCCGCTGTCGCAAAACTGAAGCGCGCGCGCGATACCCTGATCGAATGGTTGATTCGAGGCAGGAATGAACGCGCAACTGATCGCCGACGCGGTACGCAACAGCCGGACCCAACAAGAAGCGACCATTTGGGACCGGATCTTCGCATTCTGGTTCCGTCGCCTGGTCTACACCCAGATCTGGGAGGATCCGGAAGCAGACCTCGCCGCGCTGCAATTGCCGTTGGGATCGACCATCGTCACTATCTCCTCCGGCGGATGTAACGCGCTGTCCTATCTGACCGCGCAGCCGGCACAGGTCTATGCCGTCGATCTCAACGAGGCGCATCTAGCGCTGCTCAAGCTCAAGCTCGCGGGCATCCGGGCCTTCTCGAAGTATTCGGATTTCTGGCAGTTTTTCGGAGAAGCCACCTCGCCCGCCAACGCGCAGCTCTATCGCCACCGGCTGCGGACGCTGCTGGACTCGGAAGCGCGCGCCTACTGGGACAAGCGTAACAGCATCGGGCGTCCCCGGTATGCCTATTTCACCAACGGCTTTTATCGCCATGGCGTGCTTGGTCGCTTCATTGGGCTGGCGCATTTCGTGGCGAAGCTTGCCGGGATCGATCTTGAGGTGCTCCTGACCGGTGATGTCGATGCGCCGGAACGGATCGAGGCGCTGGATCGACTGCACCGGCTGTTTCATTCGCCGCTCGCGCGGCTGATGACGCGAACGCCGGCCTTGCTGTTCAGTCTCGGCATTCCACCGCAACAGCGCGCCCTGCTCGGCGCAGGCGCGCCGCTCAACGAGGTGCTGCATGAACGGCTGCTCCGCCTGATCAATGGCCATCCCAACGAGACGAACTATTTCGCCTGGCAGGCGCTGCATCGCAGCTACCCGGGTCCCGGAGATCGCTGCCTGCCGCCTTATCTGCAGCGCAGCCGGTTTGCCCGCATGCGCAACGACGCAGGTCTGATCATCCCCGTCCACGCCAATCTACGGCAATTCCTGGAAGGCCTGCCGGCACGCGAGGTCGACGCGGTGGCGCTCCTGGACTCGCAGGACTGGATGGCACCGGAGGAAATCCGCGCGCTATGGGATGCGATCGATCGCGCCGGCAGCGACAGCGTCCGCATCATCTTCCGCACCGCCGGCGCAGACTCGCCGCTTGAGAGCGAGATGCTGGCGCCGCTCCGGGAAACCTGGCGGCGCGACGAGGAGCGAAGCGACATCGGTTTCCAGCTCGACCGTTCGGGGATCTATGGCGGGTTTCACTGCTATGTGCGCCGCTGATCAAAGCTTTCTCCGCTGACGGCGAAATTTTAGTCGTTGTTTAGTTTTGCTGCATTGCGGCGCTGATCGCCTTCGCAGGCGAGAAAAGGTCGCAGCTTTCCACAAGGTAAGTCGAGACAATCCCGCACCAATTCTGCTAAGCTCCTTCCGTCAATTGGCTTCACACCGCAGGAGTGGGGGTCATGAACAAGCTCGTGGAGATACGCAGCCAGGAGTACATGTGCCGGGAGCGCGCCGCGTTGGATTCCGAACGCAGGATGTTTTGGCTGGCAGAGGCCGAGGAGTGGGAACAGCGCGCGCTCGATGAGATCGCGTTTCACTTTCGCGAATGCAATCTCGACCGTGCCGACGCGCGGCGGGTTACTCACTAGGATGGCAGCGTACTAAGCTTTACTTTCGTGTCAGAATGTTCGTCGCGCGCCATAAGCGTGCTTGATGCTTGCTGCGTTCGAGCGGCTGTACCCTGACGCGCCGTCGCGATCGACCGGACCTGAATGCGTCAATGCCGTGACGGCGGCCTTCGCACGGTGTGTCTGACCTCGGCGCCGCACTCGGAGCACTCATAGATGAAGTCGATCTTGGCCATGCTCCAGTGCGGCTCGACGTCGCGCACAAACATGGGCAGTAGGCCGATGCAGCCGGGACAGATGACCGTAGCCATCTCGACTTCGTGATGGTGGTGCATATAGGCTGGCATTTCGGCTCTCCTTAGAGATGAAAGCACGGCAGTTCTCAACCCCGGGGAAAGCCTAACCCTGGATGCCGGATCCGCATCATGAACTCTATGGAACGTACACAGAACAACGGGGTATTGTCCGTGAATGTTGCATTCCTGTAACAATTCGGGAGCGCGCGCGAGGCGGCCAGGAGCGCGGCAAATCGCGTATGTTCGCGCCTCAAAGAAGCATCGCTGAGGGGCCAATCATGAAGGTTTTCGTCGTTCTCGCGCACCCCGAACATCAGAGTTTCAATGGCGCGATGTTTCGCACCGCGGTGGAGACGCTCAGTGCCAACGGACATGAGGTCCAAACTTCCGATCTCCACGCCATGCAGTTCGATCCCGTGTCGGGACGGCACAACTTCATCACGGTCAAGGATCCGAACTATTTCAAGCAGCAGATCGAGGAAATGCACGCGACCGAGGCCTATGGCTTTGCCGACGACATCGAGCGCGAGATGCGAAAGATCGAATGGTGCGACCTGATGATCTGGCAGTTTCCGCTTTGGTGGTTCGGCCTTCCCGGGATCTTGAAAGGCTGGGTCGACCGGGTGTTTGCAATGGGGCGGACCTATGGCGGCGATCGGCTCTACGCCAACGGTGCCTTCAAGGGCAAGCGCGCGATGCTGGCGCTGACGACCGGCGGCCCGGTACCGGCCTATCTCAAGGGCGGCTTCAACGGCGATATCCACGCCATTCTCCGGCCGATCCAGCGCGGCATGCTGCAGTTCGTCGGTTTTGAGGTGCTGGCGCCGCAGATCGCTTACGGGCCGGTCAGGCTGGATCAGGGCCAACGGACCGAACTCTTGTCGGCGTATGCCGAGCGGCTGAAAAATATTGCGGGCGAGCAGCCGTTTGAGGTCGGGATTTATTGACGCCATGCGGCGCTCGTTCAGCGCCCTTCCTTCATCGAAGAGACGGCGGTTGCGCACTTCGACGGAACGCCCTGGGATTTCGGGGGTTTTCGCATGCGCGCCGGACGCCCGTGATCGCAGAACTTCAACAGGCGGTGAGTGGGAAGAAGCGGCTCGGCAAGTGGCCGCGGATTGTGTTAGGAACGCCTGAAAAGCCGCTGGGACGGATGACAAAATCGGCAATTATCGGGGGCGTTCTGGCTGCGCTGGTCCTCGGCGGCGCAGGGGCTATCTTTGCGGTCGCGTGGCGGCCGGCCATCGCGGCGATCGATCCGCCGGCGCTGCAATCCTTCGATGCCGATCTGATCAAGCGCGGCCGCGAGCTGGCCGCGATCGGCAATTGCAACGATTGCCATACCGTGCGCGGGCTTAAGAATTTCGCCGGCGGACTTCCAGTGCCGACGCCGTTCGGCACGATCTTTTCGACCAACATCACACCCGATGCGGAAACCGGGATCGGCCGGTGGTCGGAAGCTGCATTCCGCCGCGCCATGCGCTCGGGCGTCGATCGCGACGGCCGGCATCTTTATCCGACATTCCCCTACGATCACTTCACCAATGTCAGCGATGCGGACGACCGCGCGCTCTACGCTTACCTGATGACGCGGGAGGCGGCGCATGCGCCGGCGCGCGAAAACCGGCTTTCCTTCCCATTCGACCAACGGTTTGTGATCGCAGGGTGGAAGTTGCTGTTCCTTCGTCGCGCCAGGTACACGCCGGATAGTGCCAAGAGCGCCGAATGGAATCGCGGCGCCTATCTGGTCGAGGGGCTGGCGCATTGCGGTGCTTGCCATACACCGCGCAATGCGCTCGGTGCCGAGCGCTCTAGCGCATCGTTTGCCGGCGGCGAGGTCGACAACTGGCAGGCCTATGCCATCAACGAGCGGTCTCCGTCGCCGGTGCCATGGGATGAAGACGCGCTCTACGCCTATTTGCGCGATGGCTGGCATCCCGATCACGGCACGGCGCGCGGACCGATGGCGGAAGTGGTGAGTAATCTTTCCTCGGTGCCGGCGGGCGATGTCCATGCCATCGCGACCTACATGGCCGGCGTATTCGGCACGCCGGGGCCGGATCGCAGGCGCCAGGGCGAAGCGGTCCTCGCGCAGGCCAAGTCGGCCCCGTCGCAGGCTTCGCAGGCCGAGCCGCAGGGAGCCGCGATCTATGCTGCGGCCTGCGCGACATGCCATGAGAGCGGCAGATCGCCGCCCTATGGCGGGATCAATCTTGGCCTCAGCACCGCGATCCAGAGTCCGGATCCGCGCAATCTCGCCAACATCGTCGTGTCGGGCGTCCGTCCCGTCGAGGGTGAACGCAGCCCGATCATGCCGGGCTTTGCCGCGAGCATGAGCGACGCGCAGATCGCGGCGGTGTTGAATTATCTAAGGTCGCGTTTCAGCAAGCAGCCGGCATGGAGCGACGTCGAAAAGACGGTCGAGGGAGCCAGGCGCACGCAGACCGCATTGCTTCAGACATCGGCCGGACCGCAGAATACGCCTGCCGATCCAACGCAGCGAGACAAGCCATGACGACATTGAAGGTCAATGGTGGGGATCACCAGGTCGATGCGGAGCCGGACACGCCGCTGCTCTACGTGCTGCGCGACGATCTCAAGCTCAATGCCGCCAAATTCGGTTGCGGGCTTGGCCAATGCGGCGCGTGCACGGTCATCGTCGACGGCAAGGCGGTGCTGTCCTGCGTCACGCCACTGGTGCTGCTCGAGGGCAAGCAGGTCACGACGCTGGAAGGCTTAGGCACCGTGTCGGCGCCGGCGCCGATCCAGCGCGCGTTCATAGAAGAGCAGGCCGCGCAATGCGGCTATTGCATTGCCGGAATGATGATGCGGGCGCAGGCGCTGCTGCAGCGAAACTCGAAGCCGACCGATGAGCAAATCCGCGCCGAGCTGGCGCCGCATCTATGCCGCTGCGGCACCCATATGCGCATCTTGCGGGCGGTGCATCGCGCCGCGCGGCTGATGGATACGGCCGAATTGTCTCCGGCGAACCAAGGGAGCGAGCGATGAACGCGCCTGTCATTCTCGATCGCCGCCAGATGCTCGCGGGCGGCGGGGCCCTGATCGTCAGTTTCTCGCTCTCAGGCGCATTGGCGCAGGATCAGAGCGCGCCGGCGGCGGCTCCCGCGCCAAGTCCCCCGGGCAGCCTGAAGACGTCGCCGTATCTGGATTCCTGGATCCGGATCGATGCCGACGGCTCGATCACGGTTTTCACCGGAAAGGCCGAACTGGGGCAGGGATTCAAGACCGCATTCCAGCAGATCGCCGCCGAAGAGCTCGACGTGCCCTTCGCGTCGCTGAAGGTCGTTACTGCCGACACAAAGCTCACCGCCAATGAAGGCTATACCGCCGGCAGCCACTCGATGCAGGACAGCGGCACCGCGATCCAGTACGCCGCGGCGCAGGCGCGCGAAATTCTGGTCGCCGAAGCCGCAAAGCGCCTCGATCTCCCGGTGGAAAACCTGCGCACCGAGAACGGCGCGGTGATCGCGACGGACGGCCGGCGGCTTGGTTACGGCGATCTGGTCGGGGCCGACATGCTGCACGTGCAGGCGCAGGCGACATCGAAGCTGAAGGACCCCGCGACGTTCAAGGTGATGGGTCAACCGATCCCGCGCGTCGATATTCCGGCCAAGGTCACCGGAGGTCAGGCCTATGTCCAGGACATGCGGCTGCCGGGCATGGTGCATGCGCGGGTGGTGCGGCCGCCGAGCTACGGCGCGCAACTGACGCGATTGCGACACCGCAGCGATCGAGAAAATGCCCGGCGTCGTGAAGGTGGTCCGAGACGGCAATTTTCTTGCCGTGGTCGCCGAGAAGGAGTTTCAGTCGATCAAGGCGATGAAGGCGCTGTCGGCCGCCGCGAAATGGCAGGAAAGCGCGCGGCTGCCGAAACAGGACGATCTTGCCAACGTTCTGACCAGGCTGCCGTCGAAGGATTCGACGATCTTCGAACAGCAGCGACCCATCCGCCGCCGGCACGCGAACCATCGAAGCGACCTATACGCGCCCCTATCAGTCGCATGGCTCGATCGGGCCATCCTGCGCGGTCGCTCAATTCTCCGACGGAACGATGACGGTATGGACCCACACGCAAGGCGTTTATCCCGACCGCCAGGGCATCGCGGAAATGCTGCGCATGCCGCCGGCGAACGTTCGCTGTATTCATGTCGAAGGCTCCGGCTGCTACGGCCATAACGGCGCCGACGATGCGGCGGCCGACGCGGCCTTGATCGCGCGCGCGATGCCGGGCCGGCCGGTTCGCCTGCAATGGATGCGCGAGCAGGAGCATGCCTGGGAGCCCTATGGTCCGGCGATGGTGACGAAACTGAAGGCCTCGCTCGACGATGGCGGCAAGATCGCCGACTGGAATTTCGAGGTCTGGAGCAACACCCACTCGATGCGGCCGGGCGGCGCGGGGTGCATGCTGGCGGCGCAGCACATGGCGCAGCCCTTTGCAGTGCCGGCGCCAAAGCCGATTCCGCTGCCGGAAGGCGGCGGCGACCGCAACGCGATCCCGATCTACAATTTTCCCAACGCGCATGTGGTGCATCATTTCATCCCGGCGATGCCGCTGCGGATTTCGGCGATGCGGTCGCTCGGCGCCTATCACAACGTGTTCTCGATCGAGAGCTTCATGGATGAACTTGCCGGTCTCGCCGGCGCCGACCCCGTCGAGTTCAGGCTGAAACATCTCGACGATCCGCGCGGCCGCGACGTGATCGAGAAGGCGGCGCAGGGCTTTGGCTGGCAGAAGAATCAGATGCCGCCGCTGGATCGCGGCTTCGGTTTCGCCTTTGCGCGCTACAAGAATCTCGCCGCCTATTGCGCGATTGCAAGCGAGGTCGAGGTGAACCGCGAGACCGGCCGCGCGCGGCTGGTGCGCGCGGTCGCGGCCGTCGACAGCGGCCAGGTGGTCAACCCGGACGGGTTGATCAACCAGATCGAGGGCGCGATCGTGCAGTCGATGAGCTGGACGCTGTATGAAAGCGTGACCTTCGACGACACCAGGATCACCAGCATCGACTGGCAGACCTATCCGATCCTGCGCTTCGATGCGGTCCCCGACCGCATCGACGTGCATATCATCAACCGGCCCGGGCAGCCTTTCCTCGGCAGCGGCGAGACCGGGCAGGGTCCGGCCGCGGCATCGATTGCGAACGCGATTGCCAGCGCCACCGGAAAGCGGCTACGCCATCTGCCTCTGACGCGCAAGCGGATCAAGGATGCGATCGATGCGTGAAGCGCGCGTCCGCCGCTCCCGACCGGGGCGGACATTGCCGATATTTCTTTTCCGACATCATAAATAGAGGGAGTAACGCCATGACACACGCCATCCGCTTTCACAAGACCGGCGGGCCCGAAGTTCTGGTCTGGGAGGAAGTCTCTGTCGGCAAGCCGGGACCCGGGGAAGCGCGCATCCGCCAGACCGCGGTCGGGCTGAATTTCGTCGATATCTATAACCGCTCGGGGCTTTATCCGGCGCAGTTGCCGAGCGGGCTTGGCGGCGAGGCGGCCGGCGTGGTCGAGGAAGTCGGCGCAGGCGTCACCGATCTGAAGCCGGGCGACCGCGTCGCCTACGGCGCGGCGCCGATTGGCGCCTACGCCGAAGCGCGGCTGATCCCCGCCGATCGCCTGCTCAAGCTGCCCGACGGCATCGACGACAAGACCGCGGCCGCCATGATGCTGAAGGGGCTGACGACGCAATATCTGATCCGCCAGACCTATCGCGTGAAGGCGGGCGACACCATCCTGCTGCATGCCGCCGCCGGCGGCGTCGGCCTCATCCTCTCGCAATGGGCGAAGCATCTCGGCGCCACCGTCATCGGCACCGTCGGCAGCGACGAGAAGGCGAAGCTTGCGCAAGCCCATGGCTGCGCGCACACCATCATCTATACAAGCGAGGACTTCGTAAAACGCGTCGACGAGATCACGGGCGGCAAGAAGGTGCCGGTGGTCTATGACTTCGTCGGCAAGGATACCTTCCTCAAGTCGCTCGATTGTCTGGCTCCGCTCGGCGTCGCCGCCTTGTTCGGCCAATCCTCGGGCAGCGTCGAGCCGCTCAATCTCGGCCTGCTTGGCGCAGAAGGGATCGCTCTACGTCACCCGCCCGACGCTCAACACCTATGCCGCCAAGCACGAGAACCTCGTCGCCATGGCGAAGGAGCTGTTCGAGGTCGTGCTGTCAGGCGCGGTCAAGATCGAGGTGCATCAGACCTATCCGCTGAAGGACGCGGCCAAGGCGCACGCCGATCTCGCCGCGCGCAAGACCACGGGATCGACGGTGCTGCTGGTGTAAGACCCGACGCATCTACCATGTGTGGAGCGGCGGGCAGGTTTGCCCGCTTCTCTCGCTGGCCGCTGCGCGGAATACCGGCTTAAACGCCGGTGGTTGTGGTTTTGCCGGTGAGGCGAGGGACGTCGATGGCACGCGTTCTCATCCCGTTGCCGGCACGGGATTTCGATCCGAGCGAGGCCGCGGTGAGCTGGCGGGTGCTGGCGGACGCCGGCCACGCCGTCAGTTTCGCCACCCCTGACGGGCGGCCCGCCGTGGCCGACGAGATGATGCTGACAGGGCAGGGCCTCGATCCCTGGGGTATGATTCCGCTGTTGCGGAAGCTGCCGCTGATCGGACTCTTGATGCGGGCCAATCGCGGCGCGCGGAGGGCTTATGCCGAGATGATCGTCAATCCCGACTACGTCGCGCCGGAGCGCTGGGACACCGTCGACGCATCCGCCTATGACGGGCTGTTGTTGCCCGGCGGGCATCGGGCGCGGGGCATGCGCGACTACCTGGAAAGCGAGATTCTGCAACACCTTGTCGCCCGCTTCTTTGAAGAGCAGAAGCCGGTGGCGGCAATCTGCCATGGCGTGCTGCTGGCGGCGCGCAGTGTCTCGAAACGGACGGGCAGCTCGGTGCTGCACGGATACCAGACGACTGCGCTGACCTGGGCATTCGAAAACAGCGCCTGGTCGGTCGCGCGCTTCACGCGGTTCTGGGATCCCAATTATTACCGGACCTATCTGGAGCAGGCCGGGCAACCCCGAGGGCTATATGTCGGTGCAGCAGGAAGTCACGCGCGCGCTGGCGCGAGCCGAAGACTTCCGCGACGTGCCTACGGACGATCCGCATTATCGCCGCAAGACCTCGGGCCTGGCGCGTGATTCCATGGACGACGAGACGCCGGCCTTTGTGGTTCGCGACCGCAACTACGTCTCGGCGAGATGGCCGGGCGACATCCACACCTTTGCGAAAGCGTTTTCGGGGATGCTGAAACAGCAAGACCAGGATCGATGATCCTATGCCGTCTCGTGCTTCCTGAGATCGCGGGCATGATCGAAGCGGTCGGCTTGCAGGTCGGCGCCGGTGGTCGCGATTTCGGGCAGGGCCGCCTCCGCGAGGATGTCCTCGGTAACATCCTCGACCGAACGGTCGGCGATTTCGTGGATGAAGCTGATGTTCTTGTATTCGCCGGACGCGACGCGCGAGACCACCTCGCGCCGCGTGATTTCGGGATCGACCACCGCTTCGCGGCCGCGGCGTCCGTAATCGATCATCACCACGAAGTATTGCATGCGTACACTATTTCTGAAAATCGGAAGTAAGTCAAGCAGCAAAATTCCAAAAATCAGAAAAAGAGGGGCGGGGCCGTCTTGCAGACCCCTCAAACCGCCCGAATCGCACCGGCCATCGCCCCGGAGCGGCGGGCTATTTCGCCTTCGCCGCCTTGCGGGCGCGAGCCACGGCCTTGGCCCGCAGCCGCTCGATCTGGCCCCTGGGCAGGGTCACGCAGATCTCGCCGATCCATTCCAGCTTCACGCCGTTGATCGGCTTGGCGTTGAAACTCGTCAGATTGACGGAACTCGCCGATTTCCCGCGCTCGATCGTCTTCAGGTAGCGCTCGCCGCTCTTCAGGCGGACCGCGGCTTCCTCGCCGTAGAAGCTTGCGAGCGGGTGGCGCTGGTCGCGATAGACCACGATAATGTCGCCATTTTCGTATTTCGGCAGCATGGAATCGCCCGCCACCTCGAAGGCGATGATTTCCTCTGCAATCGGGAAGGGCAGTTCGACTTCGCCGAGACCTTCCGGCGGCACCTGCTCGTTTTCCGGCTCGATCACGGCGCCGGCGCCGACCCGGCCCATGATCGGCACCGAATTGAGCTCAAGATATTCCATAATCGGCGCGATTTCCGAGGCCTTGATCAGCCGCAAGCCGGACAGGATTTCCGAGACCGCGCCCGGCCGCACGCCCATTGCCTGGGCCAGCCCCCCCTTGGACTTGCCCGTTTTCTCCAGCCCCCGTTCGATCATCGCGACATCCAGCATGGTGACCACTCTTTCCGAATCCCCGAAACAATAGTTCCAAATCACCGAAATAATAGCAATTCCGATTATCGGAATCAAGCTTGACTTTTCTTTCGGAATATCAGAAGTTAGACAACCTAAATTAAACAAGCCTCGCGCGATTCCACCTGGTGTGGAAGCGCCAAAAGAAAAGACAGACCATGCAATCGACCACCTGGGCGCCCGAGCATTCGCAGGCGCTGCGCGAATATCTCGCGAAAGGCATGTCCTATTCCGAGATCGCGGATGCGATCAACTCAAGGTTCGGGACCGCCTATACCCGCTGTGCGACGATCGGGCGCGGCAGGCGATTAGGTTTAGCTGCACCCGACCGGCCGGAAGATGGGCCTAAGCGGCCGCCGAAGGCCAAGACTCCAAGGTTAAGGGCTCCAAAGTTAACGACGCCAAGGTCAAAGGCTCCAAGGCTAAACGCCCCAAGGCTAGACGCCCCAAGGCTGGAGGCCCCAAGTCTGCAGAAAGTGCACGAACTGCGTTCGACGGAATTGAGCCCGCCGCCGGCGGCGCTCGAACGCAGTGAAGCCGTCAAACTTCGTTGCGTCGGCATCACGCCGCGTCTGCTTTCACTGGTTGAGCTCGAGCCGGGCGATTGCCGCTACCCCTATGGCGGCGACAAGGATGGCGAGGCCATCACCTTTTGCGGCCATCCGCGGCTCGCCGGCTCGAGCTATTGCGCGCCGCATTTTCATTTGACGCGCGGGACCGGGACGCAATCGGAACGGGCGGCCGGTCCGGTCCTGCTGCGGCTGGTCGAGGCCGCCTGAGCGCGGCGCAATATCGAAATTTCGAAAAGGAGGTAACGTGGCAAGAGCCAAACGCAACAAATCGCACCGGCTGGCAAAAATTCACGATCGTCGTTCGCGCGACCTGCCGCGCAACGCCGAAGTCGCCGCCGTCGAAGTGGACGATCCGCTGGCGCTGGAGCCCGGCGAAAAGATCGTTACCCTGCGCTCGATCCGCAACGATCCGCTTGGACGCTTGCATTCGCACCGGCAGATCGATGAGGCCCAATATCAGGGCGGGCGCGCATTCCAGCACGATTGGGAGAGGGCCGAGCGCGGGCCGCAGGCGGTCGATCCTTCCCGCGAATATGTCGATGGCGTGCAGAACCGCGAGCCGATCACCGAGGGTCAGCGTAGGGCGGTGCTGCGGCTGAACCGCGCCGAGCGCGAGCTCGGCGCCGACGGATCGGCGTTGGTGCATGACGTTCTGATCCGGGGCATGACCATGGAGCAGATCGGTCAGCGGCGCGGATTGCTCACCCAGCGCTGGAAAGACTACTTTTCGCGGCGGTTTTGCGAATGCCTCGACCGGCTGGCGCTGATCTACGGCTTTGCGACGAAACGAAAATAGCGAACGCTTCGTGGCTGGGTTTACCTTTGACGTAATCGACCCCTGACATCCCTCCGTTCATGGTCGCGTTGAACGAGACGGCCGGACTCGGCCGTTCTCATCGACGCATCAAGAGGAGGGTTGCAGAAATGAATCGACGTCACGTATTGAAGTCGGCCGCATCGACCGCTGTTGGCGCCGGCGTGCTGGCAGCGGGCGCTACCGAAACAATGAGCGCGCCGCGCGAACTGTCGAATGAAAGACCGCGCCGCGGTGATTTCATCGAGGCCGCCGACGGAACGCGGCTTGCGTTCACCGATTGGGGCGAGGGCAAGCCTGTCGTCTTCGTCCATGCCTGGGCGCTTCCTTCGCCGATGTGGGACTACCAGCGTGGCCCGCTCGCGCGGCGGGGGTTGCGGTGCATCGCCTACGACCGGCGTGGACACGGCCGTTCGAGCGTGCCGAACAGTGGATATGACTGCGACAGCCTCGCTGACGATCTCGCGACGCTTTTGAACGAGCTCGATCTCCACGAGACGACATTGGTCGGTTATTCCTTCGGCTGCGGGGAAATCGTGCGCTATCTGACCCGGCATGGCACAAGTCGGATCGCGAAGATCGCGCTGATTGCTCCTGCGGCGACACCTTTCGTGATGAAGACGGCCGATAATCCGAACGGCGTGCCCGCCGAGACGCTGGAATTGTTTCGATCGACCATTGAACAAGACTTTCCGAAGTGGCTTCAGGACGGCAAGAAAGCTTTCTTCGTCGCCGATACTTCTGCGAGCCTGCAGGATTGGGTGATGCAGCTGATGCTAACGACGCCGCTTCGGGTTGCGATCGAATGCAATCGGATCATGACCTCGACGGATTTTCGTGCCGAATTGCCGCGCATCTCAGTCCCAGCGCTGATCATCCACGGCGACAGGGACGCATCCGCTCCGATCGAGCTGACCGGGCGGCCGACCGCCGCGTTAATCCCGAAGGCGCAGTTCAACGTCTACGAGGGAGCGCCGCACGGGCTGTTTCTGACCCATAAGGATCGGCTCAACGCCGATCTGCTCGGCTTCATCAGCACCTGACCGCCGGTTCCGACGTTGGTTCGATGAGGGCGCGTCGATCTGACGTCGCGCCCTCAATACTGGGGCGTCGCGCGCGGTGGGCCCGCGTCCTGATCAGACGCGCTGAGATCGGTCGCATCATATTGCAGCCACAGCTCCAGTGCGGCCATGAACGCCACCGCAACCCCGACGCCGATGCTGAAGTGCATCGCGCGGGTGTGGGCAAATCCCAAGATCCACGGTGAGGCAATGAGCCAAAGACCCAACAGGAAATTGGCCCATTCTTCCCAGTTCGCGTACGCGAAGATCGCAGCCATCGAGATCACGGCGATCACCGCGCCGGTAGCCCACAAGTCCACCTTACCCACGCTATTGGTGAGCTTGAACAGCCAGGGGGAAACGAACAGCACCGCTGCGAGCAGCAGGTTGTACAGATCGAGCACCGATTCCCGTCGCCATTTTTTCATGCGTCAGTCTCCTGCCCATTGATCGATAAAGTGGGTCTATGGCGCAAGAACGCAGCCGGTTCGCGTGGGTTCCGGCCGAGACGATCGTCCAAGGATAGACTTTGGATGTAACGGCGGGCGCTAGACCGCGGCCGGCGGGTCAGCCCCTAAAACGGGCTGGCGTTGAAGCTGAGCGGCTGCACCACGTCGTAGGCGGCTTTTGTCAGCGGCACGGCGTAGTTGACAGTGAGCGGGCCGAACGGCGAGGCCCAGGTCAGGCCGACGCCGACCGAGGAGCGTACGGTGTTGGCATTGGCGATCTGCGCCGTCGCACCGGAGAAGGTGGTCGGCCCGTTGTAGCGAAACACGCTGCCGGCGTCGACGAACGCCGATCCACGCAAGCCGTACTCCTGGGGAATGCCGGGGATCGCGCTCTGCAACTCCGCGGTGCTCGCCCAATACATGCTGCCGCCGACATTATCCATGGTCGAGCCGGGCGTCAGGTCGCGCGGGCCGAAGCCGTTGGGCGCGAAACCCCGCACCATCGACGGGCCGCCGAAGAAGCTGTTCAATAGCGGCACCTGCTGTCCGCCCCAGCCCGTGATGTAACCGCCCTGGGCGCGGACCATGCCGACGAGGTCGCTGCCCAGCGACTGATAGTAGCGGACATCTTCCGTGGTCCTTAGGAATTTGACGTCGCCGCCAAGTCCCGCGAGATCCTGCCGGAGCTGCGAATTGATGCCGTCGGTCGGCAGCTTGTTGTTGTCGAGCGTATTGTAGGTGACGGTGTCGCCGACGGCGGAAACGAGCTGCCGTCCGGCCGCCGCGGCCTGCTGGACCGGAAGCGAGGGCGTGCCGGCCAGCGAGGTGGGATCGATCGTGACATTCTGGTCGTACAGCGAATAGCGCCACTGTACGCTGGTCTGTTCGGTGATCGGCGTGCCGATCGTGAAATTGGCGCCATAGAGGTCGCTGCCGTAGGATTGGTAAGTGCTCGCATAGGTCTGCTTGTAGAACAGATCGATACCGCCCGACGCGCGGTTGCCGAAGATAGAGGGGTCGGTCGCCGACAGATCGATGCCGCGGCTGTACTGCCCGTAAGTGACGGCGGTCTGCACGGCGTCGCCCGTGCCGTAGAAATTGCGGTCGCCCAACTTGACCTCGGCCAACAGGCCGTCGGTGGTCGAGTAGCCACCCGAAATGGAGAAGTCGCCGGTCGATTGGTCGTCTGCCTCGACGTCGAGCACGACGCGATCCGGCGTCGAGCCCGGCCTGGTCGAGATCTTGACGGTCTTGAAGTAGTTCAAATTCTTGAGCCGCCGTTCGCCGCGGTCGATCAGCGTCTTGTTGTAGGCATCGCCCTCGGCAATGTCGAACTCACGCCGGATCACGTAGTCGCGAGTCCGGGTGTTGCCATGGATGTCGATGCGCTCGACATAGGTCCGGTGGCCCTCGTCGATCACGAACGCGACATCGACGCGCCGGGCTTCGGCGTCTCTCACGGTTCGAGGCACGGCCTGCGCAAAAGGGTAGCCGAGCTTGGCCATCTCGACCGCGAGCGCCTCGGTGGTCTTGTCCAGCGCGCCGCCGTTGAACACCGCGCCGTCGCGGGCCAGCAAGACGCGTCGGAGCTTTTCCGGATCGATTCCGGGCACGTTGCAGGTGATGCTGATGGCGCCGAAATGATAGAGCTGCCCTTCGTCGATCGCAAACGTCAGCGCAAATCCTTTTGTTGCGGGATCGTAGTCGACGCGCGGCGGGCTAACGCTGACGTCGGCATAGCCGTGGTTGAGATAGTATAGCCGTATCTGCTCGCGGTCGTCGTCGACCCGGTCGGGATCGTAGACGTCGCCGCCGGTCAGAAAACTCAGCACCGAGTGGGCGGAAGTCTTCATCACCGCTTTGAGCTGCCGGTCGCCGAACACGTGGTTGCCGACGAAATTGATCTGCCGCACCGTCGTCTTGGTACCTTCGGTGATGGTGTAGACGAGATCGACACGATCGTTGCCGCGGTCGATGATCTCGGGCACCACGCCGACGTCGTCGCGTCCCGCGTGACGGTAGGCTTCGATGATGCGGGTGACGTCAGCCTGCACCGCGGCGCGCTGCAGCGAGCCTTGCGCCTTGGACTGCACCACGGCCGCAAGGTCGGCGTCCTTGATCTTCTTGTTGCCCTCGAAGGCGACGCGACCGAGCACTTTCGCTTCGGTAAGGTGCACGACGAGACGATCACCGGCGCGGTCGATGGTCACGGTGTCGAATAGGCCCGTGGCGACCAAAGCCTTTAGCGCCGCGTCGCGCGCGGCGGCGTCGTACCGGCCGTCGGGGGCGGGGTGGAAATACGAACGCACGGTATCGGCGTCGATGCGGCGATTGCCCTCGACCGTGATGGTCTCGCGCGCGGTCGCGGCATGCTCGGCAGCGAGGGCGGGTGCTGCGAGCCAACCGGCCGTTGTCGCGGCAAGCAACGCCGCCGCAACCCGCGGCCGGCCCAGCGCCTTGTGTTTGGTCCTCACGTCGGGCCTGTCCTTAAGCTGGCGGGCCGAGATGGAATTGCCCGCGCTGGGCGAAAGGATGTCCAACCTGGGGAGAGTTGCGGGCTCGCCGCCACAATTTCGACGCGTTGCCGAACCTTCCATTCCCTGAATCGTTCGCATCGCCGCTTCAAATGCGGACTAGCCAAGCCGCTGGCAAAAGGTCCGCGGCTCGCCATCTACGCGAGAGCGAATCCCTCGTGGGAGCACCAAATGCGCAAGCTAGCCCTCGCCGCTATTCTGTTCATCCTGATCCAGCCGGCGCAAGCCGCGGTCGGCCCTGAAATCGATCCGAGCGCCTCGCTCAACGTGGTCCAGCAGTGGATCTACAACTATCGTGCCAAGCCCGACTACGCCCATGTGCCCGCGGCGGTGCGCGTGCTGTTTCACTCGCAGACCTTCAAGGAGCCGGAGAGCGCCGGCATCTATCTCGGCTTCGTCGCCGGCGCGATCGGGTCGAACCCCGCCAAGGCCGAGCAACTCGTCAACAGCTTCTTCCCGGTGCCGGAGGAGGACGAATGGGTGATCGTTCGCGCCATCGCCTATTCCGGACTGCCGGACTGGCGCAATTTGCTGCGCAAGGTCGCGCCGAAAATGCCGGCACGCAAGGTGATGATCGACGCCTATCTCGACGGCAAGCTGCCGACGCTGTTCGAGATTCCGCTGGAAGAGAAAAAGCCCGGCATGTTCGACAAGCTGCGCGGGGTGTTCACCCAAAATCCCTTCAAGAAGGACGAGAAGAAGATCAACGTCGCGATCACTTTCGCCGGCAATCAGGATCTTCTCGACACGCTGTGGGGGTATTATTTCGCGACCGGCTCGCGTCTGCCGATCGTCCGCATCATGCAGATGCTGCCCTGGTCGAAGAGCCACGATACCATCGACAAGCTGACGGTCGGCAGCATGGCGCGCTATACGCTGGCAAGCTACGCCGTGCGCGATGCCAGCCTGCGCGAGTTCCTCCGCGAGGAGCTGCCGGGCGAGCCGGCGGCGATCAAGGTGCCGCTCGCTGAAGTGGTCGACGCCGCCGATACGGTGCAGCTCGGCGCGGTGCGCAAGGATGCGCTCGCCGCGGTCGAAGAATTGAAGACCAAGGGCTCCGACTCGCGGCGCAACCTCGACTTCTGGGGCCAGGTCGGCGTCGGCGCGGTCGCGCTCGGCTGCGTCTCGGCGGCGGCGCTGGGGCAGGTCGAGGTCGGCATTCCCTGCGTCATCGGCGGCTCGGCGTCGCAGGGCCTGTTGTCGTTCTGGGAAAAGCAGCAGTGATGTGAGCGGCTAAAGCGTTTTCCAGCGAAGTGGGCACCGGTTCGCGTCAAGAAAACGCGTCAAAACAAAAGCCAGAGCCTCCGTTCTGATTTAATCGGAGCGGATGCTCTGGGCGCTGAGTTTCGTCCGCCCGCGTGCTAATGTCGGGCATGAGCACCATGCTTAAAAAGGCGTTCGGCGGACTGGCGATCCTGTTGCTGGTCATGGCCTCGCTCGTATTTGCCGCGGCAGGAACGCTTCGCTACTGGCAGGCCTGGACATTCCTGGCCGTCTATTTCGCGGCGTCGCTCGCAATTTCGCTTTATCTGATCAGAAAGGATCCCGCACTTCTGGCGCGGCGGATGAGTGGCGGTCCTTTTGCCGAGAAGGAGCCGGTTCAGAGGCTGATCATGTCGATCACCTCGCTCGGATTCATCGGCCTGCTGGTTCTTCCGGCTGTCGATCATCGCCTGGGCTGGTCCGACCTGCCGGGGTGGGCAGCCATCGCCGGTGACGTGATCATGCTGCTCGGCTGGCTCGGCATTTACTTCGTCTTCAGGGAAAACAGCTTTGCTTCCGCGACGATCGAGTCGTCCGCCGATCAGCGGGTCATATCCACCGGGCCCTATGCATGGCTGCGGCACCCGATGTATGCGGCTGCGCTCGTGCTGCTGCTCGGCATACCGCTTGCGCTTGGCTCGAGCTGGGGGGTGCTGATCGTGCTCGCGCTGGTGCCGGTGCTGATATGGCGGCTGATGGACGAGGAACGTTTCCTCGTGAACCATCTGCCGGGCTATCGCGAATATCAGGGCAGGGTGCGTTATCGTCTGCTGCCGCTGATCTGGTGAGATTTTCCGGGAGAAGCACTCGTTCGGTTGTCCGCCGAGGTCCGGTCACGCGGGTCGATTGGCGAGGAAGACATCGAACACCCCGGCCACCATCTCGCTGATTTGCGTGCGAACCGCCGGATCGTGTTTTGAGCGGGCGAGTTCCGCCGACGTCTCGTGCAACAGCGCCAGCAGCGTCCGCGCGATCAGATCGATCGGGTAGGGCTTGATGATCCCGGCGTCCCGCAGCGCAGTGAGAGCGTTGCGCAACGTGCCGAACGCGTATTGCAGCTCGATCTTTCGCCACGCCTCGGGTCCGACGACCTGAGGCGCCTCGACAAAAACGATGCGCTGTACCGCGGCCGAAGCGCAGAGGTCGATCAGCATCTCGAAGCCGCGTCTCAGGCGTCGCCATGGGTCGTCGTCGGTGACCGACGCCGCCGTCCGCAAGATCTCCGCTTCGAGGTCTTCCGCGACCGCCGTGAACAGCCCCTTCTTGCCGGCGAAGTGGTGGTAGAGCGCGCCTGTCGTGACCCGCGCGTCGGCGGCGATCGCGGCAATCTCCGCGTCCGAATAACCGTCCCTGGCGAAATGCTTGCGGGCGACCGCCATCAGCGCCGCGCGCGTTGCTTCGAAATTCTGTTCTTTCCGGGATTTCGGCATCGATCGTCCAATTGACATAATCTTATTATGTGACATAATTGAATTATGTATCGCTTCCGCAAAAGCCAAGGCTGCTTGGCCATCCTATGGCACAAGCGGCCGATCTGGAAAGGTTTCGGCCATGCCGCCGATTTTCGGGACTGCCGTTCTTGCCACCAACGTTCTGTTCTGCCTGTTCACGGCGTGGAGCAGCGCCGCCGAGCCGGAAGGGTTTGCCGCGAAATTGGGGCTCGGAATTATCAACGCCGGCGGCCTCAACGAGGTGCGGGCGCAGTATTCCGGCTTCTTCCTGGCGGTCGCCGCGGTCTGCATCGCCTCACTGTGTGGCTTGCTGTCGCGGCAGACATCGTTCGTGGTCATGACTGCCGTCTATGGCGGCCTGCTGGCGGGCCGCCTGGTCAGCCTTGCGCTCAATGTGGGCGTCGTCGGCTACGGCCCCACCATCCTCGCGCTTTACGCAATCGACGCCCTCGGCCTGTTGCTGGCGGTGACGTCGCTTGTTCTCGATCGTCGCAGTACGGCGTGAACCCGCGGCGTCAGCCACCGATTTTCCTCTCCAACGCCCACAGTCAAGGATAGACGCCATGCTGACCCAAGAGCCATTCTCGACACACGCCTATCAATATGCTGCGACCAAATTTGGCAACATCGCCTATCGGGAGGCCGGCTCGGGTCCGGCAACCATTCTCGTCCATGGCGTTCTCGTCAACGGCCACCTCTGGGATCCGCTGATCGAGCGGCTTGCCGAAAGCAGGCGCTGCATCGCGATCGACCTTCTGGCGCATGGAGCAACTGCTGCCGGTGTCGACCAGGATCTTTCGTTCGACGCCCAGGCCGCGATGCTTGCCGACTTCTGCGGCGCCCTGAACCTGGAACAGGTCGATATCGTTGCCAATGACAGCGGTGGCGGCATCGCGCAGATTTTCGCCGCGCGTCACCCGGGTCTCATCCGTAGCCTTGTGCTCACCGATTGCGACACCCACGACAATTGGCCGCCCAAGCAAGCCGAGCCGTTGCACAAACTCGCGAAAGCGGGGGGCGTCGGCCCGCTCGGCCGCCGCATGCTTGAGGACGTGGCCTTTGCCAGGGCAAGCTTTGCCGTCGGCTTCGAGCATCCCGATCAACTATCGGCTGAGGATTTTCGATACCTGGCTCGAGCCTCTGTTCAAGTCGCAGGCTTCGACACGCAACCTCGAACGCTTTATCGCATCCTTCGATAACAGGCAGACGGTGGCGGTTGCGCCCTTGCTCCGCCAATTGCAGGCGCCGACGTTGATCGTATGGGGTACCTGCGACGCGTTCTTTCCCGTGAAGTGGGCCTATTGGCTGCGCGGCGCCATTCCCGGCGCCCGCGAGGTCATCGAACTGGAAGGCGCCAAATTGTTTTTCCCGTGGGAACGGGCCGAGGAGTTCGCGAACGTGTTGGGGGATTTCTGGCGGTAGGAAACCGAAAGCCGCTCGCGGCCTTTGCAGTCGTCTACGAAGGCCGCGAGCGGAAAGGACAGTACTCGCGCGAGAATCGCCCGGCACCAATTTTAGTTGGCGTTCTTGTGTCGATGAATAAGGTGTTTCGCTTTCGGCGCGTAGGCAAGCGCGTTGCTGGTTTCGGCCAGGAACGGGTCGCGGAAGCAATCGCCGCCGCGGCCGGAGGACATCGCCTGACATTGCGCCATGTTGTCGAAACTGCAGGATACCACCGCGGAAGTCACATCCTTCCGGCAATATTCGCATGCCGAAGCCGGCGCCGCAAACGCGACGAAGGCCAGCGCACCAAGCGCAATCGACGCTGCACCGGATTGCAAAAGCTGTTTCATGTTGCTCTCTCTGTTTTCTCTGTGTGTTGGCTTTTCAGCCTCACTTCGCAGCTGGGGCGCCGTTGGCGGCGGCGCCACGCGCGCATGGCTGATACGCTCGCAAACCTGTTATTGGTCCGCGCGTAGTTGCGATCATGGCTGCGCTGTTTGACTTGGAGCGTGCGCCGCGGGCGCTTATCCGGATTTGCCAACGCAAAAGCCGATCGTAGTCTTGTTGGTCGGCAAAGAAGGAAATCAATTCTCTCCGCGGCTCGACGCAAGGTTGAAATTCGCCGCGGCGCCGCGTTTTAGAGTATAGTCATCATGCAATGGACGAGTGGCCGGTGAGTGACCCAAATATGACGTCTGTCGGCTGTTTGCGCTTTGCGGAGGTTGAGAAGACGGCCCGCTCGCTATTGCGCCGGGTAGGCTGCCGAGCGTAAAGTCATCCCAGCGCACGAAAACGTGACTGTTCGAATAGCGGCATCGGCGCATCGACCGAAGCGTGGATGTGCCAGACACGTCGTTGTCCGAACAGGTATGGCCGAAAGGCCGAGGAGGATCCCGTGGACTGGCTTTCCTTTCTGCTCATACCGATCCTTATCTACGTCGTCGTCTCGCTCCGCGTGTTGAAGCAATACGAACGCGGGGTGGTGTTCCTGCTCGGTCGGTTTGCCGGCGTTCGCGGTCCCGGCCTGACGGTGATCTTTGTACCAATCCAGCAGATGGTGCGCGTGTCCCTGCGTACCGTCACCATGCAGATCCCGTCGCAGAAGATCATTACCAAGGACAATGTCTCGATCGATATCGCGGCGGTGGCCTACTATCACATCACCGATCCCGAAAAGGCGGTGATCGCGATCGAGAATGTCTATAACGCCATCAATCAGATCAGCCAGACCACGGTCCGCAACGTGGTCGGGCGCTTCAGCCTCGATCAATTGCTGTCGGATACGGCCAGCATCAATGATCAGATCAAGAATGTAATCGACCAGCACACCGAGCCCTGGGGTACCCAGGTCACGGCGGTCGAGATCAAGGACATCACGCTGCCCGATAATATGCAGCGTGCGATGGCCAAGGAAGCCGAGGCCGAACGCGAACGCCGCGCCAAGATCGTCGCGGCCGAGGGCGAATATCAGGCGGCGGTGAAGCTCGGCGAAGCCGCCGACATCATCACGCAGCATCCGGTGGCGCTGCAGCTTCGTACCCTGCAGACGATGGCCGAGATATCAGTCGAGAAAAACTCCACCATCATCTTCCCGGCACAATTCATGACGACGGTGCAGGAAGCGATCGCGCTGTTGTCGAAGGATTCGGCATCGAAATAGCTTGTTCCGGGCGGTCAACGTCCGGTGAAAGGCTAATGCTTTTGGTCACTCTTTCCCATTTGTAACGGACCGGCTTTGAACGGCGTATTCGCCGCGCCCCACTAACGACCGTACTGATGGAGGGTTCGATGAGAGCCATGTCATGGTCACGGTATCGATGCCTCTCGCGGTCCTTCCTGCGGATGCGGGCCCGCTTGCGTTGCAGGCGGTTGCGACTCGTCCGTAAGAGCGGATAGTTGGCCTCGTCCCGGCCCGCGCAAGCAGACTGCGATTCCTGCCGGCGGGCGAATATTTCCAAATGGTAATGCGGGCTGTTGGGTATCGCCAAGCTGCGCGGTCATACGGTCGGCGTGGCCTGACGCCGATGGTGCTTGGCGCTCTCGCATCTGTCTTCGCGGCGGCCTGTCGTTTTCTCGGTGTCCGTTCGAACGAAAAGACTGCGACGACGGCGATGCCGGCATTGATGCGATCTACCGGCGATAGCGGACCGTAGGCCGCTTAGAGGATGATCTGGAAAAGCACGACCCGACGGGTGGATACCGGGTTCCCTCGCGACAAACACAGAGCGCGTTTGCGCGGAGATCATGCTCAATCAAAAACCTGAGAAGCGCGAGCGCTCAGCTAGGCCGCGCCGGCATGCGGTCCATCGGGATGGACGGGTTCACGGTGAACCTCGGCGCCCGACTCGTCGATCACGACGACCGAAAACGAGCGATCCCTGATCCGGGGATCGTGGCGGAGCCGTCTTGCGAGCTCCTGGCTGTGCTCGATCGCAGCACCGGTCGTGGCAAATTCCAGTCCCGTTCTGTCCCTGATGGGAACACCGTCCTTCATGTCGAAATAGTAGGTCGGCATCGCATTCCTTGTAGCCGCTCGTCTGGTGGATCGGGGCGACCCAAATCCTCCTTTATCCTCACCCCGCGTTTTTTTTGTGTTTGAAAGCGCGGATCGAATGGAGCAAGTTGACCCTGACGGAAAACCCGGTAATTCGTCGTGACGTTCGATCCGTTCCGAGGTCGTGGCGAGCCAACTGGCTGCCAAGCCGTTCAATTCCCGCCAAATTGGGGAGTTTCGGACGCTCAGTTTGGCTTGCTGTACGGGTTGTTCCTTGGCATACTTTCAACCTCGTCGGGTTCGGCCCGGTCGATCTCCAGGCGTGCCATACGTAGGATCAAGGTAGCCGTCGTCAGGCCGAGACGCTCAGCTTCAATTGCCGCCGTATCGACCTTTCGAGCAAGGCCCTCACGTTTGCTGAGAAATGCCATTACCGTTCCCTATCAAAGGTGCGAGATGAAAAATCCCACATTTATTGCGGAGCTGCACAAAAAGCTCGAAGCTCCATCGAGCGAAACTATCGAAAGCCTGCGGCTCTTGAAGGCCTTCCTCAAACTCGCGCCCAGGCAGCGCTTCGAAGTCATTGAGATGGTTGAACGTCTGGCGACCGACCCCTCCACCCCCGAACTCCCGTTGTCCTGATCGCGCATCGGCTCAGTTGCCGGCCGCAAGCGCGGTCGGTGGACGCGTCGCGATCACGTAGATTGCGCCTTCATCCATGGCCTCGGACTGGTGCAGGGTGCCGGCGGGCAACAGGATCGTGTCGCCGGCGCCGCAGAGCCGTTCGCCACCCTCCCACATGAAATTCAGTCTTCCGCTGACGATAACGAGGATCTCGTCGACCGGGTGGCTATGGAAGTGATGTATCTTGCCCGCGGCATCACGCTGCAATTCGACGCAGCCTTGCGCCGGAAGCAATTCGAGGATGGCTGGGTCGATCGAAATTTCGGTCTTGGTTCCGGCAATGATCTTGGTCATGCGGCTTGCTCCGCGCCTTCGGATTGTGAGGTTTTGCTCTGGGCTAGTCTGGCAAACGGGCAGCCCGCCGCGGCCTCGTTCTCGTCGTGCAGGAAGTATTGCTGGTGCTCGCGTCCGTCATGGGCGCCATAGCGTCCGAGCAGCGGCGAAGGGCTGGTAGAATCGTACGGAATGAGCCGCTTGCGAACCTCGGCAAACGCGGCCACGGCCGCTTTTTCGGTGCCGAGGATCTTTTCGAATACCCATCGCGGCTGAAACGTCAGCATGAAGGAACTGGCGCGGCGGCTTTGCCGCATGACGTGCGCGGGGGTGCTGCAGACGACGAATATCGGTTCGCCTGCGAACGAGAACTCCCACATCGGATGATCGATCTGTTCTGGAATCTCTGCCGGCCACGGGCTCTTGTCGATGCGCGCCAACTGGTCGAGCACGAGCCAGAATTTCCTGTGATAGGCTTCCAGCGTTTGGACCGGCCGCGGCCGGGTGAATACCACGAGCGATGTGTTGGGTCCGTGCGACCTGCACTCGGAAACGAAAAGCGCTAGCTGCGCGCCGAGCGCATCGACGTCGAACGGATCGAGAAACAGATAGCGCAACTGATCCTGGCGGTAGCCTGCCACGCCGAACACGCAGGGAAAGGGTCTTGCTTCGCTACTCATCTGCGCCTTGAATTCGGAAAACAACACGCTTTGCCACGAGCTGACCGGATAATTCGTTCCGACTTCGCTTTTTCTCAAATACAAACACGACATACAAACTACCCCCTCTGCTCGCAATGCTACTTGACTAGTATCAACTTGCTCCTCATCAGCAGCGGTCCGGCGATGCCAGGCAGCGACATAAGCAGCAGAATGCCGATTAAGGCAGCGTAGCCGGTGTCGCTCACCGCGGCCGGGTCGTGTTGCGCGCCGTCGCCGGCAAACCGGCTGGCCGCGACCATCGCAAACCCGATGACCGGCTGGGCGGCGCCTGCGAAAATTCCTGCGGCCGTGGTGTTGACGGACGCGCCGACGCCGATCAGGTCCGTGGTGTAGAGGCGCTTTGTGCATTTCAGCACCAAGGGAACGGTGCCCCCCGCAACCAAGCCCAGCACGGTGAAGACGACGGTGACGTAGAGAAAGCCGAACGCGTGCGCGAGCGGCGGCAGCAGCATCGCGATCAGAAGCATCCGCAACACGCAAATTCGAATGAGCGCGGTGTCGAGCGCGGCGGCCGCGCGGTCAGCCGCGTGACCGAGAAAGATCGAGCCGACTGCATTGCCGACCATGAAGGTGAGCAGCGGGGTGCCTGCCGCCGACGGCGAGATGTTGAAGAAATGCGCGACCATCGGAATCCCCCACACGCCCGACAGCGTCGTCACTACGGCGAAATGCGAGGCGAAGCTCATCGCGCACCCCCAGTTCGCAATCTGGGAAAGCGACCGCCGGCTCGCCAGTAGAACGCCGCTCAGCGTCTTGTTGGAGTGGGCCGCCGGATCAGGCTTCAGCGTCACCGAAGCGAAGGCGAGGTTCGCGGCCCCGATGCAGGCGATGAAGACGAAGCAGGCGCGCCAGCCGAAGCCGCTCACCGCGGCAGCAAGCGGGGTCGTCGCCATCACGCCGCCGACATAGCCCGACACCTGCGAGATGCCCGACATGATGCCAAACCGCTCATCGGAGAAATTCTGTGCCACCAGCTTCAGCAACGCGGTGAACACCAGCGCGTCGCCGCAGGCTACGACCAGCCGCGCAACGAACACATCGAGCAGGTTCGGCGCGAGCGCGAACGCGGCGCTGCCAAGGGAGGAGGCCAGCATGCTGAACAGCACCACGCGCTTGACGCCGTAGCGGTCGACCAAAAGGCCAGCCGGAATCTGCATCAAGGTGTAGCCCCAGAAATAGCTCGAGGCGAGCATCGCAACGCCGCCGGCGTCGGTGCCGAAATCCTGCATGAAGGAGAGGCTGACGGCTTGCGGCGAGACCCGCTGCAGGAACGCGATGGCGTAGGCAGTGGCCACTGCCGCCCAGGCCAGATAGGCGCGGTCGGCGAACCTGGAGATCGGGCCAAGAGCAGCCGGTTGCCCGGATATCGACATCACGTCCTCGCGTAACCGACTGAGAACAGCGCGTCCGCCGAATCCGGAATGATCCGCGACATCGCCGCATCGACCAGCGAAGCCGTGCCGTGATAGGCCTGCCGGTGATGCTTGATATGGCTGTAGGCGCCGCGCATGATCATGTCCGGCACTTCCAGCGTTTTTCCGGGATAGAGCGAGGAGCACATCTCGACGCAGGCAGCCTGCAGGTGGGGGTCCTGCAAGTCCGGGTCTTGGCTGTCGCCGAGCAGCGATGGGGTGACCTTCTCGCAGATCTTGGCGTTCGCCGCCCACACGATCGGATTGCGCGTCCGCCATCCATAGAGGACGCCCTCGTTACCGTTGTCGGCGGCGCCCGAACATTTCAGCACTTCCGTCGTGAAGAAACCATACAGGCCTCGGCCCTGATGTGGCGGCAGCACTTCGGTGCCGCTGCGATAGATCGCGAGACAGCCCGCGATTCTCAACACGCGATATACCGAAAACGCGACCAGGCCCGAGCCGTCGCAGACGAGGATCAGGCTATACTTGCTTTCGAACGGGGAGGAAGCCGCGGTCCAGTGCGGCTCGGCCGCCTTCCAATTGACGGCGATGATGTTGTTCATCGCATCCATCAGAGGCAGACGGTCACTATCGCCGATGCGCGCGGCGTTGGGAAAGCTGTAGACGGCGTAACCGGCCCACTGCGACCGGATAGTTTGGTCTTGGCTGCCCGGATTTCGCAACATGGCGGCACTCCAGCTTTTCCAAGGCCGAGCTATACAGGCAGGCGGGGAATGGCTTAAAGGACAATATGCCCTCGAATTCTGCCAAATCCCGCCGGCCCGGCCTGCGCGATGAATCCCCGGCGAGGCGGATCGCGATCGTCGCCTTTCCCGGCGTGACCCTGCTCGATATCTCGGGCCCGGCGCAGGTTTTTGCGGAACTGCAGGAACTCGAATTGTCGGCGCCGGGCTATGCGCTGTCGTATCTTTCAACCTCGGGCGGGCTGGTGCCAACCGACGTCGGCATCATGATCGACACCATGCCGATATCGGGCAGCCCGCCGGACCAGATCGATACGCTTGTCATCCCCGGAGGTCCCGGCATATGGGCGCTGCGGCACGACGCCGCGCTGATGGAATGGATTTCATCGGCGCTGCCGAAGGCGCGGCGCATCGCCTCGGTGTGCCTAGGGGCTTTTGTGCTGGCCTGGACCGGGGTGCTGGACGGCAAGCGCGCCGCGACGCATTGGCGGTATTGCCCGAGATTGCAGGATAGCTTTCCCAGCATCCGGGTCGAGCCGAATGCGATCTTCGTCCAGGATGGACGGGTTTGGTCGTCTGCGGGTGTCAGTGCGGGCATCGATTTGGCGCTGGCGATGATCGAGGAGGATTTCGGCCACACCATCGCGCTCGACATTGCCCGTCGCCTGGTGGTGTTTCTGAAACGCCCCGGCGGCCAGAGCCAGTTCTCTACCGTTCTCGCGGCGCAGGCTTCCGACGTCGAGGGACGCTTCAGCGCGCTTCACGCCTGGATCATCGAAAATATTGCGAGCGACCTTAGGGTCGAAACGCTGGCCGAGCGGGCCGGAATGAGCCCGCGAACGTTCGCCCGAACCTACGTCGGCCGCACCGGCATGACGCCGGCCAACGGCGTGGAGGCGCTAAGGGTGGAGACCGCGCGGCTCTTGCTGGAGAGCAGGCAGGTCGGCGGCGTGGTGGAGGTCGCGAAACGGGCGGGCTTCGGCGACGACGAGCGCATGCGGCGCGCCTTCATGCGGCACCTCGGCGTGTCGCCGTCCGAATACAGAAGACGGTTTTCGGGCTGATCGAAATTATTTCGCCGCTACTGAGGCCGTGGTCTTGATCGGATGCCGGTTCAATGCTCGCCTGTCGATCGAGGGTTTTCCTGCGCCTCTGGGACCGTCAGATCAAAGACGCGGCGCCGCAAATGTGATAACGGACCACCCGAAACCGGAGAAAGCGACCATGATGGAACCGAAACTGGAAGTACCGGCCGAATTGCGCGATTTGGCCGAAAAGACCATCGATCAGGCGGAAAAGGCATTCGGGATGTTTTTCGATGCCGCCAGCAAGTCCATGGCTTCGCTTCCGGGAGCGGGAACGGACATCTCCAAGCAGGCCTTATCCTTCACCGAACAGAATATGAAGGCTGCGTTCGAACATGCGCGAAAGCTGGTTCACGCGACCGATCTTCAGGAGGCAATGCGGATTCAGTCCGAATTCTTGCGCAGTCAGTTCACCAACGCCGGCGAACACATGAGGCAGATTACCGGCGAGGTGATGTCCGCTGCAAAGGATACCACGAAAGCAAAACTCTGACCCGCGCGCGTCGTCTCGCCGAGCCAGATCGGCGCTGCTCTCAAAATGGGCTTGCGCGGGATAGCGGCGTGGATTTCAATCGCAATGCAGGTCCATGACAGGCCACCGGGTGCACCACTCGCCGTCCGTCATCCTTTCTGCTGATCCCTGCCGGCTGATAGGCCGGCGGGGATTTGCATATCGTGCCGGTTCCTACTTGCGTAGCGAGCCGATATAGGCGGCGATGTCCGCCGCCTCGGTCCGGGTCAACGAAAAATTCGGCATCTTCGGATGCGGGTCGAGCAGGAAGAACGCCACCTTTTCCGCCGTGAAATCCGACTTGTGCGCAATAGCCCCGAACGAAGGAACGTCGGCGTCGGCCTGTTTCTGGTCGCCTTCCACGAGATGACAGGAGGAACACCAGCGCTTGGCCAGATCGCCGCCGTGTCTGGCATCGGGCTTGGCATCGGCCGCCATCGCCGGCGATCCGGCGAGGAAAGCCGCAGCCATCGCCGCAATCTCAATGTATCTCAAACTCGGTCGCATCCAAGGTTCCTTTCGAACGCGCGTGATCCGCGCTTATTATCCGCAACATGACCCGGGAAAATTCGCAAGGTCGATCCGGGCGGCGACCGATTTCAGAAACTTCAGGAAAGGCCGATAGAAGCAGTGAAAGAAATCGGATTGCGACGGCTCTGCCATGACCTCCAGCGTTTTCGCGTCGCGCGGCAATTTACTTCTCCTTGTCGCTGAGCGTCTTGCCGGTCGTCTTGTTGACGAGATGCACGCGTCCGCAGGCGGGGCAGGTCACGGCCTCATAGCTGTCGGCGCGATCCGGCACGGCTGATTTCTCCAGCCAGACTTGAACGTTGGCACCGGTCTTTGTACATCGGAAAACCAGATTATCCATGTCTCACCATGACGCGCGCGCGGCTCGGGTGCCTTGATCTGTCTCAAGGGCGAGCCGTGCGGAAGCGGCCGCGATCGCAATGACGCACGGCCGAGCCTCCCACGCTGAGCGAGGGTTTCAGTAATCGCCAGGGTTGCCGATCATCGGCTGGGCGGTGTCTGCCGGCGCGAGGTCGCTGGCGGCGCTGTCGCTGAGGAACTTGTCGAGCGTCGCCTGTATTCTCTCTTTGACGGAATCGGGTCCGCGGTCGCTCAGCTGGGTATGCAGGGCGCCGGTATTGACGATGTCGATGCCGTCGGCGCTGGCCTCTTTCGGCGTCGGCAGGACGCCGGGGTCGGTTCTGAAGTTCGGATCCTTCGAGCGAAAGGAGAGGATCTTCAGTCTGTCGTTGAGCACGAATGGCACACGCAGATTGTCCAGGGTAATGACCTTCGACACCAGTTCCGGGTGCTGCTTGGCGACATACATCGAGACGTCGCCTCCGTTGGAATGTCCGACCAGCGTCAGGTGATCGTAGTCGGCGTTCGGCTGCCGTTTTTGCAGCTCGCCAAGCACGAACAGGATGTTTGCTTCGCAACGCATATAAATTCCACGCCGGCCGACATAGGGCAGGCCAACCCTAGTCATCAGCGGCGGATCGGACGGGAGGTCTTGCTGGATGCTGGCGACCAGGTAGCCGCGCGCTGCGAGGGCGTTGGCGAGGAAGGAATACTCGGTGTTCTTGACGGTATTGCCGTTGCTGATGATGGCGACCGGAAGCTTCCAGAAACCGTTATCTGCCTTGGTCTCGTAGTCGCGGCGTACGGCAAGGTCGACCGAAATCGGCCGCTGCCGCGAGGCGTCGAACAGGTTCAGCGTCTCATGCCGAATCGCCCATTTGCTGATCGCAAAATATTCGCCGCCCGCGAGCACGCAGAGACAGGCCAATATTGCAAGTGCCCTTCGCATGGCTTCCAACCCAAATCATTTTCATTATCACTTCATTCAAGAGATGGTGTTGGAACGCTTACTGCGCGACAGGGGTTCGCAGCTGCCGAAATTAAATTTCGGCAACCTGGCCGGGCAATCCGGGGAAGGCAGTCACACCGCTGCCGGTCAGTTGCCCTGGCTGGACGACAACTGTCTGGCCGCCCGCAGAGCGGCGTCGATTTTCGATTTGACGCGCCGGGCCGCCAGCGCCTCCAGCCTTGTGTGCGTCTTGCCGGTCTTGACCTTGTCGCCGATCCGGTACCGCCATTCCCAGACGTCCGGTTCGGAGGTCGCAACGACGGCATACTCTACGCCTTTGTAGATCACCGAAATTCCTCCGTTCGCATATGCGGGAGGACAACTTTTAGTGGTTCCAATCAATCCGGAAATCTACGGGAACCGTTGGATTCCCCCAGTTCGTTATTACACAAAATGTAGATTTGTGCAGGAAACTGCAAGAGGATGACGCGCCCGCCACCCCAATCGTCGCATCGCGATCTGGAAGATGGATCGCTGAGATCGATTAGGTTGCTGTCGGGGCCATTCCGGATCGGGAAAAAATACAACGGCATGTGCCGATCCGACACCAGCAAGCAGCCTCTGCATGCGGTCTTTTGCAGGATGCTCGGATCGCCGATATGGCCGTTGATCTGAACAAGCCAAAAGCGACGGATTCGCGTGGCTTAGAGGCAGGGTCCCTGTCCCCTCGCGGGACAAAGCTTCAAGGCGTCGGACAGTGAGAACAACAGCCGCGCGCTCCGCGTCTCATTGTCGGGAGCGCGGTAACTGAGCGGAAAAGCCACGCCGATGTCGGCCAAGAGGTCGTTCCACAGAAAGAAACGCACCCCGCCTCCGGCGGAGGTAAGTGCAATGCCGTCGGACAGGCTGTAGCCGTCGTTCCACGCCGCGCCGGCGTCGACGAAGCTGTAGAGCTGATAGCCGGACAGATACCGATAATTCAGCTTGTGGTCGTAACGCAGTTCGAAAGAACCGGCGATGCCGTTGTCTCCGCTGGTCTCTGCGCTGCCATAACCGCGTCCGAACGACGCGCCGCCGAGATAGAACTGTTGCGAGGTGAACAATGGACCGGAGGCAACCTGGCTGGCTGCCGCCACCTTCACGGACCAAGCGTCGGACAGCGTTTGATAACGCGTGAACCAGAAATCAAGCACTGAAAAGTCCGGCGATGCGCCGTTGCGCGAGATCAGGTCGTCGCCGAAATGCGATGCGTCAAACATATCGAGGCCTTGGCGATACGCCAGCGTGAAGTAATTGTTGCCGCCTAAGCCGTCCTGCCATCTATAGTCGGAAGCCAGGCCGATGGTGCGGATGTGATCGTTGTAGACCGGGCCGAAAACGTCGCTCTCGGAAACGTTGCTGAATCCTGCGGCCAGCGTAAGCGTCAACGAAGAGCGCTGCGACTGCACCGGGACGATGCTGCCGTGGAGCTCGAATGCCTCGGTCACGGTATTGTCGTCGATGAGGCGCCTGTCGTCGCCGGGATGAACCTCGCTGTAGAGGGCCGCCCCGCCGATCCGGATTCCATCCGTGCCGACCGGCGCGTCGTAGGAAAGCCGGCCGAATCCGAGCTCGCGCGGATCGTTCGGCGTGGTCGCGAGATTGAGCGCAAGCGTGTCGCCCGGCAGCAGATACGAATTGAACGCGGCGGTCGCATAACTCTGCCATGGACCAACCGACGACGAGCCCAGATTGTCGAGCCCAAACGACGTGTAGATGTGCCAGGTTTGAAGCTGGACGACGAGGCGGAAACGGCCGGTCGGGCCCCCGATCTCTTCGATGGCGGAATCGGCGATACGCACGCCCGGCCAGCCGTTGATCAGCAGCAGTTGTCGTTCCAGCGTCGCCAGCCGTGAAGGATGTTCGGCAAGCACGGGGTCGAGGAGCGGCCTGACGCCGAATTGTTCGGCGCCGTCGCCTTTCAATGCGATCTCCGTGATGCTGCCCTCGATCACCTCGATACGAACCCGCCCGTCGTTGATGTCCTGCGGCGGAACGATTGCGCGACTGAGATGGAAGCCGGCCGCTCGATAGAGATCGCTGATGCTGCCTGCGATGACCGCGAGGTCGACCTGCGAGACTTTCTTTCCGAGATAGGGTTGATAGGCCGTTATCAGCTGATCGTCGGGTACCGCCCGCGCTCCGCTGAGCGAAACGCCCCGAAGTACAAATAGCGGTTTGCTGTCACCCGTCGCCTCCGGCCTTGCAATTTGCGGCATTCGCAGCTTGGGCCGGGCCGCCGGCTGCGCCGGTCCGGATTGCAAGTCGTTGAAATGCTTTTCGGTCTGCCGGGGATCGAAGCCAGGCTGGTTGGCCTGCTGGGCGATTGCCGGAGCAGGCGCCGACAACGTCAGCGCCAGCCCAACCAGGGCGGTCGACGCCATATTGGCGGTAACAAGAAGCAGCCTTGCCCGGGCCCGCGACAGCGCGTCTCCGTAGTTTCCCGGAGGAACCCTTGTGAACATCGGGAGATTTGCTAGCCGCATGATTTTTCATAGTTTTTTATGGTCAATGAACGGTTAAGGCGGCGGCTGAAAGCATCGTGTTCCACTCATTATATGTTGAAACATTTTCGCTACGCCTGAGCGCTTGGTTGTATTCAGCGCGAGGTACGTGATGCTCAGGGCAGATGGGTTGCGGCGCATTTTGACGGCCGCGCTGGTTTTCGGAGCGAGTTCGGGTGCGCTGGCCGCTGACGATGATGGCTGGTCGGTGAGCAAGTCCTCCGGCGAGGTATGGATCGCTACCACGGGCGCCGATCAGGTCTCGCTCCACCAGGAAGAGGTCCTGAAGCCGGGCGACACGATCCGAACCGGGCGCAACGGACGCGTGCTTCTCGATGCGCGGCGAGGAGACGATCCTGATCGCGCCGAACTCCGTGGTCGGTCTGCCCGTCGAGAAGACCGACGGACTGCCGACGACCATCTTGCAGCAGGCAGGCTCGATCCTGCTCGATGTGGAAAAACGCAACGTCAAGCATTTCGAGGTCGAAACCCCCTACCTCGCCGCGGTGGTCAAGGGCACCCAGTTTCGCGTCACCGTGAATGCTGCCAGCACCAGCGTCGAGGTGAACAGGGGACAGGTCGAAGTCTCCGACTTCAAGTCGGGCCAGATTGCACAAGTGCTGCCGGGCCAGGCCGCTACCGCCTCCGCCCATGGGAAAACCGGCCTCACCTTAAGCGGGTCGGGCACATTTTATCCGATCGAGCAGGGCAAGCCTCGCGCCTCGTCGATCGATCGCGTGCCCGTTCCCCGGGATGGGCTCCAAGCCCCGCACAATGCTGCGAACGGCAAGTTTATCCACGCGCTTGGTACCGCCGACACCACTTCCGGGAAGCGCGCCGCGGCGCTGCTTCGAGAGCGACAGGCGATGGGCAATTCGCCGGCGAAGCGCAACGCCATACGGATTTCGGCCTCACTTGGTGAAGTCACGCTGAATGTTCAGAAGGCCACGCACGGTCTCGCCCATGGCAGCGTGCAGCCGGGGTCGCCGAGAAACTCGTCCAGCAAGGACACGGTGTGGAACGACGCGAAAGCGAGCGTCAGTTCGGCGAGCACGGCCGGTCAGGGCAACTCCACCTCCAGCGGTAGCGCCGCCACTGCAGCTACCGCAACTACGAATGGCGCGGCGACGTCGGCTGCGGCCGCCTCGACAATTGCTGCCGTCACCGGGTCAGCCAACAATTCCAGCAACGGAAATTCCAGCGGCGCGACCGGAAACGGCAAAGGCAACAACGGTAACGGGAAAGGCAATGGGGGCGGGAATGGCAATGGGAACGGCAACGGCAACGGCAATGGCAATGGCAATGGCAATGGCAATGGCAACGGCAATGGCAACGGCAATGGCAACGGCAATGGAAACGGCAAGGGCAAAACCAAATAGCTGCTGGAGTTGCTAGCGCTCAAAGAGGGGACGCGCACTTGGCTGATTGAGAAGTGCGCTGGGGGATAAGGTGAAACATTTTCGGCCGCATATTCTTGTGGTGATCGCGCTAGCAACCGTTCTGTTGTCCGGCTGGCATGGAGCTTTCCGCAATGCGTTGACCGATCTCAGGTTCGCCTGGGAACAGCGTCAGGCCACCGGCGAAATCGTCTTGGTTGCGATCGATGCCCGGTCCATCGAGAAGATTGGAATTTGGCCATGGCCGCGGCGGCTGCATGCTGAGCTGTTGCGGCAGCTTCAAAGGGCGCGCGTGAGCGACATCGTATTCGACGTGGACTTTAGCGCGCCATCCGATCCGGCGTCGGACAAGGAGTTCGTCGAGGCACTTCGAGACGCAGGCGGGTCAGTGGTCTTGCCGTCGTTCAAGCAACCCGTCTCCGTCGGCAATGACGCGACGGTTCACGTCAATCGCCCGCTGCAGCAGTTCGGCGATCATTCGTGGTCGGCGGTCGTAAATGTCCCAGTCGAGCCGGACGGATCGGTCCGGCGCTACCCGTTCGGCGAAAAACTCGGCGGGGAGTATTTTCCGTCCATGGGCGCGGTGTTGGCCGGGCGGTATGGCGAAAAGGACGCTTCCTTCCTGATCGATTTCGGCATCAGCGCCGCGTCTATTCCGACGCTGTCCTACGTCGATGTGCTGAGAGGTGATCCCACCACGCTGGCCCGGCTCAAGGACAAGAAGGTGATCATTGGTGGCACCGCTCTCGAACTCGGCGACCGCTTCAGCATTCCGAACGGCGGGATTGTTTCCGGATCGTTGCTGCAGGCGCTTGCGGCGGAATCGATCCTGCAGGGTCGCACGCTGCATGCCACTTCCGATCTGGTCACGCTGGCCGGATTGTTCGTCATTTCGCTGATCATGATGTTGTGCTGGCGCCGCCTCGCGGCCGGCATGAGGGTGGTCCTTCTCGGAGGAATGGCGGTCGCCGTTGAAATGCTCGCGATCCTGCTGCAGGCGAAGTTGCCACTCGTTCTCGATACTTCGTTATTGCACACTGCGATCGTGGTCTACCTCGCCGCCATTGCGCTCGACGAAATAGACTTCCGCGGATTGCTCGGCCACATCGCGGAGAACCGATTCCAGCGCATCGCGATGTCTCTCGGCGATGGGCTGGTATGTTTCGATCAGAACCATCTGATCACGGTCTGGAATCCCGGCGCGGCGGCAATCTTCGGCTACGACCCGGCTGAGATGATCGGCAAGCCGTTCGACCTGCTCTGTGCCGGCAATGGTGACGGTGGGGCGCCTTCGTTGTCGATCCGCGATGCCGTGCAGCCCGCATCGCTGCTGCCCGGTGGTTCGGTGATGGAATTCGACGGGCGTCGGAAGAACGGCGAGGTGTTCCCGATCGAGGCGTGTTTCTCCGGTTGGCAGGGCACCGACGGGTTTCAACATGGCGCGATCCTGCGCGACATATCGGTGCGAAAGCGGGAAGCCGAGCGCGTCAGATATCTGGCCGAATACGATTCGCTGACCGGGCTTGCCAACCGCGACACCCTTCACGCCCGGCTGGCTGAGATGATCTCGGCTGCGGAGAGCCAGGCGGGCGAGGTCGCGTTGCTGGTAATTGGCCTCGACGGTTTCCAGCAAATCAATGATATGCTCGGCCACGCCTATGGCGATCTCGTGCTGTGCGCCGTTTCTGCCCGGCTGACCGCGGAGGTCGGAAGCGCGGGTATCGCCGCCCGTCTCAGCGGCGACGAGTTTGCCGTAGCCGTCCCTTGCGCCGCGCTCGCCGGGACGGTCGCGGAGTTTTCCGAGCGCATTGCGCTTGCCTTCGACAGTCCGCTGCAAGCGGGAACTCGGCAGCATCGTGTCAGGGTCAGCGTCGGAGTTGCCATCTATCCGGAGGGCGGCCGCGCGGCGGACGAACTGTTGAGCAACAGCCATCTCGCTTTCTGCCGCGCCAAGGCGCTCCGGCGCGGCAGTCACGTCATGTTCGACAGCTCGATCCGAAAGCAATTGGAGGCACGGCTGACGCTTGAGGCGGAGCTTGCGCGTGCGGTCGAACGGCAAGAGTTTGAGCTGTTCTATCAGCCGCAGGTACGCCTGATCGACGGCAGCTTGATCGGGTCGGAAGCCCTCATCCGCTGGCGCCACCCCGAGCGGGGCCTGGTCCCGCCCGGGGATTTCATGCCGGTCGTCAACGCGTCCTCGATCTCGGAACCCATTGCGGCATGGGTGTTGGAAACGGCTTGCCGACAGGCCAGAACGTGGGAGTTGGCCGGACACGGCGTTCGCGTCAGCGTCAATCTCTCGCCGTCGCAACTGCATTCGGGCGACCTCGTCAATTCGGTTGCCGGGACACTCGCCGCGACCGGTCTTGCTCCGTCGCTTCTCGAACTGGAAGTAACGGAAGATATTCTGCTGCTGGATGAACAGAGGGTGCTCGATACGTTCCTGCGGATTCAGCAACTCGGCGTCCGTATCGTGTTCGACGACTTCGGCACCGGCTATGCCAGTCTCAGCTACTTGAAGAAGTTCCCCCTCGATGGGCTGAAGATCGACAAGTCGTTCGTGCTTGACCTGCTTGCCGATTCCGACGACGCGGCGATCGTCGGTTCGACCATCGGCCTGAGCAGGCAACTGGGCTTGTCGGTGATCGCGGAGGGGATCGAGAACAGGGCCACTGCCGATCTACTGATCAGCATGGGATGCGAAGAAGGCCAGGGCTATTTCTTTGGCCGGCCGATGCCGGTTCAAGCATTCGAAAGCCAGTTCATGGCGGTGCGGGATGCCGCCAAATCCGGCCAGGCGGCCTAGGGCGGCTGGCCCGGGAAAGCGAAGACCTTGGTTGCAGGGATGGCGATCCGGCAAACGGGAGCGTTGGGCCGCGGGCAGACAATCGCCTCAGAATCTGCGACATAGCGCTGTAGAAGTGTCCGACACATAGGACGCACCAAGACCGTGACCAATCGTCTGCCGGAAGCCGCCACGGCTCCAGCCGCGCACCTGAGTGGAGATCGCCGTGACCTGCGGCTGGATGCCTGCCGGGGGCTGGCGCTGTGGTTCATCTTCATCGACCACATTCCCGACAACTCTCTCTCATGGTTGACACTTCGCAATTATGGCTTCAGCGACACCTCCGAAGTGTTTGTGTTCGTGTCCGGCTGCACCTGCATGCTGGCTTATGGTGGCGCGTTGATCGAGCAAGGCTGGCGCACGATCATCGTCCGCGCGCTGCGGCGAGCCTGGGAAATCTACGCCGCGTTTCTCATTCTGGTGATCGTCTACGTCGCCCTGGTTTGGATTATCGGCGACGGCCAGCGCTATGTCGATGAAACCAACACCGGGTTCTATTTTCGCAACCCCGGACCAACGATCGTTCACACCGTGCTTGTGCTATTTGCGCCCGTCAATACCGACATCCTGCTCACCTTCGTGATACTGCACGCGGCCTTTCCGGTGCTGCTGTGGCTTATGACCCGCAGCGCCACGGTCACGCTCGTCCTGTCGTTTCTGCTTTATCTCATGGTGCAGTTGTTCAGCTGGCACGTGCCGGCTTGGCCGAGCGGCGAGTTGTATTTCAATCCGTTCGCCTGGCAGTTTCTATTCGTGATCGGTGCCTGGTATGCCTACGAGGGCACCGCCCGGCTACGGCCGTTCGTGCAGTCGCGCGCGCTGTTGGTGCTGGCGATCGCCTATCTCGCATTTGCGCTCCTGGTCGCGTTGAGCTGGCAGTTTGAGGCGCTTGAATGGCTGATACCGACTGCGGTGACGAAGTCGATCTACCCGATCTACAAGAGCCATCTTGCCCCGGTGCGGCTGTTGCATTTCTTTCGCTCGCCATCGTGGTTTCGCGCCTGACGCCGCTGGAATGGCACGGCCCGATCAGGCCGCTGATGATGGCGATGATCCGGTGCGGTGAAAATTCGTTGTCGATGTATTGTCTCGGGGTACTGTTGGCATTTGTCGCCCACGCCGTCTTGATCGATGTTTCCCCGAGCCTTGCCATGCAGCTTGCCGTCAGCATCGCCGGGATCGTCATCATGGTCGTCTTTGCGACGTTCTTGACCTGGGAAACCCAGCTCGACCGGCGCGGACCGAAATTGTTTTGATGGGTTCGCTGTTCGGGCGATTTCGGCCGCCGTTCACGGGAAACGCGTTATGTCCTGTGGACCACGAAACAGGCAGAGAGAATCTCTGCTACGTTGGGCTGCGAGAGGCCGCTAAGAGGATCTACCGTGGTCAATGCCGTCAAATCAGAACAGCCCCGACAAATCGCCGTGCTTGGCGCGCCCATCGACATGGGGGCGTCGCAGCGCGGCACGCTGATGGGGCCGGCGGCGCTTCGCACGGCGGGTCTTTTGACCTTGCTTGAATCCCTGGGCTTCGAGGTGACCGATCACGGCGATCTCTCCATTGCCGGCATGGCGGACCTCACCGATGTGCCGCCCGACAATGCCAGGCATTACCGCGAAATCCAGCGCTGGACCCGGGCGCTGAGCAAGCACGGCTACGAGCTGGCGCGCTCCGGCGCGATCCCGATCTTTCTCGGCGGCGATCACTCGCTGTCGATGGGTTCGGTCAATGCGATGGCGCGGCACTACCGGGAAGCAGGCCGCGAGCTTTTCGTTCTGTGGCTGGACGCGCATGCGGACTACAACACGCCCGCGACGACCCTGACCGCCAACATGCACGGAATGGCGGCGTCATTCCTGTGCGGCGAAGGCGGGCTCGACGGCCTGCTGGGCGAAGAGCCGCGCGCCTCGCTCGATCCCGAGCGGCTCGAGCTGTTCGGCACGCGCTCGATCGACCGGCTGGAAAAAGACCTGTTGCGCCAGCGCCGCATCAGCGTCGCCGATATGCGGCAGATCGATGAATTCGGCATGGGCGTCTTGATCCGCCGTGTCATCGACAAGGTGCGCTCCCGCAACGGCGTCTTGCACGTCAGTTTCGATGTCGACTTTCTCGATCCCGAAGTCGCGCCCGGCGTCGGCACCACCGTGCCGGGCGGGGCGACCTATCGGGAAGCGCATCTGGTGATGGAGATGCTGCACGATTCCGGATTGGTCGGCTCGGTCGATATCGTCGAGCTCAACCCGTTCCTCGACGAGCGGGGCCGGACCGCGCGCACGGCGGTGGAACTGATCGGCAGCCTGTTCGGCCAGCAGATCACCGACCGGCCGACGCCGAGCAACGCGATTGCGCCGAACGATTGATGCGATCATGCCGACCGGTTCGGCGCTGGCCGAATGCCGTGATCGGCAAGATACCGCTCGATCGCATTGGCCGCGCCCCTCTCATCGGCGAGCGCCACGTAGGTGTCGGGCCTGAGCAGATAGAGGGCGTCGCGGGCAAGACCCGCCGCCTCGTGCTCGGATCGCCAGGCAAAGACGCCGAGCTGCAGGTTCTGCCTCGCACAGAATGCGGAAAGCTCGGCATCCGCGGCGCCATAGACATGGACCTGCCAGTCCATGCTTGCGAGCGGCGCGAAGTTGTCCGTGCCGTCGGCGGCGACCCAGGGCAGGCGATCTCCGGCATGGACGTGCCCGGCCGTTCCCCGGCTGAGCGGGCTCTGGCGGTAGTTCAGCATGATCTGCGAGACCGTGCGGAACAGAAACTCGCGCACCGCTTCGAAATTGACGGCAAGCGGAAACACGACCGGCGCCACGCGCGTGCGCAGGATATCGGCGATGCGGCCCTCGGCGGTTGCAAAACTGAACACGCGGTCGGTCGTTGCCACCAGCCGCCGCGCAAACCCGATCCGCTCGGCCTCGTAGCTATTGAGCAGCGCGTCGGGCGCGCGGCCGGCAATGACCGCGGCCAGCTTCCAGGCGAGATTGATGGCGTCGCCGATGCCCGTATTCATTCCCTGGCCGCCGGCCGGGCTATGAATATGCGCCGCATCGCCGACGAGGAAAGCGCGGCCCTGGCGGAAACGCTGCGTCACCCGGTGATGCACATGATAGGTCGAAAACCAGTTGACCTTCCCGACCTTGACCTTGAGGTGGCTGATCGCCCGGTCGCTGATGTCCTCGAATTTCAGGGCGTCGGCACGGTCGGCGCGCTCATCGCGCACCGTTCCGATCAGGCGGGCGCGTCCCGTTCCGGCCAGCGGGAAGACCCCGAGGAAATCGGCCTCGTCGAGATCGATATGCAGTTCGCCGTTGATCGCGGGACCGGCGGCATCGACATCGGCGACATAGAAGACTTGGCGATAGGTCCCGCCGGGAAAGCCGGTGCCCATGATCTCGCGCACGATCGAGCGCGCGCCGTCGCAGCCGGCGACGTAGCGCGCCTCGCAATCCTGCTCTGCGCCATCGCCGCCGCGCAGTCGGGCGATCACGCCGTTTGGCTGCTCGCTGAAGCGGATCAGTTCGGTGCGCCGTTCGACCGTGACACCGAGCGATTCCAGCCGTTCGATCAGCAGCCGCTCGTGCTGGTCCTGCGGGAAAATATGCAGGAAAGGGTAGGGCGTCAGCCCCGTGCCGACGTTCTCGAACGCCAGGCGCGCCGCGCGTTCGCCCTTGACCCACAGGTTGACGGCGGGGACCTGATGGCCCCGGGCGATCACGGTATCCGTGAGGTCGAGCTGCCGGTAGAGCTCGAGCGTGCGGGCCTGGACCGCGAGCGCGCGGGACGTCGTCCCCGGCTCGGCGGTCTTGTCGATGATACGCACCTTGACGCCCATTTTGGTCAGCCAAAGCGCAAGCACCAGCCCGGTGGGGCCGGCGCCAACGATCAGAACCTCGGTCTGCGGCATCTGCTTCTCCAAGACCTTCCCGGAAAGACCTGCCCTGACATGCGGGGCAATGCGGAAACCGCCGCATTGATCCGCGCTGGAAGGTGCTAATTAGGCATGCCGTTTGCCTCGACATGGCCGGACTTCATTTCCATACTACGCCCCGTACAGGAGGCCTCAATGACAATTCGGGGCGCTTTGCGCCGATCATTGCAACCGCGCTGGTCGGCTATTTCGGAGGCACCGGCGGCGTTTCCGTCATGATGATCGCGCTGGCGCTGATCACCCTTGCCGCGGCGCTCGCGGCGCGCGAGACCAAGGGATGCTCGTTGACCGAATAGGCGGATAGATCCCCGTGCGCTTCGGCATTTTCATCTATGACGGCGTCGAGCCGATCGATCTCGCGACATTCGGCGTGCTGTCGATGGCGCGCCGCATCGCGCCGGAAATCGAGATCTGCACCATCGCTCCGCTGGCGGGACCGATTGCGCTCGCCAACGGGCTCAAGGTGACCGCCGATTTCGGCATCGACGATGCGCCTTCATGCGACCTCGTCATCGTCACCGGCGGGCCGGGCTGGGTCAAACAAGCCGAGGCGCCGGCGACGCTCGACTATGTCCGCCGCGTTCGCGCGAGCGGCCGGATCGCATCGGTGTGCACGGGCGCCATGATCCTGGCAGCAGGCGGCATCCTCGACGGCGGGTCCGCGACCACCAAGCGCGAAGTGGTGCCGCCGGAAACCTCGCCGCTCGAGGTCATGCGCGCCAGCTATCCCGACATCGACGTGCGGGCGGCCATGCTGGTGGATCGCGGAGCAGGGCTCGTGACCGGCGGCGGCGTGTCGCTCTGCATCGACACGACGCTGCATCTGCTCGCCGACATGCTCGGCCAGCACACAGCCGACGAGACGGCCCGCATCATGGAATACCAGCGGGCCTGGCGCGCCAATCGCGAGGCGTTCGCTCCGGTGCTGGCGCCGCACCAGTCTAGCGAGTAGAGCGGATTGGAGCCGTCCCGTCCGCCGTAGCTCAACCTGTCCTCCGAAGCTCGAAGAGCGAAGGCGGAAGAGCGAAGGAGGAAGAGCGAAGGCGGAAGGCGAAATCAGCCATCGCGGCGACCAAGACGGCGGATCACGATCCGCCTTGCCAACCTCATCCGGGTTACGCGTTGACTTCGCGCTATGGTCTCTACAGACAGCTGCATCTTTACGGAAGCGACACCCACCAAGGCTCTACAAATCGGCCACTTCCTTCCCATTGGGGTGCCTGCTTGGGCAGTAGTAGCATCCACTTCCGCAGTGGCCGATAGAACCAATAGGCATCCTGTTTGCCCGACAGGTGTGCTCGAATAAAGAACGCGCACACGTCTGCGAGCTGGAGCGGACCTGACTCAGATTTGCTGGCAAAATGCACCGCGCCGCGAATCCGCTTCAGCGGAAGCGTGTCGAGCCCTTCGAAATTATTCTGACTAAGCCATCGTGGGTGTCGAATGATCTCATGGGCGCGCTTGATAGTCTTTCTGGCCTGCTCGTTATCTTCAGCCACCAGTTGGGCTATTTCGTCCGGCCACACTTCACGCATTTGCTGTTCTATGCGGAGTGTACAGCCGGTAAACGCCATGCCGTGATACGCTATCGTTTTATCGTTGAGCGTCATCTTATCCACGCCGTCACCCTCGAATTGAACTCCCTCCTTTTCGGTTACGTAATAGATGATCGGTATCTCCAGCCTTCGGGGGATGCGCACCAAGTCGTAAAGGATGTTAATGCGCTTCGATAACGGCCACCGGTCGCGATCTTTGAAGATGCCTGTCCCCGACCAAATCTCCATCGTATGGAATACAAACCCTTCCCGCTGGTTTTCAGGAATGTGCTTCTCAGCCAACGCCGCCAGATGATCTTCTAGCTGGATAACCTGCCGGTCGCCTTCGACGATCACGCCAGCCACAACGACACGCGGCTCTTTGGCCGAAATGCCACTTTCATCGAGGAACACGAAGCGCACGCTCAGCCTAGGTCCCAGTTATTTTGGGTCACGGTTCAGGAGTCGGGTGATTGACGCTTTCAATTCCGCATGGTCCTTCAATACTTGGCTAATGCGTTCGGCGAGATCAGCGAGAATCACCCGGATATCGTGCGCCAGCTCTAAGCAATGCTCGTCGGATCGGTCGTGCAGCCCATCGCTCAACGCGGTGTGCAAGATGGTAAGCGGATTATGCCCGTGAACCAAAAGCGCTTGGGGGATCGCATCCTTGACCAGTCCGACCGACTTAGAGAACTGAGTTTCCTTTTTCGCCGCGGCGAGCGCAGCTAGCGTCTCTTCCGACGCATTCAGTCTGCTTGCGGCCTTGATAATTTCATCGATAATGCTCGATCTCTGATGCTCAACGACACGGCGATAGTAGGTGAACGCCCCAACTCCTAAACCTTGAAATTCGCAGCGCCTCCCCTTCAAAAACAATTCTTTTTGGTCGCCAAGCATTTCGAGCAATCGAGTTGGTGTAGGTTGACCAAAAGGAGGCAGCTCGCTATATTTGTAGACCTCTGCGTTAGTCCCCTTCTCATCGCGGATCACCACAAGAGAATATCTCTTGCTTTCCTCCTGGCAGTTCGAACATAGGAAGTCCAAGAATAACTCAGCGATGCCCTCCTTAAGATAGAGATACGGCGACTCGGACTTATTCAACCGAAAAACTCGCTCGCCTCCGCATTTCGGGCAATGCAGCTCAAGGTCAGGTGCTCGAAGGCGAGCATTGTTCCGATCGTCAAAGAACAGCACGCCTTGTACATGCCGCATCTGCGAAGGCGGAACGGTTTCCAAAAATACCTTGAGTGTCATCAGCGGAGCTGGCGTCGCTTCCGTCTCCGGTTGGCTCTCATGCTCGACCATCGCATCGCTTCCCAGGGGGCCCCTATAGTAATCCTGCCGGGAAACTACTACCGGGCGAAGCCGAGTCAACGTTCGGCCCGTAGCGGTTTCTCGGCCAGTTCATCAGGGGGCATGTTCGCTTCATCTGAACAGCCGCCCGGCTTCCCTTCCTGATTGATACATGCGCGATAGAGCCAAGGCACGATGTAGCTCCCCGTCCGCATACCCCGCCCGGAGTTACGGTGCACTAATTCGGCACGAAACTGCGGCCGACCGGCTGATACGATAACTAAGTGCACTGTCAACGTAACTCGACGAGTGCGGTTAGTATAACAGCCAGCGGGTGAAAAAAATAGCTGACCTCAAGATGCCGCTTTCCAAACATCGGCTGTCGCGGCGTCCACGTATGACCACGTGATGTCGTCTCGGCTCCTTTCGACGTATTTAGCGAGCCTCTCACGCACGCCTCTTACAATTCTCACTTGGCTTGTGCACGCAAAAGAAGAGCTTCTTGATGTTGCTCCGGCAAATTGCGTCGTAAATGTGAGTATCGTTATCCGAAACGCCGTGTCCGAAGATAAAGAGGGTTCCGCTGAGATTGGCAAGTTCCTGATAGCAATGATTCAGGTATGGAATGGGCTTGATACGAGCGAGTTTTTGCGAAGACGTTCCTTCGGCAACGATCAAGGGCAGTTGAGATCGCGAACGAATTGTCTCTGCAATATCATCGACAATTTTTGCACCGGTGAGGACTCGCTTAAGCGTGTCGGGCGCCCGCGTTTCGCGTTCTGGACTAGAGAACAGTTGCAACGCGCCGTGCAAATAGTACGTGTTGCAATTGGCTCCCACTTCGAATGTTCGAAAGCCGTTTCGCGTTTCGCCAAGGCCGAAGCCATCGGAGAACCCTTTCGTCGCCTTCAAGATAACCCAATAGAGCAGTAGATCGTAATTCAGCGTAAAGAATTCTGTCGAAGTGCATAAGGAATTTGCCGCAGGTTTCGATTTGTGTCTCCGGGACCTCAAATTGGACGCCGGGATGCACCTCATAAATCGCGTGAATGAGCGCCTCTCGAACCGCGGCCGAATCTTCGGCAAATCGCTTTGCCTTTGCCTCATCGCTGTAGGCAAGTTCGATTTGTGAAGCGTCTTCGAGAGCCTTCATCACGACCTCGAAGTCGAACGTCCTCAATCGGGTAAAGACGGCTCGAATAGGATTTTTCTCAGTCAACCCACTCTTTTCGAGGAGACTTGAATACGAAAATTGGCCGCCGGCTTGAGCTATTGAAAAACCATTCCCTAGTAGAATTGTCCTTCCGTCGCTTGACGGCTTGAGTGCATCTTCAAAGGGAATGACATCTGTCATCGTTACCCGCAGCGATATTTGTGTTTCTCGTTACCTCAGAACGCAACGATCAAGTTATTCATTCGATTTCGGTGATTTCGCTGACAGTGCACAAAATATTTAAGTTCGGTTAGGTGCAGCGTCACCGTAATACTTATATCGGCGGCCCGACCACGTTCGCTAGGCGAAGTAGTAGCTCGTCGTTCCACCATTCATCGAATATAGATACTTGCCACGCTGGTAAAACAGCGCCTCGTTCGTCTCCGTCGAGTAAAAGTAGTCGCCACTTTGATAAAGCGCGCATTCGTTGGTCTCCGCAGAGTAGAGATATTTTCCGCGCTGATAGAACCTGTAATCGCCATTCACGCTGTAGAGATTTTCCGACACTCCGCTCTCCTCTAGCTACCTACAGGTGGGCGGCATTCGCACCGCCCTCTCAGTCAGTATACGTGTGAAGCCCCGCATATGCCGCCTTGCAATTCGGACATCGAAGTTGCTGGACGCCTGTCCCATGCACAAAAGCCGTCTCAATCAGTAAGCCATCCTTCTGAAAGCAGACATCACACATCGGATTGCCAGCGATCGGTCCCTTTCCGTCTTTGCGCTTTCGATAACGATAGCCGTATTGCTCCACTGTCTCGTCTTCCAGACGACGCTGTAGCTTTTTCAGCCGATTGATCTCTGCGTCTTTTTCTGCGGCGTCATCTCGTGCTTCTGTCAAAATCATCTTCAGATCAGCCAATGTGCCTGTGAGATCAGCGACCTTTAATTTTAGTTCGGCTTCAACTCATTTCCTTATCGATGGATCGCAGATCATTGGCGAACCTGAAGGCTTGTGAAGCCGTTGAGAGTGCCAGCGCCCAATCAATCACATTTCCCTCCAATCAACTCAGTGATCAGATGACGCACCATAGCTCACCATTGCAACCCGCACGCGTGTGTGAGCAGGAATTTAAATCGCTAGAAAAGAGCCAACTAATTCAATGTGTTAGCGGCAGCCAATCCGCCGCGCTTGGGCACCAATGCTCCCATCCCGGCGTCCCTTTTAAAAGATCGGACGCACAATAGGCGAGACAGCCCTCCCCCTCGTTAGTTTCGACCGGAGAGCTTCCGGAATGTATCTTTCCCGGGAATTGCGGTGCACTTAACTATCGCGTTAGCCGGCTGGCCGCAGCCTCGTGCCGTGACTCCTCGTAGGGCGCGATCTTCTTGATCTGCGGCGAGGGTGGTCGAGATCGAAGCGCGCCTGAATGTTCATCCAGAACGCAGCGCCGGTCCTGAAGAATTTGCCGAGCCGTAGCGCGGTGTCGGCCGTAACGGGCTTTTCTTCGCGCGCGATGCGTTCGATCGGGGTGCGCGGAACGTTCAGTGCGGCCGCGACCGCGTAAGGTGTCAGCTTGAGCGGAACGAGAAATTCTTCCCGCAGGATTTCGCCGGGACGAACCGGCGGAAGTTTCTTTGCCATGTGCGAACTCCTATTCGATCTATCTTATCCCCTCCCTCCACGCGCGTCGCGCGTGGCGGGGAGGGGTCGGGGGCGGGGGGCGGGGGGTGTCTCGGCAGGTCCGGTGCCTGTTTCGGAAGAGAGAATATGCGGAGCCGCCCCCCACCCCCGACCCCTCCCCACCGCTGCGCGGGGGGAGGGGAGTAGAACGAGCCGCCGGCTGATTTTGCCCGACGGGCAGATCACGCATACGCGCCATGCGAAAATTGCCCGTCGTGCCAATCTGTCGGGGATCTCAGCTGCTGCTGTTTCACCCAAATCACAAGCATCATCGGCGCCGTCCCGCCTCGATGAAGAGGATTACGGTGACAGTGCACTTAACTATTTTGCTGCCAAAGGTCATCGTTACACGCCCAGCATGGATGCGGATGAGTTAAATGCACTGTCACCGTAATTCTGTCACCGTAATTCCCAAGGCTTGTCCGCTTTCTCAACGCTGGCCGTCTCTGCGCCCATAACGAATGTTCGCAATTGCCTGTAGCGCGCGCCTGGGTTTGGGATACACGATGCCGGCGAGTGGCGCCCAGCTGTCCGCAGCCTTCTCGGCACGCACTCCTGGTCAACAAAATAGGATTTGATACCGCGATCCTATACTTGCGCGATGTGCGGCTTGTTTGCATGCGAACCGCGGAATCACAGGAGCTTCAATTTATCGCCTCAAGAGCTTATTGCCCCAAGAGCTGCCGGTTATGCCGCTCTGACCCCTTCGATGAATTTTCTCACCTCCAGTTTCAGGCGAGCGCCATCCTCGGCCAATGACTTGGCGGCGGACAGAACCTCGGAAGCCGCAGAGCCGGTCTCAACGGCGCCGCGCTGCACGTCCGTCGCATTGGAAGACACCTGCTGCGTGCCCAACGCCGCGTGTTGGACGTTGCGCGAGATCTCCTGGGTGACCGCGCCCTGCTGCTCAACCGCCGTGGCAATCGTCGAAGATATCTCCGACAGCTTCTCGATCGTGGTGCTGATTTCCCGTATTGCACCCACCGACTCCTGCGTCGCGGCTTGGATGCCGGAAACCTGCTGGCCGATTTCGCCGGTGGCCTTGGCCGTCTGCTCCGCCAGCGCCTTGACCTCAGAAGCAACCACGGCAAAGCCGCGCCCAGCCTCGCCGGCGCGCGCTGCTTCGATGGTAGCATTGAGCGCGAGCAGATTGGTCTGGCCGGCGATCGTGTTGATCAACTCGACCACGTCGCCGATCCGCGCCGCCGCCTTGGAGAGTTCGCTGACCTGATCGTTGGTCCAACGCGCCTGCCTCACCGCCTCGTTGGCCATGCGGGCCGAGTCCTGGACCTGGCGGCTGATCTCGTTGACCGATGCCGACAGTTCCTCGGTGGCCGAAGCCACGGAATGCACCTTTGTCGAAGCCTCTTCGGACGCCGATGTGACTGCGGTCGCCAGCGACTGCGCACGATTGGCGGTATCGCTCAGGCCGGCGGCGTGACCTTCCAGCCCAGTCGATGCCGTTGAGACCGTCTCGACGATTTTCCCGATCACGGCCTCGAATTTGCTGGTCATTTCGTCCAGACGTTTGCCGCGTTCGATCGTCCCTTGCGCCGCTCTGGCCGCATCCCCGTCAGCGGCTCTCTTGGCGATCAAGGCATCCTTGAAGATCTGCAGCGCATCCGCCATCGCGCCGGTCTCGGTCTTTTCCCCGCAGTGGGGTATCTCGATCGTCAGATCGCCTTGGCCCAGCGCCTGCATGGGCTTGATGATCGAGGCGATGGATCGGGAGATGTCACGGATGAACCAGAAGCCGGCCGCTATGCCGGCGATGACAGCGAGACTGATGATCGCCGACACCGTCGCGAATGCTTGCGCATAGCCCTGGGCGGCATTTCGGGTCTCGTCTGCCGCTCCCCGATTGTTGAGGTCGATCGCCTTCTTGAGATATTCGTCGGACTGGTTGGCAACGCTCCGGGCCGTCTTGCGGAACAGATCGTTCGCCTCTGGAGCGGAGTTGGCACCGCCCTTGCGCGAGATCTCGAGAACGCCGTCTGCCGCCTTGAGGTATTCTTCCCAGGTTCTCGACCAGCCCTCGAACAGCGCGCGCTCCTCAGGTGATGAGATCAGCGCCTGATAGGACCGACGCGCATCCGCGAGCCCACCGAGTGTGCGCTTCATATTCGTGTCGATAGTTTCCCGCTCGTCTGCCCTATCGGCCGTCATGTAAGCGCGAAGCTGCGCCCTGCTCAGGTTGACGGCCGAGCGCAACTCGCCAAGCACACGCACGCGGGGCAACCAGCGGTTGGTGATCTGCTCGGTATGCGCGTTGATCGCCTGCATGCCGTGTACCGCCATTACTCCGAGAAACGTCATCGCAAGCAGCAGCAGCGTGATAACGGCAACCATTTTTCCTCGAATCGAGAGCTGCGACATGCCTGATCCTTCTCGTCATCCAGCGGGTCGGTCGCCGGCGGCCGCGTCCAAAAAACGGTACCCGCGTGCAGTAATAATTATCAAAGCTCACGTAATAGTTAATTTCCATTCTTCGGGCTTTGGGGCTGATCGTACGTGTTGTCGAGCGATGCCCAGCAACGATCCTCACATGTCGAGAGCTCGAGCGAGCATCTCCGGCAGCCGACGTCGCGCACGCGGCAGGATCCGCGGACCATATGATCAAGTTGCCACGTGCGCTGGATCGCCGATCCAAATTCCGGGAGATCATCAACTTCGTAACGAGCGAAATTGGTGCCGCAACGGAAAGATCGGGCCCGCAAGTTTTAGGACTGCAATTTGATTGCCAGTGCATCGTCGCAAAACAGCCCGTCGGCAGATGAGAGCCAAACGCATACGCGCCATGCGAAAATTGCCCGTCGTGCCAATCTGTCGCGCCTCCCTGCTGTTGCCCTTTCCCCCAAATCACAAGCATCATCCGTGCGTCCCGCCTCGATGAAGAGGGGCGTTACGGCCGATCGTCACGAAACGTGGGTGCGGGATGCGATGGACGCGGATGGCGTCGAGCGCGCGCATAGCGCGCGGACGAACGATGCTGACGCGGACGGAGAAGGCGTGTGGTCCTGGCGTCCCGACGCTGGCGCTAAGGTCGGCGATGATGCTTGCATCACGCTGGTGACGGGGGCAAAAAAGCACGGTCCCCGGGGAGAGCGCGCAGGAAACCGTAACACCATCGCGCAGGGAAGGCCGGATGATTTGGCTGAGCCTGTGGTGACTGCCGCCTGCGTTTTTTGTTGCAGGCGGGCCATGGGTGCGGCCTGCACCCGGCCTTCCCTGCGCCCTCTTTATTTCGAGATGGCGCTTTGCGGCACCAACTCGGACGCCACCGGCGTCGCGAGATCGCGAGGTCGTGCCTTTCGAAGTCTTGTCTTTCGAAGGCTTGCTTTCCTTGGCTGTTTGACAAATTGAAGCGGATCGTCCCGTAGCTAGAGCATGATGAGATTAGGTCGAGTTGGACCGGCGATGGAGGTGCACTCCCTCTCCCGCTCTTCGCGGGGGAGGGTTGGGGTGGGGGTGCTCCCGCAAAACGCGCTGGTCGAGAGGATAGACTTTCCCCCACCCGCCGCGCTCTTACGAGCGCCATAGCCGAAGCTCAGCTTCGGCGTTCTATCTTGGACGGCCGCCGATGGGCGGCCTATGCTCCCCCGCAAGCGGGAAAGGTGAAGCGAGCCCGTCGACAGGCCAATTCAATCAAAAATCATCCCGCTCTAGACCAGGCACGTTGAAACGAGGAGGCCGCCAAGCGCGGCGGCCTCTTTTTGACGTATTACCTTTCCCACCACCACCAGTCGGCGTGCGCTCTGCGCCAGTCCGCATGACGCTGCTCGTTCCTGCCGATCAGGATGCCAAAGTGGATACACGCTTTGCGGTCGCCCTTCTGGCAAAGCTGATGGTAGCCCACGATCTCGGCTTCAACGGCGTCCTGGGCGTGCGCGGGTGTCGCGACCATCGCGGCCATACCGGAAAGTCCGACGACGATCGCCATCGCTGCCATCACTGGCTTCACAGTCATTTTGTCTCCTGTTCGAAATGCGGCCCCCAAAGCGAGGCTACGTTCAAGAATGTGAATGCAATCTGAACCCGACTGCAGCGCGAAGGATCGTATGCGCCGGTTTGAATACCGGCTTCTGCTGCCAAATGAATGTGCTATTCTGCCATCTCTAGAACGTCACGCCGCCATCGAGAAGCGCGCGCAACATGCGGGAAACGCCATGCGAGCTCGTCACCGGAACGAGCCGCTTCGAACGGAGAATGCAAGATGACTGCACCCACCGACAGCGATGATGAACTGGCCGTGACCTCGCGCCGTCGCTTCTTGCGAGACAGCGCCATGATCGGCGGGGCCGCGCTCGCCGGCAGCCTTGCGGGCGAGGCGCAAGCGGCCGATGCCGACAACCTTCCGCCCAACGTTCCCGAGTGGATGAAAGTGCCGGGCGATCCCATGGGCAGCCAGCTCTATGGGACGCCGTCGCCGTTCGAGAAGGACGTCGTCAAGAACATTCCGAAAAACCTGAAGCAGTATATTTCCGCCTCGGGGCGGACGCCGTTGCAGGATCTCGACGGCATCATCACCCCGAACGGGTTGTTCTACGAGCGTCATCACGGCGGCGTTCCCACCATCGATCCCGCGCAGCATCGGCTGATGCTGCATGGCCTGGTCGACAAGCCCATGATCTTCACCATGGAGGATATCCGCCGCTTTCCGTCGCAATCGCGCATTCATTTCCTCGAATGCTCCGGCAACCCGGTCTACACAAAACCCTACGGCAAGACCGCCTCCGACCTGGTCGGGCTGTTGAGCTGCGCGGAATGGACCGGCGTCAGCCTGAAACTCGTGCTGCAGGAGGCTGGACTGCAGCCGTCGGCGAAATGGATCGTTGCCGAGGGCGCCGATGCCGCGGCGCTGACCCGCAGCATCCCGATCGAGAAGTGCCTGGACGACGCGATGCTGGTGTACAGCCAGAACGGCGAGCGGCTGCGTCCGCAGCAGGGCTATCCGCTGCGGCTGCTGCTGCCGGGCTTCGAAGGCAACATGAACGTGAAATGGTTGCGCCGCCTGCATGTCGCGGCCGAGCCGGCTTATTCCCGCGAGGAGACGTCGAAATATACCGACCTGATGCCGGACGGCACGGCGCGCGAGTTCACCTTCTACATGGAGGCGAAATCGATCATCACCCGCCCCTCGGGCGGTCAGCGGCTGACCGCGCCCGGATTCCATGAGATCACCGGGATCGCCTGGAGCGGCCATGGCAAGATCAAGCGCGTCGATATCTCGGTCGATGACGGCAAGAGCTGGCAGGAAGCGGAGCTGCAGGAACCGATCCTGACGCGGGCGCTGACCCGCTTCAGGCTGCCCTGGCATTGGGACGGCCAGCCCGCCGTGATCCAGAGCCGCGCCATCGACGAGACCGGCTACGTGCAGCCGACGCTCGCCGAGCTGCTTGGCGTACGCGGCGACAGTTATTTCTACCACAACAACGCGATCTGGCCCTGGCGCATCGCGGCCGACGGCGAGGTTACCAATGCCAATGCGTAAAGCTCAATTCGCAACCCTTGCGCTTGCCGCATTGGCCTTTGCGGCGGGCGCGCAGGCGCAAAGCCCTTACGGCATCGGGCGCGCAGCGACGCCTGCCGAAATCGCCGGCTGGAACATCGACATCGGACGCGATGGCTCTGGCCTGCCGCCGGGAAGCGGCACCGTCGAGCCATGGGCGCGAGGTATTCGAGCAGCAGTGCGCGGCCTGTCATGGCGACAAAGGTCAAGGCGGCGTCGGCGATCAACTCGCCGGCGGCCAGGGTACGCTCGCAACGCCCAAGCCGGTGCGCACCGTCGGCAGCTATTGGCCCTATGCGCCGACCTTGTTCGATTATATCCGCCGCGCCATGCCGCAGAATGCGCCGCAATCCCTCAGCAACGAGGACGTCTACGCGGTCTCCGCCTACATCCTCAACCTGAACGGCTTGCTCCCGGCCGATGCCACGCTCGACGCCAAGATGCTGGCTGCGATCAAGATGCCGAACCGCGATAGGTTCGTCGGCGATCCCAGGCCCGACGTCAAGAATCCGGCCTGCATGAGCGGCTGCTAGCGATGGGCGACCGGCGCATCCTTTGGCGTGCCGGCGTCACGAGGCCTTCCGCCCATAGTTCAACAGCCCGCCGCTCGTCTTCGGCGGATGCGCGCGCAAGCCTTCCTCGTTGGGTTCGGTGCCCCAGCCGGGGCGGTCGGGAATGACGAGATGGCCGTCCTGGATGTCGGGCACGTGGGTGAACAGCTCGTGATCCCAGGCAAGGCGGTCGATATCGATCTCCATGATGCGCAGGTTCGGCACCGCCGCGCTGAAATGCGCATTCATCATGGAGCAGAGGTGGCCGTAGAAATTATGCGGGGCGACGTTGACCTCGAACGCTTCCGCGGCAGCGGCGATCTTCATCGATTGCCAGACGCCGTTCCACGGCGTGTCGATGATTGCGACATCCATCGCCTGTTCGCGGAAATAGGGCAGAAACTCGCGCAGTCCCAACAGCGTCTCGCAGGACGATATCCGGGTGCGGGCTCTGCCGGCGGATATAGCCGAGCGCTTCCGGATTGAAGCTGTCGATCTCGACCCAGAACATGTCGAGGTCCTTGATCGCGCGCAGGATCTTCAGGTAGCCCTCGGTCTTGGCGTTGAAGTTGAGGTCGAGCAGGATATCGACATCGGGACCGGCGCCGTCGCGGATCGCTTCGAGATGCATGCGCAGGTCACCCAACACCTTGCGGTCGACGTTGATCTCGGGGAGAAACGGCGAGCCGAAGCCGGGCCGCCAGCCGGTGGGCTTGCCGCCGTCATAGGTGAAGATGTTGGTCTTCAGCGCGGAGAATTTCTTCTCGCGCACTTCGCGCCCGATCGCCTTGACGCCGTCGAGGCTTTCGATTGCCGGCTTGTACCAGGAAGGATGATTGATGCGCCAGGTCGCGCAATGCGACCAGTAGACGCGAATGCGGTCGCGGATCTTGCCGCCGAGCAATTCGTAGCAGGGCACGCCGAGGAGTTTGGCCTTGGCATCGAGCAGCGCGTTTTCGATTGCGCCGAGCGCCTGGGCTACGACACCGCCGGCCGCCGGACGCGTCGCGGCGAACAGCTCGGCATAAATCCGCTCGTGCTGAAAGACGTCTTGCCCAACCGCCCGCGCCGAAAGTCGCTGGATCGCGGCGCCGACGCCGGGAGAGCCAAAACCTTCGTCGAATTCGCTCCAGCCGATGACGCCGTCCTCGGTCGTGACCTTGACGAAGTGGTAGTTCCTCCAGCCGGCGTCGCAGGCCAGGATTTCGACGTTGGTTACCTTCGCTCTGTTTGTCATGACGTCTCTTTCTCCCGTTGCTTCAACCGGCTGTGATGGCGATTATGCCGGGGGTCGAGCTTCTAATCCATACCTGGAGGCCTAGCGATTTGACGCGCAGATTGCCTCATCTCGACGGCCCCGAGAACAACCCGTCAAGCCGGAACGAATAGCCGATGCCGACGACATAATTCGGCGCGTTATGATTGAGACCGAAGGCGATGTGGAAGTCGACCTGTTGGCGTCGGTTCAAATGATACTCGCCTCCCGAGTTGATCTGTAGGCTCGGTCCGGCACCTTCCGGATAATCGCCGACATACTCGGTGAACAGGCTGAATTTCTCCGTCAGCTTTTTCTCCAGCACAAAGGTCGTTTCGGTAACGCGGCTGGCTGTCAATTCCTCCGGGCGGAAGAATTCGGTGAACATGCCGCTGACGCCCCAGCCGCCGTGCAATTCCCACGACCACGGGAACTGCAGGTAGGGCTGGGCGCCACGGCCGGCGATGGCTGCCGCACCGGTCGGCAGTGACAGGCCGGCTACCACGGAAAGGTCGATCGTTCCCAGTACGGGACTGATCTGCCACTTGACCGCAGGGGAGAGATCCGAAAATCCGGAGCTGCCGGGTTGCCGAACATTCGCATTGTATGTCGGCAGGTCAACCAATAGTTCCAGACAGGGCGCGACTCCCAGCCGCCAACGGGTATTCGCGCCATCGATCGTTTGCCCGCCGTCGCGCGAACTGAAATTAATCCCGTTTTCACTTTGGAAACTTCCCGGAGGCACCACAACGCTGGAGTTCGTAGTATCCGGCCGGTCGGTGGCAATTTCATCCTTCGCGGTCGGGCAGGCGTCGGCGCGCGCCTCGACCGTGCCGAGGAGGGTGAGCGCCGCCAGCAGATAAACCTTGGAACCAAGTCGTATGACAGCGACCTTGATCGGGAACGCAGGCAATCGGGCACTCCTCGTCTCCCGATCATGACCGGTACAGCCGCCGTATTATTCCTGAGCAGCCAAGGTTGGGGAACCGGTCATCGCCATGAAGTTTATATGCTACTCGTTCAGCACCTGTTCAGGCGGATTCGCCGAGACTGACAGCGCTACCGACATCGGTAATCTTTGCGGGTCCGGAAGAAGTCCAAAGTCTGAATATCAAGCCTGACTAACAAGCCTGACAAATCCGAGACTGACCAGTTCGATGATCATGGCAAGACTCCCGAAATCTTCCGATCAGCGGCTGCTGGTTTTGTGCATCGTTCTGATTTTGACGACAACCTCGGTCGCTGCCAGAGCCGGCGAGCTCGGTCCGAATGATCTAGCGCTGTTGGATCGGCTGACATGGGGCGTCAACGCTTCGAGCGCGGAGCATTTGCGTACGGTCGGCAGTGAGCGTTGGTTGCAGGAGCAATTACATCCCGCGGCCAACGCGGCATTGCCCCAAGCCGTCGTGGCCCAGATCGAGGCGATGTCCGACGTGCACAAGTTTCCGTTCGACGTCGCGGTTGCCTTCGAGGCGCAGGCCAAGAGTGCCAACCAGGTCGCCGATCCCGACCAGCGAAGGGCCGCTCAGCAGGTCTACCAACAGGCGATGAACGACCGGGCGAAACAGGCAGCGGCGCGCACTATCTTGCGCGCGCTCTACGCGCCGGACCAGTTGCGTGAACGCATGACCTGGTTCTGGTTCAACCATTTCAACGTGCATCAATACAAGGCCAACATCCGCATCCTGGTCGGCGATTACGAAGATCGCGCCATCCGCCCCTTTGCGCTGGGCAAGTTCCGCGATCTTCTCGCGGCCACCCTGCATCACCCCGCGATGCTGCGCTATCTCGATAATGCCGACAACGCGGCGGGGCACCTGAACGAGAACTACGCCCGCGAGATCATGGAGCTGCATACGATGGGCGTCGGCTCCGGCTATACCCAAGCCGACGTTGAGGCCTTGGCGAAGATTTTGACCGGTGTCGGGATCGACACCAAACCGGAAGACCCGAAGCTGAAGCCGGACCTACAGTCGCAGCTCGTGCGCGAGGGCGCTTTCGAATTCAATCCCGCCCGCCATGATTACGGCGACAAGACGTTTCTCGGCCACACCATCAAAGGACGCGGGCTGGCGGAAGTCGACGAGGCGCTGGATATCCTCGTTCATCATCCGGCAACCGCCACGCATCTGTCGCGGCAGATCGCAACCTATTTTGTTTCGGACAATCCGCCGGACTCCCTGGTGCAGAAGATGGCGCAAACCTTCAAGACGACGGATGGCGATATCGCCGCCGTGCTCGCCACCATGGTTCATGCGCCGGAATTCATCGCCTCGCTCAAACCCGGCATGAAATTCAAGGATCCCGTGCAATATGTCCTCTCGGCGGTTCGCCTCGCCTATGACGACAAGGTGATCCTGAACACGCTACCGGTCCAGAGCTGGTCGAACCGCTTGAGCGAAGGGTTGTTCAATCACGATACGCCCGATGGCTATTCGATGACCTCGGCATCCTGGAACGGACCCGGGCAGATGATGGTGCGTTTCGAGATCGCGCGGCAGATCGGTTCAGGTTCGTCGGGCCTGTTCAAGCCGGACGTGCCGAATGCCGCCGATCAGCCGGCATTTCCGCTGATTGCCAACTCGCTCTACTTCAACGGCCTGCGACAGACGTTGGGCCCGACGACGCTTGCCGCCCTCGATCAGGCGGTCTCGCCGCAGGATTGGAATACGCTGTTTCTGTCGTCGCCCGAGTTCATGCGCTAGAGTCTGATTCAACTGAGTTGTATCGGACCCTGGCGTTATCTTTTGTTTGAGCACGATCCTTTCGGAAAACCGGTTCCCGGTTTTCCGGATCATGCGCCGACCGACGCGAGAGGACCGCACCATGAACCGCCGTGATCTGATCAAGGCTTTTGCCGCAGCCGTTCCGCTCACCGTCGCCGGCCGCGTCTGGGCGGCGCCCGCCACCGATGCCCGGCTGCTGGTGGTGTTTCTGCGCGGCGCTTATGATGCCGCCAATGTCGTGGTGCCGGTGTCGAGCGACTTCTACCGGACTTCGCGGCCCACCCTCGGCATCGCCAAGCCCGACGTCGGCAATCCAAACGCGGCGCTGTCGCTCACCGCCGATTGGGGCCTGCACCCGGCATTGCGGGACAGTATCTATCCGTTGTGGGGAAAGCGGGAAATCGCCTTCATTCCCTTCGCGGGCACATCCGACGATCTGACGCGCAGCCACTTCGAGACCCAGGACACGATTGAGCTCGGCCAGTCCGTCAGCGGATCTCGCGATTATCGCTCCGGCTTCATGAGCCGGCTCGCCGCGGAGCTTTCGCGCGCGCGACCGATCTCCTTTACCGAGCAGCTGCCGCTGATCTTCCGCGGCAAGGCCCAGATCCCGAATATGGGGATCAACAGCGTGGGCAAGCCGGGCGTCGACGATCGCCAGGCCCGGCTGATCAAGGATATGTATGCGAAAAGCGATCTTGCTTCCTCGGTTTCGGAAGGTTTCAGGGTTCGCGACGATGTCTACAAATCGATCTCCGAGGAAATGACCGCGGCCAATCGCGGCGCGGTGTCGCCGCGCGGTTTCGAACTGTCGGCGCGGCGCATCGGCCGGCTGATGCGCGAGCAGTTCAACCTCGGTTTCGTCGATGTCGGCGGCTGGGATACCCACGTCAATCAGGGCGCGGCGAACGGCTATCTCGCCGATCGCCTCGGCGAGCTCGGCCGCGCGCTTGCGGGCTTTTCCGAAGAGATCGGACCGGACGGATGGCGCGATACCGTCGTCGTCGTGATCTCCGAATTCGGGCGGACCTTCCGCGAGAACGGCGACCGTGGCACCGACCACGGTCACGGCAGCGTCTATTGGGTGATGGGCGGCGGGATCAATGGCGGCCGCATCCTCGGCGAACAGGTCAAGGTCGATCAGGCGAACCTGTTTCAGAACCGGGATTACCCGGTTCTGACCGACTATCGCGCGATGTTCGCAGGGCTGTTCCAGCGCATGTACGGGCTTGATGCCGCGGGCGTCCAGCGCATCTTCTCCGGGGTCCATCCGGCGGAACTTGGGTTGGTCTAGGCGGGCGCGGATGTCATTTTGACGTCGTCGCGGCCAGATTGAGCCAGGCTCATAACGCTATTCCGCCGCCTGCCAGAATGGCGGGCGCATGGTGCCGACGCCGTCGGCTTCGGTTGCGGAAATCGTCGTTCGGATCATCAGCCGCGCCTCATGCGCCGGCCACGGCCGGCCGCGGTGCATGGTGGCGCGGTTGTCCCACATCACGACATCGCCTTTGCGCCATCCGTGCAGATAGCTCGCACCCGGTGCGGTCGCCGCTGCGGTCAGCTCGTCGATCAGCTTTTTACCCGCCGCAGCCTCCATGCCTTCGACCGCATAGGCATGGGACGCAAGATAGAGCGCGCCGCGGCCGTTGACGGGATTGCTCCACACCATGCGCCAGCATTGCGGCGGCAACGCCGCGCGCTCCTCCGGGCTTGCAAGGTCCGGCTGCGATCTGGCCGCGCGAATGGGCGTAGTCGTGCCAGGCAAAGGAGTTTTCAAGCCGCTCGTCGCAAATCCGGATCGAGCCGCTCGAAGGCGAGGCGGGTCGAAACGAATTCCGTTTCGCCGCCATGCTCCGGAATGATGCGCGCCGAAAGGATCGAGGTCAGTGCCGGCACGCGCTTGAAAGAGGAATCGGTGTGCCAAAGCTGGTTGGCCTTGGCGCGCATCGCCATGCGGTGATCGGCCGGCACGACTTTGCCGTCAGGCCCGATCGTGGTCAGGATCACAAAATGCGAGCCGGTACCCTCTGAGCCGACCTTGGTCACCTCCGGCGGGCCGAAGCGGCGCGAAAAAGCAAGCTGGGTTTCGTCAGTCACTTCCTGATTGCGCAGGACCAGCACGGAATGCTCTTCGAAAGCCGCGCGGGCGCCGCGTAGGCGGCATCGTCGGATGCGACTTCGGCAAGCGTGACGCCACGCAGTTCGGCCGCAAATCCCGGGCCCAACGGGATCACTTCCATCGGCCGATCCTCCAGGTCGTTTTCTTGAAGTCTCTTCGACGAAATCGTTCTTGTTGGTTAAAGCTTACGGCAAAGCCGCAGTCCCGGCAACGACGGAGGGGCGGCAAAACCGCCATCCGGTCGTTTGGGTGTCGCAAAGGCCAGCGATAGTTTGTATGAGAGGGAATCGAGCGAAGCGGCCTCGAGCCGTATTGGCCCACAAATTGATCGCTGGACGTTACATTGAGCGAAAATCAGACATCGGCCACCGGACGAAATGGTGCGGCAGAGCTCCCCAGGGCAAGCTGACCGTCCTGGGCCTGTCTGCGCTCGGGCATCGTGTTCGGCGATATCGGGACCAGCCCGCTCTACACCTTCAAGACCATTCTCGGCACCGCCGGCAAATCGCCCGACGCCAGCTGCGGTGCTCGGCGCGCTTTCGCTGGTGCTGTGGACGCTCTTCATCGTCACCGCCGTCAAATATGTGCTTGTTCGCCATGCGCGTCGACAATGACGGCGAGGGCGGCATTCTGGCCCTGATGGCGTTGCTGGGCGTGAAGAAGCAGAGCCGGCCGACCATCGTCGCATTCGGCCTGTTCGGTGCGGCACTGATCTACGGTGACGGCGCGATCACGCCGGCGATTTCGGTGCTGTCGGCGCTGGAGGGTTTGAACATGGCGACGCCGGCGCTGCAGCCCTATGTCGTTCCCTTGGCGGTTGCGATCCTGCTCGCGCTGTTTGCGATCCAGTCGCAGGGAACGGCGACCATCGGCCAATGGTTCGGCCCGGTGATGCTGGTCTGGTTCGCCGCCATGGCCGTGATGGGAATCACGGGTATTGCGAAACATCCGTCGGTGTTCGCGGCCCTCAATCCGGCCTATGGGCTCTCCTATCTCTTCTCCAACGGCGTCACCGGCTTTCTGGTATTGGGTGCGGTGTTTCTTTGCGTCACCGGCGCGGAAGCGCTCTATGCCGACATGGGCCATTTCGGCGCAGGCCCGATCAAGCTCGCCTGGTTCGCGATCGTGTTTCCAAGCCTGATCCTGAACTATGCGGGCCAGGCGGCGCTCGTGCTCGAGGGCGCACCGACCGACGGCAACATCTTCTTCCGGCTCTGTCCGGACATGTTGCTATTGCCGCTGATCTTGCTGGCGACGATTGCCACCATCATCGCCAGCCAGTCGATCATCACCGGGGCTTTCTCGATGACGCGACAGGCGATCCAGCTCGGCTGGCTGCCGAGGCTGCAGATCAAGCAGACCTCGTCGGAGGGCTACGGGCAGATCTATGTCGGCGTCGTCAACTGGCTGTTGATGTTGGTGACGCTCGGGCTGACGATCGGATTCGGCAAGTCCGACAATCTGGCATCCGCCTACGGCATCGCGGTTTCGTTGACGATGCTGATGACGTCGGTGCTGCTGTTCATCGCGATGCGCGAGATCTGGGGTTGGAGCATGCTGGCCGCGGGCGCGGTCGCGGCCTTCTTCCTGACGATCGATAGCGCCTTCTTCCTCGCCAACCTCACCAAGATCGCGGAGGGCGGATATGTGCCGCTGATCCTGGCTGTCTCCGTCTACGGCGTGATGTGGATATGGCACCGCGGCGCCGCCGCGATTTCCGCGCGAATGCATGAGGCGCTGATTCCGGTTCCGCAATTCATGGCCGACATCGCCGCCAAGAAAATTCCCCGCGTGCCGGGCACGGCAGTGTTCATGACCCGTACCGAACGTGATACGCCGCCGGTCATGATTTGGCATGTCAAGCACAACCGCGCCTTGCACGAACATCTGTTCGTGCTGCGCGTGGAAATCCTGTCGATCCCCTGGGTCTCGCCCTCGAACCGCATGTCGATCGAGGAAGTGGACCCCAATTTCTGGCGCGCTGAAGCGCGCTTCGGCTTCATGGAGCGTCCGCACATTCCGGAATTGTTGACCCGGAGCAAATCGCTGGGCTGCACGATTGATCTTGCGGACGTGACCTATTATGTGGGCCACGAGACCGTGATCGGCCGCGAGGATGGCAATGGCCTGCCGGCTTGGCAGGAGCGGATTTTCGCGGTCATGGAGCGCAACGCCGTGCACATCAGCGATTTCTTCAGCCTGCCCAACGATCAGGTCGTCGAGATCGGGCGGCAGGTCGCGATCTAATCCCCATGGTGTTTGGTCCGATAAATCGGCGCAACGCCCTCGGCAAAATCGCGACCGCGACCGCGGCGCTCGGCTTTGCGCCAATTCGCGTCCTTGCGCAGACGCCCAATCCCGGCCCCGGACCGATGATGACCGAGCTCAGCAGCTATATGAGCGCGGCGCGAACGCGCGCGCTGCCGGAGGAGGTCACCGAGCAGGCCAAGTACCATCTGCTCGATACCATCGCCGCGATGATTTCGGGCTCGGAATTGCCGCCCGGTCAGGCTGCGCAGCGCTACATTCGCGAGCATGGCGGCAACGGCGCGACGACCGTCGTCGGCGTGGCGCTCACCGCCGCGCCGACCGATGCCGCGCTTGCCAACGGCGTGATGGCGCATTCCGACGAAACCGACGATTCCCACAACGAATCCCGCTCCCATCCGGGCTGTGCGGTGGTGCCGGCGGCGCTCGCGGCGGGCGAAGTGTACGGCATCGACGGCACCGGCCTGCTGCGCGCCGTGACGCTTGGTTACGACATCGGACCACGCGTGGTGATGGCGATGGGAGGAGCGGCCTTCAGCTATGAGAGCAGCCTTTCGACTCATAGTATCGCCGGGACCTTCGGCGCGGCTGCCGCGGCCGCTTGCGCCGCCGGGCTCGATGCCCGCCAGATGCGCTGGGCGCTCGACTATACCGCGCAACAATCCTCCGGGATCATCGCCTGGCGGCGCGACACCGACCATATCGAGAAGGCCTTCGTGTTCGCCGGCAAGCCGGCGCGCGACGGCGTGACCGCGGCGCTGCTGGTCCAATCGGGCTGGAACGGCGTCGACGATATCTTTTCCGGTCCGGACAATTTCTTCGACGCCTACGCGCCTAAGGCGCAGCCCGACCGAGTGACCGAGAAACTTGGCGAGCGCTACGAAATCACGCAGACCGATATCAAGAAATGGACCGTCGGCTCACCGATTCAGGCGCCGCTCGATGCGATCGAGGCGATCCGCGGCGAGCGGCCTTTCGAGGCCGATCAGGTAAGGCAGGTCACGGTGCGGCTTGCACCCTCCGTCGCCACCGTGGTGGACAATCGCGACATCCCCGATATCTGTCTGCAGCAGATGATTGCGGTGATGTTGATCGACAAGACGGTCTCGTTCCACGCCGCGCACGACAAGCCGCGCATGAAGGATCCCGCGGTGCTGAAGCAGCGCGCCAAGGTCAACCTGGTGCGCGACGAGGAACTGGCCAAACTGCTCCCGGTCCGGGAGACCGTGGTCGAAGTCGAACTGTCGGACGGAACCCACCTCTCGGAGCGGGTCTCCGCTGTGCGCGGCACGCCGCGCAATCCGATGACGCGCAGCGAAGTGATCGGAAAGGCGCGCGACCTGATAGAGCCCGTGCTGGGGCGCGAAACGTCGACACACCTGATCGAAACCGTTTTCGAGATCGAAAACGTCAACGAGGTGCGTAGCCTGCGGCGGCTGCTTCAGCGCGGCTGATTTCGCCGCGAGCCTCCGACCGATTCAATACTGCGGGTCGTACATCTGCGACTCGCACGTATCCGACGAGATCATTGGGTGTCGGGCCGCTGGCGAGGCCGCGCTGATAGGCGACGGCGGCGACGGCCGCGGCGATTTGCGCCGAGACTTCGCGGATCCGCGGCAGCGACGGATACAGGCTGCCCTGCTTGAGGTCGGCTTCGGCCACGGAATTGGCCAGCGTATGCGCGGCAGCCATGAACATCTCGGCGGTCACGAGCCTCGAACTGCTGGCAATCACACCGAGGCCGACGCCGGGGAAGATGTAGGAATTGTTCCCCTGGCGCGGCACGAAGGTCTTGCCGTCGAGCGTGACCGGATCGTAGGGGCTGCCGCAGGCAAACAGCGCGCGGCCGCCGGTGTGGCGATAGGCCGCCTCGGCCGAGCACTCCGCCTTTGAGGTCGGATTGGAGAGCGCAAAAACGATCGGCCGCTCGTTGATCTGCGCCATGGTTTGCAGCACTTCCGGCGTAAAGGCGCCGCCGACTGCGGCGACGCCGATGATCGCCGTCGGCTTGAGCGTCTGGATCGCCGTCAGGAAGTCGCCGATCGGTGCCGCGTCATGCGCAAAGCGTAACTTGTGCCCGCTGAGGCCCGCGCGCTCCCTCACCACCAGGCCGCGGGAGTCCACGAGCCAGTTGCGCCGCAGCGCCTCTTCCTCCGATGCGCCTTCCGCCATCATGGCCGACACCACGAGGTCGGCGATCCCGGTTGCGGCTTCGCCGGCGCCCAGGAAAAGCAGGGTCTGGTCGTTGAGCTTGCCGCCGTTGACGCGCAACGCGGAGAACAGGCCCGCCAGCGCCACGGCGGCGGTGCCCTGAATATCGTCGTTGAAGACGCAGGCGTCGTCGCGATATTTGTGCAGCAGGCGGAAGGCAGAGTGGTTGGCGAAGTCCTCGAACTGGATCAGCACGCCGGGGAAAGCCGCGCGTGCCGCGGTCATGAACTCATCGACAAAATCATCGTAAGCCGCGCCGGTGATACGCTTCTGCCGAAGGCCGATGTAATAGGGGTCGTTGAGAAATTCTTCGTTGTTGGTGCCGACATCGAGCATCACAGGCAGGCAGAGTTCCGGGTGGATGCCGGCGCAGGCGGAATAAAGCGAAAGCTTGCCGACCGGAATGCCCATGCCGTTGGCGCCGAGGTCGCCGAGGCCCAGAATGCGCTCGCCATCGGTCACGACAATCAGCTTGGTTCGATAGGGCCAGTTGCCGAGGATTTCGGCGATTCGTCCGCGATCGTTGGCCGAAATGAACAGGCCGCGCGGCCGCTGGAAGATCAGCCCATAGCGCTGGCAGGCGAGACCGACCGTCGGGGTGTAGATCAGCGGCTGGATTTCATCGATGTGGTCGCAAACGACGCGGAAGAACAACGCCTCGTTGCGGTCATGCAGCGAATTGAGCGCGACGTATTTTTCGAGATCGCCGGGCAGGCAGCGCAGATTGGTCATCACGCGCTCGGCTTGCGCCTGCATTGAAAGCACGGCGGCAGGGAGAAAGCCGCGCAGTCCCAGCGCGTCGCGTTCCTGTTCGGTGAATGCGGTGCCCTTGTTGAGCAAGGGATCGCGCAACAGCGCAAGGCCGTGCGGTGAATAGGAGGGAATCGAGCGTGCGCTTATGCGGTCGGGTTTACTCAAGGCATTTCCCCTAGATGTTTTATCGTTACTGCTCCAGCGTCTTCAGGCGCGGCGCATTGGTCAGATCAGGCGCGCGGCCAAGGACCAGCCGGCCAGGGTCCGCGACACACTATCCTAACACACAAACCTCATGTCGCAGCGCACCAATGACGTCACGTGTTTGCAATATGGCTTCCCTGAGGGAGAACAGCCCTGGTACAAAACGAGATTGATGCCATTCGCCCCCTGTAGCTTAAAGCCGCGCCGTCTCAGCGCACCCTGACCGGCATGATCTCGGCGGAAAGCTGGACCTCATCGCCGAGATGATAGGCGTAGTAAGCGGGGCGCGAGACGAGGCGCAGGAAGAGAAACAGGCGAAAACGCAGCTTCCGGAACAAGGTCATGTGCCTCGCGGGCAGCAGGTTCTCGTGCGAGACGTGGACGATCCATTGCCCAGGACTTACCGGCAGATCGATCTCTTTTTGCTGAGCCAGGCTTTCGAGATAGCGCTCGACGTTCGGCTCCTCCATGAATCCGAAACGCAGTTCGACGCTGATGACGCTGCCACGATCCTTGTCGCGTTCGAAGACCGTGATGTGGTAGCGGTTTTCGTGGACGTAGGGGACCTTGGGATGCGTGACCTCGACCAGGATCAGGTTGCGCGGAAGGATGCCATAGCGCGCCAGCAATAGCCCGATCAGCGCAGGCGCGCGGTCGTCGGGGTGGCGCAACGGATTCGGCGCCATGATCAGCGCGTTACGCTCGATGAAGGTCGTGCTCGACCGGTGAAGGCTGACCAATTCCGCCATGGTCAGGGTCGAGTGCGCGGCATAGGCCGCAAAGGTGGCTTTGCGTCCCCAGCGCCAGGTCGCCATCACCACAAACGCCGCGATGCCCACCGAAAGCGGCACGAAGCCGCCTTCGAGGAATTTCACCGAGCTGCCGACGAGGAATGCGCCGTTGAGCGCCGTCATCGGGCCCCAAACCAGCGCCGTTCGCGTCAGGCCCCACTGCCAATAGCGCCGCGCGATCGCGAACATGACAAGCGAGGTGATCAGCATCACGCCAGCGACGGCGAGACCATAGGCTGCGGCCAGCGCCGACGACGAGCCGAACCCAACGACGAGAGCGAGACAGCCGATGTAGAGTCCCCAATTGACGACGGGGACATAGATCTGGCCCGCGTGCGAACGATGCGTGTGCAGAACGTTGATGCGGGGAAAGAGGCCGAGCCCGATCGCCTGCGACACCAGTGAAAAGGCCCCAGAGATCAGCGCCTGCGACGCAACGATCGTCGCCAGCGTCGCCAGCACCACGAGCGGCAGCAGCAGTGGCGCTGGCGCGAGGCTATAGAAAAGCTTGCCGGCCACGACCTCTTGCCCCGAAAGCAGATAGGCGCCCTGACCGAGATAGTTGAGAAGCAGCGCGGGAAACACCACGGCAAACCAGCCGATCCGGATCGGCCGGGCGCCGAAGTGCCCGAGATCGGCGTACATCGCCTCGCCGCCGGTGACGACCAGGATCATGACACTCAGGATCAGCACGCCCTCGCGCAGTCCCGCCTGCACCAGGAAGACGATGCCGTAGGCGGGATTGAACGCCGCAAGGATCGCCGGTTCTTTGGCGATCGCAATGGTGCCGAGCGCGGCGATGGCTGCAAACCAGACCAGCAGGATCGGACCGAAGATTGCGCCGATCCCGGAAGCGCCCTTGGACTGGATCGCAAACAGGCCGGTCAGCAGGACAGCGGTGATCGGAATGATGAGAGCAGAAAATGCCGGCGTGGCGGCCTCGAGCCCTTCGACGGCCGACAACACGCTGATCGCCGGCGTGATCATCCCGTCGCCCAACAGCAGGCCGGCACCCAGCATCAGCGACCACAGCAGCACGTTGATGCCCTGGGTCTTGTATTTGTACAGCAGACCATAGAGCGCAAACACGCCGCCTTCGCCGTCGTTCTCGGCGCGCAACACCAGCAACGCGTATTTGATGGCGACGATGAGAATGATGGTCCAGATCGCCAGCGAAATCGCGCCGAGCACATTATCGGGTGTCGGCGGAACGCCCGCCGGGCCGAGAAAAATCTGTTCGATCGCATAGAGCGGCGAGGTGCCGATGTCGCCATATACGACGCCGACGGCGCCGATCGTGAGCGTCGGCAAGATTTCCGCGCGGCGTATGCGTCTTGCTCCCAAGTGCGACGGGCGAACGAACTCCTCGCCTGATACCGGGAACGTTCATTGCTCCGCAATCGATCGAACCATGCTAGGCACATTTGGTGCATGGCGGTCAGACCGCCTTGAGCCAGATCAAGCCCGGTCGAGTTTCCCTTTGGAAATTCGACGTGCGGCGTCGTATTGGCCAAGGTCGAGGTTGCCTAGCCAAGTCCCGACATCCGTGAACCGTACCTTGATTCAACAAGCTTTCAGAAGCGTGACGGCGGGGTCGGAGCGGGATTTGACATGTCGGGCAAATCAAGGGGCATGACGATATCACCGCCAAGAATGACGAAGCCCGCGCCGGGAACCGGAGGCGGGCTTTTCGTTGAGCCGGGTTTCGTCCCGCTTGATCGGCTAGCGGATGCTGACGAATGCGCCCCAGGCCGCGGCGATACCGGCGAATGCGAGAACATAGTGCGGATTGTCGCAGAAAGAGCCGCCGTATCTGCACATCTCGACCCCGAACGAGCCGATTTCATGGTTACCCGCGGCATAGAACAAGCCCGACAGGACGAACAATGCGGCGGCGGCGAAGTACATCGACAATCTCCTCGATGTCGGTGATCGTGACTGCGTCCCTGCTGACCGATGGCGCGGTTGACGCGTCGGGCAAATCAGGCGCATATTGACATCATCGCAAGAATTATACGGCCCGCCCGTGAAGACGGCAGCGGGCGTTTTCGTTTCTTCAGCAGAAGTTGTAAGATCGGTTTCGATCTGCCGAACCCGGTTCGCCCAATTTTCGATAAAGTTTGACACGTCGGGCAAATCACCGGCATGGTTACAAGATCGCGAACATCGAAAGGCCCGTAGCGGACACGACCGCTGCGGGCTTTTTTATCATAATGCCAGATCTGCCAGGCGCTACTGGTTGGCGTTAACTGCCGTTCCGGCCGAACGCGCCGCGCTCCTCGAACGTGGGGACCTCGGCTGATAGGCATAGGCGCTGCTGCTGTCGTTGAGGAACGGATCGCGGAAACAATCGCCGCCGATGCCGGCCACCATCGCCTGGCACTGCTCCATGGTGTCAAAACTGCAACTGGTCATGTGCCCGGTGACGTCCCGCTTGCAAAACTCGCCGGCGCTGGCATCTGGCATGGTTAGCGCGGCAAACGCGATTGCCGCGGCCAATACCGCGGCAGGCGCGGCGAGTGTCTTCAAGTGCTCTCTCATCATCTTGCCTTTGTTCTTTTCAGGTGTTGGTTGTTTCGAGGTGCTGCTTCGCCTCATGGCGGAGGTGGGATGCGAGCGATAGAAGCGCCACCCTGATCAATCGGTCTTGAAGTGATGACAATCATATGAAGCGCGCGTGCCGTGCGATTTTGATCGTCGTACCGCAGCGATGCAGTGATGCATGATAGAGCTGCAGTCAACGCTATGCGGTGATTCCTTGCGATCGTTTCTAGTCATCCCATCGCGTCACTCGACTTGCCGAGTTCGTGAATGACGCTTCACTTCACTTGCCGAGCGCAAAGCGATGAAGTAATCGGGCCCGGCCGAGACGTTTGACACGTCGGGCAAATCACCGGCATAGTGACATCATCGAGAGTAGTTGCAGCGCCCGCGCGGAAAAATCCGTCGCGGGTTTTTTGTTTGGAAAGTCCCGATCGGACGGCGGCGCGCACGCCAGGACGCCACACCCTTCCTCAGGCGTCGTTGCAAGCGAGTCGCCGTCTGAGCCTTCACCAACAGCATCTATCTCATTGGCTGGCACGCGCGAACGTGCCGGCCGGCGGCGCGCTCGCAGCGTCCGCCAGCGGCCCTCGCGAGAGGATAGGGTTCGCGCCCGAAACGATCGCGCCGACCGCGATCTGCCGCGCATTTTTATTCGCGAAGGAAAGAGTAACGCATGACCGCCTACCTGATATCGCTCGCGCTCGCGGGCCTGATTGCAATCGCGCTCTGGGAAGGTCTGTCATGAGCGTTGAGATCATCCGCTTCATCCGGCCGCCCGGCCGCGATTACGAGCCCACCGATTTTCCGACCATCGCGTTCCGCGCGCCGATCCAGCCCGACGATCTCACCATCGAACGCGTCGAGGCGGAGCCGCGCGATCAGGTCCGGCCGGAAAATGAAACCCTTGTCTAGTGCAATGACCAAACCCAAGGCCATCACCGAAATCCGCTCGCTGGCGCGCAGCCACACCAGGACCGCGATCAAGGCCGTCATTACCGTGATCGTTACGGGCTTTGTCGGCGCCATTCTGCTGGGCGTCAAGGTCATGCTTGGAAAGTAGTCCGGAACGTCAGCTGTCCCGTGCGTCAATCCAGCTCTTTCGACATCGGATACGCCGAGTTCGTACCGAACTTTCTGTCGCCAGGACCGTCCTGGGAGTAACCTCTGGCTAGATAGAAGCGAAGGGCGGCTTCGGTGCTGTTCAATTTGCAGCGCCCGTTGCCGCGTTCCCTGGCTCGGCGTTCGAGGGCGTCCAGCATGGCGGTACTGACGCCACGGAAACGCGCGTCCGGGGAGACGTAGTTGAGCGTGATCTCTCCGGCGTCCGTGACGCAGCCAACGGCGACAATGCTCGCGCCCTCAACCGCAACGAGCAACACGTTATCCGGTCTGATCCAGGATTTGAAGATTTCCGGCGTCTTGTTGCTCAGCCAGCGCCGCAGAATTTCCGGGTCGTTCCGATGATCGGGAGCACATAGCTCCGCGATAGATCGCCGCATCACTTCGCAGGCGGCCGCGGCGTCCTCCGGGAGCGCGTCGCGAATCATCATGGCCTTGATGTCCGTAGGGCATTGCGGGACGACAGCAGGTGCAAGAGGCTCGCCTGATGTATAGAATACGAGAGGTTGACGGCCATGATGACGAAATCGCGGACACGCTTGCCGACCTCCACCGTCTGACATTCTTCGATGGCGCGCCCGTTCCGTCGTTCGATTGGGGGCATTGGTGGCTCGCCTTTCACGAGCGGCTGCCGATCGCCTTCGCCGGGATCATTCCGTCGACGCGCGCGCGGAATGCCGGATATTTCTGTCGTGTCGGCGTTGTGAAGAATCATTGTGGGCAGGGGTTGCAGTTGCGCATGATGAGGGCGATGGAATTTCGAGCGCGCCAGAACGGGTGGAATTGCATTGTTTCGGACACGACCGACAATCTCGCCTCGGCGAATAACTTTATCAAGGCCGGCTATCGGTTGTACCAACCGCATTTTCCTTGGGGATGGCCGACCACGCTGTATTGGCGAAAATCCATTAGCTACAGGGATCGCTTATGAGACGCCGACATTCCGATGTCTTCCAAGATCTTCGCATCTGAGGCCGTGCTCACGCCGGCTTGGGTAGCACCAGATGCTCCAAGTCGATATTCCCGCCCGGTGGCTACACGCCACCGGGCTTTTTTTGCGTTCGGACGTATCGGTTCGACTACGCGTCGCGATGGGGCCTGCCGTCGGCAGATTGCGGCGCGGAAGGCCCCAAAGGAGCCGGCAACCGGAAGCCCTTGTGGTCCCACCGGAATAAACCTTAAAGTCGTCGTGCAATACAACAATAACAGAAGGAAACAACCGCCCATGACTGCCAGATTGCCGTTGCCGGACCGTTCGCCACGAACGAAGGGCGCGCCGACCGCCCTCGACGGTCTGCTGGTGGTGGATTTTACCCGCGTTGTCGCGGGCCCCGCCTGCACGCAAACCCTTGCCGATTTCGGCGCCGAGGTCATCAAGATCGAAAATCCCGACGGCGGCGACGATACGCGAGCCTATGAACACGCGGAGATAGGCGGCGAAAGCGCCGCTTATTTGAGCCTGAACCGCAACAAGCGCGGCATCGCGCTCGATTTCGCGGTTCCGGCGGGGCGCGATGTGGCCCGGGAACTGATTTCCCGCGCCGACGTGGTGGTGGAGAATTTTTCCGCAAGCGTGATGAAGAAATTTGGGCTCGATTACCCTTCGGTTGCGCCAGCCAATCCGCGCCTGATTTACTGCTCGATCTCGGCCTATGGCCGCAAGGGGCCGTTTGCGTCGCGACCCGGCTTCGACCCGATCACACAGGCTGAAAGCGGCTTCATGTCGCTGAACGGCTTTCCCGACGGACCGCCGGTGCGCACCGGGCCGCCGATCGTTGACATGGCGACTGGAATGTCGGCCTGCAACGCCATCCTGCTTGCATTGATCGCCCGCGACCGGCTTGGCCGCGGACAGCATGTCGAAGTCGCGCTGTTCGACATCGCGATGGCGATGACGGGCTTTTACGGCATGGCCTATCTGATCAACGGCACAAACCCCGGCCGTTTCGGGAATTCGCCGAACGGGTCTCCGACTGTCGGCGTCTACGAGGCATCCGATGGGCCGCTTTATATGGCTTGCGCCAACGATAGGCTGTATCGCCGTCTGGTGACCGAAGTACTCGAGCGGCCGGATCTCATTACGGACCCTGAGTTTGCAACGCGAAGGGCAAGGTCCGCCAACAAGGAAAAGTTGCGCGCCATCATTGCGGAGGTTTTCGCAAGCGACCAGCTTGAGAACTGGATGGCAAAGATGAAGAAGGCCAATATACCCGTCGGCTATCTTCGTACAGTCGAGCAGGGGTTCAACGCGCCCGAAGCACGCGAGCGACATCGCCTCAGTCGGATTCCCCATCCGACGGCCGGCTTGGTCCCCAATATTGAAACGCCGGTGAATATGAGCTTGACCCCCGCCGTCGATCCAGTCGCCGCACCACTGCTGGGTCAGCACACCAGGGACGTCCTGCGCAAAACGCTTGGTTATGACGATCGCCAGATCGCGGCTCTCGCCGAGGCAGGCGCGTTCGGAAAAGTGCAAAGCGCGGCCGACGCAGCGGGCCGATAAGTCAACGACCGAGCCCTTAAGCGCGCATGAGGGTTCGGTCTATATCTGTTCGGTCCTGCAGTCCGCGCAGACAACCGATTTCGATAAATCCCAAATTGTGAATCCGAGATGGCGGCCGATTCAAGGCTGGATTCGTCTCGCAGCTGTGCGTTGATGCGTGCGTCCCAAGCGGGGCTTCCATCCCCTTCTGCGTCGGCTCTAGCCGGACGATGCCCTGTTGTGCTTTGATGCCAATCGCAGGACCTGATCAGAAGCCGTGCGAAACGGCGGTTTGCGGCTGACGCCGCCGGCCCGAGAAGCCAAAGGGAGGAATATCTTGGGGAAGCCTGGCCGTACGCTGCTGGCCAAGATCTGGGACCAGCATGTCATTGCCCGCGTTAGCGAGGATACCGATCTCCTTCATGTCGACCGCCACTTGTTGCACGACCTCGGCGGTTCACGCGGCCTGCTCGATCTCAAAAGTCGTGGCCTGAAGGTTCACAATCCGGAACTGACGTTTGCGACCCCGGACCACGCCATATCGACGGCGCGTGGTCGGGCCGGTACGATTAAGATCGGGCAGGAGCTATTGGCGGCGCTCAGGGTCGAAACGGCAGCCAGCGGCATCCAGATGTTCGATATCGACCAGCCAGGGCAGGGCATCGTCCATGTCATCGGACCCGAGCTCGGCCTGAGCCTGCCGGGTTGCCTGATCGTCTGCGGCGATAGCCATACCTGCACCCATGGCGGACTCGGCGCGCTGGCGTTCGGCATCGGGTCGAGCGAGCTCACACATGTGCTGGCGACGCAAGCACTGATCCAGCGGCGCCCCAAAACCATGCGGGTGAAGTTCGAAGGCAAGCTCCAGTTCGGCGTGACGGCCAAGGACCTCATCCTTGCTCTCATCGGGCATGTCGGAGCGGCAGGCGGCACGGGCTATGCGGTCGAGTATGCGGGCAGCGCCATCCGTCACCTGCCGATCGAAGGACGGCTGACGATCTGCAATCTTTCGATCGAGCTCGGCGCCAAGATGGGGATGGTTGCACCGGACGAAAAGACCTTCGAATTCTTGCACGGGCGGCCTTATGCGCCGGAGGGCGAGATGTGGGAGCATGCCGTCAAGGCGTGGCGCGACCTTCCCAGCGACGCGGATGCGGTATTCGACAAGGAAGTCGTCATCGACGTCGAGAAGATCATTCCACAGGTCACGTGGGGCATCAGCCCCGAGCATGTCATCGGCGTCGACGGCCATATGCCCGATCCGGCGGCGATTGAAGATCCCCAGCGTCGCGCGGCGATCGAAACTGCACTCGACTACATGGGGCTGAAACCTGGCGCGGCGATTGCCGGCACACCGGTCGATTGGGTCTTCATCGGATCCTGCACCAACAGCCGGCTGAGCGATCTGCGCGCCGCGGCTGAAATCGCGCGCGGCCGCAAGGTTGCGCCCGGTGTGCGGGCTTGGGTTGTGCCGGGCTCGGAGATGGTCAAGCGAGAGGCGATTGCCGAAGGGCTCGACAAGCTCTTCACAGAAGCCGGATTCGAGTGGCGCGAACCCGGTTGCTCGATGTGTCTTGCGGCCAATGGCGAAACAGTTGCGCCCGGCCAGCGTTCGGTCTCGACGTCGAACCGCAATTTCGTCGGCCGGCAGGGCCCGCGGGCACGCACTCATCTTGCCAGTCCGGCGAGTGCCGCTGCGGCTGCGATTGCGGGCGCCATTGCCGACGTGCGAACCATGGGGCCCTGATCATGCCGAAACCGTTCAACAAGCTGACGGCCGTCGCCGCCCCGATCATGCGCAGCAATATCGACACGGACGTCATTATCCGGATCGAGCGTCTGGTCGGAAACTCGGTTCGCGGCACGCTCGGCAAATGGGCGTTCGGCTCGCTCCGTTACCTGCCGGACGGTTCGGAGAATCCTGAATTCGTTCTTAACCGTGAGCCGTATCGGCAGGCGGAAATCCTCGTTACCGGCCCGAATTTCGGCTGCGGCTCCTCCCGCGAGGGGGCAGTTTGGTCGCTGCAGGAGATGGGCATCCGCGCCATCATCGGTTCGGGCTTTGGGGACATTTTCTTTGCGAACTGCTTTCAGAACGGGATCCTTCCGATCGTTGTCGAGAAGGAGATCGTCGATACTCTTGCGGCCGATATCGAGGCTACGCAAGGGGCGGGACGGGTCAGCGTCGATCTCGAGGCGCAGACGATCATTTCTCCGTCGGGAAAGCAGCATCGCTTTGAGATCGATCCGCGACGGCGCGAGGGCTTGCTGCAGGGGCTCGATGAAGTGGCGCTGACATTGCAACGCGATAGTGAAATTCGCGCCTTTCAGGCCATCGACCGCGGGGCGCGCCCCTGGATACACTTTGCGAGGTAGCTGGCATGAACAGTCCGTCCAACATGGTGAAGGTCGCCGTCGTCGGCGGCGAGGGCATCGGTCCCGAAGTGACGGCGCAGTCGCATCGGGTGCTCAATTGGTTTGCCGCCAAGCGAGGGGTGCCCGTGATGATGCGCGAGGCGCAATACGGGCTAATTCCTTATCTCGCGACCGGCAAGGTGCTTCCGGAGGATACGGTCGAGGCCATGGAAGAAGCCGACGCCATACTTTGGGGTGCGACCGGCGGGCCAGAGACTAAGGAGGTTCCTGCGGCCGCGCGCAAGGCGGGCAGCCTGCTGTCGCTGCGCAGCAAATATGATCTTTTCGCCAACCTGCGACCGATCGTTGCCAGTCCGGCCCTGGCGGAGTCGGCCCCGCTCAAGGCTGATGTGCTCAGGGGTGTCGACTTCGTCATCATCCGAGAGCTCACCAGCGGTATCTATTTTGGCGAGCCGCGCGGCATCGAGACGCTTCCCGACGGTCAGCGCCGCGGCTTCAACACCGAGCAATACACCACCAGCCAGATACGCCGCGTGGCACGCGCCGCTTTCGAACTGGCGCGGACACGGAAGGGCAAGGTTTGTTCGGTCGACAAGGCGAACGTGCTGGAAACCAGTGTGCTGTGGCGCGAGGAGGTCATTGCGCTGCATAAGGAAGAGTTCGCCGACGTCGAGCTCACCCATCTCTATGTCGACAACGCCGCCATGCAAATCGTCCGGGAACCGAGGCAGTTCGATGTGATGGTGACGGGGAATATCTTCGGCGACATCCTGTCTGACTGTGCGGCGATGGCGTCGGGTTCGCTCGGCATGCTGCCGTCGGCGTCGCTGGGGCCGGTCGATCAATTCGGTCGCCGCAAGGCGCTCTATGAACCGGTACACGGCAGCGCCCCCGATATCGCCGGCAAGGGCATCGCCAATCCCCTCGGCTCCATTCTCAGCGTCGCCATGATGTTGCGCATGACGCTGAACCGGCCCGAGGACGCGGATCTACTGGAGAAAGCGGTGCTCGCTGCGCTGGCGTCAGGTGCCCGGACCGCGGACATCGCCGAAGCGGGGGCCAGGAAGCTGTCGACGGTAGAGATGGGTGACGCCGTACTGAGCGAGCTCGACAAGGTCGTCGGCAAGGAAAGGGAGCTTGCGTGACGGCACGTAGCAGAGCGCGCCGGACTAGCGTCCGGCGCAAAGTCAGAGCAAGGTTGGCATGGTAAGTATGGTAAGCTGAGAGCAGGTGGGTAAGGGTCTCGCTATGAGCATTCAAATTTACGGATTTTGGCGGTCGATTGCCTCGTTCCGAGTACGGGTCGCGCTCAAGCTCAAGGGACTGCCGTTCGAGGAAATTCCCATCGATATTCTATCGGGCGAGCAGTTCAAACTGGGCTATGAGGCGGTCAACGCAGAGCGGGTAGTACCTACGTTCATTCACGATGGGCATTCCGTGTTCCAGTCGCTGGCGATCATCGAGTATATGGACGATGTCTGGCCCGAACCGCGGTTGATGCCTGATAATCTGCGCGAGCGTGCCTATGCGCGCTCACTCGCGCTCATGACAATTGCTGACGCCCATCCGCTGGTAGTCCCGCGCGTCCGCAATCATCTTGCGAAGACGTTTGGTGCCGACGCTCACGCGATCGAAGATTGGGGCAAGCACTGGACGAGCGAGGGGCTTGCCACCTACGAACGGCTGCTGGCGCGCCGCGCGCCCGCGCCATTTGCCCTGGGCGTCGAGCCGGGGCTTGCTGATATCTGCATCGCTGGCCAAGTCGTGGGCGCGCATTTCCTCAAGCTCGAGCTGACCGGCTTTCCAATCGTGGCGCGGTTGGCTGAGCGGTGCTTTGCGCTGCCGGAGTTTGCAACCTCTCATCCCTTCGAGCAGCCGGGGTACAAGGCAGCAAGCACCCATCGTTGATCGCGCGGAGCCTCAGAGATCAAGGCCGAGCACACGCGCTGCGTTGCCCCCAGCGACCTGGGCCAGTGTGTGGTCGTCCATCCCGTTCACGCCGGCAATGTGACCGATCGGATTGTATTCGGCCATGTCGAACGGATAATCGGTCCCCATCACGATCCGGTCCGGGCCGAACACGTCGATCAGGTAGGCCAGCTGGTGATAGGTGAAAACCACGGTGTCCAGATAGACCTGCCGTAAATAGGTCGTCGGCGGCAGCGGCAGGTCGGCATGCGAGTCCCGCCGCGCACCCCAGGCGTGATCGATCCGGCCGGAATAGCCGGGAAGATAGCCGCCGCCGTGCACCGCCATCAACTTCAGCTCGGGAAAACGCGCGAGCGTCCCTGAAAAGATCAAATTGTGAAGCGCGAGCGTGGTATCGAGCGGATTTCCCAGCACGTTGTTGAAGTAATAGTGGGTCAGTCGCTGCCCGTGGGTAAACCCGTTCGGGTGCATCATGATGAACGCCCCAAGTTGCTCTGCCTTGGCAAAGAATGGTCGAAATTTCGGATCGGATAGCTCCTCGCCGTCGACGTTGGTCAAGATCTCGACGCCCTTCAATTTTAGCGTGCCCATGATGTAGTCAAGTTCGCGGACCGCGAGTTCAGGTTCCTGCAAGGTGACGACGCCAAGCCCCACGAAACGGTCGGGCTTGCGCGCGCAAAACTCCACGACGCCATCGTTGGCGAGGCGGTGGGCGGCTTCGGCGGTCTTCGGATCGATCGAATAATAGCATTGGTTCGGCGCGGGAGCGACGAGCTGAATATCGATACCCATTCGATCGAGGTCGGTCAGGCGGCGATCTATCGTGGTCATTACCTCGCGAACGTCGCTCTCCTGTTGCGCGTTGATTTCCTTGGTCGCCGGATCGGCAAAATATGCCAACGGGATTCGGCTGACATCGACATGAGGTTGCACCAGCGCGGCAGCCTGTGGAACCACGATATGCGCATGGATGTCGATGGTCGTGGATGACGGGCGCCGGGCAAGGCCGTCAGCATCATGGATGCGCGCGGCGGTGCGGCCATAGCGATTCTTGCGATCGATCATTGAATGAACCCTGCTGCTTAATTGACTGTTCGGAGCGTGACGGTGATTATGATTTTGTCGTGGTTTTCGGGCGCTGTGGCCAGCGGCTCGATATCGCGGTCGCGTCAGCGGCACCTAGGCCCGCGGCTTCAGCCTCCTCGAAACAGGCCAGCGCGCTGGCGGTGACCGGAAGCTCCGCATGCAGCGAGATACCGAATTGAACCGCGGTTGCGAGATCTTTCCTCGCGGCACTCAGGCCGAAGGCGGTTTCGCCTAGCGGCTGACCGCTTAACACCTTGGCAATAACAGCACCGCGTCCCTTCATCGCGGCCGGCGTGCCCGCGGTATCAGACAGGATGTCGATCAGCCGGACGGCAGGAAGATTGAGGGGCTTGCAGATCGTCAAGGCCTCGCCGAGCGCCTGCCAATAAACCAGCAACGGCAGATTGACGGCCAATTTCATTGTCGCGCCCGCGCCGAGTGCGCCGATATGTTCGATGCGGCGGCACAATTGCTCCAGAACCGGCATCGCGCGCGCGAGATCGGACTTGTCCCCGCCGACCAGCGCGAACAGCTTGCCCTCCTTGGCGGGGCCCGTGCTTCCACCTACCGGGCATTCGACAAAGGCAGCGCCTTGTTTCGCCACCGCGCCGCCGAGGCTTTGCATGGTGTCGGGCCGAACCGTGCTCATATCGATGAGCAGTTTTCCGGCCAGATTGGCTTTCAGAATGCCGTCCGGACTGTGGTAAACCGCTTCGCTCGCGGCATCATTCAGCAACATCACGATGACGGTCTCGCAGGCGTCCACCAGCGCCGCCGGCGTGGAGAGCAGCCTCGCGCCTGCGTCGGTCAGGGCTTTAGTCTTGGTTTGGGTGCGATTCCAGACGCCCACTTCATGTCCGACGGACATTAACCGCTGCACGATCGCCGATCCCATTCGTCCCGTTCCGCATACACCGATTTTCATGTTCGACCTCAATCAGAAGCTGGCATTTGTTGGTTTAATGAGCATGATAGATGCCCAGGTTTTGCGTGATCAGCTCCTGGTTGTTCACAAGTTCGTCGGCTTCGCCCGAGAACACGCAACGCCCGGTGTTGAGAATGACCGCACGGTCGGCGACATCCAGCGCAAGCTGGCGGTTCTGTTCGACCAGAACGATGGATTGGCCTTGGTCTTTTAGGCGCCGGATGGTGCGGCCAACCTCGGCGACGATCAACGGCGCAAGGCCCTCCGATGGCTCGTCGAGCAGAAGCACACGGGGATTTCCCATCAAGGCTCGCCCGATCGCCAGCATTTGCTGTTCGCCGCCGGAAAGCGTGCCGGCAAACTGCCCATGACGCTCGCGCAGCCGAGGAAACATATCGTAGATCCGATCGACGTTCCATGGGCTGGCGCTTTGGGTTCCGCGCTGCTGTGCGACCACGAGGTTTTCCCGAACGGTGAGCGAGGGGAAGATCCGACGGCCCTGCGGTACCAGGCCGATCCCGAGATGCGATATTCGTTCGGGATTGAGGCCCTCGATCGGCTCACCGAACAGCCGGATTTGGCCTTGACGCGGCTTCAGAAAGCCGATGATGGTCGAGATGCAGGTGGTCTTTCCCGCACCGTTGCGTCCCAATAGTGCCAATACGCCGCCCGGCGGTAACGAAAAGCTCACGCCGTGCAGGATGTGGCTGTCGCCATAGAATGTGTGCACATTCGTCAAGCTAAGCGCGTCAGGTGCCAAGGTATACCTCACGCGTTCGCTCATCGGCGATCACGGCATCCCGCTCGCCATCGATGATCACGCGGCCGTAGTTCAGCAGCGTCACGGTTTCCGCAAGGTCGAGCGCTGTGTCCATGTCATGCTCGATCATGATCACGGTGGTCTCGCGCGGGATCGCCGCGATCAGCGACTTCACCGTGGATCGCTCCGTGTTGGAAAGGCCCGCCAGCGGTTCGTCGAGTAGCAGCACGCGCGGTTTTTGCCCCAGCGCCATTGCCAGTTCGACGCGGCGCTTTTCGCCATAGGCGATATCGGAAATTGGATGAGCGGCAAGGTGCAAGAGCCCGACGGTATCGAGCGTGCGCCGCGCCTCCGTCGCGAGATCGCCGTAAAATGATATCGGCCGCCACATCTGCCACCGTGACGGCCGCAAACCCAGGAGCCCCAGCATGACGTTGTGTTCGAGCGTGTCGCCGGAAAACAGCGTGATGATCTGGTAGGTTCGCGACAATCCGGAATGCGCACGCCTGTAGGGCGGCAATTGGGTAATGTCGGCACCGAACAGCCGGATCAGTCCGGAATTCGGCCGCAGGTCGCCACTAATTTGATTGAACAGCGTGGTCTTGCCTGCGCCGTTCGGGCCGATGATAAGCCGGCGCTCGCCAGGCCGGACAGCGAGGGATACATCGTGCGTGACCGTGAGGCCGCCAAAGGCCTTCTTCAGATTGACGACTTCAAGCGCGAGGTTGGATAGCGCCGCAGTCATGGGGGGCTCCTGCGCATTGCTGCAGTCAGCTTGCTGACACCGGGAACGATGCCGGTCGGCATCACCAGCACGATGAACAGGAACACCAGGCCCAACAGCATGTTCCATCGCTCGATATAGGCTGAAGCATAGTTCTTTATCAACAGCACGACGGCAGCGCCGACAACAGGACCGCCCAATGTACCGGAACCACCGGCTATGACACCGAGCAAGGCCTCAGCCGAACTCGTGGTCGAAAGCGAAGATGGATGGATGTACTTGTGATAATAGACATAGAGCAAGCCGGATACGCCGGCCCAGAAACCGGCGTAGATGAAGGTGATCCAGCGGATCAACCAGGGATTGAAGCCGAGCGCCGCCATCCGGCGCGGCTGATCGCGTACCCCTTTCAGGGATGCCCCAAAGGCTGACGAGACAAAGATCGCCATCATTAGCAAGGCGAGCGCGGCCACGATCAGGACAAACCAGTAGAACGATGCCGGGCTATCGAGCGAGATGCCGAATGGCGCCGGCCGAGTGAGGCCCGCTATGCCATTGTCGCCGTTGGTGACGTTGGACATTCGGTAGGCTAATCCCCACAACACCTGCGAGAGCGCCAGCGTGATCATGAGGAAACCGAGCCCGGTAGCGCGGAGCGCGATGATACCGAAGAAGGCCGCCATCGCGACGGTGCCCGCGATCGAGATGACGGCGGCCGAGGCATGGCCGAAGCCATATCTGCTGGTCAGCAGTGCCGAAATATAGGCAGCAACTCCGAGATAGGACGCGTGTCCAAGCGACGTCATCCCTCCAAAACCCACGAGCAGGTTCAGGCTGAGCGCGAAGACTGCTGCGATCAGGACTTGGCTTGCGAGATTGATGTAGAAATCGCCCGCGAGGAGAGGCGGCAGAAGGAGCGATGCGGCGATCACAGCTATGGCGAGCCACCTCATGCGCCGACGCGCCCGAACAAGCCTTGCGGCCGGAAGGCGATGACGCAAATCATCGGCAAGAACAAGATGACGTAGGCAAGTTCCGGAAACAGCGCCGTGCCGAACGTATAAATGAAGCCGATGATGAAACTGCCTACGAAGGCGCCCAGAAGGCTGCCGATGCCTCCCAGAATGACGACAATCAGCGCCAACGGTAGCATGTCGGCATCGAGCCCCGGATACGCTGAAAGGATCGGTCCGCCCAAAACGCCTCCAGCACCGGCGATTCCCGCGCCCAGGCAAAATACGATCGTGAACAAGTTCGAGACGGGAATGCCGACCGCGCGCGCCATCTGGCCGTCGTCGACGCCGGCGCGGATCATGGCCCCGAGCCGGGTCCGCTCCAGCAAGAAATACAGGATGATCGCCGCGGCAACGGCACACCCGACCAGCACCAAGCGATAGGTCGGAAACACGAGACCGAGGAGCCGCGTCGGCGCCTGCAGGTTTTGCGGCGTCGGAACTGGAATCGAGTCGCCACCCCACAGCACCAGGCAGGCATCTGAAATAATGAAGGACATGCCAAGCGTGACCAGCACCTGACCGAGCGGATTGGCTCTCAGCCGGGTTAGCACCAGCCGTTCAAAAAGGCCGCCAATGGCACCGACCGCCAATCCGGCGCCGATCGCTGTCACCCAGATATTCAGCCCCTCATACGAACGCATCGCGGTTGCCGCAAGATAGGTGCCAAGCATGAAGAACGCGCCGTGCGTCAGGTTGGCGAGTCGCATCAATCCGAAGATCAGGGAGAAGCCGGACGACAGCAGAAACAACAGACCGCCGAGCGAAAGGCTGTTGAGACTCTGGATAATCCAAAACTGCATCGCGTCCGATCTTGTTCTCAAAACGTGTGAGATCGCGTCCCACCCTCAGTGGGAGCCTATTGCTCGAGGTTCTTCGCCGGCGGATAGTCGCGTGAGTAGACCGGGTTCTTCAGAAAGGCGGTCTTGTCGTAGGTCCAGAACTGGGTGACGTCCGGGTAGGTCTTGATGACCGAGTTGACGAGTTTGCCGTCGCTCTTGGTCACCTTTCGGATATAGACATTACCGATCACGTTGCCGAATTCGTCGAACTTGACGAGACCGCGCACCGTCTGCGCGTTGCTGCCGCGGATCGCCGCCATCAGCGCCTTCTTGTCCTCGACATTGCCATTCGTGGTCTTCAGCGCGGTTTCCAGAACCTCTCCTGAGACATAGGTGCCGGCGGCATAGTAACCTGGATCGTACTTGAACTGCTTGCGGAATTCTGTGGCGAAAGCCTTGTTGAGAGGGTTATCCAGCTCCGCCGAATACCAGCTGGTTGTCAGTATCCCCAGCGCTTCGTCGCCCATGTTGCGAAGCACGGATTCGTCGAGCGCGGTCATGCCGCCGATGACGGCCATCTTGTCCTTCAGGCCGTATTCGATGAATTGCCGCAAGAAGCGGAACCCGTTGGAGCCGGCAGTGCCCAAGAAGATCGCGTCCGCAGGCTTAACTTGGGCGACGTAACTGCCGTAGTCGGGCGTCGCCAGCGGCGTGAATATTTTCTGAATGATCTTGCCACCATTGTCCTCGAACGCGCGCTGAAACCCAGCGCACATTTCGTGGCCATAGGCGAAGTCGTCGGCAATCGTGACGATTTTCTTGTACTTCAATTCCTTGGCTGAATATTCCGCGAGCGGGTAGGCACATTGTGCCGACGTCGAAGTTAGTCGCACGAACCATGGGCTCGGATGCCGCTGCGTCATGTCCTCGGCGGCCGCGACCCCGAGCGTGGGTATCTCCTTCTCGGTGAGGTAGTCCGCAATCGCCAACGCCTCGAAGGCTGCGAGCGGGCCGATCATGCAGTTGACATTGTTCTTTTCGACCAGCTCCTGCGCCTTGGTTCGTGCGGTTGCGGGAACGCCGGCGGTGTCCGCGACGATCAATTCCACCTTGCGGCCGGCGAGTGTGTTGTCGCGTTCCTTCAAGAACATCGTCAACGCCAGATCCATGTCGATGCCGCCGGAGGCGAGGGGGCCGGTCTTGGCCGCCAGTAGGCCGACTCGGATCGGCTCGCTAGCTTGGGCAAGCACAAGATTGGGGGTTGCTATGCTGGCGACACCCACGCCGGCTACACCTCGGACAAATTGCCGTCGCGATATCGTCATGGAATCCTCCTGCAGCTGTCCGTCGGCGCGTGTTTCGTTGATTTGGCAAGTTATCCGACGGAAGTCATAAATGATCAAGTGATAACCACGGTCAGGATCGGCGTACTGGAAATCCGCTCTCTCCTGCCAGCACTGCCCTTGTCGATCTTGATGCAGTGCGGCATTGGCGCGCATTCCAGCCAGCTAGCCGTTGCGATCGCGGATAGACTTTAGTTTGTTGACCGCTATTTCTGATTTTTCGCGCTAAGCTTGGGAGTCTTGACGATGGTCTTCTTCAGCACTTCGAAGACCGAGGCCGTATCCTGGTCGCCCAATCCCATCGCCATCGCTTCCGCGTAGACCGGCTGGGTCAAGGTGAACAGCGGCGTTGCGCAGCCGACGTCATCGGCAAATTCGGCGATGATCGCCATGTCCTTTTTCCAGGTCGAGACCTTCATGGTCGCCGGCTCATAGACGCCTTCGACCATCATCGGCGCGCGCATCTGGAACATCCGCGAACCGCCGGCGCCCGGCCCGACCATCTCGACCACCATTTTTGGGTCGAGGCCAGCGCGCTCGGCGAGTAACATCGCTTCCGCCGCCGCGACGTTGTTGATTGCGACCAGATGATTGGCGATGAATTTCATCCGGCTGCCATTGCCGTATCGTCCAAGATCGGCGCTTTGCTTGGCGAAGTCAGCGAACAGGCCCATGCATTTTGCAATAGCTTCGCTCTCACCGCTGGCATAGACGACGAGATCGCGAAGCTTGGCCTGCGCGCCGGTTCCACTGAGCGGACAATCCAGCGCAATGTGACCGGATCTCCTGAGGATCGTTTCGAAGCGAAGTTTGTCGGCGAGGCTGAGGGTGCTGAGTTCGATGACGATCCGGGACAGTTGCCCGCAATTCGCGATGGTGTGTGCGACCTCCTCAACAGCCGCCGGGCTGGGAAGGCTGGTCATGACGACAGGCGCTTCGCGCGTCAGTTGGGCGACGTCACCGGCGATTACGACGCCCGCTTGCGCGAGTTCGGCGCGTCGGCCCGGATCGATATCGAATCCGACCACATGCCATCCGCGATCGATTAGATTTCGAGCTATCGCGCCGCCCATGATGCCGAGGCCGACAATCCCGACGACTTTGTCCATATTCGCTTGTCCCCAACCCGTTGAATTTGATTGACGGGCAACGCCGGCCACGCCTTAATTGGTGATCGTGCGATAAACAATCGCCAAGTAACTTCGACCGGTCAAGCCGGTTTCGGGTTCGCCGAAAGGAGTAAGGAGGGTTCTCTCCTATCTTTCGATCGCGCGCATTTCGAGATCAGACGGTAGTCAAGAAGCGAGGAACGCCAAATGGCGGGTGTTGGTCGAAAGCCAAGCACAGGCCAGCAAATCGAGGGAGATGGTGACCGCGCCGTTGCGGAGATGGTTGCCCGCGCCAGGGTGCTCATTCCGCGGCTTCGCGACCGTGCGGTGCGCACCGAAGAGCTGCGCGGTCTGCCACGGGAGACTGAATGCGATCTGCATGATGCAGGACTGTTCAGGATCGTTCAGCCGAAGCGGGTAGGGGGCTCCGAACTCGACTATGTCGCTTTGGTCGATTGCGCCGAGATGCTCGGGCGTGCCGACGCTTCGGTGGCCTGGAATCTGGCCAATCTTGCCAGTCACCATTGGATGCTGGGCATGTTCGACAGGCGTGCCCAGGATATCGTCTGGGACAAGGACCCCAATACGTTAGTCGCATCGTCGTTTATTTTCCCGGCCGGCCGGGCGAAGAAGGTCGACGGCGGGTATCGGTTGCGGGGCAGTTGGCCGTTCTCCTCGGGAGTGGCCTCTTGCGAATGGAATATGCTTGCCAGTGTGGTTTCGTCCGACGATGAAGCGGACGGGATCGAATATCGGATATTTTTGGTTCACAAGAACGACTACAGGATCCTCGACACCTGGAATGCCGCGGGATTGCGGGGAACCGGCTCCAATGACGTGGAAGTGAGGGATGCTTTTGTTGCCGAGCCGCTGACGGTTGCCGTCAATGACCTTGCCGGTGGGCCGACGCCTGGCAGTGCCGTCAATCCGAACCCGCTGTACACCCTGCCCGTGTTCTCGCTGTTTCCCTACGTGCTTTCCGGCGTCGCGCTCGGCAACGCCCAGGCCTGCCTTGACGACTATATCGATGTCGCCCGGCATCGCGCATCGACCTACAACCGAACGAAGCTTGGAGACCTGCAAAGCACGCAGATCAAAATCGCGGAGGCGTCTGCTAAGATTGACGCCGCGCGGCTGATCATGCGCTCGAGCTGTATCGAGGCGATGGCCGAAGCACGACGCGGCCATGTTCCGGACATGGCGGCCAAGACAAGATTGCGGCGCGATGGGGCCTATTGCGTTAACCTCTGCACCGAAGCGGTGTCGCTGTTGTTTGCGGCAAGCGGCGCGCGCGGATTGTTTACAACAGGTGCGTTGCAGCGGCAGTTTCGGGATGCCCACGCGGTCAATTCGCACCTTGCGTTCAATTTTGATGCCGCGGGTACCAACTACGGTCGAGTCGCGCTTGGCCTGCCGTCTGAAAACTTGACGCTTTGAGGTCAATGGATGAACGACGCGCCCAAGCATCCGATCGATCCAGATCCTGCCAACGAACTCGCCAGCGACCATTCGCCGATCGACCCGCGGGACTTTCGTAACGCGCTCGGTAGCTATGCAACGGGCGTCACCATTATTACGGTCGCCGGCGCCGACGGAAAGCCCTATGGGCTGACCTGTAACTCGTTCGCTTCCGTGTCGCTGAATCCGCCGCTCGTGTTGTGGAGTCTCGTACTCTATTCGACTAGTCTGGGCATGTTCCAGAACGCCAGCCATTTCGCGGTCAACGTGCTTGGGGCATCGCAACAAGCGCTGGCGAACAAGTTCGCGAAATCCTCGGACGATAAGTTTGCCGGCGTCGAATGGATCCCGGGTCTAGGCGGCGCACCGCTTCTCTTGGACAGCGTCGCAAACTTCCAGTGCCGCGCGGTCAACCGCTATTACGGCGGCGACCACGTGATATTCCTCGGCGCGGTCGAAGCCTATTCCTACAACCGAAAGGAGCCGCTGTTGTTTGCCCGCGGCGGTTACGGCCGGTTTATCGCCGCTGACGAGCGTCACGCGGCCGACAAATCGTCATGAGGAAGAAGGTGCCGCTCAAGCGTGCCCGCTCCAAGCAGAAGCGGCTTTCTCCAGACGATCGCCGCAGGGAATTCGTTGCCAAGGCGACGGAGTTTTTCTCCGAGGAGGGTTTTGGCGGCGGAACGCGCGATCTGGCGCGGCGGTTGGGCGTGACGCAGCCGCTTCTATACCGCTACTTTCCAAGCAAGGACGATTTGATCAAGGAAGTCTATCGCACGGTCTATTTGGAGCCGTTCGATACGGGTTGGGAGAAGCTGCTCGCTGATCGCTCGCGGCCAGTCCGCGATCGGCTGCAGGAATTCTATCGCGCCTATACCAACGTGCTCTTCACCAGAAGATGGATTCGTATCTATCTCTATTCGGGCTTGAAGGGCCTCGATATCAACCGATGGTACGTGGGCGTGGTGCGCGACAAGATTCTGACGCGCATCATCCGGGAGTGCCGCCATGAGGCGGGACTTCCGGTTCAGGGCAAGCCGAGCGCGCCGGAGCTTGAACTGGCGTGGGTGTTCCATAGCGGGATCTTCTACTACGGGGTCCGCAAGTACATCTATGAAGCTCCCGTTCTTGAAGACAAGGAGCAGATGATCAGCGACGCTCTCGACGCCTTCCTGGCCGGCTATGCCCAGGTTTTTGGGCGCGCGAGGGGCGGCGTCACGCGTGCGCCTGTCAAAGCGGTCGGTTGAGTAAGTCGGCCATCAGGCCTTCGCCATTTCCGTCCGATACCAGTCGCCGATCTCGCTTGCGGTCATCAGCGCGACGCCCTCGTGGCCGATGACATAGTCGAGCAGGGCCTCAAGGTATTTGATGCGGTGCGGAACGCCGGTGATGTACGGGTCTCGGGGTTCCCCTCCCTCGAGGTCGGTGTCGTCGAGCGTGGGGGGGCGTGGCAAGCAGGGGGGGGGGGGGGGGGGGGGGGGGGGGGGGGGGGGGGGGGGGGGGGGGGGGGGGGGGGGGGGGGGGGGGGGGGGGGGAGGGGGGGGGGGGGGGGGGGGGGGGGGGGGGGGGGGGGGGGGGGGGGGGGGGGGGAGGGGGGGGGGGGGGGGGGGGGGGAGGGGTGGATCGAGATCGCCATGATCCGCGCATTGGCTGCGCCCTCCAGATACAGCCGATCGAACTGATCCGTGCAGCGTTTCAAAAACTGTTCCGACGGAAGGTGCTGCAGCGCATGGATGGCGATGTCGTTGGTCTCGACTGAATACGGAATCGTGGTGATGGTGCCATGAGGCGTCGCGATATCCTGCGGCAGGTCGTCGATCACCCAGTCCGCCACATATTCGATGCCATTCAGGCGTAGCAAGTCGAGCGTCTCCTCGGTCTCCGTCAGACCCGGGCTCTCCCACGATCGCGGCGGCTTGCCGGCGAATTTGGCGATGGTTTCGACCGCGCGCTTGATCGCATCAGCCTGGTTGTCGAGCTTGTGCATCGGTCCCTGGACAAATCCGTGGCCCATGAATTCGAAACCGGCTTCCAGGGCCGCCGAGGCGACGCGCGGGTAGGCGTTGCAGACATTGGCATTGAGTGCCAGCGTCACTGGAATCTCGCGGTCCGTCAACGCCTTGAACTGGCGCCAGAAGCCGGCGCGCATTCCGTATTCATGCCAGGACCAGTTGGGCACGTCGGGCAATAGCGGTTGTCCCATCGGCGGGCTCAGCACGGTTCGCGGCATCGCGCTCTCGATCCGCCACTCCTCGACATTGAGGATGACCCATACTGCAAGTATCTTGCCGCCTGGCAGCCTGAGCCTTGGCCGGTCAACCTGGGCCTGATAGGGGATACGATCGCTTAGAGCCACGGCTTGCCTACTCCCATTGACCGCGGATCATCCCGCGGCGTTGGATTGCTTTGAAGTCCCGGCGTTGACGCGCGGCAGGACTTTCTCGGCCATCAGGATCATCGACTGCCGTCCGAACTCGCGGTCCCTCCAGTCCTTGCCCGCGTACAACAGCGTGCCGAACTTGCCGACCTCGTCCTGAAAAGCCAGCAACTGGTCCGCGACGCTTTCCGGCGTTCCCCAGATGATAAGCTTGTCGCAAATTGCCTCCAAGCGTCACCTCATCGTCGGGCTGATCGCGCCTGGTCTTGAACAGTTCGATACGGCCGTTCCTCTTCAGTTTGGTGAACAGGGAGCGATAGTAGTAGACGTAAGGCCCGTCTGGATCGGTGGCGTAGGCCTTGGCGGTGGCGGTGTCCTTGGCGACAAACACGCTCTTGGCAACCCGCCAGTTGGCGGGATCGGCCGGGCGGCCGCCGCGCTCGCAGCCCTCGACATATTTCGGCCAGTGGCTCTTCACCCAGGCTGGCATCAGGAAGTTGGCCGAAATCGGGTCCCAGCCGCGCGCGGCTGCCTCGGTGACGCCCTTCGAGAATGGCGCAACGGCGGTTACCACGATCGGCGGATGTGGCCGCTGCAACGGCCGCGCGATGAAGCCCTGGCCGATATCGTTCATCAGGGTCTTTTCCGTCGAGATGTTCCAGTATTTTCCCTGAAGATTATAGGGCGGTTCGCTTTCCCAGATCTGGAGCACCTGATTGATCGCTTCAAGGAACATCGCGTTGCGATCGGCACCGAGATTGCCGAACAACTCGGCGTCCGACAAAAGCCCGCCTGGGCTTATCCCGAAGATCAGACGGCCGTCCAGCATGTGGTCGAGCATCGCGATCGAGGCCGCAACCGCGGCGGGATGCGTGTTCGGCATGTTGATGGTGCCGGTGCCGAGCTTGATTTTCTTGGTCGCGGCGGCGATCCAGGCGAGGAAGGCGATGCAGGAGGTGATGTTCTCGGCCTTGTCGGTGACGTGCTCGCCGACATAGGCTTCCGTAAATCCGAGTTCGTCGGCGAGCAGGAATGCCTCGCGGTCTTCTTTCAGCGAGAGCCGCCAATCCTTTTCGAGAGGGTGGATCGGCATCGTAAAGAAACCCAGGTTCATCTGCCTGCTCCTCTCGGGGGCTTTCTCTATCGGCTGGCGAACGTGCGTGGTTCGCGATCTTAAGACAAGTCCAAAAGTCAAATCTGCCGAAATAATCGTTCGATAAACAAGCTTGACCTTTGATGGTTGCGGCCTTCTAATCCTCGAAAAATATGCCAAAATCGGGCCGGGGAAGGTCACGCCCATGAAAGCCTCGGCTTTCGCTTACGCACGCGCCACCAGTATTAGCAACGCGCTGGAACTGCTCGCCGCGCACGGAGACAAGGCGAAGGTGTTATCCGGCGGTCAGAGCCTGATGCCGGCGATGAATCTGCGCCTGATCTCTCCCGAATTCATCGTCGACATCAGCGAACTGGATGAATTGCGCGGGATCGCGGTCGGGGCCGACGCTCTCAGGATCGGCGCTCTGACCCGCCATGTCGACCTTCTGAGATCGCCCGAGATTGCCGCGCATGCTCCGCTGTTAGCCGAGGCAGTTGCCCACGTTGCCCATCCCGCGATCCGCAACAGGGGAACGCTCGGCGGCAGTCTCGCCCAGGCCGATCCGGCTTCCGAATTGCCGGCCTGCATGCTTGCGCTCGATGCAACTATTATCGTCCGCGGCGAAAGCGCCGAGCGGCGAATTGCCGCCGCGGAGTTCTTCAAGGGAATTTACGAGACGGCGTTGTCGGCGAACGAGTTGCTGATTGCGGTTGAAGTGCCGATCGCGATTAGCGGGCTCGGTGCATTTCTTTCACGAGTTTGCCCGCCGTCACGGCGATTATGCCATCGCTGGCCTCGCGGCGCTGGCGATCGTCGAGGGCGGCTTCTTCAAGGACCTTCGCCTGGCGTTCTTCGCGGTCGCCGATCGGCCGGTTTTGGTCAAAGCCGCAAACTGGTTAATCAATGTCGATGTGACGCCGGCCCTGATGCGGGCGCGCTGGTCGCGCTTGGCGAAGAGCTTAGCCCTCACGAAGATCAACAAGCCTCTCCCGCCATGCGACGGCACTTGGCAAAGGTGCTTTTGAGCCGTTGCGTGTCCGCGTTGCTTGGTCGTCCCGAACTCGAGGTCGCAGCCTCGTGACGGCTCCGATGTCAATCTCGCTTCATGTCAACGGCGAGCGAGTTGATGCGCATGTCTTGCCGCGGCTCAATCTTGCGGATTTTTTGCGCGAGCATCTGCACCTCACGGGAACCCATGTTGGTTGCGAGCACGGCGTTTGCGGCGCGTGCACGGTGCGGGTGAACGGCGAAATCGTTCGTTCCTGCCTGATGCTGGCGGTGCAGACGCACGGCGCTTCCGTCCAGACTATCGAAGGGTTGTCCGATACCGGCGAAATCGCCGACCTGCAGGCGGCTTTTCGCGACCGCAACGCGCTGCAATGCGGCTATTGCACGCCGGGAATGCTGATGGCCGCGCAGGACCTGCTGAAGCAGGAGGCCGCGCCGGATCGCGACCGCATCCGCGAGCATCTGTCCGGCAATTACTGCCGATGCACCGGCTATCAGGCCATCATCGACGCGGTAGAGACAACGGCACGCGCGCGGAAGGAGCGCACGTCATGACGGTCGGCACCGGCCAATCCCGAGGCACTTTCGGTGCTGGACCGGCCGAATTCCTACATCGGCAAGACGGTTCCGCGTCCCAACCTCGATCGGCTGATGCAGGGGCGAGGGCTCTATGTCAGCGACATGGAGCTGCCGCGCATGGTGCATGTGGTGTTCCTGCGCTCGCCGCATGCGCATGCGAAAATCGTCAGCATCGATGCCGAGCGCGGCGCGGCAAATGCCCGGAGTCGTCGCCGTCGTGACGGGCCAGGAGCTCGCCGCAGTCATCACGCCCTGGGTCGGCGTGCTCTCGCATCTAAAGGGCCTTAAATCCGCGCCGCAACACGCCATCGCGATCGATCGCGTCTGCTGGCAGGGCGAAGCCGTCGCCGCCGTGGTCGCGACCAGCCGCGCGCTCGCCGAGGACGCCGCGGAGGCCGTCGTGGTCGAATACGAGGAGCTCGACGCGGTGACGGACATGCGTACCGCGCTCGATCCGCACACCCCGGTCATTCATCCCTCGCTCGGCGACAATCTCGCTTTCGAGCGCATCTGATGCCGGCAAAGTCGATCAGGCGTTCGCCGATTCCGACGAGGTGGTGGAGGCTGAGTTCGTCTTCGGTCGTCACACCGGCGTGACGCTGGAGCCGCGCGCGGTCGTCGCCGACTGGAATGCCGCGGAGGCACGGCTCACGATCTATCAGGGCACACAGGCGCCGCACATGGTGCAGAATATCGCGGCCCTCCATCTTGGCCTCGCAGAACGCAGGTTCGCGTGGTCTGCAAGGATGTCGGCGGCTCCTTCGGCATCAAGGTCCATATCTACGCCGACGAGATGGCGACCTATGCGCTGTCGAAGTTGCTGCGCCGGCCGATCAAATTCGTCGCCGACCGGGTCGAAAGCTTCAACACCGACATTCACGCCCGCGACCATCGCTGCAAGGGGCGGATCGGCGTCAAGCGCGACGGCACGATCACGGCGTTCGAGATCGACGATCTCACCGGGATCGGTCCCTATTCGATGTATCCGCGCACCAGCGCGATCGAGGCCAACCAGGTCGTCAATCTCGTCGGCGGGCCCTATGTCACGCAGGAACTATCGCGCTCGCGCGCGCGTCGTGTTCCAGAACAAGAACGTGATGTGCCAGTATCGCGCCGTCGGCCATCCGATCGCGTGCTCGGTGACGGAAGGTCTGGTCGATCTGGCGGCGGCGAAGATCGGCATGGACCCGGTCGAAATCCGCCGCCGCAATCTCGATTGCCGATGACGCTTATCCCTGCGCTTCGCCGTCGGGGCTGAGGTTCGAGCAGTTGTCGCACCACGCCGCGCTCGAGCAAGCTCTTGGCGATGATGGATTATGACGGGCTGCGCGCCGAACAGGCGGCCTTGCGCAAGAACGGCATCCATCGCGGCATCGGCATCGCCAGCTTCATCGAGGTCACCAATCCGAGCGCGGCGTTTTACGGCGTCGGCGGCGCCCGGATCTCGTCGCAGGATGGCGTCGCCGTGCGGCTCGATGCGCAGGGCGCGGTGATCTGCCAGACCAGCATCACCGAGCAGGGGCAGGGCTCGGAATCGCTCACGGCGCAGATCGTCGGCAGCGTGCTCGGGCGTCTCGATGGAGCGCGTCCGCGTCATTCTCGGCGATACCGACAACACGCCCTATGGCGGCGGCACCTGGGCCTCGCGCGGCGCCGGCATCGGCGGCGAGGCCGCGCTGCAGGCGGCGAAAGTCCTGCGCAAGAACATGCTGGACGTCGCCGCCGCGATCCTGCAGGCCACCCCGGCAGAACTCGATATCGCCGACAACGCGGTCGTCAATGCGAGCGACGGCGCGCCGCGCATCGAGCTGCGCGGAGCTCGCCGCATCGTCTATTTCCGTCCCGATACGCTGCCGCCGGGCATCCAGCCCGAACTGATGGCGACGCGCCATTTCGTGCCGCGCGAATATCCGTTCGCCTTCACCAACGGCGTTCAGGCCTCATGGCTCGAGGTCGATACCGAAACCGGCTTCGTCAAGCTGCTGAGGCACTGGGTGGTCGAGGATTGCGGCACCATCATCAATCCGCAACTGGTGGACGAGCAGATCCGCGGCGGCGTGGTGCAGGGGCTCGGTGCGGCGCTGTTCGAGAAATGCATCTACGACGAGCGCGGCCAGCTGCACCAACGCCAATATGGCCGACTATCTGGTTCCGATGTCGGGCGAAATGCCCGATATCGATGTCGGCCACGTGGTGTCGCCGACCGCTGGAGACCGAACTGGGTGCCAAGGGCGCGGGCGAGGCCGGAACGGCGGGCGCGGCGGCGGCGGTCGCCAATGCCGTCAACGATGCGCTCGCGCCGTTCGGCGCTGTAATCACCGAAATTCCGCTGACGCCGCGGGTTATCCTGACGGCGCTGGGCCGCATCTGACGCGGGATGCAGCCGGCAAAACCGAATAGACTGAACAAACAATGATGCGAGGGAGACAACCATGACCAGGAAGACCGCCAAATCACGGATGGATTTCACGCCGCCGCCGTCTGCTGGCGACGGTGAGCGCAGGGCGCGGCGCTCGCCGCTCGCCGTTTCGCATCAATCTGCTGCAGGCGCAGGAAGCCACCATCAAGATCGGCTTTCCGGTTCCGCTCACCGGCCCCTACGGCGCCGAGGCGCAGGATCAGGTGCGCGCCGCGCAGCTCGCCGTCGCCCAGTTCAACGACGCCGGCGGCCTCGAACGGCCGCAAGGCCGAACTGCTGGTGCGCGACGACAAGCTCAATCCCGGCGAGGCCGCGACCCGCACGCTCGAACTGGTCGAGAAGGAAAAGGTCAATTTCGTCGTCGGCAGCCTTTCCGCCGCGGTGCAGCTCGCGATCAACAACGTCACCAAGGAGCGCGGCATCATCTTCAATTCGATCAGCCAGTCCGACGCCATCAACGAGGCCGCGGACTTCAGCCGCTACACCTTCCACGAGGCCCTGAACCCGCATATGACGGCCGGCGCGGTCGGCCGCTACGCGTTTTCGAAATTCGGCAAGAAGGTCGCGTTCCTGACCGCCGATTATGCCTATGGCCACGAAATGGTCCGCGGCTTCCTGGCGGTCGGCAAAGCCTTCGACATCGAAAATCTCGGCGACATTCGCCACCCGCTCGGCACCACCGATTTCTCGACGCTGCTGCCGCGCATCCAGGCGTTGAAGCCGGACATCCTCTGCATCAGCAATTTCGGCCGCGACCAGCAGATCGCGCTGAAGCAGGCGACCGATTTCGGCATCAAGCAGACCACGCAGATCATCATCCCGCTGCTGTCGCACACGAGCCGCGTCGCGGCCGGCCCGCAGGCGTTCGAAGGCGTGGTCGGCGGCATGCTCGTTCTACTGGGGCATCGAGGAGAAGCATCGCCGTCCACCAAGGCGTTCAACGAGGCGCTTCCGGAAGATGTATGACGGCAAGCTGCCGACCGACTACGGCGCGCTCGGCTATGCCGGCGTGCGCACGGTGCTGACCGCGGTCAAGAATGCCGGCAGCGTCGATACCGACAAGGTGATCGCGGCGCTGGAGGCGCATGAAATACGATTTCTACAAGGGACCCGCAATATTATCGCAAATGCGACCATCAGTCGGTGCAGTCGGTACTCGTCATCAAGTCGAAGTCGAAGGACATGCCCAACGAGTCCGACGTGTTCAACGTCATCGGCACCGACGCGCCCAACGAAGCCAACCTGCGGAGCTGCGCGGAACTCGGTCACAAGGCCTGATGCGGTGAACGGCGCGTGCCTTGCGGGCACGCTCCGGCTTTGGGGAAGGCATGGCCGGTCTGAGCTTGATCTGATCGCGCTGCAGATGTTCACCGGCCTCGCGCTGGGCGCGATCTACGTGCTGTTCGCGATCGGGCATGTCGCTGATCTTCGGCATGCTGACGGTGGTCAATTTCGCGCATGGCGCGTTCTACATGGTCGGCGCCTATGCCGGGCTCTACATCCTCGATGCTCGGCGGGCAATTTCTGGATCTGCCTGATCGCTGGTGCCGCTCGCCGTCGGGCCTGCTCGGCCTGCTGGTCGAACGCTTCCTGATCCGCCCGCTCTACGGCCGCGGCATCGACTATCCGCTGCTGCTGACCTTCGGCTTGACCTATGTCATGGTCGAGCTGGTTCGCATCGCGTTCGGCACGACCGGACTATCCGTTCGATACCCCGGACATCCTGCAGGGCGCCGTCAATATCGGCATCGGCTATTTCCCGCTCTACCGGCTGTTCGTGATCGGCGTCACCGCGGTCGTGCTGCTGGCGCTCTGGCTGTTCCTGGAGAAGACCTGCTTCGGCCTGATCATCCGCGCCGGCGCGCGCGATCCGCAGATCGTGCGCGTGCTCGGCATCGATGTCGGCGCGGGTCTGGCTGATCGTGTTCGGCATCGGCACCGCGCATCGCCGGCTTGGCCGGGCTGCTGGCGGCGCCGCTGCAGGGCGTCAGTCCCGGAGATGGGCGACACCATCCTCGCCGAGGCGTTCGTCGTCACGGTGGTCGGCGGCATGGGCTCGCTGCGTCGGCGCCGTGCTGGCCGGCCTGCTGGTCGGCGTCGTCGTCAGCATGACCGTCGCTGTTTGCCCCGGAGATGGCGCAAGGTCGCGATCTTCGCGCTGATGGCGGTGGTGCTGCTCGTCCGGCCGCAGGGCTTTTTCGGCCGCGCCGGACTGATGAGCTGAGGGCGAAATCCAGCCATGAATGAGCTGACCGAGCCGTTGCAGCCGCGTGCCGCCGCGCCGCTGAGCTGGATTGCAGCTCGCGACCCGCCACCGCGCCAGCCTCGCCAGCCTGGTGGTGCTGGTGTTTCCGCTGGTGATGCCGTTCAAGGCGATCGCGGTCAACATCCTGATCTACGGCCTGTTCGCGCTCGGCTTCAACCTGCTCTACGGCTATCTCGGCCTGCTGTCGTTCGGCCACGCCGCGCTGTTCGGCGGCGGCGCCTATGCTCTGCGGCATCGCGATCGTGCATTTCGGCTTGCCCTGGTGCGTCGGCGATCGCGCTCGGCGTCGTCGGCGGGCATCGTCGATGGCGGCCGCTCATCGGCGTGCTCGCGATCCGCACCCGCGGCATCTACTTCGCCATGGTCACGCTGGCGCTGGCGCAATGCGTCTATTATCTGGCTTACCAGGCGGTCGACTGGACCGGCGGCGAGAACGGCCTGCGCGGCATCAACGTCCGCGTCATCGATCTCTTCGGCCTCAAGCTCGATTTCGTCGACCCGCTGACGCGCTACTATGTCGATCGCCGCCTTCGTGATCGCGGCGTTCTTCGTGCTGTCGCGCATCCTCGCCTCGCCGTTCGGCGCCGTCATCGAGGCGGTGCGCGAGAACGAGACCCGCGCCAGCGCCTGCGGCTACGACGTGACGCTGACGCGCCTGATCGACCTTCGTCCTGTCCGGCGGGTTCTGCGGCCTGGCCGGCGCGCTGCAGGCGCTCCATCTCGTCCATCGTGCCGATCGAAACCCTGCATTACGACACCTCCGGCATGGTCGTGATGATGGCGCTGCTCGGCGGCATGGGCACGTTCTTCGGGCCGTTCGTCGGCGCCGGCGGTGTTCCTGCTGCTGGAGAATCTCGGTCTCGCTCTGGACGGTGCATTGGCAGCTGATCGTCGGCGCCGTCTTCATCATTTGCGTGCTGTTCTTCCCGGCGCGGCATCTGGGGCACGCTGATTGCACGCGGCAAGCGATGACCGACCGGCTGACCCTCGCAGCCGGTCATCCTGCGCACCAAGGGCGTGGGCAAGACGTTCGGCAAGTTCGTCGCGCTGCAACGACATCTCCGCCGAATTTACCAAGGGCGCCATCACCTCGATCATCGGCCCCAACGGCGCCGGCAAGAGCACCTATTTCAACCTGCTCTCCGGCGCGCTTGCCGCCAGCGAGCGGCCGCGTCGACTTCGAGGGCCGCGACATCACCGGCACTGCCGCAGCACCGCTTCGCCCACATGGGCATCGCGAAATCGTTCCAGATCACCAATGTCTTTCCGCAGCTCTCGACGCACGAAAACATCCGCGTCGGGCTGCAGGCGCTGGTGTCGCGCTACGATATCTGGCGTCCGCGCGCCGAGCTGCGCGAACTTGACTGAACAGGCCGACGCGTTGCTCGACACTCGTCGGCCTGTGGGAACCGCGCGCGCGCGACCGGCCAGGACGCTGGCGCATGGCGAACAGCGCGCGCTGGAAATCGCCATGGCGCTGGCGAGCCGGCCGCGGCTGCTGCTGCTGGACGAACCGACCGCCGGCATGAGCCCGGAAGAAACCCGCACCATGATGGATCTGATCGTGAAGCTCGCGCAGCGAACGCACCGTCATCCTGGTCGAGCACAAGATGAAGCTGGTGCATGGGCATCAGCGACCGCATGCTGGTGCTGCATCATGGCGAGCTGCTGGCCGAAGGCACGCCGGACGGAGATCCGCCGGAACGAGGCGGTGAAGCGCGTCTATCTTGGCCAGCGGGAGCATTGATGCGATGTTGCAGCATCAGCAACCTGAACGCCTGGTACGGCGCCAGCCATGTGCTGCAGGGCATCGAGCATCGAGGTGCGCGAAGGGCGAGATCGTCTGCCTGATCGGCCGCAACGGCGCCGGCAAGACCACGACGCTGCGCATCGATCATGGGCCTGATGGACCGGACGCGCGGGCCGGTGGTGTTCGAGGGCAAGGAGCTGTTGAGCCGGCCGGCGCATGTGCGCTACGCGCTCGGCCTCGCCTACGTGCCGGAGGAGCGGCGCATCGTGCAGGGGCTCTCCGTGCGCGAAAATCTGCGGCTCGGCCTGCGTCGCATCGCCCGAAAAGAAGCGGGAAGTCGAGCTGATCGCACGACATCGCCCGCGATTTTCCCGCGCCTCGCCGAGCGGCTGGACCAGGATAGCCGTGACGATGTCGGGCGGCGAACAGCAGATGCTGGCGATCGCGCGCGCGATGATCGCCGAGCCCAAACTGATCATGCTGGACGAACCATCCGAGGGCATCATGCCGGTGCTGGTCGACGAGATGTTCGACCTGTTCCGCGCCATGAAGGCAGCAGGGCACCACGATGCTGCTGGTCGAGCAGAACGTGGAACTGGCGCTCGACATCGCCGACCGCGCCTACGTGATGGATCAGAGCGCGGTGGTTTACCATGCCTCAGCCCGGGAGCTATCGGCCGACGCCTCAGCCCGGGAGCTATCGGCCAGCGGAATTGCTCGGTCTGAGCAGCGTTCTACTCGGCTGCGCTTGCGACCGCACTCGTCTTCTCGTTCGTAACAACGACCTTGATCGCATCTTCGACCCGCTCCCTTGCGTATTTGAGCGCAGTGGGGAGATCCGCGAGTGGGAAAGTATGAGTGTGAATCCTGGTCGCGTCAAAGCGCTTCTCGGCCATCAACTCCATGGCGCGGTGTGTGGCGCTACGGCCCTCGCCCCTGATGCCGTAGACATAAATGTTGTTCCTCACGAGATGCGCAAGGTCGGTCATCACCGGATCGTGCGGGAACGCCGCAAGGCAGATCCTGCCGCCGCGGTTGGCCATGTGAATGGCCTGATCGACGGTTTCTGCGGTGCCGGCGCATTCGATCACGTAGTCCGCGCCGATGCCGCCGGTGAGCCCTTTGACGACATCGACCGGGTTTTCCTCGGCGATGTTGATGACACGGTCTGCGCCGAGTTCCTTGCCGATCGCAAGCCGCTTGTTGCGCGTTCCCGTGAGAATGACCGGGCTCGCGCCAAGCGCCTTGGCGACCGCAACCGCGAGCAATCCGATCGGTCCCGGACCGATCACGACCACGCTCTCGCCGGCCACTAGCCCGCCGAGTTCGGTCAAGCCGTACATGGACGTCCCCGCTGTGACGACCAGCGTCGCCTCCGCATCGCTCATGGTATCCGGCACCCGGGCCAGCGTGTTGATGTGATTAATGGCGTACTCCGCAAAGCCGCCATCAGTCGTAAAGCCGTTAGCGCGATGGCCCTTTTCGGGCTTTCCGTAGTTGAGGCAGGAGGTGTACATGCCCTGGCGGCATCGCTTGCACTGGCCGCAACCGGCGTGGATTTCCACGCTGACGCGCTCGCCGATCGTAAATTCGTCGACATGGGGTCCCAATGCCGCGACGGTACCCATATATTCATGACCCGGTGTAAAGTTCTTGTTGAAGGGCAGGCCACCCAGGATGCTGGCCGGCGTTCCCGAATGGATGATCTGCAGATCCGTGGCGCAGATCGCGACCGCATCGATGCGGACCAGAACTTCGGCGCGCCCCGGAATCGGCGTTGGCTTTTCGTGCAGGAAAAGCTCGTCCGGCCCGCCGAGAACCCAGGCTTTCATCTGCTCAGGTACAGGCAATTCACGTGATGTCTTGACGCCGGCGGGGTTGTACATTGTAACGGTTCCCAGTCTGGAGGCTTTGATACGACAGCCATTTCTAACGGCCTTCTCCGCAGCCGCAAACGGTTTCTCAGCGGAGGGCTCACTTCAATCGATCTTCGAGTCCGACAGCTTGTAGATCTCTAGCGCGTCGGCATGCGCGCCGCGCGCTGCCTTGGCCAGCCGGAATAGTTGCCCGGCAAGGGCGGCCATCGGCACCGGGCTCGACGTATTGCGGGCGACGTCAGCCGCCGTGTCGAGGTCCTTCAGCATGGTTGCGATATGGCCGAGCGGGGGCGAGTGGATGCCCTGCACCATGCGCGGCACAAATAGTTGCAGGGGAATGGAATCGGCAAAGCCGCCGGCCAAAGCTTCCGGCAGCCGCCCGGCGTCGATCCCGGCGTTTGTTGCGAGCCTTGTCGCTTCCGCAAGCACCGCCATCGCGCATCCGACGATCACCTGATTGCAGAGCTTCGTGGTCTGGCCGGCGCCGGTTGGACCCATATGCGTGAGCCGCCGCGCCATCGCCAGAACGTAGGGCCGCACCCGCTCGATGTCGGCGGCATCGCCACCGGCCATCACGGCAAGCGTTCCTTCTTCAGCCCCCTTGGTGCCGCCCGAGACGGGCGCATCGACCCATCCCATGCCGTTCGCAGCCTTGAGGCGCGCGGCGATCGCGCGCGCGTTGTCCGGATGGATCGACGAGAAATCGACGACCAGTTTTCCGGCACCGGGCGAAGCCGCGAGGCCGTCAGGCCCGAACACCACTTCCTCGACCGCGGCGGCATCGGTCACGCACATGAAGATAATGGTCGCGGCAGCTGCCACATCGCGCGGGTTGTTGGCCGGCTTCGCACCTGCCTCTAACAGCCCAGCGACTTTGCCCCACGAGCGGTTCCAGACTGCGACCTCGTAGCCGGCGTTCAGGAGGCGCCGCGTCATGGGAAATCCCATCAGCCCAAGCCCAATATAGCCGAGTTTTTCGGCTTGCTGCCCGTCTGTCCCACTAACCTCGGTCATTTCGGTTCCTCCTGTCATCGCGTTTCCCCTGGAATGCTCATCTGGCAAGCGCCTTACCATAGATCGAGACGGGTCGGGCAAATCCCTCCGTACATCCAATGGCTTGCCTGATCATTTGAACCATGAAAGGTTTAGGTCCAGGTCGGGTAGGGTCGCGCCTCTCAGGCGCGGTAAAAACTGGAGTGGGCAGATGCGGATAGTTTCGAAATGGGTCCTGGCGGTCGGTGCAGCGGCCTCGATTGCTGCGAGTGCGAGCGCCGCACACGCGCAGCAGACAATCCGCGTCGGTTGGACCATTCCAGCTGAGGAATCCAAATACTGGATGATGCGCAGGCCATCGGAATTTCCCGATATCGGTAAGACCTACAATATCGAATGGACGCAATTCCAGGGTACCGCGCCGATGACGCAGGCATTGGCTGCCGGTGCGCTCGACTGCGCCACGCAGGCGCCCTTGTCGCTAGCCAACGGCGTGGTCGGTGGCAACCTGAAGGCCTATATCGTAGCGCAGCACGTGTTCGAGAAACCGGGCGGTTTCTCGGTCTACTGGGCAGTCATGGATAACTCGCCGATCAAGACCATCGCTGATCTGAAGGGCAAGACCGTAGGCATTTCCGTGATCGGGGGTGGCACCCAGGGCCCGTTCAACATGCTCTTGAAGCAGAACGGGGTCGATCCGGCCAAGGATATCAAGATGGTCGAGGTCGGCTTCGCCGTTTCCGAGGACGCGCTGCGTCAGGGCCGCGTCGACGCCGTCAATATGAATCAGCCTTTCGCCGCACGCGCCGAGGCCAAGGGCGGCACGCGAAAGCTGTTTTCGCTTAATCAGGCCATGCCGAACATCGTTCATATCCTGGAAGCCTGCCGAGCCGACTTCGTCGACAAGAATCCTGAATTGGCAAAGGCTTACGTGCGGGACATTACCTCAGCTATGAAAAAAGCGCTCGCCAACCGCGAAGAGACTTTAAAAGTCGACTCTGAAGTGCTGAAAGCGCCGATTCCCGTGCTCGACACTTATCTATTGAAGGACAATGATTTCGGCCGGGATCCTGGAGCCGCGCCGAATTTCCCGGCGATCCAGAAGATGCTCGACATCTATGCCGAGACGGGAATGCTGCCGAAGTTGGACGTCGCCCAATTCAAGCACCCGACCATCGTCGCGCCGCTTCAGTAGAAGCGGGCATCGAAAAGGTGGCGAGAGTCGTCCGTCCCGGCCTTGGCCGGGACGCCCAGCGGAGAATTGTGTTGATGAAGAAGTGGCGATCCCGCGTGACCACCGATGGTCTCGATCGTGCGCCGCATCGCGCCTTCATGCGCGCCATGGGTCTTGACGACGCTGCGCTGGCAAAACCCATGATCGGGGTGGTCAGCATGAAGGGCGAACAGACGCCCTGCAACATGACCCACGATTTCCAGGTCGAGGCGGCGAAAGCGGGGATCGCGGAGGCCGGCGGCACGCCGCGCGAATTCACCACCATCTCGGTTTCCGATGGCATCAGCATGAACCATGAGGGGATGAAGTTCTCCCTGTTCTCGCGTGAATTGATTGCCGACTCCATCGAGGCCGTCGTGCATGGTCTCGCCTATGACGCCCTGATCGGATTCGGCGGCTGCGACAAGACGCTGCCCGGCGTCATGATGGGCATGATCCGTTGCAACGTCCCATCGATTTTCATCTATGGCGGGAGTTCGCTGCCCGGACGGTTTGCGGGTAAAACCCTTACCGTGCTTGACTCCTACGAAGCGGTCGGCGGGTTCATGACCGGAGAGATCGATGCCGCGACGCTTGAGGGCATCGAGCGGGCCTGCCTGCCGACGATCGGCGCCTGCGCCGGACAGTTCACCGCCAACACCATGGCGATGGTTTCGGAAGCGATGGGGCTGACCATGCCCAACGTCTCGATGATCCCCGGTGTTTACGCCGAACGCGCGCAGGTCTCCCGCCAAGCCGGCCGGCTCGTGATACAGATGTTGGAGCGCGGTGGGCCGTTGCCGCGCGAGATCGTCACGCGCAAGGCGCTGGAAAACGGCGCGGCGATCGTCGCCGCCACGGGCGGGTCGACCAACGCCGCGCTGCACCTGCCGGCGATCGCTAACGAAGCCGGCATCGCCTTTACCATCGACGATGTCGGCGAAGTGTTCGCGCGTACGCCGCTGATCGGGAATTTGCGTCCCGGGGGGAAATATACTGCCAAGGATGTTTACGACATCGGCGGCGCCGCGGTGGTGATCCGCGCGTTGGTCGAAAGCGGGCATATCGACGGGACTTGCCCGACGATCACGGGGAAGACGATCGCCGAAGAGTATGGCAACGCGAACGCGCCCGATGGCGAGATCATCTTCAAGACCAGTGCGCCGATCATGCCTGACGGTGGTGTAGCGGTGTTGAAGGGCAATCTCTGCCCCGATGGCGCCGTTATCAAGGTTGCAGGGCTGAAGAACCTCACGTTTGAAGGCGCCGCACGCGTATTCGAGGATGAGGAGACTTGCGTCGACGCGGTCCGCAACCGCAGTTACCAAGCCGGCGAAGTCTTGGTGATCCGCAACGAGGGTCCGGTCGGCGGCCCCGGCATGCGCGAGATGCTCGGAGTCACCGCGCTGATTTACGGGCAGGGCATGGGCGAGAAGGTCGCCCTGATCACTGACGGGCGGTTTTCCGGCGCGACGCGTGGAATGTGCATCGGCTATGTCTCGCCGGAATCCTTTGTCGGCGGTCCTTTGGCGCTGGTGCGCGACGGTGATCGCATCAAGATCGACGCGGGCGCGCGCCGGATGGATCTTCTGGTGGCTGATCGCGAACTTGCGGAGCGGCGCAAGGTTTGGAAGCCGCGGCCGCCGCGACATCGGGCAGGCGCGCTCGCAAAATATGCGCGCCTGGTTGGGCAGGCACCCGGCGGCGCGATCACGCATGAAGGTCCGGCGGAATGGCCATGGTTCGACTAGCATGTAAGCCGCCGCCTTCGACCAACTCAGGTCACGTCAAGCTGCCGATTGAAACGGGAATCGCGCCAAACCTCTGAATTGATGCAGCCTGCGAGGATTTCGGCGGCATCCCAAACATCCTGAAACCGGACGTAAAGGGGCGCGAAGCCAAAGCGCATCAGGTCGGGGGCGCGGAAATCACCGATAACGCCGCGTTCGATCATCGCCTGCACCACCGCATAACCCTTATCGAAGGATATCCCGACCTGACTGCCGCGCAACGACGGTTGGCGCGGCGTGACGATATCGAGGCCCGGCAAGAGCGTGGTGACGCGCGCGATGAACAGTTCCGTGAGTGCGAGACTCTTTTGTCTCAAGTCTGCCATCGCGACGCCTTCCATCGCAGCGAGCGCCGCGTCCACGCCGCGCAGTGAAATGATCGGCTGAGTTCCGCAGAGAAATCGCTTGATGCCTGGGTCGGGCCGGAATTCCCGATCGAAGGCGAATGGCGATTCATGACCCCACCAACCCGACAGCGGATGTTGCGCGGTGGACTGATGGGTCTTTGCCACCGCAATAAATGCTGGAGATCCCGGGCCTCCGTTCAGATACTTGTAGGTGCATCCGACGGCGAAATCGATTTCGTGAAGGTCGAATGCGATCTCCACCACGCCGACCGAATGACAGAGGTCCCACACCACCAGCGCACCGGCATCGTGAAGCTGTCTGGTGATTGTGGCCATATCGAGAAGTTCACCGGTGCGATAGTTGACGTGCGAGAGTACGGCGACCGCGACTTTTCGATCAAGCAGGGTCTCGACGGATGGACCATCCGCACCGATTAACCGTCTTTTCATCGGTCGGCCCGCGGACCTCATGGCGCCCTCGACGATATACAAGTCCGTTGGAAACGACGCATCCTCGGCGACGATCACATCGCGATCGGGCCTTAACCCGATAGCGGCATGGATGGCCTTGTAGAGATTGATCGACGTGGTGTCGCAGACGAGGGTCTGACCCGGCGCGGCCCCGATGAGCGCCCCGACGCGGTCGCCAAGCCGGACAGGCATATCGAACCATCCTGCGCTGTTCCAACTCCTGATAAGGTCCTGACCCCACTCCTGTTCGATCGTGCGGTTCAGAATGCTTGTTGCGGCCCGTGGCATCGGTCCGAGCGAATTGCCGTCGAGATAGATGATCCCTTCGGGAATGATGAAGCGATCATGGAAGCCGCGAATCGGATCGACGGAATCGCGCGCAACGCACGCTTCGCGCGAGGCTGGAGAGGCCGACCATATCATGAGAGCCTCATGATCAGATTCAGATGACATGTCTGAAGCATATCGGAAATCAAGATTGACAGCAAAAGCCAATCATTTTAAGTTTAAAATATCGTCCGCGGCAACCCGGAAAATGGCATGCGCATGAATTCGTCGACTCAAGCGTGAGCGCGATGAGTCAGGGCAAGGAAATATCCTATTCAGGCTATCTCCAGCTCGAGAGAATTTTGGAGGCGCAACAGCCTCTTTCTGCCGCGCATGACGAGATGCTGTTCATCGTCCAGCATCAGACGTCGGAGCTTTGGATGAAGCTTGCGATCCACGAACTGAGTGCCACCTGCCGGTTGATTGCAGCTGACAACCTGCAGCCGGCTTTCAAGACATTGTCGCGGGTATCCCGCATCCTTGAGCAACTCAACTCGGCTTGGGATGTGCTTCGCACGATGACGCCCAGCGAGTATACGGAGTTTCGTGGATTGCTCGGGCAATCTTCGGGCTTTCAGTCCTGGCAGTATCGCGTAATCGAGTTTCTTGCCGGCAACAAGAATGCTGCGATGACCCATATTCACGCCGGAGATGAAGCCGTTGCGGGGCGGCTCGAAGCCGCCCGCCAGGACCCGAGTATCTACGATCTCACGATAGAGCTACTGCATCGCCGCGGCCTCAGCATTGACCGGGCCGTCCTCGAACGCGATGTGTCCATGCCACATGCTGCAAGCGACAGCGTTTTAAATGCATGGTTATCGGTCTATCGAGAGCCGACCCGTTTCTGGGAGTTGTACGAACTCGCCGAGAAGCTCGTGGATTTCGAGGATTATTTCCGCCGCTGGCGCTTCAACCACGTGACGACGGTTGAGCGCATCATCGGATTCAAGCGGGGCACTGGCGGCACATCCGGCGTTTCCTATTTGCGGAAGATGCTGGAGGTAGTGCTGTTCCCCGAGCTCTGGCAGGTCAGGACTCAATTGTGATGACCCTGATCGATATTTCGCCCTCACTTCGCGTCGGCATGGGTGTCTTTCCGGGTGACGCTGCTTTCGCGGTTGGCCAGACATACACGATCGGGCCCGATTGCCCCGTCAACGTTGCCAGCATCACCATGTCAACCCACTGTGGAGCTCATGTCGATGCGCCTTTGCACTACGATGAGACTGGCGCCAGTATCGACGTGCTGGATCTCGGCGATTTCATTGGCCCCGCAAGGGTCATTGACGCGCGCGGGAAAGACCCTCTCTGTGGTTTTGAGGAGATCGCCTCCGCTCTCGACGGCGCGCCGCCGCGTCTGCTTTTCAGATTGATGGGCAGGGGAGACGAAATGGCGTGGCCGGCGGGCTTCCGCGCGCTGGCGCCGGAAACCGTGGAGCGGCTGGCTCAGCTCGGTACTCGGCTGATTGGCGTGGACGTTCCGTCGATCGACCCCGAGACGTCGAAAAGCCTTCCGTCACACATGGTTTGTCGGCGGCATGATCTTCGCATCGTCGAGAATCTCGCTCTCGCCGACGTCGCGCCCGGCGACTACGAATTGATTGCTCTGCCGCTGAAGCTCAAGGGCCTCGACGCGGCGCCCGTCCGCGCGGTGCTCAGGCGATGAAAGTTGTACGTCGCGGAGTTTTGCGAAGCATGCGGGCGGCAGTGATGCCAAGATCGACATCGCCAAGTCTTGTAAGCTTAAGCCTCGTAACTTTAAGCCTCGTAACTTTAAGTCTTGGAAGTTTAAGTCTTGGAAGTTTAAGCCTTGGAAGTTTAAGTCTTGCAAGTTTAAACCTTGCAAGTTTCCTTTATGCTCGGTTTAACGGAGAGACTCATCGAGAAGCCATCCGTGGCTGACAGGCCTATGCCGGGAAGAAAGCGGGAATGAAGGTATTGCCGTCGCGAACCGATGTTCAGGCAGAACCTGCGCGCGCGCGGAAGCCGGCAACGGCCATGATCGAGATCGACCATGTCTCGCAGGTGTTTAAGACTTCCTCGGGTCAAGACCATTTGGCGTTGTCGGATATTTCCCTGACAATCGGGGATGGCGCCTTCGTCTCGATTCTCGGTCCCTCCGGTTGTGGAAAATCGACGCTGCTTTATATCGTCGGCGGTTTCGTCCAGCCGACCCGGGGCGTGGCGAAAGTGAAGGGCAGGGCGATCACCGGTCCCGGACCTGATCGCGGGCCAGTGTTTCAGGAGTTCGCGCTGTTTCCCTGGAAAAGCGTGCTTGGCAATGTGATGTACGGGCCGCGCCAGCAGGGCGTGAAGCAGGCGGATGCCGAGGCGCAGAGCCGCGCGCTGATCGAGATGGTCGGGCTCAAGGGTTTTGAGGACTTCTATCCCAAGGAGTTGTCCGGGGGCATGAAGCAGCGCGTCGCGCTGGCGCGGACGCTTGCCTATCATCCCGAAGTGCTCTTGATGGATGAACCGTTCGGTGCATTGGACGCCCACACTCGGACCCGCCTGCAGAACGACCTGCTCAACATCTGGGAACGCGACCGTAAGACGGTATTGTTCGTCACTCATTCGGTCGACGAGGCCGTCTTTCTCTCCGACAAGGTCGTCATGATGTCGAGTTCGCCCGGCCGCATCCGGCAAGTCGTCGATATCGATCTGCCGCGACCTCGCCGTCGCACCGATCTGTTGCTCGACCCCCGCTACCAGAAGTACGTCGTGGACATCGATCGCATGTTCGATGATTCCGGCGACGACGAGTGGCCGTCATGACCGCGGTAAACACAGTCGTCGCGCGGCTCGCGCCCTTCCTTGCTTGTCTTGGCCTGCTCGCCGTTTGGCAGTGTGCGTCTCTTGCCATGAACAACGACAGTTTCCCGACCGCGTTGGAAGCGATCCGCGCGATTCCGTCCATTCTCAGCGACAAGGAGGCCTTAATCAATATCCTTGCTTCGCTGCGGCGGATGGCTGTCGGCTTCGGCGTTGCCGTTGCGGTCTCAATTCCGCTTGGCCTGCTCATGGGCCGAAGCCGGGGTGTGGCATCGTTCTTCAATCCGCTGTTGATGGTGATCTATCCCGTGCCCAAAGCTGCGTTGATGCCGATCATCATGCTCTGGCTCGGCGTCGGCGATCTTGCGAAGACGCTGGTGATCTTTCTTGGCGTCAGCCTGCCGGTGATCTACCACAGTTTTGAGGGCGCGAAGGCTGTTGAAGAGAAGATGCTGTGGTCCGGCGCCGCGATGGGCCTTTCGGCTGCACAGCGCATGGTCCGGATCGTGCTGCCGGCGGCACTCCCGGAAATCCTGACCGGCTGTCGTACCGGACTTGTTCTGGCGCTGATCACCATGATCACCAGCGAGATGATTGCGCGGCAGTCCGGAGCCGGCAACATCCTTTTCAACGCGCTCGACATGGGACAATACGACACCGTGTTCGCAATGATCATTATCATCGGTGCCATGGGCATCTGCCTCGATGCCGCTTTCGAGAAAATGCGCGAACGCCTGGTGCGATGGTCCGAGCCGCAATTCGACATACCCCTGAGCTTTTCATGAACGTGCGCGCGGCCATGATCGACGTCTTGCTGGGAATGGTGCCGATCGTGCTGTTGATCCTGCTATGGCAGGGGCTGGTTTCGTTCGGCTACGCGCCGGCTACGCTGTTGCCGCCGCCCGGCCGCGTGTTTGAGCGGCTGGCGCAGCAACTTCTGACCGCGACGTTCCAGGAGGAGATCGCAGCCACGCTGTTCCGGCTGTTTGCGGGATTTGCGATCGCGGTCGTCCTGGGCGTCAGCATCGGGCTTTCCGCCGCTGCCAGTCCGGCGGTCAATGCCGTGGTCCGCCCAATCGTGCGGGTGCTCGCGCCGCTGCCCAAGGTCGCGCTTTATCCGGCGCTGTTGTTGCTGCTCGGCTTCGGCCATGAATCGAAGATCACCTTGGTTGCTGCGGACGCGCTGTTTCCGATCCTGCTCTCCACATATTACGGGGCATCGACCGTGGAACAAAAATTGATCTGGTCGGCGATGGCGGCTGGCACGCCGGCGCGCCAGATCCTGTTCAAGGTTGTGCTGCCGGCCGCGGCGCCTTCGATCCTGACCGGCTGCCGCATCGGCCTGGTCATTTCCTGCATCGTGGTGTTCCTGGCCGAGATGATCACTTCGACCGATGGTCTCGGCCATGTGCTGATTACCGCGGCCCGCACCTTTCAGGCGGTCGACATGTTCGTACCACTGATCACGATCTCGCTGTTGGGATTGATCCTCAACGGTTTGTTGGAGGCGCTGCGGTCGTATTTGCTGCGCGGCTTCCCGGAAGTCTGATAGAGGTTTGGAGGCGGAGGAGAGAGCATGCTGGCGGACCGCATCGAAGCGAAATGGATCGACGCGTTCTGCGAGATTTTCGAGCGCTGCGCGGTGAAGGCAGGCGACACGGCCGCAATCCTTTCCGAGACGCAGTCCCGCGCGCTCAATGTGCATCTGGCCGAGCTTGCTTTGTTGCGGATGGGTGCAAGGCCGTTCCACGTCATCATGCCGACGCCGCGCAACCGGCAAGTGGTGCCGATCCGTTCGACCGGAGCCAGCGAGGCGATCCAGCGATTGGCTCCCGTCGTCACAGCGCTGCAGCAAGCCGGTTTCGTGGTCGATTGCACGATCGAAGGGCTGATGCACGCGGTGGAGACGCCGGAAATCCTGAAAGCTGGCGCGCGCATCCTGGTGATTTCGAACGAACATCCGGAAGCGCTCGAGCGCATGGTGCCGGATACAGCGCTGGAAAAGCGGGTCCGCGCGGCAGCGAAAATGTTGCGCGCGACAAGGCGCATGCGCGTCACCTCGAAGGCCGGTACTGATCTCGACATCGACATGGTCGGCGCCTCGACCGTCGGCGTCTGGGGTTGGACCGATAAGCCCGGCACGCTGGCGCATTGGCCGGGCGGCATTGTCGTGAGTTTTCCAAAGAGCGGCACCGTCAACGGTACGCTGGTCATGGCGGCCGGCGACATCAATCTCACCTTCAAGCGCTATCTGGCCTCGCCAGTAAAAATGACCCTGAAAGACGATTATCTCACGGATCTCGAGGGCGAGGGCGTGGACGCTGCTATGATGCGCACTTATCTTGCGGCTTGGGGCGACCGGGAGGCTTATGCAGTGTCGCATGTCGGGTTCGGCATGAACCCCGGCGCGCGCTACGAAGCGTTGTCGATGTACGACCAGCGCGACACCAACGGCACCGAGCTGCGCGCGGTCTCCGGCAACTTCCTGTTTTCCACCGGTGCCAACGAGTTTGCGGGCCGCTACACCGCAGGCCATTTCGACTTGCCCATGATGGGAACGACGATCGAACTTGATGGCGTGGCGGTCGTGCGCGAGGGCGTGCTGCAGGACGTGTTCGGTTGACCGTCAGACCCCCGGCGGGCGCGCCAGGCCAAAATGCCGGAGCAAGTCGACCAGCGCCGCCAGGCGCTTTTCGCGATAGGCGTCGATATCGAGGCCTGCGTAGTCGAGGAAGCCCGCGCCGGTGCGCAGGCCGATGCGGCCGTCGCGCATGTTGTTCGAAATGATGTCGGGCGCACGATAGCGGTCGCTGCCGAGTGCCCCCTCGAGATAGCGGCTCGCGTAGAAAAGTATATCGCCGCCACCCCAGTCGATGAATTCCAGGAGCCCCAGTACCGCGTAGCGGAAGCCGAAGCCATAGCGGATTGCCTTGTCGATCTCTTCCGCGCTGGCGACGCCTTCCTCGACCATTCGTGCCGCCTCGTTCATCGCGAGCGCCTGGATGCGCGGCACGATGAAGCCGGGGGTCGCGGCGCACACCACCGGGACCTTGCCGATGCCTTCGAGCAGGGCCTTGACCTGCGCGATGACGGCGGGATCGGTCGCCGCACCCGGCGAAATCTCGACCAGCGGGATCAAATAGGCTGGATTCAACCAATGCACGTTAAGAAAGCGCCGAGGATGTTCGACCGCGCTGGAGAGATCGTCAACCAGGATCGTCGATGTGGTAGAGGCGATGATGACTTCAGGTCCGACCGACTTCGAGGCCGCCGCCAGGACCTCGCGCTTGAGCTCGACCACTTCCGGTACGCCCTCGAACACGATGCCGGCGCGGCGGAGCGCCGTGGCGCCGCCGTTCGCCGGTACGACGGAGACCCGCGCAATCACAGTCTTGGCATCATCATCCGTCAATAGTCCAAACCGCGACAGGCTGGCCAGAGTCTTGCCAACCTCGTCGAGCGCTTCGGCCTCGAGTCTGGCGAATTGTTCAGGCGAACGCGCCTTGACGTCGATCATGGAGACGGCGTGGCCGGCATAGGCGAAGGCCACTGCGATGCCGCGGCCCATGCGGCCGGCGCCGAGACATGCGACCGAGGGGCGGGGGCTCATTGATCAAAGCCTTTGCGCAGGAGCGTTTGCAATCTTGCGCGATCGAGCCCTCCAAGCCCAAGACTGGCCAGCGTCCGTCCGCTCTTTATAAAATCCTCGCCACAGATCGCACCGCCGATGGCAAGAAAAGACTTTGCCAGCGGTGCAGCAACCCCGGCTAATTCCGCGACCGATACCAGCAGCGACAGGCCGAGCCGCAGATCTTCCCGCATATAGCGATGCTCGGCGAGGGCGATGTGCTCGCGCCAATCGCCGGATTCGGTCAAGCGGTCATGCGAGCCGCGGCCGTACATCCAGATTTCGCCTTCGCTGGCGTAATGATGCGCCAGCGGAAAGTGTGGCGCGCCATAGCCAAGCGCTTCACGTACGGCTATCCGTTCGGCATCGAGCGCGTCGGTCACCCGTCGGATCGAGGCTTGCGTGCCTTCCTTGTGTATGTCCCAGCGCTCGAAATGCTCGATCGGGCCGGCATTCATCACAATCAGCGGCGGATGGATGATCGGGCCGGCATTCATCAGCGCGCCCGACAGCGCATCGCCGCATGGTTCGATCGCGCCCGGAAACGCGCGCCCGATGACGTTGAGCGCGTGAGTGGCGCTATTGAGCGGAAATACACCGACCGGCAGCCGCTTGGCACGGATGGTGATCGCGACTTCGAATGGGCCATGCTTGCGCGTCAGCCAGGGCAGCGTGCCGGTTTCGGCAAAATTTACCTTCGCGCGATTACCTGCATCGCGCGCGGCAGTGGCAAAAATCAACGAGCCAAGGGTCGCCGGCGGCAGAAATACCACCTGACCATCGCGCAAATGCGGCGCGAGCTGCCTTGCGATGTCGGTCTGCGCAAAGGCCGGTACGGGACACAGGATCAACTCGGTCTCTCGAACCGCTTCGGCCATGTCCGTCGTCACGAGCGACAGACGCACCTCGTGCCGGCCGGCCGAATCCTTCAGCAGGATTCGAGAGCCCGCCGCGCGCTGCGCCGCAACCATGTCCGGATCGCGCCGCCACAGCCTGACCTCATGGCCCTGCAGCGCAAAATCGCCGGCGGCCGCGAAGGAACCGTTGCCGCCGCCGAGAACCGCGATTCTCAAAGCGGCTCTCCTTGTGTGGACTTTGAAGCATCGAGCTGCTTCAGCATGAAATGCTGGACCTTGCCCAGTGCCGTTCGCGGCAGATCGCCAACAAATACGATATCGCGGGGCACCTTGAAGCGGGCTAATTGCGATTGTACGTGCGCCTTCAAATCCTCGATCTCAAGCCGACTGCCCGTGCGCCTGACGACATAGGCGACCGGCACCTCGTCCCAGCGCGGATCGGACCGGCCGATCACGCCGCATTCGACGACCTCGGGATGCTCCAGCAGCACGCGTTCGACCTCCGCCGGGTAGATGTTTTCACCGCCGGAAATGATCAGGTTCTTCTTGCGGTCATGTACCCAGAAATAACCATCCGCGTCGCGTCGGCCGATGTCGCCGGTGCGATACCAGCCGTCATGCAGCGCCGTGCGCGTTGCTTCCTCATTGCCCCAATATTCGTAAAACACGTTCGGGCCACGAACCGCGATTTCACCGGGCATTTCGGGCGGCAGCTCGCTGCCGGCGTCATCGATGATAGCCGCCTCGCAGCACAGGCCGGGAAGGCCAGTCGAGCCCTCGCGCGAAAGATCGCCGCCTAGCCGCGTGTAGACGGCGATCGGGCAGGTTTCCGTTGAGCCGTAGACCTGCAGCACCGGCACCCCGCGCGCGACTATGCGGTCGATCAGTGGCTGTGGCACGATCGTCGATCCCGTTGAGACGGCCTTCAGGGAGGACAGGTCGGCTGTCGCCCAACCGGGATGCTCGGTCACTGCTTGAATGATCGCGGGCACCAGCACGGTGAGGGTCGGACGGTCACGCTGGATCGCGGCAAGGGTCGCTTCCGGTGTAAAGCGTGCATGGATCGTGACGGTGGCGCCGTGATGGAGTGCCGGCGTGGTCTGGATGTTGAGACCGCCGACATGGAAGAAGGGCAGCACCGTCAGCACATGATCGTCCGAAGTGAGACTGTGCATGTGCTGGCTCATCATCCCGTTCCACAGCAGCGCCTCCTGCCGGAGTACCGCGCCCTTTGGCCTGCCGGTGGTGCCGGAAGTGTAGACGATCAGGAGCGGGCAGGACAGGTCGGTATGCGGATTGCGGCCGTCGCCGCGCGCTCGGGTTAGCAGCGTATCGAACGCCATTCCAGACGGAGGGGCGAAGTCGAGTCCGACGACCGTCGTCTCCGGCAGGCGTTTTTCCAGCGCAGGCAGAATCGCGTCAAACGCCTTCTCAAGCACGAGGATCTTGGCCGCGGCATCGGACAGGATGAATAGTTGCTCGGCGACGGCAAGCCGCCAGTTCAGCGGCACCAGCAACGCGCCAAGTCGCGCGCAGGCATAGAGCAGCGCGAGGTAGTCCGGCCGATTCAGGCTAAGGATCGCGACCCGGTCGCCGCGGCTAACGCCCAGCTCGGACTTCAAGGCGCGGGCGGTTTGCTCAATTCGCGCGTTGAACGCAACGTAGCTCAGCGTCTCGCCCTCGAAGTGGACCGCAGGCTTGTCAGGAGCGAAGGCGGCGTTGCGCTCGATTAGAGTGCAGAGATCCACCGTCAGTCGTCCGTCTCGCCGGCTTCGTACAGGGCTTCGCGGCCGATGCGGTCGAGGCAGAGCTCGGCGGTCCACGGCAGCATCAGCGAGCCGCAACGGCTGTCGCGATAGACGCGCTCGAGCGGCAGCGATTTCAACATTGCTTGTCCGCCACAGGTACGGATCGCCAGCGTCGCGATCTCGTTGGCGCCTTCCATAACCGAATACTGTGCGGCATAGGCGCGCAGCACCTGCTCCTTGCTCGGATTGGCGCGGGCTTCGGAGACCGCCTGGAACCAAATTGTCTTGATCTGCTCGAGCTTGATGTGCATTTGCGCCACCGCGATCTGCTTGGTCGGATACATCCGCCGCTTGACCGGCGGCGTGCCCGGCACTTCGCCGCGCAGATAGCGCACGGTGAAATCGTAAGCTGCCTGTGCCAGGCCCATATAAGTCGGCGACAGCGTCAGGAACATGTGCGGCCAGCGCATCGCCGCCTGGAAATAGACGCCGCGCGGCATCAGCGCCGCATCCTCTTCCACGAACACATCTTTGAACAACAGCGTGCGCGATACTGTGCCGCGCATGCCGAGCGGATCCCAATCGCCGACCACGGACACGCCGCTGGTCTTGGCGGGTATAGCCAGGTAAAGCGTATTGCGGCGTGACGCCTTTTCACCTTCAACGGTCTCAGTGCAAAGCACGCCGTAATAGTCGGCATGGCCCGAGAGCGAAGCAAAGATCTTTTTGCCGTTGACGATCCAGCCGCCCTTGAAAGGCTTTGCTTCGGTACCGAAAGCGACCCCGCCGGCTGCGGCCGCGCCGCCTTCCGAGAAGGGTTGCGAATAGATCGCGCCATCGTCGACGATGTGCTTGTAATGAATGGCGCGCCGGCGCTCATGCTCGGTGCGAGTGAGGGCGTCCATGTCGAGATCATCGGCGAGCGGGCCGGACCACAGCGTCGAACAGACATGCATGTTCCAGGTCAGCGCGGTCGCGCCGCAATAGCGGCCGATCTCGGCGGCGGCGAGCGCGTAGGTCTGATAGTCGGCGCCGAGACCGCCGTGCTTCTTGGGAACGGAAATGCCAAGCAGACCGGCGCGATGCAAATCCTTGTAGTTCTCGGTCGGAAATTTGGCGTCACGGTCGTAAGTCCCGGCGCGGCCCGCGAACACGCTTTGGCCGAGCTCGCGCGCCCGCGCGATGATCGCGGCTTGTTCGTCGGCGAGCCGGAAGGCGTGGGGATCGAAGATCGGCGCGTCGAGGGCGACTTTGCCGATCGCGGTTGAGGTCTTGCTGACTTGCACCGTCATTTATGCGGTCACTTCCGTTGAAGCCACATTGGCTTTGAGAAATTGATCCAGTGCGGTGTTGAAGGCGTCGGGCCGTTCCAGATTGACGAGGTGTCCAACGCCCTCGAGCTCGAGATAGGTCGCTGATGGAATATAGGTCGCCATTTTCGCCATCATCGGGGCCGGCGCATTCTTGTCCTTGGAACCCGACAACACCAGCGTCGGCACCTTGATCTCCTTAAGTGCGCTACGCTGATCGAATCCCAGCAGCGCCAGCATGCTGGCGCGATAGCTGGCCTCGGGAACGGCAGCCATGCAGTCGCGTGCAAGTGCGATGCCACCCGCGTCGGGATCCTCGCCGACCAACTCCTTCACCAAGGTCGGTGCCAGTGAACGCATCGTTTCGCCGCGATCGAGCGGGCCTAGCCGCGCCTCGATGAAAGACTTCTGCCAGTCGCCATCCGCTTTGCCGAATGCCGGGCTGGTTTGGGCGAGAACGACGGCGGCCGCGGTTCCGGGATGCTTCACCAGCCATTGCTGAACGATCATGCCGCCGATTGAATGCCCGACGAGAACAGGCTTGGTTGCGCCGACTTGATCGAGGAAGTTCTGCAAGGCGTCGGCAAGCGATGCAATGCTGACGGTTGCGAGCGGCGCCGAGCCACCATAGCCCGGCATGTCCCAGGCTATCGCGCGGTAGCGGCCGCCGAAGGCTGCGATCTGGCCGCGCCATCCCCGCGCCGCGCCGCCGATGCCGTGCAGGAAAACTAGCAGCGGCAGGCCGGAATCGCCCGCGGCTTCATAGCCGAAGCGGCCGTCATTGGTTTTCATGGGTGCTGCGGCAGGCAAGCCGGGTCTCCAGTCTCTTAGCCGCCAATGCTAACAGGCTTGCGAGGGATGGGAAGCGATAATTTTATACTTAAAGCAATTTCCGCGTCGGGTGACCGCTCGGGGCACCCGCTTCCTTGCAAAAGCTTGAAGTATAAAATATATGCAATTCCACGCCATCCATAAGCTTATTTCGGGGAGTCATCGCATGTCCGGACTACCGCGTTCCCCGCACGCGCTGGTGACCGGCGGCGGTCGCGGCATCGGCCGTGAGATCGCATCTGAACTGGTGCGCGCCGGCGCAACGGTCACCGTGCTTGGTCGCCATCGCGTGGCGCTGGATGATGTCGTTGCTGCCGGCGCGGCGCATTTCGCCGATGTCGCCGATGTCGCCGAGCAGGTCGCGGTCAGTGCCGCGATCGCGGCGGCCGCAGCACGGCAGCCGATCGATATTTTGATCGCCAATGCAGGGATTGCAGAATCCGCACCGTTCGCAAAAACCGATGCCGCGCTGTTCCGCCGCATGATGGACGTCAACTTCATGGGCGTCGTTCATGCAATCCAGGCGGCGTTGCCGTCGATGAAGGACCGGCCCTATGGCCGTATCGTCGCGGTCGCCTCGACCGCAGGACTCAAGGGCTATGCCTATGTCAGCGCTTATAGCGCGGCAAAACATGCGGTGGTTGGACTGGTGCGCTCGCTGGCGCTGGAGCTCGCACATACGTCCGTGACGGTGAATGCGGTATGCCCAGGTTTCACTGACACCGATCTGGTTGCCGGCAGTATCGACAACATCATGAAGAAGACCGGTCGTAGCCGCGAGCAGGCGGTTGCCGAGCTTTCCCGCCATAATCCGCAAGGCCGCCTCGTGACGCCGACGGAAGTCGCCGATACAGTGCTTTGGTTGTGCGGGGAGGGCGCAAGCGCCATCACCGGACAGGCGATTGCGGTGGCCGGCGGAGAAGTCTGAGGCGATGCCTAACAAAAACGATCGATAAGGGAGACATCATGAGCAGACCGGCCAATCCTGTTACAGTGCCGCTGGCGGATTATTCGCCTAAGCATTTCCTGCTGGCGGTGATGGATGGCGTGGCGACGGTGACGCTTAATCGTCCCGAGCGAAAGAATCCGCTGACGTTCGAAAGCTACCGTGAACTGACGGATTTCTTCCGCGCCTGCGCGTTCGACGATGCCGTCAAAGTCGTGGCAGTGACTGGCGCCGGCGGCAATTTTTCCTCCGGCGGCGACGTGTTCGAGATCATCGGCCCGCTGGTCAAGATGGACACCAAGGGCCTCACCGCCTTTACGCGCATGACCGGCGACCTCGTCAAGGCGATGCGGGCCTGCCCGCAGCCGATCGTTGCCGCGGTCGAAGGCATCTGCGCCGGCGCCGGCGCGATCGTCGCCATGGCTTCCGACCTGCGGCTCGCAGCCACCGGCGCTAAGGTCGCGTTCCTGTTCAACAAGGTCGGGCTCGCCGGCTGTGACATGGGCGCCTGTGCGATCCTGCCGCGCATTATCGGTCAATCGCGGGCGTCCGAGTTGCTCTATACCGGCCGCTTCATGACCGCAGAGGAGGGCGAGCGCTGGGGCTTCTTCAGCCGCATCGTCGCTCCCGAACAAGTCTTGCCGCAGGCGCAGTCGCTGGCCCGGGAGATCGCCGAAGGCCCGAGCTTCGCCAATACCATGACCAAGCGGATGCTGGCGATGGAATGGGCGATGTCGGTAGAGGAGGCGATCGAGGCTGAGGCGGTGGCGCAGGCGCTGTGCATGACGACAGCCGATTTTGCCCGTGCCTTCGAGGCGTTCTCGAACAAGGCAAAACCGGTGTTTCAGGGCAACTGAGCGGCCCTCCCAGGGGCTGCGATGGGGACTTGCGAAAAGATGTTTTAGGTTTAAAATAATTCAGTGGCCTGGTAGCCGGAGACCCTCATGAAGATCGCAATCATCGGCGGCGGACCGGCTGGTCTCTACGCTGCGATCCTGCTTCGCAAGCAGCGGCCGGACGCGGAAATCGCCGTCTACGAGCGCAACCGTGCCGATGATACGTTCGGCTTTGGGGTCGTCTTCTCCGACGCTACGCTCGACAATTTCGAAAAATACGATTCCCCGAGCTATCGCCGCATCACGCAAGAGTTCGCCTATTGGGACGATATCGCCGTGCATTTCCGCGGCACCGTGCATCGGGTCGGCGGCAACGGTTTCTGCGGCTGCTCGCGGCGCAAGCTGCTCCTAATCCTGCAGGAACGGGCCCGCGAACTCGGCGTTGCGCTGCATTTCGAAACCGAGATCGACGATGAGGCGCGCTTCGCCAATGCCGACCTGATCGTGCTTGCCGATGGCATCAACAGCCGCTTCCGCGAGAAACATATCGAGCACTTCCAGCCTGAGGTCGACGTTCGCTCCAACATGTTCGCCTGGATGGGCTCGACCCGGCCGCTCGATGCCTTCACCTTCATCTTTCAGGAGACCGAGTGGGGCCCGTTCATTGCGCATGCCTATCAGTACGAGGCGGGGCGCTCCACGTGGATCTTCGAGACGGACCCCAAGACGTTTGAACGGGCCGGACTAACCGGCCTGAACGAGACGCAATCGGCCGACCGGATGGCAAAGATTTTCGGCTGGTTCCTCGATGGTCATCAGCTTCTCACCAATCGCTCGACGTGGCGGAATTTTCCGATGATCCGCAGCAAGCGCTGGGTCAAGGACAACATGGTGCTGCTTGGCGACGCCAAGGCGACTGCGCACTTCTCGATCGGCTCTGGCACGAAGCTCGCGATGGAAGATGCGATCGCGCTTGCGGAGGCCTTGCAGCACGCGCCGACGCTGACTGCGGCTCTCCAACAGTACGAGCAGGGGCGGCGCGAGGAGGTCGAGAAGACCCAGCATGCCGCCGACGTCTCGCTGGTCTGGTTCGAGCATGTCGACCGCTTCTGGGAATTCGATCCGGTACAGTTCGCCTTCGGCGTGATGACGCGCTCAAAGGCGATCACCTACGACAACTTGACCCTGCGCGCGCCCGACTTCGTCGCCGAGGTCGACAAAGCTTTCGCGCGACAGGTTCGCGCCAGGGGTTTTGACATCGATGTCCAAAAGCCCTTGGCGCCGATGTTCCAGCCGCTGCGCCTGCGCGAGATGGAATTGGCCAACCGCGCCGTGGTGTCGCCGATGTGCATGTATTCGGCAAAAGAGGGTGTGCCGGGCGATTTTCACCTGGTTCATTACGGATCGCGCGCCATCGGTGGCGCTGGGTTGATGTTCACCGAAATGACCTGCGTCGGTCGTGACGCCCGGATTACGCCCGGTTGCACGGGCTTATGGAACGACGAGCAGGAGGTAGCTTGGCGCCGCATCGTCGATTTCGTCCACGCCAATTCGGCCGCGAAATTTGCCCTCCAGCTCGGCCACGCCGGCCGCAAGGGTGCGACCAAACTGATGTGGGACGGTATCGACCGCCCGCTCGAAGAGGGTGGCTGGGACGTCGTGTCGGCGTCGCCCATTCCCTATTTCCCCGATAGCCAGATGCCGCGCGAGATGGATCGCGCTGCGATGAATGCGGTCAAGGCGGCCTTCGTCGCCGCAGCCGAGCGCGGCCAGCGCTGCGGCTTCGACATGCTGGAATTGCATTGCGCCCACGGCTATCTGCTTGCGAGCTTCATTTCGCCGCTCACCAACAAGCGCACCGACGTCTATGGCGGCGCGCTTGAAAATCGGCTGCGTTTTCCGCTCGAAGTGTTCGAAGCGCTGCGCGCGGCATGGCCGGCGCACAAGCCGATGTCGGTGCGCATTTCCGCAACCGACTGGGCGGAGGGCGGCATTACCGGCGACGACGCCGTCGACATCGCACGGGCCTTTGCCGAAGCCGGCGTCGATCTGGTCGACGTCTCGACGGGGCAGACGGTGCGCGACGCGCAGCCGGTCTACGGCCGCATGTTCCAGACGCCATTCTCAGATCAGGTCCGGAACGAGGCCCGCGTCGCCACGATGTGCGTCGGCAACATCACCACCGCCGATCAGGTCAATACCATCCTGGCCGCCGGTCGCGCCGACCTGGTGGCGCTCGGCCGCCCGCATCTCGTCGATCCCTCGTTTACGATGAAGGCTGCCGCCTGGTACGGCGCCGAGGATGTGTTCTGCCCTCCGCAATATCTGCCCGGCAAAGAGCAGATTTTCCGCAACAGCGTCCGCGACCGGCAGGATTTCGAGGATCTCAAAATTAAGGCTAAGCCCAAGACTCGGGCCGAACTGAAGGCGGAGGCGACAAAGCCGCTTGCGGCCGAGTGAGGGGTTGTGCGATTTTAGCCGGCACTCGCGTGACGTCTGATATCGAGTGGAGTACGGGCGATGAAGGCGATTATCGTCGGTGGTGGTATCGGCGGCCTGACCGCCGCCCTGATGCTGCGGGCCCGCGGCATCGACTGCGCATTGTTCGAGCAGGCCGAGACGATCCGCGAACTCGGTGTTGGCATCAATACGCTGCCGCATGCGATCCGCGAGCTCGCGAGTATCGGCCTGCTGGATCGCCTCGACGAAGCCGCGATCCGCACCGATCAGCTATTCTATTTGACGCGTCACGGGCAGCAAGTCTGGCACGAAAAGCGCGGGCTTGATGCCGGCCACGACGTGCCGCAGTTCTCGATCCACCGCGGCCGCCTGCAAGGCGTCATCCATCAGGCGGTGATCGAGCGGCTGGGCACCGACGCCATCCGGACCGGCTGCCGGCTCGGTTCGTTCACCCAGGACGAGGGTGGGGTGACTGCCTATTTCTTCGACCGCAGCGGTTCGCACGTACACACCGCGCGCGGCGATGTCCTGATCGGCGCCGATGGCATCCATTCAAATGTGCGGCAAACGCTGTTTCCCGACGAAGGTCCGCCGTGCTGGAATGGGTTGATGCTGTGGCGCGGCGCGACCGATTGGCCGGTGTTCCTGACCGGAAAATCCATGGTCATCGCTGGCGGTTTGAACGCCAAGGCGGTGGTTTATCCGATCGCCGAAGGTTCGAGCCCAGCAAGCCGCCTGACCAACTGGGCGGTGCTGGTGCGGGTCGGCGACGGCACCACGCCGCCGGCGCGCCGCGAAGACTGGTCGAGGCTCGGCAAGTCGGAAGAGTTAATGCCGCATGTTGCCGGCTTCGCGATCCCGCAGGTCGATTTTGCGTCATTGGTGAGCGCCACACCAGAGTTCTGGGAATATCCCTGTTGTGACCGCGACCCCTTGCCGTATTGGTCTGATGGACGCGTCACGCTGCTCGGCGATGCCGCGCATCCGATGTATCCCGTGGGATCGAACGGAGCGTCGCAGGCGATCCTCGACGCGCGGTGCCTCGCCGACGCACTCGCCCGTTCGGAGCATCCGCGCCAGGCGTTGCTGGCCTATGAGCGCCAGCGGCTGCCGATGACCGCCGATATCGTCGCGTCCAACCGCCGCGGCGGCCCCGAGGGCGTGATCGATGCGGTCGAACAGCTCGCGCCACAGGGATTCACCGATATCGACACCATCCTTAGCTATGAAGCCCGCGAGGCGATCGTACGCGGCTACGCTGCCAAGGCGGGCTTTGCCGCGCGCGTGGTCGCGCGCCAGTCCTGAGCAGCGACGCAGCTTAGATCACGATCCGATTAGATTGCATCGGATCATGATCTCATTTCTTTGTTTAAGCATGATCTCCGCGCAAACGCTTCGCGTTTGTCGCGAGGGAAAACCGGTTCCCACTTTTCCGGATCATGCTCTACGCCGGTGGTGGCGGCAGGAAGTGGATGTTGTGCTCGGCGGCGAGCTTGACCACCTCATCGGGGTTTTGCTGCTTCATATTGTGAATCGCCCAGAACAGGTCATAGAGCCGGCGGGTGGGGGATACCCAGAACAATGTCTTGGCGTTTTGTTGTGACTTGTTGAAGATGCCGTGCGGCTTGCCCATCGGCAGGCGTACCGTGTCTCCGGCTGTTGCGGACTCATCGGCGCCATCGAGCATGAAATCGAGCCGGCCCTCGAGGATGTAGAGGTACTCGTCCTGGTCGGGATGAATATGCGGCGGGACGAATGTGCCGGGCGGGAACGTCGCGTGCCAGGAAAAGCAGTGTTCGGTGCGATTCTTCGGCACATAGGTCTGGCCGAGGATATTCCAGGAAATGCCTTGAATGCCCTCGTTGGCCCGCGTGATGCCGGCGACCTCGGTCTTCATTGCTCGTTTCTCCCCGTGTTTCAGCTATCCGGTATTAGTTGGCTGGCGTGCAATCCTTGGCGTAGCGGTCGCCGTAATTCTCGAACACTTTCTGGACGATCTCGGTCTGGAATTTTCCGTCCGGACGCTTGGCGACTTTGGTCAGGTAGAAATCCTGGATCGGATAGCCGTTGGTGTTGAACTTGAAGCCGCCGCGCAGCGAGGTGAAATCCGCCTTCTTGAGCGCTGCTGCGACCGCATCCTTGTTGCCAAGATCGCCCTTCACCGCCTTAACCGCGCTGTCGATCAGCATGGCCGTGTCATAGCCCTGCATGGCATAGGTGCCGGGCACGCTGTTATACGCGGCCTCATAGCTGGCGACGAATTTCTTGTTCTGGGGATTGTCGAGATTAGGTGCCCAGTTGGCACCGCCGAACATTCCGACCGCGGCATCCTGCTGCGCCGGCAGCGTCGATTCATCGACGGTGAAGGCCGATAGCACCGGAATGCTGTCGGCGAGGCCTGCCTGCCGATACTGCTTGACGAGGTTCACGCCCATGCCGCCCGGCATGAAAGTGAAAACGGCATCCGGCTTGAGCGACGCGATCTTGGTCAGTTCGGGCTGGAAGTCCAGCGTGCCCAGCGGCATGTAGGACTCCTCCACGATCTCGCCCTTGTAGTCGAGCTTGAAACCGGCGGCGGAATCGCGCCCGGCCTGATAGTTGGGCAGCAGCAGATAGACGCGCTTGTAGCCGCGATCCTGGGCAACCTTGCCGAGGATCTCGTGGACCTGATCGTTCTGATAAGAGGTCACGTAGAAGAACGGGCTGCACTCCTTGCCGGCGTAGCTGGAGGGTCCGGCATTCGGGCTGATCAGAAAGGTCTTGGTATCGATGACCGGCTTGTGAATCGCCAGCAGGATATTGGAAAAGATCGGGCCGACGACGAAGTCGACCTTGTCGCGCTCGAGCAGGCCCTTCACCTTGGTGACGGCCGCGTCGGGCTTGAGTTCGTCATCGACCACGGTGACCTCGACATCCCGGCCGCTCATCTTGCCGCCGAGATCCTTCAGCCCGAGCGCAAAACCGTCGCGGGCCTGCTGGCCGAGCACCGCCGCGGGCCCCGACAAGGTTACGATCACGCCGATCTTGATCTTGTCCTGCGCGAATGCGGGTTGCGCTGCGACGCTCAACAACATCGCAAGGCCGGCCAACTTCGACTGCTGTTTCATGACAACTCCCTTAAGCGGAGATTCGGCAGCAGCTCGCGGCTGCGTCAACCTAATTCCGAGCTTTCCAGCTTATTCTGACGAAGGCTATTGCCGCAAGCAAAGCGGCGGCGGGCCCGCGCCCGCTTTGACAGCCGCATGCAAGCGGCGCGCCAATTGCTTGAAGCCTAAAGAAACTCGGCGAACAAGGCGGCAATCTCTAACGAATGCGTTTTGACTTGCGGTAGGTCCCGGATTATTTGAAGGTCAAAAGATCGCCAGAATCCAAGGCGCGGACGGCGGCAGGGCGACGAAGCTCCAGGCAGGTACGATTTACCCATGATCCTTGATTCCGAGACCAAGGCCGTCGAACTCCCCGAGGATCACGGCAACGAACTGCGATTGTGGCTGCGTCTTTTGACCTGCACGACCCTGATCGAGGGCGAGGTACGCAGCCGGCTGCGCGCGCGCTTCGAGGTCACGCTGCCGCGTTTCGATTTGATGGCCCAGCTCGACAAGGCGCCCGACGGCATGACGCTGTCGGATGTTTCCAAGCGCATGATGGTGTCGAACGGCAACGTGACCGGGCTCGTCGAGCGGCTCGTCGAATCCGGTCATCTCGACCGCCGCACCTCGGTATCCGACCGCCGCGTGCAGGTCATCCGCCTGACGAAAATCGGCCGCGCCGAGTTTCGCCGCATGGCGGCCGAGCACGAGACCTGGATCGCCGACATTTTTTCCGACCTGACGCCGAAGGACGTTCGTGATTTGATGCGGTTGCTCGCGAAGACCAAGGGTTCGGCGCAGAAGTCCGCTAGCCGGCGGACGCCGTAAATCTCGTGGCCCGGGTCGACTACGAGGTTGAATACAACAACCGGGCGCGGGTTCCGGAAAACCCGGCGCTGATGGCCGGCTGGGCGAAAGATGCCGCAATCTATCGCGAGCGGCACGCCCCGCAATCGATTGTCTATGGGTCTGGTGCCCGCAACACGATCGATCTGTTTCCCGGCAATGACAACGGGCCGATCGTCGTTTTCATCCATGGCGGTTACTGGCAGGCGCTGGACGGCTCTTCGTTCAGCCATTGCGCGCGCGGGCTGAATACCCATGGGATTGCTGTCGCCGTTCCCAGCTACGATCTTTGCCCTCACGTCACGGTCGACACGATCATTGTGCAGATGCGTGCGGCGACACGCGAGTTGGCGCGGCTCGGTCGTCCGCTCGTGCTCAGCGGCCATTCCGCCGGCGGGCATCTCGCGGCCTGCCTCTTGGCCACGGATTGGCCGGCGCTCGATCCCTCGCTGCCGAAGCACCTCGTCATCGCGGCCTACGCTATTTCCGGCCTGTTCGACCTTGCGCCGCTGGTCGAAACATCGATCAACAAGGCGTTGCGCCTCGATCAGGCATCGGCGAGGGCTGCAAGTCCGCTGTTCTGGAAACCCCCGGAGGGCGGAATTCTCGATGCGGTGGTAGGCGGGAACGAAAGCTCGGAATATTTCCGGCAGAGCCGCAGCATCGTGGATTTCTGGGGCAAAGCCGGCGTCGCCACCCGCTTCGGCACCGTTCCCGATGCCAATCATTTCACCGCAATTGCGCCGTTGTCTGATCCGGCGTCAACGATGGTCGCGCGGCTCAAGGAACTCGCGGGCCGTCGAGCCCAGGGTATCTGACGAATGGAAAGCGTCGGAATGCACAAATTTGCATACTTGCGCCCAATTGCTTTAAGTATAAAATGTTTAAGGATGAAGCGCCGCCGGGCGTCCTCGATATTGGTCTCAACACTTTCAACCCGAAAGCAAGGGGCGATGAAAATGTCAGATGGAAATCCCAGGCTTGGCCCGTCGGGTCACGTTGACGATTTTACGCGGCGAAATCTTCCGCCGTTCCACGAGTGGCCGGAATTGCATCTCGACCGGCCGGAATTCCAATATCCCGAATATCTCAACGCCGCGGTCGAGTTGACCGACCGTATTGTCGAGAAGGGGTTCGGCGACCGAATCGCACTGATCGGCAACGGGCGCCAGCGCACCTACAAGGAGCTGGCGGATTGGTCGAACCGCCTTGCGCACGCGCTGGTGGAAAATTACGGCGTCAAGCCCGGCAACCGGGTCCTGATACGTTCGGGCAACAATCCGGCCCTGGTCGCGGCATGGCTTGCAGCAACCAAAGCGGGCGCCGTCGTCGTCAATACCATGCCGATGCTTCGGGCCGGCGAGTTGACGAAGATCATCGACAAGGCGGAGATCGCGCTGGGGCTGACGGATAGCCGCATTGCCGACGAACTGGTTGCGTGCGCCAAGACCAGCCGCTTTCTCAAGCAGGTCGTGAATTTTGATGGAACGTCGAACCATGACGCCGAGCTCGATCGGGTGGCGCTGAACAAGCCGGTCCGGTTCGATGCGGTCAAAACCGGCCGGGATGATGTCGCCTTGCTGGGATTTACCTCGGGCACCACGGGCGAGCCAAAGGCGACCATGCATTTCCATCGCGATCTCCTGATCATCGCGGATGGATACGCCAGGGAAGTGCTCAAGGTGACGCCGGATGATGTCTTCGTGGGCTCGCCGCCGCTTGCCTTCACCTTTGGACTGGGCGGTCTTGCGATCTTTCCGTTGCGGTTCGGCGCCACCGCGACGCTCCTGGAAAACGCGGCACCGAGCGAAATGGTCAAGATCATTGAAACCTACAAGGCCACGATTTGCTTCACCTCGCCAACCGCGTATCGGGCGATGATGACAGCGATGGACAAGGGGGCCGACCTGTCGTCGCTGCGTCTTGCGGTTTCGGCCGGCGAGACGTTGCCGGCGCCGGTTTTCGAGAGCTGGACAGCCAAGACGGGCAAGCCAATTCTCGATGGCATCGGCAGCACGGAATTGCTGCATATCTTCATTACCAATCGCGTTGGCGACGCCGTCGCCGGAACGACGGGGCGCCCGGTTTCCGGCTACGAGGCCAAGATCGTCGACGCGGACATGAACGAATTGCCGCCGCGGACGGTCGGCAAGCTTGCGGTTCGCGGGCCGACCGGATGCCGCTATCTCGCAGACAGCAGGCAGTCGAACTATGTGCGCGACGGCTGGAATCTGACGGGCGATGCGTTCGTTCGCGACGAGAACGGCCGCTTCGCTTTCGTGGCCCGCGCCGACGACATGATTATCTCCTCGGGCTACAACATCGCCGGTCCCGACGTCGAAGCCGCCCTGCTCATGCATCCGGCCGTGGCCGAGTGCGGCGTTGTCGGTGCGCCCGACGAGGCGCGCGGCATGATCGTAAAGGCCTATATCGTGCTCACCTCCGGCGTAACCGGCGATGATGCGCTGGCGGCAGCCCTGCAGGACCACGTCAAGCGCGAGATCGCTCCCTACAAATATCCGCGCGCGATCGAATTCGTGGCGCAACTGCCGAAGACGGAGACCGGCAAATTGAAGCGATTTGCCTTGCGGCAGATGGCCCAGGCTGGCGCGGCGTCGGCCGGCATGGCCGCGGAATGACTACGGGATGGATGGAGAATTGTTCGTGAGCACGCCAAAAGGGCCCACGCTTGCGGTGCTGCCGGCTGCGAAAAACGAAGCCTCGGGCGCCGCGCAGATTTTGCAGCCGAGCGGGTGGCCGGCCCCGAAGGGCTATGCCAACGGCATGGCTGCCGATGGCCGCATCGTGGTGACCGGCGGGGTGATCGGCTGGGACAGCCGGGGTCATTTGCCGGCCGGTTTTGCCGCCCAGGTCCGTCAGACCCTTAGCAACATTTCGGCGATCCTCGCCGAAACCGACGCGCGGCCGCGAACATCTCGTGCGCCTCACCTGGTATGTCGTCGACATGGAGGAGTATCTGGCGAACCTCAGAGAACTCGGCCAGATCTATCGCGAGATCTTCGGCGCGCATTATCCGGCGATGGCGCTGGTGCAGGTGGTGCGCCTCGTTGAAAAGGCCGCGCGGGTCGAGATCGAAGCGACCGCAGTGGTGCCGCGCTGACCCAAAGAAGAGCCGCCGGGACTCGCCGGCTCTTGGTACTGGTCATTCGTCTCTGGCTGCTAATTCCGGTACGACGTATCGACGCGGTCGAGCTTGCGCAGCAGCGCCGGCCAAGCGAGGTCGCCGTTGCGGTTCGGCAGATTGGGGCGCGGCTTCACCTTGTCGAAGGTCTTTTCCAGCACGTCCTGCGGCGGGTAGACCAGCTTGGTATTGCAGGACAGCGCCATCACCTGCACCTCGCAGGCGCGCTCCATGCGATAGAGCAGGTTGAACGTCGCCGGGATGGTGCGTCCGACCACGAGCAGTCCGTGGTTGCGCAGAACCATCGCTTCATGATTGCCGAGGTCGGCGACCAGCCGCTCGCGCTCTCCGACATCGTCGGCAATGCCTTCGAAGTCATGATAGGCGATGTGGAGAAACCGCATCGATGTCTGCGCCAGCGGCAATAGCCCGCATTCCATTGCTGAGACCGCCATCCCCGCCGGCGTATGGGTATGCGCGACGCAGTCGACGTCGTGTCGCGCCATGTGGATGGCGCTATGGATGACGAAGCCGGCCGCGTTGACGCCGTAGTCCGAGGCATTGAAGATTGTGTTGCCGTCGTAATCGACCTTGATCAGGCAGGACGCATCGATCTCCTCGTACAGCATCCCATAGGGGTTGATCAGGAAGTGATTGGGCGATCCGGGAACGCGGCAGGAGATATGGTTGGCGATCATCTCGGTCATGCCGTACATCGCGGTGAGGCGATAGCAGGCGGCGAGATCGACACGGGCTTGCCATTCCTCCGCGCTCACTTGTTCGCGGACTGATTTGACGATCTTGATCGCGGGGGCATTGACCGGCGGGTTCATGGGTTTTTCTCCGTAGGCGTTCTTTGTGAGCCTCTGTTAGAGCCTGAGCGGCAGCGATCAGGATACCTGCAACACTGGTTGCGCTGCAAGGCGCGCAGGGGGCGGGAGCGCTCTCCCCAGCTTTGTTGCATAGCAAAAGCCGTCCGTCGCAAATCTTTCATGCGGGGCCTATAGTTGGGGCCCATTGCCGTCCTGATCCTCTGAAATCGGAGCTTGTCTCATGAAGACCGTCCGTTTTGCCCTGATCTTGCTTGCGCTGGCCTTCCTGGCGCCGTGGCAATCTGCCAAAGCGGCCGACGTCATCTGCTACAATTGCCCCCCCGAATGGGCGGACTGGGCTTCCATGCTCAAGGCGATCAAGGCCGACCTGCACTACGATATCCCCCACGACAACAAGAACTCGGGTCAGGCTTTGGCGCAGATTTTGGCCGAGAAGAACAACCCGGTCGGCGACATCGGCTATTTCGGCGTCAATTTCGGCATGAAGGCGAAGGCGCAAGATGCGCTAGAGCCCTACAAGCCCGCGAAATGGGATGAAGTGCCGGCTGGATTGAAGGATCCGGACGGCTACTGGACCACCATCCATTCCGGGACGCTCGGGCTGTTCGTCAACAAGGACGCGCTCGGCGGCAAGCCGGTACCGGCCTGCTGGAAGGACCTCTTGAAGCCCGACTACAAGGGCATGGTCGGCTATCTCGATCCGAGTTCGGCCGCGGTCGGTTACGTCGGCGCGGTTGCGATCAATCTGGCGCTCGGAGGCTCCGCCAAGAACTTCGATCCCGCGATCGCCTTCTTCAAGGAACTGCAAAAGAACGACCCGATCGTGCCCAAGCAGACCTCCTACGCCCGCGTGGTTTCCGGCGAGGTGCCGATCCTCCTAGATTACGATTTCAACGCCTATCGCGCCAAATACTCGGAGAAGGGCAGTTTCGAATTCGTGATTCCCTGCGAGGGGTCGGTGGTGTTTCCTTATGTCGTCGGTCTCGTCAAGAACGCACCCGACAAGGAAAAGGCCAAGAAGGTGCTGGACTATCTGTTGTCCGACAAGGGCCAGGCGATCTGGACCAACGCATACTTGCGCCCGGCGCGTCCGATCGAACTGCCCGAGGCGGTGAAGAGCAAGTTCTTGCCGGATAGCGACTATGCGCGCGCCAAGAGCGTCGACTGGGGCGAGATGGAAAGCGTGCAAAAAGGCTTTGTGGACCGCTATCTCGCCGAGGTCCGCTGATGCAATATGCCGCCCCGGCTTGAAAGGCGGGGACACCATCGTTTCATGTCGCATCGATCCTTTGTCTGGCTGTGCCTGTTGCCGCTTGCCGTCGTGACGGCGGCGTTCTTCCTGCTGCCGATGGCGCGGCTGGTGGTGACCGGTGCCGCAGGGCCGCAAGGGCTCGCCGGATATCTCGCCATCCTGACCGAGCCGCGCTACCGCGCGACCCTGATCAATACGGTTCTGCTGGCGGCCGCGACCACGGCCGTGACGCTGATCGTTGCCACGATCGCCGGAATGTTCCTGCAGCGTCATCGGTTCCCTGGCCGAGCTGTGCTGATCGCGATGCTGACCTTTCCCTTGGCGTTCCCAGGTGTCGTGGTCGGCTTCATGATCATCCTGCTTGCCGGGCGTCAGGGCCTGATCGGTGATATCTCGAACCGTCTGGTTGGGCAAAAGCTGGTGTTTGCCTATTCGATCTACGGGCTTTTCCTCGGCTATCTCTATTTCTCGATCCCCCGCGTCATTCTCACCATCATGGCGGCGGTGCAGAAGCTCGATGTGGGTCTGGAGGAAGCTGCGCGCTCGCTCGGCGCAAGCCCCTGGGCGGTGCAGCGCGACGTCGTGCTGCCGGCGCTGGCGCCGGCATTCGTCGCCTCCGGCGCGATTGCGTTTGCGACCGCGATGGGCGCGTTCGGCACCGCCTTTACGCTGGCGACCAACATCGATGTGCTGCCGATGCTGATCTATACCGAGTTCACGCTGGCCGCGAATTTTTCAACCTCGGCGGCGCTGTCGGTCGGGCTCGGCATCATCACCTGGTTCATCCTTGCGCTCGCCCGCTCGTTCAGCGGCAGCGCGGTCGCGGCGGCCGGATGAAACCATGCGCGATCGCCTGATCTTTATCGGCCAGCTTCTCTTTACGCTCCTTGTCGCCGCGTTCCTGGTGGTGCCCGCGGGCCTGTCGATGCTGGCCGGCGTCACGGTGAACTACTTTCGCGGGATTGCGTCGGGCGTCACGCTGCAATGGGTTGAGCAGGTCTGGGAGGTCTATGCCGACACCATCCTGCTTTCATTCGTGATCGCATTGGCAACGCTTGCGGCCACGCTGGTTGCCGGCGTCCCCGCCGCCTATGCGCTGCACGTCAGGGGCGGGCGGCTTTCGCGCGTGGTGGAGGAAATCATCACGCTGCCGCTGGCGATCCCGGGACTTGCGATCGCGCTCGCGCTGCTATTGACCTATGGCGGCTTTGGTGCGTTTCGCCGCTCCTGGCTATTCATCCTGGTAGGCCATGTCATCTTTACCATGCCCTTCATGGTACGGTCGGTGATGGCGGTGTTCGCCACCGTCGACGTCAAGACGCTTGACGAAGGCGCGGCCTCGCTCGGCGCGTCGCCCTGGCGGCGGTTTTTCGACGTGATCGTTCCCAATGCAATGCCGGGCATTCTTGCCGGCAGCCTGATGGTGGTGACGCTTTCGCTCGGCGAGTTCAACCTGACCTGGATGCTGCATACGCCGCTCACCAAGACGCTGCCGATCGGGCTTGCCGATAGCTACGCCTCGATGCGGCTGGAAGTGGCGTCGGCCTATACGTTGATCTTCTTCATCATGATCATTCCGCTCTTGGTCGCCATGCAGATGTTCGCCGACAGGGAGCAGGCAAGATGAGCGCTGTGGCGGGCCATGGCGCGGCGGTGCGCATCGAGAACTGCGGCAAGACCTTCGCCGACGGCACGCGTGCGCTGGAGCCGGCGACGCTTGACATCGCGCGCGGCGAAACGCTGGTGCTGCTCGGCCCCTCCGGCTGCGGCAAGACCACGATGCTGCGGATCATCGCCGGTCTCGAATTGCCTGATACCGGGGGGAAGGTGCTGTTCGACGGCAAGGACATGACCTCGGTGCCGATCGAGCAACGCAATGTCGGCATGGTGTTTCAGTCCTACGCGCTTTTTCCCAATATGAGCGTTGCCGACAATATCGGCTACGGCCTCAAAATACGCGGCATGTCGAAGCCAGAGTGCGCCGAGCGCGTCGCCGAACTGGTGGCGCTGACCAACATCACGGGGCTGGAAAACCGCAGGATCGACCAGCTTTCCGGCGGCCAGCGCCAGCGGGTTGCGCTGGCGCGGGCGGTCGCGATCCGGCCGGGCATCCTGCTCTTGGATGAGCCCTTGACCGCGCTCGACGCCGCGTTGCGCGAACGCCTGCGAGGCGAGCTCAATCGCCTGCTGCGCGCGCTCGGCATTACCGCGATCTATGTCACGCATGATCAGGCCGAAGCCATGGAGTTAGGCGATCGCGTCGTGGTCATGCGCAAAGGGGCGATTGCCCAGATCGGTTCGCCGCGCGAGATCTATTTCGCGCCCGAGAACCGTTTCGTTGCCGAATTCATCGGCGCTGCGAACATCATCGAAGCGCCGGTCGAGAACGGTCAGCTGGTTCTGCCGGGCGGGCGGCAACCCGTCGGCGGCGACGCGAATCTTGCGGCCGCGGTCGCCATGGTCCGTCCTGAAACCATTGGGATCGTCGGTGCCGACACGACGCTGCTGTCCGGCACGATCGACAGCGTCAGTTTCACCGGCGACCGGCAGCGCATCGTCGTCAGCGGCGCATCGCACAAGCTGCTCACGGTCGACGCGCCGAATACGATAAAGGCCGAGGCCGGCGACAGGATCGGGCTTTCGATTGCAGCGGAGGCCGTTCGCCTGTTGCCGCCGGAGAACTGAAGAACGATGTCCTCAAAACCAGTTTGTATCGCCCAGATTTCAGACCTGCATATCAAGCCGCCCGGCCGGCTTGCCTACGGCCGTGTCGATACGGCGAAAGCGCTGGAGCGCTGCATCGCCAGCTTGAACGCGTTCAAGCCTGCGCCGGACTTCGTGGTGATCTCGGGCGATCTTGCTGACACGCCGACCGTCGAGGAATACGACCATCTCAGGCGCCTTTTGGCGCCGTTGACGCTGCCGTTTGCCGGCATTCCCGGCAATCACGACTCGCGCGACATGATGCGCGCGGCATTTCCGCAAAGCGCCTACGCGTTTTCGTCCGGCCCGCCCAATCAGAAGGTCGAAATAGACGCTCTCGACCTTCTGCTGCTGGATTCGAGCGTGCCCGGCAAACCGCATGGCGAACTGGACGCGCCGACCCTGCAATGGCTCGACGCGACGCTGGCGTCCTCGGCGAATCGGCCGGCGTTGCTGTTCCTGCACCATCCGCCGTTCGCGGCCGGCATCCGGCACATGGATCGGCAGAATCTCCGCAATGCCGGCGCACTGGCCGATCTGGTCAGGCGTCATCCGCGCGTGCAACTGATCGCTGCCGGTCACGTGCATCGCGCGGTGCTCACTCTATTTGCCGGCGTGCCCGCAACGATTTGCCCGGCGCCGAATCACGCGGTCGATCTCGATATCGCCGAATTGCGCGAGCCGTGCTTCAGGATCGAGCCGGCGGCCTTTCATCTCCACAGCTGGTTTCCAGCTGACGGTTTCGGCCACGTCGTTACCCATCACGTGCCGATCGGCAATTTTGACGGACCGCATCCGTTTTTTGGTCCTGATGGGAAATTGCTCTGAAGCGCCATCACAGCCGGTCCGCAGGATTGCTTGCAATGCGGGGTCCGCGGCCGCCGCTTTCGTGCAATATCAGTGATGAGCAGCGGCTTCCTGTCGGCGCGATCGGGAACCCTGTATCCACAGCACGCTTTTTTGTCAGGCCGGGCTCGTCCCGCCGATCCACATCCTTCTGATCGGATGCAGCCAAGGCGTGAATGCCCGGCAAAGCTGCCGGGCATTGACGAAGTCATTACGAGGCCTGTTCAATGGCTGAGACTTTCCGTAAGACGCGCACCGGTCCTCGCCGCTTCAGATCCGGAAATCAGCTCGCCTTGGCCAGTTCATCGTCTTCCGGCGAGTTCAGGTACATGCCGGACATGGTGTCGACCCAGCACAGATGGTCGTGAACCTTCTTCACGCCCTGTACGGTTTCGGCGGCTACGACGGCGGCTTGTCGCGAGCGCTCCTCGGTGATGACGCCGCTCAAGTGGACGATGCCGTCCTTCACGATCACGCTGAGGCCGAACGGGCACCAATCGTTCTTCTCCATCGCATCGATCACACGGTTGCGGATGTGGTCGTCGTCGGCGGTCGGATCGGGGACCTCGCGGGCGAGGCTTGCAACCGCCTGCAACAGGTTGGCGCGCGAAACGATGCCGACGATCTTGTCTGCGCGGATCACCGGCAGCCGCTTGACGTTGTTTTTCTCCATCAATTCGACGATTTCTTCGAGCGCCGTGTCTTCGGTGATGGTGAGCGGCGACTTGGTCATGACCTCGGAGATCTTGCGGCCGTGTTCGTGAACGAAATCGGAGGCCGACTTGCCGGGGCCCAAGATAAACCGCAGCCAGCGGCCGCGCTTGCGCTGCGTGCCGATTTCACTGCGGCGAATGAAATCACCCTCCGAGACGATGCCGACGAGCTTGCCGGTATCGTCGACCACCGGCAGCCCGCTCACGTGCTTTTGCAGCATGATGTTCGCGGCTTCGACGATCGTGGTTTCAGGCGTAACGGTAATGACCGGCCGGGTCATGATCTGGTGGGCACGCATGGTTGGCTCCGAGAGTTCAAGATTAAAATCCGATAATAAAAAAGCTTATCCCGGCCGCCAACGCGGGATTTGATCAAGGTCAAGCACCCGCCGGCCTTCTTGTTCGGCTTGATGCATCTCAATGTCGTCCCCGAATAAGGGCGTATTGTAGAAAAAAAGGCGTAAACCGCCGGTTTTAGGAGGTTTTCATGACTGAGCTTTCCCAAGCGCGTGCCGCTGAACAGTCGGAAGCCGATGCTACCGCGCGTCTCGCTACAGCAAACAAGCGAGCCCAAGATTTTCTATTTGGAGCGCAGCGCGTGATGTTTGATGAGATGCTGTTCATCAGCAACGAGCTGCTGGATCGGGCGCGGACTGAGACTCACTTGCTCACGGAGTTTGTGTCGAAAATGGCGGGGGCCCATTCGGTCAAGGACATCAAGACGATGTACGAGGAATGCAGCCAGCACCAGATCGACTTTGTGCGGCGCGACTGTGAGCGGCTCTTCAAGCACGGGCAGCGGGCGATCGAAAACACATCCAACTTGTTTGGCAACCGGTCGCCGAGCTGATTCGTCTTCCGGATGTCACGGATCAGAAGTCCAGTACCGACGAAATGAAAGAGAATTTCCGTGCCGCCGACAACAGCTCCGCCAAAGGCCGAGGCACTATTCTTGCCAAGCCCGGCTCACGCCGTGGCTGACGTTCAGAAGCCCGACGTTCCCGTGACCGTCAAACCGCGCGCGGTGCAGGGATCTGAGGTCAGCGGAAGTCGACCGATTGAGGCCGAACAGATCGATCGCGCGTTTCACGCGACGCTCGCACGCTTGACCAGCGGCATCTCCCCGGTTGCGCTTTCGCTGGCCTATTTCGACTGGGCCTCGCATCTGGCGGCGGCACCGCAGCGTCAGTTGGAGATCGCCCAGGATGCCATGCAGACCGCGGGTAGGATTTTCGAATCTGCGCTTCACTACACCGAACCCGGTCATAGGCCGTGGTCCCTGATCAAGCCGCAGCCACAGGACCGGCGCTTTTCCGCGCCTGAATGGGAAAGCCCGCCCTTCAATATGCTCGCGCAGGCGTTTCTGCTGCGGGAGCAGTGGTGGCACAACGCGACCACGGGCGTACGCGGTGTTGCGCCGCCGAACGAGGCGATCGTCGAATTCTCGGTGCGGCAGGTGCTCGACATGCTGGCGCCGTCGAATTTTGCCGCGACCAATCCTGAAGTTCTGCAGAAGGCCTTTCAGAGCGGCGGCGAGAATTTCCTGTTCGGCTGGCAGAACTGGTGCGGCGACCTGATGCGCTTGCTGTCTCCCGGCAAGCCGTCGGCGGAAAATGAAGAATTCGTCGTTGGGAAAACCGTTGCGATCTCGCGCGGCAAGGTCGTGTTCCGCAACGAGTTGATCGAGTTGATCCAGTATTACCCGACCACCGGGAAGGTGCATCCGGAACCGATCCTGATCGTGCCGGCCTGGATCATGAAGTACTATATCCTCGACCTGTCGCCGCAGGATTCGCTGGTGAAGTACCTGACCGGCGAAGGCTTCACCGTATTCATGATCTCCTGGCGCAATCCGGATGCAGGGGATCGCGACATCGCCTTCGACGACTATCGCACCCTCGGCGTGAAGGCTGCGCTGTCGACGATCAACGACATCGTGCCCGGCCGGCAAATTCATGCGCTCGGCTATTGCCTGGGCGGGACGCTGCTCTCGATCGCAAGCGCCGACGATGGCGAGAGACGGCGATAACAGGCTGAAGTCGATCACCCTGCTCGCCGCGCAAACCGACTTTACCGAAGCAGGTGAACTGAACTTGTTCATCAACGAGAGCCAGGTCGCATTTCTCGAAGACATGATGTGGGAACGCGGCTATCTCGAGACCACGCAAATGGCGGGCGCCTTCCAGCTCCTGCGTTCGAACGACCTGATCTGGTCACGCGTCTCCCGCGACTATTTGATGGGAGAGCGCGCGCCGTCCAGCGATCTGATGGCCTGGAACGCCGACGCGACGCGTCTGCCTTACCGCATGCATTCGGAATACCTGCGCAAGTTGTTCCTCCACAACGACCTTGCCGAGGGCCGTTACCTCGTTGAAGGAAGGCCGATCGCGTTATCCGATATCCACACGCCGATGTTCGTCGTCGGTACGCTGAGAGATCACGTGGCGCCCTGGAAATCCACTTACAAGATCCACTACCAGGTGGAAGCTGATGTGACCTACCTCCTGACCAGCGGCGGCCACAATGCAGGCGTCGTGGCCCCACCCAACGAGCAGGGGCACTTCTATCAGGTCAAGACCAAGGCCGCGGATGCGCCCTATATCGGCCCGGACGAATGGCTGAAGATCGCGCCCCGGACGGAGGGGTCGTGGTGGCCGGAGTGGACGCGGTGGCTGGTCGCGCGATCCGGCGTGCCTTGCGAGCCGCCGCGGATGGGCGTTGCCGGCGCGGACGGCCAGAGCCTGCCCGACGCGCCTGGGGACTATGTGCATCTATAGCCGGAGGCTGCCCTGGCGCGCCCCTCTATTTCCACGGCTTCAAAGTGGCCAGTTTTCGATAGGCCTCTTTCGTCTCGCTCAAGAGACGCTTTTCATCCTTGGGCGTGAGAAATTCTAATGGCGTCTCGACGCCGTCCTGGCGCAGCGCGACCGCCAGCGCACGGCCCCTGACATCGTCGTTCAACTGCCCGAGACATCTTTGCGCCTTGCGCAAATGCTTCAACGCTGTCTGTTGCTTCGAAAATCGCTGGTCTGAAAATAGGTCCGCAAGCGAGTCGATCGAATAGGTTAGCTTCTTGTTCAAAAGACGCAGCCGATGCCTTTTCCTTGCATCCATACTGCGCAGCTTGCGGCATTTTTTGAGAAGTGTTTTCTCCCATCGTGCTAATTTGTCCACGCCGTAGGCGGCGATTGGGGTGGCACGTCTTCTCGCGGCCTGCTTGCCGGTCTTGCTGCACCAGGGTCCGTTTTCGATCCATCCCGACGTGCGCTCAACCAGGCGCCGATATCGCGCCGACCGAAGCGAACGCGTCAGCTGACGATGACCTTCCGCGCGCTTTTCCTGCCACGACTGAAATTGGGTTAGGGGCTGTGGCAGCCCGGGATTGGCGGCCGCGATCCGTTCGATTGCGACATCGAGGTCGCGTACGGTGCCGAGCTGGCTGTTCAGCCACTTCAGTTCGTCTCGTATTCGGTCGGTGATGGCGTCATCGACCATCGGCGAAAAGAACAGGATGGAAGTGCGCAAACGCGTGAGCGCAACCCGCATTTGGTGCAGCGCCATCGGGTCGCCTTCGCACGTCGCTTCGCGGTTCGCACCGAGACCCTCGAAGTGGCGGCGCGCGACGATGCGAAACGCGGTGTCGCATCGCATTGCAACATTGAGCCGTGGAAGCGGATGCCTGTGCAATCCGGACTTGCGAGGGCGGACGCTTTTGCTCGCTGGGGTCGGCAATCGCGACATCGTTATTCCGCGCTAACGGGCCGCTTGAAAGTCGGCGAGCCGGATTTGGCACTGCTTGAGCGTCGCCTCCGGCGATCCGGAAGCGTCAATGCGCGCCCAGTCGAGCGCGCCGATATCATATTTCTCCTGCAGTCCGGCAATCTCCGCCGTGGCGTCGGAGGCATCGGACACCCGGCGGGAGACGCGGTTTCGCCGGGTTTCCAGATCGGCCACCAGAAAGAGGCCGACAAAGCGGACGCCCAGCCTGCGAGCAGCATGCTCGATCGCAGCCCGCTCCGCTTCACGGGCAAACACCGCGTCAACCACGACGGAATGGCCTTGCGAAACGACGTGGGCCGCGTCTTGCCCCAACGCGTCGTAAATCCGCTCGCTCACTTCCGGCAGGTACGCGTCCGCAGGCAGCGGTTCTGTCTCCCGAACCTCGAACAATTGCTTCCGCAGCACGTCGCTGCGCACCACGACCGCCCCCGGCTGCGGCCCGATGAAAGGGGCCAGCCCGCGCGCCAATACCGATTTGCCGGTACCCGACAGACCCCCGACCGCGATCAGCATTGGCGCCGGCGGATGGATCAATGCTCTCGCCAATTCGAAATAAGCGCGTGCCATTTCGACAATCGTCGCTTTTTCCGGATTGGACCGGCCGAGCCGGGCTAGCAACACATGCGCGCGGATCGCCGCACGCATGGACAGCAACAACGGAAGGGCAGCGAGCGCGCCGAGGTTTTCATCCGGCGTGATCGAGAGATACCGGTTGAGAAGCGCATTGGCTTCCGCCTGTCGGCCGTAGCGGAGCAGATCCATCAGCGGGAACGCAAGGTCGTAGAGCACGTCGATCGAGGCGATCTTTTCATCGAACTCGATGGCATCGAACAGCACCGGCTTTTGCTCGATCAGCACGATGTTCGCCAGATGCAGGTCGCCGTGGCAGCGCCGCACATAGCCTTGCCGGCCGCGTTGCTCCAATAGTCCGTGCACGTGGGAAAACGCCGATTGCGATGCGTCCTTGAGGTCATCGATCTCGTCAGCGGGAAAGCATGCCGCGGTCCGCAAGGCTGCGATGTTGTCTGCGGTGATTTGAGGGATCGATTCGATCCATGGCTCGGTCGGCGCGCGAGGGGCCGTGGTATGCGAGGCCGCGATCGCATCCGCAATCGCGTCGACAAGAGCAGGATCGAGCGGGCCGGCTCCCGCGAGGTGATCGATGGTCTGGCGTTCGTCGAAGCGAGCCATTTCAACGGCATATTCGATCGGCGCGCCGTTGCCGTCAATGCTCAAGGACCCATCCTCGTTTCGGGTGATCGGAACGACGCGATGGTAGATCTGCGGCGCGAATTGCCGGTTGATCCTGATTTCCTCATCGCATGCGGCTTTCCGCTTCGCCAGCGTCGAATAATCCAGGAAGGGAAAGCGGACGGCGCGTTTGATCTTCAGCGCGCGGCTGCCTTCAAGAAAGACCGATGCCGCATGCGTGTCGATCCGCAGCGCTTGAGGATGCGTCACCGGATCGGTCAGAAATGCAAAGATGCTCTCCTGGTCGCGGGGCTCGTCTGCCGTTGCGCTCGCCATGATGGGCCTAAGGCTCGAGCACCGCGGCGCCCAGGATTTGCCCCGTCCGCAGCTTGGTCAGCACTTCGTTGGCTTCGACAAGCGGGAAGGCCATCGTCTGCGTCCGGATGCCGGCCTGAGGGACGATCTTGAGGAAGTCCAGTCCGTCCTGGCGGGTCAGATTGGCAACCGAGACCAGCTGCCGTTCTTCCCATAACAGATCATAGGGAAAGCTCGGGATATCACTCATGTGAATCCCGGCGCAGACGACCCGGCCTCCCTTGCGCACCGCGCGCAACGCCGCTGGCACCAATTCTCCCGCGGGCGCGTAGATGATCGCGGCGTCAAGCGGGGTGTCCGGCACCCGGTCCGACGCACCGGCCCACACGGCACCGAGCCGGCGGGCGAAATCCTGCGCCGCGCCGTCGTTGCTCCGCGTGAAGGCATAGACCGAGCGGCCTTGCCAGCGCGCGATCTGGGCAACGATGTGCCCGGCCGCGCCGAAACCGTAGATGCCGAGCCGTTCGGCGTTTCCCGCCATCACCAGCGAGCGCCATCCAATCAGGCCGGCGCATAACAGGGGCGCGATCGAAACGTCGTCGCCGTCCTCGCCGAGCGGGAAGGCGTAGCGGGCATCGGCGATGGCGTGGGAGGCAAATCCGCCGTCGCGGGTGTAGCCGGTAAAGAGCGGGCGGTCGCACAGGTTCTCCATCCCTTCCCTGCAGAACCGGCAGACGCCGCAGGTATGTCCGAGCCAGGGAATGCCGACCCGATCGCCAACCCGATGTGTCGTCACGTTGTCGCCGATGAGATCGACGCGGCCGACAATCTCATGTCCGGGAACGATCGGATACTTGATGTTTGGAAGCTCTGCATCGACGACGTGAAGGTCGGTCCGGCAGACTCCGCACGCACTCACCTTGACGCGGATTTCGCCGTTGCCGGGTTTCGGGTCCGCGCGCTCCTGCAACTGCAGAGGCGTCTCTGGAGCCGGCAACACCATCGCACGCATACATGTATCTCCAAACGAAGGCCCATCCCGATCGGGCGGCCTACTAATGGTGTGTCAACCACGCAGAGTGGTTCTTGACCTCTGTCAAGAAGAGGTTGGACGGCTATGGCGAAATGTCAATGAGTTCCCGCCGCACATATGCCTCCGCGAAGCAGCGCATTCGCGCCCGAGCGGTGCGCTTGCTTGATGGAGATCAAGAATCAGGGCCGGCAAGACTTTATCATTCTCGCCAAAGGAGATCGCGGATGCCGCTCAAGGATGTCTTTCTGCCGCTTGTCGGCGAGCCCAGCGAGGCGGCGTTCGCGGCGATCGACAAATGCGTGGCGGTATCGGGCGATTTCGGCGCTCGGATCAGCGCGTTTGCGGTCGAGGAAGACATCCCGGTGCGTCCGCAGGTCATGATTTCATCCGATCTGGACAACGCGACGGCTGCGGAAGCGTTGCGCAGCGTGACGGACGCACATGGTCTGCTCAAGGTGTTCGACAGCGCGGCGGTTCGCTTCGGCGTTCGCAATGAACGGAAGTTGCGTCGGCTTGCCGCCGCCGATATTGCCGGACATTTCGCCGAATGCGCCCGGCTGACGGATTTGTCGCTGGTGCCGGTAAGGTCCGACAACGCTCAATCGGAGAAGATCATCGAGCGGCTGTTGTTTGAATCGGGCCGGCCGATCCTGATGTGTCCGGAGGAATTGGCTGCCCAACTGCCGGTGGCGTTCGACGATGTCGTGATCGCGTGGGATCACAGTGCGCCGGCGGCAAGAGCGGTTGGCGATGCGCTGCCGATGCTGCAAGCGGCGGCGACGGTGCGCATCATCACCGCAACCGACCGGGAAACGCCGGAAGAAACGCAGTCCGGGGCGGCCTTGGTCAGCCACCTCGCGGAACATGGCGTCAAGGCAAGCTTTGAAGCCATCAAGATCGACGGCAGCTCGATCGGCAAGGTTTTCGAGGCTTTTGTGAACGCCAACGCGATCGACCTTCTGGTCATGGGGGCGTATCATCACTCTCGGCTCAACGAGATCGTGTGGGGCGGGGCGACCAAGACCGTGATAGGCCGGCCGCCGTGCTGGGTTATGATGTCGCATTAGATCCTTCGGTACAGAGCCGCGTAAAAATTCCAACAGATCCGGTCCGGCGCCAGATGTAGCTAGCCTGGATTCGGTACACTCGCGGGACTTCTGCACCAAATGTCGACATATCGTTTGAAAAACCTGCTGTCGCCGCGCTCGGTCGCGTTGATCGGGGCTAGTCCGCGGCGGGGGTCCGTCGGGCGCGCCATTCTTGAAAATATTCGGAAGGCCGAATTCAAAGGCGAATTCGGGCTGGTGAACAGGCATTATGGCGAGATTAGCGGCGTGACCGCGGTCGGCAGCATCGACAAGTTGCCGTTCGTGCCCGAACTCGTGGTCATTACCGCGCCCGGCGCTGCGATTGCTGACCTCATAGACCAGGCCGGGAGACTAGGTGCCTCCGGCGCCCTGATCGTCGCCACCGGCCTCGGCCATGGCGAGGGCTCGCTGGCGGATGCCGCCGAGCGCGCCGCACGGAAATACGGCATGCGGCTGATCGGGCCGAACTGCCTTGGCATCATGATGCCGGGCGTCAGCTTGAACGCAAGTTTCTCCGCGCACACGCCGGGTGCGGGAAATCTGGCGCTGATCTCGCAGTCGGGCTTGATTGCTGCCGGCATGGTGGATTGGGCGGCCCAGCGCGGCGTGGGCTTTTCCGGCATCGTCTCCGTCGGCGAGCAGCTCGACGTCGATATCGCTGATCTGCTCGATTACTTCGCGCTGGACGGCAAGACGCGGGCGATCCTGTTGTACGTGGAAGCGATCAAGGACGCGCGCAAATTCATGTCGGCGGCGCGCGCCGCGGCAAGGATCAAGCCCGTGGTCGTGGTGAAATCCGGCCGCATGGCGCAAGGCGCGACGGCCGCCGCGACTTACACCGGCGCACTGGCGGGTTCGGACGCAGTCTACGATGCCGCGTTCCGTCGCGCCGGCATCGTGCGGGTACCCGATCTGCGCGAACTGTTCGATTGCGCCGAGACGCTGGGGCGTGTGGATCCGCCGCCGGGAAAACGGCTGGCGATCCTGACCAATGGCGGCGGCATCGGCGTGCTCGCCATCGATCGGCTCGCCGAGCTCGGCGGCATCCCCGCACCGATCGTGCCGACGACCCGCGAGAAGCTCGATGCGATCTTGCCGCGAACCTGGTCCGGATCAAATCCCGTCGATATTGTCGGCGACGCCGATGCCACGCGCTATGCGGCAGTGCTGGAGGTGCTGCTGACCGATCCCAACAACGATGCGATCCTGGTGATGAACGTGCAGACCGCGATCGCTCCAGGCGACGAGATCGCCACCATCGTCACCGATCTGGTCAGCAAGTACCGGCAGCATCGCCGCTCGGCCAAGCCCGTGCTCGCGGTCTGGGTCGGCGCGGGGCCGAAGGTGATCGAAGCGTTGAGCCGTGCGGGGATTCCGAACTACCCGACCGAAGACGATGCGGTGCGCGGCTTCATGCATCTGGTGCGCCACCGCGAGGTCGTGCAGGAGCTGGCGCAGGTGCCGCCGGCCATGCCCAGCGCGTTTACGCCCGATATCCAGACCGCCAAAGAGATCATTGCCACGGCGCTCGCCGACGGCCGCGAGTGGCTGGATCCGGTCGAGATCGGACGGCTGCTTCAGGCCTATGACATCGCGATGGTGCCGACGTTTGCAGCCGCCGATGCCGAACAGGCGGTGGCCTACGCCTCTGAGCTGTTCGCACAGGGCGCGACCGTGGTGCTGAAGATCATGTCACGCGACATCGTCCATAAATCCGATGTCGGCGGTGTCGTGCTCAACCTTACCAGCACGGATGCAGTGCGCAGGGCGATTGCCGACGTCCTGGCGCGGGCGAAGGCGCTCCGCCCGGAAGCGCGGATATCCGGAGTGATCGTGCAGGCGATGGTGGTGCGGGCCAAGGCACGCGAGCTGATCCTCGGATTTGCGGATGACCCGACCTTCGGCACCGTCATCGTGTTCGGCCGCGGCGGCACCGCGGTCGAACTCATCAACGACAAGGCGCTGGCGCTTCCGCCGCTCGATCTGAAACTGGCCCGTGAGCTGATCGAGCGCACCCGCGTTTCGAGACTCTTGCAAGCCTACAAGGATGTGCCCGCGGTCAAGCCGGATGCGGTGGCGCTGGTTCTGGTCAAGCTGGCGCAGATGGCGGCCGATATTCCAGAAATCCGCGAACTGGACATCAATCCGCTGATGGCGGACGAAACCGGCCTCATGGCGGTCGACGCGCGTGTCGCGATCGGGCAGGCCGAACGAAAGTTCAAAGGCTCAGGCCCGGCGAATTTCGCGGTGCGGCCTTATCCGTCGCAATGGGAGCGGAACATCGAGATCAAAGACGGCTGGAGCGTCTTCGCGCGGCCGATCCGGCCCGAGGACGAGCCGCTGATCCATGGTTTTTTGCGTCACGTCACGCCTGAGGATCTGCGCTTGCGGTTTTTCGCGCCGATGAAGGAGTTCACCCATGAGTTCATCGCGCGTCTGACCCAACTCGACTACGCGCGCGCAATGGCCTTCATCGCGTTCGACGAAGTCACCAATGAGATGGTCGGGGTGGTCCGGATTCATTCCAACTCGATCTACGAAAGCGGCGAATACGCGATCCTGCTGCGGTCCGATCTGAAGGGCAAGGGACTTGGCTGGGTGCTGATGCAGCTCATCATCGAATATGCCAAGTCGGAGGGGCTCAAGGTCATTTCGGGCGACGTGCTGCGCGAAAATACGGTGATGCTCGAGATGTGCCGAAATCTCGGCTTCGAGGTCAAATCTAATCCAGCCGAGCACGGTATCTGCGAGGTGCGGCTGAAGCTTTGAGTCGTTTGGGTTGAGCTGCTTTGCGGCTATTCTTGCTTGGCTGCGGCCGGTTCGGTTGCAGCTCTTGCCGCCGGCCTTTTCAGGCTTTTGATGATGATCGTGATCAACGGCACGATCAGGAGCGGCAGGACGCCATTCAGCGGATGGTGGATCATTCCGGATAATTCCGACTGCAGCGCGCGCACCTCGAGTTGCAGCGCATCGACCGACGTGCTGTGGATTTCGTTTGCGAGCTCGAGGTCCCGTCCCGACGGCTGCCTCGATGCGACTACAAACAGCAGCGCGGCGATCGCGAAGTTGACTGCGCCAAGAATGGCTGCGGCGGAAATCGCGCTCCAGATCTGGATCAGCGCGAAATAGGCCGACAGCTCCAGCATCAGCAGTCCGAACGCGGCGATCAGCGCCGCGAAGGCCCGCAAGCCGAGACCAATCAAGAGATGCCGCAGCTTGATATCGGCGATGATTTTATCGGTACGCCAGAGCGCGCGCAGATGTTTGACGACGTTTTCGCTACTCACTTAATGCCTCCTGAGCAAGAAGCCGATGACTACGCCCAGCGCGAAAGCCGAGGCGATCGAGGTGATCGGACGTTCCGAGATCAGCTTTTCGACGTGGTCTTCTTCCTGTGCCAAGGTCTCGCCGAACTCGTTGAGCGCGGTTTTGATCTGGGCCGCCAGTGTCTCGGCGCGACTTTTCGAGGCGTCAAAAATTCCCTCGCCGGTCGTCTGCGCGAGGCGCGAGACGTCTTTCTTCAGCGCCTGCAGTTCGTCGATCAAGGCTTCTGTATCGAACATCCGTCGTCTCGCCTTTACTTGACCTCAGTTAGATCCTAGGCGGGAACGCCGCGCAGCCATTGATTTGTGTCAACAGCGGAAACGGCCGGCCTCGATTTGAGGCAGGTCAAATGGGATGCCGTGCGAGCGCTTAAGTGTCAAAACGGTTCGATTATCCGGGAGGTCGCGCTCCCGTCGAAGAGGAATTCAGGTCTTGATGAAGGTCTTAGCGTCTCAACCCCAGTTAACGGCTACGCCGGAAGGCGATCTGCTTGAACTGCGTCCGGGTGGGTCCTGGACCGCGGCCAATGTGACAACACTGGAAGCTCTCTCCAACGCCGTCACTGAAGAGCTCGACCGGTCGAAAGCCGTAAGAGTTGATATGACCGAGGTGCGCGAACTTGACACGCTCGGGGCTTGGCTGCTCGAGAAGATCTCGCGGCGCGCAACGGCGGCCGGCCATCGCGCCGAGGTGATCGGCGTCGCCGACAAATATGCAGGCTTGATCGAGGAAATCCATCAGGTCAATCGCCGCAATCCGGCGCCGGTGCCCACATTAAATCCTGTCATAGCCAAGGTGAATGACATCGGCCGCTCCGCGGTCGGTGCGACGGAAGACGTCAGCGTGTTCCTGCAGATGCTTGCCTCGCTCTTTCTCGCCCTCGTCGGCGTGCTGCGCAGGCCGAGGTCGCTGCGGTTCACATCATTCGTCTATCAGTTGTACAGGGTCGGCTGGCAAGCGATCCCGATCATGGTGCTGATCACCTTCCTGATCGGTGCCATCATCGCGCAGCAGGGCTTCTTCCATTTCCGCAAATTCGGCGCCGACTCCTACGTCGTCGACATGGTTGGCATTCTGGTGCTGCGCGAACTCGGCGTCTTGATCGTAGCGATCATGGTCGCCGGCCGCTCGGGAAGCGCCTATACCGCCGAGCTTGGCTCGATGAAGATGCGCGAGGAAATCGACGCGCTGTCGACCATGGGGCTCGATCCCGTCGAAGTCCTGATCTTGCCCCGCATTCTTGCGCTGATTTTCGCGCTGCCGATCCTCAGCTTCATCGGGTCGATGGCGGCACTGTACGGCGGCGGGCTGGTGGCTCAGCTCTATGGCGGCATGGGACCGGCGATCTATATCGCGCGACTGCATGACGCCGTGTCGGTGACCAGCTTCAAGGTCGGCATCATCAAGGCGCCGTTCATGGCGCTGGCGATCGGCATCGTCGCCTGCAGCGAGGGCTTGCGCGTGAAGGGAAGCGCCGAATCGCTCGGCAAGCAGACCACGACCTCGGTGGTGAAGTCGATCTTCCTGGTGATCGTACTCGACGGGCTGTTTGCGGTGTTTTTCGCATCGATTGGAATGTAGCGATGCAGCAAACGGCTCCCCAGTTTGCAATACGCGTGAGCGATCTTGTCGTCGGCTTCGGCCGGCAGGTGGTGATCGACCATCTGTCGCTCGATGTCCGCCGGGGCGAGATTCTCGGCCTGGTCGGTGCTTCCGGCGGCGGCAAGACGGTGTTGATGCGCACCATCATCGGGCTCATTCCGCGGCGAAGCGGGGAGATCGAGGTCATGGGCTCAGCGATCGGGCGCAGCGAAGATCGCAGCACCCAGAATGTCGCGGGACGATGGGGCATCCTGTTTCAGCAGGGTGCGCTGTTTTCGTCGCTGACCGTGCGGCAGAATATCCAGTTTCCGCTGCGCGAAAATCTGGTGCTGTCGCAAGACCTGATGGATGAGATCGCGACCGCCAAGCTTGAAATGGTCGGGCTGATGCCCGAGGACGGCGACAAGTTTCCTGCCGAACTGTCGGGCGGCATGACCAAGCGCGTGGCGCTGGCGCGCGCACTCGCGCTCGACCCTGCGATCGTGTTTCTCGATGAGCCGACCTCGGGCCTCGACCCGATCGCGGCCGGCGAATTCGACGCGCTGATCAAGACCCTGCAAAAGACGCTCGGTCTGACGGTCTTCATGGTGACCCACGACCTCGCCAGCCTGAACATCGTCTGCGACCGCGTCGCCGCGCTCGCGGACGGCAAGATTGTCGCGATCGGGCCGATGCGCGAACTGCTGCAATCCGAGCATCCCTGGGTGCGTGCCTATTTCCACGGCAAGCGCTCCCAGATGCTGCAACCCAAGGCGAGCTGAATCATGGAAACCCGCGCACCCTTTGTCGTCATCGGCGCCTTCGTTCTGGCCGCCATCGTCGCCGTGTTCGGCTTCGTCTACTGGCTCAACAACACCGGAGGCCTTGGCCCGCGGACCACCTATCACGTCCGGTTCGACGGCTCGGTGCCTGGGCTATTGGTCGGCGCCGGCGTGCTGTTCAATGGCATCCGTGTCGGCGAAGTCAGCGAGCTTGGTCTCGCCGCGGACGACCCGCGCCGTGTCAACGCGACGATCTCGGTGGCCTCGACAACGCCGGTGCGCGCCGACACCAAGGTCGGCCTGGAATTCCAGGGCCTGACCGGCGTGCCCGTGATTGCGCTGGAGGGCGGCACGCAGGTTGCGAATTCCGGTGAGGTGCCGACGCTGATTGCCGAACCCGGAGCGGGTCAGAGCATGACGCAGGCCGCCCGCGATGCGTTGCGCAAAGTCGATTCCGTGTTGAGCGAGAATTCGGAACCGCTGAAGAAGACCATTGCCAATCTGGAGACCTTCACGGACGGACTGGCGCGCAACACCGGAAAACTCGACAGCATCATCGCTGGCCTGGAAAAAATGACCGGTGGCGGCGCACCGGCGCAAAAGATCACCTATGACCTGCGCGCGCCGCAAGATATCGGCCTCGCAGCCAAGACCATCAAGGGCCAGCTGGCCATTCCGGAGCCGACCGCGGTTGCGATGCTCGAAACCCAACGAATGCTGTTCTCGCCGGTGAAGGACTATCCGGATTTCGCGGACTTCCTCTGGGCCGACAGTATTCCGAAGCTGCTGCAGGCGCGGTTGATCGATTGCTTCGAGAATTACGATATCGCTCATGCGCCGCTGCGCACAGCCGACGTCGGGCAGACGGATTTTCAGCTCCTGATCGATGTCAGGCGCTTCCGGATTGTCACGGATACCGAGCCAGCAGTGGATATCGCGCTGTCGGCGAGGCTTCTCGACAAGAGCGGAAAAGTCATCGCCTCACGCCTGTTCGAGGATAGCCAGAAGCTCGACCAGATCGAGCCGGCGGCGGCGGTCGCGGCGTTCAATGAGGCCTTCGGCCGGATCGCGAAGGAAATGATCGGCTGGACCGTGCAGGCGCTGTAGCGGCCCCTTCGAAGCTATTCGAGGGTCTTCAGGTACGACAGTAGGTCGTAAATCTGGTCAGGATCAAGCACGGCATCCGGCATCGCCGCATGGCCGGTGTTGATGCCTTCGGCCAGTGCCTCGCCAAGGGATTCGATGGGGTAGCGCAGGTGGAGGGTCCGGAACGGCGGTGCGGCTTTCAGCGGGCTTGGACGCAGCCGGTCGATCGCGTGGCACCGCGCGCAATGGGCTTTGGCATAGGCCTTCCCGCGTTGCTCGGGGGAATCGGCCAGAACCGGCGTCACCAGCATCAGCGTGACGAAGGCCTGGCACAGGGCAAGTCGCAGCATAGCGCACCGGCTTTTTGAACGTCTCAATGAAACGATAGGTGGGCCGAGCGGGGCTCTCTTGATCTGCGTCAACCGCCGTCCGGACGGTCGGTTAGAATAGCTTTAATTGGGAAGGCTGGCGGTGCGGTTGCAGCCCGACCCATCCGGAGCCGTTCATGAAGATTCCCCTGATTGAAGTCGAGCCGAAAGGACAACCCTGTGCCGATTGCTCGATTCGCCCCTTCAGCATTTGCGCGTCGCTCGACGGGATCGAGATGCGGGAATTCGGACATCTGGGGCGCCGTGTCCATTTCTCGCCCTGCGAGACGGTGTTCGCCCAGGAAGACATGACCACGTCGGTTTACAATCTGCTTGAGGGCGTCATGCGCCTCTACAAGCTGTTGCCCGACGGCCGCCGGCAGATCGTCGGGTTTGCGCTGCCGGGCGATTTCCTGGGGATGACCGTTTCGGGGCGTCACGGCGTCTCGGCCAATTCGATCGGGCCCGTAACCGTTTGCCGCTTTGCCAGGACTCCCTTCGCCCGCTTTGTTGAGGATAAGCCGCATCTGTTACGCCGTATCACCGAACTGGCAGTGCGCGAATTGAGCCAGGCTCGCGACCATATGGTTCTGCTCGGGCGCCGTTCCGCGGAGGAAAAGGTCGCGACATTCCTGATCGGCTGGCGCGACCGATTGGTTCAGCTCAGGGGACCCTCGGCCACCGTGCCCCTGCCGATGAGCCGGCAGGACATTGCGGATTATCTCGGCCTGACCATCGAGACGGTAAGCCGCACCTTCACCAAACTGGAACGCGAGGGCGTGATCGACATCATGCCGGGCAGCATTTACCTGCTCGATCCCGCGCGCGCCGAGGCGTTGGCCGCTGCTTAGAGCATGTTCCGGAAAAGTGGGTACCGGTTTTCCGAAAAATTCATGCTCAAGCAATAGGCTAGATGAGCGCATTGCGCTCCAGCCCCCTTTCGCGAAATCCGGGTCCGTTCCCTCCGAGTTGATCCGGATCAAAGACCGTCTCACTGGGGCTCTGGTTAATTCCCTCAAATTTCTCAAGGGAGGGAAGTGATATGCCTTTTGATGCGATGCTGGTTGGCTTGGCGGTGACAGTAGTCTTCGTCGGGTTTGCACTTGCGCTCGCTTGGGCCGACCATCGGACGCGGTCGCCGTAAGGCGGCAAGCGGCAAAGATCCAGGCTGGCGGGTTCCTTTTTGTGCGGCTGATCGCTGTACCCCCGTGGCGCTATTGCGCCCGCGCATCGGTCTGCACCTTATGGGTACATTGCCAAGCCGAGCGCGAGCGGGCAGTCTTTCCTTTAGTGCATGATCCGGAAAAGGCATGCCCCGAACTTGGATAGCGGGGTGGGTACCGGTTTTCCCTCGCGGCAAACGCGGAACGCGTTTGCGCGGAGATCATGCGTAAAGAGGATCGCGGCCGCCCGGACGGAACGCGATTCCGGAAAAAAAGGGGGATTCCGCGATGCGCCTACTTCGCCAGCTGGTTCCATTGCTCGCGCTCCTGGCCGGCGGTTTGACGGCGCACGCGCAGGGGACTTACCCCGACCGGCCGATCAAGATGATCGTGCCATTGGCGGCGGCGAGCGCGGTCGATGTCGCCGCCCGTATCGTCACGCAGAAGATGTCCGACAATATGGGCCAGCAGATCGCAATCCTGAACCAGCCAGGCGCCTCCGGGCTGATCGGCGCCGAGCAGGTCGCGCATGCCGAGCCGGACGGCTACACGATCGGCGGGTTCAACGACAGCATCATGACCATGGTGCCGAACCTGCAGCCGAAGATGCGTTGGGACATCCTGAAGGACTTCGAGCCGGTGTCGCTCGTTGCCACCGTGGAATGGGGACTGATCGCCGGCAACCAGACCCCCTACAAGACCGCGGCGGACCTGATCGCCGCGGCCAAGGCCGCGCCCGGAAAGATCGACTACAGCTCGGGAGGTCCGGGCAGCCCGCAGCACTTGGCGATGGCGATGTTTTCTTCCGCCGCCGGCATTACGCTGACGCATGTGCCGTACAAGGGCGCCACGCAGGCGGCCACCGACGTCGCCGCCGGCCAGATACCGGTCAGCTTTGAGGGTCTCGGCACGGTCGCGGGCCTGGTGCGCGGTGGCCAGGTCAGACTGATCGGCGTCAGCACGGCGAAGCGACTGCCGCAATTTCCCGACGTGCCGACCATCTCGGAATCCGGTTTGCCCGGCTTCGTCTTCGATTCCTGGTTTGCGATCCTGGCGCCGGCGGGAACACCGAAGGACATCGTCGCGCGGCTGAATGCCGAGGTGCTGAAGGCGGTGGGCGACGAGGAAGTTCGCCACAAGTTGGAGGGGCTCGGCTTCGTGGTGCGCGGCAGTTCGCCCGAGGAACTCGGCGCAATGACGCGCGACCAACTTGCCAAATACGCGCGCGTGATTAGGGAGATGGGGATCGGCAACGAGTGAGGTGCCGGCCCGGTGCGGAGTTTTCCGTACCCTTAGTGCTCAATGCTGATCGTGTAACCGCTTGCCCTGCCGGGTTCTTTGGCTATTCTGCGCTGAACGGCTGGAGGCAGTTGGTGATGCCATCACGGGTCCGTTAGCTCCTCAGGGTTGCTTAATTTCGGAGTCTTCGCGCTTTGCGCGTGTTCCGTTTCTGGAGTTCTAACCGGCGTGCCTCAGGACAAGACAGCAGATGCTCGCCGCCCTTCGAGCAGCAAGTTATCGGTCCTGCGCAAGCATCCGATCTTCTGCGACCTTGAGCCCGACGCGCTCGACCAGCTCTGCCGTTATGCCAAGCACACCTCGCTGAAGCGGGGTGCCACGATCTGTTCCAAGGGAGATCCGGGCAACAGCCTGTTTGCAGTGATCAGCGGCACCGTGAAGATCAGCATCTCCTCTCCGGAGGGCCGCAACGCGATCCTCAACCTGATCGGTCCGGGTGAGGTCTTCGGCGACATTGCCGTGCTCGACGGGCAGGAGCGGACGGCCGACGCGACCGCGAACACCAATTGCGAGATTTATGTCATCGACCGCCGCGACTTCCTGCCATTCGTACGGAGCCAACCTGCGCTGGCGATGAAGTTCATCGAGCTGCTTTGTGGGAGGCTGCGCCGGACCAGCGAGCAGGTCGAACAGTTGATCCTGCAGGATCTGCCGGGCCGGCTCGCCAGTGCGCTGCTCGGCCTGACCGGAAAGCGCGCGCTCGATCCCGAAAGCCAGACGATCGCCATTACCCAGCAGGAAATCAGCGAGATGGTGGGCATGACGCGCGAGAGCATCAACAAGCAGTTGCGCGCCTGGGCCGCGCGCCACTGGGTGCGCCTCGAGCACGGCGCGATCGTCGTGCTCGATGCCAATTCGCTCCGGGAACTCGCCGAAGCCGGCTCGGGCAGCAACGAATAAGCGACGCTCAAGGCTATAAACAATCGCTGCAAGTGTGAGCCAGATCGCATTCCTGCGCGCGGGCTCGGGCTATTGACGCCCCAGCAACCCCTCGCAGGAGGCACCCATGCCAAGATTCCGACAGAATTCGCGTCCGTCCGAGCGTCATGGCTTCTGGAACTGGACCGCGGGTTTGCTTGCCGTCTACGGCGCCGCTGTGTTGGTGCTGGCCGGTCTCATGATGCGTTACCCGGCGGTCACCGATTGGGTGTCGGAAGCGGCACAGGCCGAATTCGCCGTCATGAGTCCGTTGCCCGAGACCGCGCCGGCGCAGCTCGCGCAGCCCGGCAACCAGATCCGGACCGTCAGGGCCTACTGATCACAGCCCATCGTCGGAGGCGCCTGCGTTCAGAGATAGCCTTCGCCGGCTTCCGCGGCGAAACGTCCGGGGTCGCCTTCCCAGACGATCCGGGCATGTTCCAGCACGTAGACGCGGTCGGCGTGGGGGAGCGCGAAGGTTACGTTCTGCTCGCCGAGCAGCACCGTGATCGGCGTGGTTTGCCGCAATTTCTCCAACGCCTTTGACAATTGTTCGAGAATGACCGGAGCCAAGCCCAGCGTCGGTTCGTCGAGGATCAGGATTTTCGGCTGCATCATCAGCGCCCGACCGATCGCCAGCATCTGCTGTTCGCCGCCGGACAGCGTCTGCGCCATCTGGTTCTGGCGTTCTTTGAGGATCGGAAACAGATCGAACAGCCAGGCGAGCTGCTTGTGCTTCTCCTGGTCGGACAAATGATGTCCGCCGAGATCGAGGTTCTCCCGCACGCTCATCTCGCCGAACAGCTCGCGCAATTCCGGGCACTGCACGATGCCGCCGCGGGCGATGCGCGCCGGGCTGATGCCGCGCAGCTTCTCGCCGTCACGGATGATGTCGCCGGTATAGGGCAAAAAGCCCGAGATCGCGTTGAACAGCGTGGTCTTGCCGGCGCCGTTCAAGCCCACTACCGAGACGAATTCGCCATGATGGATGTGGATCGAGACGTTTTCCAAGGCTTGCGCCTTGCCGTAATGCACGCTGATGTTCTCGACCTGCAGCGCCGGCACCTTGTCCTTGAAGCTGGTCTCGGGGCGGGCCGAAGTCTCGATGGCGCCGCCGAGATAGACGCGTCGTACGGTCTCGTTGCGCATCACTTCCTCGGCGCGGCCGGTGACGATCTCCTCGCCAAGATACATCGCCAGCACGCGGTCGACCAGCGCGGCAACGCTTTTCACGTTGTGATCGACCAGCAGCACCGCGCGGCCTTCGTCGCGGAAGCTGCGGATCAACTCGGAGAAGATTCCGACTTCGGCGAGCGTCAGTCCGGCAAACGGCTCGTCCACCAGCACCACCTTGGGATCGCGCGCGATCGCCTTGGCGAGCTCGAGCCGGCGAAGGTCGGCGAACGGCAGCGTCGGTGGCCGGCGGTCCATGACGCTGCCGAGGCCAACGCGCTCGGCGATCCACTTCGCCCGCTCGGCGAGAGCCTTGTCGGGAAACAGCATGAGCAGGCTGTCGGGCAACAGCGCGACCATGATGTTTTCCAGCACGGTCTGCCGGTTCAGCGGCCGCGAGTGCTGGAACACCATGCCAAAGCCTTTGCGCGCAATCTTGTGCGAAGGCAGGCCCGCGATGTTCTCGCCCTGAAAGATGACCTCGCCCGCGGTCGGGCGCTCGATGCCCATGATCGACTTCATCGCGGTCGATTTGCCCGAACCGTTCGGTCCGATCAGGCCAAAAATCTCGCCGGCACGCACCTCGAGGCTGAGGTTTTTCACGGCGGTCAAGCCGCCGAAGCGCTTGAGCAGACCGCGAACCCGGAGAATGGGAGCGGAACTTGAGGCGTCCATCACTCGCGCGCCTCGTGCGACAGGGCTGCCCCAAGGAAGCCGCCGGGGAAGAACAGCACGACCAGCAGGGCGACGAAGGAGACGATGAAGGTTGCAAGTTCGCCGGTCGGCCTTAAGAACTCGCCGGCGACGATCAGAAAGATCGCGCCTAGCGCGGCCCCCAGCACGGTGCGGCGGCCGCCGAGCACGGCGGCCACGATCACGTTGACGCCGACGGCGACGTCGACCACGGTTCCAACCGAAGCGGTGCCGAAATAGAACACCAGAAGCGCACCCGAAAGCCCTGAGAAGAACGCGCTGACGATGAAGGCGAACAGCTTGTGCTTGACGATATTGAAGCCGAGCGCGCCGGCCTGCACCGGGTCCTGTCCGCTTGCCTGCAGCACCAGTCCGATCGGCGATTGCGACAGTCCATAGAGGATTGCCGCGCTGATCGCCATGAAGCCGAGCGCGATCCAGTAATTGGCGTCGGCGCTGATGGTGATGACATCGGGGATGGTCAGGCCGATCTCGCCGCCGGTGAGGCCTGCGAACACCACGATAAAGTTCTGCAGCATCAACACCGCGACCAATGTGGTCAGCCCGAAATAGGGGCCGCGCACCCGAAGTGCCGGCAGCGCCAGCACGACGCCCGCGACCACGGAGGCGAGCGCGCCGAGCAGGATGCAGAGATAGACCGACCATCCATAGAGGTTGTTGAGGATGCCCGCGGTATAGGCGCCCACCCCGATCAGGAAGGTCGGACCGAAATTCACTTCGCCGGCGAATCCGAACAACAGGTCCCAGGCCATCGCGAACACGCCGAAGTAATAGGCGACCGTGAGCAGGCCGAGCACATAGCCGGAGACATAGAGCGGGAGCGTCGCGGCGAGGATCACGACGACGAGCGAGATCAGGAAGAGGCGCGATTTGAAGAAACTGGTCACGCTCACCGCCTCCCAAGCAGGCCCTGCGGCCGGATATACATGACGAGGACCAGGAGCAATAGCGCCGGGATCGAGCGATAGGCCGGCGAAATGAGATACGCAGTGAGGGTTTCGAGGTAACCGACCACGAAGGCGGCGATCAGCGAACCCGATACGCTGCCGAGCCCGCCGAGCACCACGATCGAGAACGCGCTCGCGGTGAGCGGTCCGACGCTGTAGGAGCTTACGCCCAAGAACATGCCGAGCAGCACGCCGGCGATGCCGGCAAGCACGCCGTAGATCGCCCAGACCACGACATAGATGTTCGTCAGTTCGAGCCCGAGCAGGGTAACGCCGCGCGGATTCATCGATGCCGCCAGCACCGCCTTGCCGGTGCGGGTCCGGTTCACCAAGAGCCACAACAGGGCGATCACCAGACAGCAGACCACGGCGGTGAATATCTCGTTCTTCGGCGTGCGAACGCCCAGAATATCCACCACGCCCTCGACGATCGGCAGCACGGTCTTGGCGTTGTTGGTGAAGAAATAGGCGATCAGTTCCTGGATCATGATCCCCCACAGCAGCGTGCCGGTCAGCACGAAGATTTCCTTTTCCTCGTTCGGGATGCGCCTCGATTTCTGAATCGGCTGCACCACCGCGAAATAGGTCGCGAACGCGGCGACCAGAGCGACCGCAACCCCAATCAGCGCGCCGGTATAGGTGTCGGTATGAAGCATGCTGGCGGCGGCCCACGCCGCCACTGCCGCGAGCACCATGATGGCGCCGTGCGAAAGGTTGAGCACGCCGGAAACACCGAAGATCAGGGTAAAGCCGGTCGCGCCGAGCGCGTACAACGCACTGACGGCAAAGCCGTCGATCAGGATCTGAAATGCAAGCATCTATCTCGGCCGCGGTAGCACCGCTGCCTTAACTCCACGTAGGTCGCAAATGCAGATCAAGCTCCCGGGCGAAACCCGGGAGCTTGATCATTCCATTATCAGTTCGAGGTGACCTTGATGAAGCTTGGGAACTTCATCTGTGCCTTGGCCACTTCCTTCGGCCAGACGGCGACCTGCTTGCCGTCCTGCCACTGCAGCATCAGTCCGGTGAGCAGGCCCTTGCCATATTTGAGCGAGTGAGTGAACGGATCGTCCTTGCCGTAGAACTGGACGCGGCCGATGGTGCCTTCCCAATCGGTCTTTTCCAGCGCGTCGACCAGCTTGTCCGCATCCGTCGAGCCGGCGCGCTTCACGGCGTCGGCGATGTAGTAGACCTCGTCATAGGAGGTGTAGCCGGCGTAGGAAGGATAGTTGCCGAACTTGGTCTTGAACCCTTCCGCGAACGGGATCGACTTCGGCGTCACCGCGACGCCGGGACCGGAAACGCCCTGGTAGAGCACGCCGTTCGCCGCGTCGTTGGTGTCCTTGCCGAAGGTCGAGTTGGTCGCCTGCGAGCTGATCCCGAACATCGGGATCGGGACCTCCTGGTTCTTCCACTGCACCGTCGGCTGCACGCCGACATGCGAAATGCCGGTGATGATCACGTCGGGCTTGGCGGCCTCGATCTTGTTGAAGATCGGCGTGAAGTCGGTGGTGTCGGGCGAGAAGCGGATGTGATCGAGCACCTTCAGCCCGATCTTGGGCAGGCACTCTTCGTATCCGACGTCGAGCGGCGTGGTCCAGGCGGCGTCCTCGCTCATGATGACGGCCGTCTTCATGTGCTTCTGGTCCACCAACAGTTCCTTCGCACCATCGCAGACCGACAGCGCCAGCGCAGCCGACGTCAGGTAGCCGTGGAAGGTGTATTTGTTCTTCTCGTAATCGGCGTGCACGCTCTTGCTGATCTCGTTGGATGCAGCCCCCGGCGTGATGAAGGGCGTCTTCAGGCGCGCGGCCCAGGGTTCCAGCGCCAGCACGACTTCGCTGATGTAGCTCGCGATGACGATATTGACCTTGTCCTCGTTGACCGCGCGCTGGAATGCGCGAACGGAATCGGCGGAGGAAGAGTGATTGTCATAGGTGACGATCTCGATCTTGCGCCCGTCGACGCCGCCGTTGGCATTGATCTCGTCGGCGGCCATCTGGGCGGCCTGCGGGATCGATGCGCCGGCAATCGCCTGGGCTTCCGCGATGACGCCGATCTTGATGGGGTCGGCGGCGAGCGCCTGCGTGGAAGCGGTGGCCACAAGGCCGAGGGCGGTCGCTCCGAGCAGTCCGCGCAATGACCAAAGAACAGGCAATCGGGATGCTTTTTTCATAATGTTTCTCTCCACTTGCTTGGCTTTCTCTGCCTTGCAACCATTGTAGCGGACGCATGCGGCCTCAGCAAGCGAAACCCCGCTCGATTCGGCTTTACGAGACCGAAACTAAAGTAGGAAACGGGCCGTCACGCGGCCTTAATCGTTAATAATCGCCACCGCCCGGGTCCAGCCCGCGGAAGCCCGTTCGATCTTCACGGGGAAGCACGACACCATGAATCCCGTTGCAGGCAAAAATTCCAGGTTGTGCAGCTTTTCGATGTGGCAATAGCCGATGTGGCGGCCGGCCTTGTGGCCTTCCCAGATCAGGCTGGCGTCCCTGGTCTCGGCATATTTCTTGGCCGTATAGACGAACGGCGCGTCCCAGCTCCAGCCGTCGATGCCGGTCAGCCGAACGCCGCGTTCGAGCAGATACATCGTCGCCTCATAGCCCATGCCGCAGCCGGAATTGACGTAGTCCGGCCGGCCATATTTGGCGCCGGCGCTGGTATTGACCACGACGATCTCCAGCGGCGAGAGCGTATGCCCGATGCGCTTGAGTTCGTTCTCGACATCCTCTGCTGTCGCGACGTAGCCGTCCGGCAAATGTCGGAAGTCGAGTTTCACGCCGGGCTGCAGGCACCATTCCAGTGGCACCTCGTCGATGGTCCACGAACGCTCGCCGCAATTCATGGTGGGATGAAAGTGCCAGGGCGCGTCGAGATGCGTGCCGTTATGGGTGGAAAGCTGGACCTGTTCGACGGCCCAGCCCGCTCCGTCCGGCAAATCTTCCGCCTTCAGTCCATCGAAGAAATGCAGCATGCGCGGCAGTCCCTGCTGGTGATCGATGTACTGGATCGTCGGATGATTGCCGGGCGGATCAGCCGGCACGTCATTCTGCAATGGCACGGAAATGTCGATCAGCTTTCGCGCCATCGCGCTTGCTCCTTAGGTTTTTCTGTTCAGGCAACGACGTTCAGCAGCTTTGCCGCGGTACGGCCGAGGATGTCGGCCTTTTCGTTATCGCTGAGCGATGCGGTTGCGAGGATCGGATCGACCGGATGCATTTCCCAGGGATAGGGATAGTCGCTGCCGAGCACGATCTGGCCGGCGCCGACCTGGGCGGCGAGATGGCGGATCGCCTCGGGTTCGAAAATCAGCGAGTCGAAATAGATCTGCTTCAGATATTCCGTCGGCTTCTTCTTGAGCGTGATGTCGGGGTTGCAGCCCTTGGGGCCGACCAGGCAGGCATGGTCGGAGCGATCGGCATAGGAGCCCAGGAAACCACCGCCATGCGCCGCGATCACCTTCAGCCCGGGGAAACGGTCGAACGTGCCTTCGAAGATCAGGTGCGAGAGCGCGATGGTCGTTCCGAGGGGATTGCCGATGGTGTTGGCGAGCCAGCCATTGCCGGCAAGTCGTTTGCTTAGTTCCGGTATGCCCTGCGGATGAATGAAGACGGGCACGCCGAGCTCTTCGGCTTTCGCCCAGACGGGATGGAATTTCGGATCGGAGAATTCGACGCCGTTCACCATGTCGCCGATCGCGGCGCCCTTCAGTCCCTGCTTCTTCACCGCGGTTTCCAGTTCCTGCACGGCGAGGTCGGGCGCCTGCAGGGTGAGGGAGGCGAAGGCCGCGAAGCGGTCGGGCTTGGAGGCGCAGAGTTCGGCGAGCTTCTCGTTCTGGATCTTCACGATTTGCGCGGCGAGATCGCGGTCGCGGTCGTACCAGAACGGATTGATCGACAGCACCTCCATGTCGATGGCCTGCGAGTCCATCGCGGCGAGCCGCTTGTCGATCTCGATGAAGGCTTCGGGGGCGCCGTTGACCGGCGGCAGCTGGAGCTTGGCGGCATCAGCGCCGAGCAGCGCGCCGGCCTCGTGGAAGTGACAATGGCAATGGATATCGATGGTCTTGATCCGCTTCCCGCCGACGCTGACGGGGAGGGTTTGGCGGGCCGGTTGCTGGGCATGTGCGCTTTTCAGAAGACCGCAGCTGCAGAAGACAATGCCCGTGGTCGCGGCAGCGGCGCCGCCTTTGAGAAAATCACGGCGTGTGGTCATGATCATTTCCTCCCTGGCTTTTCTTTTGTTCGATCAGCCTAGGACATGCCGCGTGCCGTCAGCAAGACGGCACGCGTCATGCAGAGTGATTTTTGATCAAACCGGCTTGATGCCGGCCTTGGCCACGATGTCGCGCCATTTCGGCACTTCGTCGTCGATCCGCTTTTTCATGCCGTCGGGGCCGTTGGCGATGACTTCGAACCCGTCATTGCGCAACTGTTCGGCAATTTTCGCCGTCTTCAGGATTTCGATCGACTTGGCCGCCAGCCGTTCGACGATGGAGGGCGGCGTCTTCGCAGGCGCGAGAAAGCCCTGGAACGTGTCGGAGATGAAATCCTTGTAGCCGAGTTCGACCATGGTCGGCACCTCCGGCAGGTCGAACCAGCGGCGGGGACCGGTGACGGCGAGCGCTTTCAGCGCGCCGGATTCGATATGCGGATGCGCGGGCGGCAATGCCGCGAACGCGACCTGCGTGGTGCCGCTGAGGACCGCCTGGATGGCTGGACCCGCGCCGGAGAACGGCACATGCGTCATCTGGATGCCGGCTTCGATCTTGAGCAGCTCAGCCGAAAGATGCGGCGTGGTTCCGATCCCGGGGCTCGCATAATTCAGTTCGTTCGGATTGGCTTTGGCGCGGGCGACGAGATCGGCGATCGTCTTCACGCCGAGCTTGGGATCGACCAGGATCACGTTGGGCGAGGTTCCCAATTCCGCGATCGGCGCAAAATCCCGGTAGGGATCGTAGGGGATCTTGGCGTAGAGGCCGGGATTGACGACGTAGGCGCTCGAGGTGATCAGGAGCGTATAGCCGTCCGGCTCGGCATGGGCCGCGGCGGCGATGCCGATATTGCCGCCGGCGCCGGGGCGGTTCTCGATCACCACCGTGCCGGGAAGCGCTTCCCCCAGATGGGTCGCGAGAATGCGCGCCATGATATCGGTCGGCCCGGCCGGCGCGAACGGCACGATGATCTTGACGGGGCGGTCGGGATAATCAGCGGCTTTCGCCGGCCTTGGTCCAAGGTTGGACGCCGCAGCAGCACCAATCAGGGCGGCGGTGGTCTTGAGAACCGCGCGGCGCGACGGGAGTGACGGGAGTGTTGTGTTCTCATCAAGCATGGTGTCCCTCGCAAAACGCGCAATCGTGACCGCCTCACATATCGAACACGGCCACCGCGCGGATCGGCGACGCGGTGCCTTCGCGCATCTTCATCGGCAGGCCGATGAACGTAAACTGACCCTGGCCGAGCAAGGCCTCCAGATTGCATAGGCTCTCGATATGGGTGATGTCGAGGTCGAGACAGGCCTTGTGGACGAACAGGTTCACATCGCTCATCGGCCCCGGCCGCATCGAATCGATGCCGAAATGCACGATGCCTTGTCGGGCGAGCCATTCGGTCGCCGCGACGTTCACGCCGGAATTGTCGGTGGCATATTCCTTGCGCGGAAAGGTGCGCTCGTGATGACCGGTGCAGAGCAGCACGGTGCCGCCTTTCGGCACGGCGACGCCGGCTTTTTTCACCGCTGCCTCGAGATCGGAAGGCGTGATCTCGGCGCGCGGCGCGATGTGGCGCAGGTCGATGCAGATGCCCGGCACGATGCATTTCTCCAGCGGATATTGGTTGATCGGGATGCCGCTCTTGCCGAAATGCCGGGGCGCGTCGATGTGGGTGCCGGCGTGGTCCGGCATCGAAATGAACATCGACGAAAGGCCGTAGACGTTGCCGGAATCGGCGAGCGCATCCTCGTGGTTCTTCCAGACGCCGTGGATGACCGGAGGGTGGCCCGGATAGGTCACCGAGCGATGATGGAGCTCGCGGCTCAGATCGACGATTTTCATGTGAAGCGCCTCGAAAGGGGGGATGGTTCGAAAAGCTTAGCGCAGCGCGTGGCGGGGCAGCCAGAGCGAAATTTCCGGAACGTAGGTGACGAACATCAGGACCACAAACATCACGGCATAGAACGGCCAGATCTTGCGCATCACCTGCTCGATGGTGACCTTGCCGACCGCGCAGCCGACGAACAGGATCGAGCCGACCGGCGGATGGCACAATCCGATGCCGAGATTGAGCAGCATGATCATGCCGAAGTGAACCGGGTTGACGCCGAAATTCTGCATCACCGGCAGCAGGATCGGGGTCGCGATCAGGATCGACGGCGCCATGTCGATCAGCGTGCCGAGCAGGAGCAGCAGGATGTTGATCAGAAACAGGATGACGTATTTGTTGTCCGATATCGACAGGAAGAACGCCGTCATCTTCGCCGGCATCTGTGTCAGCGCCATGATGTAGCCGACGCTGGAAGCGCAGGCGATCAGCGTCATCACCATCGCCACCGTCCGCAACGTCCGGTGCAACAGCACCGGCAGGTCGCGCCAGCGGTAGTCGCGGTAGACGAACATCGTGACGAAGAAGGCCCAGAGGCAGGCGACGGCGCCGGCTTCGATCGCGGTGAAGACGCCGCCCAGAATGCCGCCGAGGATGATGACCAGCGTCACCAGTCCCCAGGCCGCGTCGATGGTGATCCTGACCGCGTCCTTGGCCGGCACGCTATGACCCTGCGGATGGCCCTCCCGGTAGGCGATGACGAGACAAAGGATGACGAGAGAAAAGCCGAGCAGCAGGCCCGGGAAGACGCCGGCCATGAACAGCGCGCTGATCGAGATCGTGCCGCCGGTCGCCAGCGAATACAGCACCGCGTTATGGCTGGGCGGCACCAATAGCGCCTGCACCGAGGCGGTGATGGTGAGGTTGGTCGCGAACACCCGCGGATAGCCGGCTTCTTCCATCTGCGGGATCATCACCGAGCCGATCGCCGAGGTATCGGCCACCGCCGAGCCGGAGATTCCGCTCAAGAACGTCGTCGCCAGCACGTTGACGATCGAGAGGCCGCCGCGCACGCGGGTGAATCCGACCAGCACGTCGGCGAAGGCGACGAGGCGCCGCGCCATGCCGCCTTCCGCCATGATCGCGCCGGCAAGCACGAAGAACGGGATCGTCAGCATCGCCACCTTGCTGACGCCGTCGGAGATCTTCAGCATCAGGGCTTCCAGCGGAATCCCGATCCAGAGCGCGCCGGCAATCGCCGCCATCGCCAGCGAATAGGCGATGGGCATGCCGATGACGAAGCAGACTGCCATCGTCGCAAGCAGAATGAAGATATCCATTGATCTGCCTTTTACCGGATCAGTCGAACGGGAGGGCTTCCGGATGCTGAGCTATGGGCTCGGGCGGTTGCCCGAGGAAGATGCGTTCGACGATGAAGAGCAGCAGAAAAACCCCGCCGATCGGTATCGGCAGATAGGTGACGCCGACCGAGAGGAACGGAAAATCGGCGATGCTGTTGTGCCAGGTCACTTCGACCAGCCGCTCGCCCCAGACGATCATGAAGGTCGCGATCAGCGCCATCAGGAGCTGGACGACGAGATCGAGCAGCTTTCGCCATGGCTGCGGCAGTTGGTCGGCGAAATAGGAAACGTTCATGTGCAGGTTGAGCCGGTAGGCTGCGGCCGCGCCGATGAAGGTCAGCACGATGGTCAGGAGGATCGCGAGCGGCTCGGGCCAGGATGCGGCACTGTTGAGCACATAGCGGGTAAACACGGCCCAGGGGATGATCGCGGAAATCAGGACCAGCGCGGTGCAGCCGACGATGACGCAGAGAGAATAGAGATAGTCCATCGCGCGGCGAAATAGTCCGGCCATTTCCAAGATACTCCTGCAACGCTCTCCGATTTTCGTGATCCGCAGCCGGCCGCTACGCGATGGACTGGATGCGATTGATCATGTCCTGGTATTTTGGGCCATATTTGTCCCACACCGGCTTCACCGCCTTCTGGAACGGCGTCTTGTCGGCGATCTCGACGATCTCGCATCCGGCGGCCTTGGCCTTGTCCATCGCCTCTTGCTCGTATTTTTTCCAGCGTTCGCGCTCGTCGAACTGCGCTTCGCGGGCGAATTTCTTGACCAGGTTCTGGTCGTCGGCCGAAAGCGCGGTCCATGCCTTTTTCGAGAACATCAGCACTTCGGGAATGATCAGGTGCTCGGTCAGCGAATAGTATTTCGCCGCGGTGTAGTGGTTGCTGAAGACGTAGCTCGGCGGATTGTTCTCGGCGCCGTCGATCACGCCGGTCTGCAGCGCGCCGAACACCTGATCGTAGCCCATCGCGACGCCATTGGCACCGAGCGCATTCATCATGTCGATGAAGATCGGGTTGCCGATGACGCGGATTTTCAGGCCCTTGAGGTCCTCGATCGATTTGACGGACCTTTTCGTGTTGTAGATGCTGCGCGCGCCGGAATCCATCCAGCACAGCGCGACCAGCCCGGCATTGGCGTTGGCGGTGATCCGGTCGAGAAGTTCCTGGCCGATCGGCCCGTCCATCATCTTTTGCGCGTGCGCGACGTTCTTGAACACGAAGGGCATGTTGACGACGTTGATGTCGTCGACGATCGGCCCGAGCGCGCCGGCGCTGACCCGCAACAACTGGATCGCGCCGATCTGCGTCTGCTCGATGGTCTCTTTTTCGGCGCCCAACTGGGCGGAGGGATACATCTGGACGGAGAGCCGTCCGCTGGTGGCGGCCTCGAGCTTCTTGCCCATGCTTTCGGTCGCGGCCACCGTCGGATAGCCGGCCGGCTGCACGTCGGAGGCCTTGAAGGTGGCTTTCGCCTGCGCGGATGCAGGCGCAAGCGGCGGCAAGGTCGCAGCCGCTCCGATGGCGGCGCCCAGCTTGATAAAATCACGGCGTCTCATTTCAATATCCCTCCCATGTGCCTTGTCGTTCCATTTTTTAGGCCGCCCGACAAATCATGTCCGGCGGAACTTGTCGACGATTTCGCGGAAGTTCTGTTGCTAGCGTTGTTCGTCGAAAAACTCCGGATTGATGTTTTGGATGGCCGCGATATCGCGGAGCAGCCGTTCGAGGTGCTTGCCCATCGCGATCGCCGCACCGGCCGCATCGTGCGCTTCGATCGCCGACAGGATAACCGCATGCTCGGCGATCACCTGCGTCATCCGGCCCGCCTGCGGCAGGGTCAGGCGGCGGAAGCGGTCGACATGGACCTTGACCTGGAGGATCAGCTTCCAGATTCCCGGATATCCGGCGATTTCGGCGATGGTTGCGTGGAACAATTCGTCGGCCTGATGGAAGTCGTCGCGATTCCGCGCCGCGTCGGCTTCGCGCTGTCGCTCCAGGATCGAATGCAGGGCCAGAATTTGACTCGAGGTCGCGAGCTCGGCGGCCAGGCGCGCGGTCGTCTCCTCCAGCGCCTTGCGAATGACGATGGTCTCCGGCAGCGCCGCGAGCGGAATGCGCGCGACGAAGATGCCCGACTGCGGAAATATCTCGACCAGGCCGTCGTCGGATAGTTTCAGGATCGCCTCGCGAACCGGCGTCCGGCTCACCCCGTAGGCGAGCCCGATCTCGGCCTCCGAGATCGCTTCGCCCGGCCGGCGTTGCAGCGATACCAGTTCGGCGCGAAGGTCCGCATAGATCCGCGATGAAGCCGTGGCCGTCCGCGGCCGGCCATTGCGACGAATATTCGTCACCGCTGAACGTGGTGGTGCGGCCTCGGCCTTTTTCCTCTCGCGCGCGGGCATGCTTGTTCTCACGATTGATATATTAGTATATGAATGAGACGCGCGGAGCAAGCGCGCGTGTTTTCGCACCCCGGCGCAAAGGCGCCTTGAGGTGGCTGTCTCTGTCAGCGGGAGCGCCTTGTTCGGCGACGGCGGCCGGACCGCGATCGACGGCGGCCGACCGGACCCACGCAACTGAATGAGCAGGCGCGCAATTATTTCGAGTTGCTGAGGAAGCCTGCCGCGGTGCGAAGCTGGTGCTGCTCTTCGCCAGTCAGCAAATCAATCAGCACCCGCGCTGCGTCCACATTGACCGCCTGCGTGGTGACACCCGCCGTGTACATGGTCGCGAGCCCATACCCCGGCGGCAACGCGCCCGACAGGACAACGCCTTTGGTGCCGATGATTTCGGTCGATTGCGTGCAGCCGATCGGCCGTTCCGCGTCGGAGCTCGCCAGATGCCGCATCGCGGTCGCGCCGTTCGGATAGATTTTCAGCCGCGCTTCGACCCCCTCGGCAATACCGAGCTGGTTCAGCACTTTCGCTACGTGAATCCCGGCGGTCGATGCCTTGGTGTCGGGCACGAAGATCGCGTCTGCGGCGAGAAATGCCGCGCGCAGATCGTCCGCATTCTTGACCGATACTCTTGGGTCGGTGCTGCGCACGGCGAGCGCGGTTTCGACCAGCCCGACATCCGCGATGGAGGAGGGGACCACAAGCTTCTCGTCCACCAGCCTGGCGAGGAGGGCGGCCGTCAGGATCACGATGTCGGCGGCAACGCCGTTGCGCAGTTTCTCGGCCATGGCGCCGACCGCGCCGAACTCTCCCGATATGTCGAGCCCGGTCCTTGCCTTCAATGCGGGTGCAAGGCTTGCGACCAGTCCATGTGCCGCGCCGCCGCTCAAAATGTTCAGATTGCTCATGAAGAAAGTTCCATTGCCGCGATCAGGCTGTCGCGCGTGATCGGTAGGTTGCGGACCCGCACGCCTAGACAATCGAACACCGCGTTGGCGATCGCAGCGGTGACCGGCCCGTGCGCCGCCTCGCCGGCCCCGACCGGATCGATCTCGGAGCGCTGGATCACTTCGACCTCGACTTGTGGCACCTCGCTGAAGCGCAGGATCGGATACTCGGCCCAGCTATTGCTGGTAATGCGCTCGGAATCGAAGCGGACGCGCTCCTTCAGCACCCAGCTTGTTGCCTGGATCGCGCCGCCCTCGATCTGGTTGACGACGCCATCGGGATTGATGGCCTCGCCGACATCGACTGCGATCGTCAGCTTCTTGACGCGGACATCTTCCTCGCCTTCGATCTCGGCGACGACGGCGCAATAGGCGCCGGTGTTCTTGTAGCGCGCAAAGCCTATGCCATAGCCGGTGCCGGCTTTTGCCGCGGGCTTCCAGTTTGCGCGCCTCGCGGCGACGCGGATCACGTCCTTCGCCCGCTCGTCCGCGAGATGCCGTAGCCGAAACGCAACCGGATCTTCGCCGCGCTCGGCGGCGATCTCGTCCAGGAACGACTCGATCGCGAACACATTGCCCTGCGCGCCCAATGTCCTGAGCGCGGAGGTGCGGACCGGCATCGTCAGTAGGCGATGGCTTTCGATTTTCCAGGACGGAAAATCATACAGCGGGATCGAATTGCGGTCGCCGCCGCCGCCATTGGCCTGCGGCGGATTGGCAGAGATCATGCGCGGGTGGGGATTCTCCAGTTCGAATGCCGCCAGCAGCCCCGGCTGCGACGCGCGGCCGGGACGCGCGGCATGGCCGTTGCTCCAGATCGAATGGCGCCAACAGACGATCTCGTTTTGCGCATCGAGATCGGCCTCGATCTCGATCGCCATCGCCGCCCCGAACGGCGCGTGCGTCATCTCATCGGCCCGCGACCACTGTACCCGCACGGTGCGTCCGCCGGCGGCCTTCGCCAGCAGCACGGCATCGAGCGCGACGTCGTCGGCGGCGTTATGTCCGTAGCAGCCGGCGCCCTCCAGATGCTCAACAGTGATGTGCTCGACCGGCAGTTTCAGGACCAGCGAAAGATCTGCGCGCAGGAGATAGACCCCCTGGCTGTGGGTCCAGACGTGGACGCGGTCGCCGCTCCATTGCGCCATGGCGCAGGACGGCGCGATCGAAGCATGCGCGATATAGGGGCGGGTATATTGCCGCCGGATCGTGCGGATCTTTTCGCCTGCCGGCGACGCGGCTTTGGAATCGATAACAGTCGATTCCACCGGCTGCCCTTTCAGGAAGGCCGCCAGATCATTTTCGTCCGGCAGCGTCTCGCCGGCCAACCAGGTCGCGCCCTTGCGCAGAGCGGCAGTAGCGGCGTCTGCGCCAGCTTCGGTCTCGCAGACCACGCCGCAAAAACTTCCGTCGCGCACGATCGCGATCAGGCCGGGAACGGCGCGCGCGCCGTCTTCCCTGAGGTCGACAAGTTTCGCCCGCGATATTTCCGGCCGCAGCACGCGGCCGTGCAGCATGCCGGGCAGGGCGGTATCGTGGATGAAACGCGGCTGCGCGAAAACCTTGTCGGGTATGTCGAGCCGCTGCACGGAGTTGCCGGCGAGCGCGCGCCGTGCGATCGGCTTTGGCAAAGCGCCAGGCGTCGCATCGCGATCGAGCGAAACCTCGCCGGCCAGCTCCCAATAGCTGGTCCTGACATTGCCGGGTCCGGAAATCGTGCCATCGCTGACGTCGAGCGCGCTTGCTTCCACGCCGAGACGATCCGCGGCTGCGCTGAGGAAGATCTGCCTGATTTCGGCACAGGCCTGCCGGATCGCGCGGCCCGACTGCTGGATCGAGAGACTGCCCGAGGTGACGCCTTCGTTCGGGCTTGCCGCCGTCGAGGCGCGCACCATCTGGACGCGGGCGAGATCGACGTCGAGTTCGTCGGCGGCGATCTGGGCCAGCGCGGTGACGATGCCTTGCCCGATTTCCACCTTGCCCGGCGAAACTGTCACCTCTCCATGGAGTCCAAATTTCACCCATGACGAAAGCATTGGGTTCGCCACAAGGCTGACGGGCAATTTCGGGGCGGAGGGAGTGCTCATGGCGCCGCCATTTCGTTGGCCGCGCGCAGGATGGCCCGCACCATGCGATTGTGCGAGCCGCAGCGGCAGAGATTGCGGTCGAGCGCGGTGCGCACGTCTGCCTCGGAAGGTTTTGGGTTCTGCCTCAGCAGCGCCGCCGCGCTGATGAGGACGCCCGAAACGCAATAGCCGCATTGCAACGCCTGTTCGGCGATAAAGGCGCGCTGCAGCGGATGCGGCCTGTCGGAGCTGCCCAGTCCTTCGACGGTGGTGATGTCCTTGTTCGCGACTGACCATAGCGGCGTGTCGCAGGCGGTGACCGCGTGATCGCCCACGATCACGCGGCACGCGCCGCATTCGCCCGATCCGCAGCCGAAATGCGCTCCGGTCATGCCGAGCCGCCCGCGCAGGGTGTCGAGCAACGGCAAATCAGGGTCGGCGTTGACCTCGGTTTCGACGCCATTGAGGTGAAATCGGATGATCGGCATGGCGGGCGCGAGAACCTACTGCTTTTCGAATTTCTTGGCCACTTCAGCCCATTTCACAATATCGCCGCGCAGGAATTTGTCGAATTCATCCGGTGACATCGACACCGGAACTGCGCCCTGTTCGCTCCACAGCTTGACGATATCGGGCCGCTTGATCACCGCGTTGACGGCGGCGCTGAGCTTGTCGATGATCGGCTTCGGTGTCCCGGTGGGCGCCATCAATCCGAGCCAGATGGTGGCCTCATAGCCGGGTACGCCCGCTTCATCCGCCGTCGGCACGTTCGGCAGCACGCTCGAGCGCGCCTTGCCGGTGGTGGCAAGCGCCCGCACCTGGCCCGCGGCGACGTTGGGGGCCATCGCCGGGACCGCGTCGATCATCATCTGCACCTGGCCGCCGATCACACCCGTGCGCGCCTCGCCGCTGTTGCGGTAGGGCACGTGCACGACATCGATGCCGGCCATGGCTTTGAACAGCTCGCCGGCCATGTGATAGGGCGTGCCCGTGCCGGAGGAGGCGTAGTTCAGCTTTCCGGGCTGCGATTTCGCAAGTGCAATAAATTCCTGTAGCGTCTTTGCCGGCACCGAAGGGTGTACGACGATGACGAGGTCGGAAGAGTTGACCGGCGCGATCGGCACGAGGTCGCGCATTAATTCGTATTTCCGCTGCGCCTGCGACATCAGCAATTCGTTCGCGGTCTGGGTGTTCGACATCATCAACAGCGTGTAGCCGTCGGGCGGCGATTTGGCGGCTTCCAGCGTGCCGATCACGCCGCCGGCGCCGGTGTGGTTCTCGATCACGAAGGGCTGGCCGAAACTGTCCTGCAGCGCGTTGCCGAGCAGGCGCGCCGCGACATCGGCCGGTCCGCCGGCACCGAAGGGAACGATGATCTTGATCGGCCGTGCCGGATAGTCTTCGGCGTAGGCCGGTGCAGTCAGGACTGGCGCCGAGAGCAGCGTCACGAGCAGCGTTGCCAGCATCGGCGCAAACCTCGGACCGGGCATTTCAACTCTCCCCAGAATTTTCCATCGTTGTGGCGGCAATCTAGCTGCAATGCAAACAGACTGTCGACGATAGACTGGGTTTACGGCGTAGGAATAAAAGATTACTTGCGGGGGTGCTCGATATCGCCAACAACCGGATTGCCCATGAAAAATCGCAAAGTCTCGCGTCGTGACCTTCTCAAGGGCACCGGTGTGGTGTTGGCGGGCGCGGCATTGTCGACCCGCGTGATGGCGAGCGCGCCGCCGCCGGAAGCCGTGACGCCTGCGCTGATCGAGGCGGCGAAGAAGGAAGGTCAGGTGAGCTACTACACCTCGACCGACCTGCCGGTCGCGGAAAAGGTCGCGAAGGCGTTCGAGGCGAAATATCCCGGCATTTCCGTGCACGTCGAGCGCAGCGGCGCCGAGCGCGTGTTCCAGCGCATCGGCCAGGAATATTCGTCCAACATCCACGCGGTCGACGTGGTCAATTCCTCCGACGCCGCGCATTTCATCGTCTGGAAGCGCGACGGCATTCTGGCGCCGTACGTCCCTGAAGATGTCGCGAGATTCCCCGCCGCACACCGCGACGTCGACGGCCAGTTCGCAAGCTTCCGGGTCTGGCTGTCGATCATCGCCTACAACACCAGCCTCGTGAAGCCGGAGGAGGCGCCGAAGAGTTTTGCCGATCTGCTCGACCCGAAATGGAAGGGCAAGATCGTCAAGGCCCACCCGGGTTACAGCGGCACCATCATGACCGCGACCTACCAGATGCAGCGCGATCTCGGCTGGAGCTATTTCGAGCAGCTCGCGAAGCAGAACATCATGCAGGTGCAGTCCTCCGCCGACCCGCCGAAGAAGCTTGACCTCGGCGAGCGCGCCGTGATGGCCGACGGCAACGAGTACAATATCTTCGAGTTGAAGGAGGCGGGGCGCCCGGTTGAGCCGGTCTATGCCACCGAAGGCTCGCCGCTGATCATAGGCCCTAACGGCATCTTCAAGTCGTCGCCCAACCCGAATGCCGCCAAGCTGTTTCAGTCGTACTGCCTCGGCCGCGAGGCCCAGCAGCTCATCATCGACGTCGGCGGCCTGCGCTCGGTGCATCCGGACACCAAGGAGAAGGCGGGACGCACGCCGCTCAAGGACATCAAGACGATGAAAGACGACGCAGCCGCGGTCGAGAGAGAGAGCGACGCGATCAAGGCTCGCTATACAAAAATCTTCCACGTCTGATTGCGGCCGATCATGTCCTCCGATCTGCCGAAGATTTCGGTTGCCGAAACGCTTGCGGAAAAGATCGTTGCGCTCATGGCGAGCCGGCTTCCTGACGTCACCACGCGAAAATGCGAGGATTTGCTTATCGACGTCGTCGGGCTCTGCGTCACCGCGCGCAACGAGGATTATGCGCGAAGCGCGCTTCTCGGCTGCGACGACGATGGCCCGTGTACGGCAATCGGACATCGGCGCCGGCTAACGGCCGCGGGTGCTGCCTTCGTCAACGGCACCGCGGCGCATGGCGAGGATTTCGACGATACGTTCGAGGGCGGCCCGGTGCATGCCGGCGCGGTGATCGTGCCGGCGGTGCTCGCGGCCTGCGAGCGGCACAATCCCGATGGCCGCATGGCGCTGATCGGCATCGCGGTGGGCACCGAAGTGCTCTGCCGCCTCAGCCTCGTCGTGCCCAAGGCCGTGCACAAGGCCGGCTTTCATCCGACCGCGATCTTTGGCGCTATGGGGGCGGCGGCGGGAGTAGGCGCCGCGCTCGGCCTCAACGCCAAACAGATCGTGGATGCGCTCGGGATCGCCGGCAGCATGGCGGGCGGCATCATCGAATATCTCGCCGAGGGCGCCTGGACCAAGCGGCTGCATGCGGGCTGGGCCGCGCAATCGGGCATTCGCGCGGCGCTGCTGGCGCGGTCGGGCTTTATTGGACCGCGCACGGTGTTCGAGGGCACCCATGGGTTGTTCAACGGCTTTGCCCACACCGCCCAAGGCGACTATGACGCCTTGCTAGGTGATTTCGGCACGCGCTGGGTCACCGACACGCTGGCGTTCAAGCCTTATCCCTGCGGGACCATGGCCCAGCCTTACATCGACTGCGCGCGGCGGTTGGGCGCGCGCGGGGTCAGCCCCGAGGACGTCTCGGAAATCGTCTGCGAGGTGGCGGAGGGCACCGTGCACCGGCTGTGGGAGCCATTGGCGTCAAAACAGCGCCCGCCCAACGGCTATGCCGCCAAATTCGCGGTGCCGTATCTGCTGGCGACCGGCTTCGTGCATGGCGGCGTCGGGCTCGGCGCCTTTACCGAGGGCGCGATCGGCGACCCGCGCGTGCTCGCGCTGGCGGCCAAGGTGACGTTCGTGATCGATCCGGACAATCCCTATCCCAACAACTACACCGGCCATATCCGGGCCGTGATGAAGGACGGCAGCGTGATCGAGGAGCGCCAGCCCTACTTGCGCGGCGGCGCGCAGGAGCCATTGAGCCGGCAGGACGTGATCGACAAATTCATCCTCAACGCCGAGCATGGCGGCTGGACAAAGCCGCAAAGCGATGCTGCCCTGAAGCTGATGGCGGGGTTGTATCGGGGCAACATCGATCTATCGTCGCTCCGCGGGATAACCACCGCCGTCGTGCCCCGCATCGGACGGCGCTCGGCGCAGGTCCGGTGACAGACGATGACGAGTTGAGTAACGGGAATGACAAACAAGGAACTCACCGGCAAGGTCGCCATCGTCACCGGCGCGGGACGCAACATCGGTCGCGCCATTGCGCTGACGCTGGCGGAAGCCGGTGCCTCCATCCTCATCAATGCGCGCAGCAACCGCACCGAGGCTGAAGCGGTTGCGCGCGAGATCGAGGCCATCGGCGGCAGGGCGCTGGTCCATATCGGCGACGTCGCCGACCCCAAAGCCGTGCAGGTAATGGCGGATGCGGCGTCGCTGGGCTTCAGTCGCATCGACATCCTCGTCAATAACGCCGCGCTGCGCCGGGAAAAGCCGTTCGCCGAGATGGACTATGCCGAATGGCGCGAAATCCTCGACGTCACCCTCGACGGGGCCTTTCACTGCACCAAGGCTTGCCTTCCAGCTTTACGGAAAAGCGGATCGGGGACCATCATCAATATTGGAGGCCTGAGCGCGCATTCCGGAGCCAAGAACCGGGCTCATGTCGTGACGGCAAAGGCGGGTATCATTGGCTTGACCCGCGCGTTGGCCCATGACCTGGCCGACGACGGAATTACCGTCAATTGCGTGGTTCCCGGCCTGATCGGCACGCCGCGACCGAAAGACAAGCCGATACCCGCGCATCATTTGACCCACCAGACCATCACCGGCGAGCGCGGCAAGCCGGAAGACGTCGCTGCAGTGGTCAGGTTCCTGTGCAGCCCGGGTGCACGCTATGTCACTGGCCAGGCAATCCATGCCAATGGCGGGGCCTATCTAGGCGCCTAGCGCATGGCACGCGCGAGTTTCGCGCCGGGACTGCCGGATAAATGCGCTCGGCGCTTCCGGGTTTTGGTGTTAACTATTTTGCCATGAACCAGCACGCCAAGGTCGAGATTCGGCATTCTACCTGTCCGCACGATTGTCCGTCAGCCTGCGCGCTCGACGTCGAGGTAATCGAGGGGCAATCCATCGGCCGGGTGCGCGGCTCCAAGCTGCAGACCTATACCGCGGGCGTCGTCTGCGCCAAGGTCGCGCGCTACGCAGAACGCATCCACCATCCCGAACGCCTGATGCATCCGATGCGCCGGACCGGACCAAAGGGCTCCGGCCGGTTCGCGCGAATTTCCTGGGACGAGGCGCTGGACGAGATCGCCGCCCGGTTTGATCAGGCCGAGCGCGAGTTCGGCGCCGAATCCGTCTGGCCCTATTACTATGCCGGCACCATGGGCCTCGTCATGCGCGACGGCATCAATCGGCTGGCGCATGTGAAGAAATATTCGCGCTTCTATTCCACGATCTGCGCCAACATCGCCCGCGTCGGCTTCGCCATCGGTACCGGCAAGATCGCCGGCGTCGACCCGCGCGAGATGGGCGTTTCCGACCTGATCGTGATCTGGGGCACCAACCCCGTGAACACCCAGGTCAACGTGATGACGCACGCTTCCCGCGCCAAGAAGGAGCGTGGCGCCAGGATCGCGGCGGTCGACATCTACAACAACGACACCATGAAGCAGGCCGATATCAAGATCATCCTGCGGCCGGGTACCGACGGTGCGTTCGCCTGCGGCGTCATGCATGTGCTGTTTCGCGAAGGTTATGCCGATCGCGAGTACCTCGCGCGCTACACCGATTGTCCCACTGAGCTCGAGGCGCATCTGGAGACCCGCACGCCGGAATGGGCTTCCGCCATTTGCGGCGTGCCGGTGCCGGAGATCGAAGCCTTTGCCCGCGCGGTCGGCGAGACCAAGCGCACCTTCTTCCGCCTCGGCTACGGCTTTACCCGCAGCCGCAACGGCGCGACGCAGATGCATGCGGCGCTCTGCATCCCGGCGGTGACCGGAGCCTGGCAGTACGAGGGCGGCGGCGCCTTCTTCAACAATGCGTCGATCTGGCGTTTCAACGAGGCGATTATCGAGGGCCATGACGCGCTCGATCCGACCACGCGCGCGCTCGATCAGTCCAAGATCGGGCGCATCCTGACCGGCGATGCCGAAGCGCTGCGCGGCGGCGGCCCGGTCAAGGCGATGCTGATCCAGAACACCAATCCGGTGACGGTCGCGCCCGAGCAGACCCTGGTGCGGCAGGGCTTTGCGCGCGAGGACCTGTTCGTCGCCGTGCACGAGCAGTTCATGACCGAAACCGCGCAGATGGCCGATATCGTGCTGCCGGCGACCATGTTCATGGAGCACGACGATCTCTATTACGGTGGCGGCCATCAGCATATTTCAGTCGGGGCGAAACTGATCGAGCCGCCCGGCGAATGCCGGTCCAACCATGAGGTGCTGCAGGGGCTGGCCCGCCGGCTCAACGCGGTGCATCCCGGATTTGAGATGACGCCCCGCGAGCTGATCGATGCCACGCTCAAGAACAGCGGCCATGGCGACATCGAGACGCTTGAGGCTGATCTGTGGCGCGACCTGCAGCCGGATTTCCGCACGTCGCATTACCTCGACGGCTTTGCCCATGCCGACAAGAAGTTCCACTTCAAGGCCGATTGGGCGCATCCGCCATTTGGCATAATGATGGGCGCAACGGAGAGGATGCCGTCGCTGCCGGATCATTGGACCATCATCGAGGAAGCCGATCAGGCCCATCCGTTCCGGCTTGCCACCAGCCCATCGCGCAGCTTCCTCAACACCACGTTCAACGAGACCCCGTCCTCGCAGGCGCGCGAAGGCAAGGCGTCGGTCTTGATGCACCCGCTCGATGCAGCCTCGCTCGGGATCGCCAACGGCGATGCCGTTACGCTTGGCAATGTGAGGGGAGAGACGACGCTGATCGCAAAATTGTTCGAGGGACTGCGCCGCGGCGTGCTGGTTGCCGAATCGGTCCACCCCAACCGCGACCATGTCGGAGGCCGCGGCATCAACACGCTGACCGGCGCGGAAGCCGTGGCGCCGATCGGCGGGGCTGCTTTCCACGACAACAGGGTTTGGGTGAAGAAAGCGGGGCCTGGGTGAAAAAGCGACGGCGGTCATCTAAAAAAAGCCGCTGTTCCCGCGTTGAATTGGCCTATTATTTTCACCTTGCCATCCGCTGGGTCGGATGTACCCGATCCCGGCTGATTCCGAAAAGGCAAACCATTTTGACATCGACTGGATGGACGGTTAACCAGCCGCGTTGCAGCCGAAGAACCCTGATAACGCAAAGGCGCCGTATCGTCGTGATCACTACTGTAAGCATGATCTCGTCTGCAAGATCCGGAGTCGGTCCAGCATGAACGCCTTTTTCCGGCGCCAGCTGGCCGATTATGTGGAGTATCATCGTGATCCCAGGAATTGCATCGCGCATATCTTTGGAATCATCTTTCTGTTTTTGGCGGCTGTTCTTCCCCTGACGATGTGGCCGCTGCCGGGATCGGCGGCCATGTCAGTCTCGCTACGCTGATGGTGCTGCCTGTGCTGATCTACTGGCTCGCTTTGGATGCTGCGCTCGGGCTCGCGATCGTTGCCATGGCCGCTCTGTTATTGTCGACTGCGGCGACGATCGTGGATCACGAAAGCGTCATCGGCGTGTGGGCCACATCGGCGGTCCTGATCGCCGCGGGCGTGGCCTCCCAGATTGTCGGACATCGCGTGTTCGAGCGCCGTCAGCCGGCGCTGGTGGATAATCCATCCCATTTGCTGCTCGGGCCGATGTTCGTGACGGCGAAACTGTTCATCTCGCTCGGATTCCGGAACGATCTGGCCGCCATCATCGGACCGGCTGCTGCGAACACACAGCATCCCGTTTCGTCCTACCCGGTCGACCGCTGAAACGGGCGGAATCTCCATTTATGACACGTGTACTCGTTACCGGCGGCAGCGGCTTTATCGGCCAGCATTTGGTATCCGAACTCCTCGCGCGGGGCCGGCAGGTTCGCGTTCTCGACGTCCGCCTGCCGACCCGGACCTTGTCGGCAGTGGAATATGTTGAAGGCTCGGTACTCGACGCGGGCCTGGTGCATGAGACCGCGACGGGGGTTGACGAGGTCTACCATCTGGCGGGACTGCCCGGCATGTGGAAACCGGATAGAACGGAATTCCACGCTGTCAATTGCATCGGCACCGGCAACGTTCTGACCGCCGCGCGGCGATGCGGCGCGTTGCGGTTTCTCCACTGCTCAACCGAGTCGATTCTCTTCCACGCTTCCCAATCGGGCGATGTTGCCGCCGAAGAGGCTTCGCTGTCCGTCGACAACATGCCGGGTCCGTATACGCGCTCCAAAATGCTTGCGGATGAATTGGCGTTGCAAGCTGCCGCATCAGGGATGCCGGTCATCGTCGGTTGCCCCACCATGCCGATCGGCCCGCACGATCACAACGTCACGCCGCCGACCGCCATGCTGCAATATTTTCTCCGGGGCGGGTCCCTTCAGATCTATCTCGATTTCATCGTCAACTTCGTCGACGTCCGCGATGTCGCGACAGGACTTATCCTGGCGATGGAAAAAGGCCGGGTCGGGCACCGTTATGTGCTGGGAGGCGACAGCCTGCCGCTCCGACAGATACTTGCGCTGATGGCCTCGATCAGCGGCCGCCGCAAGGTCTTCGTTCCGCTTCCCGGACCGCTTGCGGAATTGGCGGCATCGATCATCGAGTTGACGGCCGACTATGTGACACGCCGGACACCCTCGGCGACCGTGGAGGGGGTCCGGATCGCGCGGCGCGCAATCGCGCTCTCGAGCGAGAAGGCCACGCGCGAACTCGGCTATGTGCCCCGTCCGATCGAGCCCTTGCTGCAGGAAATCATCGCTCACATGGTGGGTGTATCCGCAGCCGAGGTCCTCAAGCATGCTTAGCCATCTCAGCGAAATCGGCGACGCGCTATCGAGCGGCTGGATCACGGTCTGGCCGACACAATTGCTGGCGCTGATCTGGCTCGCATGGGTCGCAAGTTGGATCGTGGCGGCGTTCTGGTCGGCACGAACCAAGACGCATGTGCGGACCCGGGATTCGTGGGTCTATCGCCTGCCCATTCTGCTTGGGGCGATCCTTTTGTCGCCCTGGACTTCGCAAGCGCTGGGGGAGAGCAGGATTTACGATCCCGGCGACTTCGGCACCTATGCGCTGGCCGCGGTGCTTTTGCTGGGTGTCTCGTTCACCTGGTGGGCGCGCATTCATCTCGGGCGCTTCTGGTCCAACGCCATCACCCACAAGGAAGACCACCGGGTCGTGGATACCGGACCTTATGGCCTGGTGCGCCATCCGATCTATACCGGCCTGATCCTCGGCATCCTGGCCACCGGCGCCGCGGTTGCAACCTGGAGCTCGTTGCTGGGCGCGCTCTTGATCTCGTTCGGGGAATGGCAGAAGGCGCGCATGGAGGAAGGTTTCCTGACCGCCGAGCTTGGTGCGGAAGCCTACGGACCTTATTGCCGTCGCGTGCCGATGATCGTGCCGTTTCTTCGGCGGTTCCGTTAGTTAGTGCCTGCTGGACGAAATCGGCGCGGCAACGGCGGCAGGCGGCGCCAGATGGCGCGGCACGATGATGCGCTGCCCGACCATGAGCGGGGCATTTTCCGGTATCGGGTTCAGCTGGGTCAGCGACCACAACGGCAGATGATAGCGCTCGGCGAGCGTCTGCAACGTGTCGCCGGCGCGCGCAGCGACGGTCATGCCGCTGTCCCACAGCTCGATCTCCACCTTCGGTGGAACCACATAGCGGAGGGGGAGGGGCTCGCCGTCGTCCTTGGCAACGTCGTTGGCAGGCGTCGCTGCGAGCTGAACGATCTTGGCGACGAGCTGCTGATGGATATCGTCCATCTTGTCGATGGTGATGTGCGAGACCTCGTCGTGCTGCGCCAGGTCGTAACTGGCATAGTGGCCCCTAAAACCTTGCGTCGGCTTGATATCGCCGCCCCCGAGAACATCTTTCGACAGAAAGATGTTGATGAAGCGTTCGACGTTGAGCGGCACGTCCGGGCTCAAATGCGCCGGATCGACGGTGACGACCAGACTGACCGGGATGCCCTCGTCCCGCAGCTTCTCCGAGAACAGCAGCGCGCAGCGTCCGCCCATGGAGTGGCCGATCAGAATGATCGGAGCGGGATCCTGCTTGTAAGTCTCGATCGCCGCCCCTGCGACCAGGTCGCAGACCGTGAATTCGTAGACGTTGGCCGTGATGCCGGCGCGCTCGATCTTTTCCGTCAGCCTGTCCATGCCGCGCGAGAAGATCAGACCCATCGCGCCCCGGAATAGATATGCGCGCCCGCGGGGCAGCATCGGCGATGGCTGCGGCGCCGAGGGAGCGTCAGCGGTATGTGCCGCGGTCTGCTTGATCGCCGGGATCTGACCGGCCAACGCAAGATGCGCGCAGACGATATATGCAAGCATCGCCGCCGCTACGAGGCCCGCAACCTGCCTTGGATTTTGCCTTGGACTTCGCTGCCTGGTTTTCACTGCCCGTGCATTCGTCGCTGTCGGCGTCGCCAAAGCTGAAGCGCGCCGCCCAGCGCGCGTCCACCTTGCATTGCCCATGAATGGGCGGAATTTGAGGCGTTGCCGAACGCCGGCGCCGGCGTTCTGGAAGCCGATCAGTTGGGCAAAGCCACGGCTGCGCGCTTCGACACTGAGGCCTGCCGCGCTCCGCCCGGGCCACTTTGCACGGCGGCGTCGATCGCGGCGATCACCTTTTGCTGAATGAACTCGTTCTTGTCGATCGTGAGGTGGGAGATGCCCGGCACGTTCTCGACGTCGACATTTTCAAGCGTGCCGCGGAAGTTGCCGGTCTTCTCCACGCGCGTGCCGGCGCCATTGGCGACGTACATATTGATGTATTTTCCGACGCGACCGGCGAGGCTGGTGCGGAACACCGAATCGAGCCCGATCGCGAGCTTGACCGGGACGCCCTCTCGATCGAGCCGCGCCACGATATCCGGCAGGCACGTCGCTCCGGAGGAGTGCCCGACCAGAATGATCGTCTTCGCGCGCCCGCTTCTGTATTCGGCCGCGGCATCGTCGGCGATCGACGCCCACATCAGGTGATTGTGGACGGTCGCGTTGATGCCCTGCTGCTGCAGCTTGGCGGCGATCTGGTCCATGCCGAGCGAGAAGATGTTGAGGACGCCGCGAACCAGATAAACGTGGGCGCCTGACGCTGGCCGGCGCCGCTTGCGCCGCGCCGGAACCGAGCGGCAGGACCAAAAGCGTCATCGCCACCGCCGCGGCTCGGAGTGCGCCCAACCATGGCGCGGACTGGAACGAAAAGCCGCCGAAACACGCAAACTGATTTGACTTCATGAGTTCCTCGATCCAACCACTTAAGTCTATCGACGTATAATTGCCGCGTTCGCTTCTGCAACAAAATAGCCTCAAGCGGGCCCTTTTTCCCGGGATGCGCGGCTCCTTTGCAACAGGCTCGCGTGTTCAATGATGGCGCTTTCACGGCAGATGCGAAGGTTTTCGAAATGCGAAATCGTCCTTGCGGTCGTCCACACTCCTGCCGCAAATGGATCGGCGAGACCAACAGGCGGGCACGGCAATGACCGACAACAACAGCGTCATCCTCGAAAAGCGCGGCCAGGCGTTCTGGATCACCATCAACCGGCCGGACAAGCGCAACGCGCTGAACGCCAGTGTGATCGCCGGCATCGCCGAGGGCTATCGCGCTGCGCATGACGATAGCGACGTGCGCCTCATCGTACTGACCGGCGCGGGAGACAAAGCGTTTTGCGCCGGCGCCGATCTGCAGAACAGCGCAGCCGCGTTCGCAATGGATTTCTCCCGGCCCAACGCCGACTACGCCGACCTGTTGCGGCTGTCGCAGAACGCCACCAAGCCTTCGATCGCGCGCGTCGGCGGCGTCTGCATGGCCGGTGGCATGGGGCTGTTGTGCATGACCGACATGGCGGTCGCGGCCGACCACGTGATCTTCGGATTGCCCGAGGTGAAGGTCGGCGTGTTCCCGATGCAGGTGATGGCGCTGTTGCAGGAGGTCGCGCCGCGCCGCCTGATCAACGAGTGGGCGCTGACCGGCGAGCCGTTCGACGCCAGGACCGCGCAGGCCGCGGGGCTCCTGAACTATGTCGTGCCGTCGGCCGAACTCGACGCCAAGGTCGAGTGGCTGATCGGCCGCATCGTCGACAAGTCGCCGACCGCGATCCGGCGCGGCAAATATGCCATGCGCGCGATCGCCTCGATGTCGTTCGACCAAAGCATCGCCTATACCGAAAGCCAGATCGCGATATTGGCGATGACGGAAGACGCCAAGGAGGGCCTCAAGGCGTTCGGCGAAAAGCGGAAACCCTCGTGGCCGGGGAGGTGATTCGGTGCTGTCGAACACGGTGCGTGCGCAATCTGGACTGGCGTCCTCTCCTAAGTCGTCCCGGCGAAGGCCGCGATCTAACCGCCGATGCAATTTGATGCGCTCGCTGTCGCCCCACAAACGGTCGTCATACCGCGCGCCTGCGGGGTATCCAGTACGCCGTGGCTTCTCGGGGCTATCGCGGGCGCCTCTGGAATACTGGATCATCCGCTTTCGCGGATGATGACGGCGCGGGTGTAATTGATTTTGAATTTTCAAATATCCGAGAGGGTGTGACTCCGCGTTCTCGCGAACGGAAATCCGCCCGAGCCTTGCAAAGAACGATGTCCCTCGATAGCAAGAGGGCGCAGGGAATGCCGGGTGACGACCTCACCCATGGCCCGCCTGCAACAAAAAAAGCAGGTGGCAGTCACCACAGGTTCGGCCAGATCCACCGGCATTCCCTGCGCGATGGTGTTACGGTTTATAGCGCGCTCTCCTCGGTGACCATCGCTTGGTTGCCACCGTCGTTCGCGAGATCAATCCGGCGACCTTAGCGCCTGCTTCGGAGCGCCAGGACCACACGGCCTGACGTCGAGCACTTTTTTCGAAAATAAAAAGATCGAAAAACCGCACCTTAATCAATGGCTTGTCGAATGGTCTCCTCAGAACGAAAGAGGACCGCCAAAGCTGGCGGTCCCCAATAGTCCCTAGTGTCACACCGTTTCAGGCTTTCGGTTGCCCGTGCCGGCGCTGGCCATTGATGGCGTTCTGCCAAGCGGTGACCTCGTCTGCGAACCAGAATTGTCTATTCGACGAAACATAGGTCGACCGAGGAAACTTGCCGGCCCGCTCCAATCGCCACAACGTCGAGCGCGAGATCGGCAGGATCGCCAGCACCTGCCGCTCGTTCAACATGCGGCGCGGTCCGTCGCCGCCATGGTCGCCATCGGTGGGCGCCGCCGCGGGCGGCGCGCCGTCATCCCGTCCAATCATTTTTTCTTCTTTCAACCTCTTCGCTTGGGACGGTCGCCGAGGGGCCGTCCACGTCGGGGCACCTGGGGAGGGGCCAGACGGTTTGACCGTCTGGCTGTCGCTCTCGCGGGCCCTGGTCGCGGTGTCAGCCGGCCTCGGCGGCCTCGATCTCCTTGAGCGAGCCAAGATACTTCTCGGCGCGCTCGATCTCGTCTTCGCTTGGCACATCGAGATATTCGAGGGCCTTCAAGTTGCCGGCATAGTTGCCGACCGCTTCCATCGTCTCCTCGTCCGGAATATCCAGGTCTGGAATCTCCTTGAGGTGCTCGATGTAGTCGGCGACCGCTTGCACGGTGTCCTCGTCTGGAACGTGAAGCTCGGCGATCTTCTCGCCGAGCGAGACGATCTCTTTCATCAGGTCGCGGCGCTTCTCCAGGTCTGAAACTGATTCTCTCATCTTCTCTTTCTCCTCTCCTTTTATGCGGCTTCATGGCCGCCTTTCCGACTCGATGTTTGCTAAGAGGCCCGCGCCAGTCGCCCTGCGACCGTCTCAATTGCATCCCGCCATTCCCGGTCTGGCTCTTCCTCGAATAGCCGTTCGATGTCGCTCGCGAGTTGCGTACCATCCGGCGTCTCGATCGCGGCGACGGCGACGGCGACTTGATCGTCGATCCTGGCCTCTCTCAGGATGCGTTCGGCAATCGCCGAGCGGACCTTGCTCTCGATCCGCTCGGCCAAGTCGTGCTCAAGCACATCGAGCGGCGGAATTAATTTGCCGCACCCGAACTCGGCCATCTTCTGATCAAGCCACTCGATCAGTTGCGGAGTCGTCATCGCGTTCAATTCGATGCGATGCGTCTGCAGCCACCTTTCCCAATAAGGCCCGTCTGCTCGCTCGCGAACGTAGTCGGCAATAGGTTTGACGCGCTTCGTCTCCTCCACGGTCTCGACCTCAAGCCTCATCGCGACCGCTTCCCACGGTTCCAAACCGAGTTTGACGATCTTGATCTTGCGCGCGCCGCGCGCCTTCGTCTCCTCCTGTAGGGTCTGGTAGATCATCCCGCCGGATGCGTCGGCGTCAGTTACGCAGAACACCTCGACCGGTTCGTCGTGCTCGACCAGCTTGTCGATCAGATCGCGGGCGGCGCGCGTCGAGAAGCCCTTCGACGACATCACGGCGCAATCATGCCGCTCTAACCAGCGATTCTGCTTGAGCGCTTCCTGAGCGCCTTCCTTTTCGATGTAGAGGAGCTTGTTAAAATTCCACAACGGGCGCTCGTACTCCTCGACCATCAGAGTGCCGAGCGTGATGGTCTCATTGCGGTGCGGGTGGGTGATACTGCCGCGCGGCTCGCGGTACATCAGCGGGATTTCGCCGTTCTCGCTTTCGTAGTCGGTGATGATGGCCTTGAAATTTCCAATCTTCAGTTCCTCGCCGGTCTCGTTCCAGACGATGGGCCGCAAGGCATAGAACAGTTGCCGTTCGTTGAACCGGTAGCCTTCTTCGCCGCTGACGGTGGCGATGACATCGTCGAGATTATCGAGAACGATGTCCTTTTGCGATGTGCCCTCGCTGTTGGCGCCGGGGCGTCGCGCCTTGCGCACCGCCTTCGCGACGGCGCTCCCGATCTCGTTAACAAATGGCTTGAGGTCCGGCTCCTTGCCGTCCGACGTGATCGGCATATAGGGCGTCGAGATGTTCAGCCGGATGACGAAGTTCGAATCCTTCGGCGCTTCGGCGACGGTGTGCCTGAGTCCGCATCCATAGAAGTTGATCTTCCGGTTGTTGCGGGCTGCATAGATATCGCCAGTGACCGGCGTGCGATTAACGCAGACGAATAATCGCATGGTCGGGCTCTCCATGGCCCAAGCCTCGACCACGAAGGGAATCTCGGCATGCATTTCAGTGGCGCTGAACTGCGCGACTTCGCTCGATACGCCATAGGATTCCTGGGGAATAGTCCAGGACCGACCGCGCCGAGCCGCCACGGTCTGACCTCTCGCGCATGATGGCGCGCGACCTCCAGAAGTCTGGCGGCCTGCTCGCGGCTGAGCGCGTTGCAGGCCATGCGGGCCAACCCGGCCTCGGCAATGATCTCGCCAGCCTTCCCACCGGAGCAGCCATCGAGGCGCGCAATCAGCTCACGCACGGGTGCAGCGCCGCTCGCCGATAACAACTCATGAAACTGCGGGACGTCGTACCACCACGGCGAAGACTTGCCTTCGTAGGATTGCCCTCCGGCCATCTGTAGCGCTAACGCCGCCCAATTGAGCGCGTTCACATCGGCCGGGATGGCCGGGCCGAAACCGATCTCGACGCGGGTGCCGACCGGGAAGTCGACCGGCGTCACGGTGGCGACCGTCGTCGAGCCATCGCGCTCGGGACGAAGTTCGATCCGGCGATTGCGCGTAGTGACGAAGAGAAAGCCCTCTGATGCGAGAACGGCGCCAGCGACAACCCGTAGGCCATTGCCGAGCGCGCCGCGAGTCGGCAGCCGTAGCAGCTTGGTCGAGATCATCGGCCGCGCGATGCTGAATAACCGGCCGATCTCTTCCGGCTGGCCTTCAATCCCGCTGCCGTCATCCTCAATGAAGTAGCCGCCGCCCGGCAGTTGCCCTATGTGGACTCGGGCTCCGGTGTCGAGCGCGTTGTCCGCCAGCTCTTTCAGAACCAAGCGGCGCAACTTGCTCTGCGTCACGCCAGCCTTTTGCTGCAGCCCCTCGACGGTGCGGAAGCTGGTCCAGTCGGCGCGCTCAAATTTCAAATTCTCAATTGCTGGTTGGCTTGCTGAACAGCCATCAGGAATTTGAAAGTCGTCGTCCGACACTTTGGTGTTCCTTCGTTCATCGCGCCTTAGACGACATCGCCTCGCGTGCCCCGGAATCGTGGGGACATGCGGCGCGGTGCATCTAAGGGTTTTTCTGGCGTATCGATGTCAACGGGAATGGCGGCGAGTTGATACTTACTGGCACGCGCTCGTCAACCTACGTTCCGTCGCGTTTTCCACCGAGCGCAAATTCTTTTGTGGCGAGAGTCGGAAAGTTATCAGTACGAACGTGGAACGCTGTTGGAAAGTTAACAGCTCCACAACTAAACGATGCGCTAGGTGCCAAGCACTTCCCGAAAAAGCGATTGCCCGATCGCGGGCACGCCGCCCTTCACAAGCTGCGGAATGAACGCACGCTTAAGGCGCAACTCGGCCGTCGCGAAGCTTATGAAGCCCTCGCCGACCCCGACTCCCTCACCATGCGCCCGACCGTCATCGCCGGCCAGCGCCCCGCCGACGACTTCGCGGTGATCTGGCGCGGCCTACCCATCGGCCGCATCTTCCTCGGTGCCGGCGCGCCGCGTGATCGGCCGCAATGGTCCTGGTCGTGCCACCTGCCGGGAAGGCCGCAGGCGAGTGACGACCGGGGACCGGAGTCCACCTCGCCGACGCGAAGGCGCAATTCCGGGCGGCGTGGTCTCGGATACGCGCGGCTTAAGCGAGGCCGAGATCGGACACGCGCGCCGGGTCGCGGAGATCAGCGCCGAGGCATTGGCGCGGTATGCCCGGCATGGGACATGAGAATAAACCCAAGCATCCGGCTTCTTGCGGCCACGGAACTTGAAGGGATAGTATTGGAGGAGGTTCAATCGTCTGGGTGGTGGGCCGTGGATTGGATTAGTAAGGAATTATTGCTGGCCGTAATCTTTTCGCTCAGCGTAGCATTGATCGCTGTGGTGCTGGGGCCACCCCTACCAAAGCTTGAACAGACTCCACACGTCCAATCCCAAAGCGAACCCGGCAATAGCAGCGAACAACAATCCAAAGGCGCGGACGCCACGATCATAGAGAAGGGTCGCAAGCAACAGGACAACCATAGAAGCGACGAGGCTTTTGAAATCCCGTACATCGGGATCAGAACCGGCGAGGGATTGCTGGTTCTGTTCACGCTGCTTTTGTGGTGGTCCACTAGAGCATTGGTCAAAAATTTAGAAAAACGGCTGAGTTTCAATTGAGGGCTTATATCTCTGTAGAACCCGGCCAAAATACTCTGCAAAATCGACTGCTGCGGTTTGAATTTAGGCCCATTGTTGTGAATAATGGAATTACTCCAGCTAGCAACGTAAGAATTGCTTCGAATTTGGGATTGGTTTCTCCGGTTATCCCACCCAATTTCAACTTTAGCCTCGCTAAACCAGATGAAAATGCAAGCGTCGCAACTATTGCGGCCCACAAAAACCAGTTTCACCAAACGGTTTACCAGCGAAAACTCACACGCACTGAGTTAAGATTGATTAAAAAAAATGAACTGATCTTCCATCTGTATGGAACCGTCTACTACAGCGATATTTTCGACAAACACCGCACGACGAATTTCAGCTTTCGAATAACGGTTTTCAATAAGCGCGTGGTCCCCTTTTGGGGCACAACCAATCGCAATAACAATGCTACCTAATACGGTTCACGCTGCTCTGGAATTTGCTCTGTCATCAGAGTCCGCGCCAGAGCCGCCCATGCGACCAAACGAGATCGGAGTGCTGAGAGCGGGCGGCTGGAAGACCGCTCACGGGCCGCGCCAAGCGGATGTGCCACCACGCAAGAGCTGCCGGTAACCGTGCTCGGTCATCCATTTCGCGCGCGATAAATGGCTGTCGAACGCCTTCCTAGCGCGCGCCGGCTCGCGATCCGGATCGATATGCAACACGACCTGCGCGACCTCTTGCCAATCGGCACCTTCGGCGTCCGCGTCGAGCAGGCGCAAATAGGTGACAGCGTGCTCGTGATCGTAAGGTGTTAGCATCGAATCCGTCGGCGCGGCATCGGCTACATCAGGATCAAGCGGCGGCTTCTGCATGGGCTGCCTCGCAGACAGGGGTTTAATCGACCAACCTTCATGGTCCGGAGGCGCCGCGAAACACGCGGCCCGCCGAACCCTACTGTATAACCCGAGTTCGCGGATTTGCGCGAAAACACGGATTTTGAGATTTTTTTGGCGGCTAAGTAATTGATTTGCAACGAGTGGGGTCGTCGAATTCGGGCGAAAACGGCTGTAGTGAAGACCTACCCGATTCCCAAGCGCGGCATGATGCGGATAGATTTGTCGCATCATGTTTCTGCGACGCACCGAGCGAAAGAAGAACGGCAAGACGCGCCACTACTGGAACGTGGTGGAGAACAAGCGCCTCGATGGTGGCCGGGTGGTGCAGCGTCATGTGCTTTATCTCGGCGAGATCAATTCTTCGCAGGCAGCTGCATGGCGCAAGGCGATCGAAGTGTTCGACGAAGACGCCGGCCGCGCGCGAACGTTAGCGCTGTTTCCGGAGGATCGATGCGAGGCTGTGGCGGGCGATGCCTCCGTCGTTCAACTTCGCCTGTCCGAGATACAGCTTCGTCGTCCGCGGCAATGGGGCGCTTGCTGGCTGGCCGGGCAGTTGTGGCAGGAACTGCAGCTCGATCGGTTCTGGGCAGATCATCTGCCGCCAAGTCGGAAGCGAACGCGTTGGGATCAGATCCTGCAAGTGCTGGCGACCTATCGTCTGATCGCGCCGGGGAGCGAGTGGCGGCTGCATCGCCAGTGGTTCGGCAACAGCGCGATGGCTGATCTTCTCGGAGCGGACTTCGGCTTGGCGGAAGAGCACAAGCTTTATGCCTGTCACGACCTACTGCTTGAGCACAAGGAGGCGCTGTTCACGCATCTGGTCGGGCGCTGGCGCGATCTGTTCCACGCCGACTTTGACGTTCTGCTGTACGATCTGACCAGCACCTACTTCGAGGTCAACGCCTCGGACTTGCCGGAAGGCAGCAAGCGCCGCCACGGCTACAGCCGCGACAAGCGCCCGGACTGCCCGCAAGTGGTGATCGCGCTGGTGGTGACGCCCGACGGATTGCCGCTGGCTTACGAGGTGCTGCCCGGCAACACCGCCGACAGCAAGACGCTGCGGATGTTCCTTTCCAAGATCGAGCAGCAATATGGCAAGGCGCGGCGGGTCTGGGTGATGGATCGCGGCGTGCCGACCGAGGCCGTGCTGGCCGAGATGCGCAACAGCGATCCGCCGGTGCAGTATCTGGTGGGAACGCCGAAGGGACGGCTGAACCGGCTGGAGAAGCATCTGTTGGAAAAGCCATGGCAGGACGCGCGGGAGGGCGTGCAGGTCAAGCTGTTGGCCGAGGACGGCGAACTCTACGTCTTCGCGCAAAGTGCTGACCGGGTCAGCAAAGAGCGCGCGATGCGCCGGCGTCAGCTGAAATGGCTGTGGAAGCGGCTTAGGCAAATCGCCGCCATGGACATCTCGCGTGAAGAACTGCTGATGAAACTCGGTGGCGCGCGATCCAAGGCGCCGGCCGCATGGCGCCTGGTCAATGTTGAGATCGATAAGGAGCGCCCGAGGTTCAGCTTCGTGCTCAATCGCAAGAAACTGAAAAAGACGCGGCGACGTGAAGGCCGCTATCTGCTGCGCACCAATCTCACCGACAATGATCCTGCCCAGCTATGGCAATACTACGTCCAGCTCGTCGCCGTCGAAGAGGCGTTCCGCAATCTCAAAGGTGATCTGGCGATCCGTCCGGTCTTCCATCAGGACGAGAAGCGGATCGAAGCCCACATCTTCATCGCCTTTCTGGCTTACTGCATGCAGATCACCCTGACCCGTCGGCTTCATGCTCTGGCGCCGGGGTTGACCGCGCGCAGTGCGCTCGAAAAGTTCGCTGCCGTCCAGATGATCGACGTTCATCTGCCGACCACGGACGGGCGCGAGATCTTGCTCACCCGCTACACCCATCCAGAACCCGAGCTGCAGCTTTTGATCGACCGGCTCAAGCTTCGACTACCGCCGCAGCCGCCTCCCAGGATCACAACCGCCGCTGTCACCCAAGCCAGCCTTCGTAGTGAAGACCTTTTGAACTAACCCATTGATTTATAACAAGCGGGTATCTTCAAAACCCGCCATCCGCGAAAACGGGCTAACTCTTGGGCCCTGCCCAAGTCATGTCCGGGTTACCCCCGGTCGCGACCGTTGGGGCGGACATCACCGGTTCGGCAGCTTCGGGCCAAGTGCGGACAATCCCCCCACCACGCTTCCCAGGTACTTGCCAGCCTCGTTCAGAAATGCATGATTTCGGATGCAACAACCGGTAGGTGCAATATGCAGGCTAAAGGTATCTTCACTTGTTTCGCATTAGCTCTCCTATATAGCACACCGGCATACTGCTTAGACGCTCCCACACTCTCCGACGTCTATCGTATTGGAGATGGGGTAGCATCTGCGGGCGCCGATTTTGATGCTTGCGGTAGAACCGGCGATGCTGATGTCTTGAGGAAGAGATTTAAACTGGCTGCAAGTTTATGCGACTCCGTTGACGATATAGACGTCGCAATGGCACGATATGATACGGCCTACTTTAATAGAAAAAATTCAATTGCTGTAAATGGCGGAACATGTTTGGGCGACTATAAAAGTAGATTCGATACCATTATGAATGTTATCAAGAAGATGCACGACGTTTGTGCCAACGAATAACTCTACAGAGAGTGACCTCTGAACTTTGCAGAGGGTATCATTTCTATAGTGCGTCTGCAGAGAAATGCCGCATAAGGCCCCATGCGGACTATCGGCATGTCCGTTCAGGGTCAAGGGCGGCTGTGGCCGGCAGGCGGATGGCACAGCCGGTCTACCCCCAGCTCCGGAAATGCCGTTCCGGCACTTGCGCTTCGTGCCAAACTGAGACATTCGCGGCGATCTACACCTAATTTCTATTCACCGCCGTTGATCGCTAATATCGCTTCTCCGAGTTTTTGTTCTGGTCGTATTGCCCCGCCTTTCAGCGATTTTGCTTTGCCGCTTCCGTCCTGGCGATATCAACTCTGGACGTGAGCCATGCCGGCACCGAGCCAGTATCGCGCTTAACCAGGATCACGGCTTTCTGGAAATCTTCTAGTGCCTCTCTGGGGTAGCTGTGCAAGGCCTCCGTCATCGCTACTATGGTGAGGCACTTCCAGCAATTGCCGATATGGTTATCATCACCATCCAAGATGTGCCCCATCAGCGTCCCCGGCTTGAGCGCCAAGACGTCAGGGTCGGTAAACATCAGCCACATGATAATATCGATAGCGGCATACTTCGGCGTCTTAGAATCCGCCGCGATAAGTTCGCAAGCTCTGCGGTATGCCTCGGAAAAGCCCTGCCCGTCGCGGCTCGTTGAAACATAAATGCGCGAGGTGAATGCGTTCATCCTGCACAGTACATCGTTTGCGTTGTCGGCCGTGACTTCGGCCGGCTCGCGCTTTTCGCTTCTCAACATGGCCCACTGCCAACATGCGAGACCGTTGTTAGAAGTATCTGAGGCACTCCATTTCATGAGCCCCCAGCACTCCGCGTCTTCGGCCCCGAGCCATAATATGCCGGAAGGTTTGGTTTCTTCACCGAAGCCCTCTATGACCCCCCAGGGCACGCCATGCGCGGTAGCGTTGGCGGCCATCGCCTTGTTGCACTCGGTCGATAAAGTGCCGTCCGGCATCGCACAAGAGTGGATGCCGAGGCGCCCGCCCATATACACGATGCGCGTCTCGCCAGATACGAACAGCGCCATCGCGCACGCTGAAGCACAAGAAGAACCTGAGTTGACCACGGTACGTATGCCTCCACGAGCATCCATATCTGCGGCCATCTTCAAAGCCTCGCCGACTAGCCCGCCGGGGCTGTCTAATTCCAAGGTATCGAACCGTGCTAGCGCTGCGAAACGCTCCGCGTCTCCCTCTTCAATCGGCCCCGACGCATGCACAGTTAAGGGATCGCCCCAAGTAAAATTCATAGCGTCCGCCCCGACCACCGCGGTCAGGAAACAGCCGGCCGTCATCGCAATTAGTCTCAACATTCCAGTCTGCTCCCTAACGACCCCGCCGCAAAGAGCGGGGAAATAAAGCAGCGTGGTCTCTTAACCTAATTGCAGGTTGCCTTGGCCTAGTAACCGAACGAGCAAGTGCTAGTCTTCAGCGCCATAATGTCCCGTTCCATTGCACAGTGAGCACGTCCCGTTGAACTTTCCCGTTCCATCGCACTTGGGACAGTTCCCGCGCGTGCTCTTAGTTGGTGCCTTCGGTTGTGGTGCTGGCTCATTCGTTTTCTGTTTGGTCGGCTCGTAGTTGACGTTGCGCGTGCGCTTGCGGATTACCATTGCGTTGCCCCTTGTTCGCCCGTCGCTTGCACCTTAGCGTGTCCTATCGGCTGGCGCATTCTAAACATCCCCGGTTCGGGGCAGTATTCGGTGCGGCGCGAAAAAGCGAAGTTACTCGCCGCCTTAGGTCATGTCCGCTGTGACCCCGACTGCCGACGTGAACGACCCATTCCAACTCACGTTGCGGCTCGCCTTTTTATTCGTCCCTTGCCGACACATTGCTTGCATTGGGCAGGATAGATTTTGCGCCCCGGTTGCGTCGGCTGCTTGACCTTCTGCATCCCCGTGCCATCGCAGGCGGGGCAAATACCTTCATTCGAATTTCGCGCAGTTTTTTCATAGCAATCAATTATAGCGGGACTGGTCGCAACAGCGCAACAAAACTCGCTTCTTATCCCCGCGTCGACCGGACCATGATCTGGCTTATTGCTGGGTGACCGGTGCCCGCGCCAGACGCGCCCACGCTTTAAAACGAGTTTGGGGTACATAGCAGCGTCCGACCAGCATGCCCCTCAGCGAGCCTCTGGCGAGGCGATGTGTTTTCACGCCAACTTCGTCGCGGGCTTCGGCGCCGGCAAGCCGACCTTGTTCGTCGGTCGCGGCTCGGCAGCGCATGGCCGGCCTTTCCAACGCCGCTTTTCGTCGGCGTTGGCATCGTCTTCTCGCTTTTGGTTGGTTTGATCGTTTGTCGGACCATTGGCCTGTCCTTTCATGAAAGTAGCGGCCGGCGAAGTCTTGGAAGGGAAACTCGCCGGCCGCCCATGGCGCCGAGAGGGACGGCTGTTCCCCCCGTCGCCAGTTAGAAAACGGCCGACGTGGAGTTGCGTCCGCCGACCGCCGAGGCTCCTGGCATGTTGACACCGGAAGCCGTCACACCGGGGCGCCGTCCCGGATCAGAGAATTTCCCCCGGCCTGCCATAGCGGACAACCCGAGAGCCAAGCGTCCGCATAAGGATAGCGTCGCGATCGTCGTCATCGCCCGCGTCATCGTCTGTCGTTTCGACGATCTCCTCGATCTCGCCGGCAAAGATCGTCCGCTTCTCGATCAAGGCAAATGCCATCCTGGTCAGCGGAACGAAATTAGATTTTAAGATCGCGCGCGCCTTGCGACGCGCTCGGCTAATGACGGCGCCGACATCTATCGTCGATCGACTGGGCAATGGCCATCGCCTTGCGCAGATCGCTTTGTGGCCATCATCGGCGCTGCCGAACATCCTTTCGGCTTCGGACCCGGCCATCAGCACCACGAGATGGTTAAACGTGTGATCTGGAGTCCTTGCAAAGAGCACGAGGCCACCAAAGCCGGCATAGGGTTCGATCGTCGCGGCGGTTATGTCGATGTCCAGTAGGCGAGCAGTGAGAGCATGACCGGCTTCGTGTTGCGCAAAGGCGGTATCGCGATCGTCGAGCCGACGCCTTTCGCGATCGTTGACCCGCCGTTGCCATTGTGTCCGTTCGTATGGCGTCAACGTCATGGCTCGTCCCTCCACATCTCGATCGAGCGCGCACCGACCGCCGCGAGCGGCAAAGCCAAAGCCTCGGGCTCGGCCGGTCGCACGAACGACGCCTTGTAGGGACCGCCGATCTCGGCTCAAACGCCGAATGACGACCACGGGTGCGCCGGGGCGCGCTGATCGTGCCGGAGTTTCCGGACCGGGCTCGCCAAGCCATGTACAGCTCGATGGGTCCGGCTGATAGGCGACCGCCTTGTATGCCAAATCGCGACAGCGCCGATCACTGATCGGCAGCGCCATGCCGATTGATAGCGCCAGCTCGGCGAGCGTCTTCGGCAGTCATGCTTTCATTTCGCCGAGCCGTGACGATCGCGCCGGTTGCGTTGACGTACTTCGCATTTCGCAAAAGAAAAACGTCATCGGCTCGAACGGCTGACGACCACGAGCTTGACCGGCGCCGGCTCTGGCCTCGGCAACGATGCCGGCTGCGCCCGGACAAAACGCCCCTCGCATGCTGGCGCAAGCCGATGACACACCTCGACGGCAGGCAGAAGCTGCTCCGCGCGGACATGTGAACCGGCGACGGCATGCACCTCTGGAATAAGCAGGGCCTCTCGCGCGCCGCTTCAAGCTCTTTCGCGGCCCTCATGATGGCGGCTTGCGCCTTGGCGAGCGATCGACCATCGTCATGACGGCGACCGAGGTCTCGTCGCGCAGCGCCGTCAACGATCTTATCGACCTCGCCCTCAAGCCCGGCGATGACCTTGTCGGTGTCGTCGATTGCGCCGCTCAAGGTCACCTCGATCTTGCGCATCGCGCATCGGACTCTACGGCCGAGATCGCCTTGTCATCCGCGCCTTCGGCGGCGAGCTTGCGAGCCTGCAGACGATACGAAGCGATGGCCGCCTCGGCTATACCAAGGCGCTCGGCCGCACGATCGCGGACCTTGCCGCGCGAACGCGCTTTCGGCGGCGCTTTGCGCCTGCACATCCGGGTCAGCTTTTTCAAAAGGGCCATCGTCGTCTCCCATGTCGGGGCGAGGGTACCATGCGCCACGTCGCGCCCGTTGTCATCAGCTCAAAACCTACGGAAACCGCTGCTTGATCATCGCATGCCAATGCTGCTGGCGGTGCTTGTTGCCCTTGAATTTGTCGGTCCGAATAGGCCACTCTTCGAAATCGGCAATGGTGCAATACAGCCTGCCGCCGACGCGCTGCACCTTCAGCTCGCCGCGCTCGGCGGCCTTGCGCGGCGTGCTCCAGGTTCATGAAGTCAGGCGTAAAGGCGAGCAGTGCATGCGGCCGATGCCGCCGCTCGGTCTCGCGATCGGCCGCCTCATTGCGCTCGATCGTGGC
>CAVZQX010000031.1:0-7578 GCA_963777475.1 uncultured Alphaproteobacteria bacterium
GCAATATTGAGGGCAAGTCGCCGCAGAACGGCGAGGTTGGCGGGAGCGTGGTCTTTTCGGCTCCGCGCCTGATCCTCGTCGAGAACAACGTCGAGCGTCCAGTGCAGAACATTTTCGATGCCCCAATGTTCGCGAACGATGCGCAGCAGTTCTGCGGGCGTGTAACACTGGGTCAGAAGGAAGTAACGCTGGACGGTCTTGTCGCGTCCACGCTTGCTGGTGATCCGCGCCACGGCCTTGAGACCGGGAAAGTCGTGGTTTTCGGCCATATCCTTGACGGGAGTAACGATCGCGGTTCGGGCTTCCTTGCGGCCGTGATCGGTGTCCTCGGTGGTGGCTTGTTTCGCCTTCTTGCGCTCTGCCGCAGAGATCGCGGCCTTGGCATCGCGCAGCAAGCCCGGCTGGTTGTTCTTTACCGCCAAGACGTAATCTCCACCGCGCCCCACGACGGCTTTCGCCATCCCACGATGACAATGCAGCGCGTCCGCCGTGACGACGCAGCCCTTCAGTTGAAGAAGCTCGACAAGTTGCAAAGCGCCGGCCGCTTCGTTGTTTCCAGGCGCCAGCACATTGACAAGCGCCATGCGGGTCATTGCGCTCCACGCCGTCACCATCACTGGCGGCATGTGACATTGGCCACGTTCGTAGGCTCTTCTCAGCGCCTTGCCATCGAGAGCTACCACGCCCTTGATTTTGGCCGCCGTCGCAAACGCCTTGGTGAAGCGCCGAAACACCTCTTCGAAGCTGCTCGGATCGAGGATGCGAAAGACACGGCTGAAGGTGTCGTGGCTCGGTATCCCGTGCTCGAGCACCAGAATCGTGCGCAACAGCGCTTCTTTCGACCGCCCAAACAGCGCGATGTCGCAACAGGTCGTGGCGCCGCACAGCGTGGCGAGCAACGCAATGAACAGCATCTCGGTCAGATCGTGCTGTGCTTGGTTCTTCCGAGGATCGACCAAAGGCGAGAAGCATTCTGCAAAACGGTCCAAAAAGGTCTCCGATCGAATCAGGAGACACTGTCAGAATCAAATTTTCATTCCAGCGCAATAGCTTGGCCCCTCGGACATGCAATTCCCCTGCCTGGAGGGGGAGGGTCGCTTGTGCCGGGCAATGCGTAGCATTGTCCGGAGCAAGCGGGGTGGGGTGATTTATCCGCGGGCGAGGTGCCTATGACCTCGACGTCCATCCGCCGCGGCGATAGGCAGACGTCGAAAGACTGCAACAGCTCCGGCGTGGAAAGACTGTCACCCCTCCCCGTCTCGCATTTCGCTGCGCTCAACGCGAGCCGACCCTCCCCCTCCAGGGAGGGTGAGATCACCCGCTCGGCGGCGACAGCGGCTGCACGATCTCCTGGAATGGCGGCAGCGCTTCGCAATGGATGGCGTGCGCGGCCAACGCCGGATAGCGCGCGGCGTTGAACAGCTGTGGGTGCGCTTCGCCCGTAAATCGCAGCACGCAGGCGACCGCGATGTCGGCGTGGCCGATGCGCTCGCCGAACCAGTACGTCGTCTTGACCGCGGCGCACTCTTGTTCCAGCACATCGAGCACGCCGGAAATCTGCGCCTCGCAGCGCTCGACCCAAAGCTTGAGTTGTTCCTTGCGCAGCACGCGCTCGTAGACGAGACTGACCGACTTGTCGCCGAGCCCGGTCGCGAGCGCGCATATCCGCAACGCGCGCCGACGCTCCGGCCCGCGCGCGGCGATCATCGCTTTCTCTGGCCCCACCAGCTCGTCGAGATAATCCAGGATCGCGGTCGAATCGATCAGCGCTTCGCCGTCGTCGAGCACCAGCGTCGGCACGCGTCGCAGCGGATTATAGGGCGCGATCTTGTCGCCCTCGCCAAACGTCGACCACGGCCGATGCTCGAAGGCCACGCCATAAAGCCGCATCGCAATCGCGGTGCGGCGCACGAACGGGGAGTCGTATTGGCCGATCAGGAACATGACTTTCACACACTCTCCTGGATGGCGCGTTTCGCTGAAGCGATCACGCTTTCATTGCGCCTGTACATGGTCCATTGCTTGACCCGCTTGGCGCGCACCAGTTTTGCCGCGGTCAGCACCCGCATGTGCTCGCTCAGCGTCGGCGCGCTGACGCCGAGCTTCTCCGCGATCAGCACGCCGCAGACGCCGTCCTCGACCAGATCGCCGTCGGCCTGCTCGCGAAAATGTTTTCTCGGCTCGCGCAGCCAGTCCAGGATCTGCAGGCGGCGTTCGTTGGCCAGCGCGCGGAGCACCATTGCAATTTTCATTTAGCTAATTTGCCAATTAACTAATTGCTGTCAAGGCTCCGAAGGGGTATGCACGGAGGGTATTTTCATAGGGCATGCCATGGAACAGCCGACCCAGATCACCCGCGAACGGATCGTGGCGACCGAGGCCGCGATCCGTCGCTACATCAGGCGCACGCCGCTACTCACATCCGACATGGCCGACTTCGGCCTGCCGCCGGGCCCGCTGACCTTCAAGCTCGAGATGCTGCAGCACTCGGGCTCGTTCAAGGCGCGCGGCGCATTTGCCAACCTGCTGCTGCGCGAAACTCCGGCCACCGGCGTGGTGGCGGCTTCCGGCGGCAATCATGGCGTGGCCGTCGCCTATGCCGCGCAGCGTCTCGGCGTGCCGGCCACGATCTTCCTGCCTGACATCACCTCGCCCGCCAAGATCGAACGCATCCGCGGCTACGGTGCCCGCCTGATCTTCGCCGGCACACGCTATGCCGACGCATTGGCGGCAAGCGAGGTCCATGTCGCGCAAACCGGCGCCATGCCGGTTCATGCCTATGACCAGAAGGAGACCCTGCTCGGCCAGGGCACGGTGGGGATGGAGTTCGAGCAGGACGCGCCCGGCATCGACACGCTGCTGGTTGCAGTCGGCGGCGGCGGACTGATCGGCGGCATTGCCGCTTGGTATCGCGGCCGCACCCGCATCATTGCCGTCGAGCCGGAACAGTCGCCGACCTTGCATGCGGCGTTCGAGGCAGGCGGCCCGGTCGATGCGCCCGCGGGTGGCATCGCCGCCGACAGCCTGGCGCCGCGCCGCGTCGGCGCATTGATGTTTCCGATTGCGCGTGCGCATGTCGATCGGGTGGTGCTGGTCAGCGACGACGCCATCCGGCAGGCGCAGGCGGCGTTGTGGTCCCGGCTTCGCGTGGTGGCCGAGCCCGGCGGCGCGGCAGCCTTCGCGGCGCTGCTGTCCGGCCGATACCGGCCGGCAGCGGACGAGCGGATCGCGGTGCTGATCTGCGGCGCCAACACCACCGCCGTGAACTTTGACGGCTAGGCCTGGCGCCCTCGCGGGCGCCGGCGAGGGGCGCCACATTAACGATTTGTGACTAGCGTATGCCAGCGAATCACCCGCTAGATGTAGCCGGGCCCACCGGAGACACCCCGTGTCGCGCCATCACATGCTGCCGCCGATCGTCTATACGCCGGCGCCGCCGAAGCCGAAGGAGACCAAGCGCCGCCGCGGCGTCGGCTATGCCCAGGGCACCGGCGAGGTCGACGAGACCGAGGAAACCAGCGAGGCCGCTAACACCGTCCCCGCGCGCGGCGCCGCCGCGCTGCCGCAGCATCAGACCCCGGTCGAAGCCGCCGAGCGGCGCGTTCATTCGACCACCGGCAATCTCAGCGAGGACACGCTGAAGGCGATGCTCGAGATGCAGGAGCAGGAGGGCGGGCAAGACGCGAGCGGAGTGACGCCGGCGACGAAGCCGTGACACCCGCTGCTCGTCGTGGCTCTCTAGAGCACGATGAGATTAGGTCGAGTTGGTCCGGCGACGGAAGTGCGCTCCCTCTCCCGCCCTTGCGGGGGAGGGCGGGGTGGGGGTGCCTCCGCAAAACGCGCTGGTCGAGTGGATAGACCTTCCCCCACCCGCCGCGCTCTTGCGAGCGCGTCGACCTCCCCCGCGAGCGGGAGAGGTGAAGTGAGCCTGTCGACAGACCAATTCAACCAAAACTCACCAAGTCTCGCTCGCCCCCTACCGTCATGCCCGCGAAAGCGGGCATCCAGTATTCCAGAGAAGTTGGGATAGAACCGAGGTGCTGCGGCGTACTGGATCATCCGCATGCGCGGATGATGACATCTCTCTGCGTGGCGCCGATGCGCGTCTTGCGCTAGATCATGGTCCAGCGTCCCGGGGCCGTCGTAGCTTCACTGGCGCCGCGGCGACATCGATGAACGTGCAGCGTTGGCCGGAGCACGATCCGTCATCGTCGCGCGCCTTGGAGGGCCGATGGTCAAGAACCGCAGATCCGCCGCGCCTGAGGAAGCCGTGTTGCGCGACGCCAAGGAAGTCACGGCGCTCGAGCAGTATTGGCACGCGGCCGGGCGGCCGGAGCCGCGCAAGCCTCCGAAGAACTACCAGTACATCGACGAGCTTGCCCATCTGCAGTTCGAGCTCATCAAGCTGCAGGAATGGGTCCGGCTGCAGGGCCTCAAGGTTGCCGTGATCTTCGAGGGCCGCGACGCGGCCGGCAAAGGCGGGGTCATCAAGCGCATCACCGAAAGCCTGAACCCGCGCATCTGCCGCGTCGTGGCGCTCGGCACGCCGACCGAGCGCGAGCGCGGCCAGTGGTATTTTCAACGCTACGTCGCCGAGCTGCCGAGGCGCGGCGAAATCGTGCTGTTCGATCGCAGCTGGTACAACCGCGCCGGCGTCGAGCATGTCATGGGGTTCTGCAGCGACGACGAATATCAGGAGTTCTTGCGTTCCTGCCCGATTTTCGAGGAGATGCTGGTGCGCTCGGGACTCTATCTCATCAAGTACTGGTTCTCGGTCAACGACGAGGAGCAGGAGCGGCGCTTTCAGGAGCGCATCCGCAACCCGATCAAGCGCTGGAAGCTGAGCCCGATGGACGTGGAATCGCGCAAGCGCTGGGTTGAATATTCCAGGGCCAAGGACGTGATGTTCGCGCACACCGACCGCAACAAGACCCCGTGGTACGTCGTCAATGCCGACGACAAGAAACGCGCCCGTCTCAACTGCATCAGGCATCTCCTGGATCAGATTCCCTATCAGGACATGCGGCCGGTCGAGATCGAGCTTCCGCTGCGCCAGCCCGACACCGGCTACAAGCGCCCGAAGAAGTCGAGCCAGCGGTTTGTGCCGCAGGTGTATTGAAGCAAACCGGGCTGCAACGCCAGGAAGGTTGCTCGCCCTCGAAGTGCCTCGCCTTGCTGCGCGCTCGCTCCGCTGGCTAACTACGAGAGCAGCAGGTCGCCGCTTGCCTCATCAAGCTCGCCGACGCCTCTTGATCCAAATCAAGGAAGAGCGCCTGAGGCTGTCGACAATATTGCATGGATGATTCTCTGCAGCCGGAACGGGTGGAAGAATGTCGTTAAAGGAAGAGATTACCAAGGCCATCGGCGCCCATGGAATGTGGAAGGCGCGTCTCATGTCCGCGATCGACACCGGCAAGAGCGATGCAAGCGTGACGGATGTTGGAAAAGACAACGCATGCGCATTCGGACAATGGTTGTACGGCTCGTCTATTGATGCCGCGGCGAAGAGCAGCGCCGGGTTCACGGAAGTTCAGAAGCTGCATGCAGAGTTCCACAAGATAGCGGCCCAGGTGCTGCAACTCGCACTACAAGGAAAGAAGGGCGAGGCCACTAAAATGATAGCGCAGGATAGCGCATTTGCCGACGTGTCGGGGCGATTAACCTCGGCGATGATGCGTTGGCAAAAGTCAGCAGGTTGACGCTATCGCTGCGGAAAGCGAACCTACCCCTCCCCCTCATCGCTCGCCAACACCCCCTTCACCGCCCGCGCCCAGCCCGCAAGCTTGCGCTCGCGCGTGGCCTGGCTCATCGCCGGCTTGAAGCGATGCTCCAGCCGCCAGTTGTCGGCGAATTTTGTCAGCTCGGGATAGACGCCGGCCGCCAGCCCCGCGAGATAGGCGGCCCCGAGCGCGGTGGTTTCCTGGATCATCGGGCGGTCGACCGGCGCGTCCAAGAGATCGGCGAGGCGCTGCAGGGTCCAGTCGGAGGCGGTCATGCCGCCGTCGACGCGCAGCACGACGTTGGCGGCCTTGGCCTCCGGCCAGTCGGCGCGCATCGCGGCCCAGAGGTCGTAGGTCTGGTAGCAGACGCTTTCCAGCGCGGCATGGGCAAGTTCGGCGGGGCCGGTGTTGCGCGTCAGCCCAAACAGCGCGCCGCGCACCCGCGGATTCCAGTACGGCGCGCCCAAGCCGACGAAGGCCGGCACCAGATAGACCGACTGCGTGGAGTCGGATTTGTCTGCGAGCGGCCCGGTCTCGGCGGCGTGCTTGATGATGCCGAGCCCGTCGCGCAGCCATTGCACCGAAGAGCCCGCGACGAAGATCGAGCCTTCGAGCGCGTAGGTGCGCCTGCCCTGCAACTGATAGGCGATGGTCGTGAGCAGCTTGTTCTTCGAGGCCACGGGCGTAGCGCCGGTGTTGAGCAGTGCAAAGCAGCCGGTGCCGTAGGTCGATTTGATCATGCCCGGCGAGAAGCAGGCCTGGCCGATGGTCGCGGCCTGCTGGTCGCCGGCGATACCTCTGATCGCAATGGGGCCATCGAACAGCTCCGGCACGCTGTCGCCGAAATTGGCGGAGGAATCCTTCACCTCCGGCAGCATCGAGCGCGGCACCCGCAGGATTTCCAGCAGATCGTCGTCCCACTCCCCTAGGTGGATGTTGAACAGCAGCGTGCGCGAGGCGTTGGTGGCGTCGGTCGCGTGCACCTTGCCGCCGGTGAGCCGCCACAGCAGATAGCAGTCGACGGTGCCGAACATCAGTTCGCCCCGCGCGGCGCGGCCGCGCGCGCCGGGGACGTGGTCAAGGATCCACGCGACCTTCGTGCCGGAGAAATAGGGATCGATGATCAGCCCGGTTTTTTGCGAGATCGCGGGCTCGTGGCCCTCTTGCTTCAGCCTGGCGCAGATGTCGGCGGTACGCCGATCCTGCCAGACGATGGCGCGATGGATGGCCTGTCCGGTGGCGCGGTCCCACACCACGGTGGTCTCGCGCTGGTTGGTGATGCCGATCGCGGCGATGTCTTTCGCCTTCAGGCCCGCCCTCTCCAGCGCGTCGCGGCAGACCATGACGGTCGAGGTCCAGATGTCCTCCGGCTCGTGCTCGACCCAGCCGGAGGCCGGAAAATGCTGCGGAAACTCCTGCTGCGCGGTGGCGGCGATGGAAATGTCCGAGCGGAACACGATGGCGCGCGAGGAGGTGGTGCCCTGATCGATGGCCAGCACGAAAGACATGATGTTGGTTCCCTCGTGTTGTCTCGGCGTTGCGTCCCGGGAGTGATTAGTTGTCGAGAGGCAAGCGGATTGGGGATGGTTCGTCAATATCCGAGGCAGCGCCCTCACCTCTCCCCGCGAGCGGCAGGGCTATCGCGTATGGGGAAGAAACCACGACAGGTAAATCTGTTCGCGGCCATCCATCGAGACGGCCACTGATCTCCCCTCCCCCCGCGCGCACAGCGCGTGGTGGGGAGGGGTCGGGGGTGGGGGGTGCTTCAGCGTACTCAACATCAGCATGGGTACCTGCGGAGCCACCCCCCACCCCCACCCCTCCCCGCCGCTGCGCGGGGGGAGGGGAGAAGGGAGCT
>CAVZQX010000032.1:0-116298 GCA_963777475.1 uncultured Alphaproteobacteria bacterium
AGCATTCGGCGGCCCTGCGCTCGCTGGTGGTGCAGCTCGTGCTTATTCGCCGTCGGCGCTCGCCTTGGCCGTCGGCGCCATGATCACGGTCGCCCGCCGCGTCATCACACCGCTGCACAACATCCGCGACGCCATGCTGAAGGTCGCCGCGCGGCGATCTTGCCGTCGATACCGGATATCCAAGAACGCCAGGACGAGATCGGCGCGCTTTCCCGCGCGCTGGAGACCTTCAAGCAGCAGGCTACCGACAAGCTGAAGATCGAGGCGCAGGAGCGCGAACGCAACGCCGGCGCGGCCGCGCGCCAGCGCGCGATCGAGACTTATGTCGGCGAGTTCGAAGGCAGGGTGCGCCAGACGCTGCAGCAATTGGGTGATGCCTCCAGCCAGATGCGCACGACCTCGTCGGGCCTGTCCACCGTCTCCCGCCAGACCAACGAGCGTGTCGTGGTTGCGGAAAAGGCGTCGGCCGAGGCCTCGATGAGCGTCGAAAGCGTCGCCTCAGCTTCTGAGGAATTGAGCGCGTCGATCAACGACATCAGCCAGCAGGCCGCGCATGCCGCCGGAATCGCAAGCCGGGCGGTCAACCAGGCGCGCCAGACCGACGGCACGGTGCAGGGCCTGGCGAAATCGGCCGGCCGAATCGGCGAAGTGGTCGGCCTGATCAACACCATCGCCGCCCAGACCAACCTGCTGGCGCTGAACGCCACCATCGAGGCCGCGCGCGCCGGCGAAGCGGGCCGCGGCTTTGCCGTGGTCGCCTCCGAAGTCAAATCGCTGGCCAGCCAGACCGCAAAGGCCACCGAGGAAATCTCCGAGCAAATCGCCGACATCCAGAAGGTGGCGGGCGAAGCCATCGATGCCATCAAGGGCATCGGCAGCATCATCGGCGAGGTCAACGAGGTTGCGACCGCGATCGCAGCTGCGGTTCAGGAGCAGGGCGCTGCGACGCAAGAGATCACCCGCAGCACCCAATACGCCGCCCGGGGCACCAAGAACGTCTCTGACAATATCACTGGCGTCAAGGCGGACGCCCATGCGGCCGCGGCCGCCGCCAACAACGTCAAGCAGGCCTCGGAGATGCTGGAAACCCAGAGCCAGCAGCTCGGCAGCCAGGTCACCGAATTCCTCGGCAAGATCCGCGCCGCTTGATCAAGCGTCCATCGTCATGAGTCGGGCGTCGTCCCGACCATCCACGACCTTCAACAGCAGCGAAGACGTGGATGCCGGGGCAAGCCCGGGCATGACAGCAATTACTTCATTCCCGACGCCACCACCGGCACGCTCTGATAACGGGCGCGCACCGATCTGAGGCCGGCGAGAAATTGAGCTGCGCGCCGCGGCGGTCGGCGCTGCCGATTGGCGACCACGAGGCCGTTGACGCCGGCGACGAGGTCGCCTTTGCGCAGGGTCGGGTCGTTTTCGATCTGATGAGGCGCAAGCCCGATCTGGTCCTTGCCATTGCAAGTGCAGCCGGCGACGATCTCGTTGCGGAAACGGAACGCATTCGGCAGCTCGGAATAGGGCTTGCCGGTCTCGGTCGCGGCATTGTCGATCGAGCTGCCATAGACGAGCCGGGTCTCGCTCGCCGGGCAAAAGCTGTTGCAGGCCGCTACGCGGCTCTGATTGTCGGGCCCCGAGATCGGGAAGTAGCGGCCGTCGCAGGCGCGCACGCAATAGGCCTGCGCGCCACCATGGCTGACGCGTGACGCGGCGTATCGCCGTGGCGGCCCAGAGAGGCGCCTTCGTTCGCGAAGGGCAGGACGATCTGCGGCGGCGCGGCGCGGCGGCCTCCGAAGGCGCCGAACAGCGCGGAGAAGAAGTCTTCGGCCCGGGCGGCCGACGCCAGCGCTCAAGGCGCACAACACCACTGCCGCACCCAAGGCGGTCGTCTGCCTAAATCTGCTGACCATGGTGCGCCACCGACCGGGCCCTTCCGTCAGTACAATCCCGGACGTCGAAATGTTCATCGCCTGGCGCGACCTGGAAGTAGCGTCGTCAGCGCCGGGCGAGCCTGCGCCGTTCTGTTCCACTTCGCGTTCCGCTTGCCATGATCGGCGCGCTCTTCGGCAGCACCAGGACCCTGGTGCCGATATCGACGCGGCTGAAGAGGTCGGTGACGTCTTCATTGGTCATGCGGATACAGCCGGAGGACACGAATTTGCCGATGGTGGTGGGATCGTTGGTGCCGTGGATGCGGTATTCGCTGGCGCCGAGATACATCGCGCGCGCACCGAGCGGATTGCCGGGCCCGCCGGCCACGAAGCGCGGCAGATAGGGTTGGCGCGCGACCATCTCCGCCGGCGGATACCAGTCCGGCCATTCCGCCTTGCGGCTGATGGTCTGCACGCCGGACCAGGTAAAACCCTGGCGGCCAACGCCGACGCCGTAGCGGATGGCGCGGCCTCCGCCGAGCACGTAATAGAGCACGGTATTGCCGGTATCGATGATGACGGTGCCGGGCGCTTCTCTTGTATCGAGATTGACGATCGCGCGGCGCAGCCGCTCCGGCAATGCGCTCTCTCGTCGTCGGGCGCGGGCGCGGGCCCGTATCATAGGCTGCGGAAACACGCCCGGTTGGGTCGGCGCAAATAGCCGAGTGTCTGCGCGCTTGCGGCGCTGGAAAAGCAATCGGCGCCAATAGCAGGGCGCCCGCCAGGCGCAACGACAAGCGCGCTCGCCGCGCGTGGCGACAGCCGGCGAATGGCTGCGTAAGACTGTGTCATGTGCTGCCCCATTGGCTTGCGCATCAGCGATGATGCTCTGTGCCAACCAACGCGCAAGGGCGCCCTCGCGGTTCCATCCGACCGGGAAGCAGCGAGGCCACTGTCAAGCATGAGCTCTTCACGTCGCTGCGATGGAACGATTGCGGACGTCCGCGAAGTTATCGGACTTAAGAGTTCGGCTCGCGGAACACTGTCGCGGCATTTCTCTGCGCGGGGAGAACTGATTGTGCGCGTGCTTCCCAGTGACCGTCTGCTTGCCACCACGCCCGAAGGCGCGCCACTACCGGACAGCCACAGCGAACGCCGCCGGTCATTGGGCGCGCCGAAGTCGTCGCCTTCGCGCTGGTCGGCCTGTTGATCATCTGCATCATCGTGGTGCTTTACGTCGCCAAGGCGTTCTTCCTGCCTGTCGTGATGGCATTCGTGGTCGGCACCATGCTGTCGCCGGCCGCGGGCTTTCTCGAGCGCTACCGAATTCCCCGCGCGGTAGCGGCGGTGCTGATCGTCAGCGCGGTCGGCGCCGGCGTCGGCTTCATGGTCGGCCTGATATCCTCGCCGCTGATGGAATGGAGCACGCGGCTGCCGGAGCTCGGCTCGCAGCTGAAGGACAAGCTGCACGTGTTCGACCGGCCGCTGGCGCTGTGGCAGGAGTTGCAGAGCATGGTCGGCGCGTCCGACACTCGCTCGACCGTTTCAGATGCCGAAATTCGACTGGATGCAGCCGACGCTCGAATTCCTGTCGCCGACCTTCACCGAGTTTCTGCTGTTCTTCGCAACGCTGGTGCTGTTCATCGCAAGCTGGCGAGACCTGCGCCGCGCGCTGATCATGAACTTCGGCAATCATGATGCGCGGCTGCGCACGCTTGCGGATCCTCAACGAAATCGAGGTCCAGCTCGGCAACTATCTGCTCACGGTGACCATGATCAATACTCGGCGTCGGCGATTGCGACCGGCATCGTCTGCGCGCATCACCGCACATGCCGAATCCGGCGGGGCTCGGTGCGCTGGCAGCGACGCTCGAATTTCATTCCGATCATCGGCCCGGTCGCGATGTTCGTGGTGCTGATCGGTGGTCGGCGTGGTCGCATTTCCGACGATCGGCGCGGGGCTGATCGCGCCGCTGGCCTTTGTCGGGATCGCCTTCCTGGAGGGCCATTTCGTCACCCCGACCATCATCGGCCGCCGGCTTGAGCTGAACGCGCTCGCGGTATTCATGGCGCTGGCATTCTGGACCTGGCTGTGGGGACCGATGGGCGGCTTCCTGTCGTCGCCGCTCCTGATCGTGGCCCTGATCCTGAAGGAGCATCTGTGCTGCCGGTTCATTCGCCGCAGTTGCCGCCGGACTGACGCGGTTTCGAAACGGGAACTTCCGCTCACGCGCAGCGTTGGCGCTTCACAGCGAATGCCAGCATCCCGGGAGTTTTCGATGTCGATGACCAATGGTGAAACCGCGAATCAGAAACATGACGGACAAAGCAACCTATGAACGCCTGGAAAAGGATGTAGACGGCAGTGAAAAGCGATATCGCAGCCTTGACCGAACAGATCACCGAAGCGATCAACAGTTTCGCCGGGACCGCCAAGAAAGCAGGCGCGACGCGGCTACAAGCAGGCCCGCGCCAAGGTCGATTCGACCGTCGGACGATATCACGGAACGCGGCGGCGCCATGATGGATGCGGCGCAGGACGCCGCCCACTCGATCGAGGAGACGCTGGAAGACGTCATTACGCAGCGTCCGCTCGCGACCGTTGGGCTGGCGCTCGGCCTGGGCTTTCTGATCGGCGCGACTTGGCGCAGGTAAGCGGCGATTGACGCAGGAACCGGTCTTGACGAATGGCGCTGGTGGAGTGCCGTGGCGTTAGTCGATTTTCTTAAACGAGGCACGGATGTTTCAGCGCATCGTCGATGATTTCAAGGATCGACCGGCACGGCGTTGCGGTTGACGTCGCTGGCGGCGGCGGCGGCCATGGCCCTGTTCGTCACCACTATCGTTCCTGTGCGCGGCGGCCTTCGTCCTCGTGCTCGACAGATATGGCCCGGTGCGAAGCCTGCCTCGCCGGCGCCGCGCATATTCTTCGTGGTCACGCTGATCGCGGCCGGCTGCTACATGGCTGCGCAAGAAGCAGGTCAGGCCGCGCGCGCCAAGGCGGCCGCCAAATCGGCCGTGCAAACCACGCTGGCCGATCCCGATGGTGGTCGCGGTAGGCCTCCAGCTCGATCCGCGCGATCGGCATCAAGAGGCTGATCCCGTTGCTCGCGGTCGGCAGGACTGGCGTTGGGATTGATGGCGAGCCGGCAGCAACGCCGGCGATCAGACGCCGGCGGAATGAAGCCAGGTAAAAGGCAAATACAAGCAAGTACAAGATTGTCGGGAAAGGTCAGGTCATGCAGCGGCCGGGCTGCAGACGCTTTGCCACCTCGGTCAGGACGCTGACCACCGGCTCGCAGGCGACCGCAGGCCTGCGATTGCCCGGCTTGATCAGCAGGGACGCCGGCGGGCAGATTGCTGCGACTGCATCGACAGCCGGGATGCGGATCAGGATCGAGGTGTCGGCAAGGCCGTCGAGCCGGATCGAGATCGTCCGCGTCGGCACGGAAGGGGCAGGAAGTGCAGTCACGCGATCCGCCTTGGCGGCGCGGTTGACGGTTCGGGGGATGCCGAGGCGGTCGAAGGCCGGTAGTGCCAAGACGACTACAAGACCCCGGTCAGATCATGGCCGGATGCGAATTGCACGGCGCCGAACGTCAGCGAAATGGCGATCAGCGCCGAGGATCCCCTTGATTCTGCGTGACATGGCCGTCAGTCCCTCGCCCCTTGGCGATCAGCGACATAACGTTATGTCGTGGGAACAGGGTCCCCGGACGGGCGATCACTTAACCGTGTCGAAAATATTTGCGGGTGCGGGAACGTCTTTCGGCGCTGGAGAGTCATTCCGGCAGCCGGTTATCCCCCCTGCCCCATTGACCGGTGACGTAGGGCGCGACTGTGGTGATGCCAGTCGCGCCCTGCTTTTTTGGCCGAAATCAGCGCAAATCACCTTAGCCGCCCCACCATCCGCCTCACCTTTGGTTCGTCCGGAACGCCACGGTTCAGGACCGGCATTGCGCGATGAGCCGGGATGGAATTGTTCCGAAAAAGGCATTTGGCCGAATGTCCAATTAGACCATGGCCGGGCGCTGCAATCTCACCTCAGACGGCCAGGAATGCGCTCCAGGCGGATGTCTCCTCGCGCGAGCATCCGGCCGTCTTGCCGGTGGTGTGCGGCTGGCACAGCGTCGCCGTATTGCACCAATCGCATTGCTGCGGCATGCGATCGCAACGAGCCCTTGGTTGGGCCGTATTCCGTTTGCATCGGAAGGTTTCTGGGTTTTAGATCCTCGGGCCGGAGTTCAAGCCTTTCCATCACGAACGCCAGGACGCCATGATGGGCACGACAACGGCCTGAAGCGGTTGCAGGTCGGGATAAGACCCGGCGAGAGTCAGAATAGGCGGGAACGCCGGATAGTGGACATCGGGTATGCCCCAATAGCCGATGGTCTGTTGGCTATCGCCGGTGATCAGCCGCAGTTCGCGGGATATAGGCAACGGCTCGGGGCCGATCGGTCCCGGCGGCGATCGTGACGAGGGCCCGAGATACAAGTGCAGCCCGTCGTCCGGGATTCGCGCCACGCTGGTGCTTGCGGCGCAAGTGAGCAGCCCGGCGCGGATCGTATAAACGTCCGGGTCGACGAACCTGCGCGGAGTTACGCCGCAATTACCGCTTCGCTCGTTGGTCAATCAAATCGGCTTGTTGACCTGTGTGAGGTAGACTTCGTCGAACGCGCCCATCTCGACCAGAAACTCATGCCATTTGTCGCCGTTACCGCCGCCATGGCCGTGGACGACGAGTGTGCGCGGAGGGTTTGCAAGACGCGGCAGCTTCTGCGCCCCCACGATGACTGCTGCCATTCGCTGATGCTCGACGTAGGCCCTCAGATATTCGACGGCGTAAAGCATGCTTGGAGCTATGCCTATCGCTACAAGCACCGCCGCCCGCTGCTTGTTTTCCCAAACCCGTAAGGCTTGCCATGCAAAGGCGGCGATCCAGCAACAGAACAGGGCCGTGGGGACCCACATTGTCAAAATGACGAGCCCACAGAGCAAATTCATATCGCCTCTGATCCCGTAGCCGCTAACCGTGCCCTTCGCTCTGCTTCCCGTTTATGACATTACCGCCGCGCGGCGTCGTGCCGAGCGATATTCCTTGGCTTGCGAAATCGCTAAAAGCGGGTTTCCCAAATCAGGACGTTCGCCATGCGGACATCCGCGACCATGCCTGCAGCAAAAATTCGCATCCATTAACTAATGTTGGGAGCGATCGGCGCGCCTCGCGCGGATCGGGGCCTCGGCCTTCGTCGCGGGCCCAAAGCGTCGCCCGCTCTATCCGTTCGGCAAGTCTTGCACAGCCTCCGGAGAAAGAAGGGGCAGCCGGTGCGCCTGCTTCCGGTCCGCCGCCATCAGCCAGGCAGAATTTCAACGAGCACGCCGCGGCTTTTCCTGATCATGTGGCCCAAGCGCCCTCGCAGAGAATGGGCGGGGCGCCTGGACGATTCCAGAACGTGCGTGAAATTCCGCTCGTCGGTCGGAAGGGTGTTGATTTCGGCCTCGAGAGCGACCTCGATCGCCGCCATCAGGCCTTTCAGCCGATTGCCCCAATCCGATCCATCGAGCGCGACACGCGCCAGCACGGCCTCCTCGATCACATAGATCTCGTCGAGGATTTCTTTCCCCAGCGGAATGCGATTTTGCTTGAACGCATCCACCAGCTTCAGGCGCTTGTCATCGATCAGGTCGAGCACCATCGGAATGACAGCCGCATAGGGGGTTGCCGCGATCTTCGAGACGGCTTTGCTGCCTGCAACCTTTGTCGCGAGACAGAATCAGATGCCACGGCGTTTCCAGCCGGTTCGCCGTGATCGTCAGGGCGAACGGCACGACGTCGGCGTGCTTCGCCCTGAGTGCGTCCAACAGACCCAGTATCTTGGCCAGGGAATCGCTATCCAATCCCTTGATCTTCGGGGGAAGGCGGCTGCTGAACTCCGCCAACGCCTCGTGCGCGTGCATCAGGCGCAACATTTTCGTCAGGTCGTCGTATATCGCACGCGAACTCGTATAGGCCTCAAGCCCGGCGCGTACCGTCGCGACACCATCGGCCGAGCTGAGCACCCCGTCTCAGATAGGTTACGACCTTTTTCCGAAAAGCCGCCGCCATCCGCTGGGCTTCGTTGAGGTTGTTGGCGACGATGAATTGCTTCGTGCTTGCAACATAGTCCGCGGCCATGCTCGGCAGCAATTTTTCGGTGATCAGGCTCCAGATCGGCGCCAGCGATACGCGCGCGATCTGGCCGCTATTGACGCGCTCGGGTGCGCCGTTGACCAGCACTGCTTCCAGCGGTTCGAAGAAATAGCGCGACGGATTTCCGATGCGGTAGTGGCTTTGCCCGGTGTCGCGGAACTCGGCGCGCAACGCCGCGATCAGCGCCTCCGTGCGTGGAATGCCCTGGCCCAGGAGATGCAACCGTTCCAGTTCGGCAAGCAAGCGGCTGCGCACCTGCGGCGTCAGCCGCCTCACATACTCTGTGACATTTTCGCTAGCCGGATCCGGCTCTGCCATCGCAATCAGCGCTCCCCGACGCAGCCGGGTGAAAATCGTCTATCGGTCAATCCATTCCTACAGTAGCCGGTTTGGCTTAACGGGATCAAAAAATGCTGATCCGTAGTAGCCCGTAGTGCGCGCGGAATACCGATGCGTTGTCCGGTCGCGGCTCACACCTTCGAGGGGAAACTCGGGGACCCGGAGCGCCGATCAGGCGGCCGCCGCGATCGTGCAATTTCGCCCCGATTGCTTCGCCTGATAGAGCGCCTCGTCACATCGCTCGATCAGGGCCTCGAAGCTCTCCCCCGGCCTGAATTGGGCGACGCCGGTCGAGATGGTCACCTGGCCGATTTCCTGGCCGGTTCCTCTCCTTGTGACGCGGGCGCCTGCGATGCGCGCGCGTATTCTGTCGGCGACTTGCCGGCAAATCTCCAGCGAAGCTCCCGGCAGGATGCACATCAGCTCCTCGCCGCCATAGCGCGCGGCAAGATCGCCCGCTCTGATTCCGTCCTGCAGATACTTGGCGACCACGCGCAGAACCTGGTCGCCGACCTGGTGTCCGTACTTGTCGTTGAATTTCTTGAAATGATCGACGTCGATCAGGAAAACGCTCAAGGAATCGCCACTCTCCATCGCATTGATCTGGGCGGAGCGGAGAAACATTTCCATGGCGCGGCGATTGGCCAGCCCGGTCAGCGCATCTGTTCGCGATCTTGCTTCGGCATCTTCGAGAGACGCTCTCAATTCGGTCAGCTCCCCGGACGCCTCGGTGAGCTTTTCTTCCAGTGCCGAGGCGCGTTGGGTGGCTTTCGCCAATTCTTCCCCGAGGCGCATCAGAACGCGCTGCGAATCCGCTGTGGCGCGAAGCGATCGGCCTACTTCCGTCAATTCTTGGGATTGAGCGGCGTTGTCGACGATAGCGCCTGAAAGGTCATCCCTCACGTTGGATAGGATCGACCCGAGTTCCTCCGAAATGCTCTCGACGTCCTGCCTGAAACTGTCCGAGCTCAACAAGGTGCTGTGCAGTTCACGATTCAGGGTTTTGTCGAAACGCCGCTTGTTGGAACGCAGGATGTCGATGGTCTTGCGCAATGCCGGCGATCGACCGAGCACGTAGGCGAACCAAACCGTGAAGTTCGCAGGCGTCACCGGTACGCCGAGTTGAGCCATGAGCTGAAGCGCCTGGCCGGAAACCGCGGCCACATGCTCCGATTCGAGATCGTCGAGGTTGTCCATCTGCGAGGCTCACCGCATCAATGGCGCAAGCGTGCGCATCACGATCGAAACGCCGCGCGAGAGCGTTCGAGAGCCCTGCTGCGGTTGCGAAAAAGAGCACGGGGCATGCTGAATTACGAGAACAGCCGAAGTGGCTCCACCCTGAGCTGTATTGCAGCGAAATTGTTGAATATGCATTCCAGCGCCTGTCCTTCGATGCCTCGAAATCGCAGGCTGAACGCCGCGGCGTTTCATGCAAGTTAATCGAATGGTTGCGCTTCATCCGTTGGTTACGTTTCGATAAAGCAGCCCGTGAGATTACGGGTCAAATCTGCGCGTATCCCGGACCCGATACGCGGGTACCGTTGTCCCTTGGAGCCTCCGTTTCCATTGAAACGAAACGAGGGCTCTCGTTCTATTTTGGCGCGTTCTCTTGGACTGCGAACCGGCGCCCGGTTCGCTGGAAAACCCATCTGGCCAACAAACGCGGAACGCGTTTGTGTGGAGATCATGTCCAAACGACAATTGAGAGGCGCGATGATGAAATCATCGCGCCGGAGGCGACACTCGCTTCGCTGTGAAGCTCTCACCATCGACGTCAGCGCGACGAACCCGTCGCAACGCTGATCTTTGCGCGCACGGCGCGGAAAAAAACGGCGCGCTCTTTGTGAGCGCGCCGTTTCGAACGCAAGCGCGACAAAGACGCCAATCAGGAAGCCGCCGCCCTCGGCGCGCGGTTGCGCGAGTTGCGCTGGAAGAACAGTGCCTGACTCGCCACCGCCGAGACCATGGCCGGCTGGAACGGCTTCGAGATCAGGAACGCCGGTTCGGGCCGCTCACCGGTCAGGAAGCGCTCGGGATAGGCGGTGATGAATACCACCGGGACCTCGAAGCCGCGTAACAGTTCGTTGACCGCCTCCAGGCCGGAGGAGCCGTCGGCGAGCTGGATGTCCGCCAGGATCAGGCCCGGCTTCCTGTTCTTGGCGAGCGCCACGGCGTCGGCGTGGGTACGGGCGACGCCGATGACGTTATGGCCGAGGTTGCGCACCAGGCTTTCCAGGTCCATCGCGATGAAGGTTTCGTCCTCGATGATCAGCACATCGGTCGCGATCTCGGCGGCCATCTCGCGGCCTGCGGCATCCGCAAGCCGGCGGGTTTCGGCGACGTCGGTGCCGAGGACGAAGGACGCTTCCTCCTCCGAGAAGCCCTCCAGCGACAGCAGAAGGAAGGCCTGTCGCGGTAACGGAGTAATGTTCGACAGCCGCCGCTCGGGCGGCATCGGCAGGGGGGTGATGTCGGCGTCGTCGTTGAGGGCAACCGAATTCCAGATCTGGGTGAACAGGCGGAACAGGCCAACGCGGGGCCCGTGCCGCTCGTCGAGCAGCGAGGGATCCTGAAGCAGAGCCTCCAACATGGCTCCGACATAGGCGTCGCCGGAGGCCTGGCTGCCGGTCAGGGCGCGGGCGTATCGGCGAAGTAATGGCAAATGTTCAGCAACAAGCTGTGATCGGGACATCCCCACTCCATCATTTTGTTGATCAACTCTTGATCATCTGTTGGGCCAGGCATCCGAAAGGGGCGGCCCGGGGTCCCCTGACGGGCTGATTACGTCCAAGGCCGATAAAAGTTCCAATTGCGCTGGGAACTTTTGCTTCGACTTCGCATTAGACGTTAGGCAGGGGTTCGACGCAGAGAATAATTCTTGAAGCTACAGGGACTTAACTCGCGGGGAAACGTGGAACAGCTCATGAAAGATGTAAAGTCTCAAGCCAGCAAGAATGCGGCACCCGGCAAGCAGGGCGGCCTCAATGCCGAGATTCAGTCGCGAATCGGGCATCAGCTTCGCGCCATGTACGACGACGTCGTGCGGCAAGGAGTACCGGATCGGTTTGCCGAACTGATCCGGAAACTTGATACGCCCGGTGACTCTCCCCAAGTGAATACCGGGGGATCGAGTGACCAAGACAACGGGAGGGAGTAATGCCTCTCACAGATTCCCTTCGTGACGACATCTTGGCGTCGGTGCCGAGCCTGCGTGCGTTCGCCATCTCGCTTAGCGGCAATGGCGACCGCGCCGACGACTTGGTGCAGGAAACGCTGCTGCGGGCGCTCGCCAATATCAACTCATTCCAGCCCGGCTCGAACCTGCCGGCGTGGCTGTTCACGATTCTGCGCAACCTGTTCCGCTCCGACTACCGCAAACGGCGGCGCGAGGTCGAGGATGCCGATGGCAACTACGCCAAGACGCTGAAGACGCAGCCGGCCCAAGGCGCGCACCTGGAATTCGAGGAATTCCGGGCCGCGCTCGACAAGCTGCCGCAAGACCAGCGCGAGGCGCTTATCCTGGTCGGCGCCTCCGGCTTCTCCTACGAGGATGCCGCGAACATCTGTGGCTGCGCGGTCGGCACCATCAAGAGCCGCGTCAACCGTGCGCGCTCGAAACTCGCGGCGCTGCTCTATGTCGATGGCGCCGAGGATTTCGGTCCCGACGAGACCGTGCGCGCGGTGATCGGTAGTAACCGCTGATCGCAGCCGGCTCGTCACGCCAATCTTGAGCATGATCCGGAAAAGCGGGCACCGGCTTTCCGAAAGGATCATGCTCAAAGAATGAGGAATGGCGCGTTGGGATGCGGTTCAAATCACCGGTTCCGGCGCGCTCAGATCGCCGGACGCACCGGAGCGGAGATGCGTTCGGTGCGGTCGCGCTCGGTCATGTCGACCACGGTCTGCATCGGCGCGGTCAGCTCGTAGACATAGCTGACATCGGTGAAATAGCGCTTCGAGGTGCCACCCAGCGCCTCCGGCGCGACGCGGTCGAGCAGGATGAGGCCGAAATCGCTGTCCGGCCGGCGCGTCGCCTCGCTGGTGTTGAACTCCTCCCAGCGGAAATGAAAAATCGTATCGGAATCTTCTCCCGTAACTTCCCACTTCGCGACGACATGCGGATGCTTGCCGACCAGCGACAGCCCTTCGTCGGAATGCGACGCCAGCTCGAAGAACAATAGCGACAGGCTCTGCGCGGCGCGGGCGCTGACGGCGATATCGGGGCCACTCACCGCGATGCGTTCCGCATGCGGGATGGCGCGCGCCTCGAACAACCCCTTCAACTTCACGCCCTGCCATTGGCTTTCGCTGAGCAGCGAGACCACATTCGACATGGCGTGAATCCGTCCGATCAGGAGTTCGCGCGCGACATCGATGTCGGAGCCGTGCCGCAACGTGCGCGTCACGATCGACTGGATCACCGCGAGGATGTTCTTGACCCGGTGATTGAGCTCGTCGATCACCGCGGTCAACCGCCGCTCGAAGCCGATCCGCACCTGGATCTCGCGGCTGAGCCGCAAGTTGTTGTAGGCGACATAGCCGAACAATCCGCAGATCATGACGGTCAACGCCAGGCCGATGGCGCCGACGATCGCGGCCGTCTGCTGGGCGCGCCTGGTCGCGTCGGTCTTGGCGTAGTAGGCGAGCGACCAGTCGCGGTTGCCGAAGCTCACGATGCGCGTCGCGGACGGTGCGGGCCCGTCCGGCGCGGCCAGTCGCGAAGTGACGACGCCCTGGTCGTTGGCGATCAGTTCGCCATCGGCGCTGCGGGGATCTTTCAACACCACCGAAAACAGCGACTGGTCGTCGTTGGTCAGCATCAGCGACGCCAGCTCGTAGGAAAACGTGACAAAACCCGCCGGCGATGTGGCGCCGTCCTGTATCACGGGCGCGGCCAGCACGATGCCGACCGGACCGTTCGAGCGTACCAGGTTAACCGGGTCGGAGGCCACCGGCTTTCCTTCGGCCATCGCCTGGGCCAGCATCGGCCCGATCCACGGACTTTGGTCCAGTGCCTTGCCGGCGAGCGCCATGTTCTCGGCATTGCGCGGCTCGACGTCCATCAACACGTCGATCGGCTTGTCGAGCGAACGCGGATCGATCGGCTTGCCGTCGAAACTGCGGATCATCGGATTGGAGAATCCTGCGCTCGCAAGCTCGCGCCCGGCTTCATCGAGTTCGCCGGGCTTGAGCCGCGCGATCCAGCTCGCGACCAGGAAATCGGTCTTGAAAGCATAGATCGAGGAACGCAGCGGCTGCAGCATGTTGGCCTTGACCAGCGAGGGCGCACGAAACAGGCCTGAGGCGACCCGGGCCAACAATTCTCGCTCGGTCAGGCGGTCCTGCACCAGGCTGGCATGGACGTCGATCGCCCGCGCCAGCGCGATGCCGTCGATCGTGAGCTCCTGTTGGTGCACGCGATAGCCCGCCAGCCCGGAGAGCAGGACCCCGATGAGCGCGATAAAACCGATAATGAAACCCAGCCGAACCACTCGCTTACTCGGACGTGCGGGGTTGGCAACAACGCAAGTGAGTCATTCGAAATCCGCCGGGACGGCAATGGAGCAAGACGGAATGAGGGCCAACCGTCTGATATGATGCTGAAGCCATGATGGTTACGCAACTACGGTCGGCTTTGCGGCTTAAATCGGGTTAACGAGGTATCGCCCCGGGCAGAACCCCGGAGAATGGTAACTGCGGCAAAGCCGCTTTGTTCCTGGCCCTTTTTCGAAATTCATTGACGGTTAAGCGCGCGGCGCGCCCGCGGTTCAAGGCCGCCCTTGGCCTCGATGAAGCCGATGATGCGCTCCAGGCCTTCGCTCTTCTTCAGATTGGTCATGACGAAAGGCCGCTCGCCGCGCATCCTCTTTGCATCGGCATTCATCTTTTCCAGCGATGCCCCGACATAGGGCGCAAGGTCGATCTTGTTGATGACGAGGAGATCGGAGCGGGTGATGCCGGGCCCGCCTTTCGACGGGATTTTGTCGCCGGCCGCGACGTCGATGACGTAGATGGTGAGGTCGGCGAGTTCCGGCGAAAACGTCGCGGCGAGGTTGTCGCCGCCGGATTCGATCAACACGAGATCGAGGTTCGGGAATTTCGCGCGCATGTCTGCGACGGCTGCGAGATTCATCGAGGCGTCCTCGCGGATCGCGGTGTGCGGGCAGCCGCCGGTTTCGACGCCGGCAATACGGTCCGGCGTCAGCGATCCTGAGCGCACCAGGAATTCGGCATCCCATTTGGTGTAGATGTCGTTGGTGATCGCGGCGATATCGTAGCGCTCGCGCATCGACTTGCAGAGCAGGTCCATCAGCGCGGTCTTTCCAGAGCCGACCGGACCTCCGACGCCGACACGAAGCGGGCCGTGCGAATGGGGCATGTCAGGCACTCTTTCCGTTGTCGTCGTCCGGGCGAACGCCGGGACCCATACCGCGTGATCTATCAATAATGCCGGATGGCGGACGGCTCGCGCAATAACGAACGCCAGTGGTTATGGCTCCCGGCGTTCGCCCGGACGACGGATTGATAGAGGTTCTCTCGCCCGTCACGACCTGAATAACCTCGTATATTGCGTCTCGTGCCGCAAGCTGGCGAGGTCGGCGCGAAAAGTCGCGCTGCCGAGATCATCGAGCGCGGCCACGATCGCGCGGGCCGCCGTCTCGGCGACAACAGGCTCGAGCGCGGCGAGCACGCGCTGGCAGTCGGTTTGACCGAGCGGAATGAGCCGGCCGCCCGCCGAAATCCAGTTCGATACCAGCGCGTGCAGGAAAGCATGCAGCGTGGCGGGAAGCGGAATTGCGTGCGCGGCGCTGACGAGACCGACCGCGACGGGATAGACGATTCCGCCCTGCGCATTGCGCGACCGCAGAATCGAGGCCGTCGCAATTCCACGCCGACCGCGCGATCTCGATGAAAGCGCGGCCCTGCGTCGACGTCTCGAGTTGCCGTTCACGCGACGGCACGAAGGCAGCCGCGAGCTCCGCGACATCGCGCAACGCCGCATCGTCGCCAGCCTCCACGGCGCGATGCGCGTGCGCCAGGAACACGCCGTCGCAGAATCCCGATCCGTCCGCGAGCATCGCGGCCAGCCAATCCTTGAGCGAACCGGCGTCGGTGATGTCGCAGGCTTCCACCGCCCATTCGATGCCGCTGGAGTAGGAGAAGCCGCCGACCGGAAACGACGGCGACAGCCAGGTCATCAGCCGGTACAGCGCCGCGGCTTCGCCCTGCTTCATCCCGTCGCCCGCATCGGCCGGGTCGGGTCTACTCGTGGTCATGAGCATGGGAATGGCCGTGGTGATGCTCGTGCTCGCAATGCTCGTCGTGGTGATGTTGATGATCATGGCCATGATCGTGCGCATGGTCGTGATCAGGCGCCCCGTGACCTTGATGATGCGCATGGTCCTCATGCGCGTGGCCATGGCCCGTCCCGGCCCCGGCATAGGCGCCGCCTTCGGGATCGAACGGCGCCTCGATCTCGATGACGCGCGCGCCCAGGCCCTTCACCATCGCCTCGATGACGTGGTCGCGCCGTATCCGCAGGCCCTTGGGCATGATCTGGGTCGGCAGATGGCGGTTGCCGAGATGCCAGGCGACCCGGATCAGATGATGCGGATCGGCCCCCCGGATTTCGACCAGCGGCTCGGGCGCCGCGACCACCTCGACCAGCCGTCCGTCCTCGAGCACCAGCGCGTCGCCGCCGCGCAGCGCCACCGCGTTCTCCAGATCGAGCAGGAATTCCAACCCGCGCGTGCCGGTCATCGCCATTCGCCGCCGGTGCCGATCGTCGAAATCGAGCACGACGGTATCGGCTGGGGTTTCGGTCCAGCGCTGTTGCGGCTTGACCTCGGTGGCGCGGATCATGTCGGGCTTCGCCTTTTTTTGTTTTGACGCGTTTTCTTCACGCGAACCGGTACCCACTTCGCTCGAAAACGCTTTGGCCTTTTAGAACTTCTCGACCTTGCCGTCGCTGATGATCTCGATCACGGTCGGCGAGACCTTCAGCGGCGCGGAATATTCACGCCAGACCTTCATGTGCGGCGCCTTGCCATGCGCGTTGAGGTCATCGCGCGTCTCCCAGCGCTCGACCACCACGAACAGGTTGGGGTCGTTGATGCTGGTGTGGCTCTCATAGGAGAGGCAGCCTTTTTCCTTGCGGGTTGCCGCGATGCATTCCTTGGCGCCCTGGATGAAGGCCTCGCGCGATTCCGGCTTTACCTGCGTGGTGGCGACGACATAGATCATCGAATTATTCTCCCGTTATTGTTCTTTCGTTAGCGGACGTCGACCTTTTCCGGCGTGATGACCTCGATCTTCGGCGGGGCCGAGAAGCATCGCACCGCGACGCGGCCAAACGTCTTCATGTGCTCGGCGGCGCGATGCGGCACCAGCGCTTCGGCATCTTGCCACTGTTCGACAAATACCATCTTGGCGGGATCGGTGACGCTTTCATGCAGGTCATAGGCGATATTGCCGGGTTCCTTCCTTGTCTCCTTGATGCAGGCGGTGGCGGCCGCAATGAATTCGGCGCGCGTCTCAGGTTTCACGGTCAGCGTGGCAACGACGTAGATCACGATATCCTCCCGGCTTTTCTTGTTCTGGCAGAGTGCCGGGAGCAACCTTAGAACATGAAGTAGCGCTGCGCCATGGGCAGCACCTCGGCCGGCGGGCAGGTCAGGAGCTCGCCGTCGGCGCGCACCTCATAGGTTTCGGGATCGACCTCGATCTTGGGCGTGGCGTCGTTATGGATCATGCTCTTCTTGGAGATCTTGCCGCGGGTGTTTTGCACCGCGTAGAGCTTTTTGCCGATGCCGAGCTGGCGGGCGAGACCGGCCGTGACCGCGGCTTTTGAGGTGAATATGACCGAGGACGCCGTCAGCGACTTGCCGAAGGCGGCAAACATCGGCTGGTAATGCACTGGCTGCGGGGTTGGGATCGATGCGTTGGGATCGCCCATCGGGGCGGCCACGATCGAGCCGCCCTTGATGATCAAGTCCGGCTTGACGCCGAAGAAAGCCGGCGACCACAGCACGAGATCGGCGAGCTTGCCCTTTTCCACCGAGCCGATCAGCTTGGAGACGCCATGGGCGATCGCCGGGTTGATGGTATATTTGGCGATGTAGCGCTTGACGCGGAAATTGTCGTTGTTGCCCTTGTCTTGAGGCAACGACCCGCGCTGCTTCTTCATCTTGTCGGCGGTCTGCCAGGTGCGGATGATCACCTCGCCGAGCCGGCCCATGGCCTGCGAGTTCGACGACATCATCGAGAGCGCGCCAAGGTCGTGCAGGATATCTTCCGCCGCGATCGTCTCCTTCCGGATCCGGCTTTCGGCAAATGCCAGATCCTCGGCGATGGTGGGATCGAGATGGTGGCACACCATCAGCATGTCCAAATGCTCGTCTATGGTGTTGCGCGTGAACGGGCGCGTCGGATTGGTCGAGGACGGCAGCACGTTCTTCAAGCCGGCGATCTTGATGATATCAGGCGCATGGCCGCCGCCGGCGCCTTCGGTGTGGAAGGCGTGGATGGTGCGGCCCTTGAAGGCCTTCACGGTGTCCTCGACGAAGCCGGACTCGTTCAGCGTATCGGAATGCAGCATCACCTGGACGTCGTAATCGTCGGCGACCGCAAGACAATTGTCGATCGCCGCCGGCGTGGTGCCCCAGTCCTCGTGCAGCTTGAGCGCGCAGGCGCCGGCCTTGATCATCTCGACCAGCGCCGCCGGCCGCGACGCGTTGCCCTTGCCGGAAATCCCGAGATTGACCGGGAACGCATCGAACGACTGGATCATCCGCGCCATGTGCCACGGGCCGGGCGTGCAGGTGGTGGCAAACGTGCCGTGCGAGGGGCCGGTGCCGCCGCCCAGCATCGAGGTGACGCCACTCATCAGCGCGTGCTCGATCTGCTGCGGGCAGATGAAATGGATGTGGCTGTCGAAGCCGCCGGCGGTGAGGATCTTTCCTTCGCCGGCGATGACGTCGGTGCCGGGCCCGATCACGATGGTGACCCCGGGCTGGATGTCGGGATTGCCGGCCTTGCCGATGGCGCTGATCATGCCTTCCTTGATCGCAACGTCGGCCTTGACGATGCCCCAGTGGTCGACGATCAGCGCGTTGGTGATCACGGTATCGGCCGCGCCCTGCTTGTTGGTGACCTGCGACTGGCCCATGCCGTCGCGGATCACCTTGCCGCCGCCGAATTTTACCTCCTCGCCGTAGGTCGTGAAGTCCTTCTCCACCTCGACGATGAGGTCGGTGTCAGCCAGCCGCACCCGGTCGCCGGTGGTCGGCCCGAACATGTCGGCATAGACGGAACGTTTGATTTTTACGGACATGAAGAATTCCTGGTCAGTGGGACGTCGGCAACAGGCCGTGTTCTTCGAACAGCTTTTGCAGCTTCAGTTGTGCAAGTTTGTACCCGACATCATGACGCTGCTTGATGCCTGCGGCGGAAAAATCGCGGAAGGCTCCGGACTGATCGGACGAGAGCGGGAAGCCGGCTTCCGCCATGAGATCGGGATCCGCCAGATCGATGTCGGTGATCGCACTGAGCACCTTGAAGCGCTCCGCAGCACCAAAAACCCGCGCCTCGAGCTGCTGATCGAGCGATCCCTCGGGGACAACGGCCGCGAGTTCGCGGATCGTCTGCAGCAGCTCGTTCATGGAGTGCGCGTTTTCGCGATCCTGGCGAACCCGGTTGCCGTAGCGCAGCTCGTCCAGGCGATCGTTGACCTCGATCATGTTTCTCGGCAGCGCGCGTTTCTTCCGAAACAGATTCATCACGATGAGAAAACTATCGACGTCGTTCGATCCCGAAAACGCATCGATCGCGTCGCCGAGCGGCGTGTTGTCGACGATCCCGCCGTCCCAGAAACTCGCACCGTTGATCGCAGTTGCCGGAAACGCCGGCGGAAGACTGCCGCTCGCCAGTATATGACTGGGACCGATCTCCGTCCTTGCTTCCGTCTTGTGTGGATGATTGCGGAAGCGGATCAGTTCGCCGGAGGACACATCGACTGCGGTGACGACAAAGGCTGTCGCGTTGTGGTTCAGCAAATCGAAATCCACGTGCTTCTGCAGCGTTCCGAGCATCGGATCGGTGTCGTAGAAATTCGTCCAGTCGAAGAAATTCCAGACATCGCCACGAGGCACATAAAAGCCGGGCACACCGAACAACGCGAGATTGTGGCTTGCGGAATTCCACCAAAACTTCGGTGCCTGCAGCGACAGCTCGGACCACAGGGAACGCAGGCGCTTTCGCGCGTCGGCCCGATCCTTGGCACCCACCACGCAAGCCGCATTGATCGCGCCGATCGAAACTCCGGTTACCGCCATCAACCGCACGGTCCTGCCCGGAACTTCGATTGCATCCATTAATTCAAGCAACGCTATGATCGCGCCGAACTCGTAAGCTCCGAGCGCGCCGCCGCCCTGGAGCACGACTCCGATTTCGATCTTGTCCTTTGCAACCTGTCCCATGACAGCCTCGCTTACAGCTTGCCCATCACCTCTCCGCGAAGACCGTAGCACGCTTGCCCGCGAACGGCACGAGTTGCACGTCGCGGATCACCTTTCCGCCGCCGAATTTCACCTCATCGCGATAGGTCGTGAAATCCTTTTCCACCTCGATGATGAGGTCGGTGCCGGCTAGCCGCACCCCGGTCGCCGGTGGTCGGCCCGAACATGTCGGCATAGACGCAACGTTTGATCTTGGTGCTCACAGCGTGCTCCTTGCCGCTGCGACCGCCTCGTCGAAGGTATTGTCGAGCCAGGCGTTGCCGCCGCGGCATCCCGCCACCACCTGCCCGGCCCAGGAGGTGTAGTCGAAGAGATCGTCGCGCTCCTCCGGCGTCGGCGCGGGCAGGATGCGCGCGCGGATGTTGCTGATCTTGTCGGCGATCTTGATCAGTTTTGCGCCCGGCGATTTGTGCGGAGCATCCACCACCTGCAGCCGTCGGCGCTCGCTCTTGGGCAGCGTCATGTCGTCGGTGACCTCGACCACGAGATCGGCGACGCGCTCGCCGAATTTTTGCGCGAGCTCCTCGCGCGTCGTCTCGGTGTCCTCGATCGCATCATGCAGCCAGCCGGCCGCAACCAGTTCGGCATCCGCGCCATCGGTTGCGGCAGCGAGCAGGTTCGCGACCTCGGCGAGGTGATTGATATAGGGCTCGTTGCCGCGGCCCTTGCGCGCCATGCCGTTGTGGCGCCGCGCCGCAAGCTCGGCCGCTTCGGAGAACGAGGCGTCAGCGCTCGGTCAGCATTGGCACCTCACAGCTTGCCCATCACGTCGCCACGAAAACCGTAGATGGTACGTTTTCCGGCGAGCGCGACGAGCTGGACGTCGCGGGTCTGTCCCGGCTCGAAGCGCACCGCGGTGCCGGCCGCGATGTCGAGCCGCATGCCGCGCGCCTTCTTGCGGTCGAACTTCAGCGCCGGATTGGTTTCGAAGAAATGGTAGTGCGAGCCGACCTGGATCGGGCGGTCGCCGGTATTGGCAACCGTGAGCGTCACCGTCTTGCGGCCGGCGTTGAGCTCGATCTCGCCCTCCTGGATGAAGAGTTCGCCGGGGATCATGATTTTTCTCCATCACTCTGGATTCCGGGTTCGGCCGTTCCCGGCCGCCCCGGAACGACTAAAGTCACCTGATCGGCTCATGCACGGTGACGAGCTTGGTGCCGTCCGGAAAGGTCGCCTCGACCTGGATGTCGTGGATCATCTCGGGGATGCCCGGCATCACCTGCGCCCGGGTCAGGACCTGCGCGCCGGCCTGCATCAGATCGGCGACGGTGCGGCCGTCGCGCGCGCCCTCGACGATGAAATCGGAGATGATGGCGATCGCTTCGGGGTGGTTGAGCTTGACGCCGCGCTCCAGCCTGCGCCGCGCCACCATGGCGGCCATCGAAATCAGGAGCTTGTCCTTTTCGCGGGGGGAGAGATTCATGCCAGCACTCGAATGATCCTGATCGATCTAATTAAGCCACAGCCGCGGTAATGCCGAGCCAGAGGCACGGCCGAGCACCGCCATCATGTCGGCACGAAGCCGCGCCGCATCTTGGGCACAGAAGCGCGCCATTGCAAATCCATTCCAGGCGGAGAGGCCGACCTCGCCGCCGAACGTCGCATTCTCCCGGATACACTCCACCAGCGCCTCGTCACCGGGCACGATCAGGACGGTGGCGATGGCAACGCCACCGCCTGCGATCGCGGCCTTGGCGAGTTTCCCGCCGATGTCGCCCTCCAGCCGCACGGTTTCGGCGAACACCAGCCGGCCGCCACGCTTGACCCGCCAGCGGTCGACAAAACGACCGTGCCGCATGCGTTCGCCCATCGCGGCCCGGCCGAACACGACAATTTCGCACAGCAGGAGCGAGGCATCTTCGGCCAAGTCGATGTCGATCCGCCTTGAGACCCGCGCCTGGTCGAACAGGATGGTCTCCTGGGGCAGCCAGGCGAGGTGCGCGCCCGCCGCAGCCTTGAGATGGATGTTGAGCTCAGCGGCCGCGCCAGGCGCGCGGTAGACCTTTTCCGCCGCAGCGGTCGTCAGCGTGAGGCGCGCGCCTTCGCCGGCGCCAACGGCGATGTCGAAACGGTCGCCACCGGCAATGCCGCCCGCGGTATTGACGAACACCCCCGAGAGCCCCTCGCCTTCGGGCGAGGGAAAGCGCACCCGCAAGGAGCCTGATTCATGCAAGGACCTCCGGCGGGTGAGGCCTTCCACGAGGCCGACCTCGAAGGCGACCGCGCCCCGGGCACGATTGGCCGCGAACACCGCCGAAGACGCGCTGGAAAGTTCGCTCCGCATTCGCCCCCTGCCCCCGCCTCGCGGGCTCATGCGCGGCCTTGCCCGGCCGCGCCGATACTAGAGCATGATCCGGAAAAGTGGATACCGGTTTTCCGAAGAGATCATGCTCAATAAAAACCTAGAGTGCCATCTGGCGACTGATCTCGCTCGCGTCGAGATTTGAGCGATCGCAGGAATATTTCACCGCGCCCCGGTCCATGACGGCGAAATTGTCGCCGAGCTCGCAGGCAAAGTCGAGATATTGTTCGACCAGCACGATGGCGATATTGCCGAGGCTGCGCAGGTAGGAGATCGCCCGGCCGATGTCCTTGATGATCGACGGCTGGATGCCTTCGGTCGGCTCGTCGAGCAGCAACAGTTTTGGCCGCATCACCAGCGCGCGCCCGATCGCGAGCTGTTGCTGCTGGCCGCCGGACAGGTCGCCGCCGCGGCGCCCCAGCATCGACTGCAGCACCGGAAACAGCGAGAACACGTCGTCGGGGATGTAGCGGTCGTCGCGCTTCAAGGGGCCGAAGCCGGTCTTCAGATTTTCCTCGACCGTCAGCAGCGGAAAGATCTCGCGGCCCTGCGGCACGAGCCCGATCCCGCGCCGGGCGCGCTCATAGGGCCGCAAGCCCGTGATATCGATACCGTTGAAGGTGATCGAACCGGAGGCGATCGGATACTGGCCGACCAGGGCGCGCAACAGCGAGGTCTTGCCGACGCCGTTACGACCCAGCACGCACATCACCTTGCCCGGCTGCGCCGAGATCGAGACGCCGCGCAAGGCCTGCGCCGCGCCGTAATACAGGTTGATATTCTCGACATTAAGCATCTGCCGTCCTCATGACGGCGAGTAGCGAATGGCGAATGGCGAATGGTTGAAGAGAACCCCATTCGCTATTCGCTACTCCCTATTCGCCCCTTCGCTACCGCCCCAAATACACCTCGATCACCCGCTCGTTCGACGACACCTGGTCAATGGTGCCTTCCGCGAGCACCGTGCCTTCGTGCAGGCAGGTCACCTTGACGCCGAGCTCGCGGACGAAGGTCATGTCATGTTCGACGACCATGACCGTCTTGTCCTTGTTGATCTCCTTCAACAGCTCCGCGGTCTGGTGGGTCTCGACGTCGGTCATGCCGGCAACGGGCTCGTCGACCAGCAGCAGTTTCGGGTCCTGCGCCAGCAGCATGCCGATCTCGAGCCATTGCTTCTGGCCGTGCGACAGGCTGCCGGCCAGGCGGTTGCGCGCATCGGCGAGGCGGATGGTTTCCAGCACGCGCTGGATGCGCTCGGTTTCGGGCTTGGTTTCGCGCCAGAACAGCGTACCCTTCACGCTGTGATCGACATTGAGCGCGAGCAATAGATTGTCCTCGATGGTCTGGCTCTCGAACACGGTCGGCTTCTGGAACTTGCGGCCGATGCCGAGTTCGGCGATGCGCGTCTCGTCGAGCCGAGTCAGGTCGGTGACGCCATCGAACAGCACCGTGCCCTCGTCGGGCTTGGTCTTGCCGGTAATGATGTCCATCATCGTGGTCTTGCCGGCGCCGTTCGGGCCGATGATGGCGCGCATCTCGCCGGGCGCGAGCGTCAGCGACAAATTGTTGATGGCGTGAAAGCCGTCGAAGGAGACGTGCACGCCGTCGAGATAGAGCAGCGCGGAGGTAGAGCGGACATCCATGACGTTCATGCGTTCACTCCGCCATGTTCGGTTCGCTGACGCCGTCCTCGCGCGCCGCACTTTCGGCGTTGGGCGCAAGACGCCGCGTCTTCCAAGGCTCCCACCAGCTGTTGAAGGTGCCGACGATGCCCTTCGGCAACAACAGCGTCACCAGGATGAACAGCGCGCCCAACATGAACAGCCAGTACGGCGCCAGCGGACCCGAGGTGAAATAGGTCTTGGCGTAATTGACGACGATGGCGCCGAGCGCGGCGCCGACCAGCGTGCCGCGGCCGCCGACCGCGACCCAGATCACCGCCTCGATCGAGTTGCCGGGCGCGAATTCGGAAGGGTTGATGATGCCGACCTGCGGCACGTAAAGTGCGCCGGCGACGCCCGCCATGCAGGCCGACAGCGTGAACACGAACAGCTTGTAGGACTCGACGCGATAACCGAGAAATCGCGTGCGGGATTCGGCGTCGCGCACCGCGATCAGCACCTTGCCGAGCTTCGAGGTCACCACCGCGCGGCACATCAGAAAGTCGATGATCAGCGCGAGGCAGCTCAGCGCAAACAGCGCCGCGCGGGTGCCGTCGGCCTGCACGTTGAAGCCCAGGATGTCCTTGAAGTCGGTCAGGCCGTTATTGCCGCCGAAGCCGAAGTCGTTGCGGAAGAAGGCGAGCAGCAGCGCATAGGTCATCGCCTGGGTGATGATCGAGAGATAGACCCCGGTGACGCGGGAGCGGAAGGCGAGCCAGCCGAAACAGAAGGCAAGCAGGCCCGGCACCAGCACGACCATCAACGCCGCGAACCAGAACATGTCGAAGCCGTTCCAGTACCAGGGCAGCTTCGGGTAATTCAGGAACACCATGAAGTCGGGCAGGATCGGATTGCCGTAGACGCCGCGGCTGCCGATCTGGCGCATCAGATACATGCCCATCGCGTAACCGCCGAGCGCGAAGAACGCGCCGTGGCCGAGCGAGAGGATGCCGCAATAGCCCCAGATCAGGTCGATCGCGAGCGCCAGGATGGCGTAGCAGACATACTTGCCCCACAGCGCCACCAGATAGGTCGGCACCTGGAATACCGATCCGGCGGGCAACAGCAGGTTGGACAGCGGAATCAGGATCCCGCAGGCGGCCACCAGCAGGATGAAGGTGGTCGCGGCGCGGTCCAGCGAGCGCGTGAGCAAATGCGGCATCATGCTTCCACCGCCCGCCCCTTCAATGCGAACAGGCCACGCGGGCGTTTCTGGATGAACAGGATGATTAGCACGAGAATGGCGATCTTGCCGAGCACGGCGCCGGCGACCGGCTCCAGGAACTTGTTGGCGATGCCAAGCGTAAAGGCGCCGACCAGCGTGCCCCAGAGATTGCCGACGCCGCCGAACACAACCACCATGAAGGAGTCGATGATGTAGCTCTGACCGAGATTGGGGCTGACATTGTCGATCTGCGACAGCGCCACGCCGGCGATCCCGGCGATCCCCGAACCGAGGCCGAAGGTCAGTGCATCGACGCGCGAGGTCGCAATGCCCATCGAGGCCGCCATGCGGCGATTTTGCGTGACCGCGCGCATCTCAAGACCGAGCGCCGTGAAGCGCAGCATCGCGAGCAGGATCGCAAACACCGCAAGCGTGAAGCACAGAATCCACAGCCGGTTATAGGTGATCGTGATCTGCCCGAACTGGAACGCACCGCTCATCCAGGAGGGGTTGCCGACCTCGCGGTTGGTCGGGCCGAACAACGTGCGCACCAGTTGTTGCAGCACCAGCGACAGGCCCCAGGTCGCAAGCAACGTCTCGAGCGGGCGGCCGTAGAGGAAGCGGATGATGCTACGCTCGATCAAGACCCCGATCGCGCCGGCCACCAGGAAGGCGAGCGGCACCGCGATCAAGAGCGAATAGTCGAACAGAGCGGGATAGCTGGTGCGGATCGTCTCCTGCACCACGAAGGTGGTGTAGGCGCCCAGCATCACCATCTCGCCATGGGCCATGTTGATGACGCCCATCACGCCGAAGGTGATGGCGAGCCCGATCGCGGCGAGCAGCAGGACCGAGCCGAGGGAAAGGCCGTACCAGGCGTTCTGCAAGGTGGACCACAGCGCCAGCGAGTTCTGGATCGAGGCGATCGCGCTCGCCGCCGCCTTGGCGACGTTCGGCGGCTGGTCGGTGCCGATGTCGCTCAACATCCCGAGCGCTTCCTGGTCGCTGCGCGCCTTGATGGTAGCGACGGCCTTGAGCTTGTCCTCTTCGGTGGCGTCGGATTTGAACAGGATGATGGCCGCGCGCGCATCGCCGAGCGCCGCTTTCGCCGTCCTGTCGGTCTCCTTGGCGAGCGCGCTCTCGACGACCGGCAGAAGCGCTTCCTCGTGCGACTTGAAAACCGACTGCGCCGCGGCAATTCGCGTATTCGGATCCGGCGACAGCAGCGTCAGGCCGCCGAGCGCGGCCTCGACGTGGCGGCGCAGCTTGTTATTGAGACGCACCGCCTCCGCGCCGTCGGGAAGGCTGTCGACGCTCGCGCCGGTCGCGGCGTCGATGATCTTGTCGTCGGTCTGCTTGATATAGACTTTCTTGCTGTCGGGATCGGCCATCAGCCGCTCGTCGTGCAGCGCGCTGATGATGGAAAAGGCGAGCGGATTGCCGGACGACGCGATCGTGTCGACCGCCTCTTCAGAATCGGAAAAATCGTCGTTGGCGAACTTGCCGACGGCGTCCTCGAACGGACCGGCGAATGCCGGCAGCGCAAAGGCGATCAGGAAAACGGCGAGCGCAAGCGTGCGAACACGATCAGAGACGTTGGCTAGCACTGGACCACCCCGGCGGAAGGTAAAAGAAGGCGGCGACGCGCCGCCTTCTTCATTTGCTTTGGTTTGCTCAGGCGCGGATGCGGATCAGGAGCCCGAACCCAGGCACTTCTTGGTAACCCTGTTGTAGTTGCCGCACTTCAGCGTCACCCAATCGGCATCGAGATCCTTCGAGCCCTCGAGGTAGTCCGACCAGGCATCGCCCGGAACCAGCTTGGCCTTCTTCGGATCGTCCGGCGAGACCACGTTGAACTGGCCGTCGGCGCGGATTTCGCCGATGAAGACCGGCTTGGTGATGTGGTGGTTCGGAAGCATTTCCGACACGCCACCGGTGAGGTTGGCCTGCTTGATGCCCGGCAGCGCGTCGATCACCTTGTCAGGATCGAACGACTTCGCCTTTTCCACCGCCTTCACCCACATGTTGAAACCGATGTAGTGCGCTTCCATCGGGTCGTTGGTGGTGCGCTTCGGATTCTTGGTGAAGTCGTGCCATTCCTTGATGAACTTCGTGTTGTCCGGCGTCTTGATCGATTCGAAATAGTTCCAAGCGGCGAGATGGCCGACCAGCGGCTTGGTGTCGAGGCCCGCGAGTTCTTCTTCGCCCACCGAGAACGCGACCACCGGAATGTCGGTCGCCTTGATGCCCTGGTTGCCCAATTCCTTGTAGAAGGGAACGTTGGCGTCGCCGTTGATGGTCGAAACCACCGCGGTCTTCTTGCCGGCCGAGCCGAACGTCTTGATCTTGGAGACCTCGGTCTGCCAGTCGGAGAAACCGAAGGGCGTGTAGTTGGTCATGATATCGTCCGGGGCGACCCCCTTCAGCTTGAGGTAGGCCTCGAGGATCTTGTTGGTGGTACGCGGATAGACGTAGTCGGTGCCTTCCAGCACCCAGCGCTTCACCTTCTCTTCCTTCATCAGGTAGTCGACGGCCGGGATCGCCTGCTGGTTCGGCGCGGCACCGGTATAGAACACGTTGCGCTCGCTCTCCTCGCCTTCGTACTGCACCGGATAGAACAGGATGTTGTTCAACTCCTTGAACACCGGCAGCACGGATTTGCGCGAGACCGAGGTCCAGCAACCGAACACCACGCTCACCTTGTCCTTGGTGATCAACTCACGGGCCTTTTCGGCAAATAGCGGCCAGTTCGACGCGGGATCGACCACAACGGCCTCGAGTTTCTTGCCGAGCACACCACCCTTCTTGTTCTGCTCGTCGATGAGCATCAGCATGACGTCCTTCAGCGTCGTCTCGCTGATGGCCATGGTGCCGGAGAGCGAATGAAGGATGCCGATCTTGATGGTGTCGTCCGCGGCTAACGCCGGCGAAAATGCGAGACCGAGCGCCAGCCCGGCGGTCGCCGCCAGCCAGCGACGACGGCTCATCGTCGCTATTTCGTGAGTAATTTTAGTAAGCATGAGGTGTCATCTCCCTGACGCAGACGTGGAAAAGCGCTGCGACGGCCAAGCGGCCGCCGCGTTAACGGAATCGCAAGAACCATGCCACAGGGACAGATTGGGGTAAGCTTATGAAATTACTAGGAAATTTACCGCTTAGGGTAGAAAGAACCGCTCAATAATTAGGCAAGAAAAATGTATGCGTAAGCGGCATTCTGATTATTTATTATTCAAATATGGCATTTTGGCTAAAATTCCGGCACTCATTTTTTCTATATTGTGACAGTCAGGAGACGTGCCGCTGGAACCCATTTCCGGTTTCTAGACCAAACCGGACGCGGCCTGGTAATTCACCTTGAAAGCGCCGCGTTCGTGTTCCATATGAAGCCCAAGACCTTCGAGAATCATCGGGTCATCGCGAGCCGCGTGTTCTTTAGCCCTCAAATCGGGCTTCTGGCTTGCCCTTTCAGCCAACCAGAACCGACGCCCCAAACACGCGGGTGTCTCCAAGACACTTGCGCGCCCCCGGCGAATAATGCCGGGCGCCTGCCTTTTTTATGGAAAGAACCCTCCTTTTGACCTCCTTTCAGGATTTCGGCCTCGCCGATCCCATCTCACGTGCCCTTCAGGAAGAAAACTACCTCACCCCCACACCTATCCAGGCCCAAACCATTCCTCTCGCCCTCGCCGGCCGTGACGTCGTCGGCATCGCGCAGACCGGCACCGGCAAGACCGCGGCCTTCGCGCTTCCCATCCTGCATCGCATCCTACAGAACCGCATCAAGCCGCAGCCGAAAACCTGCCGCGTGCTGGTGCTGAGCCCGACGCGGGAATTGTCGGGACAGATCCTCGACAGCTTCAACGCCTATGGCCGCCACATCCGCCTGTCTTCGGCGCTGGCGATCGGCGGCGTGCCGATGGGACGCCAGGTCCGCTCGGTCATGCAGGGCGTCGAAGTCATGGTGGCCACGCCCGGCCGCCTGCTCGACCTCGTGCAAAGCAACGGCTTGAGACTCAACCAGGTCGAGTTCCTCGTGCTCGACGAGGCCGACCGCATGCTCGACATGGGCTTCATCAACGACATTCGCAAAATCGTCGGCAAATTGCCGATCAAGCGGCAGACGCTGTTCTTCTCGGCGACCATGCCGAACGATATCGCCGAACTCGCCGAACAGATGCTGCGGGATCCGGCGCGGGTAGCGGTAACGCCGACGGCCACTACCGTCGAGCGCATCACCCAGCGCATCATCCAGGTCGATCACTCGGCCAAGCCGGCGTTGCTGGCGCAGCTCCTCAAGCAGGAAACGGTCGATCGTGCATTGATCTTCACCCGCACCAAGCACGGCGCCGACAAGGTCGTGAAGGGACTGGTCAAGGCCGGCATCGCCGCCAGCGCCATTCACGGCAACAAGTCGCAGAATCAGCGCGAACGTGTGCTCGCAGCCTTCCGCACAGGCGAGATCCGCACCCTGGTCGCGACCGACATCGCCGCCCGCGGCATCGACGTCGACGGCATCAGCCATGTGGTGAATTTCGATCTTCCCAACGTGGCCGAGACCTACGTCCATCGCATCGGCCGCACGGCGCGCGCCGGCGCCGAGGGCATCGCGATCTCGCTGGTCGCGGGCGCCGAGGAAATGGCGTATCTGCGCGACATCGAAAAACTGATCCGCATTGCGCTCCCACGCGAAGACCGCCGCACGCCCGGCCATCGCGATACGGCACCCGCCGCAGCCCCGCATCGTAGCGGCCGCCCGGCGCCGCGCCCTCACGCAGCCAGGACCAACGAAACCGGCCACGTCTCGTCGAAAGGTCCTCGCCGTCCCCGCCGTGGTGGTGGTAAGAATGGCTCCCTGCAAACCCATCGTCAGGAGCCGCACCGTTCGTCCCATGGCGGCAAGGCAGAAGGAATACAAGGCGTCGCCTTTTTGCATCGCGAAAGCCGACCCAATCATCGTCCCAACCGCAACCAGAAGCCCAACTAGCCGTCGATCGTTCTGGAGATAACCATGGCTAAAGAAGAGCTGATCCAGTTCGAAGGACTGGTCACCGAAATCCTCCCCGACGCGCGCTACCGCGTGCAACTCGATGCCGGACACGAGATCGTTGCCTACACCGCCGGCAAAATGAAGAAGAACCGGATCAAGACGCTGGCGGGCGACCGGGTCACAATCGAGATGTCCCCCTATGACCTCGAGAAGGGCCGGCTGATTTTCCGTCACAAGGACGAACGTCCGGGTTCTGGCGGCGGCGCCCCGCGCGGCGCCGCGCAACGCGGCGGTCAGTTTCGCCGGCGGTAGAGCGTTTTCCAGCGAAAGCCTGCCCCGGACTTGGATCGCGGGGTGGGACCGGCTCGCTGTCCAAGAAGCGCGTCAAAAACGAAAACCAGAGCCTCCGGTCCGGTTCAATCGGAACGGAGGCTCTGGCATCGTTCCCCAAAAAAGCCGCATCCGACCGTCGCGCATGAGGGGATCATGTCATGCGCGGACCGGCTGCGACGCAATCAAAAAATCGTGCACCTCAGGATTGTTTTGAGGGCTTGCTTCACATAATATACGGGTAATCGATTTTCGGCCGGACGACATTAGCTATCCACCGGTACAGCCGGTTTAGACGCTGACGACCCTTCCAAAAATTCGATCTCACCAGCCCACCGAAAATGGGTTTCGACATTTTTATATCTGAGAAGGGACTATCCCGTGAGCATGGGAACCGTAAAGTGGTTTAACGCTACCAAGGGCTACGGCTTTATCCAGCCGGATGACGGCGGCAATGACGTGTTCGTGCACATCAGCGCCGTGGAGCGGGCCGGACTTGGAACGTTGCGTGAAGGTCAGAAGATCTCCTACGAGATCGTGGCGGACCGCCGTTCCGGCAAGTCGTCGGCCGACAATCTGCGCGCCGCGAACTAAGCGATTTCCTTCATACGGCGAAAGCCCGGAAATCCAGCCTGACTAAGCAACAAAAGGGCCGCGCGTCGCGCGGCCTTTTTCATGCTGCGGGCAAGCGCTGAGCCCGCTTCAGTACGTCGTGCAGCTGGTGGTGTTGTACATCACGCAAACCGATTGGCGCGGCCTCGTATAGGCCACGTCGCTCAGGTTGACGCCGCCTTTTGCCATCACATAGCCGATCGTCGGCACGTATTGAAAGTTGACCTCGCTCAAGAGCAGATAGGTGTTGCCGGTCTGCGAGCTGGCTCGGAATCGGAATGGTGACCCCTTGGCCGTGAGGCGCCGATCCCACGCTCCACTGCACCCGTGCCGCCAGCGTATTGGGATCGACATAGAGTTCGGTGATGGTCGAGTTCACCGGATTTGGTGTCGGCGGTGGCGTCGACACATAGGGCCACATGATCGCAGCAGAGGCGTTGAAGAAGTTCTGCAGTTGCGTTGCGGTGACCGAGGTGTTCTGCGAGGTCAGGTCGGCAAGGGTTCGCGCCATCAGCGACACCTTGCGATCGGACGCGACGCCCGAGGAAAACTCGACCGTGCCGAAGAACATCACCAGCATCAGCGGCACGATGAAGGCGAACTCCGTCGCGGCAAGGCCGCTGCAGTCGCTCGCCAGATCGAAGATACTGCGCCCGCTGCGTAGCCACATGGATGAGATCGTTTTCATCGCTTTCCCATCTCAGCAGGGGGCCGCGGGCGCCGTGAAAGGTTCGTTCTGGAACACCGCTGTCCCCGCCAACAGTCGCAGGTTGCCCGTCAGATTTGCGATGTTGTAGCCAAGTCCGGTGACGAACAGCGGCCACTGGTAGAACAGCCTCACAACCACGATGCTTCCGGCATTGCCGGGGCAATAGGTCAGCGTGCTGGGGTCGAAGTTGCCGCTGTTGATCGGGTTGGTGATGACGATCGACCCGAACGAGCTGTAGTTCTTGACGTCGATGGAGATGTTGCTGCATTTGAACAAGATTTGGGGATTATTGCAGACATTTTTCTGGAAATTGCTCAGGAAGTCGGCCTGGTCGTTATAGGTGCTGTTCTGCGCCTGCCCGGTCAGAATCAAGCGCGCGGCTTCCTGGGTGTAGGTCTCCAGCACCTGGCTTGCGAAAAACATGATCCCCGTTTCGATGATCGCAAACAACAGCGCGAAGAACACCGGCGCGACAAGGGCGAACTGCAACGCCGCCGAACCCCGGCTGCTGCGCCGAAACCGGCGCAGCAAATTCCGAAACGAGGCGGTTGAGGCGGCGGGCGACGACATCGAGCTTTCCCCGGACGGTGCGGCGATCATCTGCACCGAAAGCAATAGCCTAAACTGACTGTTGAAATCTTTCGCGCGATCCGCGCAGACTGACCCACTGCGTTAATTCGGCATTAACCACTGTCGGATCGACGCGCTTTTCTGATCGCCGAATGAAACGCTCGCGCGCCATCCGCATCGGAGCATTCGATGGAAGCAAACGGTTAGTTGGTCTTGCCCGCCGCGGCGGCGGCAGAGCTGCTGGCCTGGCCGCTGAGCGAGCCGGCCTGGTCCATCACCGACTTGAAGTAGCTGTCGCCGTCGCCGAGCGTCGCCCGGCGCTGGCAGATCGGCATGCAGCTATAGGTTTCGCGCTCGACGCCGCGATAGACGGTGACGAGCTGATCGGTCGGCCCTTCGACCTGGATGACGCGATCCACCAGGATCTCGCCGCCACGGTCCATGGCGATGAAATTGGTGGCGCCGTAGCCCTTGCCAGTCACCACGATGACCCCGCCGGTCTGCAGGGTGACGTCGGCGATCAGCGGGTTTCCGACGACGATGGTCGCAACCCGGCTGGGCAGCTTCACGAGCTTGGCCTGATCGACATTGACGGCGATGGCGTCGGCGTCGGCGAAAGCCGCGAGCGGCCACAGCAGCACGACGGCCGCCAGTGCGAGCAGCGGGCGATTGCGATTACGCAGGGAACTAAACGACATACTCTACCCCGGGGCGTTGACTAGCCGGCGAAAGCGATACGCAGCGGAACCGGCGCCCGACACGGCAACTGTGACCTCAATTTGTGAAAGAACCGCAAATTCAGTCGAGAACCTTTTCCCTATTGACGGAACGGATAGGCCAGTTGTCCGACGATCTCGGTCGGCATGGCTGCTTCATCCTTGCCGTAGCTCTCGGGCAGGGTGTTCTCCGGCATCCGGAAGGTGCCGAACAGAATATCCCAGATCGGGAACGTTCCTGCAAAATTGGTGTTGCCGCCCTCTTCCAGCACGGTGTGATGCCAGCGGTGGAAGACCGGCGTCGCCAGCACGTATTTAAACGGTCCGAGCGTCCAGTTCAGGTTGGCGTGCACGAAGGCCGAATGGAAGGTGGTGAACGGCCCGACCCAGAGCATGATGTTCGGCGAAATGCCCGCCATCAACAGGATGACGTCGACGCAGATGGTGCCGAGGAACAGGTTGACCGGGTGGAAACGCGCCGCCGAGATCCAGTCGAGTTCCTCGGAGGAGTGGTGAACCGCGTGGTATTTCCAGAATCCGCCGCCGTGAAACAGCCGGTGCAACCAATACAGCATGAAATCCGACGCCACGAGGAACAGCATGGCCTGGGCCCACAACGGAAGCTGCGCCAGCGGGCCGTGGCCATTGTCGTAAAACGCGATCAACTCATCGGCGTCGTGAATGTTGAAGACGACGGCGGCGCCCAGCACCAACAGGCCGATCCGCAGCACCCGGGCGAACACCGGAACGAAGAACCAGTATACGGTATCGGTAACGATCTCGCGCTTGCGCCACCACGGCACCGCCTCGTTGCAGGCCCAGAAATGGCTGAGCACCGTAAATACCACGGCCAGAAATATCGTGATCGGCACCACCTTTTCGATGGTCTGGCCGATCATCAGAGCGATTTCCATGGGCAGGTTGGACATTGCGCCTCGTCACGTCAGAGGTTGATAAGCATGATCCGGAAACAGCCTGCCTCGCACGCGGGTGGCGGGGTGGAAGGTTTTCCGAAACATCATGCTCGAACAACAAGCTAAGGCGCGATGGCGATTCGATCTGGAACTATCGCGCGCTTTTCATCCGTACTACTCCGTGCTTAAGGAGGCGTGAAGCAAGGCGCCGGCGGCGCCGCCCAGACCTTATAATTATAATAATCCTGCGCCGATCGAACTGACATACCCGATCGAAACCAATTTCGAATCCTAACCAAGCGCTTAATGCCAAATTTACTCTGCGCAATAACAGCCAGTTGTAGCAATGTTTCCGCGATCGAATTAACCGCCCTGCAATTCTCCGACTTTAGGCTGGCGCATGGTCACGGTGCTGAGAACGCCGTCTAGACCAGACCTAGTTCGTCCAGCCACGTGTACATGGAGTTTAGCTTATGAAGAACCTGATTGCCCGTTTCGTGAAGGATGAGTCCGGCGCCACCGCCATCGAATACGGCCTGATCGCTGCCGGCATCTCGCTCGCGATCATCGCTGTGGTCAACGGCCTCGGCTCCAACCTGAACGGCAAGTTCGCCTCGATCAACAGCTCGCTGAAGTAAGCGATCGCTCAATCGAGCACCAAAGGCCCCGGCGATCCGGGGCCTTTGTTGTTTCGGCGAAAACACCGAGTGGCGTTGCATATGCGTAAAGAAGATACGGTCGCGGCAAGACCGGCGTCGCCAGCTCCCGGCAGCCGAGACGGCGCGTCCATGCAGTTGGTCTGCCTGGCGCTGGTGCTGGCGCTCGTCGCCCTCGCCTGCCGGATCGTCAGCATCTGGTGAGATGCTTGGCCGGCGTTTTCCGATTGTTCACCAATCGCCGCTACACTTCGGCGACCCGATCCATGCGCAGCAACCGCCGAACGAAATTCCCATGACCCTCGACGTCGCGCGCCTCTTGCTGTTTCCCGCCCTGATGGCGTTCGCGGCCGCCAGCGACCTCTTCACCATGACGATTTCGAACCGGGTTTCGCTGGCGCTGGCCGCGGGCTTCCTGGTGCTGGCCGTTGTCAGCGGCATGGGCCTGAACGACATCCTTTCGCATGTCGGCGCGGGCGCGATGGTGCTCGCGGTGGCCTTCGGCTGTTTCGCGATGGGCTGGGTCGGCGGCGGCGATGCGAAAGTGGCCGCCGCGGCGGCGCTTTGGTTCGGTTTCGCCCATCTACTGAACTACCTGCTCTATGCCTCGCTGTTTGGCGGCGCGCTGACGCTGCTGTTGCTGCAGTTCCGACAATGGCCACTACCCTACGCCTTGACCGGCCAGGCTTGGCTCGTGAGGCTGCACGCCAAGGAGAGCGGCATCCCCTACGGCATCGCGCTGGCAATCGGCGCGCTCACGATCTACCCGGAGACGGAGTGGATGAGGGCGGTCGACCTCGCCCACTTTGCGGTTCGCTGACCACGGCCGATAAACCCGGCGTTAAGGCGATTTAGATACGCCTCATTAACCATGCTTTGACGAATAGCTGGTCAACTCCCGTTACGGCGGCGGAAGCGTCGCGGCGTAATGTGGAAAGTGAAGCGTATGAATACCGCACGCATCGTGGTCCTGGCCATCGCCATCGGCGCCGGTGGTGTTGCCGCCTATCTTGCGAGTGGGTCTGACAACAAGCCCGCCCCCGCCCAACCCGTCGTGCAGTTGGAGACGGTCGACGTTCTCGTCGCCAAATCCGACATCGGCCTCGGCCAGACGGTCAAGCCGGAGGACCTGCAGTGGCAGACCTGGCCGGCGGCGACCGCCAGCAGCACGTTCATTCGCCGCAACGATCGCCCCGACGCAACCAACCAGGTGGCTGGCTCGATCGCGCGTGCGCCGTTCATCGCCGGCGAGCCGATCCGCGACCAGAAGCTGGTGAAGGCCGACGGCTCCGGCTTCATGGCGGCGATCCTGCCGACCGGCATGCGCGCGGTCTCGACCGAAATCTCGCCGGAGACCGGCGCGGGCGGCTTCATCCTGCCGAACGACCGCGTCGACGTCCTCCTGACCAAGCATGAGAAGAACCCCGAAAACACCGCCGCGCCGGATATGGTCGTCTCCGTGATCATCCTGACGAATATCCGCGTTCTCGCGATCGATCAGGTGCCCAAGGAAAAAGACGGCCAGAACGTCGTCGTCGGCAAGACCGTGACGCTGGAATTGAAGCCCGAGCAGACGGCAACGCTTGCCGCCGCGCGCCAGGCCGGCACGCTGTCGCTGGCGCTGCGCAGCATCGCCGATGCCAACGTGGTCGAGAACGCACCCGAGCTTTCCAAGCGCACGGAACGGATCAACGTCGTTCGTTACGGTGTTCCAAGCGCGACGGTGACGACGAAGTGATGATGAGGATGCAAGACATGAGAAGCAGGGGAAATCAGCGGAAAATGCGGGCCTTGATGGTCCGCGCCCTGTCGTTTTCGGCTGCCGCTGCGCTGATCCTCAACCCGGCGCTCGCTCCCGTGGCGGCGAGCGACTATCGCGTCGCGGCTCCGCCCGTCGCCGCCGATGGCCAGATGAACGCGCGCTTTCTTGCGCTCGGCATCGGCAAATCGATCGTGATCGACCTGCCGCGTGACATCAAGGATGTGCTGGTCGCCGATCCGAAGATCGCCAATGCCGTGGTCCGTTCCGCGCAGCGCGCCTACATCATCGGCGCCGCGGTCGGCCAGACCAACATCGTGTTCTTCGACGCCGCCGGCCAGCAGATCGCGGCCTACGACATCGCCGTCAAGCGCGACCTCAACGGCGTCCGCGCGGCGCTGAAGCAGATGTTCCCGAATTCCGATATCCAGATCGAAGGCGTCGGCGACGGTGTCATGCTGACCGGCACGGCGTCGAGCCCGATCGAGGCGCAGCAGGCGGGCGACCTCGCAGCCAGGCTCGCGGGCGGCGCCGAAAAGATCGTCAATTCGATCGTGGTGCGCGGCCGCGACCAGGTGATGCTGAAGGTGACGGTCGCGGAAGTCGCGCGTTCGATCATCAAGCAGATGGGCATCGATCTTACGGCCAACCTGAACTACGGCACATCCGTCGTGAAGTTCAGCAACGCAAACCCCTTCACGGTCACCGGCCAACCGCTGGTTTCGGGCAACGCCGTGACGACATCCTTCGGTGCGGCACCGTCCGTGCAAGCCACGCTGCGGGCGATGGAAAGTGCCGGCGTGATCCGAACGCTCGCCGAGCCGAACCTGACGGCGATTTCCGGCGAATCGGCCACCTTCATCGCGGGCGGCGAATTTCCGATTCCGACCGGCGTGACCTGCCAGACGACGGCGGCTGGATCGGTCGGGCAGTGCTCGCCGTCCGTCGCGTTCAAGAAGTTCGGCATCTCGCTGAATTTTACGCCGGTCGTATTGACCGAGGGCCGGATCAGCCTGCGCGTGATGACGGAAGTGTCTGAAGTATCGAACGACAATTCGATCACCATCAGCGGACTGACCGTCCCCTCGATCAAGACCCGGCGCGCGGAAACGACACTGGAAATTCCTTCGGGAGGCTCGATGGCAATGGCCGGCCTGATCCAGCAGCAGACCAAGGCGGCCGTCAACGGCATGCCCGGCCTGTCGCAATTGCCGGTGCTCGGGACGCTGTTCCGCAGCCGCGATTTCATCAACAACCAGACCGAACTGATGGTGCTGGTAACGCCCTACGTGGTTCGGGCGGTGGCGGAAAAGGATCTGTCGCGCCCGGACGACGGATTTGCGTCTGCATCCGATCCGCAGTCCGACCTCCTCGGCTCCATCAATCGTATCTATGGCGTGCCGGGCCGGGTCGAGCCGACGCAGAACTATCGCGGCCACTACGGCTTTATCACCGACTAAGGCGGGATGGGATTTGAACCGATGACAGCCAGAACATCCCTTGAGCGCAATCGCGCGCTGCGCATGGCGGGGGCGCTGATCGGCGTTGCCGTCGCGCTCGGCGCCTGCACGCATACCGGCGACGCGGTCGCAACCGCGAGCGTTCCCGAGGATTACCGGATGCGCCACCCGATCGCGATCGAGGAGGCCAATCACTCCATCGTGGTTTTCGTCGGCCAGGGCCGCGGCGGCCTTTCCGCCGACCAACGCGCCGACGTCATGGGGCTGGCCTCGAGCTGGCAACACGAGGCAACCGGCGCCATCACCGCCGACGTGCCGGTCGATACCCCCAACGCGCGGGCGGCCGCGGATTCGTTCCGCGAAATCCAGGCGCTGCTCTCGGCCGCCGGCGTCCCGCCGCGCGGGCTCACCATGCACCGCTATCACCCGGAAGATCCGCGCCAGATGGCGGCGATCCGGCTGAGCTATCCGAAGCTGAAGGCGGTGGCCGGCCCTTGTGGCCTGTGGCCTGAGGACCTCGGGCCTGCGATCCATAACAAGAGCTACTACGATAACAAGTCCTACTACAATTTCGGCTGCGCCTATCAGCGCAACATGGCGGCGATGGTCGACAATCCGTCCGACCTGGTGCAGCCGCGCCCCGAAACGCCTCCCTATACGGCACGACGCAGCGAAGCTTTCGAGAAATACCGCAAGGGTCAGCCAACCACGACAACTTATCCTGATGCCGACAAGGCCAAACTCAGCGACACAGGCAAATGATCAGCTACGCCCGTCAAAATCTAGGGGACGCGCCGGACGGCACCTCGCCGCATGCGGAAGATCACATCGCGCCGGCGCCGCGGGTTTCTCTGCAGGCCTTCTGCGACACGGTGGAAACCGCTGCCGCCGTGCAGTCGGCTGGCGAGGATCGCCGGCTCGGCAAGGCGCATATCAAGATCCAGATGGGCGGCATGGCGGCCGCGATCGAGGCCTATCGCTCCGCGCCTACCCCGAACGTGATCGTGCTGGAAACCGACGGCCGCAACGACATCCTGGCCGGCCTCGACCAGCTCGCCACCGTCTGCGACTCCGGCACCCGCGTTGTGGTGATCGGCCGCGTCAACGACGTCACGCTGTATCGCGAACTGGTGCGTCGCGGCGTCAGCGACTACGTCATCGCGCCGGTCAACGCGCTCGACGTGGTGCGCTCGATCTGCAACCTGTTCTCGGCCCCCGAAGCCAAGGCCGTCGGCCGCATCGTCGCGGTCGTTGGCGCGAAGGGCGGCGTCGGCGCCTCCACCATCGCCCATAACGTCGCCTGGGCGATCGCGCGCGACCTCGCGATGGATTCGGTCGTCGTCGATCTCGACCTCGCCTTCGGTACCGCCGGCCTCGACTACAACCAGGACCCGCCGCAGGGCATCGCGGACGCGGTGTTCTCGCCGGACCGTATCGATACGGCGTTCATCGACCGCCTGCTGTCGAAATGCACCGACCATCTGAGCCTGTTGGCGGCGCCTGCGACTCTGGATCGCGTCTACGATTTCGGCGCCGAAGCGTTCGATTCGATCTTCGACACGCTGCGCGCCACGATGCCCTGCATCGTGCTCGACATTCCCCATCAATGGTCGGGATGGACCAAGCGCGCGCTGGTCGGCGCGGATGATATCCTGATCGTGGCCGCGCCCGATCTGGCCAACCTGCGCAACACCAAGAACATCTTCGACCTGTTGAAAAGCCTGCGGCCGAACGACCGGGCGCCGCTCTATTGCTTCAACCAGGTCGGCGTGCCGAAGCGGCCGGAAATCAACGCTGGCGAATTTGCCAAAGCGATCGAAAGCCAGCCGATCGCCGCGATCCCCTTCGATCCGCAGATGTTCGGCTCGGCGGCCAACAACGGCCAGATGATCGCGGAGATTTCCGCCAACCATCGCACTACCGAGATGTTCCTGCAGATCGCACAGCGGCTGACAGGCCGTAGCGAAACCAAGAAGCCGAAGGGTTCGTTCCTGTCACCCCTGATCGACAAGCTGCGGGGCAAGTAGCGGCCCGTTTGGAGTAGTATCGTGTTTGGTAAGCGTAGCGACAGCGACAACAGGGTGACCAAGCCCGCGACGGGCGTGCCGGAACCAGCTTCCGCCGCGGCGGCCGCGGCTCCGCGCGCGATGACCGCGCCTACCATCTCGTCGCCGCCGATCGCGCCGTCCAAACCGCCGCCGCCGCCGCCGGTCGTCGAAGCGCGGCGCTCCGACAACTACTACCAGGTCAAGGCGACGATCTTCGGCGCCCTGATCGAAGCGATCGACCTCGCCCAGCTCGCCAAGCTCGACGGCGAGTTGGCGCGCGAGGAAATCCGCGACATCGTCAACGAGATCATCGCGATCAAGAATATCGTGATGTCGATTGCGGAGCAGGAGGAACTGCTCGACGACATCTGCAACGACGTGCTCGGCTACGGCCCGCTCGAGCCGCTGTTGTCGCGCGACGACATCGCCGACATCATGGTCAACGGCGCCGGCACGGTGTACATCGAAGTTGCCGGCAAGATCCAGCGAACTGGCATCCGCTTCCGCGACAATCAGCAGCTTCTCAATATCTGTCAGCGCATCGTCAGCCAGGTCGGCCGCCGGGTCGACGAATCCTCGCCGATCTGCGACGCCCGCCTCGCCGACGGCTCGCGCGTCAACGCCATCGTGCCGCCGCTGGCGATCGACGGCCCCGCGCTCACCATCCGCAAGTTCAAGAAGGACAAGCTGACGCTCGACCAGTTGGTCAAATTCGGCGCGATCACGCCGGAGGGCGCGGAAATCCTGCAGATCATCGGCCGCGTCCGCTGCAACGTGCTGATCTCCGGCGGTACCGGCTCGGGCAAGACGACGCTTTTGAACTGCCTGACTAATTATATCGAGCATGACGAGCGCGTCATTACCTGCGAGGACGCCGCCGAGCTGCAACTGCAGCAGCCGCATGTGGTGCGCCTGGAAACCCGCCCGCCCAACATCGAAGGCGAAGGCCAGGTCACCATGCGCGAACTGGTGCGAAACTGCCTGCGTATGCGTCCCGAACGCATCATCGTCGGCGAAGTCCGCGGACCCGAGGCGTTCGACCTGTTGCAGGCGATGAACACCGGTCATGACGGATCGATGGGAACGCTGCACGCCAACAATCCCCGCGAGGCGCTGTCGCGCTGCGAATCCATGATCACGATGGGCGGCTTTTCGCTGCCGTCGCGCACCATTCGCGAGATGATCTGCGCCTCGATCGACGTCGTCATCCAGGCCGCGCGCCTGCGCGACGGTTCGCGCCGCATCACCCACATCACCGAGGTGATGGGCATGGAAGGCGACACCATCATCACCCAGGACCTGTTCGTCTTCGAACTGATCGGCGAGGACGCCAACGGCAAGATCATCGGCCGCCACCGCTCGACCGGCATCGGCCGGCCGCGCTTTTGGGATCGCGCGCGCTATTACGGCGAGGAAAAGCGGTTGGCGGCCGCGATCGACGCCGCTGAAGTGGCAACGGCCAAATAAAGGGAACAGGCCATGAAAATGCAGACACTCGCGCTGGCTTTTCTTGCCGCCGCGGCCATCGGCGGCATCGCCTGGGTCTTCATCTATCCGCTGTTGTCGGGAGAGAAGAAGGCCGAGAGCCGCCGCGCCTCTGTCGCCAAGCCCGAGCCCGCCACCAAGCGTCAGACCGAAAAGAGCCAGCGCTCCCGCCGTGAACAGGTCGAAAGCACGCTCAAGGACCTTGAGGCGCGCCGGCTGAAGGAAAGCAAGGTTTCGCTCAGCGTCCGCCTGACCCAGGCCGGCCTCGACTGGTCGACCCAGAAGTTCATGGTGGTTTCTGGCGTTCTAGCCGCGGCGTTCTTCGGGGTCGCGATGTTCGCCGGCGGCGGGCTGTTGGGAGCCGCGGGTCTTGCTTTCGCCGCGGGCTTCGGCCTGCCGCGCTGGGCCCTGAGCTTCCTCAAGAAGCGCCGGGAAAAGGCGTTTCTGAGGGCGCTGCCGGACGCCGTCGACGTAATCGTTCGCGGCATCAAGGCCGGCCTGCCGCTGTTCGAATCCATCAAGGTCGTCGCCGCCGACGCGCCGGAGCCGTTGCGCAGCGAGTTCCTCGCGATCATCGAAACCCAGGCCATCGGCATACCGCTTGGCGAGGCCTGCGCGCGGCTGTACGACCGGATGCCGGTGCCGGAAGCGAACTTCTTCGGCATCGTCATCGCGATCCAGCAAAAATCCGGCGGCAACCTTTCGGAAGCGCTCGGCAACCTGTCCAAGGTGCTGCGCGACCGCAAGAAGATGGCCGAGAAGATCCAGGCGATGTCGATGGAAGCCAAGGCGTCGGCGGGGATCATCGGCGCGCTGCCGCCGATCGTGATGCTCCTGGTCTACCTCTCGACCCCCGACTACATCTCGCTGCTGTGGACCAATCCGACCGGACAGTTGATGCTGGTCGGCTGCGTGGTCTGGATGTCAATCGGCATCTTCGTGATGAAAAGAATGATCAATTTCGACTTCTGACGGTGCCCCATGATCTCTTTCCTTGTCGACAAGATCCACGATGCGCACTTCATGACCATGCTGCTCGCCGCTATCGCGGTGAGCGCCACGGCCTATACGCTGATAATCCCCTTTTTCGCCAACGAAGGTCTCGACAAACGCATGAAAGCGGTGGCGAACGAACGCGAGCGCATCCGGCAGCGCGAGCGCGACCGCCTCGCCAAGACCGAAAAGGTCTCGCTGCGGCAGACGCCGAAGCAACTCGTCTCCAGGGTGGTGGAGGATTTCAATCTCACCAAATGGCTGGCGCAGGAATCCGCGCGCGACAAGCTCACGCAGGCCGGCTATCGCGGCCAGGCGCCCTACATCACCTTCCTGTTCGCGCGCCTGGTGACACCGATCGTGCTTTTCCTGGCATCTGTCCTCTACGTATTCGTGATCTCACACCTGCAGAAGTCGATGCCGGTCAAGATCGGCATCTGCATCGGCTGCGCCTATCTCGGCCTGCAGGCACCGATGCTGTTCCTGAAGAACGCGATCTCCAAGCGCCAGCTCTCGATCAAGCGCGCCTTTCCGGACGCGCTCGACCTGCTCTTGATCTGCATCGAATCCGGCATGTCGATCGAGACCGCGTTCCGCAAGGTGTCGACCGAGATCGTGACCCAGTCGATCGCGCTGTCGGAAGAGTTCACGCTCACTACCGCCGAGCTGTCCTATCTGCAGGACCGCAAGGTCGCCTATGAGAACCTGGCGCGGCGCACCGGGCTTGAAGGCGTGAAATCGGTCTGCCTCGCGCTGCAGCAGTCGGAGCGTTACGGCACGCCGCTCGGCCAGAGCCTGCGCGTGATGGCGCAGGAAAATCGCGACATGCGCATGAACGAAGCAGAGAAGAAGGCAGCCGCGTTGCCGCCGAAGCTGACGGTGCCGATGATCCTGTTCTTCCTGCCGGTACTGTTTGTCGTCATTCTCGGGCCGACCGGCATCAAGGTCTCGGCGATGATGTAGGCACAGATTTTCCGCGGAGCGCCATGCTGTTTTGCGGGAAGAAGGTCCATCTACGCAAGACGTCTACGTAAGAGAAGCTGCGGGACGGCTGGTCGGCAAGATTGCAAAAGCCTCCCGCAGACCGAGATCGCGGCGGCTATTCCGACCGGTTGAGGTCGGCCACCGGAACGGTGCCGCGGCCGGAATGCGGGTTTTGCCTGCCCTTCAGCATTTCCTTCAGGTAGGCGACATTGGCCGCCGCCTCTTCGGGCGGCAGGTCGGCCTTGACGATGGTTTCAGCCTCGGCGAAGCGGCCCTGCAGGCCAACCACCAGCGCCAGATTCTGCCGCACCCGCGCGTCGGCTTGCGGGGCTGCATAGGCTTGACGCAGCGTTTCCTCCGCCTTCGGCAGATCCTTCGACAGCATGTAGGAGAGGCCGAGATTCGACAACACCGCGGGGTCGCCGGGCACGATCTTCAGCGCGTTGGCGTAGTAGCGCCGCGCCTCGTCGTGCTGGCCGAGCTGGTCGAGCGCGGTGCCCTGCACCGACAGGATGCGCCAGTCGGGATTGGCAGGCGTGTGCGCGCGGGAAAGCACGTCGAACGCCTCTTGGAAATTTCCGTTGTCGACGAGCGCGCGGCCCCAGGCGGCGAGCAGTGGCTTGTTGCCGGGATTAGCGATGTTGGCCTGTTCGAGCACCGCTGCGGCCTGGCCGTGCTGGCCGTTGCGGCGCAACGCCAGACCATAGGCGATCGCGGCGTCGGCGTCCTTGGGGTTGGCGCGGTAGCGCTCGCCATAGGCTTCCAAGCCGCGCTGCGGATCGGTATCCGCGCTGGCCGGCTCCTTGGTCGTAATCGAGCCGGTGACATCGGACATGGTTTGGCAACTGCCGAGGCCTGCGGCCAAAATGGCTGCGACGGCCACGGAAGCAAGAAACCGGGCGGGACGGTACTGAAAACGGATGGGCACTGTGACTCTCGCGCTGGATCGAGCCGAACGCGCGAGAAATAAACCGTTAACCCTAACGCCCGGTTAATGCCCACCTCGCGGGGGGAGGGCCGCAGCGCGGGGGCTTTTTCAATATTCGATTGCCAAACGCTTCCTGATCTCGTCGACCCGCTTGTCGAGCGCGTCGAACCGGGCATGCAGGGCGCGGTCGTGGAGGTAGAAAATATAGCCGAGCGCGGCAAAGCCGAAAATCCAGTGATGGGTTTCGATGTAAGCGAGCACCGTCTCGATCGCGTGCCCGACAAAGGTGATCGCGCCCAGCAAAGCGTCCATCGCACTCCCCCCTTTGACGAGAAATGATCTCCGACGAGAAATGATCTCCCGATCGCAAAAGGGATCGGCCCGGACGGAAGATCATTCCCGCTAAACCCGCTGTTTGATCGGCGGAACCTAACATAATTTCAGGCCAACTGTAGCGCGCGAGGCGCGGAAGATGCGCTCGCGGCGGTTGCCGCGACGCGAAAACTCTGCGAAGTCTGGTCGAACTCGGCGCATGGCCTGATCCGGCCGGCCCTTCCATCGACGACGAGCGAAGCATGCCATCTCCCTTCGAGACCGCGCCGGGCGCAGCCGCCGTTCCCATCACCTTTGCGACCAGATCGTCGTGGGACGCGATTCGCGAGGGCCTTGTCCCGCAGGAGAGGCAATTCGCGCTTGCCAACGGCTTTGCCGCCAAGCCGGGGGCGTTCCTGACCTTGCCCACGGCCGACGGCAGCATCGCGCAGGTGCTGTTTGGCCTGGAAGAGGCGGACAGCAAGTCCCGCGATCCCTTTCGGCCGGGAGCCTTGCCTACCCTGCTGCCGGCCGGCGTCTATCGCTTCGCCAACGCGCCGCCTGATGCGCGGCTTGCGACCCTTGCCTTCGCGCTCGGCAGCTACCGCTTCAGCCGCTACCGCAAGGCGGACGCGGTCGAGGTGAAGCTGGTGCCGCCTGACGGCATCGATGCGGCCGATATCGCGCGGATCGCGGCGGCCGCGGGGCTTGCCCGCGACCTCATCAATACGCCGTCGAACGACATGGGGCCGGCAGAGCTCGCGCAGGCCGCTAACGACGTCGCGACGCGCTTCGGCGCCAGCTTCGAGGCCATCGTCGGCGACGAGCTAGTGCGGCAAAACTTCCCGCTGATCCATGCGGTCGGCATGGCTTCGACGCGCGCGCCGCGATTGATCGATTTTACCTGGGGCGACCCCGCCCATCCCAAGGTGACGCTGGTCGGCAAGGGCGTCTGCTTCGATACCGGCGGGCTCGACCTCAAACCTTCCAGCGGCATGCTGACGATGAAGAAGGACATGGGCGGCGCCGCCAATGTGCTGGCGCTGGCGCAGATGGTGATGGACGCCAAGCTCAAGGTGCGGCTGCGCGTCCTGATCCCGGCGGTCGAGAACGCGGTCGCCGGCAACGCCTTCCGCCCGCTCGACATCTTTCCCTCGCGCAAAGGGCTTTATGTCGAGATCGGCAACACGGATGCGGAAGGCCGGCTGATCCTCGCCGACGCGCTGGCGTTGGCGGACGAGGAAACGCCCGATCTGTTGATCGACATGGGCACGTTGACCGGTGCGGCGCGAGTGGCGTTGGGTCCCGATTTGCCGCCCTTTTACACCAATGATGAGGCGCTGGCGCAGGAACTCGCGCGCTGCGCGCGAGAGGAGAACGATCCGTTGTGGCGAATGCCGCTATGGCCGCCTTACGACGCCTGGCTCGATTCCAAGGTCGCGACCATCACCAATGCGCCGTCGGGCACGTTCGCGGGCTCGATCACCTGCGCGCTGTTCCTGCAGCGCTTCGTCGAGCACGCCAGAAGCTGGCTGCACCTCGATATCTACGCCTGGACGCCGTCCGCCAAGCCGGCACGGCCCGAAGGCGGCGAATGCCAGGCGGCCCGCGCTGTCTACAAGCTGCTGCGTGAACGATATGAGTGACCCACGCCTGACGCCGGCGCGCGAAGACCTCGCCGCGAAACATCTCGAAGGCAAGGTCAAGGCGGCGCGCTACGTCTCCGGCGAGATGCTTGAGGTCATCGGCGCCATCGCGCCGGTGCGCGAAGGACCGACCGGCGATGCCTGGCTGCTGACCCAGGCGCTGATGGGCGAGCGCGTGATGGTCTACGAGCGCAACGATGAGGGCTGGGCGTGGGGCCAATTGATGCGCGACAGCTATGTCGGCTGGCTCCCGGACGAGGTGCTTGCCAAGCCGTCGGCTGCGCCGACGCACAAGGTCACGGCGATCCGGACATTCGCCTTTCCCGGCGCCTCGATCAAACTGCCTCCGATCGAAACGCTGGTGATGGGGTCGCTCGTGACGATCGCGCGCGAGGACGGCGCGTTCGGCGTCACGCTCGAGGGTTGGTACCTGCCGCTGCGGCATATCGGCCGCGTTGACGATCACGAGACCGATTTCGTCGCGGTCGCCGAGCGCTTCGTCGGCACGCCCTACCTCTGGGGCGGCAAGAGCAGCCTCGGCATCGATTGCTCGGGTCTCGTGCAATTATCGCTGCATGCGGCCGGCATCGACTGCCCCCGCGACACCGACATGCAGCAGGACGCGCTCGGCCGGCCGCTCGAGCCAGCCGAAGCCGATCAATTGCAACGCGGCGATCTGATCTTCTGGAACGGACACGTCGCGATCGTCCGCGATGCCACGAGCATCGTGCATGCCAACGCCCACCACATGGCGACCGTGATCGAGAATACGGCTGAGGCGATCGCGCGCATCAAGCAGACGGGCAGCGAGGTCATTGCGATCAAGCGGCTCTGACTTATTGTTTGAGCATGATCTCCGCGCAAACGCTACGCGTTTGTCGCGAGGGAAAAACCGCTATCCACCCATCGGGTCGTGGCCCGAGGGCATGCTTTTCCGGATCATGCGCTAAACCCCGACCGAACCGTCGGCGGTCGTTTCATTGCGGAAGGCGGCGGCGAACAGCGCGCGGGTGTAATCGGTCTTCGGCTGCTTGAACAGCGCCGCCGCCGGGCCCTCCTCCACCACATGCCCGTCGCGCATCACGATCAGATGGCTCGCGAGCGAGGCGACCACCCTGAGATCGTGCGAGATGAACATGTAGGTGAGATCGCGCTTGCGCTGCAGCTCGCGCAACAGATCGACCATCTGCGCCTGGAACAGCATGTCGAGCGCGCTGGTCGGCTCGTCCAGCACCACGAAATTCGGTTCCAGCACCACCGCGCGCGCGATCGAGATGCGCTGGCGCTGGCCGCCGGAGAACTCGTGGGGGTAGCGCAGGCGCGTTTCCGGATCGAGCCCGACCTCCTTCAGCGCCTTGACGACACGCGCCTCGCGCTCAGCTCGCGACAGCGCCTTCTGATGCACGCTCAAGCCTTCGGCGACGATGTCGCCGACCGACATGCGCGGGCTGAGCGCCCCGAACGGGTCCTGAAACACGATCTGCATGTCGCGCCGGAACGGGCGCATCGCCTTGAACGGCAGACCCTGGATATTGCTGCCCAAGAACACGATCGGCCCGTCGGATGAAATCAGCCGCAACAGCGCTAGCCCCAACGTGGTCTTGCCGGAACCGGATTCGCCGACCACGCCGAGCGTCTCGCCCTTGCGCACCGCGAGGCTCACGCCGTCGACCGCCTTGATGTAGCCGACCGTGTGGCGCAACAGCCCGCGCTTGACCGGAAACCAGACCTTCAGGTCCTCGGCCGAAATCACCACCGGCGAGTTGGGCCGCGGCGGCGCCGGGTCGGGCTTCGGTTCGGCGGCGAGCAACGCCTTGGTGTAGGGATGTTTCGGCGCGGTGAAGACCTGCTCCACCAGACCCTGCTCGACGATCTTGCCCCCGTTCATGACGCAGACCACATCGGCGATGCGGCGAACGATGCCGAGATCGTGGGTGATGAACAACAGGCTCATGCCGAGCCGGGCGCGGATTTCCGCCAGCAGCGTCAGAATCTGCGCCTGCACGGTGACATCGAGCGCCGTGGTCGGCTCGTCCGCGATCAGGAGGTCCGGCTCGTTGGCGAGCGCCATCGCGATCATCACCCGCTGCCGCTGGCCGCCGGAGAGTTGATGCGGATAGCTCGCCAGCCGCGTCTCGGGTTTGGGGATGCCGACCTGCCGGAGCAGTTCGAGCGTCCGCTCCCGCACCATCGAGGCGCTGACATTGTTATGCAGATAGAGGATCTCGCCGATCTGGGACTCAATCGTGTGCAGCGGATTGAGCGAGGTCATCGGCTCCTGGAAGATGATCGAGATGTCGTTGCCGCGGATTCCCCTGATGTCGTTTTCCGACAGGCTGAGCAGTTCGCGCCCCTTGAAGCGGATGCTTCCCGAGGGGTGCGAGGCGGTCGGGTACGGCAACAGCTTCAGGATCGACAGCGCGCTGACCGATTTCCCGGAGCCGGACTCGCCGACCAGCGCCACGCATTCGCCGCGCTTGATCTCGAACGAAATACGGTCGACCGCAACCGACGTACCGCTCTGCTGGTGGAAGGCCACGGAGAGATCGCGAACGGCAAGCAGCGGCTGGTTGATGGCGTCCATGCGCTTCCTACCTGAACGTCTTGCGCGGATCGAAGGCGTCGCGCACGGCTTCGCCGATGAAGATCAACAGCGACAGCATGATGGCGACCGAGAAGAAGCCGGTGAAGCCGAGCCACGGCGCCTGCACGTTGGCCTTCGCCTGCGACAGCAATTCGCCGAGCGACGGCGAGCCCGGCGGCAGGCCGAAGCCCAAGAAGTCGAGCGCGGTCAGCGTCATCACCGAGGACGAGACGATGAACGGCAGGAAGGTCATCGTCGCCACCATCGCGTTCGGCAACAGATGGCGGAACATGATCACGGCGTTGGAGACCCCGAGCGCCCGCGCCGCCTGGATGTATTCGAAATTGCGGCCGCGCAAGAATTCCGCGCGCACCAGGCCGACCAGCGAGACCCAGGAAAACAGCAAGAGAATGCCGAGCAGGATGAAGAAGCCCGGCACCAGCACCGACGACAGGATCAGAAGCAGATAGAGCGAGGGGATCGAGGTCCAGACTTCGATGAAGCGCTGGAAGCCGAGATCGATCCAGCCGCCGAAATAGCCCTGTATGCCGCCGGCGGCGACGCCGATGATCGAGGAGATGATCGTGAGACTGAGGCCGAACAGGACCGAAATGCGAAAGCCGTAGATCAGGCGCGCGACCACGTCGCGGCCCTGGTCGTCGGTGCCGAGCCAGTTGTATTCGAGATCGCGGCAGCTCTTCAGGCCCTTCCTCTGTACCACGTCCTTGCACTGCGCTTCCGTCAGCATCCAGGTCGGCGGTGACGGCGCCGGCGTCGGCAGATCGAGATTGTGGGTATCGAAGGAATAACGGATCAGCGGCCAGACGATGAAGCCGCCCTTGGCCTTGATCAGCTTCTGCAAGTAGGGATCGCGGTAGTCGGCCGCGGTCTCGAAGTCGCCGCCGAAGGTGGTTTCGGAATAGGAGACGAAGGCCGGCCAGTACAGGTGGCCGTCGAACTTGATCAGGAACGGCCGGTCGTTGGCGATCAGCTCGGCGAACAGCGAGACAAAGAACAGGATCAGGAAGATCCAGAACGACCAGTAGCCGCGCTTGTTGGCCTTGAAATTCTGCCAGCGCCGGCGGTTCAGCGACGAAACGCGGAGCGGTTGGCCCGTCACCGGCACCGCCTCGCCGAACGGCGATTGCGTGGTGGTCTCGACCGGCGGCGGCGCGATGATCGTCATCAGACCTCCCGCGCCTCGAAATCGATCCGCGGATCGATCCACATATAGGTCAGATCCGAGATCAGATTGACCACGAGGCCGACCAGCGAAAAGATATAAAGTGTTCCGAACACCACCGGATAGTCGCGGTTGAGCACGCTCTCGAACGAGAGCAGCCCGAGCCCGTCGAGCGAGAAGATGGTCTCGATCAGCAGCGAGCCGGAAAAGAAGGCGTGGATGAACGCGCCGGGAAATCCGGCGATCACGATCAGCATGGCGTTGCGGAAGATGTGATTGTAGAGCACCTGCCGTTCGCTGCAGCCCTTGGCGCGCGCGGTCATCACATATTGCTTGCGGATCTCGTCGAGGAACGAGTTCTTGGTCAGGAGCGTCATGGTGGCGAAGGCGCTCAGCGCCATCGAGATCAGGGGCAGGGTGAGGTGCCAGAAATAGTCGATGATCTTCCAGTACCAGGGAAATTGCGACCAGCCGTCCGAGGTCAGCCCGCGCAACGGGAAGATATTGAAGAACGACCCGCCGGCGAACAGGATGATGAGGAGGATCGCGAACAGAAATCCCGGGATCGCAAAGCCTACGATGATGACCGCCGAGGTCCAGGTATCGAACTTCGATCCGTCCTTGACCGCCTTGCGGATGCCAAGCGGAATCGAGATCAGGTAGGTCAGGAGCGTCATCCAGATGCCGAGCGACATCGAGACCGGCAGCTTCTCCTTGATCAGCTCCAGCACGCTGATGTCGCGGAAATAGCTCTTGCCGAAATCGAAGCGCGCGAAATTCCACACCATCAGCGCGAAGCGCTCCGGCGCCGGCTTGTCGAAGCCGAACTGTTTTTCCAGGCTCTTGATGAAATCGGGATCGAGTCCCTGCGCGCCGCGGTATTTCGAGCTGACGGCGTTGGCCATCGCGCCGGGCTGACCGCGCGGCCCGAAATCGCCGCCGCCACCGGAAATGCGGGAGGTGCCGCCGGTATCGGCGCCGGAGAGCTGCGCGATCACCCGCTCTACCGGCCCGCCCGGCGCGAATTGCACGACAATGAAGGAGACGAAGAGGATGCCGAGCAGCGTCGGGATCATCAACAGGATGCGGCGGGCGATATAGGCGCTCATTATTTCGCCTGCTCGATCTTCGCCGCCTTGGCGGCGTCAAACCACCAATTGTCCGGCGCCCCGACGCCCTGCGCATAGCGCGGCAGCTTTTCCGGGTGGCTGAACACGTCCCAATAGGCGATCGGATGCGTCGAGCGATACCATTGCGGCACCCAATAGCGGCCGGCGCGGAACACGCGGTCGAGCGCCCGGCAGGCAAAGGTCAAATCCGCCCGCGTTTCGGCGGCAATGGCCTTGTCGATCAGCGCGTCGATCGCGGGATTGGCAACGCCCGCGAGATTGTACGACCCATTGGTCGCGGCCGCCTGCGACGAAAGATACGGCCTCAAACTGTCGCCCGGCGTCGCCGACATGCTCAAGCGCTGGACCGTCAATGTCGAAATCGAAGGCTTCCACGCGGGCGCGGTATTGCACGGCATCGACCATCCGAATGCCGGCATCGATCCCGAGGAGTTGGAGGTTTTTGATGAAGGTGGCGTGATGCGGCTGAAATGACGGCTCGTCGAGCAGGAATTCGATGGTCAGGACCTCGCCGTTCGGCATCAGCCGCTTGCGGTCCTTGGCGACAAGCCCGGCCTCGTTGAGCAGTTGCTGGGCTTTGAGCAACAACGCACGATCCTGCCCCGATCCGTCCGACACCGGCGGCACGAAGGGCTCGCCGAACACTTCGTCCGGCACCTGGCCTCGGAACGGCTCCAGCAGCTTCAATTCTTCCGGCGACGGCGGTCCTACCGCCACCATGTCCGAGTTCTGGAACGGCGAGACCGTGCGCGCATAGGCGCCATACATGATGGTCTTGTTGGTCCACTCGAAATCGAACGCGTAAATCAGCGCCTCGCGCACGCGCGGGTCCTTGAACTTGTCGCGGCGGGTGTTGATGAACCAGCCCTGCCCGCCCGACGGCGTCTGGTCGGGCAGCGTTTCGAGCTTGACGCGGCCGTCCTTCACCGCGGGAAAGTCGTAGCGGGTCGCCCATACCCGCGAGGTGAACTCCTCGCGGAACAGATAGTTCTTGCCCGTAAAACCTTCGAAGGCGACGTCGCGGTCGCGATAGAATTCGTAGCGCACGACGTCGAAATTGTAGCTGCCGCGATTGACCGGCAGGTCGGCGGCCCACCAATCCTTGACCCGTTCGTATTCGATGAAGCGATTGACCTCGTACTTGCCGACCTTGTACGGCCCCGAGCCGAGCGGCTCATCGAGCGTCGATTCATCGAACGGCTTGGTCGAATAATAGGCTTGCGAGAAGATCGGCAGGCCCGCGACATAGAGCGGCACGTCGCGCGCGCGCTTCGGCGCAAAGGTGACGATCAGCGTCGCGTCGTCGGGCGCTTCCGCCTTCACCATGTCGCGCAATTGCTGCACGATCAGCGGGTGGCCTTTCTCCTTCAGCGCGGTCAGCGAGAAGGCGGCATCATGCGCGGTCAGCTTCGAGCCGTCGTGAAACTTCGCTTCGGGCCGCATCGTGAACCGGTAGGTCAGCTTGTCGGCTGAAATCTGCACCGACTTCGCCGCCAGACCATACATCGCATCCGGCTCGTCGCCGGCGCGCGTCATCAGGGACACAAAGGTCATGTCCATGCCCTGCGCGCCCTCGCCCTTCAGGATGTAGGCGTTGAGCGAATTGAAGGTGAAGAACGACTGATTGTAGGCGCGCACCGACGGGATCAGCGAAAACAGCCCGCCCTTGGGCGCCGCCGGATTGACATAGTCGAAATGCGGAAAGTCGGCCGGATATTTCAGGTCGCCGAACACCGACATGCCGTGAGCCTCGGCGCTGGGATCGGTCGCCGCCATCGCGGGACGAAACCACGGCGCGCCGAGCGCGCCGATGCCAAGACCGAGCACATGCCGGCGCGACAGCGAGGGCGTGCGCAAAGACTGCCTCAAGACGCGTTTGCCCGTCTTCGCCGCCTTCTCGGCATCCCACCACCACAGCGTGGGGAAGCCGGAATGCCGTATTTCGGCAGCGGCTCGGGATGGCTGAAGCGATCCCAGCGCGCATAGCGCTCGAAACCGATAGGTGAACTGCGGCACCACATAGAAATTCCACAGCAGCACCCGGTCCATCGCCTTGCAGCAGCGACCAGTTCCGCACGGTCCTTGGCGAAGATGATCCGGTCGATCAGCGCGTCGACCGCCGGATTCTTGATGCCGACGGGATGTTGCGCCAGCCGGGCCGATCCGCCGCCTGCGAGCCGAAGAAATCGCGCTGCTCGTTGCCGGGCGACAGCGACTGCGGCCACACTGGTCGATGATCAGGTCGAAATCGAAACTGCGCAGCGCGGTTCTCGTATTGCACGTCGTCGACGGTGCGCACGTTGGCGGTCGACGCCGAAGTCGTTCAAGCGACGGCTTGTAGAACAAGCGCGATCCGCTCGTCGCCCGGGTCGCGGCACAGAATTTCGACGGTGACAGGCTTGCCCGCGGGATCGACCAGCTTGCGGTCCTTGATCTCGAAGCCGGCCTCCTTCAGAAGCCGCGTGGCCTCGCGCAAATTGGTGCGCACGGTTTCCGGATTGCCGTTGACCGGATTTTGATATGGCGTCGGTGAAAACCTCCGGCGGCACCTTGTCGCGCACGGTTTCGAGAATCTGCAAGCTCCTGCCCTTCCGGCAGTCCGGAGCGAGGCAAGCTCGGTTCCGTCGAAATAGCTGTTGTCGCGCTGGTACTCGCCGGTCGAAGAGCTGCGGTTCATCTCCTCGAAATCGATAGGCATAGTTGAAGGCGCGGCGCAGCCGTGACATCTGCGAACAGCGGCCGGCGCAGGTTGAAGGCAAAGCCCTGCATCCGGCCCGAGCTGCGGATCGGGAATTTTTCCTTGATGACGCGCTTTCTCCTGCACCGCCGGAAAATCATAGGCCGTCGACCACTCCTTGGCGCTTTGCTCAAGCGATCCAGTCGACCTGATCGGCCTTGAAGGCTTCGCGCGCGACGGTATCGTCGCGGAAGAACTCGTAGCGGATCTGATCGAAATTGTTCTGGCCGACATTGTGCGGGAAAATCGCTTGCCCCAATAATCCGTGACCCGCTCCAGCGCCAGCGAGCGACCGGCGTCGAATTCCTTGATGCGGTAGGGGCCCGAGCCCAGCGGAATCTCCAGCGTGGTCGCGGTGATGTCGCGCTTGCGGCCTTGCGCGTCCGTGCCTTCCCACCAATGCTTGGGCAATACCGGCAGTTCGCCGGTGATCGTGCGGAAGCTCGCGGTTGCCCGGGCCGTCGAAGGTGAACTTGACATCGCGCTCGCCGACCTGTTCGCACTTCGTGATGTGCCGATAGTAGGCGCTGTACATCGGGCTGTTCTTCTTCAGCGCGTCGAAGGAGAAGATGACGTCGTCCGGCGTGACCGGCTTGCCGTCGTGCCAGCGTGCCGCGGCGCGCAGCCGATAGATCACGTAGGAACGGTCTTCGGGGTAGCTGACGGACTTCGGCGAGCAGCCCATAGGCGGTCGCCACTTCATCGTATGCCGGCGTCGTCGAGCGTCTCGTAGATCAAGGCCACGCCACCCGCGAACGACCCCTTATACGCGCCGATAACGATGTTGAAATTATCGAACGTGCCGGTCTCGAGCTGCCGCACTATGCCGCCCTTCGGCGCATCCGGATTGACGTAATCGAAGCGCTTGAAGTCGGCGGGATATTTGATGTCGCCGAACAGCGAGAGCGCGTGGCGCCAGACCGGCTCGGAAGCGGATTGCGCCTGGGCTGCAGTGACGGCGGGAAGCCCGGCGGCGTTACCCAAGGCCGGGGCGATGGCGGCGAAGGCGCCGCTTTGCAGAAGGTGTCGTCGGGTAAGGGCCAAATGAGATTCCTGTGGTGCTTACGGGAGCTATTCAGGCCGCAATATACGGCAAGGATTCGACCGATTAACGTTGCTTTTTCCTCATGATAGCACGCCTCCGTGCGGCGAAACGCCCCGATAACAAGCCCGCGAGGCTCAAAAATGCGCAAACGGCCAGGTGAGGGGCCTGGCCGTTGCGGAGGACAAATCGTCCGGAGAGGTTGCGCGTTATTTCGCCGCCACCGGAAGCGGAACCGGATTGTCGGACAGCGTGTGCAGATAGTCGATCACGTCAGCGCGTTCGCTGTCTTTCGGAATACCGGCAAATCCCATCGCCGTGCCCGGGATGAAGCCCTTGGGATTGGCGATGAACTGGTTGAGGTCGTCATAGGTCCAGGTACCGCCCTTGGCTTTCATGGCGGCCGAGAAGTTGAACCCATTGCGGTCTTCGCCCCGCTTGTCGCCGACGATGCCGTAGAGGTTGGGACCGACCCGGTTCGGACCACCCTTCTCGAAGGTATGGCAGGCTTGGCATTTCTTGGCCGACGCCGCGCCCTTTTCGACCGAGGCCGTCTGCAGCAGCTTTTCGATCGGCTCGGACGGCGCGGGCGCGGCCGGCTTGGCGCCGCCTTCCGCCTCTTCCTTCGCGGCGATCGCAAATCCCGGTTTCTCGGGCATCTTGGGAGCGAAAAGTGCGTTGGCGGTGAAGCTCGTCACCAGGAGAACAAGGCAGGTGCCAAGAATGGCCCCGAGTATCTTATTAATTTCGAAGGAGTCCATTTCGGATCAGGCTCCAGGCCTCAAAGGTCGACTTTAGGGCCGCCCGAAGCGGCCGCGGATGCCCTGAGGAAACAGGCTTTCGCACCGCACCCCCACAAGCAAGGCTGAGATATCGGTTTGCCCGTGCTCTGGCAACCCGTATAAACGCGCCGGCTCTCACCCCATCCCCATCATTTCCGGACGTTTTGCCGGCCGATCCCTGACCCCAACTGGATGACCGAAACCCGCAATCTGGTGCTGATTCCCGCCCGCATGGCCTCTACCCGCCTGCCGGGCAAGCCGCTGCTCGACATCGCGGGGGTACCGATGATTGTCCATGTGCTGCGCCGGGCGGAAGAGGCCAACATCGGCCGCGTCGCGGTTGCGACCGACACGCCGGAGATCGCGGCGGCGGTCAAGGCCCATGGCGGCGAGGCCGTGATGACGCACGCCGATCACCCTTCCGGCTCGGACCGGATCTTTGAGGCGCTTTGCAAGCTCGATCCCGACGGGCGTGCCGAAATCGTGGTCAATCTGCAGGGCGATTTTCCGACCATTTCAACAGAAAATATCCGCGACGTGCTTCCGCCACTCGCCGATCCCGCGGTCGATATCGCAACGCTCGCCGCGGAAATCCGCGATGAGGAAGAACATACCGCCCCGAGCGTCGTGAAGTTGGTGGGTTCTCCGCTGGGCGGCCGAAGGTTCCGGGCGCTGTATTTCACCCGCGCCACCGCGCCGTACGGCGACGGCCCGCGTTACCATCACATCGGCCTCTACGCCTACCGGCGCGAGGCGCTGGAGCGCTACGTCAGGTTGCCCCCCTCGGTTCTGGAAATGCGCGAAAAGCTCGAGCAGCTCCGCGCGCTCGAAGCCGGCATGCGCATCGACGTCACCATCGTCGATGCCGTGCCGCGCGGGGTCGACACGGCGGCCGACCTCGAAACCGCGCGCCGGATACTTTCCAAAGCATGAGCGACTGCTACAAGGCATCATGACCAAGAAGCTGAAAATCGCATTCCAGGGCGAGCCGGGCGCCAATTCCCATATCGCCATCGTCGAGGCCTATCCGGACGCCGAGCCGCTGCCCTGCCCGACCTTCGAGGACGCGCTCGCCGCGATCTCGTCGGGCGAAGCCGAGCTCGGCATGATCCCGATCGAGAACTCGGTCGCCGGCCGCGTCGCCGACATCCATCACCTGCTTCCCGCTTCCGGCCTGTTCATCGTCGGCGAATGGTTCCTGCCGGTCCACCATCAGTTGATGGCGTCGCGCGGCGCCAAGCTCGCCGACATCAAGACGGTGGAGAGCCATGTCCACGCGCTTGGGCAATGCCGTCGCATCATCCGCAAGCTCGGCATCAAGCCGATCGTGTCGGGCGATACCGCGGGCGCCGCGCGCCTGATCGCGGAACGCCAGGACAAATCCAGCGCCGCGATCGCTTCGAAGCTCGCCGCCGAAATCTACGGCCTTGACGTCCTCGCCGAGGACATCGAGGACGAGGCCCACAACACCACGCGCTTCGTGGTGCTGGCGCGCGAGGAGCGATGGGCGGCGCAGGGATCGGGCCCGCTGATCACGAGTTTTGTATTCCGGGTGCGCAACCTGCCGGCGGCGCTCTACAAGGCGCTCGGCGGCTTTGCCACCAACGGCGTCAACATGACCAAGCTCGAGAGCTACATGGTCGACGGTAATTTCTTCGCCACGCAGTTTTATGCCGACGTCGATGGTCATCCCAACGACAAGGGCCTCGCCTTTGCGTTGGAGGAACTGAAGTTCTTCTCGCGGGAGTTCCGGATTGTGGGCGTCTATCCTGGTCATCCGTTTCGGGCGACCTTCAGCGAGACGGCGGGATGAGTGATCTCGTGCAACATCTCCGCACACGTCGTCCCCGCGAAGGCGGGGACCCATAACCATCGCCTTCGTTTTGCGAAAGCCCTCAGACACTTCTGCCTTACCGATCGATTCCGCGGTATGCGCCCCCGCCTTCGCGGGGGCGACGAAGTATGTCTAGGTATCACGCCGCTTCCTGCTCCCCAGCCCGAACGCATCCGCGAGCAGGTCATACGACTTCTTCCGCGCCTCGTGGTCGTAGACAGCGGTGATGACCATCAGCTCATCCGCCTGGCTCGCCTTGATCATCGGCTCCAGCTTCTGCATCAGCGTGGCGGGAGAGCCGACGAACAGGCGCGAGCGGTTGCGCGCGATCGAGGCGCGCTCGGCATCGGTATAAGGATAGGCCAGAGCTTCCTCCGGGCTCGGCAGCGGCAGATACTGCCCACGGTCGCGGCGCAGCCGGTTGAGGTCCATCGACGACGCGAGTTTTTCAGCCTCGGCGTCGGTCTCGGCCGCGACGACTGCGACCGCAAGGATCGCATGCGGCGTCGCGCGCCAGCCTGACGGCTTGAAGTGCGCGCGGTAAGTCGTCATCGCCTCGATCGCATCGTGCGAAGCAAAATGATGTGCGAACGCGAAGCCCATGCCGACTTGTGCGGCAAGCTCGGAAGAGTAGTCGCTCGAGCCGAGCAGCCAGATCGGCGGCAGCGGAGTGTCGTCGGGCATCGCCACGACGTTGTTGAAGGGATGACCGGGCGGGAAATCGCGCGTCTCCCACAAGGTCAGTTCATGCAGCCGCTCCAGAAAGTCGTCGCCCTCGCGGCGGTCGAGCCGGCTGCGCAGCGCGTGGGCGGTCGCGCCATCGGTGCCGGGCGCGCGCCCTAGCCCGAGATCGATCCGGCCGGGAAACAGCGCCTCCAGCATCTTGAAGCGCTCGGCGACCACCAGCGGCGCGTGGTTCGGCAGCATCACCCCGCCGGAGCCGACATGGATGTTCTTGGTCACCGCGGCGATCTGCCCGATCATCACATCCGGTGCCGGGCTCGCCACTGACGCCAGATTGTGATGCTCTGCAAGCCAGTAGCGGACATAGCCCAGGCCATCGACATGGCGCGCCAAATCGATGCTGTTGCGCAGCGCCGCGGCGGGACGGGTTCCGGTGGTGACGACGGAGAGATCGAGAACCGAGAGCGGGATCATTGGCCTTAGTTAATGCTCGCTGGCGGGCGTACAACCGGGCGGGAGGTGGGCCGGCTAGAGCATTGCACCCGCACTGCGAAGCACATTGGGTGGGCTATGTGAAGTATTTCTGCCATTTTTTCCAATCTGCCCATAATCCACAAAGCTTATAACCGTCTGTTTTATCGTCACTCTGGCTAGCTTGAATTGCCCAACGATCGCTTATTTTGTCACTATCTTCACTTACTTATAGAAATATTGGGCAATTTCCCAACACCGATGGGCTGTTTGATCCGTCCTGTTTGGCCTATTTTAGCTCCTTGAGAGCTAACCTTGACCCTTTCGAGGACCGCCAGACTGGAGCGAGTGGTGCCATGACCGAACTGACGGCCCCCGATGGGTACCGCGCGCTGAAATCGCCGGCCATTTCCTTCGAATTCTTCCCGCCGAAGACCGAGGAGATGGAGCGGAGCCTGTGGGAGACCATCAAGCGGCTGGCGCCGCTGAAGCCCAATTTCGTCTCGGTGACCTATGGCGCGGGCGGCTCGACCCGCGAGCGCACCCATTCCACCATCGCCCGTATCCTGGCCGAGACCGACCTGACACCGGCCGCCCACCTCACCTGCGTCGGCGCGTCCCGCGGCGAGATCGATGACGTCGTCGGCCGCTATCACGATATCGGCGTCCGCCACATCGTGGGCCTGCGCGGCGATCCCCCCGGCGGCATCGGCACGCCCTTCAGCACACACCCGGATGGCTACCAGACTTCGCCCGAGCTCGTGGCCAGCATCAAGAAGCGCTATCCCGACATTGAGGTTTCGGTGTCCGCCTATCCGGAGAAACATCCCGAGAGCCGCGATTTCGATGCCGATATCGACACGCTGCAGGCCAAGGTCGATGCGGGCGCGACGCGGGCCATCACCCAGGTGTTCTTCGACAACGACCTCTACTTCCGCTACCTCGACCGGGTCCGCGCCCGCGGCATCGCGATTCCGATCGTGCCCGGCATCATGCCGATGCACAATTTCAAGCAGGCGAGAGCCTTCGTGACCCGCGCCGGCACCACTGTGCCCAACTGGCTCGCGCAAAAATTCGACGGCCTCGACGACGATCCCGAGACCCGCAAGCTGGTCGCGGCCACCGTGGCCGCCGGCCAAGTGCAGAAGCTCGCCAAGCATGGCGTCGACACCTTCCATTTCTACACCATGAACCGCGCCGATCTCGTGTTCGCGATCAGCCATCTGCTCGGCATTCGCCCGGGCGGCGCGCAGAAAGCTGCCTGAATGTCCGTACCCGTTTCTCCCAAGCGAACTGCGCTGCTCGCCGCTGCGCGCGAGCGCATCCTGGTGCTCGACGGCGCCATGGGCACGATGATCCAGGCCCTGCAATATGACGAGGCAGCGTTCCGCGGCGAGCGCTTTGCGAACTTTCACCGCGACCTCCGCGGCAACAACGACCTCCTGATCCTGACCCAGCCGCAGGCGATCGAGGACATCCACGCCGACTATTTGCGCGCCGGCGCCGACATCGTCGCCACCAACACGTTCTCCTCGACCTCGATCGCCCAGGCCGATTACGCCATGTCGGACCTCGCCTATGAACTCAACCGCGACGGCGCGAAACTCGCGCGCGCGGCGGCAAAGCGGGTCAGCGCCGAAGACGGCAAGCAACGCTTCGTTGCGGGCGCGCTCGGGCCAACCAACCGCACCGCCTCGATCTCGCCCGACGTCTCGAACCCCGGCTATCGCGCCGTGACTTTCGACGATCTGCGCGAGGCCTATGGCGAACAGATCAGAGGCCTGCTCGACGGCGGCGCGGATCTCCTGCTGGTCGAGACCATCTTCGACACGCTGAATGCGAAGGCCGCGCTTTATGCGATCGCCGAGATCACGCAAGAGCGCGGCATCGATGTGCCCGTGATGGTCTCCGGCACCATCACCGACAAGTCCGGCCGTCTTTTGTCCGGGCAACTCCCGGAAGCGTTCTGGTACTCGGTCCGGCATGCCAAGCCCATCACCATCGGCTTCAACTGCGCGCTCGGCGCCGAGGATCTGCGCGCCCATATCGCCGATATCGGCCGCGTCGCCGATGCGCTGGTGTGCGCCTATCCGAACGCCGGCCTGCCCAACGAATTCGGCCAGTACGACGAGACCCCGGAATACATGGCCCGCCTGATCGGCGAGTTCGCGGCAGCCGGCCTGGTCAACATCGTCGGCGGCTGCTGCGGCACCACGCCGGAACATATCGCCGCGATTGCGGCTGCCGTCGCGCCACACAGGCCGCGGTTGGTGCCTTCGATCGAGCCGCGGTTGCGGCTGTCGGGGCTGGAGCCGTTCGAACTCTCGCCCGCGATCCCCTTCGTCAATGTCGGCGAGCGCACCAACGTCACAGGCTCGGCGAAATTCCGCAAGCTGATCACCGCGGGCGACTACACCGCGGCGCTTCAGGTCGCGCGCGACCAGGTCGCGAACGGCGCGCAGGTGGTCGACGTCAACATGGACGAGGGCCTGCTGGATTCGGAAGCCGCGATGCGGACCTTCCTCAACCTCGTCGCCGCGGAACCCGATATCGCCCGCGTGCCGGTCATGATCGACTCCTCGAAATTCGCCGTGATCGAGGCCGGCCTGAAATGCGTGCAGGGCAAGCCGGTCGTCAATTCGATCTCGATGAAAGAGGGCGAGCAGAAATTCATCCACGAGGCGACGATCGCGCGGCGCCATGGCGCGGCCGTGGTGGTGATGGCGTTCGACGAGGCGGGACAAGCCGACACGTTTGCGCGGAAAACCGCGATCTGCCGGCGCGCCTACGATATCCTGGTCCAGCAACTTGATTTCCCGCCCGAGGACATCATCTTCGATCCCAACATTTTTGCGATCGCCACCGGGCTCGAAGAGCACAATAATTACGGCGTCGATTTCATCGAGGCGACGCGCTGGATCCGGCAAAACCTGCCCGGCGCGCATGTCTCCGGCGGCGTCTCCAACCTCTCGTTCGCGTTCCGCGGCAACGAGCCGGTGCGCGAGGCCATGCATTCGGTGTTTCTCTATCACGCCATCAAGGCCGGCATGGATATGGGCATCGTCAATGCCGGGCAGATGATCGTCTATGACGACATCGATCCCGAGCTGCGGCAAACCTGCGAGGACGTCATCCTCAACCGCGATCCTGGCGCTTCCGAGCGGCTGCTGGCGCTGGCGGAAAAATTCCGCGGCAAGGGCAAGCAGGCGAAGGAGACCGATCTCGCCTGGCGCGAATGGCCGGTCGACAAGCGGCTTTCCCATGCGCTGGTCCACGGCATCACCGAATACATCGAGGCGGACACCGAAGCCGCGCGAAAATCCGCCACGCGTCCGCTCGACGTCATCGAAGGCCCGCTGATGGCCGGCATGAACGTGGTCGGCGATCTCTTCGGCGACGGCAAGATGTTCTTGCCGCAGGTCGTGAAGTCGGCGCGGGTGATGAAGCAGGCAGTCGCCTATCTGATGCCGTTCATGGAAGAGGAGAAGGCGCGCAACCTGGCCAACGGCATCGAGGGCTCCGGCCGCTCCTCCGCCGGCAAGATCGTGCTCGCGACGGTGAAGGGCGACGTGCACGACATCGGCAAGAACATCGTCGGCATCGTGCTGCAATGTAACAATTTTGAGGTCATCGACCTTGGCGTCATGGTGCCGGCGGCGAAGATCATCGAGACGGCGAAAAGCGAGGGCGCCGACATCATCGGCCTGTCCGGCCTGATCACGCCCTCGCTCGATGAGATGAGTTTTCTCGCCGCCGAGATGGAACGCCAGGGCCTGAAGGTGCCGCTCTTGATCGGCGGCGCCACCACGAGCCGCGTGCACACCGCGGTGAAGATCGACCCCAACTACCGCAATGGGCCGGTGGTGCATGTCAACGACGCCAGCCGCGCCGTCGGCGTCGCCTCCGCGCTGTTGTCGCCCGATAGGCGCGAGGCCTATGCCGCGGACGTGCGCACCGAATACGCGAAGATTTCCGCGGCGCATTTCCGCGCGCAAGCGGACAAGAAGCGGCTGAAACTGACCGATGCTCGCGCCAACGCCGTGCCGATCGACTTTGCCAAGGCGCCGCCGAAGAAGCCGGCGTTTCTCGGCACCAGGAGCTTTGACAACTACGATCTCGCCGAGCTTGTCGAGTACATCGACTGGACGCCGTTCTTCCAGACCTGGGAATTGACCGGACGCTATCCGGCGATCTTCAGCGATCCCAAGGTCGGCGAAGCCGCGCGTTCGCTCTATGAGGATGCGCGAACAATGCTCCAGCGCATCGTCAAGGAGAAATGGTTCACCGCACGTGCCACCATCGGCTTCTGGCCGGCCAATGCCGAAGGCGACGACATCGCGGTCTATGCCGACGAGAGCCGCAAACAGAAGATCGCGACCCTGCATACACTGCGCCAGCAACTGGAGAAGCGCGAGGGCCGCTACAACGCCGCGCTGTCGGATTTCGTCGCGCCTCGCACCTCCGGCGTGCCGGATTACATCGGCGGCTTCGTCGTCACCGCGGGCATCGGCGAGGACGTCGTTGCCGATCGCTTCAAGAACGCCAATGACGATTACTCCTCGATCCTGTGCAAGGCGCTCGCCGACCGGCTGGCCGAGGCCTTTGCCGAGCGCATGCATGCGCGCGTGCGCCGCGAGTTCTGGGGCTATGCGCCCGGCGAGGCGCTCTCGGTTGAGGACATCATCCTGGAAAAATACGCCGGCATCCGTCCCGCGCCGGGCTATCCCGCCCAGCCCGACCACACCGAGAAGAAGACGCTGTTTGCGCTGCTTGACGCCGAGAACAATTCGGGCGTGAAGCTGACCGAGAGCTTTGCGATGTGGCCGGGCTCTTCGGTATCGGGGCTCTATTTCAGCAACGCGGAAAGCTACTATTTCGGCGTCGGCAAGATCGAGCGCGACCAGGTCGAGGACTACGCCGCGCGCAAGGGCATGAGCGTAGCTGAAACCGAGCGCTGGCTCGCGCCGGTGTTGAACTATATCCCGTCGCAGGATCAGTCGACCGGACCGCGCGCGGTCAAAGAAGCAATGCCGACGCTGGCGCCGGCTGCAGCCGCGCCTGCCAATGACGTTGCCGTCAAGGAATTGGCCTCGCATCCGCAGGGCTGCACCTGCGCGGTGCATCTCGCCTGGCGCAAGAAGGCGGCTGCGGGCTGATGCCACCCTCCCCTGGAGGGGCAGGGCTATCGCATGTTGAGGAGCATATCGACGAGGAAGTTGTCGTCCCAGGCAGCGCGTTTGAGCTTGCCGCGAAACGAGGTCTTTGTATCTGGATGAGCGCGAGCAATATTGAGCGGCAAGTCGCCGCAGAACGGCGAGGTTGCGGGAGCGTGGTCTTTTCGGCTCCGCGCCTGATCCTCGTCGAGAACAACGTCGAGCGTCCAGTGCAGAACATTTTCGATGCCCCAATGTTCGCGAACGATGCGCAGCAGTTCTGCGGGCGTGTAACACTGGGTCAGAAGGAAGCTAACGCTGGACGGTCTTGTCGCGCCCGACGCTTGTGGTGCATCCGCGCCACGGCCTCGAGACCGGGAAAGTAGTGGTTTTCGGCCATATCCTTGACGGGAGTAACGATCGCGATTCGGGCTTCTTGCGGCCGTGATCGTGTGCCCTCGGTGGTGGCTTAGTATCGCACTACGAGTATTCACAGCGGAGGCACCGGATACATCCGGCATTCCCCACGCAATGGTTTTACAGCTAATTGCGCGCTCTCCCCGCGGACCGGGCTTTCTTGCCCCCGTCATCCGCCGGAACGCAGCTTCGTCGACAAGTTGAGCGCCAGCGTCGGGGCGCCAGGACCACACGCCTTCGCCGTCCGCATTCGGTATCGCTCGTCTCAGCGACACCGCTCTGCGTCCACCGCATCCCGCCTCAACGTCCGTGACGATCGCGAGACGCCCCTCTTGTGAGGACGGGACAGCACGGGAATATAATAACTGATTTCTGGTTTTCGGAAAAGCGAAATATTTTTTCGAAGAGGGCTAGACAAGCGGAATCGACGAAACAGCCCGTCGGGCAAATCAGTTGGGTTTAGTCGCGCTGTGCATTACCCTCCCCTGGAGGGGGAGGGTCGCTTGCAGGGAGCGTAGCGAATTGCGAGACGCGGGAGGGGTTACGAGTTTATCCGGGGCGTCGGCGATTAGTGTTTCGAAGTCTGTCCGCCGCGGCGGGGCCGATGGACGTCGGAATCTTCGCGAGCCTACAGCGCCGGTATGGATCACCGCCACCCCGCTCCCGCCCACGCTGCCGCGCAATCGCGGCGCAAGCGACCCTCCCCCTCCAGGGAGGGTGAGGATCACCCCGCTCGGCGGCGACAGCGGCTGCACGATCTCCTGGAATGGCGGCAGCGCTTCGCAATGGATGGCGTGCGCGGCCAACGCCGGATAGCGCGCGGCGTTGAACAGCTGTGGGTGCGCTTCGCCCGTAAATCGCAGCACGCAGGCGACCGCGATGTCGGCGTGGCCGATGCGCTCGCCGAACCAGTACGTCGTCTTGACCGCGGCGCGCTCTTTTTCCAGCACATCGAGCACGCCGGAAATCTGCGCCTCGCAGCGCTCGACCCAAAGCTTGAGTTGTTCCTTGCGCAGCACGCGCTCGTAGACGAGGCTGACCGACTTGTCGCCGAGCCCGGTCGCGAGCGCGCATATCCGTAACTGCGCGCCGACGCTCCGGCCCGCGCGCGGCGATCATCGCTTTCTCAGGCCCCACCAGCTCGTCGAGATAATCCAGGATCGCGGTCGAATTCGATCAGCGCTTCGCCGTCGTCGAGCACCAGCGTCGGCACGCGTCGCAGCGGATTATAGGGCGCGATCTTGTCGCCCTCGCCAAACGTCGACCACGGCCGATGCTCGAAGGCTACGCCATAAAGCCGCATCGCAATCGCGGTGCGGCGCACGAACGGGGAGTCGTATTGGCCGATCAGGAACATGACTTTCACACACTCTCCTGGATGGCGCGTTTCGCTGAAGCGATCACGCTTTCATTGCGCCTGTACATGGTCCATTGCTTGACCCGCTTGGCGCGCACCAGTTTTGCCGCGGTCAGCACCCGCATGTGCTCGCTCAGCGTCGGCGCGCTGACGCCGAGCTTCTCCGCGATCAGCACGCCGCAGACGCCGTCCTCGACCAGATCGCCGTCGGCCTGCTCGCGAAAATGTTTTCTCGGCTCGCGCAGCCAGTCCAGGATCTGCAGGCGGCGTTCGTTGGCCAGCGCGCGGAGCACCATTGCAATTTTCATTTAGCTAATTTGCCAATTAACTAATTGCTGTCAAGGCTCCGAAGGGGTATGCACGGAGGGTATTTTCATCGGGCATGCCATGGAACAGCCGACCCAGATCACCCGCGAACGGATCGTGGCGACCGAGGCCGCGATCCGTCGCTACATCAGGCGCACGCCGCTACTCACATCCGACATGGCCGACTTCGGCCTGCCGCCGGGCCCGCTGACCTTCAAGCTCGAGATGCTGCAGCACTCGGGCTCGTTCAAGGCGCGCGGCGCATTTGCCAACCTGCTGCTGCGCGAAACTCCGGCCACCGGCGTGGTGGCGGCTTCCGGCGGCAATCATGGCGTGGCCGTCGCCTATGCCGCGCAGCGGCTCGGCGTGCCGGCCACGATCTTCCTGCCTGACATCACCTCGCCCGCCAAGATCGAACGCATCCGCGGCTACGGTGCCCGCCTGATCTTCGCCGGCACACGCTATGCCGACGCATTGGCGGCAAGCGAGGTCCATGTCGCGCAAACCGGCGCCATGCCGGTTCATGCCTATGACCAGAAGGAGACCCTGCTCGGCCAGGGCACGGTGGGGATGGAGTTCGAGCAGGACGCGCCCGGCATCGACACGCTGCTGGTTGCGGTCGGCGGCGGCGGACTGATCGGCGGCATTGCCGCTTGGTATCGCGGCCGCACCCGCATCATTGCCGTCGAGCCGGAACAGTCGCCGACCTTGCATGCGGCGTTCGAGGCAGGCGGGCCGGTCGATGCGCCTGCGGGTGGCATCGCCGCCGACAGCCTGGCGCCGCGCCGCGTCGGCGCATTGATGTTTCCGATTGCGCGTGCGCATGTCGATCGGGTGGTGCTGGTCAGCGACGACGCCATCCGGCAGGCGCAGGCGGCGTTGTGGTCCAGGCTTCGCGTGGTGGCCGAGCCCGGCGGCGCGGCAGCCTTCGCGGCGCTGCTGTCCGGCCGATACCGGCCGGCGGCGGACGAGCGGGTCGCGGTGCTGATCTGCGGCGCCAACACCACCGCCGTGAACTTTGACGGTTAGGCCTGGCGCCCTCGCGGGCGCCGGCGAGGGGCGCCACATTAACGATTTGTGACTAGCGTATGCCAGCGAATCACCCGCTAGATGTAGCCGGGCCCACCGGAGACACCCCGTGTCGCGCCATCACATGCTGCCGCCGATCGTCTATACGCCGGCGCCGCCGAAGCCGAAGGAGACCAAGCGCCGCCGCGGCGTCGGCTATGCCCAGGGCACGGGCGAGGTCGACGAGACCGAGGAAGCGGGCGAAGCCTCCAACACCGCGCCTCCGCGCGGCGCGGCCGCCCTGCCGCAGCATCAGACCCCCGTCGAAGCCGCCGAGCGGCGCGTTCACTCGACCACCGGCAATCTCAGCGAGGACACGCTGAAGGCGATGCTCGAGATGCAGGAGCAGGAGGGCGGGCAAGACGCGGGCGGCGTGCCGCCGGCGACGAAGCCGTGACACCCGCTGCTCGTCGTGGCTCTCTAGAGCACGATGAGATTAGGTCGAGTTGGTCCGGCGACGGAAGTGCGCTCCCTCTCCCGCCCTTGCGGGGGAGGGCGGGGTGGGGGTGCCTCCGCAAAACGCGCTGGTCGAGTGGATAGACCTTCCCCCACCCGCCGCGCTCTTGCGAGCGCGTCGACCTCCCCCGCGAGCGGGAGAGGTGAAGTGAGCCTGTCGACAGACCAATTCAACCAAAACTCACCAAGTCTCGCTCGCCCCCTACCGTCATGCCCGCGAAAGCGGGCATCCAGTATTCCAGAGAAGTTGGGATAGAACCGAGGTGCTGCGGCGTACTGGATCATCCGCATGCGCGGATGATGACATCTCTCTGCGTGGCGCCGATGCGCGTCTTGCGCTAGATCATGGTCCAGCGTCCCGGGGCCGTCGTAGCTTCGTCTGGCGCCGCGGCGACATCGATGAACGTCGAGCGTTGGCCAGAGCACGATCCGTCATCGTCGCGCGCCTTGGAGGGCCGATGGTAAAGAACCGCAGATCTGCCGCGCCTGAGGAAGCGGTGTTGCGCGACGCCAAGGAAGTCACGGCGCTCGAGCAGTATTGGCACGCGGCCGGGCGGCCGGAGCCGCGCAAGCCGCCGAAGAACTACCAATACATCGACGAGCTCGCCCATCTGCAGTTCGAGCTCATCAAGCTGCAGGAATGGGTCCGGCTGCAGGGCCTCAAGGTTGCCGTGATCTTCGAGGGCCGCGACGCGGCCGGCAAAGGCGGGGTCATCAAGCGCATCACCGAGAGCCTGAACCCGCGCATCTGCCGCGTCGTGGCGCTGGGCACGCCGACCGAGCGCGAGCGCGGCCAGTGGTATTTTCAACGTTACGTCGCCGAGCTGCCGAGGCGCGGCGAAATCGTGCTGTTCGATCGCAGCTGGTACAACCGCGCCGGCGTCGAGCATGTCATGGGGTTCTGCAGCGACGACGAATATCAGGAGTTCTTGCGTTCCTGCCCGATTTTCGAGGAGATGCTGGTGCGCTCGGGACTCCATCTCATCAAGTACTGGTTCTCGGTCAACGACGAGGAGCAGGAGCGGCGCTTTCAGGAGCGCATCCGCAACCCGATCAAGCGCTGGAAGCTGAGCCCGATGGACGTGGAATCGCGCAAGCGCTGGGTCGAATATTCCAGGGCCAAGGACGTGATGTTCGCGCACACCGACCGCAACAAGACCCCGTGGTACGTCGTCAACGCCGACGACAAGAAACGCGCCCGGCTCAACTGCATCCGGCATCTCCTGGATCAGATTCCCTATCAGGACATGCGGCCGGTCGAGATCGAGCTTCCGCTGCGCCAGCCCGACACCGGCTACAAGCGGCCGAAGAAGTCGAGCCAGCGGTTCGTGCCGCAGGTGTATTGAGCACGCGTCCGGCGCGATGAGCGCAGCGAATTGCGCCGTGAGAGCGAATATTCCACTAACGCTCATGGATATCGACGATCTCGTCGAAGCAGTTATCAAATATTACGAACAGCTAGACTTGGAGACCAGGACCCTACTCCCGCTTTCTAAAATATATTGGCCTTCCGAAGAGGCGATCTAAAACTTCATTCCCCCTCATCGCTCGCCAACACGCCCTTCACCGCGCGCGCCCAGCCCGCGAGCTTGCGCTCGCGCGTGGCCTGGCTCATCGCCGGCTTGAAGCGATGCTCCAGCCGCCAGTTGTCGGCGAATTTTGTCGGCTCGGGATAGACGCCGGCGGCGAGCCCGGCGAGATAGGCGGCGCCGAGCGCGGTGGTTTCCTGGATCATCGGGCGGTCGACCGGCGCGTCCAGGAGATCGGCGAGGCGCTGCATCGTCCAGTCGGAGGCGGTCATGCCGCCGTCGACGCGCAGCACGACGTTGGCGGCCTTGGCGTCCGGCCAGTCGGCGCGCATCGCGGCCCAGAGGTCGTAGGTCTGGTAGCAGACGCTTTCCAGCGCCGCGTGCGCAAGCTCGGCGGGGCCGGTGTTGCGGGTCAGCCCGAACAGCGCGCCGCGCACCCGCGGATTCCAGTAGGGCGCGCCCAGGCCGACGAAGGCCGGCACCAGATAGACCGACTGCGTGGAATCGGATTTGTCGGCGAGCGGGCCGGTCTCGGCGGCCTGCTTGATGATGCCGAGCCCGTCGCGCAGCCATTGCACCGACGGAGCCCGCGACGAAGATCGAGCCTTCGAGCGCGTAGGTGCGCTTGCCCTGCAATTGATAGGCGATGGTCGTGAGCAGCTTGTTCTTCGAGGCGACCGGCGTCGCGCCGGTGTTGAGCAGCGCAAAGCAGCCGGTGCCGTAGGTCGATTTGATCATGCCCGGCGAGAAGCAGGCCTGGCCGATGGTCGCGGCCTGCTGGTCGCCGGCGATGCCTCTGATCGCGATCGGGCCGCCGAACAGCTCCGGCACGCTGTCGCCGAAATCGGCGGAGGAATCCTTCACCTCCGGCAGCATCGAGCGCGGCACGCGCAGGATCTCCAGCAGATCGTCGTCCCACTCGCCGGTGTGGATGTTGAACAGCAGCGTGCGCGAGGCGTTGGTGGCGTCGGTCGCGTGCACCTTGCCGCCGGTCAGCCGCCACAGCAGATAGCAGTCGACGGTGCCGAACATCAGTTCGCCCCGCGCGGCGCGGCCGCGCGCGCCGGGGACGTGGTCAAGGATCCAGGCGACCTTGGTGCCGGAGAAATAGGGATCGATGATCAGGCCGGTTTTGGCCGAGATCGCGGGCTCGTGGCCCTCGCGCTTCAGCTTGGCGCAGATGTCGGCGGTACGCCGATCCTGCCAGACGATGGCGCGATGGATCGGCTGTCCGGTGGCGCGGTCCCACACCACGGTGGTCTCGCGCTGGTTGGTGATGCCGATCGCGGCGATGTCCTTGGCCTTCAGGCCCGCTTTCTCCAGCGCGTCGCGGCAGATCATGACGGTCGAGGTCCAGATGTCCTCCGGCTCGTGCTCGACCCAGCCGGAGGCCGGAAAATGCTGCGGAAATTCCTGCTGCGCGGTGGCGGCGATGGAAATGTCCGAGCGGAACACGATGGCGCGCGAGGAGGTGGTGCCCTGATCGATGGCCAGCACGAAAGACATGATGTTGATGTTCCTGGCGTTGCTTCCCGGGAGTGATTGTTTGTGTTGCGGAGAGGCAAGCGGATTGGGGATGGTTCGTCAATATGGTGGCGGCGCGGCTCTCTCACCTCTCCCCTTGTGGGGAGAAGGTGGCGTGGACGAAGTCCGCGCCGGATGAGGGGTCTGCATCCGCGGAGAGAGACCCCCATTGGCGCTAACTTACCATCTTGCCGACGAGAATCGATTGTGATTCGTGCGTCGAATAACAGACGAATCGCTTTGGAACGCCGAATGGCTGCGCACTGTCGACCGGCTGGGCGGCGCTGACCTGCTTGAGCAGGAGGCGCGAGAATTCGGGGCATTCAAACGAGCCCGCAAGATCGAATGCGCTGTGGATCAGTTGCGGCTGGTGCTGGCGTATTGTTGGGGGACGCGCGGGCTGCGATTGACGGTCGCATGGGCGGAGGTGATGGGGCTTGCCTCGTTGTCGAACGTCGCGCTTCTCAAGCGACTGCGCAACTCGGCGGACTGGCTCGAACAACTGGTCTGTCGGTTGCTCGGTGCAGGCGGGACATGCGTGGCCGTAGCGAAAGGCCGACCGGTCCGCCTTGTCGACGCCACGGCGGTGGCAAAGGCCGGCCGAAATGATCGCGAATCCGGCGGCGTGTGGCGGGTACATTCGGCCTTCGACCTGGCAAGCGAGCGCTTTACCGCTTTCGAACTGACGGACGAGAGCGAGGGCGAAGTCATCGATCGCGCCGACGTCGTTGCGGGCGAAATTCGCGTCGGAGATCGTGCCTATCTGCAACCGATCGGGTCGCGAAGGTGCTTGCTAAAGGCGCCGACATCGTGGTGCGTGCCAAATGGAATGGCGCGCGCTGGTTCGACGCTGAGGCAAACCGCCTCGATCTCATCGCGCTGCTAAAAAGGCGCGCGGCAAGGGACTGATCGATCAGCCCATCTGGATCAAGGGTTCGGCGAAAGAACCCATCGCATTGCGTCTGGTGGCTATCCGCAAGCCAAAGCAGGCGCGCGATGCCACGATCGACAAGATCACGCGCCGGGCACGCGACATGGGTCGCAAGCTGATGCCCGAGACACGGGTCGGGGCTGAATGGGTCATCATCATCACCTCGCTCGATCGCGATGAGTTCTCACATACGGCAATCAGCAGTCTCTATCGATTGCGATGGCGTATTGAGATCGCCTTCAAGCGTCTCAAGAGCAGCATCGGCCTCGCAGGACCACCGAGCGAGGATCCCAGGAGCGCAAGGGCGCACATCCTCTGTCATCTTCTGCTGGCACTGCTGACCGAGCCGCTGATCGCGGAACATCCGGTGATTTGCCCGCCGGGAGGCCGCGTAAAGAACGGCGTCTGGCGCCTGCTCTGCATGATCGTCGAGGCGCTCGTCGACGCCGTCGCCCCCAAGCCGGATCTCCAGACATTGCGCGCCGCTGGGCGAAATATTCAACGCCATCTCCGAGAGCCGCCAAGAAAACGTGCGTACCAAGTCCCGATTTGGTAAGTTAGCGCCAATGAGACAACCCCTCACCCGGCTGCGATGCTTCGCATCGCAGCCACGCCTCTCCCACAAAGGGAGAGGGAGAGGAGAAATCACGCCGACGCCGTGGTGACGCCGCCGTCGACGACGATGGTCTGGCCGGTCATGAAGGTGGAAGCGTCGGAGGCGAGGTAGGCGACGGCGCCGGCGATCTCGTCGGGCTCGCCGATGCGCCGCAGCGGCGTGGTGGCGCAGCGGCGCTTCAGCCGCTCCTCGTCTTCCCACAGCGCGCGGGCGAAATCGGTCTTGACCAGGCCCGGCGCCACGCAATTGACGCGCACGCCCTTCGGACCCCATTCGCCGGCGAGGCTGCGGCACAGCGCGAAATCCGCGGCTTTCGAAATCCCGTAGGCGCCGATCACGGTCGAGCCGCGCAAGCCGCCGATCGAGGAGATGATCACCACCGAGCCCTTAGCCCTCGCCGCCATTTGCGGAATCGCCAGCGCACAGAGCCAGATGTTGCTCTTGACGTTACTGCCCATGATCTTGTCGAAGGCCTCGTCCTTGATGTCGAGCAGCGGACCGTAATAGGGATTGACGGCCGCGTTGCAGACCAGGATGTCGATCTTGCCGTAATGCTTGGTGGTTCCGGCAATCAGCGCCTCGACTTCGTCGCGGCGCGAGATGTTGCAGGCGATGACGTGGGCGTCGCCGCCGGCCTTGGTGATGTGATCAGCGACTTCCTGGCACGCCTCCGCCTTGCGGGAGGAGATCACCACCTTGGCGCCGAGTTTTGCGAGCAACTCCGCCGAGGCGCGGCCGATGCCGCGGCTCGAGCCGGTGATGACCGCGACCTGGCCTGAAAGATCGAACGGGGTGTTTTTCATTGTTGTTGTTCTCCGCTTCGTCTAACGCTCGTCATTGCGGGCGAAGCGAAGCAATCCATCTTGCCGCGAATAAGAAACAATGGATTGCTTCGTCGACTTCGGCTCCTCGCAATGACGGGGCTGATATCTGCGCCCGCGATGACGGTGGGCCTACACCAGCCCGCCGCTCTCGGTGACGCGGCGCAGATGGTAATCGGTGTCGCCAAAGGTGTTCTCGATCATGGTCAGCCGCTTGAAGTAGTGGCCGATCTTGGCCTCCTGCGTCATGCCGATGCCGCCGTGGAGCTGGATCGACTGCTGGCCGACGAATTTCAGCGACTTGCCGATCTGCACTTTCGCCGCCGCGACCGCGGTGGCGCGCTCCTTCGCATCCTCGAAATCGGCCGCCATGGTCGCGAACATCGACATCGAGCGGGCCTGTTCGACGGCGACGAACATGTCGGCGGCGCGATGCTGCAGGGTCTGGAAAGAGCCGATCGCGACGCCGAACTGCTTTCGCGTCTTCAGGTATTCGACGGTGGTCTTCAGCAATTCATCCATGGCGCCGACGGCTTCCGCGCACATCGCGGTGCGGGCTTCGTCCACCACGCGCTCGATCAGCGGCAACGCGTTCTCGGGATCGCCGATCGCCGCAGTCGGCGCCGACCTCGACGCCGGTGAACGTGATGTCGGCGGCATGCAGGCCGTCCTGGGTCGGATAGGTTTTTTTCGCGATGCCCTTGGCGTTGCCGGGCACCAGGAAAACGCCGATGCCGGTTTTGTCGCGCTGGCCGCCCTTGGTGCGCGCGGTCACCACCAGCGTGTCGGCGTTCTCGCCGTTGATCACGACGAATTTCTCACCGTCGATGACCCAACCGTCGCCCTTCTTCTTGGCGGAGGTGGCGACATCGTTGAGATCGTAGCGCGAGTTCTTCTCGAGCTGCGCGAACGCAAGGGTCTTGGTGCCGTCGATGATGGACGGAATATGCGCCTGCTTCTGCGCGGCCGAGCCGCCATGGCGCAAAAAGCCGCCGCCGATCACCACGGTTGCCAGATACGGCTCCAGCATCAGCGCCTTGCCGAGCGCTTCCATCACGATCATGGTCTCGACCGCGCCGGCGCCGAAGCCGCCGTCATCCTCCGCGAAGGGAAGCCCGAGCAGGCCCTGCTCGGCGAGCTTGCTCCAGACGGCCTGGCTCCAGCCGCCCTTCTCCTTCATGTATTTCTTGCGCTGCTCGAATTCGTAACTATCGGTCAAGCAGCCCGTCGACGCTCTCCTTGAGAAGCCGCTGCTCCTCGGACAAATCGAAATCCATGTTTCTACTCTCTCAAATCGAACGAAGCCTGTAGGATGGTTGAGCTCTTGGAAACCCATCGCACGTTTCGTCCGTGATGATGGGTATGCTTCGCCATCCATCGTCATCCCCGCGAAAGCGGGGATCCAGTAACCACAACTGCCGCTCGTAAGCACGACGGCCGCGGCGTACTGGGTCCCCCGCTTTCGCGGAGGACGACGACAGTGTTTCGCGGCTCACAACCCCAGCACCGCCTTGGTGATGATGTTGCGCTGGATCTCGTTGGAGCCGCCGTAGATCGAGACCTTGCGGTTGTTGAAGTAGCTCGGCGCGATCTGCGCGGTCCAGTCCATCGCCTCGTTAGAGCCGTCGTCGCCGTGCTCGTCATAGGGCGCGGCGAACGGGCCGATCACTTCCATCAGAAGCTCGGTGGTGGTCTGCTGGATTTCCGAGCCCTTGATCTTCAGCACCGAGGATGCCGGATTGGGCTTGCCCTTGCCGTGCTTGCCTTCGTCGGCGACGACGCGAAGCTGCGTCAATTCGAGCGCCTTCAATTCGATCTCGACCGCGGCGAGCTTCTCGCGGAAACCCTGGTCCTCGATCACGGGCTTGCCGCCGGACTCGACCTTGGAGGCCAGTTCCTTGATGCGGCGCAGCCGCTCCTTGGAGACGCCGACGCGGGCGATGCCGGTGCGCTCGTTGCCGAGCAGGAATTTGGCGTAGTCCCAGCCCTTGTTCTCCTCGCCGACGAGATTCTCGATCGGCACCTCGACGTCGTCGAGGAAGACTTCGTTGACCTCATGGCCGCCGTCGATGGTCTCGATCGGCCGCACCGTGATGCCCTTGCTCTTCATGTCGATGAGGATGAAGGAAATGCCGGTCTGCTTCTTCGCACTCGGATCGGTGCGGCACAGGCAGAAGATCATGTCGGCGTGCTGGGCGAGCGTGGTCCAGGTCTTCTGGCCGTTGACGATGTACTTGTCGCCCCTGCGCTCGGCCTTGGTCTTCAGCGAGGCGAGGTCGGAGCCCGAGCCCGGCTCGGAAAATCCCTGGCACCACCAGTCGTCGACATTGGCGATGCGCGGCAGGTATTGCTTCTTCTGCGCCTCGTTGCCGAAGGTGTAGATGACGGGACCGACCATGCTGACGCCGAAGGCGAGCGGCGCCGGCGCCGGATGCATCTGCAGCTCCTCGTTGAAGATATAGTGCTGCACCGAGGTCCAGCCCGTGCCGCCATATTCCTTCGGCCAGTGCGACACGCCCCAGCCCTTGTTGTTCAGGATGCGCCACCAGGCGACCATCTCGTCTTTGGAGAGATGACGTCCCTCGACCAGCTTGCGCCGCGTGTCCGGCGGCACGTTGTCCCTGAAGAACGCCCGCACTTCCTCGCGGAACGCCATTTCTTCCTTGCTGAAAGCGAGATCCATCGGATCCTCCTGTGAGCGAATGAATTGTCCGGAATCGGCGACTAATGCACCACCTCGAACAGACCGGCGGCGCCCATGCCGCCGCCGACGCACATGGTTACGACGGCATATTTGGCCTTGCGGCGGCGGCCCTCGATCAAGGCGTGACCGGTCAGCCGCGCGCCCGACATGCCGTAGGGATGGCCGACCGCGATCGCGCCGCCGTTGACGTTGATCTTCTCGGGATCGATGCCGAGCTTGTCGCGGCAATAGATCACCTGCACCGCGAACGCCTCGTTCAATTCCCAGAGCCCGATGTCGTCGACCTTGAGCCCGTGGCGCTTCAGGAGCCGCGGCACGGCGAACACGGGGCCGATGCCCATCTCGTCCGGCTCGCAGCCATGCGCGACAAAACCGCGGAAGATGCCGAGCGGCTTCAGGCCGCGCCTGGAAGCTTCCTTGTCGCTCATGATCACGGAGGCGCTGGCGCCGTCCGAGAGCTGGCTGGCATTGCCGGCGGTGATGCAAAAACCTTCGCCGCGCACCGGCTTCAATCCGGCGAGGCCCTCGGCCGAGGTGTCGGGGCGCGGACCTTCGTCCTTGGAAAACGTGACTTCCTTGAACGAGATGGCGCCGGTCGCCTTGTCGGCGATGCCCATCCTGGTCGTGATCGGCGCCAGTTCGTCGTTGAACTTGCCGCCCTGCTGCGCGGCGGCGACGCGGCGCTGGCTCTCCAGCGAATACTCGTCCTGGCGTTCGCGCGAGATCTTGTAGCGCTTGGCGACGACTTCGGCGGTGTCGATCATGGGCATGTAGACCTCGCCCTTGATCTCCAAGAGCGCCGGGTCCTGGGCGTGGAATGCATTCATCTTGTCGTTCTGCACCAGCGAGATCGATTCGCCGCCGCCGCCGACCGCGATCTCGACGCCGTCAAAAATCACCGAGCGCGCCGCGAGCGCAATCGCCTGCAGCCCCGAGGCGCATTGCCGGTCGATGGTGGTGCCGGCCACCGTCACCGGCAGGCCGGCGCGGAGCAGCGCCTTGCGCGCGATGTTGCCGCCGGTCGAACCCTGCTGCAGCGCCGCGCCCATCACCACGTCCTCGACCTCCTTGGGATCGACCTTGGCGCGGGCCACCGCCTCGCCGATGGCGTGGCCGAGCAGGGTTGCGCCCTCGGTGGCGTTGAGCGCGCCGCGATAGGCCTTGCCGATCGGGGTGCGCGCGGTCGAGACGATGACGGCGTCGGTCATGAACGATTTCCTGATGCGAGTTGCGGTTGCTTGATGGGGATTGCTTGCGACGACGGCTGCCGCTGGCGCAATTCGTGGCGCGAAAGTTTTCCGACCGGCGTGCGCGGCAATTCCGCGACGAATTCGAGCGCGGCCGGCAGCTCATGCTTGCCGATCTTGCCAGCGAGATGCGCGCGCAGCTCCTCCAGCGTGAACGGCTTTGCGCCGTCGCGCAATTTGACGAAGGCCTTGGCCGCTTCGCCGCGGTAGTCGTCGGGAATGCCGATCACGATCACTTCTTGCACGGCAGGGTGGGTATAGATCGCCTGCTCGATCATCTGCGGATAGACGTTGAAGCCGCCGGAGATGATCATGTCCTTCTTGCGGTCGACCAGATAGTAGTAGCCGTCACTGTCCATGTAGCCGATATCGCCGGTGAGGAAGCGGTCGCCGACAAAGGCTTCCGCGGTCTCCTTCGGCCGGTTCCAGTAGCCCTTGGTGACGTTCGGCCCCCTGATCCGGATCTCGCCGACCTCGCCGACCGACAGCACCTTGGTCGGGTCCTCGAGCGACACCACATCGATCTCGATGCCCGGCAGCATCAGCCCGATCGAGCCGGGCTTGTCCGGCCCTTCTTGCGGATGGGCGGTGCCGGGCGAGCAGGTCTCGGTCATGCCCCAGCCGCTCTTCAGCTTCATGCCGACCTTGCGCTCGAAGATATTTGCCACCTCGACCGGCAGCGGCGCGCCGCCGGAGCCGCAGCTCACGAGCGACGAGAGATCGCGCTTGTCGAGATCGGGCAGTGCGGCGATCGCGATCCACATGGTGGGCACGCCGGGAAACGCGGTGGCGCGCTTGACCTCGATGTCGCGCATCACCGCCTCGACGTCAAAGCGCTGGTGCAACGAGATGATATTGCCGCGCCGGATCGAGGACAACAGCACCACGGTGAGCGCGAAGATGTGAAACAGCGGCAGCACGCAGATCACGCGCTCGATCGCGTTACGCTTTTCGCGCGCGGGCCGGCCCCAGACGTCGTAGATCGACACCGCCGCGGTCAGGTTGCCGTGGCTGAGCATGGCGCCCTTGGGCAGTCCCGTGGTGCCGCCGGTATATTGCAACAGCGCCACGTCCTCGACATCGATCGAAGGCCATTGCGAAGGGTTTGTGGCGCCGTCGATGAACTGCCGGTAGGTAACAATCGCGGGATGATCCGGCAGCTTCGTCTGCGGCGTGCCGACCTTGCCCCAGTGATCGTCCTCGCAGACGATCAGGCGGTCGAGCAGGCCGTGAGCGAGGAATTTCAGGGCGGTCGGCAGCAGCGCGGAAAGGTTGGAGGTGACCAGCACCCGCGCGCCGGAATCCGAAAGCTTGTGCGACAGCGCGATCTCGCCATCGAGCGGCGACAGGTGCACGATCCGCGCGCCCGCCTTCAGCGCGCCGAAGAAATTGATGGGATGATCGGGCGTATTGCCGAGGAACAGCGCCACCGAGGTGTTCTTGCCGTAGCCTGCGCGCAGGAACGCCGACGCCGCCACCTCGACCAGCGCCTCCAGCCCGACATAGGAGATCGGCCGATCGCGGAATTCGATCACCGTGCGCGCGCCGTAATCACGTGCCGCATTCGACAACAGGTCAGGCAGCGTGCCACGGGCAATCGGATCGTCCCAATGCACGCCTTCCGGATAGAATTGCTCGCCGGGATGCATCTCTGCTCTCAGGATTCGCTGCGCCCCCTCTCCCATGGGGAGAGGGCGGGGGTGGGGGGTACGGTCTATCGATGTGCCGTAACCCCTCACCCGGATCGCAAGAGCGACATAGCCGAAGCTGCCCTTCGGCGTCCTCATTTAGGACGGTCGCCAAAGGCGGCCTATGCCTCTCCCTATGGGAGAGGTGAAACCGAGACGCGGGGACAAAGCATCCGTTCCAATTTCATCAAGCCGCCTTCGAGCTCGCCGCCAGCGACGCAAAGGTCTTGCCTTCGGCCGCGAGACGCTTCAACAGCGGCGCCGGCTCGAGCGAGGGATCGTTGGTCTCCTTGGCGTAGTAAGACAGCCGGTCGGCGATGTGCTTCAGGCCCACCTGGTCGGCGTAGAACATCGGGCCGCCGCGATAGATCGGCCAGCCATAGCCGTAGAGCCAGATCACGTCGATGTCGCTCGGACGCGCCGCGATTCCCTCGTCCAGGATCCGCGCGCCCTCGTTGATCATCGGGTACATCATGCGCTCGAGGATTTCGTCGTCGCTCACCACCCGCCGCTTGCGGCCGAGCCGCTGCAGCGTCTCGTCGATCAGCTTCTCGACTTCCGGATCGGGCAGCGGCGCGCGCGAACCGCCCTCATATTTGTAATAGCCCTTGCCGGTCTTCTGGCCGAAGCGGCCGGCCTCGCACAGCGCATCCGCAATCTCCGACTTGATGCCGCGATCCTTGCGCGAGCGCCAGCCGATATCGAGGCCGGCGAGATCGCCCATCGCGAACGGGCCCATCGGCATGCCGAATTTGGTCACGACGGCGTCGACCTGCTGCGGCAACGCGCCTTCGAACAGCAGCTTCTCCGCCTGCTTGCCACGCTGCGCCAGCATCCGGTTGCCGACGAACCCGTCGCAGACGCCGACCACGGCCGGGACTTTGGCGATCTTGCGCGCGATCGAAACCGCGGTCGTCAGCGCGTCCGGCGCGGTCTTCGCCGCGCGGACGATCTCGCACAGCTTCATGACGTTGGCCGGCGAGAAGAAGTGCATGCCGAGCACGTCCTGCGGACGTTTTGTCTCTTTTGCAATCTCGTCGATGTTCAGATACGAGGTGTTGGAAGCGAGCACGGCGCCGGGCTTGGCGTATTGATCGAGTTTGCCGAACACTTCCTTCTTCACCGCCATGGTCTCGAACACGGCCTCGATGACGAGGTCGGCGTCCTTGACGTGTTCGAGGCCGACCACGCCGCTGATCAGGCCCATGCGCTTGGCGGGCGCGTCCGCCGGGATGCCGCCGCGCGCGGCGGTGGCCTCATAGTTCTTCTGCATCACGCCCATGCCGCGCCTGAGCTGCTCTTCGCCGGTCTCGATCAGCGTCACGGGAATGCCGGCATTGGCGAACGACATCGCAATGCCGCCGCCCATGGTGCCGGCGCCGATGATGGCGACGCGCTCGACATTGCGCGGCTTGGTGCCCTCCGGCACGCCCGCGACCTTGGCGGCCTCGCGCTCGGCGAAGAAGGCGTAGCGCTGCGCCTTCGACTGGTCGCTGCTCACGAGCTTGAGGAATCCCTCGCGCTCCTTCTTCAAGCCTTCATCGAACGGCAGGTCGATCGCGGCACCGACCGCGTCGGCAGCCGCAAACGGCGCCTCCAGCCCGCGGGCCCGCTTGGTCATCGCGGCGACCGCATTGGTGAAGATCGAGCGGTCGGCCTTCGCGGCCGCCAATTTGCTGTCGTCATCGCGCAGCTTGCGCAGGGGCCGCTTCTCCGCCAGCACCTTGCGAGCAAACGCCTCGCCGCCAGAGGCCGGGCCTTCGACGATCTCCTCGATCAGGCCGTTCTTGAGCGCTTCGGAGGCGGCAATCGGATCGCCGCCGACGATCATCTTGACGGCGAGCTCGGGCCCGACCGCGCGCGGCAGGCGCTGCGTGCCGCCGGCGCCCGGCAACAGGCCGAGCTTGACTTCGGGCAGGCCTAATCTCGCGTCCTTGGTCGCAACCCGGAAATGGCAGGCGAGCGCGACTTCAAGACCGCCGCCGAGTGCGGTGCCGTGGATCGCGGCCACGATCGGCTTCGGCGAGTTCTCCATTTCGGTGAGCACTTCGTGCAAGCCCGGCGACTTTGGCGGCTTGCCGAATTCGGTAATGTCGGCGCCGGCAATGAAGGTGCGCCCCGCGCAGGTCAAGACGATCGCCTTGGCTTCGGGATCGGCGATCGCAGCCTTGATGCATTCCAGGATACCGCCGCGCACCGCGGCGCTCAATGCGTTGACGGGAGGGCTATTGACCGTGACGACGGCGATGACGTCATGACGCTCGAGTTTTACGACTTCGCTCACGAGACTCTCCCTGGATACCGTGTTCTTGTTCGCGCTGCTTCTTGCTTGCGCTGGCCAACTTGCGTTTACGCGCTATTCCGCACTGCGAAATTTAATTCCACATCTTGACAGCGAGGGTTATTTTGAAGCACGTCCGTTGTCAACGAGGACCGTGCAGCAGGCGATGAAACGTTCAAGCAAGAAAGTGGCGACCGATCGCAGCTTCGTCGTCGCGCTTTCCCGCGGACTTGATGTGTTGCGCGCATTCCAACCCAACGACGGGCTTCTGGGCAATCAGGAGATTGCGGCCCGCACCAACTTGCCGAAGCCAACCGTCTCACGACTGACATATACGTTGACCAAGCTCGGCTATCTTACGCCGGTTCCCCGGTTTGAGAAATATCAGTTGGCGCCTTCCGCCATGGCGCTGGGCTATGCGGCGCTGGCCAATCTTGGCGTTCGTCATTTGTCCGAGCCGTTTCGCGAGGAAGTGATGCGCGCGACCGGGGGCGCGGTCGCCGTCGGCGGGCGCGACCGGCTCAGCATGATCTACTTCGGCCAAAGCCGCGGCATGACACTCGGCGTTCAACTGGATGTCGGCTCACGCATCCCGATCGCGACCACCGCGATGGGCCGGGCCTATATCTGGGCGCTGCCGCCGGAAGAGCGGGCGACCTTGTTGCGCGAGCTGCGCGAGCATTATGGCAATGGCAGCCGCTGGCCTAAAATGCGGGACGGCATCGAGCGCTCCGGCGAAACCGTGGCAAAGCACGGTTTTGCGATCTCCGCGGGCGAGTGGCACGACGACATCCACGCGGTCGGCGTAGCACTAAAGTTAAATGACGGGACCGGCCCTTATGCGTTTAACTGTGGCGCGCCCGCATTCCGCTTTACGGAAGATCGGTTGCGCGACGATATTGGACCTCGTCTCGTGGCGATGGTAAGGAACATCGAAGCGGCCCTTGGCGGCGCAGCGCCGCAGCCGACGCAATCAAAAAAACAAGAAATCAAGAAAGTCAGACCAGGAGGGAAAGTTGCACGTGTGGCCGAGGGGATCAGGTAGGCTTCATCGTCACGACCGGCGGAGTTTTGCTTCCGGTCGATCCCGCCCCATCAGCATGGGCGGGGCGACATGACGCAGGCACAGCTCGCGCCGGGGCAGTCACCCCTGCTCGCGGTTCGCGACGTCAGCGTCGTGTTCGGCGGCATCGTCGCGCTGAACGGCGTGTCCTTCGACATGCAGCAGGGCCAGATCCTCGGCTTGATCGGGCCGAACGGCGCCGGCAAGACGACGCTCTTCAATTGCCTCTCCAGGCTCTATCAGCCGAGCTCCGGCGACATCCTGATGGAAGGGGTGAGCATCCTGAAGCGGCCGCCGCACCGGATCGCCGAGATCGGCATCGGCCGCACCTTCCAGAACGTCGCGCTGTTTCCCAATCTGTCGGTGATGGACAACGTCCGCGTCGGCACCCACGCCCGCACCTCCAGCGACATCGTCAGCGATTCCTTGAAGCTGGTCTGGGTTCGCCGCAGCGAGGCCAGCGTCAACAAGAAGGTCCACGAGATACTCGGCTATCTCGACCTCGAGGATGTCGCGCATACCACGGTTTCGGGCCTGCCCTTCGGCACCCAGAAGCGGGTCGAACTGGCGCGCGCGCTCGCTGCCGATCCGAAAATCCTGCTGCTCGATGAGCCCGCCGGCGGCCTCAACCACGAGGAAGTCCACGTGCTCGGCGACCTGATCCGCCGCATCCGCGACGAGCGCCATATGACCGTGCTCCTGGTCGAGCATCACATGGGGCTCGTGATGTCGATCGCCGACCACGTGGTGGCGCTGAATTTCGGCCGCAAGCTCGCGGAGGGGACGCCGGCCCAGGTGCAGGCCGATCCGGACGTCATCAAGGCCTATCTCGGGAGCAAGGACCAATGACGGCGATGCTCAACGTCAAGGATCTGCGCGCCTATTACGGCCAGGTGCAGGCGCTTCACGGCTTGAGCTTCGCGCTCAACGAGGGCAGCCTGACCACGCTGCTCGGGGCCAACGGCGCCGGCAAGACCACCACGCTGCGGGCCATCTGCAACATGGTGCGTTTGACCGGCAGAATCGAATTCGAAGGCCAGCCGCTCGCCAATCGCTCGACCGAGAACATCGTGCGGTTGGGGATTGCGCATGTGCCGCAGGGCCGCGGCACCTTCACCACCATGACGGTGGAGGAAAACCTCCAGCTCGGCGCCATCAGCCGCAAGGACAAGGCCGGTATCGTCTCCGATATCGAGCGCATGTACGCGCATTTCCCGGTGCTGAAGGAACGCTACGCCCAGCAGGCCGGGACGCTGTCCGGCGGCGAGCAGCAGATGCTCGCGGTCGCCCGCGCGCTGATGCTGCGGCCGCGGCTGATGCTGCTCGACGAGCCCTCCTTCGGGCTGGCGCCCCTGATCGTGCGCGACCTGTTCAAGATTCTCGGCAAGATCAACCGCGAGGACAAGGTCACCATCCTGGTGGTCGAGCAGAACGCGCAGCTCGCGCTCGAGCTCGCCGACCAGGCCTATGTGATCGAAACCGGCCGGATCGTGATGTCGGGCGCCGCCAAGGAAATCGCCACCAACGAAGACGTCCGTAAATCCTATCTGGGCTATTGAGGAGCGCAGGCCGATGGAGCTTTTTACCAACCAGATCCTGGCCGGCATTTCCACCGGCGCGATCTATGCCTGCATGGCGCTCGCGGTCGTCATGATCTACCAGGCGATCGATCATCTCAATTTCGCGCAAGGCGAAATGGCGATGTTCTCGACCTTCATCTCCTGGCAGTTGATGCAGTGGGGCATTCCCTACTGGTTCGCCTTCGTGCTCACGATTGCCTTCTCCTTTGCCGGCGGCATCGCCATCGAGCGCTTGTTGTTCAAGCCGCTGGCGAAGGCGCCGATCCTCACCAACGTCGCCGGCTTCATCGCGCTGTTCTCGATCATCAACTCCTGCGCCGGCCTGATCTGGGACTTCACCATCAAGCAGTATCCGACCCCGTTCGGCTCCTCGCCGTTCCTCGGCAGCCAGCTGATCTCGACCCACCAGGCCGGCATGATCGGCGTCACCCTCTTGATGCTGGCCGGGCTCTATTTCTTTTTCCAGTACACGCGGGTGGGGCTTGCGATGCGGGCCGCCGCGTCGCTGCCCGAATTGGCGCGGCTGGTCGGCATCAACACCTCCTGGATGATCGCGCTCGGCTGGGGCATGGCGGCCGCGATCGGCTCGATCGCCGGAATGATGATCGCGCCGGTGGTATTCCTGGAGCCGAACATGATGGGCGGCGTGTTGATCTACGGGTTCGCTGCCGCCGTGCTCGGCGGGCTGACCAGCCCGTTCGGCGCCGTGATCGGCGGCTTCCTGGTCGGCATCTTCGAAAACCTCGCCGGCACCTACATCCCCGGCGTCGGCAATGAACTGAAGCTGCCGATCGCGCTGGCGCTGATCATTTCCGTCCTGGTCGTCAAACCCGCTGGCCTGTTCGGCCGGCCCATCGTGAAGCGAGTTTGATCATGAGCGCTGCTGTCGAAGAAGTCGTAACGGAAGCGCCCGCGGTCGAGGCCGTTCCGAAGCGGGCGATGACGCTCGGCACCGGCACCTCGCTGGTGGTGCTGGGGCTGTTGGTCCTGGTACCGCTAGTTATGAAGAACTTCATCGTCTTCCAGATGACGATGCTCCTGATCTACGGCCTTGCGGTGCTGGCACTGAACATCCTGACCGGCGGCAGCGGGCAGTTCTCGCTCGGCCAGAGCGCGTTCTACGCCATCGGCGCCTACACCTCCGCGATCCTGATCGAGCAGTTCGGCGTCAACTATGCGCTGACGCTGCCGGTCGCGGGCGTAATCTGCTTCGGCGTGGGTTTCCTGTTCGGCCAGCCGGCGCTGCGGCTAAGCGGCGTCTACCTTGCGCTCGCGACCTTTGCGCTGGCGACCGCGATGCCGCAACTGCTCAAGCTCAACTTCCTCGAACCCTGGACCGGCGGCGTCCAGGGCCTCGTCGTGGACAAGCCGGACGCGCCATTCGGCCTGCCGGTCTCGCAGGACGTGTGGCTGTACTACTTCACGCTGGTGATCACCATTGCGATCTACATCTTCTCGGTCAACCTGTTGCGATCGCGTTCGGGGCGCGCCTTCATGGCGATCCGCGACAACGAGATCGCGGCCTCCGCGATGGGCATCGACGTCGCGCTCTACAAGACGCTCGCCTTCGGCGTCTCGGCCGGCATCACCGGCGTCGCCGGCGGCCTTGGGGCGATCGCGGTGCAGTTCGTTGCGCCCGACAGCTATACCATCACGCTTGCGATCTCAGCTGTTCCTCGGCATGGTAGTCGGCGGCGTCGGCTGGCTGCCGGGATCGATCGTCGGCGCGGCCTTCATCATCTTCGTTCCGAACATGGCCGAAGGGATCTCCAAGGGCCTCTCCGGCGCCGTATTCGGCGTGCTGCTGTTCCTGGTCATCTTCCTGGTGCCGCACGGCGCAAGGCAGATTGCCGTCGCCGGCCAGCAAATGCTGGGCAAATTCAAGAAGAACTGAGGCCGGAAAAACTGGGCGAGAAAACTGAGACAAGAAACTGATGCACGAAAATCCAGGAGAGACAAGATTATGCGTCAACAATTACGTATCGCCGCGCTCACGACGGCGATCATCGCTTTAACCTCGGGCACTGCACTGGCCCAAAAGAAATACGACACCGGCGCCACCGACACCGAAATCAAGATCGGCAACATCATGCCCTATAGCGGACCGGCGTCCGCCTATGGCGTGATCGGCAAGACCGAAGACGCCTACTTCAAGAAGATCAACGCCGAGGGCGGCATCAACGGCCGCAAGATCAACTTCATCTCCTACGACGACGGCTACTCACCGCCGAAGGCGGTGGAGCAGGCGCGCAAGCTCGTCGAGAGCGACGAGGTGCTGCTGATCTTCAATTCGCTCGGCACGCCGTCGAATTCGGCGATCCAGAAATATCTCAACGCCAAGAAGGTGCCGCAGCTGTTCGTCGCGACCGGCGCCACCAAGTGGAACGATCCGAAGGATTTCCCGTGGACCATGGGCTGGCAGCCCTCCTATCAGAGCGAAGCGCATATCTACGCGAAATACCTGATCAAGGAGAAGCCGGACGCCAAGATCGCGGTGCTCTATCAGAACGACGATTTCGGCAAAGACTACCTGAAAGGCCTGAAGGACGGGCTCGGCGCCAAGGCCTCGATGATCACGGCCGAGGAAAGCTACGAGACTGCCGAACCCTCGATCGACAGCCACATCGTCAGGCTGAAGGCTTCCGGCGCCGACGTCTTTATCTCGATCACCACGCCGAAATTCGCAGCCCAAGCGATCAAGAAGCTCGCCGAGATCGACTGGCACCCGATGCACATCGTCTCCAACGTCTCGGCCTCCGTCGGCGGCGTGATCAAGCCCGCGGGCTTCGAGAACGCGCAAGGGATTCTCTCGGCCGCCTACGCCAAGGACGGCGCCGATCCGCAGTGGGACAACGATCCCGGCATGAAGAAATTCCTCGACTTCCTGGCGAAGTATTATCCCGACGGCAACAAGCTCGACGGTTCGGTGGTGTACGGTTACGGCGCGGCGCAGACCATGGTGAAAGTGCTGCAGATGTGCGGCGACGACCTGACCCGCGCCAACATCATGAAGCAGGCTGCGAGCTTGAAGGATTTCGAGCTCGACACCCTCTTGCCGGGCATCAAGATCAACACCTCGCCGACCGACTTCGCCCCGATCAAACAGCTGCAGATGATGCGGTTCAAGGGCGAGAAATGGGACCTGTTCGGCCCCATCATCACCGATGATCTGAGCAACTAGAGCTTGAAGAGAGCGCGTCAAACAAGCACCGGGAGTCCCCTTCTCGCGGCGCCGTGAGCAGGGCCCCTTCGACTAAATGACGCCCCCCGCGACAGCTTCGCGGGGGGCTTTTTGTTGCTCGGAATCTCCGATCGGTATTGAATGCGACGAGGAGCCAACAAGCGCTCGCAATCAAAAAAATCGACACAGTCAAACCAGATCAGGGAGATCAAAATGCCTGCTATCCATTGGCGATTGGGGGTCTTTTCGGCTGCCCTCACAATTCTTGCAGCGAGTTCGACGACCGCATTAGCGCAAAAGAAATACGACATCGGCGCCACCGACACCGAGATCAAGATCGGCAACATCATGCCCTACAGCGGACCGGCGTCCTCTTACGGCGTGATCGGCAAGACCGAACAGGCCTATTTCAACAAGATCAACGCCGAGGGCGGCATCAACGGCCGCAAGATCAACTTCATCTCCTACGACGACGGCTACTCGCCGCCGAAGACGGTCGAGCAGGCGCGCAAGCTCGTCGAGAGCGACGAGGTGCTGTTCATCTTCAATTCGCTCGGCACCCCGCCGAACTCGGCGATCCAGAAATACATGAACTCGAAGAAGGTGCCGCAGCTGTTCGTCGCCACCGGCGCCACCAAGTGGAACGATCCGAAGGGGTTTCCCTGGACGATGGGCTTTCAACCGAACTACCAGAGCGAGGCCCACATCTACGCCAAATATATCCTCCGGGAGAAGCCCAACGCCAAGATCGCCGTGCTGTATCAGAACGACGATTACGGCAAGGACTATCTGAAGGGGCTGAAGGACGGCCTCGGCGCCAAGGCCGCCTCGATGATCGTGGCCGAGGAGAGCTATGAGACCACCGAACCGACAATCGAGTCCCACATCGTCAAGCTGAAGGCCTCCGGCGCCGACGTCTTCTTCGATGTGGCGATCCCGAAATTTGCCGCGCAGGCGATCAGGACGGTTTCCGAGATCGAGTGGAAGCCGCTGCACCTGCTCAACAACGTGTCCGCCTCGATCGGGGCCACGATCAAGCCGGCCGGCTTCGACAATCGCAGGGCATCATTTCGTCGGCCTATCTCAAGGATCCGACCGACCCGCAATGGAAGAACGATCCCGGCATGAAGGCCTGGAACGAATTCCTCGACAAGTATTACCCGGAAGCCAACCGCACGGACGCCAACGTGATTTACGGCTACACCGTCGCGCAAAACCTCGTGCACGTGCTGAAGGCCTGCGGCGACGATCTCACGCGTGCGAACGTCATGAAGCAGGCAGCCAACATCAACGGACTTCCGCTGGATGGCTTGCTGCCGGGCATCAAGGTCTCGACCAGCGCCACCGATTTCGCTCCGGTCAAGCAGTTGCAACTCGAGAAATTCGAGGGCGACACCTGGCACCTCTTCGGCGGTATCATCAGCGCCGAGGCCGGCGGTTAAAGGTTAACCCTGGCCCCTGGCTACTAAAGCAGCAGCCCCCGCGGCTATTGCCGCGGGGGCTTACTGTTGTGACGGTTCCGACAAAATGGTATCGACTATCCGCAAAGCCACAAGAGCTTTCGGTCAAGAAAGCCGCGACACGCACTTTACGCATTTTAAAAACAGGGAGAGACGTAATGCCCGTTATCGCCACACGGCTGGCAATTGCTTCGGCCGCATTCGCCTTGCTCGCCGCTTCGACCAGCGGCGCGCTCGCGCAGAAGAAATACGACACCGGCGCCACCGACACCGAGATCAAGATCGGCAACATCATGCCTTACAGCGGCCCCGCTTCCGCCTATGGCGTGATCGGCAAGACCGAGGCCGCCTATTTCAAGATGATCAACGACGCCGGCGGCATCAATGGCCGCAAGATCAATTTCATCTCCTACGACGACGGCTACTCTCCGCCGAAGACGGTCGAGCAGGCGCGCAAGCTGGTCGAGAGCGACGAGGTGCTGCTGATCTTCAACTCGCTCGGTACGCCGCCGAATTCCGCGATCCACAAATACATGAACTCGAAGAAGGTGCCGCAGCTGTTCGTCGCCACCGGCGCCACCAAATGGAACGATCCGAAGGAATTTCCCTGGACCATGGGCTGGCAGCCCAACTACCAGAGCGAATCGCACATCTACGCGAAGTACATCCTGAAGGAGAAGCCGGACGCCAAGATCGCGGTGCTCTATCAGAACGACGACTACGGCAAGGACTATCTGAAAGGCCTGAAGGACGGGCTCGGCGCCAAGGCCGCCTCGATGATCGTCGCCGAGGAGAGCTATGAAACCACGGAGCCCTCCATCGACGACCACATCGTCAAGCTGAAATCGACCGGCGCCGATGTCTTCTTCGACGTCACGACGCCGAAGTTTGCAGCCCAGGCGATCAAGAAGGTTGCGGAGATCGAGTGGAAGCCGCTGCATATTCTCAACAATGTCGGCGCATCGGTCGGCGCCGTCATCAAGCCCGCGGGATACGATATCTCGCAAGGCATCATTTCCGCGGCCTACCTGAAGGATGCTTCCGATCCGCAATGGGACAATGATCCCGGCATGAAGCAGTTCCTGGACTTCATGGCCAAGGATTTCCCGGAAGGCAACAAGCTCGACGCATCGACCGATCGTCGGCTACGGCGTCGCGCAGACGCTGGTTCAGGTGTTGAAGCAGTGCGGCGACGACTTGACCCGCGCGAACATCATGAAGCAGGCGGCGAATTTGAAGAATTTCCGCACCGAGGTTCTGTTGCCCGGAATCACCATCAACACCTCGCCAACCGATTTCGCCCCGATCAACCAGCTTCAGCTGATGAAGTTCAAGGGCGAGAGGTGGGACCTGTTCGGCGACGTCATCTCCGGCGACGTCGGCGGCTGACATTGCGGAGGTGCCGCGGATGCCGCACCGCGTCCGTGACACCGATACATCCGAGATGCCCCCGCAAGCAGGCTTGCGGGGGTTTTCTTTTTCCGCAAAGGGATGGATAACCGGCGTCCCATGTTCCCTACGCAATTCCCCGGCCGCCAATGACCGACCGACGCCCCCTGCTCCGCGCCATCTTCGACGCCGCGGTTGCCGCTGCCCATCCCGACGTGGTGTTGGCCACACATCTCCGCCCCATACCGAAGGGCCGCGTGATCTGCCTTGCCGCCGGCAAGGGCGCCGCCGCGATGGCCGCTGCGGCCGAGCGGCATTATCTCGACACGCTCAAGCTCGACCCCTCACGCCTCACCGGCATTGCCACCACCCGCCATGGCCACGGCGTGCCGACCCGGCGCATCAAGGTGGTCGAGGCCGGCCATCCGATGCCCGACCAAGCCGGCTTGAGGGGCGCGGAAGAGACCTTGCGCATGGCGCAGGCTGCGGAAGCCGACGATCTTTTGCTGGTGCTGTTGTCCGGCGGCGGTTCGGCGAACTGGATCGCGCCGGTCGCGGGAATTACCTTCGCGCAGAAGCTTGAATTGACCCGGGCGCTGCTGCGCTCCGGCGCGCCGATCGGCGAGGTCAACACCGTGCGCAAGCACCTGTCGCGGATCAAGGGCGGCCGGCTCGCGCGCGCCGGGAAGCTGGCCGAGATCGTCACGCTTGCGATCTCCGACGTTCCACATGACGATGCCTCCGCGATCGCCTCCGGCCCGACGGTGCCGGATCCGACCACGCTCGCGGACGCCCGCGCCATCGTCGCCAAATACAAGCTCGAGGTCGATGACGCGATCCGCCGCGCCCTCGAAGATCCCGGGAATGAAAGCTGCAAGCCCGGCGACAGCGCCTTTGCGCGCGCGCATTTCGAGTTGATCGCCCGTCCGCGCGCCTCGCTCGATGCCGCGATCCGGCTGGCGAAGCAGGCGGGCTTCGAGATCATCGACCTTGGCGCCGATCTCGAGGGCGAGGCGCGCGAGGTTGCCGCCGATCATGCCCGTCTTGCGCTGAAAGCGCGAAGCGAAGGCAAGCGCGTCGCGATCCTCTCGGGCGGCGAACTCACGGTGACCGTGCGCGGCAACGGCCGCGGCGGTCCCAACCAGGAATATGCGCTTTCGCTCGCCGCCCTGCTCAAGGACACGCCCGGCATCTCGGCACTCGCCGGCGACACCGACGGCGCCGACGGCGGCGCCGGCAGCGCGAGCGATCCCGCCGGCGCCATCATCAATTCCGCGACCTTCGCCAAGATGAAGTCGGTCGGCCTCGATCCGAGAGATTATCTCGACAACAACGATGCCACCGCGTTCTTTGGCTTGACCGGCGATCTGCTGCTGACCGGCCCGACGCTCACCAATGTCAACGACATAAGGGCGATCCTGGTCGAGGGCGCGTCAGGTTCCTGACGCCCCACGCCGTCATTTCCGCACCGCTTCGCTTCGTCCCCCTCGCCGCCCTCTCGGACGACGTTAACGAAATGTTCAGCGAAACCTGAGGAAGTTGCCGGAAATCTGGGCAAGCCAAGCGGGCGGTTCACCAGCTTTGGCTTTTAATGGTTGGCGCCTCATGGTCGGAGCGCGTGCAAATTTGCGCCACGGGAAACCCAAATGACGGAATCGACCGGGACTGCCATCGACGCCGGGCCTTTTGACCCGACCCGGATATTTGACGAAGCCATCAACCATCTGTCGCTCGGCGTCGTCATCTTCGACGGCAGGCGCGAGATCGTGTTCTGCAACAAGCGGTACATGGAAATCTATCGGCTATCGGCCGAGCAGGTGAAGCCCGGGACTTCGATCAGCGAACTGATCCGGCACCGGCTCAATCTGGGGCTCAAGGTTCGTTCAAACCCCGACGATTATATTCGCGAGCGCATCGGAAACGTCGTCGTTCCCGCTACCACCATCCAGGAATTCACCGACGGCCGGGTCATTGCCTATACGGTGCATCCGATGCCAGGCGGCGGCGGGATGGCCACCCATGAAGACATCACCGGCCGGGAGGAAATCAGCGCCCGTCTGAAAATGCAGAACGAGCTCGGCAAGCAGCAGGAGGAGAACTTACGAATCCGAAACCTGCAGTTCGACACCGCGATCAACAACATGTCGCAAGGGTTATGTTTCTTCGACGCGAGCCACCGGCTGATCGTCTGCAACGACCGCTACATCGACATGTACGATCTTGCGCACGACCGCGTTGGTCCGGGCACACCTCTCGCCGAAATCGTCGACATGCGCTTTGAGGCGGGCAGCTTTCCCGAGATGACCCGGGACGAATACCTGCAATGGCGCACCAATGTTGCCGTCTCCCACGAGCCCACCGACAGCATTGTCGAACTGCGCAACGGAAAAACCTTCAAGATCCGCCACCGCCCGATGCCGGACGGCGGCTGGGTTGCCACCCATGAAGACATCACCGAGCAGCGGCGATCGGAGGTCAAGATCGAATACATGGCCCACCACGACGCGCTCACCGATCTCGCCAATCGCGTGCTGTTGAACGAGCGGCTGGAGCAGGCGTTGGGCCGCCGCATTCACGTCGAGGAAATGGTGGCGGTTCACCACCTCGATCTCGACCAGTTCAAGGCCGTCAACGACACCTTCGGCCATCCCGCCGGCGACAAGCTCCTGAAGATTGTCGCCGACCGGCTGCGGGAACTGGTGCGCGAGACCGACACCATCGCGCGAATGGGCGGCGATGAATTCGTGGTCGTGCAGGCCGCGATCGCCGATCCCGCTGAAGCAACCTCGCTGGCGCAACGGATCATCGCCTCGTTGAGCGAGCCCTTCGACCTCGACGGCCACCAGGCCGTGATCGGCGCCAGCATCGGCATTGCGGTCGGGCCTTCCGATGGGCTCAGACCCGACACGCTGCTGCGCAACGCGGACCTCGCGCTTTATCGCGCGAAAGGCGACGGGCGCGGCACGTTCCGCTTCTTCGAGACGGCGATGGACCTGCAAATGCAAACCCGCCGCATCATGGAACGGGACCTGCGCAAGGCGCTGCCGGGGAACCAGTTCGAACTCTACTACCAGCCGGTGGTAAATCTCGCGAGCGGCGACATCAGCGGATTCGAGGCGCTGATTCGCTGGAATCATCCGGAAAAAGGCCTGGTCTCTCCCGTCAGCTTCATTCCGCTGGCCGAGGAGACCGGTTTCATTGTCCCGTTGGGAGAATGGGTGATCAGGCAGGCCTGCGCCACCGCAGCGCAATGGCCGGGCGATCTCTGTGTCGCCGTCAACATCTCGGCGGCTCAGTTCCGCAATCCCGGCCTGATGCAGGTCATCGTCGGTGCGCTCGCGACGTCAGGGTTGAACCCGACGCGGCTTGAGATCGAAATCACCGAGACCGTGCTGTTGCAGAACAGGGAAACCACGCTCGCCGTGCTGCATCAGTTGCGCGAGCTCGGCGTCCGGATCGCGATGGACGATTTCGGTACCGGATATTCCTCGCTGACCTATCTGCAGTGTTTTCCGTTCGACAAGATCAAGATCGATCGGTCGTTCGTCAAGGACATCACGGAAAACACCGGCTCGCTCAATATCGTCCGTGCGGTTGCGGCGCTGGCGAAGGGAATGGGGATGTCGGCCACCGCCGAGGGCGTGGAAACCGCCGAACAGCTCGACAGGATTACCTCCGAAGGCTGTACCGAGATGCAGGGATTCCTGTTCAGCCGCCCGGTACCCGCAAGCGAGATCGAGCGGCTGTTCCTGTCAGGCCGCGAGGCCCGGAAGGCCGACGACCGCATTGTCGCGGCGTGATTGACGCCAAACAACACGCCGTCATTCCGGATCATCAAGCGCGCCGCGAAATCACGGCGTTACTAAAACTCCTCGGCGATCTTGGTCAGCATCGCCAGCAGCGCGGCGCGGTTGGCTGGGCCCAACAATTGGTTGAGGCGCGCTTCATGCTTGGAGGCGACGAGCTTCTTCGCCCGCGCCAGCACCGCACGGCCCCGGTCGGTCAGAACCAGGATGTGCGAACGGCGGTCGTTGGTGGAGCGGATGCGCGCGCAGAGGTCGCGGCTTTCGAGCCCATCGAGCATCGCCACGAAGTTCGGCCTGAGGATGCCGAGCGTGTTGGCGATTTCGGTCTGGTTGCGGCCCGGGTTCCGGTCGAGCAACAGCAGCACCGAAAACTGCGCCGGCGTCAGCTGCAGCGAAGCGACGCAGCGCAAGAAGTCCTCGAAAACCTTCAGCTGCGCGCGCTTGAGCGAATAGCCGAGCAAATCCAGCAGTTCGCCCATCTGAAGGGCGTAACCTTCGCCGGCCGCCTCCTCGACAGGTACCTTGCGGGCCTTGGCACTTTGCGCCATAGCGGTCTTGGAAACGCTCATCGCCTGGGCTCGAAACGACGCGGCCGAAGCTGCCGCCCTTGAGATTATATTTGATAATTGTTATCCACCATATCAAATTCCGGCAGGACATTTCAACTGCCGTCGTCGGGCGATCGGTAAGGTTGTAACGCTCCGATCGGCCCGGGCCTTGAGGGGGAGCGTCCGGTCTTGAATACCACGATCATGCTGTTCCTGGTCCAGGACGGCATTACCAACGGCGCGATCTACGCGTTGCTCGGGCTGGCGCTGGTTCTGGTGTTCACCGTGACGCGGGTGATCCTGATTCCGCAGGGCGAATTCGTCACCTACGGCGCGCTGACCTACGCCTCGCTGGCCTCGGGCCAGATGCCGGGTACCGCGAAGCTCGCGGTCGCGATGGGCGTTGCCGCCTTCGCGTTCGACCTGTTTGCCGCGCGGCGGTCGCTGCACTGGCGGCGGGTCGTCCGCGCATCCCTGGTCAACATTTTGCTACCCTGCGCGGTGCTGGCGCTGACCTTCGTTTTCGTCAGCCGCCATCCGCCGGTTCTCGTCAGCGTCGCGCTGTCGCTGGTGATCGTGGCCTCGATCGGGCTATTTCTCTATCGCATCGCCTTCCAGCCCCTGGCGCATACCTCGGTACTGGTGCTGCTGATTGCCTCCGTCGGCTGCCACCTGGCGCTGCAGGGGTTGGGGCTGTTGTTCTTCGGCGCCGAGGGCCAGCGCGGCCCGACCATTGCGGATACGGCGCTCAGCGCCGGACCGTTGCGCTTTACCGGCCAGAGCATCGCGGTCTACGGCATCACCGTCGCCTTCATCGTCGGACTCTGGCTGTTCTTCGGCCTGACGCTCTACGGCAAGGCGCTGCGCGCCACCGCGGTCAACCGGCTCGGCGCGCGCCTCGTCGGCATCCGGACGTCGTTGTCGGGACAGATCGCCTTCCTGCTCGCCTCCGTGATCGGCGCGTTGTCGGGCATTCTGATCGTGCCGATCACCACGCTCTATTACGACACCGGATTCCTGATCGGCCTGAAGGGTTTCATCGCCGCAATCATCGGCGGGCTCGTCAGCTATCCACTCACCGCGATCGCGGCGCTGATGGTCGGGATCGTGGAATCCTTCTCCTCGTTCTACGCCAGCAACTTCAAGGAGGTCATCGTCTTCATGCTGCTCGTTCCCGTGCTTCTGTTGCGATCACTGGCGGCGCCCGCGGTCGAGGAAGAGAAGGACTGACGCGCGATGAAGGCGTACTGGCCGATCCTGTTGTTCGCAGCTGTGATGGCGGCAATCCCGGTCGTGCCCGGCATGCCGCCGTTCTGGATCGTGCTATCGGACAACATCGGCCTGTCCGCGCTGGTGGCGATGGGGCTCGTGCTCCTGACCGGCGTCGGCGGCCTCACCTCCTTCGGCCAAGCCGCGTTCGTCGGCTTCGGCGCCTATACCAGCGCGGTGCTGACGACCAATTATGGCCTGTCGCCATGGCTGTCGCTGCCGGCATCGCTGTTGGTGAGCGGGCTTGCCGCCGTGCTGCTCGGCCTCGTCACGGTACGGCTGTCCGGCCACTATCTGCCGCTCGGCACCATCGCCTGGGGCCTGGGGCTGTTCTATCTGTTCAGCAAGCTGGAATTCCTCGGCCGCAATGACGGCATCTCCGCCATCCCGCCGCTGTCGATCGGTACGCTTAAAATGCTCGACCCCGGCACGATCTACTACGCGATCTGGATCGCGGTCCTCGTCTGCGCCCTGCTGACGATGAACCTGTTGGACTCCCGCACCGGCCGGGCGATTCGCGCGTTACGGCGCGGGCATGTCGCCGCCGAAGCTTTTGGCGTGCAGACCCCGCGCGCGAAGCTTCTGGTCTTCATCTATGCCGCGGTGCTGGCGGGACTGTCCGGCTGGCTCTATGCGCATTTCGAACGCGCGGTGAATCCGACCCCGTTCGGGGCGCAGGCCGGCATCGAATATCTGTTCATCGCGGTCGTCGGCGGCGCCGGCTATGTCTGGGGCGGGGTATTGGGCGCTGCGATCGTCGTCATCCTGAAAGAGATTTTGCAGAGCTATCTGCCGCTGCTCTTGCACGGCGAAGGCCAGCTCGAGACCATCGTGTTCGGCATCCTCCTGGTCGCGCTGCTGCAACTGGCGCCGACCGGGGTCTGGCCCTGGCTGACGTCGCGCTTGCCGTTCAAGCCGAACGGCAAGCGGCTCGACACATCGCTGACCCTGCCCCCCCGCGCGCGCGCTGTCGGCGAACCCAGCGTGCTGCTGCAGGTTGACAACGCGCGCAAACAGTTCGGCGGCGTGGTCGCGGTCAACGACGTTTCCTTCGACGTGCAAGCCCGCGAGATCGTGGCGCTGATCGGCCCCAACGGCGCCGGCAAGAGCACGACCTTCAACCTGATCACCGGCGTCTTGACCGCAACCAGCGGCACGATCTCGGTGCGCGGCAGGAAGCTTCACAACGCCCCGCCGCAGGAGGTGGTGAAGCTCGGCATCTCCCGCACGTTCCAGCACGTCAAGCTGGTTCCGGACATGACGGTGCTGGAGAACGTCGCGATCGGCGCGCATCTGCGCGGGCAGGCGAGCGCGCTCGCCAGCATGTTCCGCCTCGACCGCGCAGATGAGGCCAGACTGCTCGCGGAAGCCGCGCGGCAGATCGAGCGGGTCGGGCTTTCCGACCAGATCGACCAACTCGCGGGCTCGCTCCCGCTCGGCCAGCAGCGCATCGTCGAGATCGCGCGCGCGCTCTGCGTCGACCCGATGCTCCTGTTGCTCGATGAGCCGGCCGCGGGCCTGCGGCATATGGAGAAGCAGCGGCTCGCCGCGCTACTCCGCCAGTTGCGCGACGGCGGCATGTCGGTGCTGCTGGTCGAGCACGACATGGGCTTTGTGATGGATCTCGCCGATCGCGTCGTGGTGCTCGATTTCGGCACCAAGATCGCGGAGGGCACGCCAGAGGCGATCAAGACCAACCCCGACGTGATCAAGGCCTATCTCGGAGTTGGCGCATGAGCGCGCTCCTGGAGGTCACCGACGCGCATATCGCCTACGGCAAGGTCGAGGCCGTGCGTTCGGTGTCGCTTCACGTCGCCGACAACGAGATCGTCACCATCATCGGCGCCAACGGCGCCGGCAAGACCACGCTGCTCAACGCCATCATGGGCATCCTGCCGCTGAAGGGCCGTGTCGCCTTTGCAGGCGTTGACGTGGCGCGGCTCGAGATCGAGGACCGCGTCGGCGCGGGTTTGAGCCTCGTCGCCGAACATCGCGAGCTGTTCGCCAGCATGAATGTCGAGGACAATCTGCAGCTCGGCGCCTTCCGCGTCGGCAAGGCGCAGGCAACCCAATCGTTCGAGCGGGTCTACGCGCTGTTTCCGCGGCTGAAGGAGCGCCGCAGGCAGCTCGCAGGGACCCTGTCGGGCGGCGAACAGCAGATGCTGGCGATGGGACGCGCGCTGATGGGCGCGCCGAAACTGTTGATGCTTGACGAGCCGAGCCTTGGGCTCGCTCCGATCATCGTCGCCGATATCTTCAAGACCGTCGGCGAATTGCGCGCGAGCGGCGTCTCCGTGCTGCTGGTCGAACAGAACGCGCAGGCGGCGCTGAAGATCGCCGACCGCGCCTATGTGATGGAGCTCGGTGAATTCATCCTGGACGGCCCGGCCGCCGACATCGCCGCCAACCAGCGCGTCGCCGCGAGCTATCTCGGCTTCACGCACGAGGGCGAGAGCGCAGTGTAGATGGTGCCGTTACCGCGAATTTGAACACGCGGTTCAGGTTGTCCCTGACCCGGCGTGAACGAATGCGACAGGTTTGGTGACCTTGATGATGCCGGTGTTGTCCTTATCGGCTGCACAACGCAGATTTGCGTTCCCTCTTGCCACCTTATTTGTGCCCTGGGCTCGTTATTCCGACCTTTGATCTCCATATCGGTCTCTATCCGGATCAAACATCGATGTTGGTCGGAATGCGCGGAGAGTTCCGACGAAAGCGCATGTTCAAGTCTCAGCAATTTCGTGCAAGAGCAGCCGAGTTCGGCGAACGGATTAAGAGTTCGACACTGACCGAAGACGCGCGTTGCGATGCAGGTTGCAGCATCGAAATGAGGGGGCGAAGTCCGCAACAGACTGCCGGTGCGAACCAACGCGACAACAGGAAGGACTCCCGATGCCACTTACACAATTCAGCGTCGATGACGGACCACACAACATGGATGGACTGCGGCTTTTTGCACGGGATGGTTCCGAGCGGGTCGAGGCGTTCATAGGCCGCAAGGTGATGGACGTCTGGGCCGACTCGGCCGAACATCGCAGCGGACGACAGAGTCTGTTCCGTGGCCAATACGATGCGCTGGGCAAGCTGAACCTGGCAGCGATCGAGCGGATCGTGGACGCGAAATACCAGCGGGGCCCCGCGTTCAACCGCCAGCATCCCTTTGTCGAGGTTTTGGTCTCCGACATCGCGGAAAGCGGCGAGGCCCTGGATCTGACAGAACTGGTGCGCGAGCCCATGCCGCCGACATTCCATCGGTCGACGTGAGCGAAGTCGAGGCAAGCCTCTGATCTCGCAGGCGATAACCAGAAGGCTCGCTTGACCCTGAACATTTCGGGCATTTCCGGCAGATCAGGTCGCCAGTCTTTATGAGCGCGCAAAGGTTGCTATTGTGCACTGCAGTAACCATGTGGAGAGGTGATGCGATCGGACTAGCTCTGACAGACCGCGAAATACGGCAGCTTGGCTAAGCCAAATCCCAACCGGCGGCATCAACCAACGGCATATCGCATCGATATGCGCGTCACGCGTGAGGACAATCATGACGCCGCTGCGCCGTATCGCCGTTATCGGCAACTCGCTGCCACGCCGCTGCGGAATTGCAACCTTTACGACCGACCTGCAGAAGGCGATATCGACTTCTCGTCCCAACCTGGAGACCTGCATCGTGGCGATGACCGATCGCGGTCAAGCCTATGATTATCCTGAAGCGGTCGCTTTGCAGATCAAGGACGGCGATATCGAAGAATACAAGCGTGCAGCAGACTTCCTCAATGCCGGCCGGTTCGACACCGTCTGCCTGCAGCACGAATTCGGAATTTTCGGCGGCGAAGCCGGCGCCCACATTCTGGTGCTGCTGTCACGCCTCACCATGCCGGTGGTGACAACGTTCCATACCGTACTGGCCGATCCGACAGCCGTTCAACGCGCGGTCATGCAGCGCATCGTCAATGCGTCGTCGAAGGTGGTGGTGATGGCCAACAAGGGTCGCGAACTGCTGCGTAGCGTCTATTCTGTGCCGGACGACAAGATCGAGGTGATAGCCCATGGCATTCCCGACGTCGCCTTTGTCGGGCCCGATGCGGCGAAGGCCAGGCTCGGATTTAGCGGCAAGTCGGTCATTCTGACATTCGGCCTATTGTCCCCCAACAAGGGCATCGAAGTCGTGATCGATGCCATGCCGTCGATTCTGCAGCGACGCGCCGACGCAGTGTATGTCGTGCTCGGCGCGACGCATCCCAATCTGGTTCGAGATCAGGGCGAGGCTTATCGCGAGAGCCTGATGGCACGCGTGCGTGAACTTGGCGTCGAAGACCACGTGGTGTTCCTCGACCGGTTCGTCGATCAGGCTACGCTGCTCGAATTCATCTCGATGTGCGACGTCTATGTCACGCCCTATCTCAACGAGGCGCAGATGACGTCGGGAACGTTGGCTTACAGCTTCGGACTGGGGAAGCCGGTCGTCTCGACGTCCTATTGGCACGCGCGCGAGCTGTTGACCGATGGCCGGGGCGTTCTGGTGCCTTTCGGCGACGCGGCGGCGATTGGAGGCGAAATTGCGGAATTGCTCACCGATGACGCCCGCCGTCAGGCGATGTGTCTGCGCGCCTATGCGGTCAGCCGAACGATGACATGGGAGCGCACCGCCGAGCGCTACATGTCCGTCTTCGAGAACGCACGGCAGGGTCACTTGCCCAAGGCCGTTGCGCGCGCCGATACGCCCGCGCCGAGCCGCGCAGCCCGGCGGCGCCTGACATGCAGATCGGCCACTTCCTGTCGATGTGCGACGATACCGGCCTGTTCCAGCACGCGGTGCATTCGGTGCCCGATCGCTCGCATGGCTATTGTGTCGACGACAACGCCCGCGCCTTGCTGTTGGCCTGCGCCCTCAACAATCCGGGCGAACAGCGCCTGTCGGAAGTCTTGACGGCCCGCTTCGCAGCTTTTGTGCAGCATGCATGGAACCCGGACACCGGGCGATTTCGCAACTTCATGGGCTTCAACCGAACCTGGCTTGAGGACAAAGGGTCCGAAGACAGCCACGGGCGAACGCTTTGGGCCCTGGGTGAGGCGGCGCGCGGAGACGCAAGCCCGTCGCGGCGCCGGTGGGCCACGGCCCTGTTCGCCCAGGCGCTGACGACCGCGGAAAGCTTTCGCTCACCCCGAGCGTGGGCGTTCACGCTGCTGGGTTTAGACGCTTATTGCACTGTCGCTCCGGATGATCTCCATGCCAAGGAGGTCCGGCATTCGCTTGCCGACAGGTTGATGTCCTGCCTGGCGCTGGTCGAGACGCCGGACTGGGTATGGTTCGAGGAGGGGCTCGCTTACGACAACGCGCGCCTGCCGCAGGCGTTGATCATAACGGGCATGGCGACGCAAACGCCTGATTACCTCGATGCCGGATTGAGGTCCCTGCGCTGGCTGATGACGCAACAAACGACCTCGATCGGTCATTTCCGCCCGGTGGGCACCGCCGGCTTCGGCGAACTGCGGCAACATCCCCACGCCTTCGATCAGCAGCCCGTGGAAGCAACGGCGACCATTGCCGCCTGCCTCACGGCGTGGCGGGCGGACGGCGATGCCGGGTGGGAAGCCATGGCAAAGGTCGCTTTCGCCTGGTTCCTCGGCAGCAACGATCTGTCGGTGGCGCTGGTCGACCCGGGCACGGGCAGTTGCCGCGACGGATTGCACCCCGATCGCGCCAACGAAAATCGCGGCGGCGAGTCGGTTGTGTGCTATCTTCTCGGACTTGCCGAGATTCGCCAGCTTGCACGCGTCAACACCAGCCTGACAAAGCCCGCCGCGCTTCGCGCCGTGGGCGGCTGAATTTCACCTTCGCGTCCAGAGATCCGAGGATATCGTGTCACAAGCTACATTCCTGAACCGGCAGGCGCTTTACCTGCGCCCGAATCCCGCGCGGGTGATTGTGCGGCCGTTCAAGCCGGCGACTGAACCGCGCGATCTGAACCCGACCGACAAGATGCGCGCAAATCACATCGTCGACCGGGTCGTCGCCCTCGATTCAGAAGCCGTTGCTAGCCAACTCGCGGACGTCATGGATAGTTTCCAGGATCGGCATCGTGACCTGTTGGAGACGTTCGAGGCGCGTGCGGATGAAATGGAGGACGCTTTCGCAAAGCATGGAGCCTTTTCAGAGACCCAGCGCCAACTGGTCGGCGCCTATTTCCTCAATGAGTATTCGTTCGAAGCCTCTGCCCTGTTTAACCCCAGCATCGTGCGACACCCCGATCAATCGGATGCGCCGAAAGGCGGCGTGCGCTTCATTCTCAGTCTGCGTGCCATCGGCGAAGGGCATGTGTCGTCACTGACGTTTCGGACCGGTACAATCGCGGCCGACGGCAGTTTGACCGTCGATCCGGCGGCTCGCCTCGCCTCGATTCCCCGGATTTGCCATCGCGTATCCGAGCCGGACGGCGACCGCGTCGAGCTGATTTTCAAGCCCGAAGAAGACTTGAGCGAACGCATCATCTTTCCCGTCACCGAATCCCAATCGAACGGCATTGAGGACGCGCGCTTTGTCGAGTTCGAGGATGGCGGTCGGAAAACCTACTACGCGACGTATACCGCCTACAGCGGACGGGCGATCCGTTCCGAATTGATCGAGACCAGCGATTTCATGTCGTTCCGCCTGGCGCCCCTGAGGGGAGCTGCCGCACGGAACAAGGGCATGGCGCTGTTCCCGCGCAAGATCGGCGGCAAATACGCCATGATCGCGCGGCAGGACAATGAGAACCTGTATCTGATCTATTCGGACGACCTGTACACATGGGACGGCGGTCAGGCCGTTCTGAAACCGCAATTTCCATGGGAGTTCGTCCAAATCGGCAATTGCGGCTCGCCGATCGAACTTGATGAAGGCTGGCTGTTGCTGACACACGGTGTCGGCCCGGTCCGCAGATACTCGATCGGCGCGGCACTGCTCGACAAGGGCGACCCTTCCAAGGTGCTGGCGCGCTCGCGCGAGCCGTTATTGCGGCCTGAGCCATCCGAGCGCGAAGGATATGTCCCCAACGTCGTCTACACCTGCGGTGCAATGCGGCACAGAGACACGATCATCCTGCCATATGCGGTGTCGGACACCTTCTCCAGTTTCGCAACGATCAATATCTCGGCGCTGCTGCAGGCAATGAAAAGCTGATCGCCGCTTGGTCTCTACCCTCCCCTCGAGGGCAGCGAGGGTAAAGAGCGCCCCCTGATTTAGAGCGCCGCTTTGCCCCTCAGCGCGGTCAACTCCGCCTCCAATTCCGCAATCCGCGCGTCGCGCTCGGCGAGCGCGGCCGCTACGTCGGCGGCGTCAAATTTCTGCGGGATGTGCTGCGGGCAGTTGGTATCCCAGGCGGCGATCTTGAACAGGATCACCTGTTCGGGACGCGCCTTGTAGCCTTTCGGCATCAGCGACTGCATCAGCGCCGGATCGTCCTCGACGACCCGCGCCTCGCCCCAGATTTTCACCCGACGGCGATGGGCGTAATCCATCACGAAGATATGCGCCTTCGGATTTTCCGAGAGATTGCCCTGTGTAAGGTATTGCCGGTTGCCGCCATAGTCGGCGAACGCGATGGTATTCTTGTCCAACACCTTGATGAAGCCCTTGGGCCCGCCACGATGCTGGATGTAGGGCTGGCCGTCGGCAGTCGCGGTCGCGAGATAGAAGCTGTTGGTCTCGGCAAGCTGGCTTGCGAGCCCCTCGTCGATCTCGGTACGCCAGGCGCCGTTCTCCTCGACATGGGCGTAGGCCTCGCGCGATCCCTTGCGGGCCTGGATGGATTTCACCGCTGGCGTAAAGGCAACGTCGCTGGAATAAGTCTGCGTGTCCGTCATCGAAAAGGCCTCCTTCGGAGGCGGGCCCGGCCCGCTGTCCCTGGCACCCAATATCGGCCGGTCCCGGATTTGAACAATCGACGCAATTGACACTTCATCATTGCAATATATGAAATAATGCCATGGACCGGATCGACGCCATGCAGGCCTTCGTCACGGTCGCGGACCTCAGGGGGTTCGCGCCGGCGGCGCGCAAGCTGAAGCTATCGCCATCGGCGGTGACGCGGCTAATCGCGGCGCTGGAGCAACGCCTCGGCGCCCGGCTGTTGCAGCGGACCACCCGTTCCGTGACCCTGACCGATGCCGGCGCGCGCTATCTGGAACGCGCCAGGCGCATTCTCGCCGATGTCGAGGAAGCCGAAATCGCCGCCGAGGGCGAACGGACGCGGCCGAGCGGGCGGCTCGTGGTGTCGGCGCCGGTCGGCTTCGGCCGCCGTCATGTCAGCCCGGTGATGACGGCCTATCTGAAGCGCTATCGGGAGGTCTCTGGTGAATTGCGGCTCGAGGACCGCATGGTCAACCTGGTCGAGGACGGCGTCGATCTCGCGGTCAGGATCGGTCACCTCGCCGATTCCTCGCTTGTCGCGCGCCAAGTCGGCGAGATGCGGCGGATCGTGGTGGCGTCCCCCGATTATCTCAAGTCGCATGGCGAGCCGAAGACGCCGGAGGCGATCGAATCAAACGCGACGATCCAGTTCGGCGCCGCGTCGGATTGGCGCTTTGTCAGGGATGGCCGGGAGGTTCGCGCCAGCCCTGTGCCGCGATTCATCACCAATAGCGCGGATGCCGCGATCCAATATGCCGAAGCGGGCGGCGGGTTGACGCGGGTGCTGGCCTATCAGGCCGCCGACGCCATCAAGCGCGGCCGGCTCAGAATCGCGCTGGCGAAATTCGAACAGCCGCGGCTGCCGATCCACATCGTCTATCCGACCTCGCGGCTGCTGTCGGCCAAGGTGCGTACCTTCATCGATCTCGTGGTTGAGACCAGCGAGTGGGATTTTGGGTAGGGCAGGTGCATCGCTCCGGATGCTCGTCCCCCCACGATTTCCCTGTCATCACCCGCCAACCGGTCCGGCCTCCGGCCGGCCGGATGACGGGCTCCGGCGGGTGATCCAGTAAACGCAGGCATCTCGATCTCTATGACTGCCACGGCGTACTGGATGCCCCTTCGCCTTCGCTGGGCATGATGACGGAGTTGATCCGGGGATGACAACTACCCCTTCTTCGACACCACCCGAAACGTCCCGTTCGCCCGCGCGATCACGGCGCCGTCGGCCTTGATCAGGCTTTGCGCGAAACAGATGGTGCTGCCGGTGCGGATCACCTCGCTCTCGACCGCGAGCCACTGTCCGATTTCGGCGGAGCCTGTGAAATCGATCGCCAGAGAGATCGTCAGCAGCGAAGAGGCCCAGCCCATCGCCTGCGCGCAGCTATAGCCCATCGCGTTGTCGGCAAGCGAGGCGATCAGCCCGCCATGAATGAGCCCGCGGGCATTGGTGTGGGGTCTTGCCAGCCGCAATCCCATGACCACGGCCTTGTCCGTCTTCCTCGAATAGAGCGGCTCCCAGGGATCGGTGAACGGGCTTTTGCGGAAATGAGGCTCGAAGCCTTCGGGGATATCGGTTGCGGTCATTGGCGGCTTTCGGTGTCCGATGCGGGCTCATTAAACTCGAAGCGTGCGACAAATTCATCGCTTACAAAGTTTTAAACGGCATTTGCGCGCGTGTTTAAGCAAAGGTCGCCGTTGCGAGGAACGCTATCCATTGCTTCTTGCCACGGCGAAATGGTTTGCATCGCGGAGCCTGTCATCGGGCGCGCGTTCGCGCGACCCGTTGGCTCACAATGACGGGCCTAGTTGCTCTTCGCAGAGGAGGACGGTTCCATATTCCGTCGCCTAAAACGGCAGCCCCACATAATTCTCCGCCAGCGAGGTCATCGCCGCCTTCGAGCTGCAGACGTAGTCCAGTTCCGCGAGTTGGATGCGCGCGCCGATGGTTCCGGTGTCGGGGAATTTGTGCAACATCGACGTCATCCACCAGGAAAACCGCACCGCCTTCCAGACCCGCGCCAAAGCCTTGACGGAATAGTTGTCGATCCCGGCCGAAGATTTTTCGTCGTAATATTCGCGCAAGGCGACCGCGAGATAATGCGCGTCGCTGGCGGCGAGGTTCAAGCCCTTGGCGCCGGTTGGCGGCACGATATGGGCGGCATCGCCGGCCAGAAACATCCGGCCGAACTGCATCGGCTCGGCGACGAAGCTGCGCAAGGGCGCGATGCTCTTCTCGATCGACGGCCCGGTGACCAGATGGTCGACCGCCTTCGGGTCGAGCCGCCGCTTCAGTTCATCCCAGAATCGCTGGTCCGGCCATTGGTCGATGTGGTCGTCGAGCGAGCATTGCACGTAGTAACGGCTGCGGTGGGTCGAGCGCATGGTGCAGAGCGCAAAGCCGCGCGCGTGGTTGGAATAGATCAGTTCGTGGCTGACCGGCGGCGTCTCCGACAAAATCCCGAGCCAGCCGAACGGATAGACCCGCTCGAACGTCTCGATCGCTTCGGGCTTGACGCTGGCGCGGCTGATGCCATGAAAACCGTCGCAGCCGGCGATGAAGTCACAGGCGATTTCGTGAGTGACCCCGTCCTTGACGTAAGTGACGCGCGGCTGGGCGGTATCGAAATCGTGTGGCGTAACGTTGGCGGCTTCATAGACCGAGGTCAGGCCGGCGGCCTTGCGCGCGTTCATCAAATCGAGCGTCACTTCGGTCTGGCCGTAGATCATCACGGTCTTGCCGGTGGCCGCCTTCATGTCGATCCGATGGCGCTCGCCGCCGAAGGCGAGCTCGATGCCGTCATGGACCAGGCCCTCGCCGTGGGCGCGCGCGCCGGAGCCCACTTCGTCGAGCAGTGCGACGGTACCTTCCTCGAGCAGGCCTGCGCGGATACGGCCGAGCACGTAGTCAGGCGTCTGCCGTTCGAGGATGACGTTGTCGATGCCGTAGGTGCGCAGCAATTGTCCCAGCAACAATCCCGCCGGCCCCGCGCCAATGATTGCTACTTTCGTCCGCAATACTTGCTCCTCCCGATGTTATAGGCTTCAACGCCAGCCGGGTCGCGGCCGTCGTCGCAGCCTTGCAATGATAATTATATCATATAACAATATCTGCAAAGGGCCATGGAAGCCCGATTGCGTTAAGGGAGAAGATGTCGATGAGGAAAACGTTATTGGCGTTGCTGCTGGTCGCCGGCATGACGCCCGCGTTCGGGCAGGAAAAGACCTTCAACCTGAAAATCTCGCACTGGGTCCCCGCCTCGCATCCGCTGCAGAAGGCGCTGGAAGACTGGGGCGCCGCGGTCGAAAAGGCATCCGGCGGCACCATCAAATACCAGGTGTATCCGGCCCAGCAGCTCGGCAAGGCCTTCGACCATTATGACATGGCGCGCGACGGCATCGCCGACGTCACCTATGTCAATCCCGGCTATCAGCCGGGCCGGTTTCCGATCATCGGCGCCGGCGAACTGCCGTTCCTGATGTCGAGCGCCAAGGGCGGCTCAATGGGGCTCGACGCCTGGTACCGGAAATATGCCGCCACCGAAATGAAGGACGTCAAATTCTGCCTCGCCTTCATCCATTCGCCGTCCTCGTTCCATTCGCGCACCAAGAAGATCGTGGTGCCCGACGACATCAAGGACATGAAGGTCCGCCCCGCCGATGCCACCATGGGGAATTTGGTGACGCTGCTCGGCGGCACCAATGTGCAGTCCTCGGCGCCGGAAGTGCGCGACATCATCGAGCGCGGCGTCGCGGATGCCGTCACCTTCCCATGGGGGTCGCTGGTGCTGTTCGGCATCGACAAGGTGACGAAGTATCACATGGACGCGCCGCTCTATGTCACGACCTTCGTCCTGGTGATGAACAAGGACAAGTACAACGAAATGTCCGACCGCCAGAAGAAAGCGATCGACGACAATTGCAATACCGAAGCCGCGGGCCGCGTCGGCGGGCCCTGGGGCGAGTTCGAGGATGCCGGTATCGACAAGGTGAGGGCGGAGCCGGGCCAGGAAATCTACAAGCTGACGCCGGAGCAGACCGCTTTGTGGAAGAAGGCCGCCGAGCCGCTGGTCAAGACCTGGGCCGACAGCGTCAAGAAAGCCGGCGTCGATCCGGACGCGGCAATGACCGAGCTGAAGGCCTCGCTCACCAAGTACGGCGCCTTGGCTCAATAACAGCGTACATTTCGCAGAACGCGGCGGCGGGAGCCTCCTGCCGCCGCTTGCCTTGCAAGGCCGTGGAGGGGACATGCAGCGCGCTTCGATGGATCGTTTCATCGACGGAATCGAATGGATCGCGGCCGGCTTCGTCGGCATCGTCGCGCTGGATATTTTCCTCTCGGTGCTGTTGCGCAACACGCTCAACTATTCGATCCCGGATTCCTTCGACATCGGGCGTATGCTGCTCGGCATTCTGATCTTCTGGGGCATCGCCGCGACCAGCTATCGCGGCACCCACATCACCGTCGATCTGGTCTGGGCCAATGTCGGTCCGCGCTATCAGCGCCTGATCGACGTGTTCGCGACCCTGGTGTTGTTGTTCGTGGTGACGGTGCAGACCTGGACCTTGTTCGACAAGGTGCGCGGCACCTATAACGACCACGTGCTGACCTTCGATATGCACATGCCGGTGTGGCCGTTCTTCGCGGTCGCCTGGGTCGGCGATGTTTCCGCGGTGCTGTTGATCGCGATCCGCACCTACCGCCTGATCTTCCACCCCGAGGAGATGCACGATCCCAAGGTCAAGGGCACGGAGTAGAGCGGCATGAGCACCGACGCCGTCGCGATCCTGGGCTTTGTCGCGCTGTTCGCGCTAATGCTGTTGCGCGTGCCGGTCGGCATGGCGATGGGACTCGTCGGCGTCTCCGGCTTCGGCTATCTCGTCGGCGGCACGCCGGCGCTGAAACTGGTCGGCCAGACCTCGATGCGCACGGTGACCGACTACACCTTCGGCGTGATCCCGATGTTCTTGCTGATGGGCACCTTCGTCTCCAATTCCGGCATGAGCCGAGAACTGTTCCGCGCCGCCAACGGTTTCGTCGGACATCTTCGCGGCGGCCTGGGGATCGCGACCGTTGCCGCCTGCGGCGGCTTCGCCGCGATCTGCGGCTCGTCGGTGGCAACCGCCGCGACCTTTTCGGCCGTCGCTTACCCGGAGATGCGCCGCTTCGGTTATCCGCAATCGTTTGCGACCGGCGTGATCGCGGCCGGCGGCACGCTGGGGGCGATGCTGCCGCCATCCACGGTGCTAGCGGTCTATGGCATCATCACCGAGCAGGACATCGGCAAGCTGTTCATGGCCGGCATCATTCCCGGCCTGCTCGCGATGACCATGTACATGATCACGATCGCGCTGATCGGTTATTTCAGGCCCGGCTTCCTGCCCAAGGGGCCGCCGACGCCATGGCGCAAGCGCTTTGCGGGCTTGAAGGACATCTGGGCGCCGGTGCTGCTTGTTCATCTTCGTCATCGGCGGACTGTATGGCTTGCCCTTTCTGCCGCGCTTTACGCCGACCGAAGCCGGCGGCGTCGGCGCGACGGGAGCGTTCCTGATCGGCGTCGTCACCGGCAGGCTCGACAGGGAGAAGATCCTCACGTCGCTGCTGCAGGCGACCCGCACCGCGGCCGCGGTGTTCACCGTGCTGATCGGCGCGCTGATCTTCGGCTATTTTCTCACGGTGACGCAGGTCCCGCAAAAGGTGACGGAGTTCTTGACCGGCCTCGGCCTCGGCAGCTACGGCGTGCTGGCGCTGATCATGGTGATGTATCTGGTGCTCGGCTGCCTGATGGACGCGATGGCGATGATCATCCTGACGGTGCCGATCATCTTTCCGGTGATCTCCCACCTCGGCTTCGATCCGATCTGGTTCGGCGTCATCATCGTGATGACGGTCGAGCTCGGCCTGATTCATCCGCCGGTCGGCATGAATGTCTTCGTGATCAAGAGCGTGGTGAAGGACGTTTCCTTCGCCACCATCTTCAAGGGCGTGATTCCGTTCGTCGCGACCGACCTGGTCCGGCTGGTGATCCTGATCGCCTTCCCGCTGCTCGCGACGTGGCTGCCGCAACGCATGATGGCCCATTAGAGGTAGAGCATGATCTTTTCCGAAAACCGGTACCCATCCCGCAACAAGTGCGGGACAGGCTTTTTCGGGATCATGATCTGATGACGCCGGTCCTGCAGACCAAATACGTCTTCACCGTCACCGCCCGCATCGGCGAGGTGACGACGGCCGGCGATATCGGCCATGGCGTCCGCCGCATCATTCCGATCATCGGCGGCGAAGTGCGCGGGGATATCAGCGGCAAGGTCCTGGCGTTCGGCGCGGACTTTCAGATTATCCGTCCTAACGAGCTGATCGAGCTGGAAGCGAAGTACGCCTTCGAGACCGACGACGGCGCGACGGTCTATGTCGAGAACAAGGGCATCCGGTTCGGGCCGGTGGAATTGTTGCAGAAACTGAAACGCGGCGAGCCGGTCGACCCAAAACTGATCTATTTCCGCACCGCGCCGAAGTTCGAAACGGGTGCGGCAAACTACCGCTGGCTGATGGAACACCTGTTCGTCGCCTCCGCCGCCCGCCACGCCGACCGCGTCGTGATCGACGTGCATCAGGTGCTGTGATCCCGCTTACCCTCCCCTGGAGGGGCAGGGTCGGCTCGCATCGCGCAAAGCGAGATGCGAGACGGGGTGGGGCGGGTTGGCAGTCTCTCCTCCACCCCGCCGCTCATTTCATTCGCGTCGACCCCTCCCCCTGCAGGCCCCTGCAGGGGAGGGTAAGAGATTGACTCCCACCCCAATAGTTATAAACTATAACTATTCTGAAAATGGACCCAATAAGCCGATGGGAAACGCCGCCGCCGCAACCGCGGATCAGTCCGCGCTGCTTCAGATCGAGAAGCAAGGCGCGGTGCTGACCGTCGGCCTCAACCGACCGGCCAAGCGCAACGCGCTGAACGACGGCATCATCCTTGCGATCGGCGATTGCTTCGCCGATCTCCCGGATGACATCGGCGCGGTCGTCATCCACGGCATCGGCGATCATTTTTCGTCCGGCCTCGATTTGTCGGAACTGACCGACCACGACGCGACCGGCGGTCTCATCCACTCGCAAATGTGGCACCGGGTGTTCGATCGCATCCAGTATAGTCGCGTGCCGGTGATCGCCGCGCTGAAGGGCGCGGTAATCGGCGGCGGGCTCGAGCTTGCTTGCGCCGCGCATATCCGTGTCGCAGAATCCTCGGCCTATTTCGCGCTGCCGGAGGGCCAGCGCGGCATTTTCGTCGGCGGCGGCGGATCAGTGCGGCTGCCGCGGCTGATCGGGGTGGCGCGTATGACCGATATGATGCTTACCGGCCGGGTCTATTCCGCGACCGAAGGTTCGTCTTACGGCTTCGCGCAGTATCTGGTCGAAGACGGCGGCGCGCTGCCCAAGGCGATGGAACTGGCCGAACGCATCGCCGCCAACGCGCCGCTAACGAATTTCGCCGTACTGCAGGCGCTGCCGATGATCGCCGAAGCCAATCCGCAGACCGGCCTCTTGATGGAATCCCTGATGGCGACGGTGGCGCAAAGCGACAAAGAAGCAAAACGCCGGATCCGCGCCTTCCTCGACCGCAAGACCGCCAAGGTGAAGCCGGGCCAAACATGAGCGCGCAACCGCACATCGCAAAGACTGCGGCAACGAGCGACGCGCCGGCGCGCGCGGCGAACACCCATCCGCTGCGTGCGATCTCGTTCGGCGATCCCGAAGTGTCGGTCGAGCGCAAGGCCGATGGCACCATTTATCTGCGGCCCAAGAAGGCGCTCGGCGAATATCCGGCTCGCTTGACCGACCGTCTGCACCATTGGGCCAAGGCAACGCCTGGCTGCATCTTCATGGCCGAGCGCGAGGGCGGCCGCGGCTGGCGTCAGCTCACTTACGAAGAGTTGCTGGTATCGAGCCGGCATATCGCGTCCGCCCTGCTGGCGCGCGGGCTTTCGGCCGAACGGCCGGTCGTCATCCTCTCCGGAAATTCGATCGACCACGCGCTTCTGGCGTTCGGCGCGCTCTATGCCGGAATCCCGTTCTGCCCGGTGTCGCCGGCCTATTCGCTGGTCTCGCGCGACTACGGCAAGCTCGCTTATCTGATGAAGCTGTTGACGCCGGGCCTGGTGTTCGTCGACGACGCCGACCAATTTGCCGACGCGCTTTCCGCCAACGTGCCGGCCGGGACCGAAATCGCCGCCGCCTACGGCACGGTGTCCGGGCGCGAGGTGACGCGGCTGGCCGATCTGATGGCGACCCCGCTTGACGCGAGCCTCGATGCGGCGCACGGGAAAATCGGCCCCGACACCATCGCCAAATTCCTGCTGACGTCAGGCTCGACCGGCAATCCCAAGGCGGTCATCAACACCCAACGCATGATCTGCGCCAACCAGGTGATGATCCGCGAGACCATGGCGTTCCTCAAGGACGAGCCGCCCGTGATCGTCGACTGGCTGCCGTGGAATCACACCTTTGGCGGCAACCACAATATCGGGCTGACGCTCTACAACGGCGGCTCGATGTATCTCGACCAGGGCAAGCCGATGCCCGGCGGCATCGAGGAAACCGTGCGCAACCTGCGCGAGATTTCGCCGACGGTCTATTTCAACGTGCCGAAAGGCTACGAGTTGCTATTGCCTTACTTGCGCGACGATGCGGCGCTGCGCGCCAAATTCTTCGGCCGCCTGCACGCGATGTTCTTCTCGGGCGCGGCGCTGTCGCCTTTCGTCTGGGACAGCCTCGACGAGCTCTCGGTGCAGGAGACCGGCACGCGCGTGCCGATGCTGACGGGGCTAGGCGCCACCGAGACCGCGCCGTTCTTCATGTCGGTCAAGCCCGCGACCAGCCGCTCCGGCCATGTCGGGCTTCCCGTGCCCGGCAATGATGCGAAGCTGGTCCTGAACAATGGCAAGCTCGAGGTTCGCGCAAGGGGGCCGAACGTCACGCCGGGCTATTGGCGCCAGCCGGAGATGACCGCCGCCGCCTTTGACGAAGAGGGGTTCTATAAGCTCGGCGACGCGCTCAAGCCGGCCGACCCGAACGACTTTGACGCCGGCTTCGATTTCGACGGCCGCATCGCCGAAGACTTCAAGCTCGCCAGCGGCACCTGGGTCAGCGTCGGCCCGTTGCGCGCGCGGTTCATCGCGGCCTGCGCGCCGCTGGTGCGCGACGTCGTCATCGCCGGCATCAACCGCGACGAGGTGTCGGCGCTGGTGGTGCTCGATCTCGACGGTTGCCGCCTGATCAACGCGACGCTGCCGTTCGACGATATTGCCGCGACCGCCGCCGACCCGCTGGTGCGCGACGCCTTTCGCGAGCGGTTCGTCCGATTTCTTTCGACCGCGACGGGCTCGTCGACGCGGATCACCCGCGCCATCCTCTTGGATACGCCGTTGTCGATCGATCGCGGCGAGGTCACGGATAAAGGCTCGATCAACCAGCGCGCGGTGCTGGAGCAACGCAAATCCCTGATCGAGGAAATGTATTGGCCGAGGCCGCCGGCTCACGTCATAACGCTGAACTAGCAAAGCGATTTCGAAGGAGGAAATCATGCAGTTGAAAGATATGGCCGCAATCGTCACCGGCGGCGCTTCGGGACTGGGTGCTGCGACGGCACGCCGGCTGGCCGCGCAAGGCGCCAAGGTTGCGGTGTGCGATCTCAACATAAAACTCGCCGAGAGCGTCGCCGCCGAGATCAAGGGCACGGCGATCCTCTGCGACGTATCCGATGCAGCTTCCGCGGAAGCGGCGGTCGCGCAGGCGGCCAAAGCCCATGGTCCCGCGCGGGTGCTGGTCAATTGCGCCGGCATCGGCGTTGCCAAGCGCGTGATCGGCCGCGACGGCCCGATGCCGTTGGCCGATTTCGAAAAGGTGATCAGGGTCAACATGATCGGCACCTTCAACATGCTGCGGCTGGCGACGGCGGAGATGTCGAAGCTCGATCCGCTCCCGACCGGCGAGCGCGGGGTGGTGATCAACACCGCGTCCGTTGCCGCCTATGACGGCCAGATCGGGCAGGCGGCCTATTCGGCCTCGAAGGGCGGCATCGTCGCGATGACGCTGCCGATCGCGCGCGAACTGGCGCAGTTCGGCATTCGCGTGCTCACCATCGCGCCCGGCCTGTTCCTGACCCCACTGCTCGCCAATCTGCCGCAGGAGGCGCAGGATTCGCTGGCCGCATCGATCCCGTTCCCGCGACGGCTTGGACAAGCCGACGAGTTCGCATCATTGGCGCTGCACATGATCGACAACCCGTATCTGAACGGCGAAGTGGTGCGGCTCGACGCCGCGCTTCGCATGGCTCCGAAATAAGGCATCGCATGTTCGTGCACCGGCGCGACGTTCAGATCCAGTGGGGCGATTGCGACCCCGCCAATATCGTCTATTACCCGCGCTATTTCGCGATGTTCGACAATTCCACCTCGATCATGTTCGAGGCGGCCGGCTTCTCCAAGCAGGACATCGTCAAGCGCTATGGCCTGGTCGGCATCCCCATGGTGGATACGCGGGCGAAATTCTACATCGCCTCGACCCATGGCGACTGGATCACCATCGAAAGCCGGATCGAGAGTTTCAAACGCTCGAGCTTCGAGGTCACGCACAAGGTGTTCAAGGCCGACGCGCTGGCGATCGAGGCGTTCGAAACGCGCGTCCTGGTGGGGCGCGATCCCAACGATCCGAATCGGCTGAAATCGGCGCCGATGCCGGAAGAAATCATTACAAAATTCATGGCCGGCTGACGCCAGCTTTCAGCATCGCCTAAAGAAAGGGTTGAATTGTCTACCGAAGTTTGATCTGCACTGAATAAGTAATTTAGGGAGGAAAGAATGAAAAAGGCTTTACTGTCTGCCGCCGCCATTGTGCTCGCGCTCGCGCTGCCGGGGGCAAAGGCCAACGCGCAGACCAATGAGATCACCATCGGCATCACGATGACGACTACCGGTCCCGGGGCGGCGCTCGGCATCCCCGAGCGCAACGCGCTGGAATTCGTTGCGAAAGAGATCGCCGGCGTGCCGCTGAAGGTGATCGTGCTCGACGACGGCGGCGATCCGACCAACGCCACCACCAATGCACGGCGTTTCGTCACCGAATCCAAGGCCGACATCATCATGGGCTCGTCGACGACGCCGCCGACGATTGCGGTGTCCAATGTCGCCAACGAGGCCGGCATCCCCCATATCGCCCTGTCGCCGTTCCCGATCACGCCGGAGCGCATGAAATGGTCGGTGTCGATGCCGCAGCCGATCCCGATCATGGGCAAGGTGCTGTACCAGCACATGAAGGCGCATAACGTCAAAACCGTCGGCTATATCGGCTATTCCGATTCCTACGGCGATCTCTGGTTCAACGACTTCAAGTCGCAGGGCGTCGCGATGGGGATGACGCTGGTCGATGAAGAACGTTTTGCCCGTCCGGATACGTCGGTCACGGGCCAGGTGCTGAAGCTCGTCGCCGCCAATCCCGACGCAATCCTGGTCGGCGCTTCCGGCACCGCCGCGGGGCTACCGCAGACCGAATTGCGGGCACGCGGTTACAAGGGGCTGATCTATCAAACTCACGGCGCCGCCAGCATGGACTTCATCCGCATCGCCGGAAAGGCGGCGGAGGGCGTGCTGATGGCGTCGGGTCCGGTGATGGATCCCGAGGATCAGCCCGACAGCGCGCTGACCAAGAAGCCGGGATTGGCACTGGACAAGGCCTATGAGGCGAAATACGGCCCCAACAGCCGCAGCCAGTTCGCCGGCCATTCCTACGATGCGTTCCTGGTGCTGCAGCGCGTGATTCCCGTCGCGTTGAAAACGGCAAAACCCGGCACGCCGGAATTCCGCGAGGCGATCCGCCAGGCGCTGCTCACCGAGCACGACATCGCCGCAAGCCAGGGCGTCTACAACTTCACCGACAAGGACCGCTACGGCCTCGATGACCGCTCGCGCATTCTGCTCACGGTGAAGGACGGGAAATACGTGCTGGCGCAGTGAGGCTCGGTCTCTCGACGACCAGCGTGTCGCCGCGAGCTATCTCTGTTCAAGCATGAGGGTGAAGGCGCGGCGTAGGTCACCACTTGCGATCGACGCCAGATTGCGCTCCACTTACCCACCCCTGACGGGCCCCCTCCAGGGGTGGGGTAAGTGAAGCGCAGAGATGAATTCGCAACCAGCGACGATCCAGAGCCGGCTGCGTGCGGAGGCAACTTCGATCGCAAGCTCGAACCTCAAGCAGCTTCGCGCTGCTCCTTCCAAGCAAAGTCCGGATAATATTGCTGCATCATGCGCTCGACATAGGCGGTCAGGTTTTCGAACTCTTCCGCCCGTGTCCGCAATCTAAAGTCAAAGAACGGCGTCAGGATGCCGGCCAGCGCAGCGAACGCGGTGGCGTCGGTGCCGCTGGGTTTATCGCCCATCAGATAGGGCCTGTCACCGAGTTGCACCGACAGCGCCAACAGCGACCGCGCCGCCAACTCGACGTCGTCATCGGGCGCATGACGGCCAAGGCCGCTTAACAGATAGTTCTCGGCGACGCGGAACTGGGCGTCTTCGCGCAGCTTCTCGCGGCGGTCTTCCGGCGCGCCGTCGAAGAAATGCGCCGGCCCCTTGGCAAAGTTCTCCGGATCGACCCAGCGCGCGCCGACCAGGGCCCAATAGACGTGGCTCTCGATCATGCGCTCGAACGCCCAGGCCTGCGCCCGCGCCGGCCGGTCGAGGCCAGCGTCGAAATCGAAGCCATACTTGCGCTCGATATGCGCGCGGATGAAGGTCGAAATCGGCGACGCTTTGTCCGTCGTCGTCGATGTAGGGCAGTTGCCCCTTGGGCGAAGCCGGCGGCATCGCCCGCTGCTTGCGATAGGCAAGACCGGCCATTTTCAGCTGGACTTCGGTCTTGGTGACAAACGGGCTGATTTCCGGCAGGCCGAACCCTGCGCCAAAGCCATAAAGGGTGATCACGTGAGCGCTCCCAATCTCTTGACAAGACGCCGCACGCTAGCCACCCCCTGCTGCCACCATGGTGTCAGCAGCGGCAATACCACCGTCCAAATGCCGTAGCCGTAAAGAATGATCATGGACAAAATCCCCTTCGCTGGAGTGTTGTCCCGTTATAGAAACCGTCTGCTGCCAACATGCTGTCAGCATCGGCCAACCAGGCTTTGATATTCAAAGAGACGGCCAAGAGAGACTTGCCATGAGACGTGCCGACCGGCTGTTTCAGATCATCCAGGTGCTGCGGCGGACGCGTAATCCGTTGACGGCGGACGCGATCGCCGCCGAGCTGGAAACCTCGAAGCGGACGATCTATCGCGACATCGCGACCCTGATCGGACAACGCGTGCCGATCCGTGGCGAGGCCGGCATGGGCTATGTCCTGGAAAAAGGGTTCGACCTGCCGCCCTTGATGCT